>NZ_CP024996.1:4213194-5617593 GCF_003719195.1 Herbaspirillum rubrisubalbicans
ATTGAAGGGCTCGCGCAAGCTGCTGGCGCCCGAATGCGGGGCGATCAGCGGGATGCCGGCCTCGCGCATGGCCGGCAGCGCCGCCAGCACGGTGGGCGTGCCGGAATAGCCGAACAGGGCGAATACCTTGTCGCGCCAGATCAGTTGCTGGGTATTGGCTAGGGTACGCTCAGGCTCGTAGCGGTCGTCCAGGCTCAACAGGCGCACGCGGCGGCCATGGATGCCACCCTTGGCATTGACCTGGGAAAAGTAGCTGCGCGCGCCCTCCTGGAAATCACGCCCGATCTCGGCCGCCGGCCCGGTGAAGGGCGCCGACTGGCCCAGCACGATCTCGGTGGGCGTCACGCCATTCTCGGCCGCTGTGGCCACTGTACTGCCCGCAGCCACCAGGCAGGTTGCCAAGGTGAATACCATGATCAGACGACCACACCAGTACCGGGCCTTGCTCCAGCTCCATCCCATCTCCCTCTCCCGCCAAAAATGTTCCCTGGATGCGCCTGCGTGGAAGTCGCAGGCGTCAAAGGCTGCATTTGACGATCAAGACGGGAAAAAATGCGTGATCAACGCATAGTCGTGGGCAAATACCGATATCTTGCGAGATTCTCACCGAATAATTTCGATATCCGCCACCCAAACGGCTAAGCGGCTAGGAAAAATAGGCTTCGCTGGCGAAGGTGATGACCACGATCAGCAACACCGCGCAGATCAGCACCACCAACAGCCGCCCGAACTTGGGCGTGCCATCGGTGCCGGCGGCCTGCTCGGGAGGATGGCCCATGGGGTTGTCAAGACCGGGGGCGTGCGTGGGCTGGTCCATGATGCTTCCTCTTTGGGCGGGTACAAGTGAACAATCAGACTGGCTCCCCCCTTTAAATCGGGGGTTTCAGACGGTCACGGAATCAGGATGGTCGAGCCGGTGGTCTTGCGACCTTCCAGGTCGGCATGAGCCTGGCCCACATCCTTCAAGGCATAGCGCTGGTTGATCTCGATGCTGATCTGCTTGCTTTGCACCATGTGGAACAGGTCGCCCGCAGTGGCATCGAGCTCGGCGCGAGTGGCGATGTAATTGCCCAGGGAGGGCCGGGTCAGGAACAGCGAGCCGCGCGCAGCCAACTCGGACACGCCGAACGGCGCCACCGGGCCGGAGGCATTGCCGAAGCTGACCATCATGCCACGCGGGCGCAGGCAATCCAGCGAGCCCATGAAGGTATCCTTGCCGATGGAGTCATAGACTACCGGAACGCCTTTGCCCCCGGTAATTTCCTTGACACGCTCGACGAAGTTCTCGGCCTTGTAGTTGATCACGTGGGCCGCGCCGTGCTGCTTGGCCAGGGCGGCTTTTTCCTCGCTGCTAACGGTGCCGATCAGGTTCACACCCAGCGCGCGGGCCCACTGGCAGGCGATCAGGCCGATGCCGCCAGCAGCGGCATGGAACAGGATGGTCTCGCCCGGCTGCACCACGTAGGTCTGGCGCAGCAGGTATTGCACGGTCATGCCCTGCA
Organism: Herbaspirillum rubrisubalbicans; assembly: GCF_003719195.1. NCBI lineage: Bacteria > Pseudomonadati > Pseudomonadota > Betaproteobacteria > Burkholderiales > Oxalobacteraceae > Herbaspirillum > Herbaspirillum rubrisubalbicans. Next base: position 4,214,697 of record NZ_CP024996.1, read on the forward strand.
ACATCATGGCCGCGGCCGTATCGAAACTGATGGCATCGGGCAGCTTGACCAGAATGTCGGCCGGCATCACCCGTTCTTCGGCATAGGCGCCATTGGGACGGCCGGCGTAGGCTACGCGGTCGCCCACCTTGAAGTCGCTCACACCCGGCCCCACCGCTTCGATGGTGCCGGCGCCTTCCTGGCCCAGGCCGGCAGGCAGCGGTTGCGGATAGAGACCGGCGCGGAAATAGCAATCGATGAAGTTCAGGCCGATGGCAGCATGGCGGATGCGCACTTGGCCGGCACCCGGCTCGCCCACCTCGACGTCCACGTATTCCATCACCTCGGGGCCGCCGGTCTTGTTCATGCGGATTGCTTTTGCCATCTGGGTCTCCTGTAGTCGGTCAGTATCAAGCCTGGAAATTCACTTGCGGTGGGCCAGTATAGAACGCCTCAGCGCTTCTTGCGCGACAGCAGCCACATGCCGGCCAGCACCAGCGCAGTGCCCAGCAGCTGGATGGCGGTAATGGGTTCATCCAGCAGCACGGCGCCCATGAAGAGCGTGGAAACCGGCCCCACCAGCCCGGCCTGGGCGGCCGTCGGGGCGCCGATGCGAGCCACCGCCACCATGGTCAAAAACACCGGCAGCACGGTGCAGAACACCGCATTGAAGAGTGAAAGCTGATACACCGGGGCCACCTGGGTGAGCAGCTCGGCCGGGGGGCGCAAGATGAAGAACTGGATCACGCAGGCCACACTGGAGACGCACATGGCATAAGCCACCAGCCGCACCGCGCCGACCCGGCGCACCAGTTCGCCCGAGCCGATCAGGTAGATCGAATAGCTCAAGGCCGAGCCCAGCACCAGGGCGCTGCCCAGGATGACTTCGCTGCCGCCGGTGTGCAGGTCATGCTGCAAGACCAGCACGGTACCGAAGTAGGACACCAGCAGCGCCCCCCACTCAATCGCCCCGACCTTGCGCTTGAAGAAGAAAAAGGCGATCAGCATCACGAAGGAAGGGGTGAGGAACAGGATCAACCGTTCCAGCCCGGCCGAGATGTATTGCAGGCCGAGGAAGTCGAGGAAGCTCGACAGGTAGTAGCCCATCAGCCCCAGCACCAGGATGCGCAGATAATCGGCGCGCGCCAGCGGCGGCTGGGTGCGTGCCTTCCAGATCGCCACGGCGGCGAACATCGGGAAGGAAAACACCATGCGCAGCGTGATGACCATGACCGCATCGACCTGGTAACGGTACATCAGCTTGGCCACGATGGCCTTGGCGGAAAAGAAGATGGCGCCGACGATGGCAAGCAAGAGCCCGCCCAGGAAGGCCTGGCGCGGGGTGGAGTGGGAAGTGGCAGCAGTCATGGCCGCCATTGTAAACATTTCAACGCCTTAAGCACCTAAGCACCCAAGCGCCTGAACGCCGCGCCGGCCTTGCACCGGCGCGCCAGGGGTCAACGCTTCTTCATCAGCGAGCCGAGGACGCCGCGGATCAGTTCGCGTCCCACCTGTGAACCAATGCTGCGCGCCGCCGACTTGACCATGGCTTGCAAGGGCGAATCGCTGCGGCGGCTGCCGTTGCCGTTGCCGTTGCCGAAGAGGCCGCCCGCAGCATCCTTGAGCAGATCGCCCAGGCCGCCACCCTCGTCTTGCTGCGGCAGCGGTTGCGCTTGGGGCTGCGGCTGCCGGGAAGGCATACGGGCGCCACCGCTGGGGCGGGAGCCGGTCGCGGGCGCTGGTGCGGTGTGGCCGGCCGAGGCGCCCCAGGCGTTGTCATCCACCGGAGGCGGTGCGGGTGCGGGGGCCGGCGGCTGATTCGGCGTCGGGGCCGGGGCCGCCTGCGGCTGTTGCACGGCGCGCCCCTTCAGGCGTTCATAGGCCGATTCACGGTCGATGGCCTGCTCGTAGACGCCGGCCACCAGCGAACTGGCGATCAGGGCGCGGCGCTCTTCTGCGCTCAGGGGGCCGATCTGCGAAGCGGGAGTGAGTACATAACCGCGCTCGACCATATTGGGCCGGCCCTTGTCATCGAGGAAGGACACCAGCGCCTCGCCCACGCCCAGCTCGGTGATGGCCTGGGCGGTATTGACCATGGGATTGGGGCGGAAGGTCTCGGCGGCGGCCTGCACCGCCTTCTGGTCGCGCGGGGTGTAGGCGCGCAGGGCGTGCTGCACGCGGTTGCCGAGCTGGCCCAGGACGGTATCGGGGATGTCCAGCGGATTTTGCGTGACGAAGTAGATGCCCACGCCCTTGGAGCGGATCAGGCGCACCACCTGTTCGATCTTCTGCAACAGCGGCTTGGGCGCCTCATCGAACAGCAGGTGTGCTTCGTCGAAGAAGAAGGCCATCTTGGGCTTGTCCAGATCGCCCACCTCGGGCAGGTGTTCGAACAGTTCCGAGAGCATCCACAGCAGGAAGGTGGAATACAGACGCGGCGCGTTCATCAGGCGGTCGGCGGCCAGGATGTTGATGACGCCGCGGCCCTGGGCGTCGGTCTGCATCCAGTCTTCGATGTTCAACATCGGTTCGCCGAAGAAGCGGTCGCCGCCCTGTTCATCAATGGCGATCAGGCCGCGCTGGATGGCGCCCACGCTGGCGGCCGAGATATTGCCGTATTCGGTCTTGAACTGGGCGGCGTTCTCGCCCACGTGCTGCAGCATGGCGCGCAGGTCCTTGGTGTCCAGCAGCAACAGGCCGTGGTCGTCGGCGATCTTGAATACCAGTTGCAACACGCCTTGCTGGGTGTCGTTCAGGTTCAACATGCGCGCCAGCATCAGCGGCCCCATGTCGGAAATGGTGGCGCGGACCGGGTGGCCCTGTTGGCCATAGACATCCCAGAACGCCACCGGGGCGGCGGCCCAGGCCGGTTCGGGCAGACCCAGTTGGGCCAGGCGCGCCGTGGTCTTGGGCGAGGCGCTGCCGGCCTTGCCCAGGCCGGACAGGTCGCCCTTGACGTCGGCCATGAAGACCGGCACCCCGATATCGGACAAGGCCTGGGCCAGCACCTGCAAGGTGACGGTCTTGCCGGTGCCGGTGGCGCCGGTGATGCAACCATGGCGGTTGGCCAGTTGCGGCAGCAGGCACAGGAGCCCGCCGGGATGGGAAGCAATGGGAAGCGGATTAATCATCTCAACTCAGCCTTGAGGGCAAAAATGACGGGGTGGCGGTATGGTAAAATGCCCGCCCGATTATAGTCAGAACATGGTGGCAGGATGGACATGATCGGTCCTGCCTGTGCTTGGTCTCCCTCTGCACCGATTCGTTGCATCCGCCTGCCGGTCTTGCCGCAGCGAGCGCGAAGGGCGGCGGTGGCGACCACAAGACGGTTCTGGCCTCACCCTCTCGCAGGAAAGATTGAACATGGCTGGACACAGCAAATGGGCCAATATTCAGCATCGTAAAGGCCGTCAGGATGAAAAGCGCGGTCGCGTCTGGACCCGTCTGATCAAGGAAATCACCGTCGCTGCCCGCATGGGTGGGGGCGACCCGGATACCAATCCGCGTCTGCGCCTGGCGGTGGACCGTGCCTCCGACGCCAACATGCCCAAGGACAACGTGACCCGCGCCATCCAGCGCGGCACCGGCGCCCTGGATGGCGTGAACTATGAAGAAGTGCGCTATGAAGGCTATGGCATCAACGGCGCGGCCATCATCGTCGATTGCATGACCGACAACCGCGTGCGTACGGTCGCCGAAGTGCGTCACGCCTTCTCCAAGTTCGGTGGCAACATGGGGACCGAAGGCTCGGTGGCCTTCCTGTTCAAGCACTGTGGCCAATTGATGTATGCCCCCGGCACCGATGAGAACGCCGTCATGGAAGCGGCCCTGGAAGCCGGCGCCGAAGACGTCATCACCGATGACGAAGGCGGCATCGAAGTGCTGACCGCCCCCAACGACTTCGCCGCCGTCAAGAGCGCCATGGAAGCCGCCGGCTTCAAGGCCGAAGTGGCCGAGATCACCATGAAGCCCTCCACCGAGACCGTGTTTGCCGGCGAGGATGGCGTCAAGATGCAGAAGCTGCTGGATGCGCTGGAGAACCTGGACGATACCCAAGAGCTCTATACCAACGCCGTGATCGAAGAATAATTCTTCATACGACCCGGATAATTCGGACATTTCGCCCCCATTCGCCACTCTTTTCTTCCTATTCCCATGAAAATCCTAGTTGTCGGCTCCGGTGGCCGTGAACATGCGCTGGCCTGGGCCATCGCCAAGTCGCCGCGCATCCAGACGGTCTATGTCGCTCCCGGCAATGGCGGCACCGCGCTCGACGAGCGTCTGCAAAACATCGCCATCACCGATCCGATGGCACTGGCCGACTTCGTCGAGCAGGAGCACGTGGCGCTGACCGTGGTCGGCCCCGAAGGCCCGCTGGCGGCCGGCATCGTCAACGTCTTCCGCGCCCGCGGCCTGAAAATCTTCGGCCCCACCAAGGAAGCGGCGCAACTGGAAAGCTCCAAGGACTTCGCCAAGGCCTTCATGCAGCGCCATGCGATCCCCACTGCCCAATACCAGACCTTCTCGGACGTGGCCGCCGCCCATGACTACATCGCCCAGCAGGGCGCGCCCATCGTCATCAAGGCTGACGGCCTGGCCGCTGGCAAGGGCGTGGTGGTGGCCATGACGCTGGAAGAGGCGCATACCGCCGTGGACATGATGCTCTCCGACAACAAGCTGGGCGACGCCGGCGCGCGCGTGGTGATCGAGCAATTCCTGGCCGGCGAAGAAGCATCCTTCATCGTCATGGTCGACGGCAAGAACATCCTGCCGCTGGCCACCAGCCAGGACCACAAGCGCCTGCAAGACCACGATCAAGGCCCCAATACCGGTGGCATGGGCGCCTATTCGCCGGCCCCCATCGTCACTCCGGCGCTGCACGCGCGCGTCATGCGCGAGATCATCGTGCCTACCGTGCAGGGCATGGCCAAGGATGGCATCCCCTTCTCGGGCTTCCTGTATGCAGGCTTGATGATCGATGCCGAAGGCAACCCCAAGACGCTGGAATTCAACTGCCGCATGGGCGACCCGGAAACCCAGCCGATCATGGCGCGCTTGAAGACGGATCTGCTGACCGTATTCGAACATGCCGTGACCGGCTCGCTGGACAAGGTGGAACTGGAATGGGACCGCCGCACCGCGCTGGGCGTGGTGATGGCTGCCCATGGCTACCCGGAAGAACCGCGCCGTGGTGATCTGATCACCGACATCCCGGCCGAGACCGCCGATTGCGTGACCTTCCATGCCGGCACCACCCTCACCGGCGACAAGCTGACCACCAACGGTGGCCGCGTGCTGTGCGTGGTGGGCCTGGGCGACAGTGTCAAGGTCGCGCAGAAGCACGCCTATGACGCCGCTGACCTGATCCACTTCGCCGGTTCGCAGATGCGTCGCGACATCGGCTGGCGCGCGCTCAAACGTTAAACAGCGTTCTACAGCCCAGCAAATGAGCTGACCGGTCCCCCGCAACGCAGCCAGTGTTGCGGGGGATTTCGTTTTGGGCGCTGGCTGTGCAACAAAAACCGGCCTGGCTCGGACTAAGCACAACCGGTGCCGCACACCCTGCCACTCATTGGCACGCATTGCCACGAATTGTCACGACACAAGAAAAGGAAATACCGATGCCCACCCACCTGCTCAACTTCGACACCCTCATCAACCTCTATCTGGTGCCCTTCGGCCTGAAGGTGATCGCCGCCATCGTCATCTGGATCATCGGCGGCATGTTGATCAATACCCTGGCCAAGGTGGTGCGCCGCGTACTGACCGCACGCCAGTTCGAAACCACCCTGGTCAACTATGCCAGCTCGGCCATGCACGTGATCCTGCGCATCCTGCTGGTGATGGGCATCCTGGAAGTCTGCGGCGTCCCCACCACTTCGTTTGCCGCCGTCATCGGCGCGGTCGGCGTGGCGCTGGGCGTGGCCTGGTCGGGCCTGCTGTCGAACTTCGCGGCCGGCATCTTCCTGGTGGTGCTGCGCCCCTTCAAGGTAGGCGACTACATCACCGCGGCTGGCCAGACCGGTTCGGTATCCGACATTGGACTGGTGACCACCATCATCACCACCGACAACAACCTGCGCGTGATCATCGGCAACAACAAGCTGTTCTCGGAAAACATCATCAACTACAACGTCAATGCCACCCGCCGTACCGACCTGCGTTGCCAGATTGCCTACAGTGTTGATCCACAGCAAGCCATCGCCAAGCTGACCGACCGCATCACCGCCATCCCCAACGTGTTGCAGACCCCGGCGCCGGGCATCGCAATCCAGGAATTCAATGCCACCGGCACCTTGATCGCCATCCGCGTGCACGCGCCCACGCCCAATTTCGGCCAGGTCTACAACGATGTGCAGAACGCCATCGCCGAGGTCTGCCTGAAGCAAGGCTGGCCGGCCCCGGCCACCTACCAGGTGGCGGTACCGCTGGCGCAGCCGCCGCAAAGCTGAGGCCAATGCCCCACATTGCCGGTCCGGGCGTGTGCCGGACCGGCTTTTGCCGCCCCAGGGTGGGCCTGGCAAGGTACAATGGCGGGTTGGAACGCATTTCCGTCCAGTAACCGTGCATCAGAGCGACTCGCCCGTGACCACCCATTCCAACACCTCCACCCCTACCGCAGCCGTCAAGGCTTACCTGCAAGACCTGCAAGAGCGCATCGTCGCGGCCCTGGAAGCGGCCGATGGCAAGTCCTTCCTGTCGGATTCCTGGGAACGTCCCGAAGGCGGCGGCGGCACCTCGCGCCTGCTGGAGGAAGGGAACCTGCTGGAGCGCGGCGGCGTGGGCTTCTCGCACGTGATGGGCCAGAAGCTGCCGCCCTCGGCTGCAGCCAACCGCCCGCAATTGGCCGGCCGCGCCTGGGAAGCCATGGGGGTGTCGCTGGTGCTGCATCCGCGCAATCCCTATGTGCCGACGGTGCATATGAATGTGCGCTTCTTCAGCACCCATGCCGAGGGTGAAGAGCCGGTCTGGTGGTTCGGCGGCGGCATGGACCTCACGCCTTACTACGGTGTGAAGGAAGATGCAGTCCACTTCCACCGCACCTGCCGCGCTGCCCTCCAGCCCTATGGCGAAGACCTGTATCCGCGCTTCAAGGCCTGGTGTGATGAATATTTTTACCTGAAACACCGCAAGGAACCGCGTGGCGTGGGCGGCATCTTCTTCGATGACTTCAACGCCCTGCCCTTCGAGCAAGCCTTTGCCATGCAACGCAGCGTGGGCGACGCCTTCCTGGAGGCCTACCTGCCCATCGTGGCAGCCCGCCGCGACACCCCCTATGGCGAGCGCGAGCGCGACTTCCAGGCTTATCGCCGCGGACGTTACGTGGAATTCAACTTGGTCTTCGACCGTGGCACGCTGTTCGGGCTGCAATCGGGGGGCCGTACCGAGTCCATCCTGATGTCCATGCCGCCGCTGGTGAAATGGCGCTATGACTGGCATCCCGAACCCGGCAGCCCGGAAGCTGCGCTGTATTCGGACTTCCTGGTACACAAGGAATGGCTGTAATGGCGCCGCCTGCGGCGCCACGCTGCATTGCCGTGCTCGGCGGCAGCTTCGATCCGGTGCACAATGGTCATGTGCGCCTGGCCGAGCACTTCGTGCAACTGCTGCAACCGGATGAGCTGCGCGTCATTCCCACCGGCAATCCCTGGCAGAAGCATGGCTTGCAGGCGGCGCCGGCCGATCGCGTGGAAATGGTCAGGCTGGCCTTCGACCGCCAGCAGGTACCGGTGGTGATCGATGAACAGGAAATCCGCCGCGCCAGCGCCACCTACACCATCGACACCCTGCGCGCGCTGCGCGCCGAGCTGGGGCCGGCAGTGTCCATCGTGTTCCTGATGGGCGCCGACCAGTTGCAGCACCTGGACACCTGGCAACACTGGCAGGAACTGTTTGACCTGGCGCACCTGTGCGCCGCCTCCCGGCCCGGCTTCGAGCTGGCCGACGCGCACGTGCCGCCGGCCGTGAGAGAAGAATTCAAGCGGCGCAACGCTGCGCCGCAAGACATCCGCAGCACCCCGCACGGATACGGCTACCTGGCCTTAGGGCTGGCGGTCGATATTTCATCGACTGAAATCCGTGCCCAGCTGCAACGCGGCACCCGACCCGATTCGCTGATCCCGGGCAGGGTGCTAGACTATATCGAACAACAACATCTGTACCGACATTAAACCAATGGACATCAAAAAACTGCAAACCCTGGTCGTGGACGCCCTGGAAGACGTCAAGGCCCAAGAAATCCGCATCTATGACACCACGCACCTGACCAGCCTGTTCGACCGTGTGGCCATTGCCTCCGGTACCTCGAACCGCCAGACCAAGGCGCTGGCTGCCTCCGTGCGCGACAAGGTCAAGGCCAAGGGCGGCAACGTCGTCAGCATCGAAGGCGAAGACACCGGCGAATGGGTGCTGGTCGACCTGGGTGACATGATCGTGCACATCATGCAGCCGGCCATCCGTACCTACTACCGCCTGGAAGAAATCTGGGGTGACAAGGAAGTCAAGCTGGGTGCAGCCAAGCGCACCGGCACCTCGGCTGCCGCCAAGCGCGCCGCCGCCGACGAAGCCCCGGCCCCCAAGACCCGCCGCACCCGCGCCCAGGCCGAAGCGGTCGAAGCCAGCCAGGCCCTGGACGATGATGAGGACGCACCGAAGAAGCCGGCCCGCAAGCCGCGCACGACCACTGCGACCACCACCGGTACCCGCGCTGCCACCGGGTCGACCCGCACTACCCGTACCACCGGCACCAAGACCACCGCAGCCAAGACCACCACCACCCGTGGCACGGCTGCCGGCAGCAAAACCACCACGACCAAGGCCGCCACCACCCGCAAGGCGGCTGCGCCCAAGACCCCGACCGGCAAGACCGTGCGCGTGGCGCCGGCCAAGAGCGAGACCGCCAAGAAGCCGGCCGCCAAGCGTTCCAGCAAGGCTTGATGCAGCTGGTCATCGCCGCCGTCGGCCACAAGATGCCGGCGTGGATCGAGACCGGCTTCCAGGAGTACGCCAAGCGTATGCCCCCGGAATGCCGGATCATCCTCAAGGAAATCAAACCCGTCGAGCGCTCCGGCAGCCGCACGGCCGAGACCGTGATGGCGCAGGAGCGCGAGAAGATCGAAGCGGCGCTGCCCAAGGGGGCGCGCGTGATTGCGCTGGACGAGCGCGGCCGCGACTGGACCTCGGTGCAGTTGTCGCAACAACTGGTGCAGTGGCAACAGGATGGGCGCGACGTGGCCTTCGTCATCGGCGGCGCCGATGGTCTCGATCCCGGCTTCAAGGCGGGGGCCGACACGCTCATCCGCATCTCCAGCATGACCTTGCCGCATGGCATGGTGCGGGTGATGCTGGCCGAGCAACTGTACCGGGCCTGGTCGATTACGCAGAACCATCCGTATCACCGCGCCTGAATTCGTCCACCGCCGGCCAGCCCTGCTGGCACCGGCCTTTGACATGATGCATGGCTCAATGAAACAAGCGGACCACAAAATCTACCTCGCCTCCAAAAGCCCGCGCCGGCGCGAACTGCTGCGCCAGATCGGCATCGATTTCGAACTGCTGCTCTCGGACAAGGAAGTCGACGAAAGCGTGCTGCCCGGCGAAGCCCCGCTGGACTACGTCGCCCGCGTGACCCGCGCCAAGCTCGACAGCGCCCAGCAGACCATGATCCTGCGCCAGTTGCCGCATCGCCCGCTGCTCGCGGCCGACACCACCGTGGTGGTGGACGACCTGATCCTGGGCAAGCCGGCCGATCACGACGAAGCGGTGCGCATGATCACCCTGCTCTCCGGCCGCACCCACCAGGTCTTGACCAGCGTGGCCGTGGGCGTCACGCATGGCGTGGACACCGAGGTCTGGCAGATCGTGCAGCAATCCGACGTCAGCTTCGCCGCGCTCACCGACGAGGCCATCGCCGCCTATTGCAACACCGTCGAGCCTTACGACAAGGCTGGTGCCTACGGCATCCAAGGCCTGGCGTCGGTCTTCATCAGCCATATCGTGGGCAGCCATTCCGGTATCATGGGACTGCCGCTGTTCGAGACGGCTCAACTATTACAACAAGCGGGCGTTCGCATCCTATGAGCGAAGACATCCTCATCAACATCACGCCGCAGGAGACGCGCGTGGCGCTGATCCTGCAGGGGGCGGTGCAGGAACTGCACATCGAGCGCACGCTCTCACGCGGCCTGGCCGGCAATATCTATCTGGGCAAGGTAGTGCGGGTACTGCCGGGTATGCAATCGGCCTTCATCGACATTGGCCTGGAGCGTGCCGCCTTCCTGCACGTGGCCGACATCTGGGAAGCCCGTCCGCACGACGGCCAGAACGCGCCGGCCATTCCCATCGAGAAACTGTTGCACGATGGCCAGACCATCACGGTGCAGGTCATCAAGGATCCGATCGGCACCAAGGGCGCGCGCCTGTCCACGCAGATTTCCATTGCCGGGCGCATGTTGGTCTACCTGCCGCAGGACAAGCACATCGGCATCTCGCAACGCATCGAAAACGAAGCCGAGCGCGAACTGTTGCGCAGCAAGGTACAGGCCCTGCTGCCGCCAGAAGAAAAAGGCGGCTTCATCATCCGCACCATGGCCGAGGACGCCTCCGACGCCGACCTGCAGATGGACGTCGAATACCTGCGCACCACCTGGGCCACCATCACCAAGCAGGCCAAGACCAAGCCAGCACCGACCCTGCTGCACCAGGACCTGTCGCTGGCGCAACGCGTGCTGCGCGACTTCGTCAGTGACCATACCGCCACCATCCAGGTCGATTCGCGCGAGAACTTCCACATGCTGCAGGAGTTCGGCGCCATCTACACGCCTTCGGTGCTGACCAAGCTGATGCACTATCGTGGCGAGCGCCCGCTGTTCGACCTGTATGGCGTGGAAGAGGAAATCGAACGGGCGCTGGGACGACGGGTGGACCTGAAGTCAGGCGGCTACCTGATCGTCGACCAGACCGAAGCGATGACCACCATCGATGTGAACACCGGCAGCTTCGTCAATGGTCGCAACTTCGACGACACCATCTTCAAGACCAACCTGGAAGCGGCGCACGCCATTGCACGCCAGTTACGGCTGCGCAACCTGGGCGGCATCATCATCCTGGATTTCATCGACATGGAAAGCACGGAGCATCGCCAGGCCGTGCTGGCCGAGCTGGGCAAGGCCTTGCAGCGTGACCGCACCAAGATCTCGGTATCGGGCTTCTCCACCCTGGGGCTGGTGGAAATGACCCGCAAGCGCACCCGCGAATCGCTGGCCCATATCCTGTGCGAAACCTGCCCGGCCTGCAAGGGACGCGGACAGGTCAAGACCTCGCGCACGGTGTGCTACGAAATCCTGCGCGAAGTCATGCGCGAAGCCAAGCAGTTTAATCCGCGCGAATTCCGCATCCTGGCCTCGCAGGTGGTGGTGGACATGTTCCTGGAGGAAGAATCGCAACACCTGGCCATGCTGGGGGATTTCATCGGCAAGCCGATTTCCTTGCAGGTGCAGAGTGATTATCAGCAGGAGCAGTACGACATCATTTTGATGTGAGTATATCCAAGGCTATCCTCGAACATAAAATCACCCCAGAACCCGCTACTGTAGCGGGTTCTTCATTTTTGACACTTTATCCTTGTTTATACCAATATATCGCCCTAGCTACCCACTTGGGCAGCTCAGCGGGTAGCTGGAACGAACACTACTCTGATATTGCGCCAATTTCCTGGCCACTCATCCAGCTGACCTACTCCTAACGAAGGTGGGGGAAAAAATATCGAAAACGGATTCCACGAGCAAGCTTAGTGACCTTCAGTTGCGGAACTGGTTGCGAGATGGGAAAGCACTCGCAAAGTCCGATGGAGACGGACTTACGTTCACGTTATCTGCAAGTGGGATCGCAAGCTGGCGGGCTGATAGGAATTCCCCGCTCCTTGTACCACTACGAATCTCCTCGTCCTGATGACGAGGAGCTGCATCAGCGTCTTTGCGAACTGGCAGCCATAAAGCCGATATGGCTATCGGCGTTTCCCTGATTCGCTGTGCTTATTACGTTAACGAAGGCTTTTTAACCAAATCCTGAAGCTCTCAGAGAGATTGATTTTTAAAGCTGGTTCTGCGGCAAGAAGAATAGCAGCAATACCATTCAGGCCGGGTACGCTCAACGTAGCACCAATTGCCGGCAGGTAGACATCGGGATTTTTAAAAGCGAACCGACGCTGCAGCATTTCTCTCCAATGATGCTTTGCCCATCTAATTAAGTGACTTTCGACTGCGGGCTTAAAGCTTGATCGTGCTCCTACCTGCACAAATCGTAATGTCGACGCAAACAACTGCTCTGGCGTTTGATCCTTACCTCTAAGAACAGACTGAATCTCCTCTGCCACATAGCGTTGCAACGTATCCTCGGTCGCGTCGGGATCAATCGAAATCATCAGTTCAAGCACTTTACGCGCGCCTTTAGGCAGCACAATATTTTCAAGTGCAACTTGTAATGTCTTCAATGATTCACTGCGCCCGCTCATCGCTGCGTTCACTGCAAAGGTTTGGATAGCATCTATCGCATTACCTTCAATCCATTCGTCTTCCAGCTGAATTCCTTGTAGTGAAGGAATTTCTCCCTCCTTGGGAGAGATCGGTGAATCCGCTTTCATTTCCTCCCGCTTGGCATGAACCAGTGCATTGACATCCAACCAGGGTTTAATGAGCTGGGCAAACTCAACAGCATCCACCTTACGAATAGTGTCTTCCAAGAAACGGTGCCTGGTTACAAACTCGAGGCTTGGATAAATCCGCCCGCCAATTCGCTTGTCCAATTCTGCCCGTGCTTCGATGGCGCTCGAGTGGTAAGACTTGATTGCGGCCCAAAGATGCCAGGAAGTCATTTTGCTTGTGCGAGGATGCTCCCGTATTGCAGCCGGCGGCTCGGGATTACTACACATCCCGGCCTCAAAAACGGGCGGCTGATCATTGACCAGCACAGCGTGTCCGCTTTTTACGTGCGAATACATCCAAAGTAATCCATGGGGTATTACTCGGCGACAATAGACAGCACTCAGCGATGATTCGTCTTCCGTCTGCGGCATATCAGATAACACACTGTCGATTTCCGCAATAGCTGCATCAAAATTTCCAGCCTTGTACATGGCAAGCGCATGGTCTGCCCTTACCCCCAAGAACATCGGTTCCAGATTCTCACTGGCAACCTTCTCCGACGCGTCGATCGCCATTTGAAACCACGCGGCGCATTTGGCCCAGTCATCAATCTTCGATGCACTGATCGCTGTTTCTCTACCAATAAAGAACTGTTCTAGAGGGCCATACATCGACAAGTCTGATGACAACTGTTCGAATGCAGAGAGAGATTCAGCAAATTTTTTACCTCTAAAATAAATTCTTGCGCGCGCTCGTGTCGTAATAGCGTTGGCGCCGCATACCGAGTCAGCTAGCTCGAGCGCTTCCAAAGCTTGGTTTGTTTGATTTCCATACTCATCAAGCATGACACTTCGCGCTACGTGGAAATACAGAGCAAATTCTTTCTTCTCCCATTCCTCTACAAGCGTTGCGAGCCCAAGGAATGTGTCAGCAGCGCGTTGCCAATCGAGCGTGCCGGCCTTTAACTCAGCAAGCCAAGCCGCGTTGACAATCGAATGGCAAGCGTCAAGCGAGTCATTCGGCTCTAAAAAGTATTTTTCGCGCGCTTCCTTACTAAGCTTTCCAAGTTCGACGAATAGAGCGTACTGCTTTTCTATCGTTTGAACGCCCATTGCCTGGGTCACAAAGAAGAGACTGGATACATTAACAGGTGCTCCACTCTCCTCTCTCTGGTGCTCCTCTGCACCCGCCATGACAGATTGGAACTGGGTATTAGAGCTTGTCAGCTCGTGGTGTCGCTCAAGGAGTCCGATGGGATTGGGCAGTACACTTGCAAGATTATTTGAAATGAGTACTTTACTAAGAACTAGATACTCAAATACTGCTCGCTCATCATCGTTTGGCGCATTTTTAATTTCCTCGCACAGCACCCTCCATGTAGAGAGCTGCAATTCTTCTGATTTACGCTCAGCGAGCAGCAAAAGTTGCGCAAATCTTAAATAACGTGAAGTGTGAGGATTACGTGGATAGATCAGAACGTCAGTCGGTTCGCCGACAAGACTGGGGATCCAATCAGCAATTGCACTTGGTTTCCTCATTCCTTCAGCTATGATTGCAAGGGCCATTTTTAACAATACCCAGTCTGCATGGCCTCTTTTTGCATGTAAATAAATAGCATTTGCTTTCTCAGCTTGGATCGCTTCATTGCCGGCCAGTACCTCGGCAGCGCGGCAATGAATAGCTTGCTGTTCCTGGCTATCCAATACCTCTTCGCCCGCACGTTCCACAAGTGGTGATATTCGCAGGCGCTCCGCTCCCACGTCGTCAATCCATGGTCCTACGAGCTGATCCAAACTTTCTCCAGCAAGGCGGATGGCTGGATCTATCCCACCTATTTGCAGAGCCAATGCTCGATCAAATCGACCGATCAGCAGGCTGAGTCGATATAAGAGCGTTCGAGTATTCTCATCGAACCGATCAATCAGCGATCTGCGCAATTGACGCTGATCAGATTTCAGATCCGCTTGGATGTTTTCGATATTTGTGACGGCTTGGCTACTCTCCAACTCCGCCCATCCAATACTCTTGGCATAGGCCATGAATGCGCGCACCAGTTGGGGATGCCCATTTCCGCCATAGACATACGCTAAAAACGCTGCACGCTCTGAGCCTCCTGCTTTAAGCACTAATTCTGCTACTTCTTCAAAACTAAGATTTTCTACTGGGACCGATGGCAAAACCTCGATACCAAGACGATCTGCAACTGCCTTAGAGGGCTGCCTATAGCATGTAACAATACATGCACCATCCTGCCTTTTGATAGCGAGCAGGAGTCGAGCCATTTTCAGCGTGACAGCAGATGTTTCCAGCTCATTCAGATCATCAACGATAATCCCTTCAAAGCTACGAGACACAATCTGCCCTATCACCGTATCAATGCGCCGGCATATCTCGACGGCAGGCATATCCCGCAGATCAAGAATAAGCCAACGCCCCTCGTATCGAGAGGCGACCATGCGGGCAGCGAGTGTTTTACCGAGGCCGCTCCCTCCTGCAAGGACTAAAAATTGATGCTGGTGCAATAAGCCCAGTGCAGATGTGATGAGCGACTGCCTCGGCACGATGAGGGATGGGAATGGCAGATTTTCAACAGGTTCAAGAAGAGATGTTGGCTGCAAGACATTCCTGTTGGCCGTCGCGGGTAGTTGCTCAGACAGCAAACGAACTAACAGCGCATTCGGCACCGGAGTCTGAGTATGCGATTCACAAAGCTTTAACAGATCCGCAGTGCGTAAACGTCGCTCGGACTGTGGCTTAACGATGGCATCCAAAACTTCACATAGCACCCTATCCGTAAGACCCTTACAATCGGTCGGCGACAATCCAAATCGCTCTGAAGCAAATTCAATTATTGAAGCATCGAGCTGTTCGGTAATTCCCGCCAGATCCTCCTGCTGACAATCCCAATGAATTTGCCTTAATAGCTCACCTCTTAGCTGTTCGTCATTGCGAGTTTGAATAAATTGACGCACCTTGTCTGATGACAAAGCGCTCAATAGAGCCCTCCTGAGTGGAGCGACGTCTGCTCCGGCTGCTGCCAGGCGCCAATATTCCAACACTCCTTGTCCGTTCACCCGATCGGCGTGATCCCGCTCTTTCCCCAGACTTGCGGTCGTCAGAAAATGGAAGCTCACCCGGCGGTTAGTATTGCGCTCGACCAAATCGACATACGCGTCTAGCGCTTCGGAGACATCAGCGTTATTGATCGTCAATGACCCAGAATTCGCCGTATCTTTAACCTGCACACCTTTTAGCGCGTCTTCTGTTGCAATCGCATAATCCTCAGCAACTTCAAGATGTAGCTCTTCTCCAGCTTTTAAGCCAATCCAAGCCAATGCACTAACTCGCAACTGATAGGCGTAACCTCTTAGAGAGGCAATTGCCTGACGCCGAGGATCCCCTTCTGGGGCAGAGATCAGGTCAGGACCTGCAGAAAAAACTGTCATATCTAATCTCTCAAGATCGAGGCACAAAATTCATCGCCCATGCTTATTCACGCACTTCGAATAGGGCGTAGATGGGACTGCTTTGGGATTACCGTCCACGCCTTTTCGAGTTCGGGAAGCCCTCCCGACTTGGTGCTCAAGCTCATTTCGTCCTTATTCCTTTCGACCAATTCGAATATTCAGTGTGAGTAAACACATGCCGGATATCGATCCATCATCCTGATGTGAATATCGCCGCTACACCGCCTCAACAGCCTCACTGGCATTCTCAAAAGGAAGATAGCCCTTATAGACCAATTGGTAGCGAACCACTGACGGGTGTACCGCATATCGACGAGCGACCTCTTCCATGTCCTCAGGCGTGGGATTGGCCACATCCAGTTCTCTCTGTATGTCATCAAAGGGGCACAGCAAACTGTTTGCAAAGGCGCGCTGGAATCGTTGTCGGTCGCTTTTCGAGCGGCTCACGATGCCAAAATGCTCCTCCTGTGCCCACACGGCGTCCCCTAGCTGACGCATCAACTCAAAGCGTAGCGATACCGGCACTTTGTTTTGGAGCGCGACACGCGATTTGCCCTGGCCATCGATGCGGGCGGTATAGGGCAGTTTCCTCGCTGTTGCGGTGGCGGCTTTGATATCGTCCCAGCGAATCTTGAGCAGTGCCGTCAATTCGTCATTGTTAAGCGGCCCGCGCACGATACCGATGATTTCTCGGAGATGGTCAGCGGCAACTTCAGCCATCCGCCACGGACTGACAGCGCTTGGCAAAGCCTGGTCGGACAAAAATTCACTGATCTCTGCGGCCATACCAAGATCAATCTCCAAGGTCGATGCCTTGGTGGCTTCGATCACCGTGTGCAATGTCTGTGGACAGTTCGCACCTGGAACTGCGCGTGCGGCTTCTTCAACGCCGTTTTCACCAGCAATCGCTTCCAAGTCAACCAAGGCATTGATCACCGCGTCCGGCGCCATGTCGGCATCGAACCCCAGACAAGCCTCCAGCCGCCTCCAGCCGGCCAGCTCCGGGTCGTTACGTTCTCTGGCGATTTGGGCGACCAGGGTTTGAAGAGCCTCGCCATCAGCCATCTTCGCGCAATGACCAAGAATCGCAGCCAACAGCGCATCCAGCTCCCTTTCATAGTCATCCGCGGGCACCACACCGACTGGAAAATCAAAATAAGCCTGTGGACCACCCACTGTCTTTTTCCCGACACTTGGAGCAAAAGCGATGCGATCGCCAACGCTGTAAATCATGACGCGCGGCCAGAGCTCACCACCAGCGGCAGAATTCAACTCATGACGCAAACGCCAATCGATCGACGGAAGGCCATTCCCGCTAAGGGTTTCCCAACGCAGGCGCCACCAGTTATCCGCCAGCCAGAATGCAAGGGTGGTGGCCGAAGCACGAAAGTAATCACGATTGGTCCCTTTACCAATATCCGCAATTCTTGAAATCACCGTGTGGCCGAGTTGCAATCTGAACTCGGCCACATCGTCAGTGGGATCTGGCCAGTTGGCCGAAAAAGTGAAAGAGCGAGAGGTATTCATCGATAAAAGGCTTCTGCCGCGGCAATAGCTGATGCCAACCCGGCATCATGGAAGTTTGCAAGACCCATTTCAGCATTGAGAACCGCCCTGGCGCGCACTAAAACATGGCGTGCAAATGCATCGTCAGGCAGTATCGGATAGCCGTGATACTGAAACTGTCCTGCATTGGTAATACGTAGCTCGTAAATCCAACCAGTGTCAGACAGTGTCCACAGCAAGCTCGGTGCACCTTTATTGTCTTGCTCAGACCAAAGCCCCAGTTTGACTGCCCTCGCTAAGAGCAAGGGGATCTGCCCCCATTGGCTCTGATCAAAATTTGCATGTTCGTCGCAGTACGTCCGCTCAACATCTTGTCCCTGATAAGGTGCCAATCCGTACGCGACTGGATGGAATTTATGCTTGGCCGAAGGCCCATAGGACACTTGCCCTGAGAGTGCCAATCTCTGGCTCAACGTGGGCACGGCAGCAATCAACTTGCGATGTGGATTATTTCGAGACCGCGAAACCACGACTCTTGAAGGCGGTTTTTTTCTTGCCATTACTCACTCTTCATCATTAGCGCCGCACGCATGTCGCGTCAATCAACGTGCGGCCGGTCATGGATCGAGAACCTGTAGTCGCACTTCTTTTACTGGATTTTGCCGTGAGTTGCGATATTGCTAGGCTGAGCGTGGCTCATTTTAGCGCAATCACCCCTCAGGGGCTCGCCATTAGTGCTGAAGAAATGAGCATCGGATCCATTCAGGAAAACATTCACATTCTTATCCATTTAACATTATCCCGATCTCATCGCCGCGCAGGTCAACGGCCACAGCACATGCATTACAATGCGCACTCTTTTAGCTGGCCAGCGACGCTTTCTCTCTTTCCATGCCCACCCATACGTCCCTTGCAGTCTTCCTCCTATCGGCAATTTCACGGCGCATTGCCAGTGTTTTTCGTTCCCGAGGCGCAACAACGGCGTGATGATACCGGACCTCCCGATGCTGATCTTGTCGTCAGGCTCCCAGGAAGTGCCTGCCAGACCGGCGAACACGGCATAATCTCTCTTTTTCGTCTCTGCACGACCTGCAAGCAAGGATTCCCCCGATGCTGTCCAACAACATGAAACGCCTGGCGGCCCTGCACTGGCCCTACAAGAAGAGGCTGTCCCTGGCATTCATTGCCATGATCGTCACCGCCGCCACCGAACCGGTGGTGCCCTATATCTTCCAGGTGCTGCTGGACAAGGGCTTCGTGGGCAAGCCAGCCTTTTCGCTGTGGCTGGTACCGGCGGCGGTGATCGGCATCTTCTTCATCCGCGGCATCGCCACCTTTACCAGCTCCTACATGATGACCTGGGTCTCCACCCGCATCCTGAATGAACTGCGGCGCCAGATGTTCGCCCGGATGCTGGACCTGCCGCTGCACTTCTATGCCACCAATACCGTGGGCAAGGTCATCAACTCCATGATGTTCGAGGTGCAGCAGATCATCGACATGGTGACCAAGGTATTCACCTCCATCCTGCGCTCGGCCCTGACGGTGCTGGGTCTGCTGGCTTGGCTGCTGTACCTGAACTGGGTGCTGACCATCGTCACCCTGGTGCTGCTGCCGCTGGTGACGCTGGTGGTGCGTACCACCGGCAAGCGCCTCAAGAAACTCAACCGCGATTCGCTGGCGGTCAATGCCGAGATGACCCAGGTGATCGAGGAAACCACGCGCGCCCAGCAGGTCATCAAGATCTTCGGCGGCCAGGACTACGAGAAGGAACGCTTCAACCGCCGCGCCGAGAACCTGCGCAGCTATACCATGCGCATGACGGCCGCCTTCTCTTCCACGGTGCCCATCACCCAGCTCATGACCGCCACCGCCGTGGCCGTGGTGATCGTGATGGCCCTGATCCAGTCGGGCAATGGCCAGATCACCGTGGGCGGCTTCGTGTCCTTCATTACGGCCATGCTGATGCTGCTCACGCCCTTGAAGCAACTGGCCGAGATCAACGGCCCTCTGCAACGCGGCATGGCCGCGGCCGAAGAAGTCTACAAGCTCATCGACAAGACCACCGAACGCACCACCGGCCAAGCCTTGAGCGGGCGTGCTACCGGCCGGCTGGATTTCGTCGAGGTCGGCTTTACCTATCCCGGTCACGAACAACTGGCGCTCAAGAACATCAACCTGCACGTCGAGGCTGGCGAGACCATCGCCTTCGTGGGTATGTCCGGTGGCGGCAAGTCCACCCTGGTAAGCCTGATCCCCGGCTTCTACTCCTGCACGGCCGGCGAGATCCGGCTCGATGGCCGCGACATCGAGACCATCTCGCTGGAGAGCCTGCGGCGCCAGATCGCCATGGTCAACCAGAACACCGTGCTCTTCGACGATACCCTGGCGGCCAACATCGCCTACGGTGATGCCACGCCGGACCCGGCGCGCATCGAGGCCGCCGTGGAAGCCGCGCACCTGGGCGACGTGGTGGCCGGTCTGGCCGAGGGCTTGCAGACCCGCTTGGGCGACAATGGTTCGCGCCTGTCGGGTGGCCAGCGCCAGCGTGTGGCCATTGCCCGCGCCATCTACAAGGATGCGCCCATCCTGATCCTGGACGAAGCCACCTCGGCGCTGGATACCGAATCCGAACGCGCCGTGCAGGCCGCGCTGGAGCGGTTGATGCAAGGCCGCACCACCTTCGTCATCGCCCACCGCCTGTCCACCATCGAACGCGCCGATCGCATCGTGGTGCTGGCGCATGGCCAGATCGCCGAGATCGGCACCCATCAGGAGCTGCTGCAAAAGGAAGGCGTCTACGCCAACCTGTACCGCCTGCAGTTCTCCCAGCAAAAGGAAGCCTCCCTCTGAGCATGAGCAACCAGACTACCCAGAACACCCTGAGCACCCTGATCCCCGCCGAACTGCTGCAGAAATCGGACAAGATCCTCTTCATCGCGCACCTGGCGCTGGGTGATTTCACCTATCTGCAGAATTTCTTCCGTGGCTTTGCCGCGCAACACCCGCATATGAAGATTCATCTGTGGGTCGACGAAGTACGGCGCACCGCCGATGCCAGCCAATGGCCGCATCTGAAGAAATATTCCTTGTACGACTGGACCGCCGCCTGCCCCTTCTTCGCCAAGGTCTATACCCAGACCTACAGTCCCGAGCTGTACCGTGCCTCGATCGCCGAAGCGCGCCGCGAGCACTATCCCATCGTGGTCTCGCTGGCCACCCTGCGTCCGCATCTGTACGCTGGCCTGGCGCGCGAGATCAGCCCCGAGGGCTGGGTGGTGGGCATGAAGAAATCGGTCAAGCTGTTCCAGCCGCATCACCTGCTGGCCTATCGCAAGCTCGATGCGGCCATGCCGCCCTACCACAGCGCCACGCCCGAGCACCACATCAGCGATGTCTATGCCCACTGGTTCCGGCAGTTGAGCGGCCTGGACGTGAGCGGCCAGGCGCGCTTTCCGTTCGTCGATATTCCAGCGCAGTGGCAGCACTATGCACAGGATCAACTGGCCGCCTGGCAGTTCGCACCGCGCGCGGGCAAGCTGGTCTTCATCAATCCCTACGCCAAGACCAAGAAACGCTGCTGGCCGCTGGAACACGTGGCTGCGCTGATTGCGGCCATGCAGGCGCGTGACGGCTGGCAGGATGCCTGCTTCATCGTCAATGCCGTACCGCAGGAACTGGCCAACGCACGCGAAGTGATCGGCCGCTATGGGCTGCAGCGCACGCAACTGTTCAGCGCCGAGGAAAACTTCTTCCAATTGCCGGCCATGCTGGCCTGCTGCGACCTGATCATCTCGGTGGAAACCGCGGTGATGCACCTGGCCAATGCGGTACAGGTGCCGGTCATTGCGCTCATGCGCCAGAAGAACCCGGAGTGGGTGCCGGTCGATCGCGCCCACAGCACCGTCATTACCGCGCCCGGTCGCCGCGACTGGGTCAAGGCGGTCAGCGTCGAACAAGTCATGAAGGCCATCTGATGAACCTCCCCAGCCAAGCAGAGATCCAGGCGCAGCCCGGCAACGGCAAGCCTTCCTTCCATATCGCCTTCTGCGTCGATAACCATTATTTCCGCGCCATGGGCGGCACCATCGCCTCCATCGTGGCCAATAATCCGGGCCAGCATTTCACCTTCCACGTGCTGGCCTTCGAGGTGTCCGAGGACCACCAGCGACGCCTGAAGCAATTGGAATCGATGTATCGGGTCAAGACCGAGCTGCACCTGCTGGACTTGAACGATTTCACCCAGTTCTCGCACTTCCTGGGGCATTCGCATTACTCGCTGTCGATCTTCACGCGCCTGGTGATCCCCACCGTGCTGGCCGAGGTCACCGACCGCGTGCTGTACCTGGATGCCGACATCCTCTGCTTCAACCGCCTCGATGAACTGGTGGACATGGATATCTCGCAGGAGATCGCCGTGGTGGTGCCGGATGCACCGGTCACGCTGCAGCGCCGGGTGGCGGCATTGGGCCTGGCGCACAATGAATATTTCAATGGCGGGGTCATCTTCATCAACATCGCCAGATGGCTGGCCGAAGACATCACCCCCAAGACCCTCGATGCCCTGCTCAACAGCAAGACCGACATGCGCTTCAACGACCAGGATGCGCTCAATATCGTCCTCAATGGCCGCGCGCGTTATGTCTCGCCGAAGTGGAACTACCTGTATGACCTGATCCACGACCTGAACGTCAACAAGTTCGCCCTCAAACCGGTGGGCAAGGCCATCTTCGTCCACTTCGCCGGCGCCGTGAAGCCGTGGGCGGCGTGGAGCCGGCACGAGGCCTGCACGCTGTTCCGGCGCTACCTGGATATCTCGCCCTGGGCCGACATGGCGCTGGACCAGGAGCCGCGCAATACCAAGGAACTGCGAATGCATTCGCGCTTCCTGTACCGCCAGGGGCGGCCGCTGGAAAGTCTGAAGTGGTATCTGCGCTACCTGGGCAAGCGCGCTGCGAAGTAAGACGCAGGCCAGTGCCAGCACTCCGGTAAACCATGAACTCTTCCGAACCCATGCTCCAGAATCAAGCGCATCGCGCCTCCTCCGCCAACGATGAGGCCTGGCACATCGCCTTCTGCGTCGACAATCATTATTTCCGCGCGATGGGGGCCATGCTGGCCTCGCTGGTGGCCAACAACCCCTCGCGCCACTTCGTGTTCCACGTCTTCGCCTTTGCCATCTCGGCAGACAATACGCGCCGGATGCGCAGCATCGAAGCCAACCCCAACATCAAGGTGGTGCCGCATCTGGTGGCCCCGGAGACCTTTGCGGAGTTCGCCGAGATGATCGCCAAGTCCTACTATTCGCTATCCACCTTCACCCGCCTGATCGTGCCGGCCACGCTCAAGGAGCAGACCGACCGCGTGCTCTACCTGGACGCCGACATGCTGTGCGTGGGCGACCTGGAAGAACTGATGGCGATGGATCTGGAAGACACGACGGCGCTGGTGGTCGATGACGTGGGCTGGGAGACGGCCAACGGGCGGGATGGACGTTATTCAGTGCTGGGCCTGAAGCACCCGCGCTACTTCAATGCCGGGATGCTCTATATCAACATCCCTGTCTGGGAGAAGAACAAGGTCAGCGAAGCGGCCATCCGGGCGCTGGTGTCGAACCCGGAGAAACTGAGCTTCAACGATCAGGATGCACTCAACATCGTGCTGGATGGACAGGTGCGCTACATCCCGGTGAAGTGGAATTACATCTACAGCATGATCGCCGACCTCAAGCAGGGCCGCCAGAGTATGACCCCGGTGGGGGACGCTCGCATCATCCATTTCGCCGGCCTGGTCAAGCCCTGGATCGACTGGAGCGGCCATGCGGCGCGCGAACTGTATGTGCGTTACCACGCGCTGTCGGCCTGGAGCGACCTGGCACTGGACCCGGCACCGCTGAACCACAAGGAGATGCGGGTCTATGCACGCTTCCTGATCAAGCGTGGCCACTATGCCTGCGGCCTGTACTGGAACGCCCGCTTCCTGCTCACGGCCGTGCGCAGGAAGCTGGGGCGCTGATCAGTTACGCATCAGTGACGTTCTTCCTGGCCGCGCAGCAGCCCCCAGAGGATGACCATGGTGAAGCCCAGGGTCATCACTCCCGAGTTGTGCGCCATGAACACCTGGGAAAAACCGAAGCCGATGAAGTTGACGATGAGCAGGATGCCGCCCACGGCATAGGGCTTGGCGTGGGCAGGGGCCGACTTCAGGTGGGCAATGAACAGGCGCAGCGGGATGAAATACAGCGCCAGCAGCACCAGCAGGCCAGGAATACCGCGCTTGACCAGGGCATCGAGCCATTCGTTGTAGACGTGGTTATTGCCGGACATCAACGGGTTGACCTTGCCCGCTTCGATCTGCTTGCTTTCCCAGGCCACGAAACCGGCCTTGCCTATGCCTAACAGGGGCGACTCGGCTGCGGCCATGGCACCGGTACGCCACATTTCCATGCGCGTACCAATGGAGCTGTCGGCATCTTTCTTGTGCATGTAGGTCGAGGCCTCGGAGAAGGCCAGCGTCACCCGCGCCCGGTAATCCGTGCTCGGCAGTACCGCGAACACCACCACGATGGCCGCGATCAACGCGGCCAGGCCACCCCAGACATAACGCGGCTGGATCGAGCGGCTGTAGTAGACGCACAGAATGAGCAGACACACTGGCAAGCCCACCCAACTGCCGCGACTGCCGGTAAACAAGGAACCCAGCAGACCCGAGATACCGCCCAAGATCAGCAGGATCACCCAGGTCCGCGCCGAGCGCTGCTGCAGCGCCCAGGTGAAACCGGTCAGGCAGAGGATGCCGATGATGAAGCTGATATCGCCATACTGGATCGCATTGGTATAACCGTTGGCGCGCGCACCATGCGCAAAGTACTGCCAGCCGGCAAACAGGCAGGAGCCGACACCCCCCAGGATCAGACCAGACCAGAAACCCGCCGGCGACGGCGGATAGGCGCGCAAGGTCAGCAGCGCCATGGCTGCCAGCAGGAAGCGCAGCGGCAGGTCATATTCCTTGAGGCTTTCGTGGTGGTACAGGTGCATGGTCACGGTGACCAGGAAGTAGATCACCAGTACCGCGATCAGCAGACGATCTTCCCGGCTTAGGGTAGAACGGATGCTTTTGTTGACCAGAGTAAAGCTGCCCAAGGTCAGCAGGATGGCCCCCACCGAAAAGCCGCTGGGGATGATCAGTGAAATGGCAGAAAAGAGAAAGACTGCAAACGAGGTAAAGCTGCCCATCTAAGTGAATCCTGTTTATAGTTTGAATTGACGAAGGCCAGAGCCCCCCATTGTTTTGATAACGTGCGATCGGGGAAGTCAGGCCCCTCACCCGGCTTCTTATTCATTGACTTCCTCCGGTGCAAATCCTCAATACTCGACCACCACTGCCTCCTTCCCGAAAGACGCCACCAGCGTCGATTGCAGGCTATCACTGGGATTGATCCGCCAGGCGTCGCCCAGCACTACCTCGCAGGCAGCATCGGCCTGCTGGTAGCGCATCACGAAGGGTAAACCCTGTTCCTGACGATGTGCCGACAACGTATCGCGCAGGTGGTTGGGGTCGATCGCCTTATTGATCGAGACCACCATCCGCACGCCATACTGGATGCGCGCCGCGCCCAAGTCCATGACCTTGTCGGCAGCCACTCGCAAGCCACCATTGAAGCGATCTTCCGACACCTTGCCCGAAACCACCAGCAATTCATCTTCCTTGATGAGATGCTTGAAGGGCTCGAACAGTTCGTTATAGATCGTGGCTTCGATCACGCCCGTGCCATCATCGAGCGTGCAGATCACCAGCTTGCCGCGCTGGGTCATCTGCACCCGCACCCCGGTGATGATGCCGGCCAGGCTGCGGGGCTCCCACGAGGGTTCCAGGTTGGCGATCTTGGTGCGCACGAAGCGGCGCACTTCCTTTTCGTAGGCCGAGAACAGATGGCCGGAGAGATAGAAGCCCAGCGCGCCCTTCTCTTCGGTCAGGCGCTGCTTGTCGCTCCAGGGCGGCACCTGCACGTATTCCAGCGGCGCCTCCAAGTCGCTGTCGTCGCCACCGAAGAGGCTGACCTGATTGGCCGATTTCTCGGCCTGCTCGGCGCTTTCCCAGGCCAGGTTGACCGAGGCCTGCAGGATGGCGCGGTCGACCTTGAAGCAATCGAAGGCACCGGCACGGATCAGCGAATCGATGGTGCGGCGGTTGATCTGCTTCTTGTCCACCCGCTTGGCGAAGTCGAACAAGTCCTTGAAGGGACCGCTCTTGCGCGCCTCCAGGATGGCTTCGATGGCGTTCTGCCCGGCGCCCTTGACGGCCCCCAGGCCATAGCGGATCTGGGTGGCCTTCTTGCCCGGCTCGCCCACCGGCATAAAGCGGTAGTCGGACTTGTTGATGTCCGGCGGCAGGATGGCTAGCTTGCAGATATCGATCGAGTCTTCGATCAGGATCTTGACCTTGTCCGTGTCTTCCATGGCCAGCGACAAGTTGGCGGCCATGAACGCGGCGGGGTGATGGGCCTTCAGATAGGCGGTGTAATACGACAGCAGCGCATAGGCGGCCGCGTGCGACTTGTTGAAGCCGTAGCCGGCGAACTTTTCCATCAAGTCGAAGATCTCGTCGGCCTTGGCCTGGTCCAGCCCGTTCTTGGCCGCGCCTTCGCGGAACAGTTCACGGTGCTTGGCCATTTCCTCGGCCTTCTTCTTGCCCATGGCCCGACGCAGCAAGTCGGCGCCGCCCAGCGAATAGCCGCCGATGACCTGCGCCATCTGCATCACCTGCTCCTGATAGACCATGATGCCGTAGGTCTCGGAGAGGATGCCCTCGGTGCGTGGGTCAGGATAGTCGAAGGCTTCGCCGTGCTTGCGCTTGCAGAAGTCGGGGATCAGGTCCATCGGACCGGGACGATACAGCGCCACCAGCGCGATGATGTCTTCGAAACGGTCGGGCCGGGCATCCTTCAACATGCCTTGCATACCGCGGCTTTCCAGCTGGAATACGGCGACCGTCTTGGCCTTGGTCAGCAGTTCATAGGAAGGCCGGTCATCCAGCGGCAGCTTGGCCAGGTCGAAGTCGGCCATGGCCGGGTCGAGCATACGGATGTAGCGCACCGCACGGTCGAGGATGGTCAGCGTGGTCAAGCCCAAGAAGTCGAACTTCACCAAACCGACCGCTTCCACGTCATCCTTGTCGTATTGCGAAACTACGCCGGAGTCGCCGCCCTGGGTGTAGAGCGGGCAGAAATCGGTCAGCTTGCCGGGCGCGATCAGCACGCCACCGGCGTGCATCCCGATGTTGCGGGCGATGCCTTCGACCTGCTGGGCCAGGCCCATCAGTTGTTTGACCTCTTCTTCGTTTTCCAGGCGCTCCTTCAACAGCGGCTCTTCCTCGATGGCGTCGGCCAGCGTGACCAGCTTGCCGGGTTTGAAGGGAATCAGCTTGGAGATGCCGTCGCAGAAGTTATAGCCCAGGTCCAGCACGCGGCCCACGTCGCGCACCGCGCCCTTGGCCGCCATGGTACCGAAGGTGGCGATCTGCGAGACCGCATCCTTGCCGTAACGATCCTTCACATACTGGATCACGCGGTCGCGGCCTTCCTGGCAGAAGTCGATGTCGAAGTCGGGCATCGAGACGCGTTCCGGGTTCAGGAAACGTTCGAACAGCAGGTTGTAGCGCAGCGGGTCCAGGTCGGTGATCAACAGGCAATACGCTACCAGCGAGCCGGCACCGGAACCCCGGCCGGGACCGACCGGCACGCCATTGTTCTTGGCCCACTGAATGAAGTCGGCCACGATCAGGAAGTAGCCCGGGAACTTCATCTTGATGATGGTGTTGTTCTCGAACTCCAGCCGCGCTTCATAGCGCGGGCGCTGCTTTTCGCGTTCTGCTTCGTTGGGGAACAGTTCCTTGAGCCGCACTTCCAGCCCGGCCTTGGTCTGGGCTACCAGGAAATCGTCGATGCTCATGCCATCCGGCGTGGGGAAATCCGGCAATTGCGGCTTGCCCAGCTGCAGCACCAGGTTGCAGCGCTTGGCGATTTCCACGGTATTGGCAATCGCGCCAGGCAGGTCGGCGAACAGCTCGGCCATCTCGGCCTGCGACTTGAAGTATTGCTGCTCGTTGAAGCGGCGCACCCGGCGCGCATTGGCCATGATCTCGCCTTCGGCGATGCAGGTGCGGGCTTCGTGGGCGATGAATTCTTCCGGGCTCTGGAACTGGATCGGGTGCGTGGCCACGCAGGGCAGGCCCAGCTTGGCGCCCAGCGCGACGCTCTGACGTACCTGAACGTCCATGTTGGCCTGGCCGGCGCGTTGCAGCTCCAGATAGAAGGCGCCGGGGAAGATTTCCGCCCAGCGACGCGCGCAGGCTTCGGCCTGGGTCAGGTTGCCATTGTCGATGGCCTGGCCGATATCGCCCATGGCGGCCCCTGACAGGGCGATCAAGCCGTTGCCACCCTCTTGGTGGCGCAGCGCCTCCAGCCATTCCATGCGCACTTCGGCGCGGCCCTTGTACTGGTTGTTGAGCCAGGCTTGGGACAATACTTCACATAACTGCAGGTAACCGTGACGGTTCTTGATCAGCACCAGCAGGCGGAAGGGCTTTTCGCGGTCGGCATCGTTGGTGATCCACAGGTCGCAGCCAGCGATGGGCTTGACGCCCTTGCCGCGCGCTTCCTTGTAGAAACGCACCATGCAGAACAGGTTGGCGAGGTCGGTCACCGCCAGGGCGGCCTGTCCATCCTTGGCGGCGGCCTTGACGATGTCGTCGATACGCACAAGGCCGTCCACGATGGAGTACTCCGAGTGCATACGGAGGTGTACAAATTGCGGGGTAGTCATGGGGCGACATTCTACCGGAGCTTGGCACTCGCCTTTCTTTCCGGTGTGTGGCTTTTATCAGGAATATTGTCTTTCTTGATAACTATTTACCAAAAACCACACGGAAATCGGAATTGCTTGCCTTGACTTGCATCAGAGAAGCACCACAGTAGCCGTCCAGCCACGCCAAATTGCTGCGAACGCCCTGCCCGCGCGGTTATAATGCCGTCAATTCAAAGACTTAGAGTTGAACAACGAACCATGCAGTCCCCTGATACACCCTACGTCAACATCGCCGCCTACAAATTCGTCAGTTTCGATGACACCGTTGAAAAGCGCCCGGTCTTTCTGGAATTTTGCCGACAGCACAATCTGCGCGGCACCGTCATCCTGAGCCCGGAAGGCATCAACCTGTTCCTCGCAGGCCTGCGCCAGGATATCGACGCCTTCCTGAACTGGTTGCGCGCCGATGCCCGCTTTACCGACCTCATCGTCAAGGAAAGCTATTCCGAGAAGCAACCCTTCACGCGCATGTTGGTCAAGCTCAAGGCCGAGATCATCACCATGAAGCATCCGCTGATCAAGCCCGAGCTGGGTCGCGCGCCCTTCGTCGAGCCCAGGGAGCTCAAGCGCTGGCTAGACCAGGGGCACGATGACGAAGGCCGCCCGGTGGTGATGGTCGACACCCGCAATGGTTTCGAGGTCGATGTCGGCACTTTCGACAATACGGTTGACTACCGTATCAGCAAATTCACCGAATTTCCCAAGGTGATCGAAGACCACAAGGCCGATTTCGAAGGCAAGACCGTGGTCACCTTCTGTACCGGTGGCATCCGCTGCGAAAAGGCTGCCATTCATATGCAGAACATCGGCTATGACCATGTCTACCAGCTCGAAGGCGGCATCCTGAAGTATTTCGAGGACGTCGGCGGCGCCCACTACAACGGCGACTGCTTCGTCTTCGACTATCGCACCGCCCTGAGCCCCGAGCTCAAGGAAACCCAGACTGCACAATGCTTCGCCTGCCGCGCCGTGGTCACCCCGCGCGAACAACTGTCGCCGGATTACGTGCCGGGCAAGTCTTGCCCGCACTGCGCACCCAAGCAGCGTGCGGCAGAGCAAACCAGTTCCGCCGCAGCCTGAGCGCCAGATCAAGCCGCCCCATCCATGGGCAGCAAAAAGCCGGCCCTGGTGAGGCCGGCTTTTTTATACATTCACATCTTCTGCAGAAGATGTGAATCTTACTTCTTGAACTTGGCAGCCGTTTCCACCACGCGCGCACCGAACAGCTTGGCCGTTTCCAGGTCGCCCGGCAGCGGGCCTTCTTCCGGCGAGGAATCCGACGGGCTTTGTGCCATCAAGCCAGAGAAGGAACCGACGAAGTTGATGTCATTGCGCTGGGCCGCCTTGCTGTTGGCAGGCATCAGGCCGGTGCCGACCCAGATCATGCTGTGCTGCATCCCCAGCGTGAACAGGTAGTGCAGGGTCGAGAGCTTGTCGCCGTTCATGGTGGCCGAATTGGTGAAGGCGGCGCCGACCTTGTCCTTCCACTTCTGGCTGAACCAGGGCTTGGAAGAGGCGTCGGCAAACTTCTTGAACTGCCAGGACACGGTACCCATGTAGGTCGGCGAACCGAAGATGATGGCGTCGGCCGCATCCAGGCTGGCCCACTGTTCATCGGTGATGGTGCCTTCGGCGCTGATGGCGATCAGCTCGACGGCGGCGCCGGCAACGCCGGCAGCGCCAGCCTGCACGGCTTCAGCTTGCTTCTTGGTATGGCCGTAGCCGGAGTGATAAACGATGGCAACTTTGGTCATGACGAAATTCCTTCTCTAGAGAGTGAAGTAACGCGGGAAAAACCGCCGGTGTGATCGGTACCGGCGGGCTTGCTACTGCAAACTGCATCCTGCAGGTGGGCGCTGAAGTGCTCAGCGCGGCAGGTCGAACAACAAGACTTCAGCCTTCTCGCCGTCACCGATCTCAATACGATCGACCGCACTGAGCTTGACGGCATCGCCGGCCTCCAACGACTGGCCATTGACGCTCACCTTGCCACGGGCCACGTGCACATAGCCCAGGCGGCCTTGTGGCAGAGTGTACTGGGCGGCTTGCGTGCCATCGAACAGGCCGGCAAACAGCAGAGCATCCTGGTTCATGCTGACCGAGCCGTCACGGCCATCGGGCGAGGCCACCAGGCGCAGCTTGCCTTCCTTGTCGGCGGCCGAGAAATGCGCTTCCTGGTAACCCGGTTCGGCGCCAGCGCGGTCGGGCATGATCCAGATCTGCAGGAAATGGGTGGTGCCATCCTGGGAATGGTTGTACTCGGAATGGCGCACGCCGGTGCCGGCACTCATGCGCTGCACGTCGCCCGGACGGATCACGCTACCGTTACCCATGCTGTCCTTGTGCGCAAGTTCACCTTCGAGCACATAGGAAATGATCTCCATGTCACGGTGACCGTGCGTGCCGAAACCCTGGCCGGCGGCCACGCGGTCTTCATTGATCACGCGCAA
Source organism: Herbaspirillum rubrisubalbicans (assembly GCF_003719195.1). Lineage (NCBI taxonomy): Bacteria > Pseudomonadati > Pseudomonadota > Betaproteobacteria > Burkholderiales > Oxalobacteraceae > Herbaspirillum > Herbaspirillum rubrisubalbicans. Next base: position 4,245,605 of record NZ_CP024996.1, read on the forward strand.
GGGGCCAAACCCCATGTGCTTGGGATCATAGTAGTCGGCGAAGGAAAAGCTGTGATACGAATCCAGCCAACCGTGGTTGGCGTGGCCACGATCGTTCGCTTTGCGGATTTCAATCATGTCAACACCTTTTTCTCAATAAGACACAAACCGGAATTGATTTGGTCAAAATGTTTGTCGATGGCGTCACTATAGTGGCTATCTTTTCGGCAGATAAGGTCTAAAATCCGTAGTGTTCATTCAAAAAATTTAAACAAGTGGAATCGCCGTGAACCTGACCCTGGAATCCCTGCTGATCCTGGACATGATCGACCGCAAGGGCAGCTTCGCCGCCGCTGCCGTAGCGCTGGACCGGGTACCCTCGGCCCTGACCTACAGTGTGCGCAAGCTGGAAGACGATCTGGATGTGCTGCTGTTCGACCGCCGCGGCCACCGGGCCCAGTTGACACCGGCCGGCCTGCAATTGTTGCAGGAGGGCCGTCATTTGTTGCTGGCCGCCAGCGACCTGGAACAACGCGTCAAGCGCACCGCCACCGGGCGCGAGACCGAGCTGCACATCGTGCTCAACAGCTTGATCCCGTTCGACAAGATGCTGCCCGTTATCGCCGCTTTCGACCGCGAACAGTCCGGCACGCGCCTACGCTTCACGCCGGGAGTGCTGACCGGGGCCTGGGAAAAGCTCATCGAAGGCCGTGCCAACCTGGTCATTGGCGTCACCCTGGATGGGCCGGAAGTGGTGCGCACCAGCGGCCGCTTCCAGATGCAGGAGCTGGGCGCGGTGGATTGGGTCTTTGCCGTGGCGCCGCAGCACCCGCTGGCCAGCGTCATCGAACCGCTCTCGGCCGAGCTGGTGCGCAGCCACCGCGCCATTGCCGTGGGCGACAACAGCCAGTCGCTGCCGACCCTGACCATGGGCCTGCTGTCGGGCCAGGAAACGCTGACGGTGGCCACCGTGGCCGACAAGCTGCAAGCCCAACTGGCCGGGCTGGGTTGCGGCCACCTGCCACGCATCTGGGCCGCGCCCTACCTGGCCTCGGGCGCGCTGGTGGAAAAGCAGACCCTGGCCGCCAAGCCCAATGACAACTTCATGGTGGCCTGGCCCAAGGCCGAACAGGGCAAGTCGCTCAAGTGGTTCATCCAGTACCTGGCCCAGCCCCATGTGCGACAGTCGCTGATGGGACCGATCACGCCGCAGGAGCCGGCATGAGGGCGGCAGGCTACGTCGGCCGTTTTGCACCCTCGCCGTCCGGCCCGCTGCACGCCGGCTCGCTGGTGGCGGCGCTGGCCAGCTATCTTGATGCACGCGTGCATCAAGGCCGCTGGCTGCTGCGCATCGAAGACATCGATGAAACCCGCACCGTCCCAGGGGCTGCCGATGACATCATCGCCACCCTGGCAGCGCTGGACATGCATTCGGATGGGCCGGTGCTGGTGCAGAGCCAGCGCAAGGCACGCTATGAACTGGCACGCGAGCGCCTGGGTGCACTGGCCTACCCCTGCGGTTGCAGCCGCAAGGAAATCGCCGATTCACGGGTGAGCACCGCCAGCGATGGCGCGGCCATCTATCCCGGCACCTGCCGCCCGGGCCTGGCACCGGGCAAACAAGCGCGCACGCTGCGGCTGCGCGTGCCCGATGCCGGCCAGCCGGGCGAGTTGGTGCAGTTCCAGGATCGCTGGCTGGGGCCGCAAGCGCAGCACCTGGCTTCCGAGGTCGGGGATTTCGTATTGCAGCGGGCCGATGGCTTCTGGGCCTATCAACTGGCGGTGGTAGTCGATGATGCCGAACAGGGCGTCACCGACATCGTGCGCGGCGCCGACCTGCTCGACTCCACGGCGCGCCAGATCTACCTGCAGCGCTTGCTGGGCTATCCGACGCCACGCTACCTGCACGTGCCGCTGTTGATGAATACGACGGGGGAGAAGTTTTCCAAGCAGAACGGCGCGCAGGCGCTGGACCTGGGTCAGCCGCTGCAAGCCTTGCAGCAGGCGGCTGCGTTCCTGGGGCTGGAGACCGGTGCGGCGCGCGACCGCGAGGGATTCTGGCGCCTGGCGCTCACCGGCTGGCAAGCGCGCTTCGGGCCGCAGTGAAGAAAAAAGCTCAGCGCTTAGGCATTCCGCCCAGCAGGGCAGCTACCTTGGGCTTGGGACGGTTGTTCTTGGCCAGCTCCGGCTTGGTGGAGACGGTCTCGGTGGTACTGGGCTCGTAGGGTTTGAGGAACCAGGGATCGATCTTTTCGCGGCGAGCTGCCGGCGCACCGCCTTCACGACTGCTGCGACTGCGCTCGCCACGTTCACCGCGTTCGCTACGCTCACCACGCTCCGAACGTTCACTCCGCTCACTGCGTTCATGCCGGGCACGCGGCGCAAAGCCGCTCAGTTCGGCGCGTTCAAACTTCTTCTTGATCAGCTTTTCGATGTCGACCAGCAGCCGCTCATCCTTGTCGCAGAACAGCGAGATGGCGTCGCCCGAGGCACCGGCGCGACCGGTACGGCCAATGCGGTGCACGTAGTCTTCGGCGTTGTAGGGCAGGTCATAGTTGATCACGCAGGGCAGCTCGGCAATGTCCAGCCCGCGTGCGGCCACGTCGGTGGCGACCAGCACTTCGATCTGGCCCTGCTTGAAGGCTTCCAGCGCGGCCATGCGCTCGGACTGGGTCTTGTCGCCGTGGATGGCGGAGGCCTTCACGCCCTCGGCCAGCAGCGTGCGCGCCAGGCGCGAGGCGCCGATCTTGGTATTGGAGAAGACGATCACCTGCTTCAGTTCGCGCTGGCGGATGATGAAGCTCACCGCATCGGCCTTGGCCGCTTCCTCCACCTTGTAGATGGTCTGAGTGACGTTTTCGGCGGTGGCATTGCTGCGCGCCACTTCGATGGTCACCGGGTTGTTCTGGAAGCTGGCGGCCAGCTTCTTGATTTCCGGCGAGAAGGTGGCCGAGAACAGCAGGTTCTGGCGCTGCTTGGGCAAGAGGTTGATGATGCGCTGCAGGTCGGGCAGGAAGCCCATGTCCAGCATCCGGTCAGCTTCGTCCATGACCAGGATCTGGGTCTGCGACAGGTTCACCGTCTTTTGCTGCACGTGGTCCAGCAGGCGGCCCGGGGTGGCGATGACGATTTCCACGCCGGCGCGCAGGATCGCGGTCTGCGGTGCCATGTCGACACCACCGAAGACCACCGTCGAGCGCAACGGGGTGAAGCGGCAGTAGGCCGCCACGTTGTCGGCGACCTGGTCGGCCAGCTCTCGGGTGGGGGTCAGGATCAGGGCGCGCACCGGGTGACGGGCAGGCGAGGCACTATGGCTGGCATGAGCCAGCAGGCGCTGGATGATCGGCAGCGAGAAACCGGCGGTCTTGCCGGTACCGGTCTGGGCGGCGCCCATCACGTCCCGGCCTTGCAGCACCACAGGAATGGCCTGGGCCTGGATCGGGGTCGGGTGAACGTAGCCTTGTTCGGCCAGGGCTTTGAGAATATCGGGCGAGAGGCCGAAATCTTCGAAGCGGACGGCAGGTGCAGCCGGTGCTGCGGACGCGGACGTGGTGTCGGACATGGTGTATTGCGAACGGTGCGACAGCGCCGCGGCAACCGCCAGGCGGCTCCGGTGCATGGGCACGGGTTCTGATTGCTTTCTGTGTTGATGTGTTACGGGCGAACCGGCCAAACCTGCACGGCCGGGCGCTTCGGATGATGCAAAAAGATGTTCACGGGGACGGCCATTTGCGTGGCCCGGACCTCCCGAAGCGCTCTATTATACGCCGCATCGCCCCGGGCATCATGACAGTTTGGTTTCCCGGCCCGCCCGCCATGGCGCGGGCGGCCGGAAACGGCCCATCCGAGGGCGCCAAAAACCGCTGCGACGCCCTTGCCACGGTACTTTTACCCGATGGTGATATTGATGTCGGGCAAGCCGTCGACATGGCCTTGCAACTGGTCGCCCTTGACCACCGCGCCCACGCCTTCGGGGGTGCCGGTGAAGATCAGGTCGCCCGGGAACAGCTCGACCAAGCTCGACAGGTAGGAGATGGTCTCGGCCACGTTCCAGATCAGGTCAGCCAAATCACCCTGCTGGCGCACTTCGCCATTGACCTTAAGCCATACCGCGCCCTGGTCGGGATGGCCGGCCTGGGCCACCGGCACGATGGGGGCGCAAGGCGCGGAGTGATCGAAGCCCTTACCCATGTCCCACGGGCGCCCCATTTTCTTGGCCTGGGCCTGCAGATCGCGGCGGGTCATGTCCAGGCCCACGGCATAGCCGTAGACCAGTTCCAGCGCCTGCTCTACCGGAATGTCACGTCCCCCCTTGGCCAAGGCCACCACCATTTCGATCTCATGGTGATAGTCGGCGGTTGCCACCGGATACGGCACCACGGAATCGGTGGGGACGATGGCATCGGCCGGTTTCATGAAGAAGAACGGCGGTTCGCGATCGGGATCGTAGCCCATTTCACGGGCATGGGCGGCGTAGTTGCGGCCTACGCAATAGATGCGACGGACCGGGAAAGGCAAGCCGCCCACCACCGGGATGGTAGTCTGGGCAGGCACGGGAATGGCGAAACTCATCGGGAAGACTCCGTATTGGCGAATGCAGGCAGTCGGCAAGGCCACCTGCGCATGAAAAGACCGGTCGATGCCGGCTAGCGCTGACCTCTGATCTCTGATCTCTGAACTCAGTTGTCTGACGTCTTGTTAGTGTAAAAGAAAAGTCACGATGCCGCTTGGCGCTGGAGCAACAGAGATATAGGCGACATTTCCGGCTGTAATCGGCCAAATAAAACAGTATGAATTTGGGACACTTGTACATCATCAGGCTGGTATTGCGGCCTACCCTCTTTTTATTCAAAACAACACCATGCGTCAGCAAGCCAACGCCTCACTCATCCTGCTGCAAAAAGCCCTTGCCCTGCATCAAAAAGGTGACCTGGCTCCCGCCGAAGAGCTCTACAAGAAAGTCCTGGCTAAGCTGCCCAAGCATTTCGAGGCCAATTACCTCTACGGTATGCTCAAGCTGCACCAGGAAGACTGGGAAGCGGCCGAGGCGCAACTGGCCCATGCCATCGAACTCAATCCTGATCACCCGGATACCTATTTCGACCATGCCGGCGCGCTGGTCCACCTGGGCCGCGATGACGAAGCGGTGCAACGCTACGATCAGATCCTGACGCACAACCCGGCCTTTACAGACGCCCTGCTGGCACGCGGCGCAGCATTGCGTCGCCTCAAGCGCAGCCGCGAAGCGCTGGCCGACTTCGAGCGCGCTGTCGCGCTGGCCCCGGACAATGCCGATGCCTGGTTCCAGCTGGGCAACAGCCAGCACGAGCATTACGGCTATCGTGACGCCCGCGCCAGCTATGAACGCGCCGTCGCGCTGCGCCCCGATTTCATCGAAGCCTGGTTCAACCTCGGCAATACCTGCAAGGACAGCTACCAGTTCGAGGAAGCCCTGCGTGCCTATGATCGCGCAATCCAGGAGCAACCGGACTTCTTCGAAGCCCAGTCCAACCGCGGCTATGTACTCTTCAAGATGCAGCGCCCGATGGAAGCCCTGGAAGCCTATGACCGCGCCCTGGCGCTGGACGATAGCTCGCCGGACCTGTGGTTCAACCGCGGCTCCACGCTGGAGCAGTTGTATCGCTTCAACGAAGCTACCGAATGCTATCGCCGCGCCCGCGAACTCAAGCCCGACGCCAACTCGGCTACCTGGAACGATGCCCTGCTGAAATTGCGCCAGGGAGATTTCGCCAATGGCTGGAAAGCCTTCGAAAGCCGCTGGGCCACCGAGCAGATGCGCGCCCAGGTGCGCCACTTCCTACAACCGCTGTGGCTGGGCGAGCAATCGCTGCAGGGCAAGACCATCCTGATCCATGCCGAACAAGGCTTTGGCGACACCCTGCAGTTCGTGCGCTACCTGCCGCGCGTGGCGGCCCTGGGCGCGCGCGTGATCCTGGAAGTGCCGCCGGCGCTGCTGCGCCTGCTGGCCAAGGTACCTGGCGCGGCCGAAGTCATCAGCAGCGAACAATTCCTGCGTCCGGGCTTCGACTATCACTGCCCGTTGATGAGCTTGCCGCTGGCCTGCCAAAGCTTGAGCGAAGCCGACATCCCGCGCGCCCCTTATCTGCTGCCCGAGGCCGACGCCTGGGCCGGCTGGCTGCAGCGCCTGCCGCATAACCGGGCCCTGCGCGTGGGCCTGGTGTGGGCCGGCAGCTCGGCCCAGACCCACCCGGAGGCAGTGCGCATCGACGAGCAGCGCTCGCTGCCCTTCGCAGCATTGGCACCAGTGGTGGAACTGGCACGCGAGCATTCCCGACTGGAGTTCTATTCGGTGCAGATGGGCGAGGCGGCAGTGGCGCAATTGCGCGCCCATCCACTATCGGCCCACGTGCGCGATTGCTCGCCAGAACTGCACGACTTTGCCGATACGTCGGGGCTGGTCGCCAACCTCGACCTGCTCATCAGCGTGGACACCTCGGTATGCCACCTGGCCGGTGCACTGGGCAAGCCGGTGTGGCTGCTCAACCGCGTCAACACCTGCTGGCGCTGGCAACTGGAGCGCAGCGATACGCCTTGGTATCCCAGCTTCACGATCTTCCGCCAGACCCAGGCCACGGACTGGAGCGAGGTCATTGCCCAGGTGCGCGCGGCACTGCAACAACAGCTGGCATAGAGCCTCTTCACATCTGGTACCATGCGCGCCGATGCGGATGAGCAGCTAATCCGCCGGAACCTGGCGCATCGGCTTGCCTCATACCCGTTAGGCAAGCCCCCAGCAACCCATACCGATGCCATAAGGCAGGCGGCACGGCCATGCGCCCTGCCGCCTGCGTCCTGTTGGCATGAAGAAACAAGGACACGATGATGCAAGCCCCCACTGCCTCCCCCCTCAACGCCCATGCCGGCGGGCCGCGCCTGCTGGCCGACATCGGCGGCACCAACGCCCGTTTCGCGCTGGAAACTGCGCCCGGCAAGATCGAACAAGTGCAGGTGCTGCGTGGTGCCGACTACCGTGAATTCACCGATGCCGTACAAGCCTACCTGAAGCTGGCCGGCCATCCCCCGGTCAGACATGCGGCCGTCGCCATCGCCAATCCGGTGCAGGGTGACCAAATCAAGATGACCAACCATGACTGGGCCTTTTCCATTGAAGCGGCGCGCCAACTGCTGGGTTTCGAGCTGCTGCTGGTGGTCAATGACTTCACCGCGCTATCGATGGCGGTGCCGCAACTGCGCACCGATGAGCTGCAGCAGATCGGCGGTGGTGCGCCCAAAGCCGAGCAGCCAGTGGGCCTGGTGGGAGCCGGCACCGGACTGGGCGTGGGCGGGCTGGTGCGGGGCGATGGCCATTGGCTGCCGCTGGCCAGCGAAGGCGGCCATGTCGCCTTCGCTCCGGCCAATGCGCGCGAAGCAGCGGTGCTGGCCTATGCCTGGCAATTCCATGAACACGTCTCGGCCGAACGACTGGTCTCCGGCCCCGGCCTGGAATTCATCCACCGTGCGCTGCTGGCCATCGATGGTCATGCCACAGCCGAGCTCAAGGCCGCCGAGATCGTCGAACGCGCCTTGCGACAAGGCGAAGCCCTCTGCCAGGAAACCCTGGACCTGTTCTGCAGTATGCTGGGCACGGTGGCTGCCGACCTGGCGCTGACCCTGGGCGCGCTGGGCGGCATCTATATCGGCGGCGGCGTGGTGCCGCATCTGGGCGACTACTTCGCCCGCTCGCCTTTCCGCGCCCGCTTCGAGAACAAGGGGCGCATGTCGGCACTGACCAAGGCCATTCCGACCTATGTGATCACGGCAGAATATCCGGCCTTCACAGGCGTGTCCGCGATCCTCGCCGATCGCCTGGATCCGCACGAGTAAACACAGCGGCAAACGGCTGACGAAGGCTGATGCGCCATGTTCGCGTCAGCCTTTTTTCATGGCATGGCGCGATGAAACACGCGTAACGATATGCAGCATGGGGGGAAGTAGAACGGAACGACTGGAAGAAACAGCGGAAGAAAGAGAAGAGGCGAGCCTTGTCTGCGGCACTTGCGGGAAATGGCTGTGGCTGCTTCGTTCCCGACCTGACCAGGTTGACCATGCCACAATGCGCAGGGGCCCGCCGGGGTGCATTGTATCCCAATTCACCTCGCCCCGACCAGCGAAATCATTGCAGTGCATCAGAAAGTGAAACCCCGCGCAAAATACGTAAACAATTTACGCGGTGTCGAACAAGCGCAATGCGCGCAGTCACCTGCGCGCGATGTTAAATCCCCAGATCCTTCCAGATGGTATCGACGCGTTTTTTCACCTCATCGCTCATGACGATGGGCGTACCCCATTCGCGATTGGTTTCACCGGGCCACTTGTTGGTGGCGTCGATACCCATCTTGCTGCCCAGCCCGCTGATGGGCGAGGCGAAGTCCAGGTAATCGATGGGCGTGTTATCCACCAGCACCGTATCGCGCACCGGATCCACCCGGGTGGTGATGGCCCAGATCACTTCCTTCCAATCGCGGATGTCGACATCCTCATCCACCACCACGATGAACTTGGTGTACATGAACTGGCGCAGGAAACTCCACACGCCGAACATCACCCGCTTGGCGTGGCCGGCGTAAGATTTCTTCATCTGCACTACCGCCATGCGATAGCTGCATCCCTCTGGAGGCAAGTAAAAATCAGTGATTTCGGCAAACTGCTTCTGCAGCAAGGGGACGAAAACTTCATTCAACGCCACACCCAGCACCGCCGGCTCATCGGGCGGCTTGCCGGTGTAGGTGGAGTGATAGATGGCATCGCGCCGCATGGTGATGCGGTCAATGGTGAAGACCGGGAACCAGTCCTGTTCATTGTAATAACCGGTGTGGTCGCCATACGGACCTTCCAGCGCGTGCTCGAAACCGGAGGCATGATGTTCATCCGGGTAGATATGCCCTTCCAGCACGATCTCGGCCGAGGCCGGTACCCGCAAGTCGCTACCCATGGCCTTGACCAGTTCGGTGCGACTGCCGCGCAAGAGACCAGCGAACTGGTATTCGGACAAACTATCGGGCACCGGCGTGACCGCTCCTAATATAGTGGCCGGATCGGCACCCAATGCCACCACCACCGGATAAGGCTGGCCCGGATGGGCGATGCAGTGCTCGCGGAAATCCAGCGCCCCGCCCCGATGGGCTAGCCAGCGCATGATGACCTTGTTGGGGCCCAGCACCTGTTGGCGATAGATGCCCAGATTCTGGCGTTTCTTGTGCGGCCCCTTGGTGATGACCAGACCCCAGGTGATCAACGGAGCGATGTCGCCCGGCCAGCAGTGCTGGATCGGCAGGCGCGACAAGTCCACGTCCTGGCCCTCCCACACCACATCCTGGCAGGGTGCTGAGCTACGCTCCTTGGGTGCCATGTCCCACAGCGACTTCACCAGCCCGCCCAGGTCCAGCACATCCTTGATGCCCTTGGGCGGTTCCGGCTCCTTCAGGCGGGCCAGCAGATGGCCGATGCGACGCAACTCACTGATGCTTTGCGCCCCCATACCCAGGGCCACACGATGGGGAGTACCGAAAAGATTCGCGAGAACGGGGATATTTTTCTGGTCGACCTGCTCAAAAAGAAGCGCCGGACCTTCGGCCCGCAGGGTGCGATCGGCAATTTCAGTCATTTCCAGACGGGACGAAACCGGATGCGAGACGCGTTTCAGCTCTCCTTTTTGTTGCAATTTGGAAATAAAATCTCGTAAATCGGTGTATTTCATACTTTTTAACAAATTTCTTTTTGCATCACGGCCGGCTCAACTATCCCCGGCAAACGCTTGATTCTATTGATTTTTGAAGGAAGGCCACGTTGAATATGATACACAAAAGTTATAAAGAACTATTTTCATAGTATTGACTCGATATAAAGTGGCTTCTACAATGCGCCCACTCTAAACCGAAGAGGTGAGCCATGGGCTCGTAGAGGCTTGACCGAAAATAGTCGAGCCAAGCAAGGTATCCAGGGATCCGGGGTCCCAGCAACTTAAGAAGTGTGTCCAGGGCGTCAGCCCTACTCCCCGAAACATGTCATCCGACGGCAGGGCCAGCAGGCCTCGCGGATGGCCTTGCCGTAACGCCTTGCGACGGTAACGTAATAGATTGCAGCAGCGACAGTTCAGCCGTTTGGTCTCCACTTCTTGGCCAGGCGCGCCCTGTTTTTGCCGCAATACAGCAGGAGGTTCAATGTCCAACCAAGCTTCCGAGGCGCCCTTATCAGGCGCCCCGCAGATGGTTCGCCGCGTGAATTTCCGGAATCTTTCCGGGAACCCACGCATTGCTCAATTTTTCGGCATCGCCCATCGTCTGCTGACGATGGCAGGGATTGCCGCGCTGTTCGTGCTGGGCCTGATGTTCTTCAACCCCGACCTGGCCGACAGGCTCATCAGCATGTCGCCCTTCTCGGATGCACCGGAAGAGGTCCAGGAAGCCGATGCACCGGCCACCCCGGCGCTGGCCGACCTGATGGCGCCCACCACCCCGGTGGCATCGGTCAATGCCTTAGCCGGTGCGGCCGTGGCAGGTTCGGTGCAGTCGGCCGTGGCAACCCAGCCGCAGCACCAGACCCAGGCGCTCACGCCTGAAGAACGCCAGTTGCTGGGCAATCCGCGCCAGCAAAAGCTGGTCACCAACTGGCTGGCCAAGCGCTATCGCGTGGCCAGCGACGCGGCCGACATGCTGGTCTCGGCGGCCTACCTGACGGCGCGCGACATCAAGCTTGATCCGCTGCTGATCCTGTCGGTGATCGCCATCGAATCGCGTTTCAATCCCTTCGCCGAAAGTCCGATGGGTGCGCAGGGCCTGATGCAGGTGATGGCCAAGGTACACCACGACAAGTTCCAGGAACTGGGTGGCATCAAAGCTGCCTTGAATCCCGTGGCCAATATCCGCGTGGGTTCGCAGATCCTGAAGGAATACGTCACCCGTGGCGGTTCAGTGGAAGCCGGCCTGAAGAGCTACGTGGGCGCCGCTGACATGAGCAATGATGGCGGTTATGGCATCAAGGTCTTGTCCGAATACCAGAACCTGAAGCAAGTGGCGATGGGCAAGAACGTCTCGATCTACACCACCGCCACCGTGAAGCTGCCTGCGGCCTCGGGCGTCTCGGCCAGCGCCGAACAACCCAAGCCGGCCAGCAACAATGTGGCTGCGGCGGCCAAGCCCAAGACCGAAGAACAACTCGCCGCGCTGTAATATCCATACAGCAAAGCGTGTTGCGATGTGAATATTACCGGTATTCAGAACGCACAAAAAAGGAGCCCTCGGGCTCCTCAGGTTGATGACGAACCCCGTGTTTTCGAACACGGGGTTTTGTTTTTCAGGCGCAGGTAATTTGCAGATGGTCGATGGCGCAGAAGCCAAGCAAGGCGCGCATTTTTCGCTGTAGCCACTTTTGTACGCTGGCAGAGGCGCTCAAACCGTGTAAAAGCGCGCGCAAGCGCGCCACCAACAGGGCAATCTTCTTCATGTTCTGGGCCGCCGCCGCCAACAAGCACTGCTCGGCGACCTTGCGCAATCCCCGCATACGGGCATAACGATGTCCGTGCAATTGCTTGGCGTCGGCGAAGCTGCGTTCTACCGTTTCCTTGCGTCGGGCATAGATGCGCTTGCCCCATTCGGTACGACGCCGATCATCCACCTTCTCCTTGGAACGCTCCCACACATGGCGCGTCACCACCTTGACCGCATTGGCGCTATTGGTGCATTGCTCGCGTACCTTGCAGCCTCGGCATTGCTCAGGGTTGGATTTGTATTCCCGATACCCGAGTCGATTGGTCGTGCTGTAGCGCAAGGGTTGACCCTGCGGGCAGATGTATTCGTCACGGTAGGCATCGTACTCATACGCCCGTTTAAAGAATGTCCCCGGCTTGTGGTTGGGTGTGCGGTAGCCCATCACGCCGCTGATCTCGCGATTCTCCAGTCCCTGGCAGACGGCCGGTGTGAAGTAGCCCGCATCCAGGCCAACGGCCTGTACATCAAATCCGAACGTCTGGCGCTGACGATCCAGGCGTGCCAGATAAGGCTGACTGTCATGGACTGAGGCGGGCGTGACATGGGTATCGGTAATGATGGAATGCTTGGCATCGACGGTGCGGTGATCCAGGTAGAAGAAGCCCTTGGGCTTGTCGTCGCGCACCATGTAGCCGCTCTCGGGATCGGTGCGACTGACCTTGATCTCTTTGGTGGGCGGCTCATCATCGTCGTCACGCTTGAGCGGTTTCTTGCCATGCTCGGCACGGTCGATATCCACAGCGGCATCCAGTTCGGCCAGATAGGCCGAGGGGGTCTGGGTAACTTGAACGTAGTCGAACTTGTTCTTGTTGGCGTTGGCCTTGAGGTGGGTGCTGTCGCTGTAGAGCACACGGCCATCGACCATGCCGCGTCCAATGGCCTGGCGCACGATCTCGTCGAAGATCTCTTGATAGACGGTGGTATCAATGAAGCGGCGGCGCCGGTTCTGGGAGAAGGTGGATGAGTCCGGTACCTTGTCGGTCAGACGGAATCCGGCAAACCAGCGATAGGCCACATTGACCTGGACCTCGCGGATGAGCTGGCGCTCGCTGCGGATACCGAAGAGGTAACCGATGAACAAGAGCTTGAAGAGTACCACCGGGTCCAGTGCCGGGCGGCCATTGTCGGCGCAATACAGATGCGCCACCTTCTCTCGGATGAACTCGAAATCCACCGCCGCGTCGATCTTGCGCAGCAGGTGGTCCTTGGGCACGAGCATCTCGATGGTCACCATCTCTAACTCGTGCTGGGCGGCTGTCGGTTTTTTGAGCATGACCGATTAAACAACAAAGCCTTGGCTTTCGCCAAGGCTTTGTCATCAATCTGAGGAGCCCTCGGGCTCCTTTTTTTACGCCTGCAGCCAGGCTGCGCGACAGCGCGGCGCTCAGGTGACGTTCAGGCCGCCTTCTTGCGCTCGGCAAAAAACACCCGCAGACGGGCCACGGCTTCCTGCAGCTTTTCCATCGACGTGGCATAGGACAGGCGGATATAGCGGCGCGCCGTGAAGGGACCGAAATCCAGCCCCGGCACCAGCACCACGCCAGCTTCATTGAGCATGTCCAGGCTCAGCTGGTCGGCATCGTCGCACAGGGCGCTGCAATCGGCATACACATAGAAGGCGCCATCCGGTACCACCGGCACGCTAAAGCCCAGGCTTTCCAGCGCCGGCACGATGTAGTCGCGACGACGCTTGAACTCGGCCTTGCGCGCTTCATAGACGGCGATGGTCTCGGGAGTGAAGCAGGCCACGGCGGCGTGCTGGGCAATCGAGGAAGCACAGATCAACAGGTTCTGCGCCAGCTTCTCGACCTGCGGCACCAAGGCCGGCGGCAACACCAGCCAGCCCAGGCGCCAGCCGGTCATATTGAAATACTTGGAGAAGCTGTTGATGACCACCACATCCTCGCCCAGCGACAGCGCCGAGAACGGTGCGCCTTCATAGGACAAGCCCTGGTAGATCTCATCGACGATGGTAAAGCCGCCGCGCTGGCGCACTTCACCGAGAATGGCGCGTAGCTCGTCGGGGGCAATGGAGGTACCGGTGGGATTGGAGGGCGAGGCCAGCAGCACGCCACGCGTGCGCTCACCCCAGTGCTCGCGCACCATCTGCGCCGATAGCTGGAAGCGATGTTCCGGGCCACTGGCGATGAGCTTGGCCCGGCCCTCGAAGGCCGCCACGAAATGGCGGTTGCAGGGATAGCTGGGGTCGGGCATCAACACTTCGCTGTCGCGCTCGACCAATGCGGCACAGGCCAGCAGCAAGGCCGCCGACGCACCAGCGGTGATGACGATACGCTCAGGCGCGATCTCCAGGCCATAGACGCTGCGGTAATGGTCCGAAATGGCCTGGCGCAATGCCGGCAGGCCGGTGGCCGAGGTGTATTGCATCTTGCCCTCGGCCATGGCGCGGGTGGCCGCCTCGACTACGGCGGGTGGCGCCGTGAAATCGGGTTCGCCGATCCCCATGTGGATCAGGTCGCGTCCCTGCTGGGCCAGGATGTCAGCCTTCTTGGACAATTCCATCACGTGGAAGGGAGCGATGTGCTGCAAACGTGAAGCAAGTTGATTCAGGTTCATGCGCTAATTCCAGACAACAAGGGACAACGAAGACAAATGGCGGCGCTCGGGAGCCTCACCAAAAAAGCGAGCAATACTCGCTTCAAATACGCTTAACGACGACCGGCCGCTTCCACTTCAGTGGCACGGGTCTGGGCCGCGAACCGGTCCAACACGCCATTGACGTACTTGTGACCATCGATGCCGCCAAAGGACTTGGCCAGTTCCACGGCTTCGTTGATGACCACCTTGTAGGGGATCTCGATGTGGTTCTGCAGCTCGTAGGCACCGATGAGCAAGGCGGCGTGTTCCACCGGCGAGAGTTCCTTGATGGGACGATCAATCAGCGGCGACAGGCCGGCACGCAGCTTGTCGGCGTCACGAATGGCACCGGTGAGCAAGGTATCGAAGTGCTCGGCGTCGGCCTTGTCGAAACCGTGGGCTTGGCGGATATGGGCTTCGATGGCACCCGCGTCCTCGTGATTGAGCAGCCATTGGTACAAGCCCTGCAACGCGAACTCGCGGGCGCGGTGACGCGGGGTGCGGTTCTTGTTCGAATTGGCGTGTTGAGATTTGTTCGACATGATGATTGCGGCCGGGGGCCTTGGATAACTGAAACAAATGAATGCGAGTGCTGGCACCAGGCCAGCAGTGCGGCTGCGGGACGCATGTCCCGCAGCGCCTATGAATTATTCTTCTTCGGTGGCCTGACCGAGTTCTTCCAGCACGATGGACAGGTTGGCCATTTCCACGGCCACGCGGGCGGCATCGGCGCCCTTCTCGGCCATGCGCACTTCGGCCTGTTCATCGTTCTCGGTAGTGAGCACGGCGTTGGCAATGGGCAGACCGAAGTCCAGGCCGATGCGGGTGATGCCGGCGCCGGATTCGTTGGAGACCAGCTCGAAGTGATAGGTCTCGCCACGGATGACCGCGCCCAGCGCGATCAGGGCGTCGAACTGTTCGGTCTCGGCCATCTTCTGCAGCGCCAGCGGGATTTCCAGCGCGCCGGGCACGGTCACGTGCAGGATGTCTTCATCGGCCACGCCCAGGTGCTTCAGTTCGGCCAGGCAGGCGGCCAGCAGGCCATGGCAGACGTCTTCATTGAAGCGCGCCTGCACGATACCGATGCGCAAGCTTTCGCCATTGAGGTCTGGGTCGTAGGTTCCGATGGTCATGGCTGTTCCTTCTGGTTAGGTTGACTTGCGTAATGGTTGGATTGCCGGAGGCCGCTCACGCGCCTTCGCGCGTCTGGTAACCGGTCACTTCGAGCTGGAAGCCGGTCATCGAGGGCATCTTGCGCGGGCTGGCCAAGAGCTTCATCTTGCATACCCCCAGGTCTTTCAGGATCTGGGCGCCGATGCCGTAGGTGCGCAGGTCCATGCGGTCGGCGCGGGCGGGCTTGGCGGCGGCGGGTGTGCCGACCTTGTTCAACGCACCGAACTGGTCGAACATCTGCTGTGCCGATTCCTCGCAGTTGAGCAGCACGATCACACCGGACTCGGCGGCCTGCACGGCCTGCATGGCCGCAGCCAGGTTCCAGGAGTGGGTGGTCACGCCCGCTTCCAGCAAGTCCAGGATCGACACCGGCTGGTGCACGCGCACCAGGGTTTCCCTGCCCGGCTGGATGTCACCGTGCACCAGCGCCAGGTGGGCGCCACCGGAGGGCGTATCGCGATAGGCGATGGCCTTGAAGCTGCCATGGGCGGTCTGCATCTCGCGCTCGGCCACGCGTTCGATGATGCTCTCGTTGCGGCTACGGTAATGGATCAGGTCGGCGATGGTACCGATTTTCAGCTTGTGCTTCTGGGCGAATTCCAGCAGATCCGGCAGGCGGGCCATGGTGCCGTCGTCCTTCAGGATCTCGCAGATCACGGACGCCGGAGTCAGGCCGGCCATGGCGGTCAGGTCGCACCCGGCCTCGGTATGGCCGGCGCGCATGAGCACCCCGCCCTTCTGCGCACGCAGCGGGAAGATGTGGCCCGGCTGCACCAGATCCGACGGCTTGGCGCCCTTGGAGGCGGCCACCTGGATGGTGCGCGCGCGGTCGGCGGCGGAAATACCGGTGGTCACGCCTTCGGCGGCTTCGATGGAGACCGTGAAATTGGTGCCGTAAGCCGTGCCGTTGCGGCTGGCCATGAGCGGCAGGTCGAGCTGGTCGACATGTTCCTCGGTCAGGGTCAGGCAGACCAGGCCACGCGCATGGGTGACCATGAAGTTGATGGCTTCGGGCGTGACGAAATCGGTGGCCAGGACCAGGTCACCTTCGTTTTCGCGGTCTTCTTCATCGACCAGGATCACCATGCGACCAGCACGGAGTTCGGCGACGATTTCTTCGGTTGTAGCAAGTGGCATATTCGCGCTCTTTTCCCAATTGGAACCCGCTATTTTAAAGGATTGCGGGCCTCTCCCGCTGGGCAATTACGCCGCCTGTGCAGCCTGGGTACGTTGCAGTGCTTCCAGCAACAGTGCCGGGTCGCCCAGCGCCAATCGCTTGGAATCCGACAGGGTCTGGCGGAAGGCACGCGCACCGGGCATTCCGGCCAGCAGGCCCAGCATGTGGCGGGTGATGCTGTTCAGCCGCAGGCCACGGCCATTGTCGCCATGCAACTCCAGCTGACGCTTGATATAGGGCAACATGGCTGCGATCACCTCGGCCCGGCTGGGCTGGCGGCCTCCCTCCAGGTCGCCGTAGTAGCGGGCATCGAAGCTGGCCATCAGATAGGGGTTGTGATACGCCTCGCGACCCAGCATGACGCCATCCACGTGCTGCAGGTGTTCATCGATCTCGGGCAGGGTCTTGATGCCGCCGTTGATGAGGATTTCCAGTTGCGGGAAATCCTTCTTCAACTGATAGGCGTAGTGGTATTTCAGCGGCGGAATCTCGCGGTTTTCCTTGGGGCTCAAGCCCTTGAGGATGGCATTGCGGGCATGGACGATGAAGGTCTGGCAACCCGCCTCGGCAATCTGGCCCACGAAGTCGCGCACGAAGTCATAGGATTGCACGTCATCGATGCCGATGCGGTGTTTCACGGTCACGTCGATCGATACTGCATCACGCATGGCCTTGACGCAATCGGCCACCAGCGCCGGCTCGCCCATCAGGCAGGCACCGAAGGCGCCCTTCTGGACGCGCTCGGAGGGGCAGCCACAGTTCAGGTTGATCTCGTCATAGCCCCACTGCTCGCCCAGCTTGGCGCTATGCGCCAGGTCGGCCGGCTCGCTGCCGCCCAGTTGCAGGGCCACCGGGTGTTCCTGTTCATCGAAATCGAGGTGGCGCGGCACATCGCCATGCAGCAGCGCACCGGTGGTGACCATCTCGGTGTAGAGCCAGGTGTGACGCGTGATCTGACGATGGAAGACGCGGCAGTGGCGGTCGGTCCAGTCCATCATCGGGGCGACAGAAATCCTCCGAGACGGCAAACTCGGTTTATTTCCAGCACTGGCAAGGCTTTCTGGCGCGTCTTTGGCCAATTCAGACTTCACGATATTTCACGAAAATAAATGGTTTATCATTCACCATTGGACAAAAAATGGACAAAATCCAAATGGCGACATTCCAGAAAATTGGCAAGCGTTGGCGTGCGAGGATTCGGAGGAAGGGATTTCCCGCGCAGAGCGAGATGTTCGACACAAAGGCGCAGGCACAAGAGTGGGCTTCGCGGCAGGAAGCCGACATGCGGGCGCTCAAATTTCAGGACGTCCGTATCATAGCAGACAAGACCCTCGCCTCCGCCATCGAGCGCTATGTAGAGGAGCAGACCCAAGTCAGACCGTTGGGCAAAAACAAAAAGGCGGTGTTGTCAAATCTAAAACTCGCACTCGGCAAGCACACGATGCCAGCACTCACCGGGGACGTCCTGATCGACTATGTGAAGGACAGAAAAGCTGCCGGCGCTGGTGGAGTGACAATTGCCGTTGACCTCACTTACCTGACCAGCGTGATCAAAGCCGCCAAGAACATCTGGCGCTGGCCTGTGAACTTGGATGCCATCGACCAAGCGCGCGCCTACATGGCGCACATCGGTTTATCGACGAGGTCGAAAGAGCGCATGCGACGGCCGACGAAAGTCGAACTAAGCAACATCAGCACCTGGTTCCTAGTGAAAGTGCGACAGAAGGTTCCGATGGCAGATCTGATCGCCTTTGCGGTCGACACGGCAATGCGCCTGAGCGAGATCATCAACCTCAAATGGGTTGACCTAAACGAGCAGGACAAGACCATTATCATCCGGAATCGAAAGCATCCTCGGGCAAAAATTGGCAATGATCAGGAGGTCCCCCTCCTCGGCGACGCTTTCGATATCGTCAAGCGCCAGCCCAGGGTCGACAAGGAAGAGCGTATTTTCCCTGTTACCGAGGGCACGGTTAGCTCTCTCTTTCCCCGTGCCTGCAAGGCACTTGGCATCAAGGATTTGCGCTTTCACGATCTCCGGCATGAAGGTGTTTCGCGACTATTTGAACGCGGATACACCATCGAACAAGTCGCCCTAGTTTCTGGGCACCGTGATTGGAAGATGTTAGCGAGATATACCCAGATACGCGCCAAGGATCTGCATTTGCCTCACAACCGGAAGCGCCTGTCTGACAGGAACAGCGTTCCAAGCTCTCCAACAGCAAAAAGCGGGTAAAAGCGCTTTTGTGCCTGGACTTCGGTTCCCAATTTCAAGGGACCCAGAATAAGTTCGCCATAGCCAATTGATATGTCTTGGGGCAAGCCCACTGCGCGTTCATAACGCTCGAACCATCGCGCGGCGGCGGTGCGACATTGGGGACCAAAACCTACGATTATTATGAGTAAAGGAGTAGGTCTTGAGCGCTTGGTATATGCATCAAGGAGCTCGAAAATAATGCCATCAAAATCCTCTATTCCAACAAAAATCTGGATATTCAACTCAACGAGGGTACTGTCGATACTAACGCGCTCCACACCATCCCCTGTTTGCAGCATGGGGATGTTCCTACTATGAAGCCACTCTTTTACATAGGTCCCTGCACGTTCAAGATCAGATAACGGAGGTTGGTTATGAATTGGATTAGCATTGTTCCACCGCAGCACATCCACTACATCGTCAATCGATTGCTGCTGAACTTCGACCTTCAGATTTTCTTTTGCGTGAGTAAGGAAGGTCGCAGAGTTATACATGTGAAAGAAGTCAACGCCCGCCTCTCTTCTCAGTTCTTCACGAAGCTCAGGTCTTGGACCAATTTTCTTTGGGCCGCTTTCCCTTACTGATTGCCACCAATCCTCCTTGTCATCGTCAGTCAAGAAAATTATTTTTTTTATAGCTTTTTCCTTTGCGTACTCAATCAGCTGCTTCCAGAGTATCAAATCACCGTACTTTGCCTCATACAGTAGACCTTGAAACATAAACTGCGCGCTTCCGCCTTTGTCTTTTTGGGCATCTTTAAATCCCGGCGGCATTTCGCACTTAAACCTGACGTCGCCATCTCTCTGAATTTTTGCGAGCGAGTCTTTAGTAGGTGCGTTGCCCACACGTCCCGCGAACACCATATCCAGCCTATCCCGAATGCTATCGCGATCAAGACTGACGTCATCACTCTCTTTCAACTGCTGCAATTTTTCCCCGAACCCACGTATCGATTCAGCAATTTCTTTCAGTATAGGATCCACATTAATTGTCGAATGCCGATTGGCCAACTGTAGTTCCGCCAACTTCTTCGTCATAGTCTGCAAACCATTTTCTAGGGCACTCTGAACCTCCGAAAATCTGCGTTGCTGCTCAGCAATTACCCCCAACCGTCCCCTCTGAAACTCCATCCCAACGTGAAACGGAATCCAAAGCTGGCTCTGTAGTTTCTCGAAGAGTTCTAGCAACTCATTTCGAGCACTCAATGGAAATCGATACAAATTTAAGAGGATGTTCGTGTCGAGAACAAAAAGAGCACTAGCCCATGCGTCTTTCAGTTCGGCATCGGAAGGACGATAAAACGCCGCAAAAATATCGCGCATTGTTTAGAAAGAATTGTCTACGATACCCTCATCATACCCTGTTGATGATTGGTCTTTTGACCTAGTATCAGCCGCACCATAAATAAAAAACTACGCCAAAAGTTACGCCATTCGAGCGTTGCTTCAAATGGCAACGGCTCGACTACTTAAGTCAGTAGCCGAGCCGTCTATATCGCTGTTTGCGGGGATAGGTTTGGCCTTTATCTACCGTTCAGAATTAGATAGTCACGGCCGTTGCATAGCGCAAAGCTTATTTTTGACACTTTAAAAGTCAGAACCAATAATGCCCCCTATGTCGGGCGCGCTGGCATCTGGCTCGCGAGTTTCTGAAGAGCAATTCTGGTACGCTCTTCTTCAGACTTTCTTAGCTTCTCCTCAGCTACTTTTTTCAAAATTAGATCGATGGCCAGCTCCATTAGATCGATTACCGCACCGCACCTCTCGTTACTCCATTGATGCAGACCTTCACTCAGAATCGAATAAAGCTGCGGTGTATTATTTAAGAACTCTGGAACTCGGTCTTTAACTAAACCAACCTTTTCCCCAAAGGAGCCTCTCGAGTATGCGACCGCATCAAAACTAGGATCCTCTCGCCCCTTCTCAACGGCAGCTATATCGACAAGCTTCTCCAAAATTCTTCTAAGATGAAGAAACGCAGCAATATTATTGCCATGCGCGGAAAGCAACAGCGCCTCCCGGAATTCACTTCGAGCTTCTTTATCCAATAAAGCTTCGTGAGCCTTGAGCGGCTTTTTCATCGATAGTAACGAAGGGATTTGGCCGCATTTCACGATTTCGTAGTTGCCAGATGTCGGGTTCGATGAGACAGCAAAATAAGCGTGAAAATGATGTTCCAGCACTCGCGAGCACTGGTAAGTCACCGCGTAATGCCGACTATTATCAATCCACACTCGCGAAAGATCATCAGCGCGGCCGAAGGCTAGCTGCATACCGGTGAGTTCGGCATTAACATGATCCAAAAAGGGATCTTCTGCGCGAACCCAAGTCGTGTCTTGGCAGCAATTTGGGCAGTAACTATCGAAACGCATCGTTTCGCCGCTGCGCATTTCTTGTATAAACCCACCAATTTGCAAAGCATTCCCAGATAAGGGAGCATAAAGAGGGAATTCGAAAACAAATTCCTTTACTGACTTATCTTCTAGTTGCAACTTAGCCATTTCCCTCTCTCGCTATAAAATTTCAAGTTATTTTAACCATTCAACCCGCTACACGGGGTGCCTATTCAATTGCATCGAAAAATGACCTAGGCAAGTGTCAACTCTGCGAGTCAATCAATTCATGATCGGCTTCCTCAGCGAACAAAAGCCGAGTATATCGGCTTCCGATTCGCCGATCTTTAAAAGAGGCCTACAGGTTCGCCTTCTCTATCCCAGCTGTAAATCAATAGCTCGCCCCTCCGAGTGGCCCTTCCGCCACCGCCTACCGTGTAGTCAATGCTCAACTCGTCGTGCTGAAAGCTGGCGAAAATCTCTCGGATCATCGGGTGATCGTTGATGCTGACGATAGCCTTGCCCTGCAACGAACGCATCATGCACGCCATTTTCTCGTACTCGCCCACCGGGAATGGCACGCCATAGCCTTCCGTCTCCAGATATGGCGGGTCCATGTAGAAGAACGTATGGGGCCGGTCATAGCGATCAACGCACTTTGCCCAGTCGAGCCGCTCGATCTGCGCAGCAGCCAGCCGCAAGTGCGCGGCCGACAGCGTCTCCTCGATCCGAAGCAGGTTGACGGGAGGCGCCGTCGTAGCCGTGCCCCATGTCTGTCCCTCGACTTTTCCGCCGAAGCAATGCTGCTGCAGGTAGAAGAAGCGGGCTGCACGCTGGATGTCGGTCAGAGTCTCTGGTGGCGTGTCCTGAAGCCACTTGAAGATCTCCCTGCTGGACAGTGACCACTTGAACTGGCGGACGAACTCCTCCAGGTGGTTTTGGACGACACGGTACAAATTGACCACATCGCCGTTCACGTCGTTGATTACCTCGACCTTCGCTGGCGAGCGCAGGAAGTACAGAGCTGCGCCGCCTGCAAACACCTCGACATAGCAGGTATGCGCGGGGAATCGAGGGATGATGGTATCGGCGAGGCGACGTTTGCCGCCGAGCCATGGAATGATGGGATTGGGTGTTGCCACTGTGAACCTTCCTTGTTGTGGTAGACTCCTGCCCGCCTCGCGAGGCTGGTAGGGCCCTGGCTTGATTCACTGCTTACTCAGTGGATTGAGGCCCGGTCCGGTTGTTACAGCAACCGGCCGGGCGCTCTACTCTTACTGCTGTCCTGCTTCGTTAATCACTTGCTCTGCGCGGTGGTACTTGTCGACGCAGGCGTTGAGGTCCCGCACGATGTCATCGCCTTCGAGGGCGAAATCGAGAATTCGCCCAGCAGCCGCTGGCAGAAGGTCAGCTCGCGCTTCTCGATCCCCAGCGGCGGCAGCTTGGGCAGCGGCGGCTGCACTAGCCGCGTCGACGGTGACTGACAGGCGCACAGCACCAGCACGCAGCTCACCGCGCAAAACATCCATTTGCTTCTTTGCATTCTCTTTCTCCTGTTGTGCAGCGGCCGTGATCGCAGCGACGGCCTGCTGGCCACTACGTTCAGCCTCTCGGTATCGTTCGGTGGCGCTGGCCAAGGCAAGCGCATGCTGCTCACTGACCTCAGCCGCCCTGCCCTCATCGATCTGCGCCTGGCGATGGCCACCCCATAGGTAGCCGCCAATCAGGCCCAGACAGAGGGCCAACACCACAGCGCCCAGGACGGCCGCGACGGTCTGAAGCCTGTTCATGGGATCACCTCCAGCGCACGCTCATAGATGGCCTTACGCTCGGCAAAGCCGTTGGCGTCACCGATGGCCACCGTTTTCTTGCCCCGGTTGACCAGGTCACTCACGCCATCGATGTCGCCGGCATCCGCCCACTTGGCCAAGCCATTGACCGACCAGAACCAGCCGGCAGCGCGACACCCGTGGACCGGCTCGCACAGCAGCCGGGGCTGCTCCACGCAATCCACGTGCAGCGCCAGCATCGCGGCCAGGTGGTTGTGGTAGCCGGTGATCTGGATCGGGCCGTGCCCTTTCCAGAAGCGGCCCGGCGTCGAGCCGTGAGCAGCCGCGATCCGGATCGCCTCCGGATTGGTGTTTCCCAGATCTGCCCGGTTGTCATAGGCGGCGCCGCTGGCCAGCTCCTCCATGAAGTGGAACTGGCCCGACTCGTGGCCGACCTGTGACAGGAAGGCCGCCATGCGCAGGCGCGTATCGATCCCGAATTCCTGCATGGCTGCGTTGAGGGGCTCCAAAAAAAACGATGCCCGCGTGGAAGCGGGCATGATGCGTTGGAGCTGGGCAAGCGTGAGTATCATCTTGGCTCTCCGATATCGGTTGAACGACGGTTGCGATAGATCCACCCACCGGCCAACAGGCCGGCCACCCCGACGTTCGAGATCACCTCGGCCGGCTGCGGGCTGATGTAGCCATACAGCGGGCCGGTGATCACCCCGAATGCGCCCACGGCCGAGATGACGTACCACGCACGCACCAGGTGATTGCTGCGATGGTTCATTCGGTTCAGCGCGAAGACGCAGTGGAGGAAGAGCGCGAGGCTGGCCAGGAAGTTGACGACCAGCAGGTAGTCGGTAGCGAGCAGGATCTTGATCATTTGGATGGCTCCTGGTTGATGTTGCCCCCTCCGAATTTGGTACGCATCCACCCCAGTGCCAGCGGAATGATCGTCTGCGAACTGGCCCCGATCAGGAAGCCGCTGCAGAGGCGCGTGGCTTCGGAGTACTTCCCGGACCAGGCGAACGCATCCGACTGGATCGCCCAGGCGTGCAGCATGGGGCCGACGTAGCCTCCCATGAGCGCGCTGGTGATCAGGATCATGACCGCCCGAGGGCGGGATACTGGAGGCAGGCTGGAGAGCATGGCCAGGCCACCGGCCAGCCCTGCCAGCAGCATCTCGTACTGCAGTCCCAGGAATGACCCTGTAATGGTGATGGTGCCGACGGCAAACGCCCCCGAGCCGGCGCCGATCACTGCCCCTGTTGTTGGTTCTGGCATGTATGTCCCCGAAAGAAATGAAAAAGCCGCCAAGCTGGCGGCCGTGCTGTGCAGACGTCTGCACTACCGGAAGGTCATTCCAGCGACGGAACGAGCAGCCGCCCCTTTTCCGGCAGCTGCGATATGAGCCAGGCCGGTACCGGGCCGCCACCGTCGTAGCGCAGTTCTTGACCGTCGAGCACCACCTGGCTGCCGATAGGGTATTCCGCGAAGATGGCCAGCTCATCGCCAGCGGCCGGCTGCAGCACGTAGAAGAGCCGGTCCTGACGATGGTCTTCTACCAGCTGCCATCCGCTGCCAACAACACGGGCAACATAGCCTTGCGGCGCGGCCGGCGGCTCCTCGATCAAGGCGCCGTAGGGAATATTGAAGTCGCCCGGCTGCAGGGGCAGCTCAAAGGCGTGGGTCGCATACAGGAAGAAGCCCAGCGGATCGGCTTGATATACGGTGATCGAACTCATTGTTTACCTTTTGAAAAAATGACAGCAGGCGCATTGAAAGCACCGGAAGAGGCTGATCAAATATGGATGACCGGGTTAAACACCGTATGCTTCGGCGCAGTTTCTGCAGAGCCAGCCCCGAAAGTCGAGGTGCCCGGTGTCGCTGATGAAGCAAACGTGCCGCCGCTGTTCGGACCATACAGACCATTCAGGCTGATCACGTTATAGCCGGTGCCGTGACCGTGTAACTTGAACGTATCAGTCTTATACGAACCGAGAACCCGAGCCGCCAGCGAGTCAGCGTCCGTCCCGCTGTAACGGCGGAAAACATTGCGCAGATCCGGAACCCGGAAGGTGGCCGCATCCACATCAACGAAATAGTGGCCGCCGATATTGGTAGTCCAGTTCGCCTGCGTCAAAACAAGGCCATTCTCCTGTGCATAGCCCCAGAGACCAGCATAGGCCGTCTTGCTCAACGTCCCGCCAACTGCACTGATCTCGGACGCCAACGGGGCAGTTGTATGCCCGTCCATCGGCCGACCGCAGAGCGGGCTGCGATAGCCTGTGAAATAAGCGCTGGTCGACCAGCGCCAGACCTCGCAGACTTCCTTCACAATGATCGGCCCGACATCAGCCGCCGGCAGCGCGGTGATGGAATACTGGCGAATCGAAAGACTACCGATCAGGCTCTGGATTGCAGTTAGCAGTTGCGTATAGGATGATCCATCCACCGCCCCGCCACCAGCCTCGATGACGCGACTGATTTCTTCCTGTACGTGATCAAACCAATCTGCCTCCAGATCAGTCGCGGCCAGGCCGGCCACTGCATTGCCATTGGTGAAGCCGGGCTTGTTCGGGCCAAACTTGTCAGCGACCTTCGTGGCCGTAGAAATTCTCTTCATGCTGCAGCTCCATAGGAAATGTACAAAACGGTATGCGCCGGCCGGTAGCGAGCCAGAATGCAGGCCAGCGAGGAATCTCCCCACCGGCGAATCGGCGCGCTACATGGACTAGTCGCGTTCATGGTGCGGATGGTCACGCTGCCCGGCACATTGATTCGCCAGGCATACCGCCACCCGCCTTGGTTCAGTGAAGCACTGCACATGGAGTTCGCCCGGAACGGACGAAACTCAGCGATGGTGCAGCCCGGATAACCGAGCACCTCAAGCAAGTTGATGAAGAAGGCGACCGACTGCCCGCCCTGCCATGCCAGCTTCTGGTGCAAGCGCTGGCGCCGCTCGTCGGGCGTGGGTGCCAAATCCATACACTCATCGGGCAGACCTGCCACGCGCTCCCAGTCCGACAGGAGCTCCGACGTGGTCCGAGGGTCTGCCTCCTCGAGCAGCTGGTCGGCCCGAGCGTCCACCCTGGCCAGTTCATCCGCCTTGGCCAAAAGCAGCTTGGCCAGGCCGGTATCCAGATCTCTAGGCCATACAGGACCAGACGGCAGCAGCTCCAGTAGTTGCGCCTGGTAATGTTCAGCGGTCATGGCCATGTGATCACCCCCAACGTGGCGATGCTTCCTACAGGGTTGATCACATCCGCCGCCGGCGTTGCCAGTGCGTAGTCATCCTCGCCTGCAGCTGAGCTGATGGCTGCCCGCATATGCGAGAGCTTGACGGTGCCGCCGGGGATCGCCTCCCGCCTCAACAGATCGGCCAGCTCCGCCCGGATCGCCTCGCGCGTAGCAGGGGTGTTCGGGCTCAATTGCGTGAACTGGAAATTGATCGGCGCCCCTGTCGGCGCGGCCACATACAGCTCCGCCGTGACCGGCCTCTTCGCATCCAGATACGCCTTCACCGCTGCCACGGCCGCAGCGTCAGGAATCGGTACCACATCGTTATCGCGCATGAAGCGTACCGTCACGGTACCGGCCCCCATCTCGCCCGGATATACCCACGCCCGCGTCACGCCCTGCACCTCCAGCGCCCAGGCTTCATAGTCGGATTTGGTACCGCCGTTCGGCGGCTGCTGGATGCGCTCCAGCAAGCGAGCACGCCAGGCATCGACCGTTTCCTGCTCGGTGCCATCGGTGATGCCGGCAGGGCCCACGGTCATGCTGCTATCCAGGCCATCGATGGGCGTGACGAGTTTGAGTCCCACGCCTGCCGCCGTATTCCCTGCCGTCCCAGCCACCACGGCAACGAGCGGAAGTGACCCGGCGCCCACGGCCAGATTGGTCGCAGCAGAGGTCTTGTACTGCACCCCATCCTGACGCTGAATCAGCGTCCCAGCAGGCACAGTCAAGGCCGCAAAGGCGTTCACCGAGGCGAAGCCGGCGGACGGTGCCGCATCCTTCCTCGGCACCTTCCAGATGCTGGCGTATCGCGCCAGGTGATCTTCATCACAGCGGTCGATCATCAGCTGGTCCGCGAGCCAGTCCAGATGGCCATGCAGCCCGTCGACCGCACCGGATTGCACCACGGCCAGCACGTTGAGCGTGGCCACCGAAAGCCGGGCCTCGGCACCGGTGAGCCGGCCGTTGATATCGGCAAACGCTCGCGTTACCAGCTCCCGCAAAGTTGGCCTGTCAAATGGCATTACATCCTCCCTTGATTGATATTCGACCAGGCGAAGTCGAAGCGATACTTGGCCGGCGCCTTCTTCGGCCGAGTGACCGTGACTGCGAGCCCAAGCCAACCCTGGCGAACGATCTGCGCGTCGACCTGGACGGAATCCACAACACCGTCCTGGACGAGCCAGAGCAGTGCCTCCTGCCCGTATTCCCTTGCCTTCGCCACCACCTCTGCCAGCTGCTTTTCCCGCGCCAACAGCCAAAGGCGAGAGCCAATGCGCCGCCCTTCTCCGGCACCGCCGAGGGCGTCACCCCACCAGCCGCGCTTCGACGCGCTGGCGTCAGGTAGTGGGTCGTCATCCTCCGCACGCCGGTCGCTGAAGAGTGAGATCAGGATTGCCGTCTTGATGTCGTGATCCGTGGCCAGGTCGCCATTGAGCACAGCGATGTCGCCGCGATGATTGGCGGCGTCCCAAAAGATCTCAATGTCCATTACATCTTCACCTGGTCCTTTCCGACGCGGCCGCCTTCCGGATTGGCGTGATCGTGGCCGTTATAAATGGCGCGCATATCCGACATCTTCTTGTTCCCGTGATCGCTGATATCGCCGTCTGCAGAGATGCTGCCGGTCACCTTGAGGTCACCGGCCATCTTGACTATCGGCGTATTCATATCGACCTCGGGCGTGTTCTGGATCGTGATCGGCTTCCCACCACCATCGATCACGATGCCGGCGCGGGTGAGGTATACCTTCTGACCCTGGTCGTCGTAAATCGCCACCTCACCGTCCTTCAGGCCACGCAAGCGATACCGCCGGTCATCCACCGCCACGATCACCGAGTGGTCCCGGTTACCGCCAATGAAGGTCGAGAGGAACTCCGCGCCAGGCTTCGGTACCGAGGTAAGGCCATACTGCTGCACGCGCTCCATCTGGTCGTAGTCCTCACCATCCATCAGCTTGCCGCGAATGAGCTGAATCGCGCCGCCATCGTTGGCCTTGCTGACGATGCCCCGGCCCAGCATGAGGTTGATCTTTGCCTTGAAGTCAGCGGTCGCTTCTCTGATTAATGCCAAGATGTCCATCATTTCCCCAGCACGTTGAATCGGTTTTGCGCCGCGCCGCCGGCAGGATCCGGGATCTCGGGCAGTTGGTCGAATGCATTGCGTGAGACCAGCTGCAGCACCGTTGTCGAGCCGGCCTCATCGAGCTTGAAACTCGCCGAGGAGATCAGCCACCAGTCGTCCAGGCGCATCCAGGGGCACTGGATCCGGACCATCTTGTTGATCTCCCACAGCTCACCAGTGGCCTCCTCCCGCCAACCCTGCACTGTCACGGTGACTTTCCTGGCCTTTGCTTCCCGGTTGGATGCCTCCCACTCGGCGCGCTTCTGGCAGCGAGCGGCATCAGCCTGAGTCTCGGCCACGATGATCAGTGGACGATAGCGGCCGATCTGGCTGTGTCCGGTTTTACTCGACGGCGCGCGCTTGACGGCGCCCTTGGGGGAGGCATGGACCACGTCGAAGCGATCCGCGGCCGGTGCACCCGTCTGCCCCTGCACAGTGATCTCGCTGAAAAGTGCCGCGTGGCTGTTCTCGAACGAGGCCTGCAGGATGTTCTTTCCGTGCTGCAGGACCGTCTCGCATTCGCCACCCAGCCCGGCGCGCGTGATGACCAAGCCGCCTTCGCGGTCGGACACGAAAAGCACGCCTTCGGTCCTAGCCAGCTTATCCAGTGTCCGGAAGACTGTCTCGCCGGCCTGGCAAGCCTGGCGCGGCACCTTACCGCTGACCCTGGTCTTCTTGGGCGGCGTACCCTTCTTGCCCGCCTTCTTCTGCTTGGTGCTCAGGCGCTTGCCGCTCACCGTTTCATCGAAGATCGTGATACCGAATGGCTTACAGAGCGCCTCGGCGATCTGCTCCAGCGTCTGCCCAGCGAAGGCCGTTGTCGGTGCCGAGCAGTCCACAAGGTCGCCGGCCTTGTCCCGGCCCGTCACCTTGATCTCGTGGCTGCCCTGGTCATAAGTTACTGACACGACATCGACGTAACCCGTGATCACCACGTCGTCTCCGATCAGGATCTCGCAGAATTCTCCGGGGGCAATCACCCAGTCCACCGGCTGCTCTGGCCAGCGCTCAGTAAGCGCCAACTCGAAGTTACCGGCCAGTTGCTCGATGCTGGTTCGCACGTTGATGCCCTTCCAGCCGCCATAGATCTGGCCGCCGACCCGCAAGGTCAGCAAATTGGAATCTGCCATCGTCACTCCGAAACAAATTGAAGGGGGCGCCCGGCCGGCACGAAGCCGGGATGCGCCACCGAGTTGCGGCTGACTAGGTCATCCGCCCTTCCCTGGGCGTACCAGGCATTTCCGTAGAAGTCATGCGCCAGCACGACGGCCGGCCGGACCTGCTGCTGCGTCACCGACACCAGGCTCGGCAGCGCAACCGTATTGCTGGCCAGGTGCTGCAGAGCCACCGTCCGAAGCTGCACCACCGCCTGGCTGGTCGCCTGACTGACCTTGTCCGAGAAAAGGATGGTATCGGCCCGCTGGACAATCTCCGAGCGCAGCACCTGCGCCTCCGCAGTCGTGGCCGGCTGCGTTGTGGCCAGTTCGTAGATCCGATTGGACGTCGCGCTACCGCGCACCAGGTCACTGAAGGCCGTCTGATTGCGCACCACGGCGATTCGTGACGCCGTTGTCGCGTTGACAGCTGAGGCCGAAGACGCCAGCCCCTCGGAGAAGCTGAAGAAGGAGAGCCAGCGCTGCGCACCACCAATCAGCCCGAGCACGCCCTTTGCCAGCGACAGGGGTGCATCCAGGCTGCTGCGCAGGTTCTCAGGCAGCAGTGACGTGAGCACCGACGTCGGATCCGCCCGTATCCAATCCAAAGCACCGAGATCGACATCCGGCAGTGCCATGAGATTGTCCACCTGGCCGAGGGCATCATCGACTGCGAAATCCGGCATCCCGTCCACCGAGAAGTTGTCAGCAAAATCTTTCTCGAAGGACGCATCGCACACTCCGACCTGCTGAGATAGCTTGGCCTCGGTGTCCTCCGAGGTCTTCGGCTCTTCCTGCTTTCCCGCCTCGAGGAAGGTGATCGAGAACTTTGCCATCCCGCCTTCGCGCGATGACTCGGTGATCTGCACCTCACCGAACACGGTCACCGAGACCGTGCCGTAGTACGGGTGCACCAGCTGGCCAGGGCCTGCCTTCTCGATCGCGGCGATCAAGGCATCGCGCGGGACCATATAGTCGTTGTCGGCCGCCGGATCACCCAGCACGAAGGCATCCACCTTGTACTCACGTGCCCGCCGTCCCATGTCTTCCGCATAGGGAATGTCGCGCTGCGGATATTCGTGCCGCGCAATACGGCGGCCGGCGCTCAGGCTGGATCCGTCGACGTTGAACTTCGCGCCTCGGAAACTCGCCTGGCGCAAGTTATCTCGCCATGCCATGTGGTTTCTCCCTTACATCATGGCCAGGCCGGCCGTGACATCGATGTCCATCGCATTGCCGGCACGCTTAAGCTCGGTCACCTTCGCCGGCGCCCCTTCCAGCTGGATCTTGAGCGTGCCGCCGACCTCCGTCTTGCCGGCGCTGGCGGCTTGGGCGGCCGTGATGTTGCTGGCCCGGTCGGTGGCAAAGGTGAACTTGAAGTCCTTCATGGCGTCCGGCATCAATCGGTCAGGCAAGATCGTCTTCAGGATCCCCAGGATGCCGTTGGCCAGCGCCTGCCATCCCTCCAGCCAGACCTGGATCATGCCGCTGAAGAAGTTGACATCGAAGACGCCCTTGATCCGATCCCATGCACCGCTGACATAGGAAACGATGTTGTCCCAGTTCTTGTAGATGATCACGCCGAAAGCGACCACACCCGCAATCATCAGCCCGATTGGATTTGCAAGCATCACGCCCCACAGCGCCTGCAGTCCGCTCATCGCCGCCGGCAACATCGTCCAGGCGAAGACGCTCAACTTGACAGCCGCCACACCCAGCGCCCAGCCTAACTGCCCGAAGGCCAGCAACACCGGCGACATGAGACCGCCCAGCATCAACAGCGTGGAGACTGTCGGCCCGAAGGCGCTATTGAGCGACTTGAAGACTGCGCCGACCTTCTGCGCCACCTGCCAGAGGCCTTGGAACAACTGCACACCGATCTCGATGATCGCCGGCAGCTTCTCCAGGAAGGCGTCGAATTTGCTCTCGATCAGGCCACGGTTGGCCACCGTCCATTTCTGGATGTTCTCGAACATCGGCTGCAGCTTCTCGGCCAGCTTCAGACCGAGGAAGTTCTTGATGCCCTCGAACGTGCCTTGGAGCCGCTTCCACATCTTGTCGAATGAATCGGCCTGCTGCAGCTGGTCATCCGTGAAGATCCGGCCATCCGCCGTCATCTGTTCATACTTCTCACGGATCCCATCAGCACCACGGTTCATGGTGCCCATCATGATCTCGCCAGACTTGCCCATCAGCTCCAGCAGGACCGCCTGCTTGGCAATGTCCTTATTGGAGCCCTTGAAGGCATCGGCCATGCGCTCGATCACCTCCTCGGGCTTCATCCCCTTCAGCTGCGCCATGGAGATTCCGACGCCCGCGAAGGCTTGCTGCTGCTCCTTCCCACCGGCCAGCGCCAGGCCCATTGCCTTCTTCAGCTTGCCCATGGCGGCGGCGGCGTCTTCCATGGTGCCGCCATCTTCCTTCACCAGCTCGCCGAACACCTGCAGGCGCTGGGCGTTGATCTGGTATTTCTCGGCCAGGTCACCGACGCTGTCAGCGGCCTCGGCCGCTGCGACCCCGAAATGGAGGATCTCCCCGACCGTGCCGGCATACACACCGCCGATCCCGACCGTAGTGACAGCCAGTCCCACCAGCGACTTGGACAGTGCGCCGACCGCGGATTTGACCTTGCCCAGGCCCGTGGCGTCGTACAGCTTGCCAAAGGCCGAGTGCAGATCGCCGGCCGGCTTAATCATGCCTTCCAGCTTGGCGCCGATCTCATTGAGGGTGGTCGAGGCCTTGTCGATGGCCGAGATCACCAGCTCTGTTTTTGTCTGTTGCGTTCCCATTCGATTCTCGCGGGCAAAAGAAAAGCCCCGCCGGGTTTCCCAGGCGGGGCTTGTCAGAGTTGCGTTACGTCAGGAGAAGAGGATGCCGAAGAGGCCAATCACAAAGCGCAGACCGAGCCAGGCGATACTGGCTACCAGGATCAGCCCTAGCACTGCAGGAATCAGCCCGATAGCACCGGCACCGAATGCCAGCAGGCCGACCAGACCTGTCATGCGACCGGGCACTTCCTTCTTAGGTTTGGCGGGTTTTTCCATCGGCCCATTCTAACAGAATGCCCTGACCGTCAAGACGAGCCCTGCATCCGCTGTTGCGCCTTGATCACCTCACTGGCCTCATTGGCCCAGAAGTCCAACTCCCAGCTATCCATCTCCCACATCTCACTCGGCGGAAAGTGGTAGAAGTGCGCGATCAGGCCGATGGCGTCACGCCAGTGCCACGTACCAAAAAAGGCGCCACCTTCCCCACCAGCTCGATCACATCGACCGCGTCCAGCTCATCCAGCGTGTCCGCCGGCAAGCCATTCATCTCCGCGATGAACTTCAGCGCGCCACCGAACTTCCCGTCCGAAGTCTTCGGATCGACACCCTTCATCTCTTTCGCCTTCAGGCGGCGCAGTTTCAGGAAGGTGATATCGGAACCGTCCGCCGCCTTGATCGGGAATGCCAGGTCGTAGCGATCTTCCTGCACCACCGTGATGCTACCTGCGGGCACCGGCGCGGTGCCGTCGCCCACCGGCGCCGATGCCGGCGTGCCCATGGAAGGCGGCAGCGTGGGCGATGGTGCAGACGTCTGCACAGGGCCGGCGGTCGGGCCGTTCGGTTGGCGCTCGTAGAATTGATCGTAGCTCATGCTTGCTCCGCCGGTGCACCGATGAACTTGAGCGACGCCTTACCATCGCCCGCCTGCGGACTGATCGGGGACTCCAGAGCAGCACCGCGCACGATGAATTGCTGGCCCGAGTCACACTCGAACACGATGGAGCCATTGGTCATCGCGTTCAATCCCACGATATCGGTATCAGCATTGACCGCGATATCGCATTCGATCTCGGCATGGGCCGGTGTCTCAGTCCAGCCGAGGTAGCCGTGGTCGCCCACGACAGGCTTGCGGCCGACGCCGCCCGGATTGAGCTTTGCAGTGCCGGGCAGGCTGGCGATACTCGCGCCATTGACGCGGATGAATGCGCGCCCGAAATACTTTGCTGGCATGTAAGCCTCCTATTAAAGACGGAATTGGACCTGTGCTGCGAACACCCGGAACTGGTTGACCAGATCAGGCGGCAGGCGCACGTCCACTCGGTTGCGATCGTTCTTGTTACGGACCACCAGCAGATCCGACTTGAACTGATCAGGGTTTTCCATGATGCCGGCGTCCACCCAATCCAGAGCCAGGGCGATCAACTCTGCCTTGATGTCCTTGGGCGCGGCCACCGCCTGGCCCGGCGCCACCGGCGTAGTGTCATCCACCAGCTTGTGACGCGGGAAACGCTGGGCGATGCGCGCACGCACCTGGTAGCGCATCAGCGACAGGGTGTACATGGTCTCGATGTCCCGATAGCTCGGGTCCACCGTACCGGACGCATTGGTCTTGTAATTCGTCACCGCGCGCTCGATCACCACGTTGCCGCCGTTGTCCACCACCGTCGTCGCGCCGCCATAGGACAGGATGTTGTTGCGTTCGGAGCGCAGCCACCGCTTCGCAGCCGGCGCCGGCAGACGCGTGGGCAGCACCAGCGTCTGCAGCGGACGGGCCGGATCGATCGCCAGGTAGTACGCCGAGACCGCACCGGCCAGCACCGCCTTCTCCCATACTGGGCCCGGCTCACCACCGGTTTCGCAGGTCCACAGCGTGATGTGCGAATTGTTGCGCGCGGACAGCAGCGTATTGAGGGAGCCCACCGTGCCGCGAACGGCCGAATGGCAATGGCCATCGTTCTGGTACAGCGGCCCCCAGCGGTTGTTCAGCTCGGTCTCCATCAGCGCCAGGTTGGCGGCATCGTTGAACGGCATGATGATGGTGTTGTACTGCACTGCGCCGATGTTGGCCAGAGCGGTCGCAATGCTCGGATCAGCCGTACCACCGCTCATCTGGACGATAGCCACGCCGAGACCGGCCGGAGTCGCCTCGGACATCGGGTAATAGTTCAGCTGCATCATCAGATCATTGGTGAGCGTGCCCTTGTGGCGCGCAGTGACGGTCACCACGCCGGCAGCGCTGGCAGCGGTCACCACCAGATCCGGTTTGGCATTGATCGCAGCAGCCAGAGCCGCGGCGATGACTGCAACGGTATCGGTGGTGGCAACCGCGACCTGCACCACGTCTTCGCCGATATACAGATTCAGCGTACCCCCTTGCGTTGCAGATCCGGTAATCGTGATGGTGCCAGTCGCCGCCGTGCCCGCGCCGTTGTCCGGGATCGGGACGATCCAGGTCTCGATGGTGTCGGTGACGTCGAAGAGCGAGGCAATCATCGCCGCGCCAATCGAACCACGACCGAAGGCAGCGATACCCGCCGTCTTGCCGCTCACCTGCAGAGGAACGTTGGCAGCGCCGTTACCGGTGGCCAGCGACTGGCCGATCAGCAGGATGCGCTGCGGCATGTTCACCGGCGAGCTGATCGCCTTGCTGTTGTCGAATTCGACGTACTGGCCAGGCGTCAACAGATCCACCGGGATCTGGTTGAAGGAAATGGAACCGTCACTCATTGCTCACCTCCACCATCTGCAACGCCACCAGCTTCACCTTCTGCCTGCGGCTCGGTGCTGACATCGCCGTCGGCGAGTCGGCGGATCCAGAAAGCATCGTTCTCATTGACCTCGGTCTCGCCCGCGACCTCGCGGTGCGTGACGGGGTCGCGAACGGTCCTCCCTGGCACGGGATAGATCTTCATTGCGTTGCTCCTATTGTGGGAAATTGATTGTTGCGGAGGCGTCAACCTGACCGTCCGGCCCGACCGGCAATGGCGGATCATTGCGCGGCGAGGCCATGTCAATCTCGACGGCCACCTTCTGCAGGTCGTCGCCCTCGACACTTGGCTGCCAGATGTAGACGCATTCATAGGTCATCGTGAGGAGCGCCGCCTCAAGATCGGCTGCGCTCTCGTAGTCCGGCTGACTCCCCTTGTACCGGAGCGACTGGCAGATGCCACCGAGGTAAGGATCCGTGATCAACCGCTGCTCGACCACGTCGGCCAGGTCGTCCAGCTCATCGACCACAGCCGCACCGTTCAGGGCATACAGTTGCACGTAGACCTGCACCGTGCGCTGCTCCTGGTACTGGTCCGACAGATCCTCGGTGACCTCGGCACCGGTGATGATGTTGGCAAAGGGCAGATCCTCCGATCTAGCCGCCCGGGTGCGAGCCAGGAACAGCTTCTCCAGCAGCGGATGCCCTGCCAGCTTCTCTTGCACAGCCAACCGGATTTTCTTGCGAGTGTGCATGTCAGGCCTCCGAGATCAGCACTTTCATCAGTTCACCGTCGTCGACCCGCCGGGGGATCTGTCGCACGCGGTAGCGCACGCTACCGACCTGGATGAAATCATCCTCATCCAGGCCGACCAGCTTACCGGCGGGATACGTCAGCTCGGCGACGTTCGCGACGACGAGATGCTCGGACAGCGCAAACACATCCGGCGCATCGACGAGGCCCATCGTGGTCTGCTCTGCTCCACCGCTGGGCGCCCAAACAACGGGCTTGCCCATATCGGCGAAGAAGACGTCCAGATCTTCGGCGAACACGGCCGCTTACTGCGCTTCGGCAGACTTGACGGACGGGTCGGTGACCACACCCAGGCCGGTCAGCTGCTCGATGGTGGCCTTGTCCTTCTTCTCGTCCAGCTCGATGGTGGCGCCGGCCGGGTAGACCGTGCCGTTATGCTCCAGCTGCCAGTTCACTTGCAGTTTCATGTTGACTCCTATTCAGGGATAGAAAATTGGCCCGCCAGGCGAGCCGCAGTTTGAATCCAGGCGCGCGCTTACGCGACGACGTTCTGGAAGAAGTAGGACAGGTCCGGGGCGCTCACCACCTCGGTGACGCGCTCGCCAGCGCGGGTCTTGTAACCGCCTTCCAGGCCGCCGAAGTCCTTGCTGTAGATCGTGTCCGAGATGCGCTCGCCGAACTGGGGAGTGAAGCCCCAGGTGGTGGAGCGGCTCGCCTCGGTCGGCGTCTCGCGGTAGGTCAGCGCGCAGTGCTTGCCCCAGGCACGCTGATAGCTCGCGGTCTGGCCCTTCTTCGCGGTGTTGACGAAGGCCTCGCCCACCTGGATCTCATCCAGTTCCAGTGCATCGGCCAGTTGCTGGCGCGAGACGCCGCCGGACATGCCGCCCTTGCCGTTCACGTAGTCGATGGTCTTGGGGTGCAGGATCAACTTGGTCCAGGCGGCACGACCGATGGTCATCACGTTCGGACGCATCACCGGCACATCGAGCGCGGTCAGGAGCGCCGTGATCGGGTCCGAGTTGCTGTAGTCGGACCACTGCGAGGTGCCCGACAGGGTCAGCTTGTTGACGTGGTTGGCGGGCGCGAACACGGTATTGGCCACGCGGACCTCGCGATCCAGGAGGATCAGCTTCATGACGAACTCCGCCGCGTTGGCGATGGGATCCACGCCGTCGGGGGCGTTCTTGATGTCCACCACCGGCACGACTTCGTCCAGGCCGTATTCGAACACGCTGGCCGGGATCAGGTCACCGATCGACTCCACCTGGTTCGGGGCGCTCTTGCGGCCCACGCGAGTTTCGGGGACGGTGAACTGGTCCGCCATGTTCTGGCGCATGTACTTGAAGTCTTGGGCGCCCACCGGCACGCGTGGCATGACCGAGTCGGCGATCAGCTTGGTGTTGCTGTAGGCAATGACGATGGCGCGAATGAGCGCCGGATTGATGGGAAACGGTGCTGCTGCACTCATGCTTTGCTCCTAAATAGGAATGGGAATGAAAGAGGCGATTGAGACCAGGAAGGCTTAGCCCTGGATCATCTCGGCGCCGACGTACACGCTGCCGATGTCGCCCAGGACGCCCGAGACCTCGGCATAGCCGATGATCCGGGCATTGACACCGGCGGCCGGAGCAGCGGCGACGGCGCGGCCGAGTGCGTCAGAGGTCAGCGGCTGGCCACGGGTAACCGGGCCGCCGAACTCGATCTCGGCCGGGCCGCTGCGCACGATGTCGGCGCGATCGCCGGCAGCGTAGGCAAAACCTTCAGTGACGCCGATCATCAGATCGGTGGAGGCCGCCGCCTGCTTCACGGAGCCATCGGTGGCGCCGTAGCAGACGATGCGGAACTTGGCCAGGGCGGTTTCGGCCGTGTAGTTGAGTACGGTATTGGGGACGCGCATTGCGGTTCCTTTCGATCAATTGGAGGAAGTAGGCCGTCCGCCGATCAGGCTGCGGACAGTTCGTTGTTGGCGCGGGCCGCCGCCTGGGCATAGGAAATGCGGCGACCGGCGCTGCTTTCTGCCGTCACGATCTCCTGCGCACGTGCGGCGATCGCCTCATGGGTCGGCTTCTTGGCCGAGGTTGCCTGCGGATCGTCGGTCGGCTTCACAGGAGCAGGCGCATCGCCTTTCAGATTGGTCGCCATGGCGGCCAGCTTCGTCTTCTCGGCGCCCAGCACCTGGGCGGCGGCTTGGTCCGGAGTGGTCTTGCCGTCCGCCTTCAAGGTCGAGATCAGGGCTTCATGGCCCGGCATCGAGTGCGCCTCGATGCCCAGGATGCGCTGGCGCTCGCTGGCGGCACCCTCGGCCATGAAATCGGTACGCAGCTGCGCATACAACGGGGCGTGATCGCGCTCCAGCGCTTCACGGGTCAGAACGGTTGCAACGGGGTCGGGCATTTCATTTTCCTCATGGATAGGATCGTGGCTCTTCGCAGCACCGGCGCTGGCCACAGTTGGAGAAGTACTGCCGCCCAGCGCACCACCGGCGCCGGCTGCAGTATTGGATTTCGCCGCGATTTGAGCGACGCGACGCGCTGAAAACTGGTTTGGATCGGCCGCCATCTGCTGCACGATGGCGTCCACGGTGGCCATGCCATCTACCAAGCCGGCGTCAACCGCCTGCTGACCGATGAACACGCGGCCATCGGCCATGTGCTGCACCACATCCTCGGCAGCAACGCCCCGGTGATCGGCTACGGCATCCACAAAGACCGAGTAGATGTGATCCACCTGGTCCTGCAGGTACTGCTTACCTTCGGCGGTGAGCGGGGCCACGCTGGAGGCGATCCGCTTATAGCGGCCGGCCGTGATCTCGGTGGCCTGGCCACCGGTCGCGCGCGGGCTGTAGTCATGCGTCATCACCACGCCGATGCTGCCGACATTGACGGTCGGGCCGCTGATGTAGACCGCGTTGGCGGCAGAGCCGAACCAATACGCAGCGCTGGCCAGCGTGCCCTCGGAGACGGTGACGATCGGCTTCTCGGCCGACAGCTCGCGGATGGTGGCGGCCAGCTCGGGCGTACCCAGCACGCTGCCTCCAGGCGAGTCCACCGCCAGCACCAAGCCGCTCACGCGCGGGTCGGCGATGGCCGACTCGACCTGCTTGATGAGCAGCTGGGCCGAGGCGCCGCCGCTCACGCGGGTGAAGAGATTGGCCTTCGGTGCGATCACGCCGTCCACCGACAGGACCGCGACACCGTTATCCCGGATCTCGTAGTCCTGCTGCTCGCTCGATAGGGGCCGATTCAGGCGCGCTTCGATGGCCTCGATGTCGATCTTCTCGCCGCGCAGATGCGTAGCGTAGATGCCCTGGATCTCGCACAGCTTTTCCGGCTGAATCGCCCAGGGACTGGTGAGGATTTCGATCAGTTTCATGACTTGGAAGTAAAAAGGGCCCCGCAATGCGAGGCCCGTCAGGGTTCAAGAATCAATCTGGATCCGGCGGCAAATCCGGCGGAGGAGTGCTCGGCGCCGCGTCCAACAGACCGCCTTCGCGGCGCATCCGCTGTTCCTTCACGCGCTGCTTGTGCTTGGTCTCCCAGTCGCCGCCGTCGTAGGCCGCCACTTCTTCCTCCAACGTCGTCACGCCGATATCGACACGCTTCTCGATGGCACTGGCTTCCTTCAGCGGGTCCAAACTGCTGGGACCGTCGCCCAGCCACACCGCCTGGCACCAGGCACGGCGCAATCCGGCGTCCGCAAAGAAGCCAGGCGCGCTGAGGCGGCCGATGGCGACCGCCTCGGCAAGCCAAGTCTCATAGATTGGCTGGCAGAAGTTCGACGCCAACCAGGCACGCCGTACCCGGAAGAACTTCCAGGCGTCCAACATCGCTGCCCGTGCGGCGCTATAGCTGGCGGTGTAGTGCTTGATCAGCACTTCGAACGGCAGCTCCAGGTTGACGCCAATCTGGCGCAGGATGGCCATCACGAACGGATCGAACTGGGCATTCGGCCGGCCGGGATTGGCCGTGTTCACCTTCTCGCCCTTGGCCAGGTCAATAATCGCACCCGACGAGAGCGCCAGCTCCGGTGCCGCCTTCTCTTTGTTGTCATCGTAGATCGGAGCCGGCTGATCTTGGTCCGCCTCATGTTCGATGAAGACAGTGAACATCCCCGAGATCACGGCCGCCATGATCTCGGCCTCGGTGTAGCGGTCTAACTGCTTGAGCGGCTCGATCACCGCCGCCAAATACGGCTCCCCACGGTGCTGATCCGGCCGCAAGCGCTTGAACAGATGGACCACATTCCGGCGCCCGGTCTGCGAGCCACGTGCGGCGATCCGTGTGAAGGTCGGTTTCTTCCCGATCCGCACGCTGCCCGGATGCTGATCACAGACATGCACTGCGGTCATCGCGCCAAAGTCGTCCAGCTCAATCCCGCCGAAGACGTTACCTTTCGTGACCAAGTCCGGGGGCGTCATCACACGATCACCCTCAATGACCTGCACCTTCGTCGCATAGAGGCAGTGCGCCACCTGGTTCGATGGCAGTACCCCGAATGCGTCGCCGTTGATCAACGCCGAGCGGAAGGCAAGATCCTGCAGATCGTAGAAGTTCTGTGTGGCAGTCGAGTCGCACTCCAGCGGGTTCTCAGCCCAAAGCAGATACTCGCGGGTGACCGATCGCTGCCACGCCTGCACTTGCTCTTCACTCATCCCGAGGGCCTCGCCATCAATGGCCGGCCGCATAGCCAGACCGGTCCCGACGACATTGGTCACCACGGTATTGATCGCGCCACCGGCCAGAGGAGCATTGCGGATCAGATCTCGCGAGTTTTCCCGAAGCGTCGCCAGATCCGGCAGCAGGTCTTCGTCGGCACTCTTGCCCGAGGTGAACCAGTTGCGAAAGCTTCGCCGGCTGCGATCCGCACCCACATAAGATCCCGCGATCGCCATGTGTGCGCGTGCCTGCATCCTGCGCGTGCCCGCGACGGGATCAAAGTACGAAACGACCTTATCGATCACGTTGGGCGCGAGATCCAACTTGCCTCGGGCGCTCATCGCGGCACCCCATAGCTGATGTTCAGACTGCGGCGGCGCCCGGAGGCAACGGCCGAGAGCTGAGCCACCATGCCCTGCCAGTAGGTGATCTGTTCCTTGATCACGGCGGCATCAGCGCGGCGCAATTTGCGCGTACCGATGGTGTACTCCTGGTTCTGCGAGACGGCCAGGCTGGCGGCCAGCCATGCGGCCAGCTGGGCCTGGGCCTGATCCAGAGTGATACCGGACATATCGTTTCCTATCGTTCAATCCCGCGCGAGCGAACCCGCCGCCCACCAGAGGACGGCGGCGGCATCGGTGCAGGTACTTGCACCCGCGCGGGTGGATTATTGATTTCTATCGACTCGGCCGGACCGGCCGATGTCATGGGCGCCGGTGGCGGCGATGCAAACATGTCAGCGACTGCAGGCTGTACTGCGGCCTCCAGGCGCTCCCACATGCGTTCGGTATAGCGATGCAGGTCAAGCATGTGCGAGGAGAATAGAGCCAGCACCGTGCAGTCCAGCACCTCATTGCGCAGGCGCATCTTTGCCCAGCGATACTGCTCGCCGGAGACCGTGCGCACTTTGACGCGCGCCTCCGCCGTCAGCTGGTGGTAGAACTCGGCGGGCAGATCCTGCGAGAAGTGCAGGCATCCTGGCCCCGACTGCGTCACGTTCAACCGCCCGAAGATCAGATCCTTTGCCGTGTCGGTGCCCACCAGCCAGAGCTTGATGCCGCTCTTGATCACCTTGCCTGCATAGTTCACGTCCTGCAGAGACGAACGCCCTTTCACGGG
The DNA here is from genome assembly GCF_003719195.1 of Herbaspirillum rubrisubalbicans. NCBI lineage: Bacteria > Pseudomonadati > Pseudomonadota > Betaproteobacteria > Burkholderiales > Oxalobacteraceae > Herbaspirillum > Herbaspirillum rubrisubalbicans. The sequence goes on from NZ_CP024996.1 coordinate 4,286,945, forward strand.
CCCGCCGAGGCGAGAGTCACCCTTGCTCGCAAAGCAGCGCCGCCCCTTCGCCTGCTGCATCCGCGCCCAAGCATAGGCCTGGTGCGTGAAGTGGCCACCGGTATCGATGGTGTACCCCTCGACGCCCAGCGTCCCGCCCGCCATGTGCTGAAACCGCGTCTCCATATAGAAGGACAGCTTCTCCCAGTCAGCCGGTACCGCGGGGTTCGCTGCCAGGACCATGTAGTCCACCACCCACATCTCCTCGCCGCGTCCAACCGCCCAAACCACCACCTCGAAGCGGTTGTCCTGGACGTCGATCCCCGCCACCAGCACCAGGCCGCCCATCTGGACTACGCGAAGGGGATACGGCTCACCCTGGCAGCATGGGCAAACATCGTACTTGGGCGAGAAACGCGCTACCAGGCAATGCCTGTGAGCCTCACCCAGGCGGTCAAGCTTCTTGCGTATCATGCCGGCCTGAGCCGCACCGTCAGTCGACACCAAGCCCTTGCCCTGACCCAACGCCTCCAGACTCCCCAGCTTGGACATCGGCGACAAAGGATATTGCTGGCTCTGGAAGTTGAAGGCGAACTTGAGCGCCTCATGCTCATTGCGGAACAAATCGTTGATATCGATCCCAAAAACCGTGTTCATGTTTTCCCTCACTTGTCGCTGTTATTGCCGGGCGATGCCGGCGGCAGTTGCTTACCAAGCCACCGATTCATGACGCGCAGATCTTTGCTGCCAGATTCGATGACGATTTCGATGTAGACGGGTGGAAGCACAATCTCGCGCTCCTGGCTAATGCCGCGTTCGTCCCAATAGATCTCAACGGTGCCTCGCTTCAAAGGCGTTCCAATGTGCGAGCCATTCTCCTGGGCGTAAAAGACCGGTTCCCCTCGGAGCGACCGCCTTATCTGGCGATCAACCGGAAGCAGGCCATGCTCCCTTCGCAGGTCGTCGATCATGCTGGCGACCATTGGCATTTCCTGACGCAGATCGCTCATCCGACTAACCTCCCCTCGAACAAAAAAAGGTTGGCGGCAAGGTTGGACGGCGCAAAGCCAATACCCATGCGGCTTTGCCAACCTCCTAACCTCGCTAACCTACTTTTGAATGGATTTGAAAATAAAAAAAGGAAAAGGAAGTCCCTACGCGTGCGCGCGTATGCGCACGTGTGCGTGCGAATGTGCAAAAAAGGTTGGGAGGTTGGCGAAGCCGCTATGGTGGCGGCTTTCAGCCGTCCAACCTTCAAAATGAAGGGTTGGACGAGGTTGGGAGGTGAGACGAGAATCATCGCCTTTTCCGCACGCGCAACTTGCACGCACGATCCCTGGCAGGATGATACTCGGCAACACAACACAACGCTAGAAGGGGATCGCATAATCGCCCTCCTCCGCCATCTTTGGCTCGACAACAGCAGGCTTCGGACGCACGTAGAAATACTCCCGCGCCCCATTCGGATCACGCTCCTTTTCCCACCCCAGCTTGCGCATACACGCCGAGATGCGCATGGTCTCGTTCTTCGACTGCGAGAGCTTGCCGATCTCGATGTGGAGAGCCCGCGTAAGCAGCTCACGCGCAGTCACACGATCCAGCTTCCGAACACTCACAGAATTGCCATCGGCATCAATTCCCTCTACGTAGTCGTACAGCCGCCCGATCCATTGGTCAGGGATCTCGCGATCATCCTGCGCCGGCATGATCAGGCGGACATCCTGGTCACGTGTGGCGTACCACTTAACCCCTTTGCGCCACATCGCGACGGCTTCACCGAACAACTGGTCCCTCACCTCGGCCAGGCCGACCGTGTCGACGCGACCACATTTCACAGGCCAGAACCGGCGGCTGCCTGTTGGGTCTTTGAAGTACTGCCCTTCGTTCGTCGTCGCTGCAAACAGGGTGCGCCGAGGAAGGTTGCGCAGCAGCGACCAATCAACTTTCTTGACCGCCTTCCCACCACCTGGCCAGGACACGACATCCCACGCGTCGCCCACAGCGGCCCTAGCCGCGTCAGCGCACTTCTCTCCCTCAACCACCAAAACAGGGAAGCCGTCCCTGAGCGGTTGAGGAAGGTAAAGGGGCCGTGGTTCACGCCACTGAATCCAATGCCATTTCCTGTTGCCGGTGTTCTCATCCTGCGCGTAGACGCATGGCAAAACTTCCTTGCCACCGTTCGATGTGACAAACCGGCAAACGATGCCTAAAAGCTGCCGCTGCTGGTCCCGATACTCCCAAACCATCTGCGGCCGCCCTCGCACTGGATGAGCGACGGGATACGGTAACGCCGCCTCGGGAATAGGCAGAATCGGGCACCAGGAACTAGTGGATTTCTTCTCCTTCGGAGGTGCTCCTACCCCTTTGCCGGCTTGCGCAGGCGCTGATTTCTGTGGCAAATGCGGAGTTCCGTTGGGAATCCTCTTGACCTTATCTGCGCCGTGAATAGCGATGCCCAGCTCGCGAGCGAGGTGAGCACAAGCTTTTCCTTGGGAGATGGATTCCTTCGCAGCGTAGAGCGAAATAGGATCACGGCCGGCTTCGCCGTCCATGGAAAAATCAGACCAAAAACCAGCTTTTTCGCCTTTCAGGCGAACACGCAAAGATTTGCCGGCTTCGCCGGAAAGGGAACCAATGCAAAACTCGGCGCCATCAACAACGCCGTTTGGAAACCATTGAGCCAGCAGCGAATCCAGCGAGGCCAGCGCGGCCGCATTGACCGCATCGAAGTCCTCAAGCTCCACTCACCGGCTCCTGCTCGTGACTGCAATAGATCTGGAACATGAGCGCCATGAGTTCCTGCATAGTGCGCTGAATCTCGTTGGAGATGCGCTGCAGGTCGGCCTTCTCACGGGCATCGATGTGGTTGTCATCGGTATAGGCGGTGTACGCCCGAGACAATTCGCCGAGACGCGCCCACAGCTCCTGGAACTTCGAATGCAGGTCTTCGCGGTCGACGCTGCCAGGCGTGATCAGCTTGACGAATACACCACCGCTCGCGACCGCAATGGCTTCAGCGAAGAGCGTGGTACTAGTGAATGCCTGCATCTCCAACGAGTGCTGCGTGCGTACCGCTTGGCCCTTGCGCTCATAGACGCGGTTGGAGAGCGCATCCCGCGTCATGCCCAAAGCTGCGGCCATGGCGTCCCAACCTCCTGGGAATGCGTCAATCATTCCCTGATGTGCCTGACGTAAATTCACAAGTACTCCCTCATATTTAGGCGGGAAGTCCCCTCTGTCGTATGATTGAAGCCCCACAGCGTCAACCAAAGAAAGGACTTCCCATGGAAAAGCAACAACTAGACAAACTTGTTGGGCTGATTGGTGGCTGCGAAACGGCCATCGTCACGCTTGCTGACTGCCTTCACAAAGCAGGCGTTCTCGACAAGGAAGCGCTATCTGCTCACTACGATGCGACAGCACACGCTCTCCCACAGGAGATTCCTCACCGAGAAGTTATTCAGATGGTTTTGGGTCACATCGCTCGTGGGCTTCGATCGGCGAAGGATCAGGAGGATCTGATCGGCACGCTGTTCCACTGAGAACAGCGGTCTGATCAATCGAGACCTGTTCATACCAAGCATGTGGCAGTACCGTCGGCTGAAACTGCCGGCGGATTCCATCGGCCGCTCTAATCTCTTTTTCTGGAACTGCGGCCGCCCCATCGGTATGGGTTCGGCACGTATAGCTGTTGATGTAGTCGGCCACGCTGGCAACAAGGCACTCCGCTGAATCCATGCTCAGGCACAACCGGACAATGCCGTCGCGAGTCTCGAAGCCGATACCGATTTCATTGGCACCATCGTCTACAGGCGTCGTATTGCGCCAGGACGCAGGCACATAGACAGCTGGTATCCGAGATTGACGGTCGGCCCCCCTGTAATGCCGGTATTGCTTGTCATCGACGTTGACTGTGAGCCTCGGTTGCAATGCCTGGAAGAGACGCGCCACCTCGGCCATGCCGTCATTAAATTGCCTGGAAGCCACTGGAGTTGCACCAGCCATACGCCAAAATTTGCGTTCGTGCTTCGGCTTGAATTTCACAATCCATTCCCTTTCATTGTGGTTTTCTTGATTGCCTGGCAGTCATATGCTTCGCCCCATCATTCAAAAAGCATGAGGGAACGGGCATGAAGGCCGACAGATACTTAGTTCTCATCCACTTCGCGGCCAAAGTCACCAGGGCCAACTTGTCCGAGGTAGCCGTGCAGGTAACGCGAGCAGTCCGAACCACCCTGCAGAACAGCGAGGCGATTTGCTCGACCTCTGCATCCGTCGCATTCGTGGGCGAGTCTCGTGCATCGGCAGACTCGCTATTCCGCTTACTAGCAAGCGATCTCAGGCCTGGCGACAACTTGAGTATTTTTTCGCTGGGCGAAGGCATCGCTACCTCGCACCCTGGCCTGCATCGCTGGGCTCATCGCGACGGGTAATGGGGCCGCTCGCCACGAGCTCAGGCCAGATCTCGTGCCAATCCTTGGGGCGCAGGTCTTGCCGCTTCACCTCACCTCGGGTGACTTTTTCAATCCGAGCGCAGAGCAGCGGCTCAATCAACGTGCCGCGCCTTCTCCAATTGCTAACAACGGACTGCCCAACGCCAATCTGGTCCGCCAGCCTGGACACTCCCCGCGCAATATCAATGGCTTTGTCGAGTGGTTTCATGGCGGCATTTAATCACTGCAGTGATAATTTAGTCAACACCCAAGTGATTCACACAAGTGATTTAATCCGCGAATGAACAAAGAAACCTTGGGCGCACGGCTTCGCGCCACCCGAAAAGCCAAGCAACTAACGCAAGCGCAGCTTGCGCAAAGGGCCGGCTTGACCCAAGGAACAATTGGCAATATAGAATCGGGGATCAGGGGGTACGGAGAAAGCCTGCTGGATATTGCGAAAGCGCTGGACGTCGATCCGGCCTATCTACGCATGGAAACAGACGTAAAGCATCAAGACAGCGCCTCCAACGACAGCGACGTGCCAGGTGATCTGTCGGCGCGACAGGTCGTGCTCTTGCAGTTATTCGATGGACTTACCTCGAAGCAGCAAGACGAAATAATCAGGACTCTTGAAGCTACGAAACAAGCCAACTTTGAGCTAATCGAGGAGCTTGCCCAAAGGCGGCACAAGTAAAACCTGCCAGTCCGCTCCCACCCCGCTGCCTGAGAAATTCATGCGGCGAGGCTATCTACAGCCAGTCCATTTAATTGCCACACAGACATTAAGTGATTATTTTCCATCCAAAATATCACTACAGTGTTGAATTATAAAATCACTTGAGTGATACTCGCTCCCGTGTTCAATCACCGGAGCGATAAATGCGCATCGCCAAAAAAGCCGCAGCCACGCAACTGCCAGCCAAGTTCAACTTCCTCGCCGGTCGCCGACCGCCCTCTCGCCGCGAGTGGCCACTTGGCCATACTCCAGCTGAAGCGCAGTCGATCGCCATCACTAACACCAAGCGAGGTGCTAAATGAGCCGCTTCTACCTAGCGCCTGAGAGCGAAGATACGTTCCGGCGAGTGTCGCACTCCCGCGTGATTTCCCATGTCGCGAAGAAGTGCGAGTGCGGCAAGCAGACCACCGCAAAAGACCTGGCTCAATACGGTCACTGCGTGGCGTGCCAGAAGGCAACAGCGAAGCCGCCTATCAAGTTTGTTTTCACAACTGGCCACCTGGACTACCTCTCACCTGAGAACGGCGACCGCCGCTTCTGGCCCGCGCCTTCCGCCTGGACGAAAGCGAGGGAGGCATGAGCTATCCCGTCATCAAGAAGATCCAAAAGCAGACCTTTACCACGCTCGTGCGGAACGTAAAGCTCAACGTCTGGACTGATGGGCAATCTTGCTCCGCCTACCTGTTCTTCCAGCGCGGCGACCAGACCCCAACGCCTCTGGTCTACGCGATCTCGCACACTTCGGACCGATGCCACTTGCGGAAGGCGCAAGACCAATGGTCACTCTGGATCGGGTCCGCTGCCTTCGAAATCAACGAGAAGGATTACCAGACTATCGCTGACCTCCTCGGCTGCGCTGTCGTGCAGGAGGTGGCAGCGTGAAAGCCTTCCTCCTCACGATCACCCGCGAGAGCGGCATCCCGCTGACGCTGACCATCATCGCGCACTCGTCTTTCGATGTGCATACGTCTGCACTCGATATGTTCGGCGTCTGCAAGATCTCAGTGAGGCCAGCATGATCCGGACAACCCTCACCCGCCTCATCACCGCCATTGCGGTCGTCTATCTGCTGCTGATCGCCCAAGCATTTACCAAGAACGGTCCCGAGCTGGAGCCATTCGTGGATCTCGGCCGACAGATGGCCATCGAGGAGCTGCCGCCTGTCGATCAACTGCGCTCCCTGTGTTCGGTCGAGTGGCCGAGCGAGGTTGCTGGCGCTATGACAGCAGAGGCTCGCCGCAAGGCCTGTCGCGCATTCGGGGAGTGACCACATGCGCCACCTACCCAAGTCGGTCGCCCCACAGATGACGCTCCAGGATCTGGGGCTTGCGGTCACATCGAAGGCCGGGTGCTCACCCCTGCTTGGCCAGGATGTCGCTCGCACGCTCCTGGACGAATTCAACTCAATGCTCGCAGCAGGCTACCAGCTGAGCATCCCACAACTTTGCCGGCCAATCAGGCCGGGCCACACCACCTGGCGCATCGATGTCGCGAACCCCATGCTCGGCTTCGCTGGCGCCCTGCTCTTCACCGTCCCCACTATTCACTAATTCGGAGATGATCATGAATCAAGTCACCCAAGCGCAGTTCGGGATGATCCCGCTGCAATTCATCGAGACCGACCCCAACCAGCCGCGACGGACATTTGATGAAAACGCCCTGCAGGAGCTGGCGGACAGCATCAAGGTCAGCGGCGTTATCCAGCCCATGCGGATGGCCACATCGGCCCTGATGCAACTGGCCACACTTTGCCAGGTTGACGCTAACGCCATCCGGAAGAAGCACCTCGATCCAGTTCTGGCTAAGCCCGCTGAGGCGCCTTCCTTAACAAAGCAGCCAACTCGTCCAAAGAAAGACGTCCAGAAAGATACCATCGATCCAGCTGCGGCATGGCCCTTCCCGAAGTCGCGGGAAGGAGCATGAGCATCGGCAAACTACACCAGCGCGATGAGAGGTGAGGCATGAAAGCTCAGATGTTCCTAGTGATGAAGTACGAAAGGATGACCATGACGTTGGCCGAGGTCTGCGACGAGATCAGCATGGAAACCGGGACCGCGCACAACAAGATATCTGCAGGCACGTTTCCCATCCCAACACGCAAGGAAGGTCGAAACCGGGTAGCGGACGTCCGTGATGTGGGCGAATACCTCGATCGCCAGCGCCAGGCGGCCAAGGAGGCCCATGAAACCCGCCACTGAGCTGATCACCGCCCCCATAAAAAAGACGCCCTCGGGCGTCTTTTTTTTGGTCGGCCTGGCGGCGACCTGCAACATCATAGGGCTGCCGCTGGCGCCACATACGCTCACCTCGATCACGAACTACAGTGCCCTCAGAAATCTTCTTAAACTCCCTCAGCACCCTCTTTGAGATGGCCATGTTTCCAGCGTCGTATGTATACGAACGAAGCTCCGAACTGCTGTTGAATCTATTTCACAAGCTATGATTAATTCTTTGGAATGATGCCCAGATTCATTAGCCGGTATTCCATCGCCTTAGTTGACGCTCCCAGCTTCCGAGCCAGGCTGTCTATGAACTGCACTTTCGGCACACCTTCGGAATTGTGTTCTTGCTTGTAAGACTGAATGATCTTATTACCCTCGGAAATAATTAACCGCTTAGGCATAAGTAATTCAGCCGCAAAAGTATTCGCTTCATATTCGTGAACATCCCAGTAAGATTCAGTCCTATTCATTGTGGTCTTAGTATCGACAAACGACTGTCGAGACTCCGACAAATGCAGACAATAGTGACCGAGCTCATGCGCTAACGTAAAACGCTTTCTCGGCCCATAACTGTTCTCCAATGGATTAATCCATATTTTCGCGCGCCCACCTTCTGAAAGCGAGATTTTTCCAACAGACGACATATCATCCATGCTGATGGATTCATCGATTTCGACTCCGAGAATTTTGGCGATCGCCATCAAATCAATTGGAGCAGCTACGTCGAAATCTTTTCGACTTTCGAGGTAATCCAGCAAAGCATCCGCATTTGGAAATTTCGAATGCTCTTGCACGGTATTTATTTCTGCATTCATGACTTTCCCCTACTTAATATTCCCAGCCAAATTATCCAAATCTTTACCGGATGCGTCAGCATGCTGCGTCGTCACGGTCGTGAGCTGATTTAACTTTTCCTCCAACTTGGTTTGGATATGTCGGGAGACATCTGGATTCTCAAAAGCCGCATTTACCATCTTCACGCCGAAGTCATCCTTGTTTTCCTTCAGCTTTGCTTGAATATCCAAAATCAAATGGTGAATTTGAGTCTCTTTACTCGTCGCAAACTGTTGCGTGAACCATAGGCCAGCCACTGCCAAAAAAACCGTAATAGCTACGAAAATAATCGTTGTGAACACGATGTACGTGTTCGCGATTGAAATCGCATCCGACAACTGTGGCTTTGTTGCCAGCGGGGAGAGATAGCTCAGCACGCAAAAAACAGCAACCCCTGATAACAAGCCACCCAAAAGACCCGAAAAAAATCCTGATCGACTACTGATTGCCATAGTTTCACTGTTTATATATACAGGCATAGTTATAAGATTTCAAGACCCACCGCCGTTTAATGGATCTGTTCCAAGCATTCTAGCAAAGCTAAAAGTTTAACAGGAGCAGACAGCGGCCCGAAAATAGACGTGAATTCACTATGCATGTCAAAACACATGCAGTCAGTTTCATCTCAGAGATGGCACCGAGAGGACGAATTTCCAGTCAAATTGGACATAATTTGGCCAAAATATTAACCCCGCCCTTATTTTATAAGCCCTACACACCTAATTCCATCCAGTCCATCATGGGGGCGACCGACAGGGTACGAGGAGGCAGGGCTTTCTTCATAAACTGACGAAATGCTTCATTAAAGTTCTGGGCCGGATGCCGGAAGACCAGACAACAAGCGCCGGGGATGAATAAACTTTCACTTACCCATTTCAGTGCCGAGGATCAGCCACAGCGAGCCAAATAGAAAGCCCGCAAGGCTTGCGCGTTGCGGGCTGGTGTCCCCTCTATCCTCTTCGAGATAGGATTTTTCGTACAGCAGACCCGATTTTGCACCACAATCCGGCAGCCGTCATTTCGCAATGCACAAAAACAGCGCAGCACAAATTATTTTGCACAAACGTTCATCCTGCTAAGAGATGAAATGAAGAGGAAAAACCAAGAGCAGCACCAACCTGACAGGCAATCTCCCTTGCCAGCAGCCACTTTAGCTGAATGGCAAAAAAAAAAGCCCACAACCGAAGTTGCGGGCTTGAATCCAATTCTTTAGGAGGAAATTGGAGGAGACAGGTGTAACTATATGGCAGTGCATCATGGCTGTCTGCTTTTTTGTACTGATATCAGTTATTCACAAACCAGATATCATCAGCAGCCTTGCCCACCATTCCCGACTCTTCACTGCAGGCAGGCCCCTATGAGCCCGCCCTTCCCTACTAACGATTTACATGGACTCTTCGCGCGAGGCCTTCTTACGCTCATGTTCCTTCAGGTGACGCTTGCGCAGGCGGATGCTCTTCGGGGTGACTTCGACCAGTTCGTCGTCCTCAATGAATTCCACTGCATATTCCAGCGACAGTTCGATCGGCGGCACCAGGCGCACGGCTTCGTCGGTACCAGAAGCACGCACGTTGGTCAGTTGCTTGCCCTTGATCGGGTTGACCACCAGGTCGTTGTCACGCGAGTGGATGCCGATGATCATGCCTTCGTACACCGGGTCGTTGTGGCTGACGAACATGCGACCGCGGTCCTGCAGCTTCCACAGTGCGTAGGCCACGGCAGCACCGTCGTCCTGGGAGATCAGCACGCCGTTGCGACGGCCGGCCAGCTCGCCCTTGGAAGTGTCCACCGGCTTGTAGTCGTCGAAGACGTGGCTCATCAGGCCGGTGCCGCGGGTCAGGGTCATGAATTCACCCTGGAAGCCGATCAGGCCACGCGCCGGGATGTGGTATTCCAGACGCACACGGCCCTTGCCGTCCGGTTCCATGTTCTGCAAGTCGCCACGACGACGGCCCAGTTCTTCCATGACGCCGCCCTGATGGGTTTCTTCGACGTCCACAGTCAGGTTTTCGTACGGCTCTTCGCGCACGCCGTCGACCATGCGGAACACCACGCGCGGACGCGAGACGGCCAGTTCGAAGCCTTCGCGGCGCATGTTTTCGATCAGGATGGTCAGGTGCAATTCACCACGGCCCGACACTTCGTAGGTCGAGTCGTCGTTCTCGGCCTGCACCACGCGCAGGGCCATGTTGGACTTCAGTTCCTTTTCCAGGCGGTCGCGGATCTGGCGGGTGGTGACGAACTTGCCTTCGCGGCCAGCCAGCGGCGAAGTGTTGACCATGAAGTTCATGGTCAGGGTCGGTTCATCGACCTTCAGCATCGGCAGGCCGTTGGGGGCATCGGGCGCACAGATGGTGGAGCCGATGCCAATTTCTTCGATACCGTTGATCAGCACGATGTCGCCAGCCAGGGCTTCATCGACCAGTACGCGCTCCAGGCCCTTGAAGGTCAGCACCTGGTTGATGCGGGCCTTGGTCGGCTTGTCTTCGGGACCGTTCATCCACACCACGTCCTGGCCACCCTTGATGCGACCGGCCAGGATACGGCCCACGCCGATCTTGCCGACGTAGGAAGAGTATTCCAGCGAGGTGATCTGCAGTTGCAGCGGTGCGTCCGGGTCATCCTTGCGGGCCGGCACGTACTTCAGGATGGCGTCGAACAGCGGCTCCATGTTGCCTTCGCGGGTTTCCGGATCCAGGCTGGCGTAGCCGTTCAGGCCCGAAGCGTAGATCACGGGGAAGTCCAGCTGTTCTTCGGTGGCGCCCAGCTTGTCGAACAGTTCGAAGGTGGCGTTGATGGCCCATTCGGCGCGTGCGCCGGGGCGGTCGATCTTGTTCAAGACCACGATGGGCTTCAGGCCCAGGGCCAGCGCCTTGCGAGTCACGAAGCGGGTCTGCGGCATCGGGCCTTCCTGGGCATCCACCAGCAGCAGCACCGAGTCCACCATCGACAGCACGCGCTCGACTTCACCGCCGAAGTCGGCGTGGCCTGGGGTGTCGACGATGTTGATGTGGGTGCCCTTGTATTCCACCGCGCAGTTCTTCGACAGGATGGTGATGCCGCGTTCCTTTTCGATGTCGTTGGAGTCCATCACGCGGTTGTCCACTTGCTGGTTGTCGCGGAAGGTGCCGGACTGGCGCAGCAGCTGGTCCACCAGGGTGGTCTTGCCGTGGTCAACGTGGGCGATGATGGCGATGTTACGAATTGCGCGGATATTGTTTGACATGGTGAATGTGGTTGGGAAATGCCGAATCTCGGGAGGCGCGCATTATAGCATGTTGCGACGCATGAACTTTGGAAAAACCTGTGTTATCAACGGCTTGCCGACGTCCCTGGCACATCGGAGAAGGCCGCACTGCAAGCCGTTTTGAAGCTATCTATCCTCAGGCGGTGGACACCAGCCTTTCGGGGGCCAGGATGGCGTATTCCTGCAACAGTCCGGTACCCAGCAGGGCGGCATCCGAACTGCGATAGACCCGCACGCGGCCAGTCTGCTGCGGCACCTGTACACCTTCCTTACCCAGCGGCAGGCGCTGGCCGTGCAGGAAGCGGCGCGCCAACTCATCGGTCAGTTGCACCGCCGGGAAGCTGCGCAACAGACCATCCACCGGCAGCAGCAGCGCCTTGCGGGACTCCAGCTCGCCAGCGGCCTCGAAAGCCTCCAGCGTGACTGCGCCATCGAGCGTGAGAGCACCGACCCCGGTGCGTCTCAGGGCATTGAGGTGGGCCCCACAGCCCAGTAATTCACCAATATCTTCACCCAGCACGCGGATATAGGTCCCTTTGCTGCAAGTGACGCGGATGCGCAACATCGGCGCCCGGTAGTCCAGCAGTTCCAGCGCGTGGATGGTGACATTACGGGCTTCGCGTTCCAGCGTAATGCCGGCGCGGGCGTATTCGTACAAGGGCTTGCCGTCGCGCTTCAAGGCCGAGTGCATGGGCGGCACCTGGCTGATGGGGCCGCGGAATTGCGCCAGGACCGCTTCGATCTGCTCCAGGCTAACCTCGACTGCGCGCTCGCTGATGACCTGCCCTTCGGTGTCGCCGGTATCGGTGCGCACGCCCAGATGGACGATAGCTTCATAGGTCTTGTCGGCTTCCAACAAGTCCTGCGAGAACTTGGTGGCTTCGCCAAAGCACAGCGGCAACAGGCCGGTGGCAAACGGGTCCAGCGTGCCGGTGTGGCCGGCCTTGGGCGCATTGATCATGCGCTTGGCGCGGATGAGCGCATCGTTGGAAGACAGGCCCACGGGCTTGTCCAGCAACAGCACGCCGTGCACCGGCACGCGCGGAGGGCGCGGCGCGCGGGGCGGCTGGCCGCGCTTGGCGCGCGGCTGCGGGGTATCAGGAGAAGCGGATGCGGTATCCGCCGTCGTATCGTCGGCCATGAAATGCAAGACCGGCCTCACGCTTCCCATGAAGGAAGACGCAGACCGGTGTGAAGAAAATGAAGAAAACTGCGAGACTGCCTGTGCAAGCGGCGCAGCCCGTACCGAGAGAACGCAGGCTCAGGCCTCGTCGTCCGAATCCTTGGCGCGGGTGGCGTTGGCCTCATCGATCAGGCGCGACATCTCAATGCCGCGTGCGGTCGAGTTGTCGTGCACGAAATGCAGTTCCGGCAAGGTGTGGATGGTCAGCCTGCGGCCCAACTGGGTGCGCAGATAACCGCTCGCCTTGCGCAGGCCGGCCAGGGTGTTCTTGATCGCTTCGGGGTTGTCCACCAGCGTGGTGAAGAAGACCTTGGCGTGCGCGTAGTCCGGGGTGACCTGCACTTCGGTAATGGTGATCATGCCCACCCGCGGATCCTTGAGCTCAAAGGCGATCAACTCCGACAGATCGCGCTGGATCTGATCGGCGACGCGCAAGCCGCGTCCGGGAATGGATTTGCTGTGTTTTGCCATGCTTTAAAAAAACAATCCGCCGAGGGCGTGGCAGGAGGATTCCCGCGTTGCTGCGACGGATCTTGCCAGTGAAGCCGGCGCATCGATAACGATACGCCGGCGTATTGCATTACAGGGTACGGGCGACTTCCTGGACTTCGAAGATTTCGAGCTGATCGCCCACTTCGATATCGTTGTAGCCCTTGAGCGAGAGACCGCACTCGAAGCCCGACTTGACTTCCTTGACGTCGTCCTTGAAGCGCTTGAGCGAGTCCAGTTCGCCGGTCCATACCACCACATTGTTGCGCAGCAGGCGTACTTGCGAGCCACGCTTGACCAGGCCTTCGAGCACGTAGCAGCCGGCAATCGAACCGACCTTGCTGACCACGAACACCTGGCGGATTTCCACCAGACCCAGGGCCTGTTCGCGCTTCTCCGGCGACAACATGCCCGACATCGCCGCCTTCACCTCGTCCACCGCATCATAGATGATGTTGTAGTAACGGATGTCCACGCCCGAGGCTTCGGCCAGCTTGCGTGCGGAGGCGTCAGCACGGGTGTTGAAGCCGATGATGACGGCCTTGGAAGCCACCGCCAGGTTGACGTCGTTTTCGCTGATGCCACCCACCGCTGCGTGCACCACCTGGACGCGCACTTCGGCCGTCGACAGCTTCTGCAGCGACTGCACCAGGGCTTCCTGGGAACCTTGCACGTCGGTCTTGATGATCATCGGCAGGGTCTTGACCTCGCCCTCGGTCATCTGGTCGAACATGTTTTCCAGCTTGGCGGCCTGTTGCTTGGCCAGCTTCACGTCGCGGAACTTGCCCTGGCGGAACAGGCCGATTTCGCGCGCCTTGCGCTCGTCGGTCATGACCACCACTTCTTCACCGGCGGAGGGCACTTCGGTCAGGCCCTGGATTTCCACCGGCAGGGACGGGCCTGCCTCGGCGATGTTCTTGCCGTTCTCATCCAGCATGGCACGCACACGGCCATAGGCCGAACCGGCCAGCACGACGTCGCCGCGCTTCAAGGTACCGGATTGCACCAGGATCGTTGCCACCGGGCCGCGGCCCTTGTCCAGCTTGGCTTCGATCACCAGGCCACGGGCTGGCACATCGACCGGTGCCTTCAGTTCCAGCACTTCGGCTTGCAGCAGGACGTTTTCCAGCAGCGAGTCGATGCCTTCGCCGGTCTTGGCCGACACGGCGATGAACGGAGCATCGCCACCGTATTCTTCCGGCACCACTTCTTCGGCGATCAGTTCCTGCTTGACGCGGTCGGGGTTGGCGCCGGGCTTGTCGATCTTGTTGATCGCCACCACCAGCGGCACACCGCCAGCCTTGGCGTGGGCAATCGCTTCCTTGGTCTGGGGCATGACGCCGTCGTCGGCGGCCACCACCAGAATCACGATGTCGGTAGCCTTGGCACCGCGAGCACGCATGGCAGTGAACGCCTCGTGGCCCGGGGTATCCAGGAAGGTGATCATGCCGCGCGGGGTTTCCACGTGGTAGGCGCCGATGTGCTGGGTAATACCACCGGCTTCACCCGAAGCCACCTTGGTGCGACGAATGTAGTCCAAGAGCGAGGTCTTGCCGTGGTCAACGTGACCCATGACGGTAACCACCGGGGCGCGCGGCAGGGCTTCGGCGTCGGCGTGTTCTTCGCCTTCGACCAGCAGCGCTTCCGGGTCGTCCAGCTTGGCGGCGTGGGCGCGGTGACCCATTTCTTCCACCACGATCATCGCGGTTTCCTGGTCCAGCACCTGGTTGATGGTGACCATCTGGCCCAGCTTCATCAGGTGCTTGATGACCTCGGAAGCCTTGACCGCCATCTTGTGGGCCACTTCGGCCACGGTGATGGTTTCGGGCACGTAGACATCGTGCACCACCGCTTCGGTGGGCACCTGGAAGTTGCTCTCACGCTGATCGTCGCCATGCGAGTGACGACGGCCCTTGGGGCCGGCACGCCAGCCATCACGACCACCGCCACCGGTGGCGCCACGCGACTTCATGCCGCCAGCGCCACGCTTCTTGGCGTCGTCCTGCCAGGTGGAGGAGACATTGGCCGACTTGATCGACTTCTTGTCTGCGGCCACGGCGGGCTTCTTGTCATCCTTCTTCTCGGCGGGCTTGGCGCCGGCCGCCGGCTTGTGCAACGTGCCTTCGGAGGTCTTGGCAGCAGGCGCGGCCGGTTCCGGTGCCTTGATGACGCGACGCGGCGCATTCATCATGGCCTTGATCTGGGCCACTTCGTCTTCCACGGCCTTGCGCGCGCGCTCGGCAGCAGCAGCACGGTCGGCGGCTTCCTTGGCGGCAGCATCGGCCTTTTTCTTCGCTTCTTCAGCAGCAGCGCGCTTCTTTTCTTCCACAGCCGGATCGACCGCAGCAGGCGCAGCCGGTGCCGCGGCAGCAGCAGGGGCCGGAGCAGCAGCAGCGGCAGCCGCCTTGGCCTTCTCGGCTTGGGCAGCGGCCGCAGCTTCTGCCGCCTGGCGCTTGGCTTCAGCTTCTGCGGCTTCGCGGGCACGTTGCTGTTCCAGCTCGGCAGCCTTGGCCTGGGCGGCGCGTTCGGCCTCCAACTGGGCCAGACGTTCTTGCTGGGCCTTCAGTTCGGCCTGACGGCGAGCCTCTTCCTGCTCACGTTCCTGCGCTTCGGCAGCCGCATCGCGCTGGATCGCTGCAGCACGCGCTGCAGTCTCTTCCACGCTGGGCTCGTCACGCTTGATGAAGGTGCGCTTCTTGCGCACTTCCACCTGGATCGTGCGCGATTTGCCGGTTGCATCGGCCTGCTTGATCTCGGTGGTTTCCTTGCGGGTCAACGTGATCTTTTTCTTATCGCCTTCCGGCGCGGCCCCACGCGAACGGCGCAGGTGTTCAAGCAGGCGGTCCTTGTCTTCCTTCGACAGGGAATCGGATGCAGAGCTCTTCTCGACCCCGGCCGAACGCAGCTGGGTCAGCAGCAGGTCAGCAGGCATCTTAAGCTCGGTGGCAAATTGGGCAACGTTGTTACTCGCCATTCAGTCCTCTTTTCTATGTGGCTCGGCAGATGATGTGGAGACGCTCCGCTTTTCAGCGGCCTTCGACTGCGCTCCATGCCTTGGCCTGCAGGGCCTTGGCGCGCTCATCGTATTTGGAATCGATGAGCTTCATTTCATCGTCGGTCACATCTTCAAATGCATTTTCAATCAGTTGGCGCGCGCGCTCGGAAGGCAGGGCCAGGATCGCGCCGAATTCGTCATAAGCCAGGCCAGCGAAGGCCGGCAGCGTCTTCACGCCAGCCAGACCCAGCTTGCCGGCCAGCACACGGTCCAGGCCTTCGAAGTTGATCAGCTCCTCATCCATGCCATCCAGGCCTTCTTCGGAGGCGATCGCTTCGGTCACCAGGGCGTCGCGGGCGCGGTTGCGCAGCTCATTGACGGTCTCTTCGTCGAACGATTCGATCTCGAGCATCTCGTTGATCGGCACGTAGGCGATTTCTTCCAGGGTCGAGAAACCTTCCTCGACCAGGATGTCGGCCACTTCCTGGTCAACATCGAGCTTTTCCATGAACAGCGTACGGATCAGCGCGGTCTCGGCCGCCGACTTGTCGGCCGATTCCTCGGCCGTCATGATATTGATCTGCCAGCGGGTCAGTTCGGCTGCCAGACGCACGTTCTGGCCACCACGACCAATGGCGATGGCGAGGTTTTCTTCATCCACCACCACGTCCATGGCGTGCTTTTCTTCATCGACCACGATCGAGGTGACGTTGGCCGGGGCCAGCGCGCCGATGACGAACTGCGCCGGATCTTCCGACCACAGCACGATGTCCACGCGCTCGCCACCCAGTTCGCCGGTCACGGCCTGCACGCGCGAGCCGCGCATACCGACGCAGGTACCGATGGGGTCGATGCGCTTGTCGGCGGTATAGACCGCGATCTTGGCGCGCACGCCCGGGTCACGGGCGGCCGACTTGATTTCCAGCGAACCTTGTTCGATTTCCGGCACTTCCAGCTCGAACAGCTTCATGATGAATTCGGGCGCGGTGCGCGACAGGATCACCTGCGGGCCACGGGCGCCGCGATCCACGCGCAGGATGTAGGCCCGCACCCGGTCGCCGATGCGCAGATTTTCCTTGGGGATCATCTGGTCGCGCGGCAGGCGGGCTTCGATCTTGCCGGATTCGATGATGGCGTCACCGCGCTCCATGCGCTTGATGGTACCGGTCACCAGGGCGTCGCCACGGGCCAGGAAGTCGGCCAGGATCTGTTCGCGCTCGGCGTCGCGGATGCGCTGCAGGACCACCTGCTTGGTATCTTGCGCGAAGCGGCGACCGAATTCGACGGATTCGATCGGATCTTCGATGTATTCGTCGACTTCGATATCGGGGAACTGTTCCTTGGCTTCGAACAGCAGCACTTCCTGGTCGGGCAGTTGCAGGCCGGCTTCGTCAGGCACCACGTGCCAGCGGCGGAAGGATTCGAACTCGCCGCTTTCGCGGTCGATCGAGACGCGAATGTCGACCTCGCCTTCATAGCGCTTCTTGGTAGCCTGCGCAAGCGCGTGCTCCAATGCGCCGAAGACGACTTCCTTATCGACGTTCTTTTCGCGCGCCAGCGCATCGACCAACAACAAAATTTCGCGACTCATCCTTTGCGACTCCTAAAATCGACCTGCGGCACCAGGTGTGCCTTATCCACATCGGCCAGCGTGAAATTCAACACGGCAGCCGACCCATCGTTTGCTTCAAATTCCAATACCAGTTCCTCGCCCTCGGGCTCGCGCAGCACGCCTTCGTAGGTCTTGCGGTTGGACGTGCCGGGCAAGGGTACGCGCAGCTTGATGACGGCTTCGCAATCGACGAAGCGCGCGAAGTCCGAGAACTTCTTCAAGGGGCGGTCCAGTCCGGGCGAGGAGACTTCCAGGCGCTCATAGGCCACGTCTTCGACGGTGAAGACGTGCAACAACTGATGCGTCGCCTTCTCGCAATCCTCGACGGTGATCGAACGCGCTTCTTCTGCTTCGGGGTCGAACGGAAAATCGATGAAGACACGCACCAGACCGCGCTGCGCCTTCTCGAACTCGACCAGTTCGTAGCCCAGGCCCGCGAGGGTGGATTCGATCAGCTCCAGCAATTGCAAGACTATTTCTCCATCAGGATGCCGGTGGCAGGGTTGCGACCGCCGGACATCTAAAATTGATCAGCAAAAAAAAAATGGGCATCTGCCCATCTTTTGTTATCTCACGCAACTCGAGATCACACATCACGCGAACCACCGTACTTCCATCGTTCATGGCGCAGGCGGATCTATCAATGATTTATCACATATGCGATTCGCGGCAGGTTGCGTTTAACTAACACATTATAACCGATACAGCTATGCGCAGCAATTCCGGAATGGTGTCAAATGTGCTCGAGGCGTCAAAAACGTCCATAAAAAACGTCATTGGCGCACTTCCTGCGAGCTTGCCAAGGGCAGCGGGGCTACACCGCAGCCTGCCCGATGCATTTCCACCGGGCAAGCCAGGCATCAGCGACCGCCGCGCCGGCGATTCATGCCTGGCAGGCCGCCCAGCATGAAGTTGGCGGCAGTATTGCCACCACGCTGCGGGCGATTGCCGCGACGCTGGCCATTGCCGATATCGGGGAAGCCCAGCGCGGTCTGCAGCGGATCAGGCTGGCGGCTCTTGGGCTGGCCACCCTTGTTGCCACCACCGTAGTTGCCGCCATTGCCATAGTTGCCACCACCCTGGTTGCCGAAGTTGCCGCCATTGCGGCCCTTCTGCGGCCCCTTGTTCTGCATGGCGTTGCCACGCGGACCATTGCCGTTACCATTGCCCTGGCCCTTGCCGGCATGACCGCCGTTGCCGGACTTGGCTTCACCAGCCTGCTTTTCCAGGCCACAAGCGGCCATCAGGTTGCGCACGGCGTTTTCTTCCAGCTCTTCCCAACGACCACGCTTCAAGGTCTGCGGCAGGGTCATGGCGCCGTAGCGGGTACGGATCAGGCGCGAAACTGTCAGGCCGACCGCTTCGAACATGCGGCGCACTTCGCGGTTGCGGCCTTCGCCGATGGTCACGCGATACCACTTGTTGACGCCTTCACCACCACCATCGGCGATGCGCGAGAACTGCGCCGGGCCGTCATCGAGCTCCACGCCCGCCAACAGCTTCTGGCGCATCCCCTCTTCCAGCTCGCCCAGGGTCCGCACGGCGTATTCACGCTCGATGTTGTAGCGCGGGTGCATCAGGCGGTTGGCCAGGTCACCGGAGGTGGTAAAGAGCAGCAGGCCTTCGGTATTGAAGTCCAGGCGACCCACCGCCAGCCACTTGCCGGCCTTCATGGTCGGCAGGCGGTCGAACACGGAGCTGCGGCCTTCTGGATCGGAATGGCTGACGATCTCGCCCGCGGGCTTGTGATAGACCAGCACGCGCGGCGGGCGCTTGCTCACCTTGCGCTGGATCAGCTTGCCATTGATGCGCACGGCGTCGGTGGGCAGGATGCGCTGGCCGATGTGAGCCGGCTCGCCATTGACCGAGACGCGGCCAGCCACGATCAGCTCTTCCATGTCGCGGCGCGAACCCAGACCGGCGTCGGCCAGCACCTTGTGCAGTTTGGGGGCATCGTCCTCGGCGGTGAGATCGCGACGGCCATTCTTGCCGCGCATCTGGTGCGCCTGGCGGCCACCGGCCTTGGCACCTTCGTCGCGGTCGTAGGCTTCGGAGGTCACGTAGGAAAAGATGTCATCGACCGGCTCGTTCGCGCGCAGGCCCAGTTGCGGCGCCTTGGGCTTCTTGCCGTTCTTGTCGAAATTCTTCTTGCCTTGCTGGCCAGCCTGGCCGGCATGTGCATTGTTCTTGCCGAACTGGCCGCGCGGCTGGTGGCGCTCGGCGGGGACAGCATCGCCCTCCCCCTTGCCCTGGGCGGGAGCGGCTTCGGCACCACCGGCCGCAGCGCGTTGCGCAGCGCGGTTGTTGCGCAGTGCGCGCGGACCACGCACCCCGCGGCGGGCTGGCTTGGCGCGATTGGGATCGACCGGCGCGTCCAGCAGCACGGGCGGCGCCACCACTTCCTCGCCCACGGTGACGATGACCTTGGGCAGTTCGGGCGTGACCGGGGCCGGCGCTGGTGCTGCCGCTTCAGGTGCGGCGGCAACCTTGGGCTTGGCCGCGCGCTTGGGCTTGGCCGCAGGTGCGACAGGCACACTCTCCATGGCCAGGCTCAGTTGGGCCGGGGCCTCAGCCACAGGAGCTGCAGCAGCCGGCTCCACCTTCTTGGCGCGCGGTTTGGTGGCACGCGGCTTTTTCTCGGGCGCAACAGCCGGCTCGGTGGCGACCACCGCAGCAGGAGCCGGTGCGGCCTCATCGGCTGCGACCTTCTTGGCGCGCGGCGCACGTTTTTTCGGTGCCGGGGCATTGGCGGCGTCAGCTTGCGGTGCGGCCGTAACCGACTCGACCGCAGCAGTCTCGGCCGCAGGCTTGCGGGTACGCTTCTTCACCGGCTTGTCGGATGCGGCGGCATCGGCCGCGGCCAGGTCGACCTGGGTGTCGTCTTTGGAACTAGTTGGCTTCATTCTTCGAATCTGGATGTGGCGGACGCGCGTCATCTTCCCGCTGATCGGCCCGCTCGGTGGTGTCGTTATGCTCGCCTGCCGCTTCGACGGCGGCCTCGTTGGCGTCTGTGCCAGTTACGGCAACGTCTTGCTCAAAAGGTTCTTGCACTGCTGGGGAAGCATCTTCACTGCCTGCAGCGCGCTCTTCCCCGGCGGCGGCTGCGATATCGGTGTGCTCGGCGGCTGGCGACTGCTCTGCCGGCTGCGTCTCTTCCATTTCGTTCACTTCTTTCACGTCTTGCGTGTCGGAAGCGTCGACGGTGTCAGCCTGGCCCTCCTGCGGCTCCTGCTCATCTTGCTCAGCCAAGGCGGCTACACCACCTTCGAGCGCCTGCAATTCCAGCAATGCGCCCTGGGCGGCAGCCTCGCCGCTGACCTGCTGCAGCGGCGGCAATTCTTCCAGCGAACTCAGGCCCAGGTCATCCAGGAACTTGCGGGTGGTGGCAAACAGTGCCGGGCGGCCCGGTACGTCGCGATGACCGATAGACTCGATCCAGCCCCGGTCTTCCAACATGCGGATGGTCTGGGTGTTGACCGCCACGCCGCGAATCTCTTCGATGTCACCGCGCGTGACCGGCTGGCGATAAGCGATGATGGCCAGCGTTTCCAGCGTGGCGCGGGTGTACTTGGGCGGCTTCTCTGGATTCAGGCGCTCCAGGTAGACCTTCATTTCCTTACGGCTCTGGAAACGCCAGCCGGTCGACAGGCTGACCACTTCCACGCCCTTGTCGGCCCAGTCGGCGCGCAGCTCTTCGAGCATCTGCCGGATGGTCTCGGCATTGATGTCGCTGCTCTCTTGGCTCTCGGGATCGACGTACAGCTTCTTCAGATCATTGATCGACAGGGGCTCATGCGTGCAAAGCAATGCAGTTTCGAGGACTTTCTTGGCCTCAGCAATATTCATGTACCACTCTTGTGCGTCTTGTTGTTAACAAAAGTTCGGCTTGCAGCGTGTCTCCGGCGCTACGGGTGCGACCAGCCAGGCCAACAGCCAGACCGAAACAGGCCAGGTGCGACAAGTCTTGCGCAGTGCTGGATGCGGCGGCGCTGCTGCCTTCCGGTGTTTGGAGATTGAATGAGCTGGAATCTAAGACCCGGGCAAATCGGCGTCGCGGAGGTATCGCGCTTTCGCAAAGCCGTCATGTCGCGGGGTTGCGGACGGCCGACCTGCACCTTTTCAACTACCGGCCTTGCGTCATGGAGCCTTTATTGGCCGCACAGGCTGCGGCGGTCGGGGCGCAAGGCATAAAAAGTACTGCGCGGAGTGTAGCACAAAGATTTACCGCGATGCAGCCTGTTGCACCCTACGGACAATTATTTGCATGACAGTACCTGAGCACTTGGCCCCTGACGGCTCATCCAGGCAGTGAAATCCTCGACGGCCATGGGCTTACCAAAGTAATAACCCTGTACTTCATCGCAGGCATTTTCCTTCAGGAAAGCATGTTGCTGCTCATCCTCGACGCCCTCGGCAATGACGCGCAGGTTCAGGATATGGGCCAGCGAAATGACGGCCTTGACGATGGCCGCACTATCGGCATCGCGCGCAATGTCGCGCACGAAGGACTTGTCGATCTTCAGCGCATCCACCGGGAAGCGCCGCAGGTAGGACAGACTGGAGTAGCCGGTGCCAAAGTCATCCACCGAAATCTGCAAACCCAGACGCTTCAAGGCGTGCAAGGTGGCCACGCTCTTTTCGGCATCCTTCATGACCACGTTTTCGGTGATTTCCAGCTCCAGGCAGGCCGCATCCAAGCCGCTTTGCGCCAGCACCCCGGAGACGAAGTCGGGCAGGCTCTGGTTCAATTGCCGCGGCGACAGGTTGACCGCCACCGGAATGGGCGGCAAGCCGGCTTGCTGCCAACGCTTGTTCTGGTGGCAGGCGGTACGCAGCACCCATTCGCCAATGGGCACGATCAACCCGGCCTCTTCGGCAAAGGGAATGAAGCGGTCCGGCGGCACCATGCCCTGCTCCGGCGACTGCCAGCGGATCAAGGCTTCGGCGCCGATGACGCGTCCATCCTTGAGGCTCAGCTTGGGCTGGTAATACAGCTTGAATTCGTCGTGGTCCAGCGCGCGGCGCAGGTTGATCAGCATTTCCAGGCGGTTGCTGACCTGGGTATCCATCCAAGGAGCAAAGAACTGGAAGTTGTTGCGCCCCTGCTCCTTGGCCCGGTACATGGCGGAGTCGGCCTGCTTCAACAGGGTTTCCACATCTTTGCCATCAGCCGGATAGCGACTCACGCCAATGCTGGCGGTGATCTGGAGTTCGCGGTCGCCAGTCTGCCAGGGCCGTGCCACCGCCGCCAGGATGCGCTGCATCACCTCGGCGATGCCCAGCTCGCCCCCGGTCTGGTTCTGCAATACCAGCACGAACTCATCCCCGCCCTGGCGTGCCACCATGTCAGTATCGCGCAGGCAGGCCTGCAAGCGCTGGGCCACCGCCTTGAGCAACTCATCGCCGACCTGGTGGCCCAGGCTGTCGTTGATGAACTTGAACTGGTCCAGGTCCACGAACACCACCGCCGTCAATCCACCCTTCTGGCGCGCCACCTGGATGGCGCGCTGCAGGTGTTCGTGCAGCATGTTGCGATTGGGCAACCCGGTCAGGGCATCGTGGGTGGCCTGGTGGCGCATTTCAGCTTCGTACAGCTTGCGCTCGGTGATGGCTTCCACCGTGCCTTCGTAGCAAACCAGCTTGCCGCTGTCGTCATAGACGGCGCGGGCGTTTTCGGAAATCCAGATGATGTCGCCATCGCGCCGGTACACGCGCGACTCGAAATTGGAGACCGATCCCTCCCGCTCCATCAGGCGCATGAATTCGGCCCGGCGCTCGGGCTCCACGTAGAGCTGGTGGGTGATGTCGCGCAGGCCCACGATCAGATCCTCCGGCGAGTGATAGCCATAGATGCGCGCCAGTGCCGGGTTGACGGCAATATAGGTGCCATCGGGGGTGGTCTGGAACACACCCTCGATGGCATTCTCGAAGATGCTGCGATACCGGCGCTCGGCTTCCTGCAAGGCGTGCGCGGCTTCCTTGCGCTCGGTCACGTCCTGCAGAAAGCCCTCCATGGCTTCCACCTTGCCGGCTGCGTTGTAGAGCCCCACCCCGCGCTCCCACACCCAGCGCAGGCTGCCATCGGCGTGCACGATGCGGTATTCGATGTCGATGCGACGGCGCTCGCGCATACAGGCATCGATATGCTTGCGCACCATGGCACGGTCTTCCGGGTGGGTCAGCTGGAGGAAGGAGATGCGGCTATTGAGCAACAAATCCGCGGGCGTGTAACCGGTCAGGGCCTGGCAGCCATCACTGACGAATTCCAGGGTCCAGTGGGCGTCGTCGCGGCAGCGATAGACCATGCCATCGAGGTTGGCCAGCAAGGTTTCCAGCAGGCGCGGCGGACGCACCAGGGCCGTCACCGATTGACTCTGGCCGGCGTCGTGGCGACAGAGGGCGCGGGAAGCAACTGTTTTCATAACGACATCGTGTCTCCTGCCTGCATCCTGCCGGCAAGGGTGTGGTTGTGGAGTGGAGTCATGCACGGCACGCCCAATCCCCTCGGCGTGCGGCTGGATGATTCACTCAAGCAATAAGGATGCCACTGGGCCAGTAACAGGCTTGTTCAGCGGCATGGCGGCCCTATTCGTCCTGATCGACCGGAAACACCCTTCACTTCGTCGCGCACTACGGTTGAGATTGGGCGTTAGAATCCTGCTCACCCTGTTGCTGGCCGCATCGGTCAGCGAAAGTTTCTTCATAACAACAAGTGGACTCTTCTATGTGGGCAAATCGGTATTTCGTCTTCTGGGCTGTCGTTGCACTCACGCTGGCGCTGTTGGTCCTGTCCGCAGCCCACCTGCTGGATTGGGGCTGGGTACTGATCCCCCTGGCCTTGACCGCCATCGGCATCCACGACTTGGTACAACAGCGCCATGCGGTCTTGCGTAACTATCCGCTGATCGGCCATTTCCGCTTCATGTTCGAAGCCATCCGCCCGGAACTGCGCCAGTACTTCTTCGAAGATGAAATGGATGGCCGCCCGTTCTCACGCAAGAAGCGCAGCGTCGTCTACCAGCGCGCCAAGGCCGAAGTCGACAGTCGCCCCTTCGGCACCGAGATCGACATGCAGCAGGCCGGCCATGAATGGATAGGCCATTCACTCTCGCCCACCAAGATCGCCAGCCACGACTTCCGGGTCACCGTCGGTGCCGACCGCGCCCAGCCGTATTCGATGTCGGTCTTCAATGTCTCGGCGATGAGTTTCGGCGCACTCTCGGCCAATGCCATCCGCGCGCTCAACCAGGGTGCCAAGAAGGGCAATTTCGCCCACGATACCGGCGAGGGCTCGGTCTCAGCCTACCACCGTGAATTCGGCGGCGACCTGGTATGGCAGATCGCCTCCGGCTATTTTGGCTGCCGCAATGCGGATGGCAGCTTTAATGAAGAAAAATTCACAACCCAGGCGCAATCACCACAGATCAAGATGATCGAGGTGAAGCTTTCGCAAGGTGCCAAGCCTGGCCACGGCGGCGTACTGCCGGCGGCCAAGATCACCCCGGAAATCGCCGCCACCCGCGGTATCCCGATGGGCGTGGACTGCATCTCGCCGGCCGTGCATTCCTCCTTCTCGACCCCGATCGGCTTGCTGGAATTCATCGAGAAGCTGCGCGGCCTCTCCGCTGGCAAGCCGGTCGGCATCAAGCTGTGCGTGGGCCATCCCTGGGAATTCTTCAGCATCGCCAAGGCCATGTTGAAGACCGGCATCGTGCCAGACTTCATCACCGTGGATGGTTCCGAAGGCGGCACCGGTGCGGCGCCGCTGGAATTCGTCGATCACGTGGGGATGCCCTTGCAGGAAGGGCTGGTGATGGTACACAACACCCTGGTGGGCATCGGCCTGCGCGACAAGGTCAAGATCGGCGCCAGCGGCAAGATCGTCACTGCCTTCGACGTCGCACGCACACTGGCGCTGGGAGCGGACTGGTGCAACTCGGCGCGCGGCTTCATGTTCGCGCTGGGCTGCATCCAGTCGCAAAGCTGCCATACCGACCGCTGCCCCACGGGCGTGGCAACCCAAAACGCCAATCGTGCTCGCGCCCTGGTGGTGCCGGACAAGGCCGAGCGCGTCTACCGCTTCCACCAAAGCACCCTGCACGCGCTGCAGGAACTGGTGCAGGCGGCCGGCCTGCCGCACACCTCGGCGCTGCGCCCGCATCACATCGTGCGGCGTATCACCGATCATGAGATCCAGTTGATGTCCAACGTGCTGAAGTATTTGCAGCCCAATGACCTGATCGACGGTAATTATCGCTATCGGGTCTATGAAAAGTTCTGGCCGATAGCCCGCGCGGAAAGCTTCCATCCCGAATTCTGAAGACAGCTTCATGACCAACTGGCGATAACAAGACCAGACGACAAGGCGACAAAAAGCCCGCAGTTCATCGACTTGAACTGCGGGCTTTTCCAATTCTGCCTGCCGGGTGGCCAGAGCAACGGCGGTGAGTCGGCAGGAGGGATTACTTGCGCTTCATGAAGAAGATGAACTCGTGTTCATCGTTCTGCGATTGCTCCAACAGATCGTTGCCGGTCTGCTTGGCAAAGGCCTGGAAATCGCGCACCGAACCGGTATCGGTGGCGGTCACCCTAAGCACCTGGCCGCTGGTCATGTCGGCCAAGGCTTTCTTGGTCTTGAGGATGGGCAGCGGACAGTTCAGACCGCGCGCATCGAGTTCCCGGTGGAATTGAATGGTCATTACTTCGACTCAAAATGGATCACGACGAAAACGATTCTACTGCAAAATGCGCCGAGTTGATGCATTGCACAAGTTGTGTTGTTTTCGCCGCACTATGCTTGTGCAAAAGCGAGCATATTTCGAGATTTGACAACCGGCGCGACTGTTGTCGTCCTGATTACTTCTGGACCTGCGGCATGGTAATCGGCGTGCTCGATCCGGCGAATTCCACGTACTGTACCGGCAGATTACGTTGGCGCATCCAATCGGCCACGGCATGACCGGTCCCGGCCGGCCAGGGGCGTAAGTCGGCCGGATCGGACAGGCGATATTCCACCAACTCGGGCGAGAGCCGGATACTGCCGGTCGCCTTGACGTAATAAGCGATGATCAGCTCGTTTTTGCGCATGAATTCATAGACGCCGATCAGCTCGATATGCTGGGCGTCAAGGTCGGTCTCTTCCTTCAGTTCGCGAGCGATGCCCTGCTCGGGCGTCTCATCGCGCTCCATGAAACCGGTGATGAGGGCAAAACGCCCCTCGGCCCATGCCGCATTGCGCGCAGTGAGCATCTTGCCGTCAATCTCTACCAGCGCGGCCAGCACCGGCAGCGGGTTATCCCAATGGGTCCAATGCCCATCGGGACAGGCCAGCCGCACCTTGCCGGCCTCGCCTTCATCGGCGCGCAGCACCAGCGATGCTGCGCAGACCGGGCAGAACTTGAACTGGCTCATGATCGCTGCGGGCCAGGGCCGTTGGAAATTACAGCTTGGACTGGACCCAACCGGCCACGCCTTGCAGCGCGCCCGGCAGAGCCGCCGGCTCGGTGCCGCCAGCCTGGGCCATATCCGGACGACCGCCACCCTTGCCACCGACCTGCTGGGCGACAAAGTTGACCAGCTCGCCGGCCTTGACCTTCGCTGTCGCATCGGCCGTGACGCCAGCGATCAGGCTGACCTTGCCATCCTTGACGCTGCCCAGCACGATGGCGGCGGTCTTGAGCTTGTCCTTCAACTTGTCCATGGTCTCGCGCAGGGTTGCCACATCGGCGCCTTCCAGCGTGGCCGCCAGCACCTTGATGCCGTTGATGTCGACGGCCTGGTTGACCAGCTCGTCGCCCTGGCTGGAGGCCAGTTTGGACTTGAGCGAAGCCAGTTCCTTTTCCAGCGCCTTGACCTGATCCTGCACCTGGCCGATACGCGGCAGCAGTTCTTCCGGCTGGGTCTTCAGCGCCGCAGCGGCTTCGGCCACGCGGGTCGAAAGCGACTGCACCAGCGCCAGCGCACCTTCGCCGGTGACGGCTTCGACACGGCGGATGCCGGCCGCGACACCGCCTTCGGAGACGATCTTGAACAGACCGATGTCACCAGTACGAGCAACGTGGGTACCACCGCACAGTTCGGTGGAGGTACCGATGGACAGCACGCGCACCTGGTCGCCGTACTTTTCGCCGAACAGCGCCATGGCGCCGGCGGCGATCGCATCGTCGTAGCCCATCAGTTGGGCGCCGGTGGCGACGTTGGCCAGTACTTCGCGGTTGACGATCTCTTCCACGCGACGGATTTCCTCAGCGGTCATCGGCGCGTTATGGCTGAAGTCGAAACGGGTCTTGTCGGCGTCGACCAGCGAACCCTTCTGCGACACATGCGAACCCAGCACTTCACGCAGGGCCTTGTGCATCAGGTGGGTGGCCGAGTGGTTACGCATGGTGCGGGCGCGCTGATCGGCATCGACCTTGGCTTGGACGGCGTCGCCGATGGCCAGGCTGCCCTTGATCAGTTGGCCGTGGTGACCGAACACCTCGGCCTGGATCTTTTGCGTATCGGCCACGGCGAACAGGGCATTGGCCGCTTCCAGCGCACCGGCGTCACCCGCCTGGCCACCGGATTCAGCATAGAACGGGGTGGTATCCAGTACCACGATAGCATCCTGTCCAGCCTCAATCTTCTGCACCGGGCTGCCGGCCACGTAGAGAGCGACGACCTTGGCCGACTGGGCCAGGGATTCGTAGCCCACGAAGCGAGTCTTGTCACCGGTATATTCGATGGCAGCGGCCATCTTGAACTTGCCAGCAGCGCGGGCGGCGGTCTTCTGGCGCTCCATGGCGGCATTGAAACCGGCTTCGTCCAGTTCCACCTTGCGCTCGCGGCAAATGTCGGCGGTCAGGTCCAGCGGGAAGCCGTAGGTGTCGTACAGCGTGAAGGCGGTCTCGCCATCCAGCTTGCCGGTGTGGGCAGCCAGCGCGGCTTCCAGGATCTTCATGCCGTGTTCCAGCGTTTCGCCGAAACGTTCTTCTTCCTGCTTCAAGACCATCTCGACGCGCTCGGCGGCTTCCGGCAGTTCCGGGTAGGCCGCGCCCATCTGCACGACCAGGTCCTTGACCAGCTTGTAGAAGAAGGGCTTGGTCTGGCCCAGCTTGTGGCCGTGACGCAGCGCGCGGCGGATGATGCGGCGCAGGACGTAGCCACGGCCTTCATTGCCGGGAATCACGCCGTCAACGATCAGGAAGGAAGTCGCACGGATGTGGTCGGCGATCACGCGCAGCGAAGCATTGGAGAGGTCGGTCTCGCCGGTTTCACGAGCAGCCGCCTTGATGAGCGCCTGGAACAGGTCGATCTCATAGTTGCTGTGCACGTGCTGCAGGATCGCGGCCAGGCGCTCCAGGCCCATGCCGGTATCCACGCAGGGCGCCGGCAGCGGGGTCAGGGTGTATTCGCCGGTAGCCGGGTCGAGCTGGCGGTCGAACTGCATGAACACGTTGTTCCAGATCTCGATATAGCGGTCGCCATCGGCGTCGGGACTACCCGGGGGGCCACCCCAGATATCCGGGCCGTGGTCATAGAAGATTTCCGAGCAGGGACCGCAGGGGCCGGTCTCGGCCATCTGCCAGAAGTTGTCGGAGGCGTAGGGTGCGCCCTTGTTGTCGCCGATGCGCACCACGCGCTCGGGCGGCAGGCCGATTTCCTTGGTCCAGATGTCGTAGGCTTCATCGTCAGTCTGGTAGACGGTGGCCCAGAGCTTATCGGCCGGCAGGCCATAGACCTGGGTCAGCAGTTCCCAGGCCCACTTGAGCGACTCGCGCTTGAAATAGTCGCCGAAAGACCAGTTACCCAGCATCTCGAAGAAGGTATGGTGACGCGCCGTGTAACCGACGTTTTCCAGGTCGTTGTGCTTGCCGCCGGCGCGCAGGCAGCGCTGCACGGAAGCCGCACGCACGTAGTTGCGCTTATCGGTGCCCAGGAACACGTCCTTGAACTGAACCATGCCGGAATTGGTGAACAGCAGGGTCGGGTCATTGCCCGGCACCAAGCTGGAGGAGCGGACGATGGTATGTTCTTTGGATTCAAAGAATTTCAGAAACTTGTCGCGAATTTCGGCTGAGTTCATGTTCGAAGACGGATAAATGGGCCTGATGCCGCCGGTAACGCTCAGATCGGACCCGGATGGGAGTCGGTGCAAAAAACGATTGCGAACCGGTGATTATACGTGATCCGGGCGCAGATTCGCAGGCCAGGGGGCGACACATCCGCCCCCCGCCCGGGACGAAAAAAAAACCCGCCGGGAAATCCCGGACGGGTTACAGGCTTGGCTGACCCGGCACTGCGTGCTTGCATTGCGCCACCGGACCTTAACTGTGTCAGCCTTGCTTTTCGGTAAAACCGGTCGCTGGCCGCCGGATGGCGGTCAGCGCAAAGACGATCAGGCGCCCTTGTTGATCGGCAGCACGGCTGCCTTCTTGGCGTGCTTCTTATGCTTCTTGTGCTTTTTCGCCTTCTTGACGTGCTTCTTGTGCTTCTTGTGGGCGGGCTTGGCAGCCGGTGCTTCGGCAGCAGGAGCTGCGGCGGGTGCAGGCTGGGCCAGGACCGGCATGGCGAAGGCGGCAACGAGTACGGCAGCCAGCAGTTTGTTGATCTTCATCGTTTTCCTCTATCTCTGAGTGTTGTGTGCTTCCACAAGTCTGCCGGCGTGCTCACGGGCGCCGGCCTTGTGCTTCCTTTAACGCAAGATTTTTGCGTTGCGTTGACAGCAACTTTCGACTGCCCCCAAATTGCTGTTACCCGCCTGCAAATCATATATATCGCGTGATAAATCAGTACGCCGGTAAGAGCGCGATTTTCCGTTCATTTCCACGCTGCACGGCTACGCGATATGAACAAATTCACCAGGCATCGGCGGCGATCAGGTCGATGCGGTCGGTGCAGAAGGCATCCACGCCCCACAGGCGGATTTCCTCGGCGCGCGCCACCTCATTGACGGTGTAGCAGAACAGGCCATAGCCGGCGGCCTTGACGGCGGCCGCCAACGCGGGTGTGAGATGCTTGTGGTTGGCATGCAGCGCCACCGCCTGCAGTTGCGCCAGGCGCGCTTGCCAGTCCTCGGTCATCACATCATCGACCAGGTAGCCACGCGGCAGGGCCGGCGCCGCTTCCTTGGCCGCCAGCAAGGCCTCGAAGGAGAACGAGGACAGCACCGGCAGCGCCGACCCGCTCTTGCCTTCAAAGCGGCGCGCCACTGCCTGGGCGGTCAGTTCGGCAGTACGGCGGGCGTATTGCGGGGCGGCCGGCTTGATCTCGACATTCATCCAGATGCCGTGCGCCAGGCAAAAGTCCAGGCCCTGCTCCAGGGTGCAGATGCGTTCCCCGGCAAAACGCGCATCCAGCCAGGCACCGGCTTCCAGCTCGCGCAGTTCGGCCCAGTCGGCCTCGGCGATCTTTCCCGCGCCCGGCAGGGTGCGGCCACGCTGTGGGTCGTGCATCAGGATGGGGACCTCGTCGCGGGTGAGCATGACGTCAAATTCGACCGCGCGATAACCGTGTTCAAGCCCGGTGCGAAAAGCGGCCAGGGTATTTTCCGGCGCCAGCGTGCCGCCGCCGCGATGGGCAAGGATGGGGGGATAGGGCCACATGAGGTTCTCCGAAGTAAGGGGATGGGAGGGCAGGCATTGCTTGAGACTGGGCGCATAAGGTAGAGCAGATCACGCCGCGCTTCAAGCATCTGGCACCGCAAAAACCGCTGCTGGTCGCCCGGTGCTGGAGAGGAGCGGCCAAGTGGCGCATCCTGGGCGCATCTTCCCCCCACCCAGCGAGTCCATCATGCGCCCGTCCGACACCACCACCCTGCCCGACCCGAGCCATCCCTCCAGCCCCATTACTGCCGCTGACCATGACCGTGCCGAACGCCGGGTAGAGCGACAACTGGGCTTTTTCCGCCACCTGGCCATCTACCTGGCAGTCAACGCCGGGCTGCTGCTGTTGAATCTGGCCGGCCCGTATTACCACTGGTGGAGCCTGGGACCTCTCCTTGGCTGGGGAATCGGGGTACTATTCCACGCCTTGAGCGTATTCGGGCGCTTACCCGCCGGCTGGAAGCAGGCGATGATCGCCCGTGAACTGCGCCGCCGCTGACATGGCCCTGCCAGCGCGCGCGGCTTGTTTGCTTCATCCACAGGAACGCATGACCCAACACGATACTTCCGTCCCCCACCGCTTCATCATCCTGCTGCGCGAGCTGGCGCTATCGCTATTGCCCACGCTGGCGATCAACCTGCTGTGCGCACTGGCTGTGACCTACCTGATGCGCATCGGCGGCAGCTTCTATGAAAACCTGCAGGTGTCGATGTGCATCGGCCTGCTGGCCATGCTGCTCATCAACGGTACGCGCCTGGCGATCTGGGGCGATGGCGAGCCCAACAAGCTGGGCTTGCTGGTGATCATCGCCGTGATGGCACCGCTGTCGGTATTGCTGGGGCGCATCCTGGCCAGCCTGTTGCTGGACCAGCCCATCCTGAGTCTGATGCCCGAACATCGCGATAACGTCATTGCGGTCATCGTCCTGACCTTCCTGGTCTGCTTCGGAGCCACCCTGTTCTTCTGGAACCGCCAGAAGATGGCCGCTCTGCAGGCGCACGCCAGCCAGGTCGAAAAGCAGGCAGTGCAGGCCCAGTTGCAGATGCTGCAGGCCCAGATCGAGCCGCACATGCTGTTCAATACGCTGGCCACGCTACAATCGCTCATCAGCACCGATCCGCTGCAGGCCGAACTGATGCTGAACCAACTGGTGCAATACCTGCGCACCACACTGTCGGCCTCCCGTGCCGACAGCACATCACTGCAAAAGGAATTCGACCTGATCAAGGCCTACCTGGGCCTGATGTCGCTACGCATGGGATTGCGCCTGAGCTATACCCTGCAACTGCCGGAACACCTGGGCCGGCTGCGCCTGGCGCCGATGCTGTTGCAGCCGCTGGTAGAAAATGCCATCAAGCACGGCCTGGAACCCAAGGTCGCAGGCGGCAACTGCACCGTGCGCGCTGCCGTCCACAATGACATGCTGGTGCTGAGCGTGCTCGATACCGGCGTCGGCCTGCCTACCAGCATCAGCCTGAACCAGCCGCCGGCGCAGAAGGAACCGGTCATCGGTATGCACTTCGGCCTGGACAACATCCGCGAACGCCTGACTACGCTCTATGGGCCGCTGGCCGAACTGATCATCACCCACAACGTGCCGGCCGGGGCCATGGCGCAGATCACCATTCCCCTCAAGGCGCTCAAGGCGGCGCACCGCAGCAGCAAGCACAGCCGCCTGCTCGATAGCTGAATCACCGGAGGCCCCATGGCTGCACCCACTGCCCTGATTGCCGAAGACGAACCGCTGCTGGCCCAGGCGCTGCGCCAGGCCCTGGCGCGCTGCTGGCCGGAATTGCCGACACCACAACTGGCGGCCAATGGCGACGAGGCGCTGAAGCAGGCCTTGCTGTTGCAACCGGATGTGCTGTTCCTGGATATCAAGATGCCGGGGCGCAACGGCATGGAGGTAGCGCGCGAACTGGCCGAGGAATGGCCGGCACAACGCCCCTTCCCGCTGATCGTCTTCGTCACCGCCTATGACGACTACGCGCTGCAAGCCTTCGAACGCGCCGCCATCGACTACCTGCTCAAGCCCGTCAGCCAGGAGCGACTGGCGCAGACCGTCACGCGTCTGCAAAGCCTGCTGACCCAGCGCGCAGCAGGCGAGCAGGAAGCCCAGTTGGAGCGCGCCCTGGCACAGCTACGGACGCTGTCGACGTCGCTCACGGAGGAGGCATCGCCGCGGCTGGACTATATCCGCGCCGCCGTCGGCAACAAGGTGAGGATGATTGCGGTGGATGAAGTCTTGTACTTCGAAGCCACCGATAAATACGTCAACGTGGTCACCGCTGACGGCGACGCCCTGATCCGCACCAGCCTGCGGGAACTGCTCCCGCAACTGGATGGCCGCCAGTTCTGGCAGATCCATCGCAGCACCGTGGTGCAAGTGCGCCAGATCCAGGCGGCGGTGCGCGATGAAAGCGGCAAGCTCTCGCTGACCCTGCATGGCCGACCGGAAAAACTGGCGGTCAGCCGCCTGTTCGCCCATCTATTCAGGCAGATGTAGAAAAAGATGAATAGAACTCATTTCATAAATAGGCATGAGATGCGTTCTGCCCAGAAAGGGCGCTGGCAAGGCGCGCGACGCGTCGTGTGGCGGTGCCACACGCAAGGAGCGCAACGCGGCCAGCGCCCTTTCTGGGCAGAACCCGGAGGGAGCGGCTCGTTTGGGCGAATTGCTGCGTTACGAATTTGGGTCAAGACGCCCAGTCTTGACCCAAATTCGCGCCTTGCACTTCATCCCAAACGAGACTCGCTCGCACTCATGCCTTATTTATGAAATGAGTTCTAAATAGATGGAGCACGCTCGCCTCAACGGCCATAGTAATAGCCCGGACCATAATAGGGACGGTAGTAATGGGGCGGTGGCGGCCCCACCGGTACCATCACGCAGGCTGAGAGTGTGGCGGCGGCCACTGCGGCGGCGACGATCAGCTTGATGCAACGGCTCATGATGTACTCCTTTTGTTGTCGTAGGTCTTGCTCACTGCACCCGGCACCCTGCCAGGTCATGTCGGCAGATTGCCAGCCGCCCCTCCTGACATGTCATTCCCAGCCGTATCTTGTGTAACAAGAAAAACCCTTCATCCCCTCCCCCCAAAGCGTTGTCGGATGGCAAAAAATCTCGCCGCGACGGCCGCAAAGCCCGTGGAACATGGGTAGCTGCGGTAAAATGCTTGCCATCTGAATAAATAGGCATTCCTCCCGATTCATCCCATGAGCAACGAACTGAAAAACGGACACAACCCTGCCCCCTCCACCAATTTCCTGCGCGGCATCATCGAATCCGATCTGGTCTCCGGCACCTATGCCGAGCGCAGCAACCAGGATGGCGAGGCGCTGCCGCAGGTGGTCACCCGTTTTCCGCCCGAACCGAATGGCTACCTGCACATCGGCCACGCCAAGTCGATCTGCCTGAACTTCGGCCTGGCGGCCGACTATGCCGGCCGCTGCCACATGCGTTTCGACGACACCAATCCCGAAAAGGAAGAACAGGAATACGTCGACACCATCCTCGACTCGGTCAAGTGGCTGGGCTTCTCCTGGGAACATGAAGGCAAGTCGCACCTGTACTACGCCAGCAACTACTTCGACGTCATGTACGCCTGCGCCCAGGCGCTTATCCGCAAGGGCCTGGCCTACGTGGATGAACAGAATGCCGAACAGATGCGCGAGAACCGCGGCACCCTGACCGAAGCCGGCAAGGATTCGCCGTGGCGCGACCGCCCGGCCGAGGAATCGCTGCGCCTGTTCGAAGAAATGCGCGACGGCAAGCACCCGGACGGTTCCATGATCCTGCGCGCCAGGATCGACATGGCCAGCCCCAACATGAACCTGCGCGATCCGGCCATCTACCGCATCCGCCACGCCACCCACCACAATACCGGCGACAAGTGGCGTGTCTATCCGATGTACACCTTCGCGCATCCGATCGAAGACGCGCTGGAAAACATCTCGCACTCCATCTGCACCCTGGAATTCGAAGACCAGCGCCCGTTCTACGACTGGCTGCTGGAACACCTGGCCGAGGAAGGTTTCTTCAAGAAGCCACTGCCGCATCAATATGAATTTGCGCGCCTGAACCTGACCTACATCATCACCAGCAAGCGCAAGCTGCGCCAGTTGGTCGATGAAAAGATCGTCTCCGGCTGGGACGATCCGCGTATGCCCACCATCGTCGGCCTGCGCCGCCGTGGCTATACGCCTGAAGCGATCCGCCTGATGTGCGACCGCACCGGCGCCTCCAAGAACAACAGCTGGATCGACTTCAGCGTGCTCGAAGGCGCACTGCGCGAAGACCTCGACCCCAAGGCCCCGCGTGCGGTGGCCGTGCTGCGTCCGTTGAAGCTGATCATCGACAACTTCCCGGAAGGCGTGTCCATCGATTGCAGCGCCCCGGTCTATCCGCCGGCGCACCCGGAACACGACACCGCGCATCGCCATTTCCCCATCACCCGCGAACTGTGGATCGAGCGTGAAGACTTCATGGAAGAACCGACCAAGGGCTACTTCCGTCTCTTCCCCGGCAACAATGTGCGCCTGCGCTACGGCTACGTGGTCGAATGCACCGGCTGCGACAAGGATGAACACGGCAACGTCATCGCCGTGCACTGCAACTACTTCGAAGACAGCAAGAGCGGCACCGAAGGCAGCTCCAACTACAAGGTCAAGGGCAACCTGCACTGGGTCAGCGCGGACCACGCCCTGGCCACCGAAGTGCGCCTGTACGACCGCCTGTTCTCGGATCCGCACCCGGATGCCGGTGGCAAGGACTTCCTGGCAGCATTGAATCCGAACTCCAAGGAAGTCATCACAGCCTACCTGGAGCCGACCTTGAAGAACGCCCAACCGGGCGAGATCTACCAGTTCGAACGCCACGGCTACTTCGTGGCCGACCGCGTGGATTCGACCGCCGGCCAGCCCATCTTCAACCGGGCCGTGACACTGAAGGATAGCTGGGGCAAGTAAGCGGCCCAGCCAAGGGAAACGGCCGCAAGGCCAAGACGCGGGCGGCACAGCGCCAGCCGCCCGTGCCACAGGGAAGGCGCAGCAACGTGGCGTGGGCCACGCTGAGTGCAAGGGGAAGGCTCATGTTTGAGCAGATCAAGATCCAGCGCCTGTCGATGGCGTCCATCTACAAGCTGCTGGCCATCGGCACCACGTTCTCGCTGGTGCCGTTTTCAACCTTGATGGGGGTGCTGTCGCTGTTCGGCGCCCAAACCATCACCTGGGATGGCAAGCACCTGATCGGTTATGACGGGCTGCTCGCCTCGCCCTTCATCGGCCTGTTCCTGTCGGCCTTCATCACGCTCTTCCTGGGCACCATGAGCTGCATCGGACTGTGGCTGTATTCGCTATGGCGCCCGCTGTCGCTGAAGGTGGAAGCGGTGGACAACCTGGACCTCGACCAGTTGATCCGCGAAAGCGAAGAAGCCATGGCTGCGCGCGACTGATGCCCCGGCGGAAGATCTTCGTTCAGAAGATCTTCATCCACTTCAGGAAGGCCACGGTGGCCACACCGAGGCCCCCCATCACGCCCATCACGATCCAGAACGAGGCCTCATCATGCAGGCCCGGCAGACCCGCCACGTTCATACCGAAGATCCCCGACACCAGCGTGGCCGGCATCAGCAATGCGGTCAGGATCGATAGCGCCATCAGGTTGCGGTTCATCTGCTCCGACATCTGCGAGGCAATCTCTTCCTGCAACAGCTTGGCACGTTCATAGACCGCTTCCACGGTGGAATGCAGTTCGTTCAATTCATCCAGCGCATGGGTCAGGTCTTCCAGCGCCTCGCGCGGCACCCAGGACGGACGCAGGCGCTGGAACTGCGCCAGGATGCGGCGTTCCGGCGCGATGAAGCGACGCAGTTCAGCCAGTTGACGACGGATGCTGGAGAGTTCGGCGCGATCTTCGGCGCGGCGGTCGGAGAGCACCGAGAATTCGATGTCATCGACCTTGTCATTGAGCTTGTCCAGGCGCGCATTGAAGCCATCGGCCAGGCAGCGCAGCAGCTCGGCGAACAAATCCATGGGATTGTCGAAGTCACCGCCATCAAGCACTTTCTGGCGCAGCATGTTGGTGGAAATCAGCGGCTGGGTGCGCAGCGTCAACAAACGCGTGCGGTCCAGGTAGAAGTGCAGCGCACCCTTCTCGGTACCGGTGTCGCCGATCTCCATCTTCATATCGGTCAGTGTGCCGTAGACGCCGTCGGGCGTGGCGTGCAGACCGGGATGGGTGTCGCTGCTCAATAAAAATTCAGTGATGTATTCGGCTATGTCGCTGTGATGCTCCAGCCATTGCTGGATCTTCACATCGGCAGTCTTCACGTGCAGCCAGGTGAAGGCGGGAGTCACCGGATGATAATCGACCACCTCGTTCCAGTTCATCTGGCGCGCGCGGCCCTCTTCGAAGCGGAAGGCACAGATGAATCCGGCCGGCTCATAGAGCAGGTGCAGGGCTTGCGGAGTGTCCGGCGGATTGTGCATGAGCGGCCAGGTCGATAAGGAACTGTAAAGAACCAGGCATTCTAACCACCGTCTTTGACAGATTTGTGACAGCGCCGTGACGACGCCGGACCACAGCCGCCCAGCTCAGTAGCTGAAGTTGCGATTGCCCCAGGCTTCGCGTGCGGCATCGCAGACCCTGATCTGAGCCTGGTTCATGCCGGATGTACCATTCAACTGGCACTGGTCGGAGACCGACTTGGCCTCATCGATATGCCCGCGGAAATAGGCGTAATCCTTCTTGCCGGCCACGGCGTCACAAGCCGACAGCAAAGGCAGAGCGATGCACAGCAGCGCCGGCAGGCGGAGAGCGGAGTTCATGCGGTTATTCCCCTGATAAGCGGGCCAGGCCCGAAGACAGGCAGCGGTCCATCCGGCCTCCTGCCAGGCCCGTTCCCCGGGGCCGTGGTGGCGGCTCTACGCTGCGACGCGACAAAGTATAGACAGCCAGCGTGGATTGCTCAACGGAAATCTTCACTTTACTCACACAATAGTAGAACAAAAAAGGCCAGTCACAAGGACCGGCCCTGGCACTATTGCGTGCACGTCTTGTCAGCCTGGAATCATCCTCAGCGCTTGAGCAAGGCGTGCAGGATGATGGCACCGAAAGTCGCGGTCCCGATGCCACCCAGTGCGAAGCCGCCCATCTTCAGGGTGAAGTCGCCGGCCCCCAGCACCAGCGTGACAGCCGCCACGATCAGGTTGGTATTGTTGGAAAAATCGACCTTGTTCTCGACCCAGATGCGCGCACCGGAGACCGTGATGAGCCCGAACACCACGATCGACACGCCGCCCAGCACCGCACCAGGAATGGTCAGGATCACCGCGCCGAACTTGGGCGAGAAACCCAGCAGGATGGCAATGACCGCCGCCACCACGAACACCAGCGTGGAATAGATCCGGGTGACGGCCATCACGCCGATGTTCTCCGCATAGGTGGTCACGCCAGTCCCACCCACGCTGCCCGAGAGCATGGTGGCCAGGCCGTCGCCGATGAAGGCGCGGCCGATGTAGCGGTCCAGATTCTGACCGGTCATGGCCGAGACGGCCTTGATGTGGCCCAGGTTCTCGGCCACCAGGATGATGGCCACCGGCGCCAGCAGGGCCATGGCCCCAGCGTGGAACACCGGCGTAGCAAAGTGCGGCACACCGAACCAGGCGGCATTGGCCACGCCAGCAAAGTCGATCGGCTTGCCCAGGCCCAGGCCATTGGCCAGCACCGCATAGAGCGCATAGGCCAGCAGCAACCCGATCAAGATCAAGAGACGCTGCAACATGCCGCGCGTAAACACCGCCACGAAGCCCACGCAGAGAATGGTGGCCAGCGCCATCCAGCTATCGAAGCTACTGCCGGACACGCCCTTGACGGCAATCGGTGCCAGGTTCAGGCCAATCACCGCCACCACCGCACCGGTCACCACCGGCGGCATCAGCGACTCGATCCAGCGCGTGCCCACGCCCGAGACGATCAGGCCGAGCACCGCATAGAGCGCACCACAAGCGATGATGCCGCCCAGCGCCACACCCAGGTTGGCGTTGGGGCCGGAACCGGCGTAACCGGTCACGGCAATGACCAACCCGATGAAGGAAAAGCTCGACCCCAGGTAGCTCGGCACGCGCCCACCCACCATCAGGAAGAACAGCAGCGTCCCCACGCCCGACATCAGGATCGCCAGGTTGGGATCGAAACCCATGAGCAGCGGCGCCAGCACGGTCGAACCGAACATGGCCACCACGTGCTGCACGCCCATGGCCACCGTCTGCGGCGCAGGCAGCCGCTCATCGGCGGCGATCACGGCCCCCTGGCCGTCGTTGGTGCTTTGGCGCAGCCGCCATTGGGGGAAATACGAACCCGACATGGAGATCCCTTTCGTTGTGGATATTTTTGAATTATTGGTATCAATGGAACGGGGGCTAGTGTATTGAGCGCTCGCACAAATAACAATTGCTGCGGTACTGCATCGCCCAAAAAATCTGTAAAAGATTTCGGGATGCCGCTGCGCTGCCACTCGACGGTGCAAAAACATTGGCTGCACCAGCCCCATGCCCCAAAAACAGACCGGCTGTTTGCGCAAAACGCCATCGCATTGCCGGCCCCCATCCTGGGAACATGTGATAATCGTTCAGCTTGGCCGGCACCACACAAGCTGGTGCCACCCGGCATCCCTCGACTATGCACTGGAGACCTACATGATCCTGGAACTGGCGGATATCCGCATCCAACCCGGCAAGCAAGCTGAATTCGACGAAGCCATCCAGCGTGGCCTGGCGCAGACCATCAGCAAGGCCCGTGGCTATCTCGGCCACAAGGTGCAAAAAGGCATCGAGTCGCCCGAGCGTTACCTGCTCATGGTGTACTGGGCCACCCTGGAAAACCATACCGTGGATTTCCGTGAATCGCCCGCCTTCACCGAATGGCGCGGCATCGTCGGCCCGTTCTTCGCTGGCGCCCCACAGGTCGAACATTTTGCCCTACTGACCGAATCGGCCTGAACAGGCCCTCGCAACACACCGTCCCGGCAGCGCCACCACCCCAGGCGCTGTGGAACGTTTGCGGCGCGCCCGGAACTAAAGGGCGTATCACGCAGGGGCGGGCTCCACCGGCTACCGCCCACCCGAGGACACGACATGCGCCGGCCACGACCGCGCAGGAACACCAGAATGACCACACTGCCCCGCTTTGCCTTCTCCCCCGCACGCCATCTGCGCGCCGGCGCCTGTGCGCTGGGCATGTTGCTGGCTCTGTCCGGCTGCCACAATTTCAGCGGCGACGAACAGCAACAAGCCGACGTGATCGGCGACTTCTACCGCATCCATCTCAAGAACGCTGCCCCCGGCCTACCCTCGGCCGATGAACTCAAGCAGTTCCAGCCGCTGGTCAGCCGCGCGCTGTATGCCCTGCTGACCCGTGCCGAAGCCGCCGAAGCGCGCTACGTGAGCGCCGCGGGCGGCGTGGCCGCGCCCCTCATCGAAGGCGACCTGTTCACCTCACTCTATGAAGGCGCCACCTCCTTCGCCGTGCAATCCTGCGATAGCGAAAACGACCGCGCCTCCTGCCAGGTGACTTTCCGCTACCAGAAACAAGGCAGCGACGAAACCTGGAACGACAAGATCCTGCTGGTACGCGAAGAGCGCCAGTGGCGCATCGATGACATCGAATTCATTGGCAACGACCAGTCTTCCCAGCGCGAATACCTGAGCGACAACCTCAACGACGCCATCCAGCAGGCCGAGTAACATCGCCGCCACGGCCGCTGTTCCTGCCGGATGAGCCGCCCCGCCTCGTCTGAGGCAGGCCGCGGTGGAATTGGCGGCTTTTTGGCGATGTGTTCCGGGCCTTCCGGCTGAGGTAGGCAAGCTATCCTTGCCACTTGGAATGCTTGTCGCTTTGCCCACACCATGGGCCGGCAGGCCAGATGCAATAAAGTACCCAGAAAACAACATCACAACGAATCAACACGTCGCCGCGCACGCGAATGGCCCAGGGAGAATCGGATTGAAGCGCATCGGTAAGACACTCATCGTCGCCGCCAGCCTGCTGCTTGCAGCGTGCTCGGCCAATGAAGAGGGCAAGGCCAAGGAGCTGGTCACGGAGTTCTACCAGACCCATGCCTCCAACCGCCCCGCGGGCGCCCTGACCCTGCGCGAATTGATCACTTTCCGCCGTTTCCTGTCGGTACCGCTGTTCGACCTGTTGAAGGATGTCTCGGTGGCTCAGGAAGCGCGCACCGCCCAGTCCGCCGCCGACCAGGCTACCGATCCTGATGCCGAACCGCTGCCGCCGCTGGTACAGGGTGACCTCTTCACGGGCAACCCGAACGGCGCCTCCACCTTCCGCATCCTCCAGTGCGAAGCGCAGGAACAGGCCGCCAACTGTGCAGTGGAACTGATCTTCAGCGACGCCAAGCTGCAATCGCCCATCAAATGGACCGACAAGGTCGACCTGAGCCGCGACGCCCGCGGCTGGGTGATCGACAACATCCACTACGCCGGCGGCAACCCGCCCATGCGCAGCGGCACCCTGCAAGATGTCATGCGCAAGATCTTGCAACGCGATACCGCACCGTTGGCGCCGGTGCAATAAGCACGGCGCTATCCCGCTACGGCCCCAAAAATCCTTCGAAAAATCGAGCTTGCTCTCGCCCTGGCCTGCCTTGCATGGCTGCGCCTGCCGCGCAAAGCTCTATAATCGCGCGATTCCATAGAGAACGCCGCCGCGATGTCCAATCACACCTTCCTCTGGCACGACTACGAAACCTTTGGCGCCGTGCCGCGCCGCGACCGTCCCGCGCAGTTCGCTGCCGTGCGCACCGATGCCGAGCTCAACGAGATCGGCGAAGCCATCATGATCTATTGCAAGCCGGCCCCGGACTACCTGCCCGACCCGATATCCTGCCTGATCACCGGCATCACCCCGCAGCATTGCCTGCAACACGGCCTGCCCGAGCATGAGTTCGCCGCCCGCATCGAACAGACACTGGGCGAGCCCGGCACCATTGGCGTGGGCTATAACACCATCCGCTTCGACGATGAAGTCACGCGCTTCATGTTCTGGCGCAACCTGATCGACCCGTATGCCCGCGAATGGGCAAATGGCTGCGGCCGCTGGGATTTGCTGGACGTGGTGCGGCTGACCTACGCACTGCGCCCGCAGGGCATCACCTGGCCGAAGAAGGAAGACGGCAGCGTCAGCTTCAAGCTGGAAGACCTCTCCAAAGCCAATGGCCTGGTCCACGAAGCGGCCCACGATGCGCTCTCGGATGTGCGCGCCACCATTGCACTGGCGCGCCTGATCCGCCAGAACAACCCGCGCCTGTTCGACTTCGCCCTGGCCCTGCACAAGAAGGATAAGGCCGCCGCCGAGATCGGCCTGCCTGTGGCCAAGCCCTTCCTGCATGTCTCGGGCATGTTCCCGGTGGCCAATGGCTGCCTGGCGTTGATGTGGCCGCTGGGGATGCATCCGACCAACAAGAACGAAGTGATCGCCTGGGATCTCGGCTACGACCCCAGCGAACTGGCCGGCCTGGATGCGGCCGCGGTGCGCCAACGCATGTTCACCAAGCGTGATGAACTGCCCGAAGGCATGACCCGCCTGCCGATCAAGAGCATCCACCTCAACAAGTCACCGATGGTGGTGGGCAACCTCAAGACCCTCACTACCGAGCGCGCCGCCGAGCTCAATATCGACGTCCAAGCCGCCCTGCGTCACGCCGACCTGGCCGCCGCCCTGCCCGACCTGGCGCCGCTGTGGCGCCAGGTCTACCAGCGCGACAGTGAGGCGGCTGCAGACGTAGATGAAGATTTGTACGGCGGCTTCATCGGCAATGGCGACCGCCGCCAGTTGACGCAACTGCGCGCCCTGCCACCGCAGGCGCTGGCCACCGCCAGCGTGGCCTTCGACGACATGCGACTAAATGAAGTTTTGTTCCGCTATCGCGCACGCAACTTCCCCCAGACCTTGAGCCCCGACGAAGCCCAGCACTGGGAAGAACACCGCGCCGCCCGACTGTTCGAAGGGGCCGGCGGTGCGCGCACCATCGCGCAACTGTTCGAGCAGATCGACCAGTTACAGGAAGAGTCCGATGACGAACGCACCCAGGACATCCTGGGTGCGCTGTATGACTATGCGGAAATGATTGCGCCAGCCCATCAGTGAGACCGGCACGGGAAGAGACTCATTCGGTGGCGGGAGCGGGAGCCGCATCTGCTCCCGCAGCGGCCTTCCCCTGCGACTTGAGCTTCATGATGAACTCGCGAAACGCCGGCTGAATCTCAGCGAACAGCGGATGCTTGCGGTTCTTGAGCATCACCTCGCCGAACAGCTTGATGCCCAGCGCCAGTTGCGCACTGGTATCGTCGTCGAACTGCCCGCGACCACGCAGGCGGGAGACGATACTGAAGATATCGTCATGATTGCCTGCCTCGAAACGCAGGGGCTCGTGCAAGACCTGTCCCTCCGAGGCGGTAGCCAGGTGTTCCAGGGTGATGCGGTAGCGATGTTCTCTCATGTGAATTTCCTTTCCTGATTCGCGAGGCGCCCGTTCAGACGCGTTCTACCGCCACGGCAGCGCGGTCGATGATGTCGATGATGGCGTGCAGCTCTTCCTTTTCCAACTTGCCCTTGGCCAGCCGGGTATGCAGGGCCAGGCGGAAGTTCTGCACAGCACGCTGCAGCTCTGGCGCATCGGCGTCGGGACGTTCCTGACGCCGCAGTTCGAACTTGCGCAGCACCTGCTGCAGCAGCTCGGCGTTATCCTTTTCTTCCAGGTGGGTCTTGCCTTCGGGGCTGATGGTGTAGAGCTTCTTGCCGCCATCTTCGCCCTGCACCGAGGCATGGCCCATTTCTTCCAGCAGGGTCAGGGTCGGGTAGATCACGCCGGGGCTGGGGCTGTAGCCGCCACCGACCAGTTGCTCGATGGCCTTGATCATGTCGTAACCGTGGCGCGGCTTTTCCTGCAACAGGTGCAGCATCACGATGCGCAGCGCGCCCTGCTCGAACATGCGCGCACCGCGTCCGCCTCCTTCGCGGCCACGCGGGCCGTGGTGGCCGCGCGGACCACGCGCTTCATCTTGCTCGAACATGCCGCCGCCATGATGGGTGCGCTCATGACGCTGGTGCTTGGGACCATGGCCGGGCTGGCCATGGTGGCTGAATAAATGCTTGAACATGGTGCTTCCTTCTTGTCGGGTTGCAAAATGCAGCGACTGACGCACGCTGCGTGTCGATCGATATAGTCAAGATATATCTTTATATCGAGCATTTCAAGATATATCTTAATAATATTTTTTATTT
Source organism: Herbaspirillum rubrisubalbicans (assembly GCF_003719195.1). Lineage (NCBI taxonomy): Bacteria > Pseudomonadati > Pseudomonadota > Betaproteobacteria > Burkholderiales > Oxalobacteraceae > Herbaspirillum > Herbaspirillum rubrisubalbicans. The sequence goes on from NZ_CP024996.1 coordinate 4,331,562, forward strand.
CTTTTTAGCAATCGCCCGAGAACAACGCCGCTCAACACAAGGATTCAAGCAGCCGGCCAGGAGGGATCAGCGCTGACCGCCATGCCAGCGCGCCACCTGTTGCAGGCAACTGCGCAGGTCGCCCTGCACCAGTTGGGCGGCATGGGCCAGCATCAGGTTGCGTGGCAGGCCGAAGTCTTCGATGAGCATCCCGTCCAGGCAATAACCGGGCTCGCCCTGGGGCAACTGATGCAGCAAGTCCTGGGTGGGGGTGTTGTAGCACCACACCTTCTTGCCGCGCCCCACCGCGTAGCCGATTTCGAAGACGGTGCCGGAATCAGGCTCATGTCCCCGAAAATTGCGGACATTGGCCACCACGTAATCGGCCGATTCGATCAAGGCCACGTTGATCTCATAGATGCGACGGGCGATGTCGGCCTTGCTCTCGCCCGTGACTTCATCATCTCCCGGGCACAGCGCCACCAGCCCCAGTTCGGTGCACCACTGCTTGATGCGCAGCTTGTACTGGGCATAGTCGCGCTGGAACACATCGGGGCCGGCCAGATAGATGCGGGGCTGCTGGGTCATGGTTCATCCTGTCGTTTGGTCAGAGGGCAGCATAGCGCAAAGCGCAGCACGCCTCTCAACGCTGGGATGCGAGCATCTCGGCACGGTCGAAATCGGCCGCGAAGTCATCGACCCGCACGCTCTGCTCAGCATAGTGGGCAAAGGTATCCAGCGCCTCCCTCTCCTGCGCCGAGATCAGGCTGCGTTCCAGCGCCAGTGCACTCCAGGCCGGCAATTCCGGGAGGTTCTGCGGCATCGTGGGCAGCTTGCCGTCCTTGATGTCCTGCTTCAGGCGATGCTCCAGTTGCTGTACCACAGGCGTGAGAACGAAGGCCTGCTCGCCGCAGGCCAGCGGGTCGCCCTCGCGCGGCAGGTAGGCATCGGCCAGCAGGCGATTGCGGCTCTCGCCAGGGGTCTGCATGGCCTTGGCCACGCACGTGCCCAGCACATCGGAGGGCTTGCGATAGGGTCGGCCCAGCGGGAAGATCAGTCCCCGCAACAGAAACGCGATGAAGGGATTGGGGAAGTTATGCAAGACCTCGATGATGGCTTCCTGGGCGCGATTCAACGCATCCTGCACCGACCAGTCTACATAGGGCAGGTCAGCTTCCTGCCGGCCCTCATCCTCGAAACGCTTCAACACCGCCGACACCAGATAGAGCTGCGAGAGCACATCCCCCAGCCGCGCGGAAATGCGCTCACGGAACTTGAGCGTGCCGCCCAGCACACCCATACTGACATCGGTCAACAGCGCAAAGGCCGATGACAGGTGCACCACCGCCCGGACATAACTCTGGGTAGCACGCCCGGCGTGGCGGCTGGCTGGCAGCAGCCAGCCGCCGCTCAAGCCGCCCACCAGGCTGCGTGCCGCATTGGCGGCCACGAAGGAGAGATGCGCAAAGAGCAGCCGGTCGAACTCCTGCAAGGCGCGTTGACGATCTTCATCGGCGGCAGCCGCCAGTTCCTTCAACACATAGGGATGGCAGCGAATCGCGCCCTGCCCGAAGATGATCAGGCAGCGCGTGAGGATATTGGCGCCCTCCACGGTGATGGCGATCGGCACCTGCTGGTAGGCCCGCGCCAGGAAATTGCCGGGCCCCATGCAGATGCCCTTGCCGCCGATGATGTCCATGCCATCGTTGACCACGATACGTCCGCGCTCGGTGACGTGGTATTTGGAAATGGCCGAGATCACCGAGGGCTTCTCGCCCGCATCCACCGCCAGTGCCGACAGGCGTCGCGTGGCGTCCATCATGTAGAGATGTCCTCCCATGCGCGCCAATGCTTCCTGCACCCCTTCGAACTTGCCGATCTCGATCCTGAACTGGCGCCGCGTGGCAGTATAGGCGCTGGTGCCGCGCACGGCCATCTTGGAAAAACCGACGCTGGAAGACGGCAGCGAAATGGCCCGCCCCGCCGCCAGGCATTCCATCAACATGCGCCAACCGCGCCCCACTTGCTGCGCACCACCGATCACCCACTCCATCGGGATGAACACGTCCTTTCCCTCGGTGGGGCCGTTCTGGAATACCGCATTCAAGGGCCAGTGACGACGGCCGGTGACGACGCCCGGATGATCGGTGGGAATCAGTGCGCAGGTAATGCCCGGCTCGGCAGAACCACCCAGCAGGCCATCCGGGTCGCGCACGCGAAAGGCCAGACCCAGCACGGTGGCCATCGGCGCCAGCGTGATGTAGCGCTTGCGCCAGGTGACGCGAAAGCCCAATGTTTCGCAGCCCTCATGCTCGCCCTTGCAGACGATGCCGATGTCGGGAATGGCTGCCGCATCCGAACCCGCATAGGGACTGGTGAGCGCAAAGCAGGGAATTTCCAGGCCCTGCGCCAGGCGCGGCAGGTAGTGGCGCTTCTGGGCCTCGGTCCCATAGTGCAACAGCAGTTCGGCCGGGCCCAGCGAATTGGGCACCATCACCGCAATGGCCGCGGTCGAACTGCGCGAGCCCAGCTTCATCACCACCTGCGAATGCATATAGGCCGAGAACTGCTTGCCGCCGTACTGGCGTGGAATGATCATGCCCAGGAAACCCTTGTCCTTGATGAATTGCCAGGCCTCGGGCGGCAGGTCTTGCGTCTTCACGCTGGTCTCCCAGTCACTGACCATGGCGCAGAGCTGCTCCACTTCATTGTCCAGGAAAGCCTGTTCCTCCGGCGTCAGGCGCGGCGCAGGCAACTCGAACAGGCGCCGCCAGTCGGGCTTGCCCGAGAACAACTCGGCATCCCACCAGACCGTCCCGGCCTCGATGGCATCACGCTCGGTGGCCGACATGCCGGGCATGATCTTGCGAAACAGATCCAGAGCCGGGCGCGTCATCAGCGACTGGCGCACCGACTTGATGGCCACCAGCAAGGTCGGCGTCAACGACAGCAGGGCCAGCAGCACCAGCACCGGCAATTCGATCCCGGCCAGGCGCGCGCCCAGCCAGAGCAGCACCACCTCGGCAGCCAGCCAGACCCAGGCACTAGCACGCAGCAGCATCAGGGCCAGCGTGCTTGCAATGAGAACAATGAGCCAGATGATCATGTCGCCTCCTGTGCTGTTGCCGTCGTTGTCATCGATGCGGGAGTTCTGCCATTGTGACACCTAATACCGCCTGCTCCTTGTTACACCATACCCCGCGAGCTCTGCCGCTGGAATCGGACAGCACAACCCTTCCCGGTCAGACAACACCCGACAAGCCGGCAGCACACGTCATCCATTACAATCCCGGCATTGCAGACAGCCGCACTGAGGAACGCATCATGAAATGGGAAGGCAATCGCGAAAGCGACAACGTGGAAGACCGCCGCGGTGAAGAGGGCGGCGGAGGTGGCGGCTTTGGCTTCGGTGGTCGTTCCATCGGCCTGGGCACGGTGGCCGTGGCGCTGGTAGCTTCCTACTTCCTGGGCATCAATCCGCTGACCATGCTCAATCTGCTCTCCGGCGGTGGCGCGCCGGCCCCCGTGCAGCAGGCGCCCGCGCACAAACCCTCGCCCAACGACCAGATGGCGCACTTCGTCTCCACCGTGCTGGCCGATACCGAAGACACCTGGGGCCAGATCTTCGCCAACAATGGCAAGCAATACGTGCGCCCCAAGCTGGTACTGTTCTCCGGCAGCACGCCCACCGCCTGCGGCACCGGCCAGACCGCCACCGGCCCCTTCTATTGCCCGGGCGACCAGAAGGTCTACATCGATCTGTCGTTCTATGAATTGATGAAGCAGCGCTTCAAGGTCTCCGGCAATTTCGCCCAGGCCTATGTGATCGCCCATGAAGTGGGGCACCACGTACAGCACCTGATGGGCATTTCCGACAAGGTCGATGCGGCCCGCCGCAACGCCACCGAGAAGCAGGCCAATGCCATGTCGGTGCGGCTGGAGTTGCAGGCCGACTGCTTTGCGGGTGTGTGGGCCTATCACGCCAACCAGGCGCGCCACATCCTGGAAGAAGGCGACATCGAAGACGCCCTGCACGCTGCCTCGGCCATCGGCGACGACGCCCTGCAACGCCAGGCACGCGGCGTGGTGGTCCCCGATTCCTTCACCCACGGCAGCTCGGCCCAACGCGTGGCGTGGTTCAAACGCGGCATTGCCGCAGGCAAGGTCAGTGCCTGCAATACCTTCGCCACCAAGGAACTCTGATTATCTGAATTCACAACAAGGAGACACAACGCATGACCCTGGCTGACTGGTGCATCCTGATCGCCGGCTTGATGCCGGTGCTGACCATTGCGGTAGCCAAGTATGGCCGCCGCGATTTCGACAATGCCGAACCGCGCGCCTGGCTGGACCAGCAGACCGGCCTGCGCCGCCGCGCCGACTACGCACACCGCAACCACTTCGAAGCCTTCCCCTTCTTTGCCGCGGCCGTGCTGGTGGCGCAGCAGGTCGGTGCGCCGCAAGCTCAGATCGACATCGCCGCACTGGTCTTCATTGCGGCACGCATTCTCTACACCGTGCTGTACCTGACGGACAAGCCTTCAGCCCGCTCGGCGGTCTGGATCGTTGGCTATCTGAGCGTGATCGCGCTGTTCGTCATTGCGGCACGCGCCTGAAACGGGCGAGACGATACGCCATCCCCACCGGAAGAACTAGTTCTCCCGGCCTCCCCTCTCCTCCTTCTTTCTTCACCTTCCTCACCGTCGGACCAATGTTGCCTGCTCGCCGTGATCGATAAGCTGGACTTCATCGATCACCATCCGCAGGAGGCTTCATGTCCGACCAAAGCCGGGCCTATGGCGTACTGGGTTCCAGTACGCTGGCCTTTACCGTCTGTTTCACCATCTGGGTGATGTTCGGGGTCATCGGCATTCCCATCAAGAATGCCCTGCACCTGAACGAAACCGAATTCGGTCTGCTCACCGCCATGCCGGTGCTGACCGGCTCCCTCATCCGCGTCCCTCTGGGCATCTGGACCGACCGCTATGGCGGACGCATCGTGTTCTTCATTCTGATGCTCTGCACGGTGCTGCCGATCTGGCTGATTTCCTACGCCACCGCGTTCTGGCACTTCCTGGTGCTGGGCCTGTTCGTGGGCTTGGCCGGTGGTTCCTTCTCGGTCGGTACGCCCTATGTGGCGCGCTGGTTCAAGAAGGAGCGCCAGGGCCTGGCCATGGGCGTGTTCGGTGCCGGCAATTCGGGCGCGGCAGTCAACAAATTCATCGCTCCGGCCCTCATCGCCGCCGGCGGCTGGGTCCTGGTGCCGCAGGTGTATGCCGGCCTGATGCTGGCGGCAGCCTTGATCTTCTGGTTCTGCTCGGCCACCAATCCCAGCCACCAGGTGGCCTCCGATACCCGCTTCATCGATCAGCTCCGTATGCTCAAGGAGCCCAAGGTCTGGCGCTACTGCCAGTATTACTCGGTGGTGTTCGGCGGCTACGTCGGCCTGAGCCTGTGGATGGTCAAGTACTACGTCACCGAATACGGTTTCGACATCCAGCACGCCGCCCTGCTGGCCGCCTGCTTCTCGCTGCCGGGCGGCGTACTGCGCGCCATGGGCGGCTGGCTCTCCGACAAGTACGGCGCCTACAAGGTCACCTGGTACGTGATGTGGATCTGCTGGGTGGCGTTCTTCCTGCTGTCCTATCCACAGACCGATTTCACCATCCAGACCGTGAACGGCCCGCAACGCTTTCACATCGGCTTGAATCCAGTGCTCTTCACGGTGCTGCTGTTCGTGGTGGGCGTGGCCATGGCCGTGGGCAAGGCTTCGGTCTTCAAGTTCATCTCGGACGACTACAGCAGCAACATCGGCGCCGTCTCCGGCATCGTCGGCCTGGCCGGCGGGCTGGGCGGCTTCATCCTGCCCATCCTCTTTGGTATCGCCCTGGACCTGACCGGTGTGCGCAGCTCCTGCTTCATGCTGCTCTACGGCACGGTCTGCTGCTCGCTCGTCTGGATGCATTTCCAGTTCCGCCGCGAGCCGACGCCGACCTCGTCGGACGCGCTGCCAAGCCATTGATCCCTTTCCCTGACAAGGACTCATCATGAATCACGTATTACAACGCTGGGAACCCGAAAATCCCGAGTTCTGGCACCAGCAGGGCCAAGCCGTCGCCCGCCGCAATCTGTGGATCTCGATCCCCTGCCTGATGCTGGCCTTCGCAGTCTGGATGCTGTGGAGCGTGGTGGCGGCCAACCTGGACAAGGCCGGCTTTCATTTCAGCAAAGATCAGCTGTTCTTCCTGACCGCCTTGCCGGCGCTCTCAGGGGCCACGCTGCGCATCTTCTATTCCTTCCTGGTGCCGGTCTTCGGTGGTCGCAAATGGACCGCCATTTCCACCGCCAGCCTCCTGATCCCGGCCATCGGCATGGGCCTGGCGCTGCAGGACCCGAGCACCAGTTATTCCACCCTGTTGGGGCTGGCGCTGCTGTGCGGGCTGGGGGGCGGCAACTTCAGTTCCAGCATGGCCAACATCAGCTTCTTCTTCCCCAAGGCGCGCAAGGGTTACGCCACCGGGATGAATGCCGGCATCGGCAACCTGGGCGTGTCGGTGGTGCAGTTCGTTACACCGATGGTGATTTCTTCGGCGGTGTTCGCCGTCTCCATTTCGGGGCAGGGTTTCCTCTTCCACGACCCCAAGAGCGGTGTGGAGAGCACCTTCTGGCTGGCCAATGCCGGTTTCATCTGGGTACCCTTCATCATCGCGGCCACGCTGGCGGCCTGGTTCGGTATGAATGACATCGCCTCGGCGCAGGCCTCGCTGGCCGACCAGGCGGTGATCTTCAAGCGCAAGCACAACTGGCTCATGTGCTGGCTGTACGTAGGCACCTTCGGTTCCTTCATCGGTTTTTCGGCGGCCTTTGCGATGCTGATCAAGGCTGAATTTCCTGAGATTGCGGTGGCGCAGTATGCCTTCCTCGGCCCCTTGGCCGGCGCCCTGGCGCGTCCCTTGGGCGGCATGTTGTCCGACCGCATCGGCGGTGCGCGCCTGACCTTGTGGGTGTTCCTGGCCATGGGCCTGGCCATCCTGCTGGGCATCCTGCCGGCCTTGCATACGCACCAGTTCACGCTGTTCCTGGCCTCCTTCATCATCATGTTCATCCTGACCGGACTGGGCAATGGCTCGACCTTCTGCATGATCCCGCTGATCTTCCAGACCGAGCGCGAACGCGCCGCCCAGCGCCAGGGTGGGGGTGAGGCCGCCCTGCAGCAGGCGCGCCTGGATGCGGCCAAGGAATCAGCCGCCGTGCTGGGCTTCTCGGGCGCCATCGGGGCCTATGGCGGCTTCTTCATCCCGCAAAGCTTCGGTACTTCCATTCGCATGACCGGCGCACCTGACATGGCCATGTTCATCTTCGTGGGCTTCTACGCCAGCTGCATGTTGATCACCTGGTGGTACTACGCACGCCGGGGTGCGGAGATGCCTTGCTGAGAACGGACCTAGTTCTTTCGAACTAGTCGGACTAGTCCGCCTGAAGAAGCCAGTGGCACAAGCTGGCGAATAGGCGCGACCACGCAGCTTGCCTACACTTTTCTACAGTCAACGCAGGTGGAATGTCCACCCACGCAACCGAGGATTCACGATGAGTCATTTTCTGGACCGATTGAAGTTCATGTCACGGGTGAAGTCCACCTTCGCCGATGGACATGGCGCCGTGGTCAACGAAGACCGCCAATGGGAAAACGCCTACCGCAGCCGCTGGCAGCATGACAAGGAGGTACGTTCCACGCACGGGGTCAACTGCACCGGCTCCTGCTCCTGGAAGGTCTATGTCAAGAACGGCCTGATCACCTGGGAAACCCAGCAGACCGACTATCCACGCACCCGTCCCGACCTGCCCAACCATGAGCCGCGCGGCTGCCCGCGCGGAGCTTCATATAGCTGGTACGTCTACTCGGCGCAGCGCGTGAAATACCCGATGATCCGTGGCCGCCTCATGCAGTTGTGGCAGGAAGCACGCCGCACCCTGAGCCCGGTCGAGGCCTGGGCCGCCATCACCAGCGACGCCGCCAAGGCTACCAGCTACAAGTCGGTACGCGGCCTGGGCGGCTTCGTGCGTGCCGACTGGGATACCGCCAACGAAATCATCGCCGCCGCCAATGCCTACACCATCAAGCAATACGGCCCGGACCGGGTGATCGGCTTCTCGCCCATCCCGGCCATGTCGATGGTCTCCTATGCGGCCGGTGCACGGTATCTCAGCCTGATCGGTGGCGTGCCGCTGTCCTTCTACGACTGGTACTGCGACCTGCCGCCGGCCAGCCCGCAAATCTGGGGCGAGCAGACCGACGTGCCGGAATCGGCCGACTGGTACAACTCCACCTACCTGATGGTATGGGGTTCCAACGTGCCGCAGACTCGCACGCCTGACGCCCACTTCTATACCGAGGTGCGCTATAAGGGGACCAAGACCGTGGCGGTGTCCTCCGACTTCGGCGAGATGGTCAAGTTCGGCGACATCTGGCTGGCGCCCAAGCAAGGCACCGACGCCGCCCTGGCTATGGCCATGGGCCACGTGGTGCTCAAGGAATTCCACCAGGCCCGGCCCTCGGCCTACTTCCGTTCCTACGTCAAGCAATACACCGACATGCCCATGCTGGTGCGGCTGGTACAGCGCGACGGCCACTACCTGCCGGATCACCTGCTGCGTGCCTCGCAATTGCCGGACCAGCTTGAAGAAGCCAACAATGCCGACTGGAAGTCGCTGACCATCGATGCCAGCACCGGCCAGATCGTCGCCCCCAACGGCTCCATTGGCTACCGCTGGGGCGAAGGCCAGGTCAATGACGGCGCCAAGGTCGGCCGCTGGAACCTGGAAAGCCGCGATGGCCATTCGGGCCGCGAGATCGACCCGCTGCTCTCGCTGGTGGCGCAGCACGATGAAGTGGTCACGGTCGCCTTCAACTACTTCGGCGGCGACGATGCCCAGCCGCTGGCGCTGCGCCAAGTGCCGGTGCGCCACGTGCGCCTGGCCGATGGCAGCACCGCGCTGGTGGCGACCGTGCATGACTTGATGATGGCCAACTACGGCGTCGACCAAGGCCTGGGCGGGGAGATTGCCCGCAGCTACGATGACGATGTGCCCTACACCCCGGCCTGGCAGGAAAAGCATACCGGCGTCAAACGCGAACTGGTGATTCAGGTGGCGCGCGAATTCGCCCAGAATGCCCACGACACCCAGGGCAAGAGCATGGTCATCGTCGGTGCGGCGCTGAACCACTGGTACCACAACGACATGATCTATCGCGGCATCATCAACCTGCTGATGATGTGCGGCTGCATCGGCAAGTCCGGTGGCGGTTGGGCGCATTACGTGGGACAGGAAAAGCTGCGTCCGCAGTTCGGCTGGGCACCGCTGGCCTTCGCCACCGACTGGGTGCGCCCGCCGCGCCAGATGAATGGCACCAGCTTCTTCTATGCCCATACCAGCCAGTGGCGCCATGAAAAGCTGGGTATCGATGAAATCGTCGCGCCCACGGCGGACAAGGACAAGCTGTCCTCCATGAGCATGATCGACATGAACGCCAAGTCCGAACGCATGGGCTGGCTGCCCTCGGCCCCGCAACTGGAAACCAATCCGCTGGACATCTGCGACAACGCCCGCGCCATGGGCCAGACGCCGCAGGATTACCTCAAGGAAGCGCTCAAGTCGGGCACCGTCAACATGAGCTGCGACGACCCCGACAACCCGAAGAACTTCCCGCGCAACATGTTCGTCTGGCGCTCCAACATCCTGGGCAGTTCAGGCAAGGGACACGAGTATTTCCTGAAATATCTGCTGGGTACCCAGAACGCCCTGTTCGACAACCCCGACGAAGCCATCAAACCCAGTGAGGTCAAGTACCGCGAGCAAGCCGCCGAAGGCAAGCTGGACCTGCTGGTGACGCTGGACTTCCGCATGAGCACCACCTGCCTGTACGCCGACATCGTACTGCCCACCGCCACCTGGTATGAAAAGGATGACCTGAACACTTCCGACATGCATCCCTTCATCCATCCGTTGTCCGAAGCGGTGCAGCCGCTGTGGGAGAGCAAGACCGACTGGGAAATCTACAAGGGCATCGCCAAAAAATTCAGCGAGATCGGTGGTGACTATCTCGGCACCCGCAGCGACATCGTGCTGCAACCGCTGATGCACGACACTCCGGCCGAACTGGGCCAGCCCTTCGAACCCAAGGACTGGAAGAAGGGTGAATGCGACCTCATCCCTGGCAAGACCGCCCCCAACTTCGTGGTGGTGGAACGCAACTACAAGGATATCTACAAGAAATTCACCTCGATCGGTCCGCTGCTGGACAAGCTGGGCAACGGCGGCAAGGGCATCAACTGGCAGACCGGCCATGAAGTGGGCGAACTGGCTGCCCTGAACAAGCGCGTCACCGAACCCGGCGTGAGCCAGGGCCGGCCGCGCCTAGACAGTGCGATCGATGCCTGCGAGATGATCCTTTCCTTCGCGCCGGAAACCAATGGTCACGTCGCCGTCAAGGCTTGGGAAGCGCTGGGCAAGATCACCGGGCGCGACCACACGCACCTGGCGGTCGGGCGCGAACACGACAAGATCCGTTTCCGAGACGTACAGGCGCAGCCACGCAAGATCATCTCGGCGCCCACCTGGTCTGGCCTGGAATCGGAAGAAGTCAGCTACAACGCCGGCTATACCAACGTGCATGAACTGATCCCCTGGCGCACCCTCACCGGCCGCCAGCAGTTCTACCAGGATCACCGCTGGATGCTGGATTTCGGCGAAGGCCTGTGCGTCTACAAGCCGGCCGTCGATACCAAGACGGTAGCGCCGATGCTCAACCGCCAGCCCAATGGCGAAAAGGAGATCGTGCTCAACTTCCTCACGCCGCACCAGAAGTGGGGCATCCACTCCACCTATTCGGACAACCTGCGCATGTTGACCTTGAGTCGCGGCGGGCCGCACGTGTGGATCTCGGAAGACGATGCCAAAGCGGCCGGCCTGGTGGACAACGACTGGGTGGAAGTCTTCAACAGCAACGGCACGCTGACCGCGCGCGTGGTGGTGAGCCAGCGCATCCCGGGCGGCATGTGCCTGATGTATCACGCGCAGGAAAAGATCGTGAATACCCCCGGTGCGCAACTGAGCGGCAAGCGCGGCGGCATCCACAACTCGGTCACGCGGGCGGTGCTCAAACCCACCCACATGATCGGCGGCTATGCGCAACTGTCGTATGGCTTCAACTACTACGGCACGGTGGGCAGCAACCGCGATGAATTCATCGTATTGCGCAAGATGAACAAGGTGGACTGGCTGGATGGCCGCAAGCAAGAAAGGACTGCATCATGAGAATTCGCGCACAAGTGGGCATGGTGCTCAACCTGGACAAGTGCATCGGTTGCCACACCTGCTCGGTGACCTGCAAGAACGTCTGGACCAGCCGCGATGGCGTGGAATACGCCTGGTTCAACAATGTCGAGACCAAGCCTGGCATCGGTTATCCAAAGCAATGGGAAAACCAGAAGAAGTGGAACGGCGGCTGGCTGCGCAATGCCAGCGGCAAGCTGGAACCGAAACAGGGTGGCCGCGTGCGCATCCTGGCCAATCTGTTCGCCAACCCCAACCTGCCGGCCATCGACGATTACTACGAACCCTTCACCTACGACTACGAGCACCTGCAAAAGGCCCCGCTAATGGCCACCCCGCCGACGGCGCGGCCGGTGTCGGTACTGACCGGCAAGAAGATGGACAAGATCACCTGGGGCCCCAACTGGGAAGACGACCTCGGTGGCGAATTCAGCGCGCGCAGCAAGGATGCCCTCTTCGAAGGGGTGCAGAAGGAAATGCACAGCACCTTCGAATCGACCTTCATGATGTATCTGCCGCGCCTGTGCGAACACTGCCTGAATCCGGCCTGCGTGGCCTCCTGCCCCTCGGGTTCGATCTACAAGCGCGAGGATGACGGCATCGTGCTGGTGGACCAGGACAAGTGCCGTGGGTGGCGTATGTGCATCTCCGGCTGCCCCTACAAGAAGATTTATTACAACTGGAGCTCCGGCAAGGCCGAGAAATGCACCTTCTGCTATCCACGCATCGAAGCCGGCCAACCTACCGTGTGCTCAGAAACCTGCGTGGGCCGTATCCGCTACCTCGGCGTGCTGCTCTACGACGCCGACAAGATCGAAGCCGCCGCCTCGGTGGCCGATGAGCAGAACCTGTACCAGGCGCAACTGGACTGCTTCCTCGATCCGCACGACCCGGCCGTGATCGCCGAGGCGCGGCGCCAGGGCATTGCCGAGAGCTGGCTGGAGTCGGCCCGCAGATCGCCGGTGTACAAGATGGCGCTGCAATGGAAGATCGCCTTCCCGCTGCACCCGGAATACCGCACCCTGCCGATGGTCTGGTACGTACCGCCGCTGTCACCCATCCAGAAGGCCGCCGAGGCCGGTCACATGGGCATGACCGGCATCATTCCCGATGTGAAGTCGCTGCGCATTCCGGTGCGCTACCTGGCCAACCTGCTGACCGCCGGCAAGGAGGCGCCGATCCTGAGCGCGCTCGAACGCCTGCTGGCCATGCGCGCCTACAAGCGTGCCGAGACCGTGCACGGCCAGAAAGATGAGGCCGTGCTGCAACAGGTCGGCTTGACCCCGGCCGAGGTCGAGGACATGTACCAGACCCTGGCCATCGCCAACTATGAAGACCGCTTCGTGGTGCCGTCCTCGCACAAGGAAATGGTGGAAGACAGCTTCAACGACAAGGGCAGTTGCGGCTTCACCTTCGGCAATGGCTGCTCGGGCGGGGTCTCGGACGGCAGCCTGTTCGGCAAGAAACCGCAAGGCAGCGTGATCTTCGTGGATATGCCCAAGTCGCGCAAGAAGACCGCCCTCACCGAATGAACGGAGACCACACCATGTCCAAGCAACTTCACCCGGCTGCCGAGACCGCCAAGCTGTATCGCATCCTCTCGGCGCTGATGAGCTATCCGCAAGCGGACCTGATTGCGGCCCTGCCCGAGATCGGCTTGGCAGTGCAAGCCGAACCGACCCACCGGAGCGCCTTGCAGCCGCTGCTGGATCATCTGGCCGGTACGCCCCTGATCGACTTGCAGGAAGCTTATGTCGATACCTTCGACCGTAGCCATGCGCTCTCGCTGCATCTGTTCGAGCACATCCATGGCGAAAGCCGCGACCGTGGCCAGGCCATGGTCGATCTGCTGGAGGAATATCGCGCCCATGGCATGGAACCGGCCGCGAACGAACTGCCCGATTACGTGCCGCTGTTCCTGGAATTCCTGAGCCTGCTGGAACCGGCCGCGGCCGAGAAACTGCTGGGCGAAGCCATTCACGTGCTGGCCGCCATCGGCCTGCGCTTGCAGAAGCGGGAGCACCCCTACTCCAGCCTGTTCCTGCTGCTGACCACCCTGACCGAGGTCGAACCCCGCGAACAGGACGAACCACCGGTGCGCGACATGGATGAAGCCATGGAAGTCTTCGGCCCTGGTGCCGATGGCGTGGAACCACTGCTCAAACCGGCCATGGGCGGGGTGCAGCCGCTGCATTTCCATCCCCGGCCAGCGGCCAGACCGGCCAGCCAGAGCAGTCATTGAGCCCAGTCCATCCAATCGCCTGAATCGGGAGATCATCATGAATTACCTGCATCAATTCCTCTACGGAATCTATCCCTACATCGCGCTGGTCGTGTTCCTGCTGGGCAGCCTGGTGCGCTTCGAGCGCGAGCAGTACACCTGGAAGAGCGACTCTTCGCAACTGCTGCACGCCGGTCGTCTGCGGCTGGGCAATCTCCTGTTCCATGTGGGCGTACTGGGACTGTTCTTCGGTCACTTGGTGGGCTTGCTCACCCCGGTGGCGGTGTGGGATGCCATTGGTGTCACGCACAGCTTCAAGCAAGCGGTAGCCATGCTCGCCGGCGGCGTGTTCGGCACGCTCTGCCTGCTGGGCTTGCTGATCCTGATCCACCGCCGCTGGACCGATGCGCGCATCGCCGCCGTCACCCGTCCGTCCGACAAGCTCCTGCTGCTGTGGCTGCTGGTCACGCTGGGGCTGGGCTTGTCCACCATCGCCGAATCGGCCCAGCATCGCGATGGTCACATGATGGTGCTGCTGATGACCTGGGCCCAGCACATCATCACCCTGCGCGGCGATGCGGCCAGCTTCATCGAGGCAGCACCGCTGCTGTTCAAGCTACACCTCTTCATGGGACTCACGCTCTTCGTGATCTTCCCCTTCACGCGGCTGGTGCACGTTTGGAGCGGCTTTGCTTCGGTCACCTATCTGGGCCGCGCCTGGCAACTGGTGCGTCCGCGCTGAACCAGGAGAATCACCATGCCCGTAATCGTCAACGAATACGAACTGAGCGACGCCGAGATGGCGCAGGAACTCGCTGCCCGCGCCGAAGAAGAAGCTGATCTGCACGCGGCCATGACCACGCTGGTGCTGCGCCGGCTGTTGCTGGAACAGGCACAGCAACTGGGCCTGGAACAAGACGACGAAGACGCCCGCATCGAAGCCCTGCTGCAACGCGAAGTCCATGCACCGCTGCCGGACGAGGAAGAATGCCGACGCCACTACCAGGCCGCGCCGGACCGCTTCCGTGTGGGCGCACTGGCTGAGGTCAGCCATATCCTGTTCCAGGTCACCGAAGGAGTGGACCTGGCGGCATTGCGCCTACACGCCGAATCGGTCTTGGCCGAATCGCTGGCGCAACCGCAGCGCTTCGCGGAATTGGCTGTGATCAACTCCAACTGTCCCTCCGGCGCCCAGGGCGGCAGCCTGGGGCAGATCACGCGCGGCGCCTGCGTGCCTGAATTCGAGAAGGCCGTCTTCGCTGCCCAGGCCGGCGCCATCCTCCCGCGTCTGGTGGAAAGCCGCTTCGGCCTGCACATCGTCCAGCTTGGCCGCAAATTCGACGGCCAGGCTCTGCCCTTCGAGGCCGTGCGCGAGAACATCGCCCAGGCCCTGCAACGCGCCAGCTTCGACCGCGCCGTGCGTCAGTACCTGCAATTACTGGTCGGCCGCGCCCGCATCTCCGGCATCGACCTGCCGGGCACCGGTACGCCGCTGGTGCAATGACACTGACTGAATCATCATGTCCTTCCCCCCTTTACCTACCGACCGGCCGGCGCTGCAAGACCGCTTCGGCCGCCGCATCAGCTATGTCCGGCTGTCGGTCACCGATCGCTGTGACCTGCGCTGCAGCTACTGTATGCCCAAGGGTTTTAACGGCTTCGAGGAGCCGGCCAATTGGCTCAGTTTCGATGAGATCAGCCGCGTCATCGGCGCCTTCGCCCGGCCGGGCGTGGGCCGGGTACGGCTGACCGGGGGCGAGCCGCTGTTGCGACGCCACTTGCCGATGCTGGCAGCGCAACTGTCGGCACTGCCAGGGGTGGAGGAATTATCCCTGTCCACCAATGCCACGCAGATGCACAAGCACGCCCAGGACTTGCGCGCGGCGGGCGTGACGCGCATCAACGTCAGCCTGGATAGCCTGGAGCGCGCCTGCGTCACCCGCATCACCGGGCGCGACAGCCTGGGGAACGTCATGGCCGGATTGGCTGCAGCCAAGGCGGCGGGCTTTGCACCCATCAAGGTCAACATGGTGGTACTGCGCGGCGTCAATGAAGCAGAAATCCCGCGCATGGCCGAGTTCTGCTTCGAACAAGGGTTCATCCTGCGCCTGATCGAGGCCATGCCCATGGGCCAGACCGGGCGCCACAGCGGCACCGTCGATATCGGCCCGATCCGCGAGCAACTGGTGGCGCGCTTCGGCCTGCAACCGCTGGCCGCCGAACTGGGCGGCGGGCCGGCGCGCTACTGGCAGCGCGCCGATGGTGACGGGGCCATCGGATTCATCTCGCCCATCAGCCAGCATTTCTGCGCCACTTGCAACCGCGTGCGCGTGTCGGTGGATGGCACGCTCTACCTCTGCCTGGGCCAGGAGGCGCGCGTCGAGCTGCGTCCCCTGCTGCGTGCCGGGATCGATGATGCGGGCCTGGAAGAGGCCATCCGCCTGGCCATCGAACTGAAACCGGAACGCCATGAATTCCAGGAACAGCCGCACAAGATCATTCGTTTCATGTCCCAGACCGGGGGCTGAAGCGCAGGAGCAAGACCGCACAAAAAGTGCAGGAAAATTGACTTGCCCCCCGTGATTTTCACCCCGCGAAGGCATAGACTGCCTGCTCGCCCGCCGCCCGGAACCGCCATGCCCTCTCCTGCCGCCCCGCTGCTACCCTTGCCGCCCCACAAGCGGCTGACCTTCCGCATCCTGCTGATGACCCTGGTCGGCCTGGGCCTGACCATGACGGCCATCGGCTATACCCTGCTACTGTCCTGGCAACTGGAAGGCGGCGGTACCGTCATCAACGAAGCCGGCAGCCTGCGGATGCGCTCCTACCAACTGGGACTGGCGCTGGAACACCAACAGGCGCGTGACACTGTGCAGCACGATATCGAGCGCTTCAGCCAGATCCTGGCGATGTTGCAGACCGGGCAAACCGGACAGCCCAGCTTCGTGCCATCACGCGGCCCCATCCATGAGCAATTGCTGCAGGTACAAGGCCAGTGGCAACAACGTATGCAAGTCCACGCCAGGGATGTGTTGCAGGCGGACGATGCTCAGCAACGCCAGCAGGCGCTGGCGCAATACCTGCAGGAGCTGCCCGATTTCGTGGGCGAGATCAATCTGCTGGTGGCCCTAGTGGAAGCCGACCTGGCCGGCAAGACCACCTGGCTGCGGCTGTGCCAGACGGCGCTGATCTTCCTGGCGCTGGCCGCCAGCATCGCCGTGCTGTACCTGCTCTACCTGTGGATCGTCGGCCCCGTGCGGCGCTTGCAGGTGGGTATTGCACGCATGTCGCAAAACGACCTGGACGTGCGGCTGGCCATCGACAGCGAAGATGAGTTCGGTCAACTGGCGCGCGGCTTCAACCAGATGGCCGATCACGTGCAGGGGGTACACCGCACGCTGGAAGAACGGGTGGCGGACAAAACCGCACGCCTGCGCGAGCAGAATGAAGAAGTCGGCACGCTCTATGAAATCACCGACTTCCTCTCCGGGGCGCATGCCATCGAGGCCCTGTGCAGCGGCTTCCTGCGCCGCATCATGCAACGCATCCAGGCCGATGGCGGCACGGTGCGCATCCTCGATGAACGCGGCAACCTGTATATCGCGGTGCATGAGGGCATTTCCGAACGCATCATCGATGAAGAACGTTGCCTCAAGGTCGGCGATTGCCTGTGCGGGACCGCGACCTCGCAGGGCATCATCCTGGTGCGCGACTTCCGCGAACTGGACCAGCAGCGCCGCTATCGCTGCCAGGAAGAAGGCGCGGTATCGCTGGGCATCTTCCAGATCCAGGTGCGCGAACAGGTCATCGGCAGCTTTTCGCTGCATTTCTCGCGCGAACGCCATATCAGCGAAGAAGAACGCCGGCTGTTGGAAACCCTGGGCCGGCACCTGGGCTCGGCCATCGAAAACCAGCGCCTGATTGCGCGCGAAAAGGAATTCGCGGTTTCCCACGAGCGCAACCTGATGGCCCAAGGCCTGCACGACAGCATTGCCCAGGGCTTGAACTTCCTGAACCTGCAGGTGCAGATGCTGGAAGATTCGCTGGCCCGCGAAGACTTGGCCGAGATCCGCGACATCGCGCCCCTGCTGCGCGCCGGCGTGCAGGAAAACTATGAAGACGTGCGCGAGCTACTGTTGAACTTCCGCAGCCGCCTGCAGGACAGCGATCTGGAATCCGAGATGCGCAAAGCGGTCGAGAAACTGCAACGCCAGAGCGGCTTGCAGGGCGACATCGAGATTACCGGCGACGGCCCGCCGCTGGCGCCGGAGCAACAATTGCAGGTGCTGTTCATCCTGCAGGAAGCCCTGTCCAACATCCGCAAGCACGCCCAGGCCAGCCGGGTCAGGATCGAGGTCGACAATGGCCGCGACTTCTGCCTCACGGTCAGCGACGATGGCCACGGCTTCCAGCTCGACCAGGCGCGCGCAAAAGGTAGCGAACACGTGGGCTTGCGCATCATGCAGGAGCGCGCCGAACGGCTGGGCGCGCATCTGGACATCGCCAGCCAGCCCGGCGCCGGCACCCGCATCACCGTCAGGCTGATGCGTGAGGAACGCCTGGTAGCCTGAGCGCAGTATCGAATTTTCAATGGAGCAGTCGCCGCATGAGCATCCGCATTCTCCTGGTCGATGACCATACCCTGTTTCGCAGCGGCATCCGCCTGCTGCTGCAACGCCATCCCGAATTCGAGGTCGTGGGCGAGGCCGTCGATGGACTGGATGGCGTCAAGCGCGCCCGCCAGCTGCGTCCCGACGTGGTGCTGATGGATCTGAACATGCCCGGTCTGTCGGGCCTGGAAGCCATGCAATTGATCGTGGAGGACTTGCCGGAGACGGCCGTACTGATGCTGTCGGTCTCGGAAGAAGCCGAAGACCTCAGCACCGCCCTGCACAATGGCGCGGCCGGCTATCTGCTCAAGAACATCGAAGCCGATTACCTGGTGCAGGCCATCAAGCGCGCTGCTGCTGGAGAGCCGGTCATCTCGGAGGCGATGACGGCCAAGCTGGTGATGCAATTCCGGGCCGCCAGGCCGGGGGTTGCAGGCGATATGAAGGAAAAATTGACCGCGCGCGAACGCGAAACGATGCGCTGCGTCGCACAGGGCCAGAGCAACAAGGAAATCGCCCGCAGCCTGGACGTGGCCGAGAGCACTGTGAAGATTCATGTACAGAACATCCTCAAGAAGCTCAACCTGAGCAGCCGGGTCCAGATTGCGGTGTATGCTGTGGAACACGGCCTGGACAAAACGCCCTGAGCGGCGTACCGTACCGCTCCCCCGCGCCTGATGCGGGCGGCATTTCCGAAAGAAAGCATATGCAAAAGATCACCTTCCCGCTGCAAGGCCATCCCTACGTCGAGCTCAACCAATTGCTCAAACTCTGCGGCCTGTGCGACAGCGGCGGCGCCGGCAAGCAACTGGTGGCCGACGGCCAGGTCAAGGTCGATGGCAAGCCCGAGAGCCGCAAGACCTGCAAGATCAGCGCCGGGCAGAAGGTCAGCTTGGGCGATGTCCAGATCACGGTCACCGAACAATGAGCCAGGCCGCCGTCGACGCCCTGCTGGACTTCTGGTTCGGCCCGCAGTGGGATACCCTGCCGGCGCACCAGGTGGCCGAACGTCAGAAAAAACTCTGGTGGAGCAAGAACCCGGACATCGACGCCGAATGCCGCCAGCGTTTCGAGCCACTGCTCAAGCAAGCGGCCGCCAACCAACTGGACGACTGGACTGAAACGCCGCGCTCCATGCTGGCGCTGATCGTGTTGCTGGACCAGATTCCGCGCAACATCTACCGCGACACAGCACAAGCCTTCGCCTTCGATGAACTGGCACACCAGTGCTGCCACCTGGCGCTGGCCATGGGACTGGACCAGGCCTTGCCGGCCATCGCCCGGGTGTTCATCTACCTGCCGCTGGAACATACTGAAGACCTGGATGACCAGCAGTACGTGGTGCAATTGATGCGGACCCTGGCCAAAGCCGCCAGCGGCGAGGACAAACCGGCCTTCGATGGCTATGCCGACTACGCCAGGCGGCATCACGCGGTGATCGAACGCTTCGGCCGCTTCCCGCATCGCAACCGCATCCTGGGCCGCACATCCACCCCGGAAGAAACCGAATTCCTGACGCAACCGGGCTCCTCCTTCTGAAGTTTTCGAGAACTGCGGACTGATTCGGACTTTTGCTGGAGCGTCATTTTCTTTTGCCATAGACTCGCGGGCTTTCCTTTCCAGGAGCTCCCATGCGTGGTCGCTGCCGTGGTTTCTCGATGATCGAAGTGCTGGTGGCCATGCTGGTCATCGGCACGGGCGCCCTGGCCATGGTGATGCTGCAATTGCACGCCCTGCGCAGCAGCCAGGATAGCGGCCTGCACGCCCGCGCCACGCTGATGGCGCAAGAACTGGCCGAACTGCGCAGCGCCATGCCGCATCCTGTAGGCACATCTGATCCCTTCCTGTTTTCCTTAAGCCCCGGCAAGGCGCTGCCGGCCCAGGTCGATTGCGAACTGGCCGCCTGCAGCCCCAGCGACTTCACCCGCGCCGCGTTGGCCGACTGGACCGGGCGCCTGGTCCGCGATTTCCCGCACGCGCGCGTGACGGTGTGCCGTGATGGCCGCAGCCGCACGCCGGAGGACTGGCAATGCGATGACCAAGGCAGTGCCCCGGTAGTACTCAAGCTGGGCTGGCGCCGCATCGGTGCAGCCACGCCCTCCACCGTGGCCAGCGCCCCGCTGCTGACCCTGGTACTGGGCCACTGAACATGAGCCCACTCCTGTCCCCCGCTCAACGCCATGGGATACCGCGCCAGGCTGGCCTGACGCTGGTCGAGCTGATGATCGCACTGGCCGTGGGTCTGCTGGTGGTACTGGTGGCCGGCAGCCTGCTGCAACAGGCGCGCAGCGCCTACCAGGACATCGACGACGCCGGCCGCGTGCAAGAGACCGGTCGCCTGGCGCTGGATCACCTGCAACAGGCCTTGCGCCAGGCCGCTCACCTGCCCTGGGAAACCTTGGACGGCAAAACCGCCCCCACCCTCGCAGCCGGCCTGCGCGGCCTGGATAACAGTGGCCAGGCCGAGTTGCTTGATCCTGCGACCGGCCTCTTCGGCAACAGTACCGGCGACGGCGTCAACCACAGTGATGTGCTGATGCTGGGCTTGTTCGGCACGCCACGCGGCAGCCTGGCACAGGTCGGCAACTGCAGCGGCGCCGAGGTCGCTGCCGGGCCGTTGGAAGAAAGCGCCCGCAGTTGGGTGATCTACTACATCGCCCCCGGCACGGGTGACGAAGCCGAATTGCGCTGCCGCTACCAGGGCAAGAATGGCGTCTGGACCTCGGACGCCATCGCCCGCGGCGTGGAAGCAATGCAACTGCGCTACGCCATCGATAGCGACGGCGATGGCGCGCCGGACCGCTGGCTGGATGCCACGGCCATGCCGGCTGCGGCTTGGCGCCAGGTGGTGCTGGTGCGCATCGCCTTGCTGGTGCGCGGCAGTCAGCGCCGTCCCGGTGCCAATGAGATCGCGCCGCGCAGCTACGATCTGTTCCTCCCCGGCAGACGCAGCGACGCGGCCTGGCGCGTTACCGAAACCGAAGGTGAACAACGGCGTCGCGCCGTGTTCCAGGGCACGGTAATGCTGCGCAACCTGGTGGCCACCGGAGCCGCCCCATGAACCTTCTGGTCCAACAGCGCGGCGCCACCCTGATGATCGCGCTGATGCTGTTAAGCGTGATCCTGCTGCTGGGTGCGGCGACGACCTCCTTGCTGCTGCTGGACGAACGCGCCGAGCGCAATCACCGCGAACACACCCAGGCCCACCTGGCCGCGCAAGCCGCGCTGGAAGACGCCTGCGAAGACATCCTGCGGCATCGCCGCATCGAACCCGAACAGTTCAACAGCACACTGGGTTGCCGCACCGATGCCGCGGGCGCCGGACTGTGCCTGGGACGGAACGAACGCAGCGGCTGGAACCCGGCGCAACTGCATGGCCCACTAGCCCTCTCGGCCAGCTATGGTCAGTTCACCGGACGCCGCTTTCGACCCGGCCTGGAGGCACCGCGCTACCTGATCGAACGTCTGCTGCCCACAGTGGACAAAAACAAATCCTACCCCGACCAGCCCCCAACCCTGCGCTATCGCCTCAACGCCATCGGCTACGGCCGCCAGGGCGCTGCGGTGGCCCTGCAAGCGGTACTGCAATTGCCGCCCCAGGGCCAAGCGCTGCCTAGCGCCTGCCCCTTGCGGGCCTGGCGTCCCCTTTATCTCCCTGTATTGGAATGAACATGTCTCTTGTCCTCTCCCGCGCACCAGCGCGCGGCTTCACCCTGCTGGAAATTCTGGTCAGCCTGGCCATCGTGATCCTGCTGGCTGGCCTGGGCTGGAACGGCTACCGCCACGTCGCCCAGAAAGCCAGCCGCGCCGAAGGGCGAGCGGCGATCCTGCAAGTGCTGCTGCAACAGGAACGCCACTACGCCTACCAGCATCGCTACAAGGCATTCCAGCCAGGGGGCGAGGCACACGGCTTCAAGTGGTATTCCGGCGCCACGCCGCAGACCAGCGCCTACGCTCTCTCGGCGCGCGCCTGCGAGGGTGAGGACTTGTCCAGTTGCGTGCTGGTCAGCGCCGCCCCGGGCGGAACCGGCGTCAATGCCGGCTACCAGGATGAAGCCTGCGGCGTACTTTACGCCGACAGCCGCGGCGCCCGGCGCGCCGATGGCAAGGATTGCTGGTGAGATCATGCGCAAACATGGATTTACGCTCATCGAGTTGCTGGTGGTGCTGCTGATCACCGCGCTGATCCTGGCCGCGGGTGTACCGGTCCTGCGCGACCTCTCCAGCGAACAGCAATTGGCCACGGTCGGCAATGATTTCTTCCACGCCGTCCAACTGACCCGCTCAGAAGCCCTGCGCGCCGGCCGCCGTGCCGAGATGCGGCCCGTCGAAGACGACGACTGGCAAACCGGCTGGCAGATCAGCGTCGGGCAGCAGGTGCTAGCACGCCATCCACCCCTGGCACACGGCATCGCGGTGGCCTACACCAGCGGCGGCGAACTGGTGGCCTACCAGGCTAACGGACAGCCTGTGACGCGCGGCACCTGGTATTTCAGCGGCGGCACTCATGCACGTGCGGTGGCCATTAATTTCCTGGGGCGAGCCAGGATCTGCAATCCGATCACCGATACCCAGTGCAGCAAGACGCAAGCCGAGTAAGGCCGACACGCAGGCACATCAAGGGGGGATGCTGCAAAGCCGTGTATATTGACGGGCATCCGGTCGCCCCTGGGCGACCTCATCCGTCTTTGACCGCCATGACATCCACTGCAGAACCGCTCTACCAGTTCGACATCGAAAACGACCAGCAAGCCATGGCCCTGGCCTTGATCCAGGCCGGCTTCGGCATCCTCGACACCACGCCCAA
This sequence comes from Herbaspirillum rubrisubalbicans, assembly GCF_003719195.1. Classification (NCBI taxonomy): domain Bacteria; kingdom Pseudomonadati; phylum Pseudomonadota; class Betaproteobacteria; order Burkholderiales; family Oxalobacteraceae; genus Herbaspirillum; species Herbaspirillum rubrisubalbicans. The sequence continues at coordinate 4,354,513 of NZ_CP024996.1, forward strand.
CCCACGCGTAGGCTGCGTCATCGTCAAGGACCGGCGCGTCATCGGCGCCGGTTTCACCCAGCCGCCCGGCGGCAACCACGCCGAGATCCAGGCCATGGCCGACGCTGCCGCCCGCGGCAACGATGTGCGCGGCGCCACTGTCTACGTCACGCTGGAACCCTGCAGCCATTTCGGTCGCACGCCCCCCTGCGCCGATGCCCTCATCCGCGCCGGCGTAGCCCGGGTGGTGGCGGCCATCGCCGACCCCAATCCGCTGGTAGCCGGCCAAGGCCTGGCGCGCCTGGAGGCAGCCGGCATTGACGTCGCGTGCGGAATGCTGGAAGAGGAAGCGCGCGACATCAACATCGGCTTCTTGCACCGGATGCGCACCGGTCGTCCGTGGGTACGCATGAAAAGCGCCGCCAGCCTGGATGGCAAGACCGCCCTGCACAATGGCGTGAGCCAATGGATCACCAGCCAGGCCGCGCGCGACGATGGCCACATCTGGCGCGCCCGCGCCTGCGCCATCATGGCCGGCATCGGCACCATCCAGAAGGATGACGCGCAACTGAACGTGCGCGCCATCGAGACCCCGCGCCAACCGCGTCGCATCGTGGTCGACAGCAAGCTGGCCGTCTCGCCCGAGGCACGCGTGATCCAGGGCGGCAATACCTGGGTCTTCACCGCCACCGACGCCCCTGAAAAACGCGCCGCCCTGGAAGCCGAAGGGGCCGAGGTGATCCTGCTGGCCAATGCCCAAGGCAAGGTCGACCTGCCCGGCCTGCTACGCGAACTGGGCCAGCGCCAGATCAACGAACTGCACGTGGAAGCCGGCGCCAAGCTCAACGGTGCGCTCCTGCGCGAAGGCTGCGTGGATGAATTGCTGGTCTACCTGGCCCCGGCGCTCATCGGCGATGGCCGCAACATGTTCGAATTGCCGCCGCTGGAGGATTTGTCGGGCAAGATCGGTATCCGCTTCCACGAGGTCAAGCAGGTCGGCCCGGATTTGCGTATCCTTGCTCGCTTCGAATAATTTTTCTTCAGATTTTTCGTATCAGGACTGAACCATGTTTACAGGTATCGTCGCCGCCATCGGCACCATCACTTCCGTCACTCCCCTGGCGGCCGGCCCTGATGCCGGCGTGCGCCTGAACATCGACGCCGGCACCCTGCCCATGGCCGACGTCAGCCTGGGCGATTCAATCGCCTTGAATGGCGCCTGCATGACCGTGGTCGAAAAGACCGCGCAGGGCTTCACCGTCGATGTCTCGCGTGAAAGCCTGCGCCTGACCGCAGGCCTGGACGCGCCCGGCGAAGTCAATCTGGAAAAGGCCCTGACCCTGGCCGAACGCCTCGGTGGCCACCTGGTCTCGGGCCACGTCGATGGCCTAGGCCAGGTGCATTCCTTCGAGCCGGTGGGAGAATCGCGCGAGCTGATCGTGGACGCCCCCAAGGCGCTGGGCAAGTACCTGGCCTACAAGGGGTCCATCGTGGTCAATGGCGTCTCGCTGACGGTCAACCGCGTGGAAGACCTGGCCGATGCCTGCCGCTTCTCAATCAACCTGATCCCGCATACGGTGGAAGTGACCACCTTGAAGCATTTGCAGGCGGGCAGCAAGGTCAATCTGGAGATCGACCTCATTGCGCGGTATGTGGAACGGATGCTCAGTAGTTCGGCCATGCAACAGCAGTAAGCCCAGGCTTAACCCATCCGGCGCAACTTCTCCAACAGCGCCGCTGCTTGCCGTTGCAGTGGCGCCCCATTGGCCGTCTTGCAAGCCAGTTCGATATCTTCCAGCTCAAGTGCGAGGTGCTCGAGGAAACTGGCGGTGTGCAGCAAGGCGCCGTAGATCGCATCCAGGGAGGGATCGACCAAGGGCTTGGGCTGTTTTTCTTCATCTGCGGACATCTGCGGGCTCCTCCATACCGGTCTGTCAACCCTGGAGCCAGCACTGCGCATCTTCGGTGCGCAAGCACAGCGCTTGCCACCGGGTTCACCACTCTCATTGTTTCCTGCCCCAGTGGCGATGAGACTACCCGGTCTTGTCGCGGAAGTTCACACGGCTTCTGGAAAGTCTGCGTTTTATTGGATTTTCTGCGTTTTTTTGCGCCAGAGAATTTTTGATGATGGCCCTGCGGTGGACGCCGACATGACACACCTGACGCCTGTCATCCATCGTCGTCATGGCCCTAGAACGCATTTCATCAATAGACGTGAGATGCGTTCTAATCAGCATCCACGTCATCGCCCCCGGGCGTAAGACTGATCCGTTCCAATCCATCGCGCTTTTCGTTCGCATTACCCAACCATTGCCACAGGAGCTCATGCGGCTCGATGCCGGGACGCTGTTTGATCACATCCGGGAAGGGCATTCCCTTTCGCACATAAGTCTGGCGATCCCAGCGATTGAAGGATTCATGCAAGGGATGTTCATCGGGCAAATAGGGTCGCCATATACCGCTGCGCGGGCAGGGTGAGTGGCTGCGATATCTGCGCTCGATCTGAGGAAACTCGACATAACGCGCCGCTCGACGCGTGACTCGTGGATCGTCCTTCACCGTTACTGGTGGAAGCAGGTCGACAGGCTCGCCCAGGTAATGAAACTGGATGCGCCCGTCTTCGTCTTGCAAGCCACTGCGGCTGCGATCAAAGAGTTCTCCCTGTTGATAACGCAACGGTAATTGCTCTGCATTCCATGCATGATGACGATCACTAACGGGACGCATCAACCTGGCAATCCAGTAGCCGGTTTGTGGAGCGGCGGTACTTTCGTATTGGGGCAAGACCTGAATTTGCGGTTCAGCAGGTAACTGACGGCCCGGCGGAATATGGGCACGGCCAGTACGCAGCCACGCCGGATTCGGTTCGGGCGGCGGCGGAGCATCAGGTTTCTGCAAGACTGGCTTGGCGGCGTCCAACAAGGTATTGCGGTCGCCGTTCCACATCGGCAGGTTGACCGGGGGAAGTGGCAGGATTTTATCGAGGTTGGGGAAGCGCAGGTCGGGATTGCGTTGTAGGGCATCGGAAATAATAAAATATCGCTCTGCCCTACTTTTGTCCTTGCCGACACCCGACAATGGTTCGCCATCATCAAAAGCACCAAATAAGAAAGTAGCAGACATGTAACTTCCCAGCCTTACTCCCTCCTGCAAGACAAGTCGAGCACGTTCATTATCCTGCTCAAACTCTTCTTTTTCACCTGCGATGGTTCCTCCAAGGTTGAACGCAGCATCAGCATTTCCCTGGTTAAGTCCGCATTCCAACATCTGGAGCGCGATCTTTCGGTTACCCCAGAATGCCGGCGGGCTGTCATAGATAGCATCCGTTTTGGAGCCTAAATAGGCCATTGCACTGGGACTGCCCATCTCAGCAGCCAATTGCCAAAAGGCATAGGCTCTGCTCACATCCTGCTTCACGCCTATCCCTCTCATGTGATAAGTACCCATGACATCGAAGGCAGCTGGAATTCTAAGTTGCATAGCCTTTTCCAAGATCAATACTGCGCGCTCGGTATCTCTTCTCACTCCCTCTCCGTGAGCATACGAATTAGCCAGATTGAGCATTGCCTTCCAGTGGTTTCTGTCAGCCGCCTGCTGCCAGAGTTGTGCTGCCTTGACATAGTCCCGTTGGTTCGGCCACAAGGTATGGCTAGTGAGTGCAAGTCCCTCCTGAAACCATCGTTCGGCTTCTTCATCAAGTCGGGGAAGAATATTCTCCTGGTATTTGCAGACGAATTCTTTGCGATGAGGATCAAATGCTCTCAAGGACATATTACGTGGCAGATTTTTCATAGCGTAGGAGTGATGACTAATAAAGAACAAAAAAAGAATCAAAGTTTTGATAAGTAACTTCATCATTTACTTATGCCAGCCTGGTTGTACTTACGCGTTCATCCTTGAACGAAAAAAGGAAACCAACGGGTGGCTCCCCTATTTTTCTTTCAAAATCATTTATATCCATCAGCTTTTTCCATTTGAAAAATGCATTAGAAATTTCCTCCCGACTCCCCCCACCCCCATCCTGCATCCCCCCCGTATGCCTCCCCCAAACATGCCGCCTGATCTCCCTGCTCAACACCGGATCATCACAAGCCACATTCATCTCCGCATCCCCCGCCATCGACCTCAGGTTCAAGTTCGCACTCCCCACCGTAAACATCGCATCATCGATAATCATCAACTTGCTGTGGATATAGATTTCGCGATACCGCTCTTCCATCTTCGGCGCCGCATCCTGCTGCAACGACGCACGTCCACGCCACGCATGGTCGTAGGTCCACAAAGTGCCGATCAAGGTGCGGATGCCGAGCATGTTCAACTGCCTGACGACTTCATCCTTGCTGCCGCCGGCTGCGGCGCTCTTGGCCAATTCGCTTGGCTCACCTGACGGACCGGAGGCTTTCAGTGCATCTTCAATGAGCTTGTCCTGGTTCGGCATCGAATCCCCCTGCCCCAGCGAACGCACGGCGTCATAGGTGCGCGGCACCATCTGCTTCAACTCCGGCAGCGGCATCACCACCATCACATGCAGGTTCGGCAGCGCATCCATGCTCTGCCCCGCAAGCTGCCACCACTCCACGAAGTTGCGCCGGTCTTCCTTGAACTGCTGGACCCAGGGCTCATACTGGAAATACTGGTTTTCCACATACAGATAATTGCGCGCAAAGCTGCTGGCCTGTCGATACAAGCGCTTGATGCTCTTGTCTCCCTCTTCCGGCTGGGTGCGCACGATCTGCGCATTGACGGTGCGTTGGCCCTCGAGCGATGCGCACAGGTCCGCTGGCGGTTGATAGAGATCGTGCGTGCGCTCCAGCGCTGCACCTTTGCCCTTGGCGCGATTCCACGCATCCGTAAAATTCTTGCTGACACTGACCAGCGCTTCACCTTCGATGCGGCAGGCGTAATCCTGGTAGGGCTTCAGTCCAGGCCGACCATCTTCGGTACGTCCCTCCCACAGTTCTCCACGTCGTTGGTCGTGGTACAGGTGGTCTTCGGTATCCCAATAATCCGTGACCGAATTGAGGCCCATCACATAAGCTACGGCATTAACCCCACCTTCATGTTCGTAATCGATCAGGATGCTCTTCTGGTGATCGGTAGCAACCAGTACCATGCCGGCCGTCTCCAGCAGGCTGCGCTTGCCGGCTTCCTGGCTCAGGCTGCCCCAGACGGCGCTGATGTCGCCATCGCGTACACGCAAGCTCAGGTTGGGCATCAATCCTTGCTCGGCATCCCGATACCAGTGTGCGTTGAAGACTTCGCGGCGGTCGCGTACTTCCACGGGATCAGCAATGCTGCCATTGCCGCCCGGTTGGATCACACTGGCATGACCGTGCGTCAACGCCTGTTTGAGCTCGTAGTCGGCCTCTTTTCCATAGCCCGGCATGTTGTGCGCCAGTGCGCTACCAATGACGCCATACCAGGACAGCAGACGCACCTGCACCGGCTTGCCGCCGTTGTAGCGGCCGGCGGCCACGTCCCGCAACAGGCCGCCCCAGGTATCGCCACGCGGCCAGCTTGTTGCTTCGCGTACCAGTTCCATCGCCGGGTCGAAGCCCCAGCAGATGATTTCCACGCTGTCCTTGGCTTGCTTGATGTCGGCCAGGATCTGCTGGAATGCCTGCTCGCCGCAGTAGAGCATCCTCAAGCGGTTGCAGCGATGGATGGGCGTGGCTTTGTCATGTTCGCTCTCCAGCAGCCACTGGGCACTGCCTTCGCTGTGGGGCTGTGCTTCGCTCAAAGGGACAATGGATTTCTTGTGGGTGGTCAACACGGGGCATCTCCAGGCAAGAAGAAAATCAATATCAATGGGGGAGCAAGACCGGCAGCAACTAGCCTTCCCTGAGCGCACGATGGCGCTGGAGATCTTGGGCATCGTCATACAGCGCGCGGTAGCCGCGGGCAACCAGTCGTTCGTCGTCGCTCTCGAAACCGGGCTTGGCTGGCAATTCAAATTCGCAGCCATTGCTCAACTTGACGGCATAACGTGCCGGGCCCGGCGTATGTCCTTCGATCACCACCAGGCCATGGGCATCGCTCACGCCCATGGCGATCTGCACGCCATCCTTGAAGAGAACATAGGGTTCGTGCATGAAGCCCCGTCCTTGCGCGCAATGCGTCTTGAGCTGGAAGCTCAGGCGCTGTTGCTGCTTCAGCTCGGACATGGCCGGTGGATCCGGCAGTGCGGGAACGGCTTCATTGGCTGGCCCATCGTGGTCGTACTGGGCGGCATGGGCGTGCCAGTGACCGCTGGTGCACTGATGGATGCCGGCTTGGCTCAGGCGTAAGGTGCTGCCACCGCCATTGATGAAGATTTCTTCCTTGGCGGTGATACTGATGCGGTTGGCGGTGTGGGTGATGTTCAGGCGGGCGAAGATATTGACGCTTTGGCGCAAGGCCGAGATGTCGATGTCGGCGGCCACGGCCAGCAGTTTCATGCCGGCCTTGTAAGCGAAGATGCGTACCGCTTCGCGCACGCTCACCAGCAGGCTCTTGCCGGCACTGATGCTGGCATGGGCAGCGCTGCTCAAGGCCATGTGCTGCTGGCTGCTCACATGGATGGAGCCGCCGCTGGCTGCTGCTATCCCCACCGGGCTGGCCAGTGTGAGATGGGCCTGCTCGAATTCGGGAAAGCCTGCGTCCGCCAGCTTGCGCTGCCCCCGGATGGCATCGTTCTGCTGGCGTAAGGCCGCAGCGACCACATCCTGGTCGCCCGCTTGCTGTGCCCCCGCCTGCTGCGCGGCGTGCGCCAGTTCCGCGTGCCACTGGCCACTCTGCTCCAGCCGTGCCGTGGTCTCTTCCATGGCGGTGATATGGCCCTGGGCATCGGGCCGGCCTTCGGTGGTGATCAGCAAACCATGTTGGGCACGCAACGCGCCCTGGCCGTCGGTACGCAGTTCAAACCCTTGTCCACGCCCGTCCTTGCGACCGGCATGGTCGTCGATGCGGGTGATATGGCCCAGACTGAGTTGACTGGACTGGTGGTCGCTCCTGATCTGCACCTGCATCCGTTCCCAACTGTCATCCAGGATCACATGATTGCTGCGACCACCGGCAGCGTTGCCACCTTCGGGCGTCAGTTCCCTGCTGCGCAAGCCGCTCAAGGCCTGCTGTTGCGGCAGTTCCCAGGGCGGCATGTTGGCTTCATTGTGGACACACCCGGTCACCAGTGGATGATCCGGGTTACCGTCCAGCCACTGCACCACCACCTCCGCGCCCACGCGCGGATGGCTGCTCAGGCCACTCTGGGCGCCAGCCCAATTGGTCGCCACGCGCACCCAGCAACTGCTGCTGGGCTGGCGGTCCCAATGAAACCGTAACTGGACGCGTCCGTATTGATCGACATGCAGGCTCCCCTTGGCCTGCGGGCCGACCACCACCGCCGTCTGCGGAGCCAGTATCCGGGTCTGGATGCTGTCGAAACCGCACCCTGGTCGCCACGGCACAGGCAAGGGCTGGCAACGCATCCGGTTGCGGTAGGTGGCGGGCACGTCGGCGCCTTGCAGGTAATTGTTGCTGGCTTCGTGCTCGACTTCCAGGATCAGGAACTGCTCTTCGTCGGCGGCCACCTGGAAATGATCCTGCAAGCGAAAGTGCCTGCCCGCAGCCACCTGCCGATGGTTTCCCTGCGCCTCGTAGTGCAGGCCGCGGGCTTCGATCTCTTCCATTCTCTGCCGCGCCAGTTGGTCGGCATGGACGAAGTTGCGCAAGCCGTAATGTCCCGCATAGCTGTGCACTTCCATGCGCGCGATATCGCCCTGCTGGTTGATGGTGGCGATGTCGACATGGCGTGGGTAGGGATGCTTGAAATCGAATCCGCTGACAGCGACCTGAGACGATGCCCACTGCCGTATCGCCTGCCATTGCGCAATGGCGTCTTCTTCCTGGGCGCCATCCTTGCTGTGGAAACGAATGGCGTCGGACAGTCCATCGATGGCCTGCGCAGCCGTACTGTCATCGGCCACCACCAGGGTGTGGCCCTGCTCGGTGTGTTCGTACCAGTAGCAATAACCTTCTGCTTCCCAGCGGCGCGAGAGATAGTTGTGGTCGCTCTCTTCCCATTGGGTGCACATGGTGTACTGATGGGGTTCGGCTGCGACTTGCCAGCGCCAGCGCGGCAGGATGCCGTAATCCTTCAGGATGGACTCGGTTTGCTGTTCTATGCTCTGCTCGTGGAACAGCCGATTGTTCTGGCGCAGGCGCGCATAGTGCAGCCAGGGAACCAATACGGCTTCATAGAAAACGATGCCGCCATCGGTCCTGACGAAACGAAAGGACGACACATAACCGCTGAAGGGACGCAAGCCACCATCGCTCAGTGCCAAAGAAACGCACACCAGTTTTCCCATCAGGCTTTCCAGGGAAATGGCGGCATCGTCACTGAGCAACTCCAGCGTGAAGCGGAAATCGCGCGACATCGATTCCGTGCCATGGAAGCGATTGATCATCAACGTCGAAGACGGCGCGTCATCGTGCGGGAAAGACAAACGCAGTAGCCGGTTGTGCTGGTGCTGCAGCAGTGCTTGGGGAAGAGACATGATGGAATGGGATGAGCTGTCGGTCGTGCGCCGCAGTATCGTCTTGCAGCGCACGCTCTTCTACCGGCATCGGCGATCTAGGCGGCGCTTCTCAAAGATATTCGTGCGCCTGACAACGGCACCATGGGTTGCATGTCATCGCGCAAAACCCCGCCTACATGGTGTTTTCGGCGTGCATCTTCCGTTGCCGCATATGCTTATGAGAAATCATTTCTTGGTGCCTGCCGCCCCTCGCGCTAGCTTGTCTGGATCGCGTAACTTGCGCTGACCGACATCGACCAACGACAAGAAAGAGACAACATGGCAGACAACCCGCAATGGAAATTCGAAACCGTCTCGGTACATGGCGGCTATGATCCCGACCCCACCACGCGCGCCGTGGCCGTGCCGATCTACCAGACGGTGGCCTTCGCCTTCGACGATACCCAGCATGGCGCCGACCTGTTCGATCTAAAGGTGCAGGGCAATATCTATTCGCGCATCATGAACCCGACCCAGGACGTGCTGGAAAAACGCCTGGCTGCACTCGAAGGCGGTATCGCCGCGCTGGCACTGGCTTCCGGCCAAGCCGCCGTGACCTATGCCATCCAGACCATTGCCGAAGCCGGTGACAACATCGTCTCCGCCTCCACCCTCTATGGCGGCACCTACAACCTGTTCGCCCATACCCTGCCGCAGTTCGGCATCCAGACCCGCTTTGCCGACCCGCGCCAGCCAGCTTCGTTCGAACCCTTGATCGATGCGCGCACCAAGGCCATCTACATCGAATCCATCGGCAACCCGCTGGGCAACGTCACCGACATTGCCGCCGTGGCCGAGATCGCGCATCGTCATGGCGTGCCGCTGATCGTGGATAACACGGTGGCCACGCCCTATCTGCTGCGCCCCTTCGAACATGGCGCCGACATCGTGGTGCATTCGCTGACCAAATATCTGGGTGGCCATGGCACCACGCTGGGAGGCGCCATCGTGGACTCGGGCAAGTTCCCCTGGGCCCAGCACAAGGAACGCTTCAAGCGCCTCAACGAACCGGACGTCAGCTATCACGGCGTGGTCTATACCGAAGCGCTGGGCGAGGCCGCCTACATCGGCCGCGCGCGCGTAGTACCGCTGCGCAATACCGGCGCGGCGCTCTCCCCCTTCAATGCCTTCCAGATCCTGCAGGGTATCGAGACACTGGCGCTGCGCCTGGACCGCATCACCGCCAATACCCTGGCCGTGGCGCAATACCTGAAGCGCCATCCCAAGGTGCGCTGGGTCAACTATGCGGGGCTGGAAGATCACCCGGATCACGCGCTGGCGCAAAAGTATTTCAAGGGCCGCGCCTCGGGCGTGCTGACCTTTGGCGTAGCCAATGGCCGCGACGGCGGTGCGCGCTTCCAGGATGCGCTGCAGCTCTTCACGCGCCTGGTCAATATCGGCGATGCCAAGTCGCTGGCCACTCACCCAGCCTCGACCACGCACCGTCAGTTATCACCAGGGGAACTGGAGAAGGCTGGCGTGACCGAGGATACGGTGCGCCTGTCCATCGGCATCGAGCATATCGATGACTTGCTGGCCGATCTGGAACAGGCCTTGCAGTCGGCTTGAGTCTCTCCGTTCTCGCAGAAAAAAATGGCTCCGCGATGGAGCCATTTTTCTTGATCTTGTGATGGGATATGCGTTTGCCCCCCTGGCGTATCGCATCGGATCAGCTTGCTGAACACGATGGTGGTGCAATTGCTGGTGAGCTTGTTGCTTCACTTTTTGCTTCACTTTTTTCATTAAGCAGTCATTAATGCTCAAAGATTAGTGCATTAATCCATGCTAACAGCGCCACCTACACTGCAGCAGGAGCTGCGTGCGCCAACACCCACTCTGCCAAGCGCGGCAACACCAGCTCAGCATCCTCGCGCAGCTTGAAGGCCAGCAGGTCGTCGGCGCGCGTGACGCCCCGATTGATCGCCACCACCGGTTTGCCAGCCGCCGCCACCATCCGGGCAAAGCGGAAACCGGACAACACCATCAACGAGGAACCCACCACCAGCATGGCATCGCAAGCCTGCGCGGCGGCCTCGGCCTGGGCGCTGCGCTCGGCTGGCACGCCATCGCCGAAGAACACCACGTCGGGTTGCAATAGGCCACCGCAGGCGAGGCAGTCCGGCACGTGGAAGCGGGCATGAGCCTGCGGTTCGAGTTCTGCATCGCCATCCGGCAAGGCCTTGGCCTGCCATTGCGTGAAGGCGGGATTGCAGCGTGCCAGCTCCTGCTGGATCTGGGCACGCGGATAGACCGTGGCGCAGGACAGGCAACGCACCGCATGGATGCTGCCATGCAGTTCCAGCACCTCGGTACTGCCGGCCAGTTGATGCAGGCCATCCACGTTCTGGGTCAGGATGCTGCCCAGATGGCCGGCCCGCTGCAATTGCGCCAGCGCGCGATGGGCGGCATTGGGCGCGGCTTGTGCCAGGCGCGGCCAGCCCAGCATACTGCGCGCCCAGTAGCGTTGGCGGGCCGCCTCGGACTGGCGGAACTGGCTGCCCTGGATCGGCAGTCGGCCACGGCGCACGCCGCTGTCATCACGGTAATCGGGAATGCCGGAGGCGGTACTGATGCCAGCACCGGTGAGCACCAGGACCTGGCGATGCGATAACAGCAGTTGCGCCAGGGCCAGCAGCAGGTCGCCGGTGATGGCATCGGGAGCGAATGCAGTCAGGCTCTGGCTCATGGAAGAACTCGCTGGACAATGACAGCCAGAAGAGTACGCCAATTCGGGCCGACGCGGATCGAGGAATATCCCTATAATCGGCCTGCAACTTTCACGGCGCATTCGGCCCGCAAGGCCGCCACTGCGTCGATATAAAAATTCTTCCGCCAAAAGTTCGAGGAGCATCAATCATGCGGCTATTACTTCTGCTGCCTTTCATCGGCCTGCTCTGGGTCCCGTTCTACAACGCCGAATTGCCCAGCCTGTTCGGTTTCCCCTTCTTCTACTGGTACCAGTTCGCTTGGGTGCCGCTGACTTCGCTGATTGTCTGGCTGGTCTATCGTGATGGCCTCAAGAAGGGAGTCCAATGATGGACGCGTCCAACATCCACTGGACCGCACTGTGGGTCTTCCTGTTCTTCTTCGTCCTGGTCACCGTGCTGGGTTTCATGGCCTCCAAATGGATGGCCGGCCCCAGCAACAAGGGCGCCCATCTCGATGAGTGGGGCCTGGGAGGCCGCAATTTCGGTACCTGGATCACCTGGTTCCTGGTGGGCGGCGACTTCTATACCGCCTACACCGTCATCGCCGTGCCGGCGCTGGTGTATGCGGTCGGGGCCTATGGCTTCTTCGCCCTGCCCTATACCATCCTGGTCTATCCCATCGTGTTCGTGATCATGCCCAAGCTGTGGCACGCCGCGCACAAGGCTGGTCACGTCACCGCCGCTGATGTGGTGTGGGGGCGCTATCAATCGCGTCCGCTGGAGTTTGCCGTCGCCCTGACCGGGGTCGTGGCCACCATGCCCTACATCGCCTTGCAACTGATCGGCATGGAAGTGGTGATCAAGGCGCTGGGCATGAGCGGTGAACTGCCGTTGCTGGCCGCGTTCGTGATCCTGGCGCTCTATACCTACTCGGCCGGCCTGCGGGCACCGGCGCTGATCGCCTTCGTCAAGGACATCATGATCTACATCGTGGTGCTGGTGGCGGTGGTGGTGGTGCCGGCCAAGCTGGGTGGCTATGGGGCGGTGTTCAATTCAGCCCGTGACGCCTTTGCGCTCAAGGGTGGCGCCACCGGCCTGACCTTGAAGCCCACCCAGTTCCTGCCCTTCGCCACGCTGGCGCTGGGTTCGGCACTGGCGGCCTTCATGTATCCGCACACCCTGACCGGCATCTTTGCCGCCAAGGACGCCAACACCATCCGCAAGAACGCGGTGTTCCTGCCGGCCTACACGGTCCTGCTGGGCTTGATCGCGCTGCTGGGCTACATGGCCTACGCGGCTGGCATCAAGGTGCAGGCCAACAATGATGTGGTGCCGGCGCTGTTCAATACGCTGTTCCCGGGCTGGTTTGCCGGCTTCGCGTTTGCGGCCATTGCCATCGGTGCGCTGGTGCCGGCGGCGGTGATGTCCATTGGTGCCTCCAACCTCTTCACCCGCAACTTCTGGAAGCCTTACGTCAGTCCTGGCATCAGCCACGAGGGCGAAGCCAAGGTGGCCAAGGTAGTATCGCTGGTGGTCAAGTTCGGAGCGCTGATCTTCATCCTGTTCCTGCCCACCAAGTTCGCGCTGGACCTGCAACTGCTGGGCGGGGTATGGATCCTGCAGACCTTCCCGGCGCTGGTGTTCGGTCTGTTCGTGGGCTGGTTCGGTGCACGGGCGCTGCTGTGCGGCTGGGCGGTAGGTATTGTCGGCGGTAGCTGGCTGGCCTTTATCGATGGTATCAAGCCGGTGCACAGCTTCATCGTCGGCGACCAGACCTATACCCTCTACACCGGCCTGATCGCACTGGCCCTCAATGTGGTGGTGGCAGTGCTGGCCAACCTGGTGCTGGGCAAGGGGTCGCAACCAGCACTGAAGCGTTGATGGCTTGAACCCATGTACCTTGCCCGATCGCCGTTCTGGTCTGGCGTTATCCGGAAAGTTGCAACGACCGGCAGACAACGACGAGGGGCAAGGTCATGCGGACATGCGGACATGCTGTGGCGTGACCGCCACACGAACCGATCCTTCATTCGGTTGACGAACGATGTCCTCTGACATGCTCCTTTTCCAAGGAGCATTTTTTTCGGCATTACTCGGTGCATCCATGAGCACCAGCCCCTTCGCGGTGCTTGCATACGCACCGTGACAGGGCAATTTCAGGCAGTCTCTGGTGCAAGGCCAGTCAGTGTCGCCACGTATGGCGGCATTGCGCCGTTTATCTGAATACATCCATTAATCCACACTGGCTAATCAAAGCCCCGCTTTTGAACTAGAGTGCCTCCTTTGTCCGATCCGGGGCAGACACTCACAATCACAATAATCCGACGGAGTATTTCATGGATTTCAGGCGGCTCAAGGTTTCTTCACGACTCATGCTGGGCTTTGGCAGCGTGCTCTTGTTGCTGTTGATTATCATCTCAATGGCCTTGCTGAAGATGGACCAGATCGATCAGCAGTTGAGCAGTATTACCGACGTCAACAATGCCGAGGTGCAACAACTCTCCATCATGCGTGCAGCCGTCTTTGAACAGTCGCTGGCATCGCGCGGCATCCTGATGAGCACCACGAGTGAAGAGCTGAAACAATACGCCGACCTGCTGCCGCAACAGATTTCCATCTACAGCGAAGCAGAAAAAACCCTGGCCAAGATGTTTGCCGAGGCGCCTGATACTACCGATACCGAGAAAAAAGCCATCATCCTCATCCAGCAACAATCGGCCGAGGTATTGCCTCGGCTACAGCAGTTGATCAAGGCAGTCCGGGATAACGACAGCGACGCCATCAAGGCCGTCCTGGCTGCTAGCCCCCTGAGCCGGCTGCAGGCGCAACGTCGCGCGACGCTGGCCGAACTCGCACGCTTCGAAGACAAACTCAACGGCGAGGCCAGGGACGACGCCAAGGCGCTCTACAAGACGGCGCGCCGATTGATCGTCACATTGGGGGTGCTGGCCTTGCTGCTGGGCATGGTCAGCGCCATCCTCATCATCAGGAGCGTGGTGAAGCAACTCGGCGGTGAACCCGCCGACGCGGCCGAACTGGCGTCCCTGATCGCCAAGGGCGACCTGCGTCGGGAAGTCAACGTCGCCAGCGCCGATCCGGCCAGCCTGATGATGTCGATGAAAAGCATGAACACAGCGCTGCGAGACATCGTGCGCGAGGTGCGCGCAGGAACCGATGCCATCACCACCGCCAGCACCGAGATTGCCGCCGGCAACCTGGACCTATCTTCCCGTACCGAGGAACAAGCCAGTTCCCTGGAGCAAACCGCCTCGGCCATGGAACAACTGGTGGCCACCGTCAAGAACAATGCCGATAGCGCCGGCCAGGCCAATCAGCTGGCCGAGCAAGCCTCTGCGGTGGCCTCCGAAAGCGGCCAGCTGGTGCAGGAAGTGGTGAGCACCATGGCGGCCATCGATGCCTCCTCGAAGAAAATCGTCGACATCATCAGCGTGATCGATGGCATTTCCTTCCAGACCAATATCCTGGCGCTCAATGCGGCCGTGGAAGCCGCACGTGCCGGTGAACAGGGACGCGGTTTTGCCGTGGTGGCCTCGGAAGTGCGCAGCCTGGCCCAGCGCAGTTCTACCGCCGCGCGGGAAATCAAGGCGCTCATCGACGACTCGGTGGACAAGGTTGCCACTGGCAGCGCTCTGGTCAATCAGGCTGGCCAGACCATGCACGAGGTCGTCACCAGCGTGGAGCGCGTGGTCTCGGTGATCGGTGCCATCAGTGCAGCCAGCAGCGAGCAGAGCAAGGGCATTGATGAAATCAACCATGCCATCGCCCAGATGGATCAGGTCACGCAGCAGAATGCGGCCTTGGTGGAACAGGCTGCGGCGGCTTCGCAATCCCTGCAGGCACAGGCGCGCAAGCTCAGTGGCGTAGTGGAAGTGTTCGTGGTGGCATAAATCTTGGGGTAATCCCTCTGCTGGTCGGGAGCAGGGGCAATGGCGTTCGTTTCTTCAATGCATGAGATTGACCCATCTTGCGAGAATCGGAATACCTTGCGCTCCCGGGGTCGGCACTGGCTTGCTCTTTGCTTATCTGTCTTGAGTAATCCCGCACCTCGCCTGCCCTCACCCGACTATGAATAAGAATAAACAGAGCCAGCATTTCCTGCGCCATATGCCCGCCATCGTCGACTGCGAACGCGCGTTGCGGGAACTCAGTGGGGCATGGCGCCTGATCGAGTCCACCACCAAGATGGTATGTCCAGCAGAAGCCAAGAGCATCTTGCCGACCATCAAGATCACGCGGGAAGGTTTCAACCAACTGGAAAAGCGGCTCATTGCCAACCTGGTTGAGCAGAACATCAGCAAGGTGGTACAGGAGTTCGACTTCAAGGCCAGGGTCATCATCGACATCGTGGTGCGCAATCTCTTCGAGCGCACTGCCGATGTCGGCTTCCTGGCCATGGATGACGCCATCCGCAGCTTCATCCTGGAGGGACCGGAGGCGGACTCGCGCGAGATCGTCGAGCGCTTGCAGGCCTATCGACAGAAATACACCGTCTACGATGAAATCTTCATACTCGATACAGAAGGCCGCGTGCTGGCCCATCTGGATCAGGACAACGCGGTCGAATGTTCATATGATCCCCTGGTGGCGCGTACCCTGGCCGCAGCGGGCTATGTGGAGACCTTTGCCGTATCCGATCTGCGCGGCGGCCAGCGCGCGCTGATCTATTCCCACAAGATCGTCGATCCGGCCGATGGCCAACCTATCGGCGTACTGTGCCTGTGTTTCCCGGTGGCCGTGGAGATGAATGACATCTTCAGCGGCTTGCGCAAACCCCATGACCGCAGTGTCATGCTCATGCTCGATGGCGAAGGTCGGGTCATTGCCAGCAGCGATAGCCAACACGTACCCGTCGGGTGCATCGTGCCCCTGGCGCTGGAGGACTCCTATCAGATCGTCAGCCATGCCGGCCGCGAGTACCTGGCGCGCACCTGCGCCGCGCGCAATTATCAGGGCTACAGTGGCCCGGGTTGGTTCGGCCATGTGATGGTGGCCTGCGATCTGGCTTTCCGCCAACCCAACCAGGACATGCTGGCGCAATATGATCCGCAGTTGCTGGCCGGGGTGATGTCCCATGCCAAGTCATTCTGCCCGCCGCTGCACGATGTCACCACCATGGCAGACGCCATCAATCATTCGCTGCGACGGGTGGTATGGAATGGCAAGATCATGGCTTCGGGCGAGGCCGGTGACCTGTTGCGGCTCAAGGCCATCCTGCAGGAAATCAGCCAGACCGGCGATGAGACCAATGAGGTATTCCGCAAATCGATCCTGGACTTGTACGCCACCGCCCTGTCTGCCAACTTGCAGGATGGGCAGTACATCTCGCGCCTGATGGTCGACATCATGGATCGCAATCTCTATGAGCGCGCCAATGATTGTCGATGGTGGTCGCTCACGCCGCGTCTGCGGCAAATTATGGCCAAGGAAGTGCGCAGTGCCGCCGAGCTGGCGGAGATGACCGCCATCCTCAGTGCCATCAACGCGCTCTACACAGTCTATGCCAGGCTGGTGGTATTCGATGCCCAGGGGCGCATCGTGGCCACCAGCTCACCGTTGGCAGATGGCAGCGAGCTCATTGGCACCTACGTCGAGCCACAGTTGCTGCGCGATACGCTACACCTCACCGACGCCAGCCAATACTGCGTCTCGCCCTTCGCGCCCACGCCGCTGTATGACGGTGCGGCCACCTATCTCTACTGTGCCGCCCTGTTCCATCCAGAGCGCGCCCAGGCTATGGGCGGCATCGCCGTGGTCTTCGACGCCACCCCGGAGTTCGCCAACATGCTGGCCGGGGCACTGCCGGAGCACCCTGGGGCATTCGCCGCCTACACCGATCGCCACGGCCAGGTGATTTCCAGTACCCATGCCGATTACCCACCGGGCAGCGTGCTGCCACTGGGCAGCAAGGCCAGTGCCGGTGCCAATGGCAGCAGTACTGCGGATATCAGGATTCACGAAGGCAGCTACATGGTGGTGGGACACACCACCTCGTTCGGTTATCGCGAATACAAGAACGATGGGCAGTACGTCAATGATGTGATCGCCAGTGTCTTCGTGCCGATTGGCCAGCAGAGCGATGCCGAGCCCGCACTGGAAAGCTCGAGCGTGGAAGCCACACCCTGCACCGGCCCCAAGCGCGAATTTGCCAGTATCCGGCTCGATGGCGCAACCTTTGCGCTGCCCGCCGCTCAGGTGGTCGAATCCATCGAAGCCGAACGTATGCTCTCCACCTCGACCTTCAAGCCGGTGCTGGCCGGCGCCCTGGATTACCAGGACGGCAGCGGTGCGGCCTCGGTCTTCGTGCCGGTGGTGGATATGCGCCAGCTATTGATGGGCAGCAGCACTGCGCAGCACCAGGGCAAGGAAATCATCATCGTTCGTCATGCCGGAAGAACGGTGGGGCTGCTGGTCGATAGCCTGCATGATGTCCTGGAGTTCGGCGAGATCCATATCGATGCCGCCTTCCGGATTCCCGGCTCCGAACACAACTATATCTGCAACCTGATTCGCACCGCCGACGCCGGCAGCACGATCCAGGTAATCGACGTGGAGCGCATCGTCACGCTCTTCTTCGCACCGCGCAAGAAAGAATTGTCGACGATGTCGTAAGCAGGCGGGCTCAAAGCTTTTCGGTTTCGCCACTCTTGGGCTGCCACTTCATCAGGCGCTTCTCGATCACGCCCACGGCCAGGTCCAGCACCAGCGCAAAGACGGTCAGCACAACGATGCCGGCAAAGACGGTGTTGATGTCGAAGCTGCCTTCGGCCTGCAAAATCAGGTAGCCGACACCGCGCGCCGACCCCAGATACTCACCCACCACGGCGCCCACGAAGGCCAGGCCGATGGAGGTATGCAAGCTGGAAAACACCCACGAGGTGGCCGAGGGCAGGTAGACCGTGCGCAGCAACTGGCGCGCATTGGCGCCCAACATACGGGCATTGGCCAAGACCACCGGGCTGACTTCCTTGACGCCCTGATAGACGTTGAAGAAGACGATGAAAAACACCAGCGTGACCGCCAGCGCGACCTTGGACCAGATGCCCAGGCCGAACCACATGGCGAAGATCGGCGCCAGGATCACGCGCGGCATGGAGTTGGCCGCCTTGACATAGGGATCGAGAATGGCCGAGGCCGTCGGCGAGAGGGCTAGCCACAGACCGATGCCCAGGCCGAAGACGGTGCCGATGATGAAGGCCAGCACGGTTTCGGTGAGCGTGATCAAGAGGTGCGAATAGATCTCGGCGGGGAAATTGAGTGTGAAGAAAGTGGTATCACCGAAGCCCACTTCCAGCGAGCCGCTGCCCACCGTGAACCACTCCCAGATACGCTGCGCCACCTTCAGCGGCTCGCCGAAGAAAAACGCCGTCTGCGGGTTGCGAGTGGCCACATGCCATACCAGCAGCACGATGGCCAGGACCATCAATTGCCAGAAGCGGATGTTCTTGTGATTCGGTTTCAGTAATTTCCACATGGTTCTGATTCTCTTCCCTGATCCTTGCTTCTGATGGCTTACGGCTTACGCGGCACGCTTCTGTTGTTGGTAACCCTTGAGGACTTCATCGCGCAGCACATCCCAGATCTGCTGGTGCAATTCGACGAAGCGCGGGTGCATACGGATTTCGGCCACGTCGCGCGGGCGCGGCAGGTCGATCCTGAATTCGCCAATGGGGTGCGTGCCGGGTCCGGCCGCCAGCACGATCACGCGGTCGGACATGGCGATGGCTTCATCCAGATCGTGGGTGATGAAGAGCACGGCCTTCTTCTTGGCATTCCATAATTCCAGCACTTCGTTTTCCATCAGTTGCCGGGTCTGGATGTCCAGGGCAGAGAAGGGTTCATCCATCAGGATGATGTCCGGGTCCAGGATCAGGGTCTGCGCCAGCGCCACGCGCTTGCGCATCCCGCCGGAGAGCTGGTGCGGGTAGCGGTCGCCAAAGCCTTGCAGGCCGACGCGCGCCAGCCATTGCTGTCCCAGTTCTTCGGCGGACTTTTCATCATGGCCACGATACTGCAGGCCGGCGATCACGTTTTGCAGGGCGCTGCGCCAGGGCATGAGCGCTTCGGCCTGGAACATGTAGCCGGCGCGACGGTTGATGCCTTGCAACGGTTCACCGAAGACCTTGACGCTGCCCGAGGAGGGTTGCAACAGGCCAGCGCCGACATTGAGCAAGGTCGACTTGCCGCAACCGGTGGGGCCGACCACGGAAACGAATTCGCCGGGGGCAATCGCCAGATCGGTATTGGCCACTGCCGTGTAGCGCTGGGAGCGGTCGTCCTTGGAGACGAAGGTGCAGGTAATGTTGTCGAACTGGAGGGCTGGCGTCATGGCAATGCGGGCCGGTAGGGCCACGGTGGGTGGTACGGAGGCAGGGACATCGACTCCACTGTGCAGAAGTGCAAATGCCCGTTGCCGGGCATTTGCGATACATTCGCGTCAACGGGAGCCGAGCTTGCGGAACCTTGGATCGACTTACTTGTACTTGGCGTTGGCCTTCTGGACGAAGGCATTGGTGAAGGTCTTGGACAGATCGATCTGCTTGTCGGCCAGCGCCGGCTCGAAGGCCTTGAGCGTGCGCAGCGCTGTATCCGGGCCACCCGGCGGGAAGTAGCCGTCCGGCGAGATGGCCTGGCGCACCTTCATGAAGGCATCGATATAGAGCGAGCGGTCGCCCAGCAGATAGCTTTCCGGCACGGCCTTGATGATGTCGGAGGGGCCGGCCTTCTGAATCCACTTCAGCGCGCGCACCATGGCATTGGTCAGGGCTTGCGTGGTGTTGGGATACTTCTGGATGAAGGCGGCCGGCGCATACAGCGTCGCTGCCGGCATCGGTCCACCGAAGACATCGTTGGTGTCCTTCAGGGTGCGGGTGTCGGCGATGATCTTGATCTCGTTGTGCTGCTCCAGCATGGAAATGACCGGATCGAGGTTGGCAATCGCATCGATCTGACCCGAGCGGATCGCCGAGATGGCGCCGGCAGCGGCCCCCACGCCGATGAAGGACACATCGGTGGGCTTCAGACCCGCCTTGGCCAGCACGTAGCTGGCCATGATGCTGGTGGAGGAGCCCGGTGCGGTGACTCCGATCTTCTTGCCCTTCAGATCAGCCACGCTCTTGTAGTTGGGCATGGTCTTGTTGTTGACCGCCAGCACGATCTGCGGAGCGCGGCCCTGCAGTACGAAGGCGACGATGGGCTGGTTCTTGGCCTGCATGTTGATGGTGTGCTCGTAAGCCCCAGAGACCACGTCGGCACTGCCGCCGACCATGGCCTGCAACGCCTTGGCGCCGCCAGCGAAGTCGGAAATCTCGACCTGCAAGCCTTCATCCTTGAAATAGCCGAGCTGTTCGGCAATGGTCAGGGGCAGATAGTAGAACAGGTTCTTGCCACCCACGGCGATGGAGACCTTGGGTTTTTCCAGTGCCTGTGCATCGGCGCTGCCGTTGAAGGAAAAGTAACCGGCCAGGAACAGGCCAGTGGCGATCAGCAATTGCTTCCAGCTCAATTTCATTATGTCTCCTCCGAGTGTGGATGGGGGGTACCGCTTCTTGTCCAGCTTGTTGCAGGCAACCCCGTGCAGGCGCCCGCCTTTGTCAGGCTGCTTCAGACCACGCCTTGGTCCCGCAGCTTCTTGATGTGGGCCTCATCATACCCCAGCGATTGCAGGATTTCATCGCTGTGCGCGCCCAGCTCCGGGCCCAGCCATTTGGTTTGGCCCGGTGTCTCGGAGAGCTTGGGCGTGATGGCGGGCAGCTTGACCGGCGTGCCATCGGCAAACTGGTGCTGCTCGAACATGTCGCGCGCCAGGAATTGCGCATCGTTCATCATGTCCTTGACCGAATAGATCTTGCCCACCGGGACATCGGCAGCCTGCAAGCGCGCCAGTGCCGACTCGATGGTCTGGGTGCTGCACCACTGCTGGATGGCGTCATCGATTTCCTGCGTGCGCGGCACGCGACCATCGTTGCGCGCCAGGCCGGGATCGTTGGCCATGTCGTGGCGACCGATGGCGCTCATCAGGCGTTTGAAGATGGCATCACCATTGCCGGCGATGACGATGTTAATGCCATCGCCAGTGGTATAGGTATTGGAGGGCACGATGCCCGGCAGCGCGCCACCGGTACGCTCGCGGACCACACCGGCAAAATCGAACTCGGGCACCATCGATTCCATCATGTTGAACACAGCTTCATACAAGGCCACATCCACCATCTGCCCCTGCCCGGCCACACAGTCTGCGCCGCTCTTGCCGTTCCAGCGACCGCCGGTAACGTCACGGTGGCGCAAGGCCATCATGGCGCCGATCACGCCATGCAGGGCGGCGATGGAGTCTCCAATGGAAATGCCGATGCGTACCGGCGGCCGGTCCGGGTGGCCGGATACATAGCGGATGCCGCCCATCGATTCGCCGATGGCGCCAAAGCCCGGCAGGTCGCGCAACGGGCCGGTCTGACCATAACCGGACAGGCGCACCATGATGGTGGCAGGGTTCAGATGTCTGAGGTCTTCATAGCCGAGCTTCCACTTCTCCAGCACGCCGGGGCGGTAGTTCTCGATGATGACGTCGGCGTCCAGGGCGAGCTGGCGGGCGATTTCCTGGGCCCGCTCATCCTTCATGTTGAGCGTGATGCTCTTCTTGTTGCGCGCCTGGACCGACCACCACAGCGAGGTGCCGTCCTTGAGCACACGCCAGTGACGCAATGGATCGCCATCGCCGGGGGCTTCGATCTTGATCACGTCGGCGCCGAACTCGGCCAACATGCGCGAGCAGAATGGCCCGGCGATGAGTGTACCCAGTTCGAGTACCTTGATGCCGGCCAGCGGGCCGGGCTTGGATGTGGCTGTGGTCATCATGCTTGCACCGGATGCCTGGCGCGGCGTGCGACGTGCGAGGTGCCGTGGGGCGACTCCGGTGTTCTCCTTTTCTTCGGGGACTCCATGCTATGGCCGGACATCAGAGGTGCAAGCCGGCAGGCGACATTCTATTGCAGCGTGCGCGGGATGTCGCGCATTTCAGACACAAGCTCAGGTAGTGCGACGATCCAGCATGGCGCGCGCGATGGTGCCGGCATCCACGTACTCCAGCTCGCCGCCCACCGGCACGCCACGCGCCAGGCGGCTGACCTTCAGGCCACGCGCCTTGAGGGTCTCGCTGATGTAGTGGGCTGTGGCTTCGCCCTCGTTGGTGAAATTGGTGGCCAGGACCACTTCGGTGACCACGCCATCGGTGGCGCGGGTGATGAGCTTTTCCAGGTGGATGTCACGCGGGCCGATGCCGTCCAGCGGCGAGAGGCGGCCCATCAAGACGAAGTAAAGGCCCTTGAAGGTCAGGGTCTGTTCGATCATCACCTGGTCCGAAGGCGACTCCACCACGCACAGTTGGGTGTGGTCACGCTGGCTGTCCTGGCAGGTGTCGCAGATGACTTGCTCGGTGAAGGTATTGCACAGCGCGCAGTGGCGGATGGTGTCCAGCGCCTTGGCTAGCGAACGGCTCAGGTCGGCGGCCGCATCGCGGTCGTGCTGCAACAGGTGGTACGCCATGCGCTGCGCGGTCTTGGGGCCGATGCCGGGGAGCCGGCGCAGCGATTCGGTCAGGAGGGTGAGACTGGAAGGCGTTTTCAATTGCGGTCTACGGAATAGCGGAAGGCTTCGAGCGCCTCGGCCGTCATGGAGGGGACGAATTCGATGATCTCGTATTCGGCCACGCCACCGATGAAGAAGGGGTCCGATTCCATGATGGCTTCGATCTCGGCACGGTCGGCGCAGTCGGCCAGGATGATGCCGCCAGTGCGTGGCACCTTGCGGCCCGACATCAGGAATACGCCTTCGGCATATTGCTGGTTGAGGAATTTCTTGTGCGCGGTCAGCAAGGCGTCGATGTCGCTTGCTGGCTTGGTGTACGTGATCGAGACGATGAACATGAAGCCTCCACTAAGCAATCCTGCATTCCACCAGAATCATGAACCATGAAGTTCTGCACTACCGCAACGCCTGGCAGCGGCCGCGGGTTTACCGCGGACCGCAGCGACATCAGAACGGCATCTTGAAGCCCGGGGGCAGCGGCATCCCGGCGGTGACACCCGACATCTTTTCCTGGGCGGTGGCTTCGGCCTTGCGCACGGCGTCGTTGAAGGCAGCGGCCACCAGGTCTTCCAGCATGTCCTTGTCGTCAGCCAGCAGCGACGGGTCGATCGAGACGCGCTTGACATCGTTCTTGCAGGTCATCACGACCTTCACCAGGCCGGCACCGGACTGGCCTTCGACTTCGATGTTGGCCAGTTGCTCCTGGGCCTTCTTCATGTTGTCCTGCATGGCCTGTGCTTGCTTCATCAGACCTGCCAGTTGACCTTTCATCATGCTATTTGCTCCTTGTTTCGATTCTCGGAATTCTATCGTGTTTATGGATGAGCCCGGCAAGGGCGCCTACTCTTGACTCTTGCATCGCTGCTTCATAAAGCCTGGATCGATCCCGGCACGATGGTGGCGCCGAACTCGCGCATCATGCTCACCACGAAGGGATCGCTCTTCATCTTCTGTTCTGCCTTGCGCTGGCGCTCGGCGCGCTCGGCCTCGGCCACGGCATTGGCGGTGTCGGAGACGGCACCGATTTCGGTCTCGACCCGGATCTCCTTGCCGAAGCGTTCGGACAGTACCGCCACCAGTTTATCCACGCTGCCCGAAGAACGCAGGGTTTCCAGCGGGATACGCAGATGGAAGCAGACATTGCCGCCATTGAGAGCTTCGCAGCGTACCAGCTCGCTCTGGAAGGCCATCTGGTGCGCCACGCCGCGCAGCGCGCTGAGGCTGGCCGCCAGGGTGGGCCAATGACCGTCCCAGCCCAGTTCGGCAGCGATACGGGCAGTTTCCTGCTGTTGCGCAGGCGTGGCGGACGGGCGCTGGGGTGCAGGCGGCTCTACGGCTGCCGCAGGGGCAATGACAGGTTCAGCTTTTTTTTCAGTCGCCTCGGCCATCGGCACGGACGGTGGCATAGCGGCGCTACCGGTTTCTTCTTCCCATGGCGGGATGGCGTCGAAGGGCGGCGGCTCGGGCATGTCCGGCGGCATCGGGCTGGCTGCACGCACGCTGCGAGTGGCGGCACTGGGCGCGGCATTTACAGCAGGCGTAGCGGCGGCCGGTGCCGCCGGTTCTGCAGCGGGAACCGGTGCGACCGGACGGGCTGCGGCCTTGCCGCCCTTGCCACCACGCAGCGCCATCAGGGCGGCTTCGCGGGCAGAGGTGGGGGCAGCAGCCGGCGGTGCAACAGCGGCAACGGGATCGGCGGGCGCGGCAGCAGGCGCAGCAACAGGTACCGGCGCCACTGCGGCAGCCGCTTGCACACGGCTGACCGGCGCACTGGTGACGGCGGCCTGCGGCGCCATGAGCGGTGCGGCCTGGCGTGGCGTGGCGGTGCGGGGGCCAGTGGCCCCGGTTGCCCCGGCTGCAGGGGCCACCGGGGCAGCGGGCACCGGCGCAGTTGCGCTGGCGCTGACCGGGCGGAAGGCCAACATGCGCAACAGCGTCATGCTGAAACCGGCATATTCGTCCGGGGCCAGGCCCAGTTCGTTGCGACCGTGCACGACGATCTGATAGAACAGTTGCACATGTTCCGCACTGAACTGGGCGGACAGGCGCAGGATATCTTCGCGGTTGGGCAGGTCATCGGCCAGCGCGGCCGGCACCGCCTGCGCCAGCGCGATCTGGTGCAGCAGCGTGCCCAGGTCTTGCAGGGCGGCGTTGTAGGACAGGCTGCGGGTGGCCATGTCGTCGGCCACGCCCAGCAGCGCGGCGCCATCCTGCACGGCCAGCGCATCGAGCACGCGGATCAGGTAGGACTGGTCAAGTGCCCCCAGCATCCCTTGCACCGCTTCCAGCGTGACCTTGCCGGCGGCATAGGCGATGGCCTGGTCGGTCAGCGAGAGCGCATCGCGCATGGAACCGGATGCTCCTTGGGCCAGCAGGCGCAGCGCCGGAGGGTCGAATTCGATGCCCTCCTGGTGCAGGATGTTGTCGAGGTGGCTGATGATGTGGCCGGGCGGCATCTGCTTGAGGTTGAACTGCAGGCAGCGCGAGAGCACGGTCACGGGAATCTTTTGCGGATCGGTGGTGGCCAGGATGAACTTGATGTGCTCCGGCGGCTCTTCCAGCGTCTTCAGCATGGCGTTGAAGGCGTGGTTGGTGAGCATGTGCACTTCGTCGATCATGTAGACCTTGAAACGCGCGTTCGAAGGGGCATAGATGGCCTGCTCCAGCAGTTGCGCCATCTCGTCCACGCCACGGTTGGAGGCGGCATCCATCTCGATGTAGTCGACGAAGCGGCCGGCATCGATGGCTACGCAAGCTTCGCACACACCACAGGGGGCGGCAGTGATGCCACCGGTACCGTCAGGGCCGACGCAATTGAGCGACTTGGCCAGGATACGCGAGAGCGTGGTCTTGCCCACGCCGCGGGTACCGGTGAAGAGGTAGGCGTGGTGCAGCCGCTGCTGTTCCAGCGCGTGCATCAGCGCGCGCACGACGTGTTCCTGGCCGACCAGGGTGTCGAAGCTGCGGGGACGGTATTTACGGGCGAGAACTTGATAAGACATGGGGTGGCTGCTGTCGGCTTTTTGGCTCAGGGGGGCATTTTAAGCTATTTCACCGCCGCCATCGCCTTTGCCTGCATGGCACTACCGCGCCAGTCGCTCAGGCCAGCACGCGACTGGCCTTCTTGCGCTCGTACATGGCGGCATCAGCACTGCCGAGCAGGGCCGACAGGTCCGGGTGGCGAGCCGGGTCGTACTGCGCTACGCCCACGCAATAATCCAGTTGGTAGGGCCGTTGGCCGTTGCGGTTGAAGTCCTGCACGGCAGCTTGCAGGTGGGCCAGCACCACGGTCGAATCGGCCAGGGCGGTATTGGTCAGGAACACCACGAATTCATCGCCACCCAGGCGACCGATGACGTCGGACTCACGCAGGTTGTCCATCAACAGGCGGGCAAAATCGGTCAGCGCCCTATCCCCTTCGAGATGGCCGAAGCGATCATTGATCTGCTTGAAATGATTGAGATCGAAATACAGCAGACTGGCCGCACGCGCGCTGCGCTTGCTGGCAGCCATGGCGTGCTGCGCCAGCGTCGTGAAGCCACGCCGGTTGGAGACCCCGGTGAGCTCGTCGATGGTGGCCATCCTCACCGCGACCAACTCCTGCTCGACCATGGCCGCCAGGTCTTTCAACAAGGCCTGTTGCTCGGCATCGAAGCTGCGCGGCACGATATCGACCAGGCATAAAGTGCCCAGGTTGAAGCCGCCCTCGCTCTTGATCGGACAGCCGGCATAAAAGCGCAGGAAGGGCTCGCCGGTGACTTGCGGATTGTCGGCAAAGCGCACATCGAGCCGGGCATCGGGCACGATGGTCAGTTCTTCGTTGAGAATGGCGTGGGCACAGAAGGAAATGTCACGCGAGGTTTCGCTGGCATCGCCCAGGCCGACGCAGGACTTGAACCATTGCCGATGCACGTCGATCAGGGTCACCACGGCCATGGGCACGTCGAACAGACGACGCGCCAGCCGGGTCAGGCGATCGAAACGTTCTTCGCGCGGCGTATCGAGAATGCGCAAGGAATGCAAGGCCTCGATACGGGCAGACTCATTGGCGGGCAGCTCGGCGATTGGCATGGTTCATCAGCGCATGGTGGGACGTGGTTGCCGACGTTTGCGACAAGATGCGCCTCACTTTAACCGCAATTTTTTCGAGAAACAAGAATTAGTTAAGCACAAAACCGGGCTCTCTCGACAACCTCACCCATCCCTCTGAAGCGACCGAACGACAGGTTCCCATGCACCCTGACCTGCCGTCGATCCAACCTTGGCGGCTGGACTCATGATATGGGGCATCCGCCCGAAACGCCCGTCCTGGGCGGCTCTCCTTTAGAAAATTTCACCTGATGAGAGATGAAGGTGAAGATCATTTCCCAGCAGCAGCGGGCTGCTCGCCCTTGGCCGGTGGGGCGGCGGTTTGCTTGTCCTGGCTCTCGCTGCGCGGGGTCTTGGGCGATTTGGCCGGTTTGGCAGACGAAGCCGCCGGAGTCGCTGCGGCATCGGCCGAGCGGGACTGGCCGTTGACCGTCAAGCCATTGGTGGAGAGCCTGACGGCAGACTTGTCCTTGATGCCCTTGACGCGCTTTTCCAGGTCGTCCCAGCTCTTGAAGGCGCCCTCTTTGGTGCGCGCTTCCAGGATGCGCTTGGACAGCGCCGGCCCGATACCGCGCACGCCATCCAGCGCGGCCTGGTCGGCCTTGTTGACGTCCACTTCGGCCCAGGCCAAGCCGGTGGCGACGAAGAAGCTGAGAATGAACAACAGGGTGTGCTTCAACATGATGCTTCCTTTCGACTTTTGGTTGAGGAAAAAACAAAGGGCAGCCCACCATGCGGTGGACTGCCCTTGCTCAACGACAAGCCAGGCTGCCTGTTGACCGTAAAGCGACTAGAAATGCTCGCTTAAATCATCCTGCCAATAATTCCTCGCGGGTGACGGTGGCCGTCCCCAGTTTGCCGACCACGATGCCACCTGCACGATTGGCCATGGTGACCGCATCGACCAGCGAGGCGCCCGCTCCCAGCATCACGGCCAGGGTGCCGATGACGGTGTCACCGGCGCCGGAGACGTCATAGACTTCCCGCGCCATGGTCGGGAAATGCGTGACCTCGCCTTCGCGGTACAGGCTCATGCCTTCTTCCGAACGGGTCAGCAACAGCGCTTCCAGCTTCAGTTCGGTACGCAATTGCTGGGCGCGCGCGGTGAGGTCTGCTTCGTTCTTCCACTGGCCGACGATGCGTACCAGCTCCGACTTGTTGGGGGTGAGGATGGACGCACCGGCATAGCGGGAAAAATCCTCGCCCTTGGGATCAACCAGGATGCGCTTGCCCAGCTTGCTGGCGGTGGCGATCATCTCGGCTACGTTGACCAGGCTGCCCTTGGCGTAGTCGGAAAAGATGATGACGTCGTAATCGGCCACCAGCGAATTGAACTGCGTGAGCTTGTCGCGCAGCACAGTATCGGTGGGGGCTTCTTCGAAGTCGATGCGCACCAGTTGCTGCTGGCGACCGATCACGCGCAGCTTGACGATGGTGGAGATACTGGGGTCGCGATTGAGATGGCTGTGGATGCCCATCTCGCCCAGCATGTGGTCCATCACGCGGGCCGGTTCATCGTCGCCGGTCACGCCCAGCAGTGCGGTCTGGGCACCCAGGCTGGCGGTATTGCGCGCCACGTTGGCCGCGCCACCCAGGCGCTCTTCCTTGCGCTCGACCCGCACCACCGGCACCGGAGCTTCGGGCGAGATGCGGTTGACTTCGCCGAACCAGTAACGGTCCAGCATGACGTCACCGACGATGAGGATACGGGCGGCGTCCCAGGCCGATGCGATATTCTTGTCCACGATTTGGCCCACCTTGTTGTCCTGTTTTTTCTATCGCTTATTGCACACGCGCTGGCAGCGAACGACCGATACCGTAGTATTCGACGCCGCTGTCGGCCATCACCTGGGGATCGAACAGATTGCGACCATCGAAGATGACCGGATTGTTCAAGGCTGCCTTGACGCGCTCCAGGTCGGGGCTGCGGAAGGCTTTCCATTCGGTGACGATGGCCAGGGCATCGGCACCCTGCAAGGTATCCATGGGCGAAGTGGCGAAACGGATGCGTTGCAGCAGGCTGGCGTCGTCAGCGAAATCCAGCTCCAGCACACGTGCCGCTTCCTTCATGGCCACCGGATCATAGACCGCTACACTGGCGCCGCGCCGCACCAGTTCGCCGATCAGCACGCGCGAAGATGCTTCGCGCATGTCGTCGGTATTGGGCTTGAAGGCCAGCCCCCAAATAGCGAAGTGCTTGCCGGAAAGATCGTCGCCGAAGCGGTTCACCACCTTCTTGCCCAGCACATGTTTCTGCAAATCGTTGACCTGTTCCACCGCGCGCAGGATCAGCAGCGACTGGTCATAGTCGCGCGCGGTACGTTCCAGTGCCTGCACATCCTTGGGGAAGCAGGAGCCGCCATAGCCGCAGCCGGCATAGAGGAAGCTGTGACCGATGCGCGGGTCCGAACCGATGCCGTGACGCACCGACTCGATATCGGCACCGACACGATCGGCCAGGTTGGCCAGTTCGTTCATGAAGGAAATGCGCGTGGCCAGCATGGCGTTGGCAGCGTACTTGGTGAATTCGGCCGAGCGCACGTCCATCCAGTAGGTGCGTTCGTGATTACGGTTGAAGGGCGCGTAGAGCTTTTTCATCTGTGCCTGCGCGCGCTGGCCTTCGGGGCTCTGGTCGTGACCGATGACGATGCGATCAGGACGCATGAAGTCTTCGACCGCCGCGCCTTCCTTGAGGAATTCCGGGTTGGAGACGACCGAAAAACTCAAGTCGGTCTTGCCGCGCGTTGCCAGTTCGGCGGCGATGGCAGCCTTGACGCGGTCGGCGGTTCCTACCGGCACGGTGGACTTGTCGACCACCACCTTGAAGCCTTCCATGTGGCGACCGATGTTGCGTGCTGCAGCCAGCACATATTGCAGGTCGGCCGAGCCGTCTTCGTCGGGCGGGGTGCCCACGGCGATGAACTGGATGTCACCATGCGCCACGCTGGCGGCCACGTCGGTGGAGAACTGCAGGCGACCAGCGGCACGGTTGCGCGCCACCACTTCTTCCAGGCCGGGTTCATGGATAGGGATGCCACCGTTGTTGAGGATATCGACCTTGCGCTGGTCGACGTCCAGGCAGAACACGTCGTTACCGAGTTCGGCCAGGCAGGCGCCGGTCACCAGGCCAACGTAGCCGGTGCCGATGATGGTGATTTTCATGGTAGATCCAGGTTCCAAGTACGGCCGTTGCAGGCCTCAATTCATGACATTCAATTCTTCGGTGCGACGCGGCGGATAGGTCTCCCATTGGCTGCAGCCAGGGCATTGCCAGTAGAACTGGCGCGCCTTGAAGCCGCAATGGCTGCACTGGTAGCGCGCCAGCTTCTGCGTATAGCCATGCACCAGGGTCTTGACCACGGCCAGCTCGGGACGCACGCTCTGGGGCGCGCTCATCATGCGCGCTTCCAGGAACTTGTCCAGGCCCAGCAGCGTGGGAGTACGACGCAATTCGTCGCTCACCAGCACGTTGGCGGCATCGATGCCATCGGCGTCCAGCACGGCCTTGAAGGCCACTTCCAGCAGGTCGATGGAAGGGGCTTCGGCCAAGTAGGCGCGCAGCAGGTTGATCCCTTCCTGCGGACGCCCCACGGCGATGTAGCCATCCATCAGGCGCTGCGCCACCAAGGCGGTATGCGGCACGCTCTGGTGCTCGACGCGACGCCAGGTTTCCAGTGCGCCTTCGATGTCGCCCTTGGCGCGCAAGGCGTCGCCCATCAACATGGTGGCGCGCACGCTCTTGCGGTCGGCAGCCAGGGCTTTCTCCAGCAAGGCCATGGCGGCCTCGGTATTGGTGCGCACCAGTTCATCGGCGGCCAGTTCGCAATAGAACTGGGCGATCTCGCGCTGGCGGCCGCCGGCGCCGGTGGCTTGCAGGATCTCGGCGGCGGAGATGGCGCGTTCCCATTCCTTCTCGCGCTGGTAGATTTCCAGCAGGGCACGGCCGGCCTGGGCGCTGTAAGGGGTGTCGATCAACTTGTTGAAGGTTTCTTCAGCGCGGTCCAACAGGCCAGCCTTCAGATAATCCTGGCCCAGTTCGTAGAGCGCATGGCCTTGATGCTCGGCCGGCAGGTCGGGACGCGCCAGCAGGTTCTGGTGCACGCGGATGGCACGCTCGGTTTCGCCGCGCCGGCGGAACAGGTTACCCAGGGCAAAATGCAGCTCTACCGTTTCGGGATCCAACTTGACGATTTCGATGAAGGCATCGATGGCCTTGTCGGGCTGCTCGTTCAACAGGAAATTCAGGCCCTTGAAGTAACCACGCGGCAGGGTGCGCGACTCCGAGAGCAACTGGTTGATATCCACCCGCGCCGCGATCCATCCCAGGCCGAAGAAGACCGGAATGCCGAGCAACCACCAAAATTCAAATTCCATAAAGAGAGAGGGACAATTAGAGGATGTGCTGGGCGGTAATCACGCTGTCAGGCTGGGGCGGCTGGGCCTGCGCCTGGGCGATTTCTTCCTGCTGCTTCTGGATTTGCGACAGCGCCTTCCTGTAGCGCGCAGCTTCCCGGCGGTGACGCAGCACCAGCGGTGCCATGGCCAGTACACCCAATACGGCGCCGATCACGAAGAAGGCCAGCAGCACCAGCACCAGCGGGTCGCTGCGCTCATAGCCGAGGAAGAAATGCAGGGTCACTTCCTGGGTATTGCGCAGCGCGAAGAAAAAGAAGAACACGAACAGGATGGCCGCGATCAATCGGGAGAGTATTTTCATGGCGTAATCCTTTCTGGCGGGTCGTGGTATTGCCCGATGGCGAAGCTGTGCACTGAGCACGAGCGAGCTTGGGTACCGGTTCGCAGCATTATTGCGCTGGCCGGAAAAATCGCGTCTATTTTGCGCGCTTTCCCGTTCATTCCAGGGCAAATCGGGATTGTACGTGAAAAAAAAACGGCATCCAAAGATGCCGTTCATTTTGTTGATCTGCCTTTACACCCGTTCACCTCGCAGTGTGCGAGTGTGCAGCTTTCAACGATTGTTACTGCTCGCGAGCGCAGAAAACTTCATCTGCGCCCGGCAAGAACTATCTGGTCACAGGCCTAGCCGGGTCAATCCTCGCGGATTGGCTGGCCGACCATCGCATCCACGCGCTCGCGCAATTCCTTGCCAGGCTTGAAGTGGGGCACCCGTTTTTCGGGGACCATCACCTTGTCGCCGGACTTGGGATTGCGGCCGATACGCGGCGGACGGCGGTTGAGCGCGAAGCTGCCAAAGCCACGGATCTCGATGCGCTGGCCGGTCGCGAGAGCGTCGACCATGGCATCGAGGATGGTTTTGACCGCGTAATCCGCATCCTTGGCAACAAGTTGCGGATAACGCTCAGCCAGACGGGCGATCAGCTCCGACTTTGTCATCGTGACCGGAAGATCAGTTCTTGTTGTCGAGCTTGGCCTTCAGCAGCGCGCCCAGGCTGGTGGTGCCCGAAGCAGCGTTGGAGTCAGCCGACATCTTCTGCATGGCTTCCTGGGTCTCGGCGTTGTCCTTGGCCTTGATCGACAGCTGGATGCTGCGTGCCTTGCGGTCGATGTTGATGACCAGGGCTTCGACGGAGTCGCCAACCTTCAGGTGGGTACCGGCATCTTCCACGCGGTCGCGGGAGATTTCGGAAGCGCGCAGGTAGCCTTCGACTTCGTCGGTCAGCTGGATCACGGCGCCCTTGGGCTCAACCGACTTGACGGTACCGGTCACGATCGCACCCTTGTCGTTCAGGGCAGCGAAGTTGTTGAACGGGTCGCCTTCCAGTTGCTTCACGCCCAGGGAGACGCGCTCGCGTTCCACATCGATGGCCAGCACAACGGCTTCCAGCTCGTCGCCCTTCTTGAACTTGCGCACGGCTTCTTCGCCAGCTTCGGTCCAGGACAGGTCGGACAGGTGCACCAGGCCGTCGATGTTGCCCGGCAGGCCGATGAACACGCCGAAGTCGGTGATCGACTTGATCGAACCCTTGACCTTGTCGCCCTTCTTGTGGCTCATGGCGAAGTCGTCCCACGGGTTCGGCTTGCACTGCTTCATGCCCAGGGAGATACGACGACGCTCTTCGTCGATTTCCAGAACCATGACTTCGACTTCGTCGCCCAGCTGGACAACCTTGTTCGGGGCCACGTTCTTGTTGGTCCAGTCCATTTCGGAGACGTGCACCAGGCCTTCGATGCCTTGTTCGACTTCCACGAATGCACCGTAGTCGGTCAGGTTGGTGACCTTGCCGAACAGGCGGGTGCCTTGCGGGTAGCGACGCGACAGACCGGTCCACGGATCGTCGCCCAGTTGCTTCACGCCCAGGGAGACGCGGTTCTTCTCTTGATCGTACTTCAAGACCTTGGCGGTGATCTCTTGGCCAACCGACAGCACTTCCGACGGGTGACGCACGCGACGCCATGCCAGATCGGTGATGTGCAGCAGGCCGTCGATGCCACCCAGGTCAACGAACGCACCGTAGTCGGTGATGTTCTTGACGACACCGGTGACGACGGTGCCTTCCTTCAGGGTTTCCATCAGCTTGGCGCGCTCTTCGCCCATCGAGGCTTCGATCACGGCGCGGCGCGACAGCACCACGTTGTTGCGCTTGCGGTCCAGCTTGATGACCTTGAATTCCAGGGTCTTGCCTTCGAACGGGGTGGTGTCCTTGACCGGACGGGTGTCGACCAGCGAACCCGGCAGGAAGGCACGGATGCCGTTGGTCAGCACGGTCAGGCCGCCCTTGACCTTGCCATTGACGGTACCGGTGACGATCTCGCCGGACTCCATCGCCTTTTCCAGCGAGAGCCACGATGCCAGACGCTTGGCCTTGTCGCGCGACAGGATGGTGTCGCCGAAACCGTTTTCCAGGGATTCGATCGCAACGGAGATGAAGTCGCCGACGTTGACTTCGACTTCGCCGTTGTCGTTCTTGAATTCTTCAACAGGGATGAAGGCTTCGGACTTCAGGCCGGCGTTGACGATCACGAAGTTGTGATCCAGGCGCACGACTTCTGCCGAGATGACTTCACCCGAACGCATGTCCTGACGCGACAGCGATTCTTCGAACAGAGCAGCAAATTCGCTGGAGGTATCAACACCTGCAGCGATAACGGTAGTGGTAGACATAAAAGAAAGTAAGAAAGATTGGCCGGTATCCGTGTGATGCAATCAGGCTGACTTGCACTGCCGTCTTCGTTGCCGCCGACGACATGGGTACTGGGTTAGGTTTATCAACACCCGTCAGACTTTGCATCTGCCGGGCACCAATGGCACTACGGGTACAACAAGGACTTGCCCATGATGGGTGCTGAAAGTGCCGTTTCAAGCAGCTTGCAACGGATTTCAGTGCCCCAGGGCAGCGTACCAGCTGAGTACCTGCTGCACCGCTTCGTCAGCGGTCATGTCGGATGTATCCAGGTGATATGCGCCCTCCGCAGCCTTCAAGGGGGCCGACGAGCGATTCATGTCGCGTTCGTCGCGCTCCTTCAAATCTCTGGAGAGGTCTTCGATATTAGCAGAAAAACCCTTGTCAATCAATTGCTTATAGCGCCTTGTGGCGCGTGCTTCCACACTGGCGGTCAAAAACACCTTCAAACGGGCAGTCGGGAAGATGACCGTACCCATGTCGCGGCCATCGGCCACCAGCCCGGGAGGTTTCCTGAATGACAACTGCAAGCCATACAAGGCCTGACGCACGGTGATCAGGGCGGCGATCTTGGAGGCGGTATTGCCGACCTCTTCGGCGCGGATGGCCTGGGTCACGTCTTCATTGGCCAGGAAGATATGGGCACCATCGAAGTGGCAATGCAGGTGCTCGGCCGCCTTGGCCAGGGCGTGCTCATCATTGAGCGCGATGCCGCGCCGCAACACGGACAACGCCGTCAAGCGGTACAGCGCGCCCGAATCCAGGTAATGGAAACCCAGTTCGCGGGCCACCTTCTGCGCCACGGTGCCCTTGCCGGAGGCGGTCGGGCCATCGATGGTGATGACCGGTATCTTTGCTTTTTCCATGGCCTGAACCCTTTATCTGTGAATAATTTAGCGTAATTCCGTTAAACACAGGGTTTATCAGATCAAGGTTTGTTCGGCAATCTTTTTGAAAACGTCGAAGTAATCCGGGAAGGTCTTGGCCACGCATTTGGGGTCGTTGATGCGGATACGGTTGCCACGCCGCAATGCACCATCGAGCGCCGCCAGCGAGAAGCACATGGCCATGCGGTGGTCGTCGTAGGTATCGATGGCTGCCGTGCCGATCTCGGCCGGCGGGGTCACCGTCAAGTAGTCGGCGCCCTCCTCCACTTGCGCCCCGAGCTTGCGCAATTCGGTGGCCATGGCCGCCAGGCGGTCGGTTTCCTTGACGCGCCAGCTGGCGATATTGCGCAGGGTGCTGGGACCATCGGCATAGAGCGCGGCCACGGCGATGGTCATGGCGGCGTCGGGGATGTGGTTGAAGTCGGCATCGATGGCTTTGAGGGGCCCATTGGAGGAGGCCTCGATCCAGTTTTCGCCCATGGTGATGGTGGCGCCCATCTTTTCCAGCGCCTCCACGAAACGCACGTCGCCCTGGATGCTGTCGCGCCCCACGCCCTCGACCCGCAGCGGGCCACCGGTGATGGCACCGGCCGCCAGGAAATAGGACGCCGACGAAGCATCGCCCTCGACGTGGATGCTGCCGGGGCTACGGTAATGCTGGCCCGGCTTGATGGTGAACTGTTGCCAGCCATCACGTTCGACCTCGACGCCAAAGCGGCGCATCAGGTTCAGGGTGATCTCGATGTAGGGCTTGGAAATGAGCTCACCGACCACCTCGATCTGCATGGCCTCGTCGCGTGCCATCAGCGGGGCGGCCATCAGCAAGGCGGTCAGGAACTGGCTGGAGACATTGCCGCGCACCTTCATGCGCGAAGACGTCAATTGGCCACGGCGGATATGCAGCGGCGGGTAGCCGGGATTGCCGGTGTAATCGATGCGCATCCCCACTGCATTCAAGGCATCGACCAGGTCGCCGATGGGCCGCTCATGCATCCGCGGCACGCCATGCAGCGTGTAGTCGCCGCCCAGCACGGCCAGGGCCGCCGTCAAGGGACGGATGGCAGTACCGGCATTACCCATGAAGAGGTCGGCCTGGTGCACCGGCAGCACGCCGTTGACGCCATGCACGATGTAATCCTGGGTGCCTTCGATCTGTTCCCACTTCACGCCCAGGGTCTGCAGGGCCATCAGCATGACCAGAGTATCGTCGGAAGCCAGCAGGTCGAAGATGCGGGTGGTGCCGCCCGAGAGCGCCGCCAGCAGCAGGATGCGGTTGGAGATGCTCTTGGAACCGGGCAGCTTGACCGTGCCTTGCACATGATGCACCGGGGCCAGGTCGATATGACGGGGGTAGGAAGCTTGTTTCATCTTGGTTGCTTTTCTGTGGATGATTCGGTGGAGCGATCCGGCCGCCCAGGCGGCCCTCACATCATTGCCGGGAATAAGGGTTCAGCAAGCCTTGCGCTCGGCCGCTTCGATGGCCGCCGCCCATTGCAGCCTGGCGTGCTGGGCATTGGCATATACCTGCTCGATGGCCGCGCCGTCGCCAGCGGCAATCATCTCCCGGATGCCCTGCAATTGCACCAGGTAAGCGTCGACTTCGGTGAGCAGCGCAGCGCGGTTGGCCAGGGTGATGTCGCGCCACATCTCCGGCGAGGACGCGGCAATCCGGGTGAAGTCACGAAAACCGCTGGCCGCATACTGGAACAGTGTCTCGGCATGGGGCTTGGCGGCGATGTCGTCCACCAGCGCAAAGGCCAGCACGTGCGGCAGATGGCTCACCGAGGCGAACACCGCATCATGCTGCTGCGCCGAAAGACGATGGATGACCGCACCGCAGGCCCGCCAAGCCGCGGCCACGGTTTCCACATCGGCCTCCGTGTTCTCGGGCAAGGCGGTGATGACCACCTTCTTGCCTTCATACAGTTCGGCCAGAGCCGCTTCCGGCCCGTGCTTTTCGCGCCCGGCAATCGGATGGGCCGGAACGAATTGGGCAATGCGTGCACCCAGCGCCTTGCGGGCGGCGGCCACCACGTCGCTCTTGGTGCTGCCGGCATCGGTGACGATGGCTTGCTCGCCCAGGTGCGGCGCGATCGAGGCGAGGATGGATTCGGTCTGCGCCACGGGCGCGGCCACCAGGATCAGGTCGGCGCCGGCCACGGCCGCGGCCACATCGGTGGCGAAGGCATCAATGATGCCCAGTTCGCGTGCCCGCTCCAGGCTCTGCACGGAACGACCCACGCCGACGATGTGCGCAACCTGACCGGCGCGACGCAGCGCCAGGGCGAACGAGCCGCCGATCAGACCCACACCGAAGATGACGACTTTCTTGAACACGTTGGACTCTGCCTTGAAGGATGTCAGGACCACGGGCGCTTACAGGCCCAGCGGATAAGAGCCCAGCAGCTTGAAGAAGGCAGCGTTCTGGCGCAGTTCTTCCAGCGCCTTGGCGACCTTTTCATCTTGCTCATGGCCTTCGAGGTCGACGTAGAAATAGTATTCCCACGCCCCCATGCGGGCCGGGCGCGATTCGAAGCGCGTCATCGACACCCCATGGCGCGCCAGCGGCGCCAGCAGATTATAGACCGCACCGGCCTTGTTGGGCACCGACAGCACGATGGAAGTCTGGTCGCGGCCTGAAGGCGCCGTGCGCAGACGGCCGATCACGGCAAAGCGGGTGCGGTTGTGCGGGTCGTCCTGGATGTGGGCATTGACGGTTTGCAGGCTGTACTTCTGGCCGGCGATCTCGCCGGCTATGGCTGCCACACTATTATCTTCACCTGCCATGCGGGCTGCCTCGGCGTTGGAGGCCACCGCCTGGCGTTCGATGGCAGGATAATTCATATTGAGCCATGCATTGCACTGAGCCAGGGCCTGCGAGTGGGCACAGATGCGGGTGATGCCCTCCATCTTGCCGCTGGCGGTCATCAAGCTGTGATGCACTGGAATGGCCACTTCGCCGCTGATGGTCAGGGTGGTCTGCAGCAGCAGGTCCAGGGTGCGATTGATCACGCCTTCGGACGAATTCTCGATGGGCACCACGCCGAAATCGGCGGTACCGGCTTCGGCATCGCGGAACACTTCATCAATCGAAACGCAGGGCAAGCCCGAGATGGCATGGCCGAACTGCTGGTACACCGCCTGTTCGCTGAAGGTGCCTTCGGGGCCGAGGTAGGCCACCGTCACGCGCTTTTCCAGCGCACGGCAGGCCGACATCACTTCGCGGAAGATGGTCTGGATATCGGTGCCCAGCAAGGGACCGGGATTGCGGTCGGCAGCACGGCGCAGCACCTGGGCTTCGCGCTCGGGGCGGAACACCGGGGCATTGGTCTCGGCCTTGACGTGGCCCACTTCCTGCGCGACGCGGGCGCGCTGGTTCAGCAGGTCGAGGATCTGCGCATCGATAGCATCGATCTTCTGGCGCAGGGGCAGCAACTTGTCGTCACTCATCTTGCTCTTTCAGTATCTGCACGCCGCAGCCCGGCGCAAAGACCGGCCTGCGGCGCTGTTTGGCGTGGCGTTGGCAGGGCGTGGCAGAAGACCAGCACCGCACGGGCAACGCGCCCGGGGAGGTACAGCCTCAGCCGTGCTGCCGTTCGAAGTCTTTCAGGTAATCGACCAGGGCCTGTACGCCCTCGATCGGCATCGCGTTGTAGATCGATGCTCGCATACCGCCGACCGACTTGTGGCCTTTCAGCTGCAGCAGGCCGCGCTCTTTGGCGCCGGCCAGGAAGGTGTCATTGAGCGACTCGTCGCGCAGGAAGAACGGCACGTTCATGCGGGAACGGCAATCCGCTGCGATCCGGTTGCTGTAGAAATCGGTGCTGTCCAGGTAGCCGTAGAGCAGCTCGGCCTTGGCGATGTTGCGCGCTTCCAGCGCAGCCACGCCACCCTGGCGCTTGATCCACTGGAACACCAGGCCGGCGATGTAGATCGCATAGGTCGGCGGGGTGTTGTACATGGAGTCGTGGTCGGCCACGGTCTTCCAGTCGAAGGCCGAGGGGCAGAACGGCAGTGCGTGACCCAGCAGGTCTTCGCGCACGATGACGATAGTCACACCGGCCGGGCCGATGTTCTTCTGGGCGCCGCCGTAGATGACGCCATATTTCGACACATCCACCTCGCGTGAGAGGATGTGCGAGGACATGTCGGCCACCAGCGGTGCGCCGTCGGTGTCGGCAGCGACCTCGGGGGTGTACTGGTATTCGACGCCGTCGATGGTCTCGTTGCTGCAGATATGCACATAGGCCGCATTGCGCGAGAGCTTCCAGTCAGCGCGCGCCGGGATGCTGGCGAACTTGCGGTCGGCCGAGGAGGCCGCCACGTTCACAGTGCAGTAGCGCCCCGCTTCCTTGATCGACTTGGTCGACCAGGAACCGGTGTTGATGTAGTCGGCCACACCGGCTTCATGCTTTCCTGCGGGCGAACGCAACGCCGCCAGGTTCATCGGGATGATGGCGTTCTCGGCGATGGCCCCGCCCTGCAGGAACAGCACCTTGTAGTTGGAAGGAATGTTCATCAGCGCGCGCACGTCAGCCAGCGCGGCCTCGATGATGGACATGTATTCCTTGCCGCGATGGCTCATCTCCATGACCGACATGCCACTGCCATGCCAGTCCAGCATCTCGTCGGCTGCCTGTTGCAGCACTTCCTTGGGCAATACCGCCGGACCGGCGGAAAAGTTATAGACCATTTCTGCGTTCGCCATCAAAAAAGGCGGCAGGCGCGTTGCCCACCGCCCTGGACTTGCTTCACTCGCCAGCGGCAGGTGTCTCACCGCCGGCGGCCTCGGTACCTTCGCTTTCGATCACGTCTTCCACATCGGACTCAACCACGCGCTGCAGGCCGGACAGCTTGGTGCCGTCTTCCACTGCTATCAGGGTCACACCTTGGGTGGCGCGACCCATCTCGCGAATCTCGGAAACGCGGGTGCGGATCAGCACGCCACCGGTGGTGATCAGCATGATCTCATCGCTGGAGTCCACCAGGGTGGCGGCCACGACCTTACCGTTGCGCTCGCTGGTCTGGATCGCGATCATGCCCTTGGTGCCACGGCCATGGCGGGTGTACTCGGTGATCGGAGTACGCTTGCCGAAGCCGTTTTCGGTGGCGGTGAGCACCGACTGCTGCTCGTTTTCAGCCACCAGCAGGGCGATGACCTGCTGCGTTTCTTCCAGGTTCATGCCGCGCACGCCACGGGCGGTACGGCCCATCGGACGCACATCGTTTTCATCGAAGCGTACGGCCTTGCCGCCATCCGAGAACAGCATCACGTCATGCTGTCCATCGGTCAGCGCGGCACCGATCAGGAAGTCGCCTTCATCCAGGTCGACCGCGATGATGCCGGCCTTGCGCGGATTGGAGAAGTCAGACAGCGGCGTCTTCTTGACCGTTCCCAGGCTGGTGGCCATGAAGACGTAGCGGTCATCCGGGAAGCTGCGGTTGGCGCCCGACACCGGCAGGATCACCGTGATCTTTTCGCCATCCTGCAGCGGGAACATGTTGACGATGGGCTTGCCGCGCGAATTGCGCGAACCCTGCGGCACTTCCCAGACCTTCAGCCAGTACAGGCGGCCACGGTTGGAGAAGCACAGGATGTAGTCGTGCGTGTTGGCGATGAAGAGCTGGTCGATCCAGTCGTCATCCTTGGTCGCCATGGCTTGCTTGCCGCGACCGCCGCGCTTTTGCGCGCGATACTCGGAGACCGGCTGCGACTTCATGTAGCCGGTGTGCGAGAGCGTGACCACCATGTCCTGCGGCGTGATCAGGTCTTCGGTAGCCAGGTCGGTGGCGTTGTGCTCGATGGTGGAGCGACGCTCGTCCTTGGCGCCGATGCCGAAGTCGTTCTTGGCTGCGTTGAGTTCGTCGATGATGATGGCCGTCACGCGGGCCGGCTTGGACAGGATATCCAGCAGGTCGGCGATCTGCGCCATCACGTCCTTGTATTCATTGACGATCTTGTCCTGCTCCAGACCGGTCAGGCGTTGCAGACGCATCTGCAGGATTTCCTGAGCCTGTTCGTCGGAGAGCTTGTAGAGGCCGTCGGACTGGATGCCGTAATGGGCCGGCAGGCTTTCCGGGCGGAAGGCTTCGATGCCGCCTTCGTTGGCTTCGCCGGCGCGGGCCAGCATCTCGCGCACCATGGACGAATCCCAGGATTTCGACATCAGCTCGGCCTTGGCGATCGGCGGGGTCGGTGCGGCACGGATGATGGCGATGAAGTCATCGATGTTGGCCAGTGCCACAGCCAGGCCTTCGAGCACGTGGCCGCGTTCGCGCGCCTTGCGCAGTTCGAACACGGTGCGGCGGGTGACCACTT
Organism: Herbaspirillum rubrisubalbicans; assembly: GCF_003719195.1. Lineage (NCBI taxonomy): Bacteria > Pseudomonadati > Pseudomonadota > Betaproteobacteria > Burkholderiales > Oxalobacteraceae > Herbaspirillum > Herbaspirillum rubrisubalbicans. Next base: position 4,395,697 of record NZ_CP024996.1, read on the forward strand.
CGCGGCGGTGCGACAGGAAGCATTCCAGCAACTGCTTCAGGTTCAACAGGCGCGGCTGGCCATCGACCAGCGCCACCATGTTCATGCCGAAGGTGTCTTGCAACTGGGTCTGCTTGTACAGATTGTTGAGCACCACTTCCGGCACTTCACCGCGCTTCAATTCGATGACCACGCGCATACCCGACTTATCGGATTCGTCGCGCAGGTCGGAGATGCCTTCGAGCTTCTTGTCGCGCACCAGCTCGGCGATGCGTTCGAGCAGCGCCTTCTTGTTGACCTGGTAGGGCAGCTCATCGACGATGATGGCGATACGGCCTTCGCGGCCATATTCCTCGAAGTGTGTCTTGGCGCGCATGACCACGCGGCCACGGCCGGTGCGGTAACCATCGCGCACGCCCGAGACACCATAGATGATGCCGCCGGTCGGGAAGTCCGGCGCCGGCACCAGCTCGATGAGTTCATCGATGGTGCAATGTTCATTGGCCAGCAGGTGCAGCGCGCCGTTGATCACTTCGGTGATGTTGTGCGGCGGAATGTTGGTGGCCATGCCCACGGCGATGCCGGAGGAGCCGTTGACCAGCAGGTTGGGGATACGGGTCGGCAGGACCGAGGGTTCCTTTTCCTTGCCGTCGTAGTTGGGCACGAAATCGACGGTTTCCTTCTCGATATCGGCCAGCAATTCGTTGGAAATCTTGTCCAGGCGGCACTCGGTGTAACGCATCGCAGCCGCACCGTCGCCGTCGATGGAACCGAAGTTGCCCTGGCCATCGACCAGGGTATAGCGCAACGAGAAGTCCTGAGCCATGCGCACCAGGGTGTCATAGATGGAGGCGTCGCCGTGCGGGTGGTACTTACCCATGACTTCGCCGACCACGCGCGCGCACTTCACGAACGGGCGGTTCCAGACGTTGTTCATCTCGTGCATCGCATACAGCACGCGGCGGTGCACCGGCTTCAAGCCATCGCGCACATCCGGCAGTGCCCGACCCACGATCACGCTCATGGCGTAATCGAGGTAACTCTTGCGCATCTCTTCTTCGAGGGAAATGGGGATGGTTTCTTTAGCGAATTGATCCATTGGAGAGTCGAAAGATGTTTCCCGGCCAGAAAAGCGTGCCGGGCGGGCGTGGCCCTTGGACTGATCAGAACGGTGCATTCTAGCACGCCAAGAAGGTCAAAAGCCCGTCAAACGCCCTCATCGCCCCGGCAACGGCTCGCTTCGGGCTGCAGCAGCATCGCGACAAAGGCTGGCAATGCAGTCCCAGCATGTGAGAGTGGCAGGCCGTGCGCGACGACTCGCTATATATATTAGAGGCGACAAGCTGCCAGCCCGAGAGGACAAGCTGCACATGGGCAACTAAGGCGCGCACTGTCCGGCATCGATTTCCCGAGCTCTCGGAGCGATAACAAAGTGCAAATGAGTGGAAATTTTTATGCACGGCATTTTCTTTTCTCCGCCATCAGGAAAAACATGAGGCCAGTGCAACGCACAATGCCGCAGAGAAAATGGCAACTACTTGCCGACGTGAAAATGAGCGAACCGTATGAAATATAAGGATTTTCTTGAAAAAACCCGGCTTTTTTCTGCTGCAACGGAACAAAAACAGCCCGAAAATATCCCGTTGCGAAGAAACAACACAGTCCCAAAAACGTTGTCTGGACCAATTGGCAAGCATCGCTGAAGGGCAATCCGTGTGGCAGAATGGCGGCTAAGTTCATTACTAGCCCCATGGAACAAGGGCCAGTGACGACCTGAACACATGATATTATTCATTTTTTGATGTCGTAATCTTGTAGCGCAGTTTATCTGCGGATATCTCACCCGAGAGGAGAAACATGAACAAATTAGCAAAACTCGTCTTCGCTGCTGCGTCCGCAGCCATCGCTCTGTCTGCCACCGCTCAGGAAACCAAGGACATCAAGGTTCGTCCGGGCAGCCTGTACCTGCAAGATGGTCGTGACGTCGTTACCCGCAGCGGTTACGGTCTGTGCTGGCAAACCGCCTTCGCCAACGGTCCTTGCGAAGAACCGCCGGCCCCGGCTCCGGTTGCCGCTGCTGCTCCCGCTCCTGCTCCGGCTCCTGTCGCTGCTCCGACCTCCGAAAAGGTCACCTACGCTGCTGACGCTTTCTTCGATTTCGACAAGGCAACCCTGAAGCCGGCTGGCAAGGCCAAGCTGGATGAACTGGTTGGCAACCTGAAGTCGATCAACCTGGAAGTCATCATCGCCGTCGGCCACACCGACTCGATCGGCTCCGTCGCCTACAACCAGAAGCTGTCGGTTCGTCGTGCTGAATCCGTCAAGGCTTACCTGGTCTCCAAGGGCGTTGAAGCCAACCGCGTCTACACCGAAGGCAAGGGCAAGTCGCAACCGGTCGCTGACAACAAGACCGCTGCTGGCCGCGCCAAGAACCGTCGCGTGGAAATCGAAGTTGTGGGCACCCGCAAGTAATCGATTGACGCTACAAGGCTCTACCAAGAACCCCGCTTCGGCGGGGTTTTTTTATTGTCGATGCGTTTGCGCCTCAGCGCTCTTTTGCACTGCGTATTGATCTGGCGCGCCTGACCGCCCCTGCCGGTTTGGGCTATCATTAGGCCCCATGAATATGACCAACGCGACCAATGCGACCATGAACGCCGATCCCCAAGAGATCCAGAAATTCAGTGAACTGGCCCATCGCTGGTGGGACCCGGGTTCCGAATTCCGTCCCCTGCACGAAATCAACCCGCTGCGCCTGGAGTGGATCAATGCCCGTGCCCCGCTGGCCGGCAAGAAGGTGATCGACATCGGCTGCGGCGGCGGCATCCTGGCCGAATCCATGGCCAGGAAAGGCGCGGATGTTACCGGCATCGACCTCTCCGACAAGGCCCTGAAAGTGGCCGACCTGCACAGCATGGAGTCGGGCGTACAGGTGCGCTACGAAAAGATCGCCGCCGAAGACATGGCCGCGCGCGAAGCCGGCCAGTATGACGTGGTGACCTGCATGGAAATGCTGGAACACGTACCCGATCCGGCCGCCATCGTGCGCGCCGCTGCCACCCTGGCCAAGCCGGGCGGCAAGCTGTTCTTCTCGACCCTGAACCGCAACATGAAGTCCTACCTGATGGCCATCATCGGCGCCGAATACGTGCTGCGCCTGCTGCCCAAGGGTACGCACGATTACGCCAAGTTCATCACCCCGGCCGAGCTGGCGCACTACACCCGTGAGGCCGGCCTGCAGATCGATGCCTTCAAGGGCATGGGCTACAACCCGCTGACCAAGATCTATTCACTCAACGAAGACACCAGCGTCAATTACCTGGTGGCCTGTACCAAGCTGGCCTGAGCCTGCGCCCAGCCCGACCGCCGAGGCCCCTACCGCTCGCCGCCGCAGCCCCGCGCTGCGGCGTTTTTCTCCACAGCACTGACACACCATGCCACTACGCCCTCCGCGCGCAATCCTGTTCGACCTCGACGGCACCCTTGCCGATACCGCCCCCGACCTGGCGGCCGCCGCCAACTTCCTGCGCCACGAACGGGGCCTGGAAAATGCCCCCTATGAAAACTTACGCCCGGTCGCCTCGGCCGGTGCCCGTGGGCTGATCGGTGCAGCGCTGGGCATCCATCCGGGCGACGAAGAATATGAAGCTTTGCGCGTGCGTTTCCTGGACCGCTACCAAGCCAACATGACCACCCACAGCCGCCTCTTCGACGGCATCCCGGAACTGCTGGCGCAACTGGAAGCACGCGGCATCGCCTGGGGCATCGTCACCAATAAGGCGGCGCGCTTCACTGATGTGCTGGCGCCGCAGATCGGCCTGGGACATGCCGGCTGCATCGTCTCCGGCGACACCACCCCGCATTCCAAGCCGCACCCAGCGCCCCTGCTGGAAGCCGCGCGACGCCTGCAACTGCCTGCCGCAGACTGCTGGTACGTCGGCGACGACCTGCGCGACATCCAGGCCGGACGCGCCGCCGACATGCCCACCATCGCCGCCGCCTGGGGCTATTGCGGCCACACCGAGCCGGCCGGCTGGCAAGCCGATGCGCTGCTGCATGAGCCGCTGCAGATCCTGACGCTGCTGGCCTGATTGCCCTCTGCGCGCACCCTCGTGGAAACTTGAGCGCGACTTTCCCCTCCTACTCCCGCGCAGCCCGGCGTTACAGCCAAGGCGCTGCGCATTAGAATGGCGGCAGACCGGCATCCATCCGCCAGGATAGGCGTGCCACCGCCCCACCTACCATCACAATCAGAACCGGCCACCTGCGCAGCCATTGCGCCAGGACGGACCGGCACCGACAAGGGAAACCATAATGAGCAAGCCGGGCATCGCCGCACTGACCCAACACCCCACATGGCAACGCCTGCGTCGACCGCTGCGCTGGCTGGCCTGGACCGTGGCAGTCCTGCTGACCCTGGCCGCATTGAGTTGGGCCGCGCTGCCGGCGCTGGTGCGCAAGATCGCCATCGACCAGACCCAGGCCCAGATCGGCCGCAAGCTGGAGATCGGCCAGATCAGCTTCAACCCCTTCAAGCTGGCCCTGCGCGCCTCCGACATCACACTCTACGAAGCCGATGGCAAGCGCCCCTTCTTCAGCACCCAGGGCTTGCTGGCCGACCTGTCCTCGGCCTCGCTGCTGCGCCTGGCACCGGTGCTGGATGAAATCAAGCTGACCACACCGCAACTGCACCTGGTGCGGCTCGATGCCGATGGCATCGGCCACTACAATTTCTCCGACATCCTCGACCGCCTGGCCGCGCAACCCAAGAGCGAAGGCCAGGCGCGCTTCTCGCTGGCCAATGTGCAATTGCAAGATGGCGCAATCCATTTCGAAGACAAGGTCAGCGGCAAGAACATCGACATCGCCGCACTGCAAGTGGGCCTGCCCTTCATCTCCAACCTGCCCGGCAATATCGACAGCTATGTCCAGCCGCAACTGTCGGCCATCATCAATGGCACGCCGCTACACCTGAAAGGCCGCAGCAAACCCTTCACTGCCTCGCAGGAATCGGCCTTTGCCATCGATATCGATCAACTGGACCTGGTGAGCTACCTGCCCTTCGTCCCGGCCGAGCTGCCGGTGGCGATCCAGAGCGCCAAGCTGAGCACCCGACTGGACCTGGGTTTCACGCGCAAGGATGCCAAGCCCACCGTGACCCTGGCCGGCGACATCCGCCTGGATGACATCGCCCTGCAAGACAAGACCCGCGCCCCCCTGCTCAAGGCCAAGTCGCTGGCCCTGCAGTTGAAGCAATTCGACCTGCTGGCCGCCAGCGGTGAAGTCAGCCAGCTCACGCTGGAGCAACCGCAAGTCTGGGCCAGCATGAATGCCCGTGGCGAGCTCAACTGGGTGCGCGCCTTTGCCAGCCCCACCAAACCCGCTAGCAAGCGCGCCAGCAGTGCTCCCTCCAAGGCCACCACCCCTGCCGCAACAACGCCAGCCGCGGCCATCGTCCTGCAACAACTGAACCTGCACGGTGGTGAAATCAACTGGCGCGACGAAGCCAATGCCGCCCCCGCGCAAACCATCAAGCTCAGCAAGGTCGAACTCAACGCCGCCCAACTTTCCACCGCCGCCGATGCACAGCCGGCGCGCCTGACCCTGTCGGCCGTGGAAAACGGCCACGGCAAGCTGGGCTTCGATGGTCAACTGCAACCCCTCAAACCGACGCTGGCAGGCAAGATCACGCTGGACGGCGTGGACCTGGCGGGCTACCAGAACTACCTGGCGCGTGCGCCCATCACCGACCTGTCCGGCAAGCTCTCCGGCAAGACCACCCTGCAACTGCGTGAAGACCATCTCAAGCTCGACGACAGCAGCGTGCAACTGGCCGACCTGCGCCTGAACCCGCCCGGCCAGGGCGCCCAACCCTTGAGCCTGTCATCGCTGTCGCTGCAGGCCCCCACGCTCAGCGATACGCTGGACCAGGCCATCCCCTTCAAGCTGCAGGCGCGCTTCGACCAGAACGGCAGCGCCGAACTGAGCGGCCACGCCGCCCCGCACTTCAAGAACGTGGAGCTGGAGCTGGACATCAAGGACTTGCCCATCACACCCTTCCAGCATTACTTCAGCAACGTGCTCAACGTCACCATCAGCAGCGGCCTGGCCAGTGCCAAGGGCAAGCTGGCCATCACACCGCCACTGCAAGAACGCAAGCTGGCGCTGGACTACAAGGGCAGCGCCGCCGTCACCAACCTGCGAATGCAGGACAAGCGCACCGGCACCGACTTCCTGCGCTGGCGCACGCTGGAGCTGGCCGGCATCCAGGCGCGCCTGGGCGGACGGCCCCAGGTATCGCTGGAGAAAGTCACGCTAGCCAACTTCTACGCGCGCGCCATCCTCTCCGAGCAGGGTCGCCTGAACCTGCAAGACATCGTGGTGGCCGATGCCCAGCAACAGGGTTCGATCACGGACGACAAGAAGGGGAGCAAGGAAGCGCCGGCGAATACCGCCAGCAACACGCGCAAGACCACCTCGACCGCAGCGCTCACCAGCGCGGCACCAACGGCCGACACCCCCATCGTGCAAGTCGGCCAGGTCGTACTGCAAGGCGGCAACATCAACTACACCGACAACTTCGTCAAACCCAACTACACGGCCAACATGACGGGCCTGGCCGGCACCATCGGCCAGATTTCCTCGGAAAAACCGCAACCGGCACCGGTCAACATCAGCGGCAAGATCGACAACGACGCCCCGCTACAGATCTCGGGTGCGCTCAACCCCCTGTTCAAGCCCATGTACCTGGACCTGAAGGCCAGCGCCAATGGCGTACAGCTGCCGCGCCTGACGCCCTACTCGGCCAAGTACGCCGGCTATCCGATCACCAAGGGCAAGCTGTCCATGGACGTGCAATACAAGATCGAAAACGACAAGCTGGTCGCCCAGAACGACCTGCGCATCGAACAGCTCACCTTCGGTGAACGCGTGGATAGCCCCAACGCCACCAATCTACCGGTGATGTTGGCGGTATCGCTGCTCAAGGACAGGGAGGGCAACATCAACCTGAACCTGCCGATCTCGGGCTCGCTCTCCGACCCGGAGTTTTCGGTGGGCGGCATCATCGTGCGCGTATTCGTCAACCTCATCGTCAAGGCCGTCACCTCGCCCTTCGCCTTGATCGGCTCGATGTTCCGCGCTGACGAACACATTGGCGACCTGCATTACATCGCCTTCGCCCCCGGCTCTTCCGAGATCGACGACGAGGTGCGCAAGAAGCTCGACGCACTCGGTTACGCCCTGCATGAACGCCCCGGCATCAAGCTCGACATCACTGGCCGCGTCGATCCGCAGGTCGACGACCAGGGTCTGCGTCGTGAAGCGCTGGAGCGCAAGATGCGCGGCTTGAAGCGCGCCGACCTGATCGCCAAGGAAGGTCAGCCCTCCGGCCCGGTACGCATCTCCGCGGCCGAGCGCGGCAAGTACCTGGAGCGGGTCTACAAGGACAGCACGTTCGACAAGCCGCGCAACATGATCGGCCTGACCAAGTCGCTGCCTGAGGCCGAGATGGAAAAGATGATCCTGGAGCACACCGACATCACCCAGGACGACCTGCGCAACCTGGCCCAGCGGCGTGCCGACCAGGTGCGAAATTATTTACAGGAACAAAGCATCATCGAACCGGCGCGTATCTTCCTGATCGCGCCCAAGCTGGATGGCGCTGGCCTGCCGGCCCAGGAGCCGAAGGCACGGGTCGATCTGACGATACAGTGAGGCAAAGGCCGCACAGGCCAGCCTTGAAAAGCCAGGCGCTGCCCATACAGTAGGGAGTAGGTTATAATCGACCTCCCGCCGATCAAGCGGGCGCCTCTTCAGGAAGCTCTGCGAGAGGCCAGCGTAATACGCAAGTTCACGCGCCCAGCGGGATTTGCGAAGCTTCAACACCACGGGGCCGACTTGGTTTCGACAGGGGTTGCAAAGCGGAACAGGGCATGCCGAGGACTGGTTACCTCGTTAATCCATCCGGAACTGCTTAAATGCAAACGACGAATCTTACGCTCTCGCAGCGTAAATCGCACCTAGAAACCTAAGAAACTTCTAGCTCTACAGCACTTCTTCCCTGGGGTGTGCTGGCAACAGCGGTAGAGTCATTTACAGGGAATCGTGGCGTATGGGGTTACTTCATACGTCATTAAATCCAAGGTAACTCGTCCTGTCGAAGCGTGTGCGTCCGCGTCGCCAGGATTAAAACCAATTGGCTGCACTACGCATGTAGAACTGTCTGTAGAGTGCTTCTGGACGCGGGTTCGATTCCCGCCGGCTCCACCAAATATCTGTCCTTTGAAGTCCAGGGACATCTAGAAAACCCGCTTTTCTCCCAGGAGATAGCGGGTTTTTTGTTTATTGCGTCCAAGCGAGTTCGTTGACATCTGTGTTCTTTGGGGCTCGCCGAGGTCTTGACGCAACTCACGGAGCGGCGCGAACCCATGGTCATCTGATCTGCCCGTTTCTTCAGTCCAAGCCAACTTGAAATAGCGCCGATGCGCTCACCATTTTTTGGCGAGATCGCGTCCAGCACATCACTTCTTCAGCCTCGTGTTTCTTGTTCCAATATCTTAAGGTTCTTCACCTCACTGACATCCGCTTCACCGCATCGCTGGCGTCAGCCAGTAAGACTTTTCTCACTCACGCCGTAGCAATGGCTACCGCCCCCTGATCAGCCTCCCATGCGAGAAATCCAATACAAAAATTGCCTGCTAATTAGTTAGAAAAATTAAAGAAAATACTTAAAAAAAACGGGGAATATCTCCCTCTCCGCCAGCCTTGTTAAATTAAAGTCAACGATTGTTATTGTTGCGCGCAACTATTTCATTAATTGCTGCTTGGAACGGTGTAATGGGCCTTCCAGATCATCGGCCGGCTCAATATAATCAGCACGCAACAAAAATAAGTTACGACCGTAAAGAAATACATTCAACGAACTAAATGATTACGGCGTAAATTCACCGCACCAAGTGACTTAAGGTTTGGGGGTCAAACCGATATTCAAAAACAGGAATCTCTGTTTTTTCATGAAGAGGGGTTGGGTAGGTATGTCGTTATTGCACAAGTTGTCGGTGGGAAGGCGTTTGGCCTTGGGTTACGCAGTGATCGTGGGACTGATGGTGGCCATGCTGCTGGTCATGCTGGGGCAGCTCCGTGCGGTGGGTCAGGCTAACGATATTCTTCAAGAAGAGCAGGCCGAGCGGCTGTCGCTGGCTAAGGAATGGCGGGAAAACATCGTTGTCAACGTGGCGCGGGCATTGGCACTGGGGGTGACCGCCAACGACACGCTGCTGAAATTCTTTTCTGACGACATGGCCTACCTGGTCAAGCGCACTACCGAAATCCAGAAGCGCTACACCGAACTTGACCAGACCGAGGAAGGCAAGGCCATCCTCCAGCGCATGGGCGAAGAACGCAAGCGCTATCTGGTCGTGCGCCAAAAGCTGGAGGAAGTCGGAGCCGATGCCGCCACACGCGCGCAACTGGTACAAGACATGCAGTCGATCGCCACGGCCTACATCAAGCAGGGCACCAATCTCGTCCATTATCAGGAGAAACGCACCCACGAACTGGGCGGCGAGATCGACGCTGCCCTGGATCGCTCTCGTCTGGTGCTGCTGGGCGCGACGGCAGCCAGCATTGTCTGCGCCATCCTGCTGGGTTGGCTGTTGACCCGCAGTATCGCCGCGCCGCTACATGAGATGCAGACCCTGACCTTGCGAATCGCCGCCGGTGACCTGACGGCCAGCGTGCCAGCGGCGCAAGGGCGTTCGGAACTAGCGGCCCTGCTCAACAACGTGGGCAACATGCAGGAATCACTGCGCTCGCTGGTCAGCAAGTCACGCCAAGCCGCCATGTCGGTGAACCAGGCCAGCAGTGAGGCTGCCGCGGGCAATAGCGACCTCAGCGCCCGCACCGAGCAAGCAGCTTCCAGTCTGGAGCAGACCGCCAGCGCAATGGAGCAAATCGCTTCCACCGCCCAGCAATCGGCCGAGTTTGCGCGTTCGGCGAACCACCAGGTGAGCAAGGCGTCCGACGTGGCCCAGCAAGGTGGTCAGGTGATGGGCGATGTGGTGCAGACGATGAACCGTATCGATGAAGCCAGCCGACGCATCGCCGACATCATCAGCGTCATCGACGGCATCGCCTTCCAGACCAACATCCTGGCGCTGAACGCGGCGGTCGAGGCAGCGCGTGCTGGCGAGCAGGGCCGCGGCTTTGCGGTAGTGGCCTCGGAAGTGCGCACACTGGCCCAGCGCAGCGCCACCGCAGCACGCGAAATCAAGGACCTGATTAATGCCTCAATGTCGGCGGTCGGTGGCGGAATGAGCCTGGTCAACGACGCGGGCAAGATCATTCGGGACGTGGTGCAGAACGTCGACTTGGTGCGCAAGACCATCGCCGAGATTTCTGTGGCGGCCGAAGAACAAAGTCGCGGCATTGGCGAGGTGAATGCGGCGATCTCCCAGCTCGAACAAGCTACGCAGCAAAATGCGGCACTGGTGGAGCAAACCACGTCTGCGACCCTGCAACTGAACCAGCAGGCGGTCGTGCTGGCTGAAGTGATCAGCGACTTCAAGCTGCCGCTTGAGCACTCCGCACTGGTCATCGAGATGTAAGTCAAGTTGCGGGGCGGGTGAGGAGGGGCAGATACTGCGACTGCTTACCTACATGACTTTGAATGCGCTGGTCGGAAAGCACGACGCGCACGCCCTGCCCCACACAACATTATCTTTCCAGCAACACAATTCTCGTTCCCGCCCCTACCAACCACGCGCATGTTTTGTTGGGGAATTAGAGAATCAGGCACAAAAAAAAGCACGTCCGATTCCAACATTCACGACGAAAAACGTACCGAAACGACAACGCCCGCACAGCGGATAGTCTCGGTGGGTGTGGCTTTCCGCGTTTTTGTATGAAAATTTCGTGTTAATTCAATAGGGTTTTGTCGTACCATTACCCCGCTTACAAAATGTAACCATTTACGACACTGGATTAACGCTGCAAATCAATAAAAGACAGCCTACTTCCTTGACGGTCCGTACTCGGCGTGCGCAGAAAGTTGGGCAAACGAGGGAATCCAGTGCACTACAACGCCGAAAAGAAGCCTTCGGGCTTTTGAAGATATGTTTTCAGGGGATGTCAGTTTTTCAGTTGCGTCACATGCGCAGTGGGTTCCGGGAATCGAATCTGCAGCAGATTGGCAACAATGGATCCGGGGTGATCGCCAGGCGGCAGGTTCGGGAGAACCGGCAGTCAAGGTCATGCCGCCCATGCTGCGCCGGCGCACCAGCCCGGTAGGAAAACTGGCGCTTGAAACTGCCTACGCCGCCCTGGCCCCCCTTGCCCCTGCCGACCCAGACGCCGATACACTTTCTACGCGCGACATCCCCGTGATCTTCGCCTCGCGTCATGGCGAGTGCGCCCGTTCGGTGGAATTGCAGATGGCACTGGCCGAGGCCGCACCGATGTCGCCGACCGCCTTCAGCCTCTCGGTGCACAACGCCAACGCTGGCCTGTTTTCCATCGCCCGTGGCAGCCAGGCCAATACCATCGCCGTGGCGGCCGGACAAAGCACGGTAGAACAGGCCGTCATCGAAGCCTGCGGGCTGCTTGCCGATGGGGCAAGGCAAGTCCTAATGGTGGTGGCCGATGCGCCGTTGCCGGAAATTTTTGCCGACTATGCCGACGAACGCGAGGAACCCTGCGGCTGGTCCTGGCTGATGCGGGCGGCCGACGAACACGCGGCGCTGCCCACGCTGTCGCTACAATGGCAACCGGCCGAGCCGCTGGCATCTACGCCAGCGGCTGCCTGCACCGACACCAGCGGTGCCGCCGCCGTGCTGCGCTTTTTCCTCGACCATGGCCGCCCCACTCTGCAACGCCAGGCCGATGGTCGCCGTTGGCACTGGACGCGGCATGATTGAGCGCCACCTTTCGCAACTCGACCGTGGCTGGCGCGTGCTGGCCACGGGCCTGTGCTTCGCCGTCTTCGGCGTGGGCGGGCTGCTGCTGCGGCTGGTGATCTTCCCCATCCTGCAGTTGCTGGTACGGAACGCACGGCAACGCGTGCTGTGGGCTCGCCACATCATCCGCTTGGCGTTTCGCGCCTTCGTCGAACTCATGCGCATGGTGGGCGTGATCCGCTACGAAATCACCGGTCTGGAACGCCTGAACCGCAATGGCCTGCTGATCCTCGCCAACCATCCCACACTGATCGATACGGTGTTGCTGATGGCCTTCGTGCGCCACGCCGACTGCATCGTCAAGAATGCGCTGTGGCGCAACCCCTTCACACGCGGGCCGATCCGCGCCGCGGGCTACATCAGCAATGACCAGGGGCCAGACCTGATCGACGATTGCATCCAATCCGTGCGCGCAGGCGGCAACCTGATCATCTTCCCGGAAGGCACGCGCACCCCCAGCAATGGCGACATCAACCTCAAGCGCGGCGCCGCCAACGTGGCCGTGCGCGGCCAGTGTGCCATCACCCCGGTGCGCATCCGCTGTACGCCCGGCACGCTGAGCAAGGGTGAGAAATGGTGGCAGGTACCGCCGACCCGGGCGCACTTCCGGCTGCATATCGGCGAGGACATCCATCTTGATCGCGTCATCGGTGATGAACTTTCTCATGGTGCCCACAACCCCACGCTGGCCGCACGCCAGTTGACGACTTACCTGCAACAGTACTTCATGAAAGAACAATAAGCGATGCAAGCGCTGGAACACGATATCAAGCAACTCATCATCGAGACTCTCGATCTGGAAGACCTCACACCCGAAGACATCGACAGCGCCGCGCCGCTGTTCGGCGACGGCCTGGGCCTGGATTCCATCGATGCGCTGGAACTGGGCATGAGCCTGCAAAAGCGCTATGGCATCAAGCTCGCGGCCAATTCCGAGGAAACCCGCAAGCATTTCGCTTCGGTCCAGTCCCTGGCCGCCCTGGTGGCCAGTCACCAAAATCAGGCAGCAGCATCCGCCACCTGACAAACACGCCAAGCCACCCGCAAGAGAAGCACATCATGACCACTCTCACATCTGACATGACCAAGGACGAAATCACCGTGTGGATCGTCGATATGCTGCACGAGATGTTCGAGCTCGACAAAGCCAGCATCACGCCCCAGTCCAATCTCTATACCGACCTGGACATCGACAGCATCGATGCCGTGGATATCGTGGTCAAGCTCAACCAGACCACCGGCAAGCGCATCCAACCGGAGGTCTTCCGCAGCGTGCGCACGGTGCAGGATGTGGTGGAGATCCTGGCCGGCCTGATAAGCGAACAGGCGCACGCGTGAGCGCATGAAGCCGCCCGCGATGTCCCGCTTGGCCACCCTGGCCGGCCCGCTGTTGATCCTGCTTTATCCCCTGCTGATCTGGTACGCCCACGGCCGCGTCGAGCCGCGCACGCTGGCCTTGCTGCTGGTCTTGATCGCCGCTGTGCGCCTGTTCACCGCACGCGTGGGCCGCCCGCTGCGCTGGATGGGGGTGGCGGCGCTGGCCCTGGCCGCGCCCGCCCTGTACTGGAATGCGCTACTGCCGCTGAAACTCTATCCGGTGGCCATTAGCGCCGGCATGTTGGCACTGTTCGGCTACAGCCTCTACAAGCCGCCCTCCGTGATCGAACGCATGGCGCGCTTGAGCTCGCCCGATCTGCCGCTGTTTGCCATCGCCTACACGCGCCGCGTGACCCAGGTCTGGTGCCTGTTCTTCGCCCTCAACGGCAGCATCGCCCTGGGCACCGCCCTGTGGGCCTCGCCGATCGTGTGGTCGATGTACACGGGCGTGATTTCCTATCTCGCCATGGGCTTGCTGTTTGCCGGCGAATACCTGGTGCGCCTGCACGTGCGGCGCCAGCATCATGCGTGAGGCCGGCATGGTACAGCTCGCCGCCCCGCTGGACCTGCTGCAACTTCCCTTCCAGGCTTTCGACGCCGCACGCGTGATCGGCTGGCGCGATGGCGAGGCCGTCACCCATGCCGCCTGGCGCTGCGAACTACTGCGCTGGAAACAACTGCTGCAGGAAACGCCGGGCCAGCGCTTCGCCCTGTTCCATCACGACACCCTGCATTTTGCTGCTGCCCTGTTCGCTGCCTGGCTGGCCGGCAAGACCACTTACCTGCCCAGCGACGCCCTGCCCGAGACCTGCCGCCAGCTACAAGGTGAAGTCGATGGCTTCCTCGGCCAGTTCGGTTCGCACTGCCCGGCCTTGCAACCCACCGAGGATGCGCCGCATGAGCAGGAAGCTGCCCCCTGGCCGGCCTTGCGCGGCGATTTTCCGGCACTGGTGGTCTATACCTCCGGCAGCACCGGCGCAGCACAAGCCATTCCCAAGCAACTGGCACAGATGGCCAATGAAGTGGCCACGCTGGAAACCCTGTTCGGCGCGCGCCTGGGCCAGGCAGACATCATCTCTACCGTTTCGCACCAGCATATCTACGGCTTGCTATTCAAAGTGTTATGGGCACTGTGCGCCGGTCGCCCGATACAGGCTGGCAGCGCCTTCTTCCCCGAAGACCTGCAACGCCTGGTGGGTCAGCGACCATGGGTATTGCTGTCCAGCCCGGCCCATTTGAAGCGCCTGCCGGAACAGGCTACCCAACCCGAGGTGACGCAACTGCGCGCCATCTTTTCTTCCGGTGGCCCGCTGCCGGCCGAGGCGGCGCGCGATACAGCGCTCACGTTGGGCCAGCGCCCGCTGGAAATCTATGGCAGTTCGGAAACCGGAGGCATTGCCTGGCGTCAGCCCGAATCCGATCCCGCGTTGCGGCGCGAGCACTGGCAGGTCATGCCGGGCGTGGAGGTACGCATCGGCGCCAGCGGCGAGCTGGAAGTACGCTCGCCACACCTACCCGATCGCAGCTGGTTCGGTCTGGCCGACCGTGCCGTACTGGTGGAAGAGATAGCTGGTGCCTTTGAACTGCGCGGGCGCAGCGACCGCATCGTCAAGCTGGAAGAAAAACGCATCTCGCTGACCCGCATCGAACAATTACTGGCTGCCAGCCCGCTGGTGGCCGAGGTGCGCGTGATCGTCCACCAGGGTCGACGCGCACGCCAGTTCATCGCCGCCTTCGTGGTCCCCAGCGCCAGCGGGCGCGCCCTGTTGCAAGCCCAAGGCAAGCTGACCCTCAATGGCGCGCTCAAGAGCGTGCTGGCCGGTGCCATCGAAGCCATCGCCCTGCCGCGCCTGTGGCGCTATCTGGACGCCATGCCAGTGAACGCGCAAGGCAAGCTCACCCTGTCGGCGCTGACCGCGCTGCTGGAGAATCCACCACCGAGCGCCGCGCGCGCCCCCACCCTGCCGCGCCTGACCGAACTGCAACGCGCCGCCGATCAAGTCCAGCTGGCGCTGGAGATCCCGCCCGACCTGCTGTACTTCCAGGGCCACTTCCCCGGCTCGCCCATCCTGCCGGGGGTGGTGCAGACCGACTGGTCGCTGCTGCTGGGACGGCGTTATTTCACGCTGCCACCGCGTTTTCTGGGCCTGAACGCACTCAAGTTCCAGCGCGTCATCACCCCCGGAATGCGCGTGCTGATGGACCTGCATTACGATGCCGCCAAGGCCGTGCTGTCCTTCCGCCTGTATTCCGAAGGTGGACAGCACGCCAGCGGACGTTTCCAGCTAGGACCAGCATGAGCGCGCTCGACCTGCACAAGACCGTGGTGGTGATCCCGGTCTACAACCACGAACACGCCATCGGCGCCGTGGTCGAGGCAGTGCGCCGCCACGGCCTGCCCTGCGTGCTGGTGGACGATGGCTGCAGCCCCGGCTGCGCGGCGGTGCTACAGCAACTGGCTGCGGCCGATGCGCAGCACGTCAGCTTGCTGGTACACCCCCACAACCAAGGCAAGGGCGGTGCCGTCATGACCGGCCTGCGCCACGCCGCAGCCAAGGGCTATACCCACGCGCTGCAGATCGATGCCGACGGCCAGCACGACAGTGCCGACATCCCGCGTTTCCTGGCGGCCTCGCGAGCCGCGCCAACGGCTGTCATCAATGGCCGCCCGATCTATGACCAGAGCGTGCCCAAAGGCCGCCTCTATGGCCGTTACCTGACCCATGTCTGGGTCTGGATCAATACCCTGTCGCTGGAGATCGCCGATTCCATGTGCGGCTTTCGGGTCTATCCGCTGCTGCCCACGCTGCGCCTGATCGATAGCGCCCACATCGGTCGCCGCATGGATTTCGATACCGAGATCCTGGTGCGCCTGTTCTGGCGCGGCGTGCGCGTGCACAACCTGGCCACCCGGGTGCGCTATCCCGCCGATGGCGTCTCGCATTTCCAGGTGTGGCAGGACAATGTGCGCATCTCGGGGATGCATACGCGCCTGTTCTTGGGCATGTTGCCGCGCGCGCCGTTCTTGCTGGTACGAGGCACCTGGCGTCGGCTGGCCGGGAGCCGCCGATGAAGCCATCACAATCACAGCGCGCGCGCCACTGGGCGCAGATCAACGAAGTCAGCTTCGTGGCCGGGATGCGCTTGCTGTTCGCGGTCTATCGCCTGTTGGGCCGGTTGCCATTCCGGCTGATGCTCTATCCCGTACTGTGCTGGTACATCGCCGCCAATGGCCGGGCCCGGCAGGCTTCACGCGAGTTCCTGGCGCAGGTGCGCCACTATGCCCCGGCACTGCCCTTGCGCACCGGGCTGGTGGGCGTTTTCCTTCACTTCGCCGCTTTCGGCGAAAGCCTGCTGGACAAGATGTTGCTATGGGGTGGCCTGTTCCCCATCAAAAACGTTCACTTGCGCGGTAGCCAGCACATCAGCGAGGCCATCGCCGCCGGAACCGGCGGACTCATCATCTGCACCCATCTCGGCAACCTCGAACTATGCCGCGTGATCGGTCGCCAGCATCCGGCGCTCAAGCTGACCGTGCTGGTACACACGCGCCATGCCCAGGCCTTCAACCAGATGCTGGCCCAGCTCGATCCCGGCAGCCAGTTGAACCTGCTGCAGGTCACCGAGATGTCACCAGCCACTGCGATGATGCTGGCTGAGAAGGTGGCGCAGGGTGAATTCGTGGTCATTGCCGGCGACCGCGTACCAGTCTCGCCGCAGCCGCGTGTGGCGCAAGCGTCCTTCCTGGGCCGCCGCGCGCCTTTCCCGATCGGTCCTTATGTCTTGGCCGCACTGTTGCAATGCCCGGTGTACCTGATGTTTTCGCGGCGTACCGCCAGCGGCGCGGAAGTGGCCTTCGAGACGTTTCGCCAGCAGATCACCTTGCCGCGCAAACAGCGTGAGCAGGTGCTGGCCGAACTGGCCGGCGACTATGCTGCGCGGCTGCAGGCGCATTGCCTGCAGGCGCCCTACCAGTGGTTCAATTTCTATGATTTCTGGGCCGACTCGGCCCTGGACGAACACCATGCTTCACACTGACGTTTCCTCTTTGGCCAGCAGTTCCCCGATCCGTTTCGGCGCCCAGTCGCTGCGCATCGAGGAGGTGGTAGCGCTGGCCCGGCGCAAGCGCGGCGCGCAACTGCATGAGGCCACCGAGTTCCGTGCGCGCATCGCCCGCGGCGCCGATTTCCTGGACCGCCTGCTGCGCGAGGATGGCACCATCTATGGCGTCACCACCGGCTATGGCGACTCCTGCACCGTGACGGTCCCGCCCGAGCTGGTGCCGGAGTTGCCGCATCACCTCTACACCTACCACGGCTGCGGCCTGGGCGCGCTGTTTACGCCGGAACAAACGCGCGCCATCCTGGCGGCCCGCCTCAATTCGCTGTGCCAGGGTTTCTCGGGCGTGAGCGTAGCCCTGCTGAAACAGATCACCGGCCTGTTGCAACACGACCTGTTGCCACGGATCCCCTGCGAAGGTTCGGTGGGTGCCAGTGGCGATCTGACCCCGCTGTCCTACCTGGCTGCCGTGCTGTGCGGGGAACGCGAAGTCTGGCACCAAGGGCAGATCCTGCCCGCAGCACAAGCGCTGGCAGCAGCCGGTATGACGCCGCTGCGCCTGCGCCCCAAGGAGGGGCTGGCCATCATGAATGGCACGGCCGTCATGACTGCCCTGGCCTGCCTGGCCTTCGACCGCGCCCGCTACCTGTGCCAACTGGCCACCCGCATCACCGCCATGAGCAGCTTTACGCTGGATGGCAATGCCCACCATTTCGATGCCACCCTGTTCTCGGCCAAGCCCCATCCTGGCCAGCAGCAGGTGGCGGCCTGGCTGCAGCGCGACCTGCGGTGCGACCAGGCGCACCGTAACGAAAAACGCTTGCAGGACCGCTATTCGGTGCGCTGCGCGCCGCACGTGATCGGCGTGCTCAACGATGCCCTGCCGGGGTTGCGCCAGTTCATCGAAAACGAACTCAACAGCGCCAACGACAATCCCCTGATCGACCCGGATGGCGAGCGCGTGCTGCATGGTGGCCATTTCTACGGCGGCCATATCGCCTTTGCCATGGACAGTATGAAGACCGCGGTAGCCAACATCGCCGACCTGCTGGATCGCCAGATGGCGCTGATGGTGGACCCGCGCTACAACAACGGCTTGCCGGCCAACCTGTCCGGGGCCAGCGGCGCGCGCGCGCCCATCAACCACGGCCTGAAAGCCTTGCAGATCAGCGCCTCGGCCTGGACTGCCGAAGCACTCAAGCTGACCATGCCGGCCTCGGTGTTCTCGCGCTCCACCGAATGCCACAACCAGGACAAGGTCAGCATGGGGACCATCGCCGCCCGCGACTGCTTGCGCGTGCTGGAACTGACCGAACAGGTGGCCGCCGCCCTGCTGATCACGGTGCGCCAGGGCGTCTGGCTGCGCAACCAGCGCCAGCAAGCCAGCGATACCCCGCTGCAGGATCTGCCTGCGGGCCGCCTGGCGGCGATGCAGGCCGCACTGGCACAGGACATTGCCGTGGTCGATGAAGACCGTATGCTGGAACCGGACCTGCGCCTGCTGCTGCAACGCATCCGCGACCAGGCCTGGACGCTCTATGACTGACACCCTCCTGCCAGCGGGCAAGCTCACCCTGGCCAATTCCCCCTGGCAGGGCGAAATCGAATTGCAGATCCAGTTCTATGACCTGGACCCGATGGAAATCGTCTGGCACGGCCGCTACGTGCAATACATGGAAAACGCGCGTTGCGCCCTGCTGGACGGCATCGGCTACAACTATCCGGCCATGAAGGCCTCCGGCTATGGCTGGCCGGTGATCGACCTGCACCTGCGCTACGCCGCGCCGGCTCGCTTCGGCCAGCGCATCCGGGTCAGCGCGGCCATCGTCGAATGGGAACACCGCCTCAAGATCGATTACCTCATCAGCGACGCCGTCAGCGGCGCTCGACTGACCCGCGCCTCCACCGTCCAGGTGGCGGTACAGATGAACAACCACGAGATGTGCTTCGTATCGCCGCCGGTACTGTGGCACAAGCTCGGACTGGATTTTCCTGCACCATGAACGCAAGCCCCTACCTGTCCTCCCTGACACTGGCCGCCACCCTGCTGGCAGCGCTGCCCGCGGCCCACGCCGGCGCCCCCGTGCAGCAGATACAGGCCACCCTGGCCAAGCCGGCCGTGATGTGCGGTCGCTTCGACCAGACCAAGCAACTGACCGGCATCAAGAAACCGCTGCAGGCCAATGGACGCTTCTGCGTGGTCAAGGGGCGCGGCATCCTGTGGCAGACGCTGCAACCCTTCCCCAACACCCTGCGCATCACGCGCGAGGCCATCGTGCAGATCCAGGATGGCCGCGTGGCCATGAAACTCGATGCGCAACAAGAGCCGGTGGTGAAGATGATCAACAGCGTGCTCTTTTCCCTGCTGGCCGGCGACTTGAGCCAACTGGACAATCTCTTCGAACTCGACGGCACCCTGCGCGACGGCCACTGGCAGGTCGCCCTCAAGGCACGCCAGCCAGCCCTGGCCAAGGCCATCGGCGACATCAGCCTGGCCGGCGCCGCCTATGTGGACAAGGTCAGCATGAAAGAAGCCAGCGGCGACCGCACCGATCTCAGCTTCTCTGGCATCAAGACCGGTGAAGGCGCCATGACGCCAGAAGAAGGAGCGCTGTTTGACTAAGCCGGGCCGCTCCCTGCCAGGTCTGCTTGCCCTGGGCTGGCTGCTGGCGGTATTGCTGCTGGCCGGGCATAACGCCTGGCTGTGGCTGGGCCAGCGAGCCAGTCCCGATACCGACATCCTGGCGCTGCTGCCCAGTAGCGGCAACGATGCGGTACGCCAGCAAGCCTTCACCCACATGGTCGATGCGGCCCAGCAAAAAGTGGTGGTACTGGTCGGCGACCGCGACTGGGCACGCGCACAGCAAGGTGCCGATGCCTATCTCGCACTGCTGCGTCCCTACGCCAAGCTGCTGGCGCCGATCAATGACGACACCGCTCAGCTCCAGAGCCAGTGGCTGGACAGCCTGGAGCGCAGCCGCGCCGTGCTGCTCAGTGATGCCCAGCGCGCGCAACTGGCCAGCTGGAGCCCGCAGCAATGGAGCCAGCGCGCCTTGGCAAGTCTGTATGGTGCTTTTGGCGGCCCGCGCCTGGGGGCCTGGCAGGATGATCCCTTCAGTCTGTTTGGCGACTGGGTGCAGGAACGCGCACGCGAAACCCCGGTGCGTCCGCGCGACGGCAAGCTCTTCGTGGAACGCGATGGCGTGAGCTACGTCCTGCTATTGCTGGAACTGAAGGCCCCAGCCTTTTCCATGCAGGCACAAGAACAGGTGGTGCCGCTGCTGGCACGCGCCAGACAGGCCGCTCTGGCCCATGCGGATCAGGTGCTGACCGGCGGCGTCGTGCTGCACGCCGCCGCCGCCAGCGCCCAGGCCGGCAGCGAGAGCGCCACCATCGGCGCCGGTTCGCTGGTAGGCATCCTGCTATTGATGTGGCTGAGTTTCCGTTCGCTCAAGCCCATCCTCTACATCGCCACCTCCATTGCCGTGGGCTGCTTGGGGGCGCTGTCGGTGAGCATGTGGCTGTTCGGGCAAATCCACTTGCTCACGCTGGTGTTCGGCGCCAGCCTGATCGGTATCGCCCAGGATTACGGCATCTATTTCCTGTGCGCACGCCTGGCCGCGCCCGCCGAGCTGGATTCCCCCACTCTGCTGCGACGCCTGCTGCCGGGTCTGGCACTGATGCTGCTGGCGGCGGTGATCGGCTATCTCGGCATGGCCGCCACGCCCTTCCCGGGCTTGCAGCAGATGGCCGTGTTCTCGGCATTGGGCCTGCTGTTCGCCTGGCTCACGGTGGCCTGCTGGTTCCCGCAACTGATCGGCCCGCACAGCCTGCGCGCCACCCCGCTGGCGCAACGCTTCGGCCAAAGCATCCTGCGCTGGCCGAACCTGCTGGGCGGCTTGGCCTGGCACCTGGTCTTGCCGACTGCGGCGGCCCTGGTGGGCTTGGCCGCGACCGGCATCACACGCCTGCATAGCAGCGACGATCTCCGTGCCCTGCAGAAGAGCCCACCACAACTGCTGCAAGACCAGATCCGCATCAGCCAGTTGCTGGACATGGCTGCCCCCGTGCAGTTCTACCTGGTGCGAGGGGAGTCAGCCGAAGCCGTGCTGCAGCAGGAAGAAGCGCTGCGCAGCAAGCTGCAACCGCTGCTGGATCGCCAGATCATCAACGGTGTGCAGGCGCTCTCCAACTGGGTTCCCTCGCAGCGCCGCCAGCAGGACAACCTGGCCCTGCTGCGCCAGGCTTTGCTCGAACCACGAGGGGAGACCCCCGACCCGGTCACCCTCACCGCACGCGCCATCGAAGAGAGCCCGGCGTGGGCCCAAGCCCTGCGCCAGCGCCTACTGGACAAAGCCCACCCTATCACCCCGGAGGAATTCCTCGCCACGCCTGCCGGCGCCGCCTCGCGTCACCTGTGGCTGGGCCGGGTGGGGGGCAGCTACGCCAGCATCGTCGCCCTGCGCGGCCTGACCGACTATCGCCAGCTCGACCAGTTGGCCGCCGCGGCCGCTGGCTTGAAGGGTGTGCAATGGGTAGACAAGGTCGGCGAGATTTCCTCGGTGCTGCGCTATTACCGGATCTACATGGGCTGGGCGCTGCTGGCGGCCTATGCCGGCATCTTTGCGCTACTGAGCTGGCGCTACCGCGGCCGCGCCTGGCGCGCGCTGGCGCCGCCGCTGTTGGCCTCGTTCCTGACGCTGGGCCTGTTCGGCTGGCTGGGCCAGCCGCTGCAACTGTTCCACGTGCTGGCCGGCTTGCTGGTGCTGGGTCTGGGGGTGGACTATGGCATATTCCTGCTGGAATCGTCCCCCCGCCAACGCCCCCACGCCTGGCTCACGGTCGGCCTGTCGGCGGCCAGTGCCTTGCTGTCGTTCGGCTTGCTGGCCTTGAGCCACAGCCCTCCACTGCACGCCTTCGGCCTGACCATGCTGTGCGCAATGCTGCTGGTGTGGCTGCTGGCGCCCTTGTTCACCCATCCCGGCCAGGGCGCTCATGCAGTGCCGCCGGGGAAGGAATCACCATGACCGCTTGCAAGCGACTGCTGACCCTGGCCGCCCTGCTCACTACCGCCCTGCTAGCCGCCTGCGCCAGCCCCGCCCAGCCGGACATGCGAGCCCCGGCGCGCCTGCAACTGCGCCTGGCACCGGCCACGCTAGGCCAGAGCATCAGCCTGCAGCAACATCTGAAGGTGGAGCGCGGCAACCGCGTCGATGAACTCGACACCGCCCTGGAAATCGACGCCGACCATCTCGACCTGGTCGGCCTGGCCTTCGGCCAACGCGTCATGTCCCTGCATTACGACGGGCAGCAGTTGCAGGTCTGGCGCCACGCCCTGCTGCCCAGCCAGGTGCAGGGTGACGATGTCTTGCAGGATGTACAACTGACCCTATGGCCGACCGCGGCGCTTCGCCAGGCCCTTCCCGAAGGATGGGAGTTGCGCGAAGCCGAGGGGCAACGTACTCTCCTGCTCCACGGTGAAACGATTGCCGTGATCGATTACCCTGACCGCAAACCCTGGGGCGGCAAGGTGATCCTGAACAATCTGCGTTACCACTACAAACTGACCATCCAGTCGGTGGTGGTGACCTCTGAATGACATCGTCACACGCATGAGCCTTTATCTGAACGCCCTCGGCATGGTCTGCCCGCTCGGCAGCGCGCACGGTACGATCCGTACGCGCCTGTTGGCCGGCACCAGCGGCGTGCGCGCCAATGCGCGCTACGTCGACGCCAGCGGCCAGTCCCTGGCCCTGGGCGCGGTGGCCGACGACACGGTACTACCCGATGACAGCCACCTGCCGCTGCGCGAGCGCAGCCGCAACAATCGCTTGGCGCTGGCCGCGCTGCAAGGCATCCGTCCACAGGTAGATGCCGCCATCGCCCGCTATGGCGCGCAACGCCTGGCCATCGTGCTGGGCACCAGTACCTCCGGCATCGCCGAAGGCGAAACCGCCTTCAGCCAGCGCACCGCCAGCGGCAACTTCCCGACAGGCTATCACTACGGCCAGCAGGAACTGGGCTCGCCGGCCATCGCCCTGCAACTCACTCTGGGGACCAGCGGCCCGGCCTATGTCCAGTCCAGCGCCTGCGCCTCCAGCGGCAAGGCCATCGCCAGCGCCGCACGACTGCTCAACATGGGCCTGTGCGATGCCGTGCTGTGCGGTGGCGTCGATACCCTGTGCGAATTCACCATCGCCGGCTTCACCGCCCTGGAATCGGTCAGCGCACAACGCTGCAACCCACTCTCGCTGCATCGACAAGGCATCAACATCGGCGAGGGTGCGGCGCTGTTCCTGCTGACCCGCGAACCGGCCAGCGTCGAGTTGAGCGGCTGGGGCGAATCGTCCGATGCCTATCACATCTCGGCCCCCGATCCTGAAGGAAAAGGCGCGCAACTGGCCATCCACGAGGCCCTGCGCCGGGCCGGCCTGGAGGCCGCCCAGATCGACTACATCAACCTGCACGGCACGGCCACGGCACAGAACGATGCGATGGAGTCGCACGTGGTGCAGACCCTGTTCGGCCTGAATGTACCGGTCAGTTCCACCAAGCCCTTCACCGGCCATACGCTGGGCGCAGCCAGTGCCATCGAGGCTGGCCTGTGCTGGTTGCTCATGCAGGACGACAACCCGGACGGCCAGTTGCCGCCGCACCTGTGGGATGGCGTGGCCGATCCGGCGTTGCCGGCGCTGCAGCCGGTGGTGCTGGGCCAGCGCCTGGGCCGACCATTACGGCATGTGCTGTCGAACTCCTTCGCCTTTGGCGGCAGCAATGTGGCGCTGGTGTTCTCGCGCCGGGAGGTCGCATGAGCAGCCTGCAACAGGACATCCCGCCCATCGAACAACTGCTGCCGCACGCCGCGCCCATGATCCTCATCGACCGCGTCGTGGCAGTGGACGAGCAGACGCTGCAAGCCGAACTGGAGATCCGCCCCGACAGCCTGTTCCACCAGGGTAGTGGCGTCGGCGCCTGGGTCGGCATCGAATACATGGCCCAGGGCATCGCCGCCTGGGCCGGCTATCAGGCGCTGCGCCAGGGCGGAAGCGTCAAGATCGGTTTCCTGCTGGGCGCGCGCCGCTATCAGTGTGCAGTCCCGGAATTTGCCACCGGCACGCGCCTGAGCGTATCGGTGCAATTGCTGTTGCAGACGGACAATGGCCTGGGCTCCTTCGAGTGCCGCATCACCGACCTGGCAACGCAACAAGAACTGGCGCAAGCCACCGTGTCGGTGTTCCAGCCGCACGACGCAACACACTATCTTCAAGAAGGCATGGCATGACCACATCGGGGGAACACAGCATTTTCGTTACCGGCTCAAGCCGGGGCATCGGCCGCGCCATCGCGCTGCGCCTGGCACGCGAGGGGTATGACATCGTCCTGCATTGCCACTCCCGACGCGAGGCCGCCGAGCAGGTGGCCGCCGAGATCGCCTCACTGGGGCGCAAGACGCGCGTGCTGCAATTCGACGTCGCCCAGCGTGAAGCGGCCTCGCAAGTGCTGCTGGAGGACATCGAACAGCATGGTTGCTACTACGGCGTGGTCTGCAATGCCGGCATCACCCGCGACAACGCCTTTCCCGCCATGCCCGGCGAAGACTGGGACAGCGTGCTGCGCACCAACCTGGATGGCTTCTACAACGTGCTCAACCCGCTGGTGATGCCGATGGTGCGGCGACGGGCACCGGGGCGCATCGTCACCCTGGCCTCGGTATCAGGGCTGATCGGCAATCGCGGCCAGGTCAACTACAGCGCCGCCAAGGCCGGCGTCATCGGCGCCACCAAGGCGCTGGCGCTGGAACTGGCCAAGCGCGACATCACCGTCAACTGCGTGGCACCCGGCCTGATCGAGACCGACATGACCGAAGAGGCGCCGGTGGAAGAGATCCTCAAGCTGATCCCCGCGCGCCGTGCCGGCAAGCCCGAAGAAGTGGCTGCCGCAGTGGCTTACCTGATGTCGCCGGATGCTGCTTATGTCACGCGCCAGGTGATTTCGGTCAATGGAGGTCTGGCATGAGTGGGCAGATCACCGAGCGCCGCGTGGTGGTCACCGGCATGGCCGGTATCAGCCCCATCGGCACCGACTGGAGCAGTGCGCTGGCACATCTGAAGACCTATACCAATGCCGTGCAACGCATGTCGGGCTGGGACGAATACGTCGGCCTGCACACCCGCCTGGGGGCGCCGGCGGTGGAGTTTTCACTGTCCGAACGCTACAACCGCAAGACCACCCGCAGCATGGGCCGCGTCGCCCTGATGGCTACCCGCGCCAGCGAATGGGCGCTGGCCGATGCCGGGCTGCTGGACCATGCCCTGCTGAAAAGCGGCCAACTGGGTATCGCCTATGGCTCCTCGGCCGGGACACCCAATGCGATTGCCGACTTCGCCATGATGTTTGCCGAAAAGAACACCCGCGACATCAACGCCAACACCTACCTGAAGATGATGGCCCATACCGCGCCGGTCAACATGGGTGTGTTCTTCGGCATCACCGGCCGCATCATCACCACCTCCAGCGCCTGCACCTCCGGCAGCCAGGGCATCGGCTACGCCTATGAGACCATCCGCAGCGGCCGCCAGGTGGCGATGGTGGCAGGCGGGTCGGAAGAACTGTGCGCCACCGAAGCGGCGGTGTTCGATACCCTGTACGCCACCAGCGTGCGCAACGACACGCCCCAGCTCACCCCCAGCCCCTTCGACCGCGACCGTGACGGTCTGGTCCTGGGCGAAGGCGCCGGCAGCCTGATCCTGGAAGATCTGGACCACGCCCAGGCCCGCGGTGCCCGGATCTACGCCGAGATCGTCGGGTTCGGTACCAACAGCGACGGCGCCCACGTCACCAATCCCAATGCCGCCACCATACAGGCCGCCATCCAGATGGCGCTGGACGATGCCGCCCTGCCGGCCTCCTCCATCGGTTACATCAATGCCCACGGCACCGGCACCCGCCAGGGCGATGTGGCCGAGACCCAGGCCACCGCGCGCATCTTCGGCACGGCCACGCCCATCAGCTCGCTCAAGAGCTACATGGGTCACACCCTGGGCGCCTGCGGTGCGCTGGAAGCCTGGCTATCCATCGAAATGATGCGCCACGGCTGGTTCGCCCCCACCATCAACCTGCAGCAGCCCGACCCCGAATGCGGTGAACTGGACTACCTCACCGGCAGCGGACGGACGCTGGAGTGCGAATACGTGATGTCGAACAACTTCGCCTTCGGCGGTATCAATACCTCGCTTATCTTCAAGCGCTGGCCGTGAGCCGGCAAGTAGCCCCCTCACTATAAGGAAAAGAAAGCATATGAAGCATATTTCCCTCGCCGTCACCCTGACTCTGGCCCTCGCCGCCGCTCTGCCGGCCCAGGTGCGCGACACCAAGCATCTGCTGCCGCTCGATAGCACCAGCAATATGAAGGATAAGGATGGAATCCTGGATGGCTCGGTGAAGTTCTACTTCGCCAGCCAGGCGCATCCTGCGGTGCTGGAAAAGATTTCCACCGATGTCACCAACCAGAAGACCAACGCGGTGGGCAAGAGCGATGAAGAAGCCTGCAAGTGGGTCTTCCTGTCGGCGCTGGTGCAATTGCACAAGAAGGCCAAGGAGCTGGGTGGCAATGCCGTGGTCAACATCGTGAGCTATTACAAGAAGAACGAGATGGCCAGCGCCACCGAGTTCGAATGCCACGCCGGTGCCACCATGGCCGGTGTCGCCCTCAAGGGTGACATCGTCAAGCTGGGCCAATAAGCGCCATGCCATCCACCTTCGCCTGGATCGTGGATGGTGGCCCCTTCGTGGCCGAGACCACCTCATCGGCCGCCCTGGGCAGCTTGGCGCGCATCCTGTCAGCCGATGAGCGGGCACGCCTGCAAGCCTTCCTGCGGCCGCAGCGCGCCTGTGAATTCCTGCTCGGACGTCTGCTGCTGCGTCATGCCCTGATGGCCGTCTGCGGTTGCACGCTGGACGATATCGAGGTCAAGGAGCGACGCGGTGCCGCACCGCTGGTGATGGTGGCCGGACAACTGGCCGATGGCATCGACCATCCGGCTGCCAGTCTCTCGCACAGCCGCGGCTGGATTGCCTGTGCGCTGGGCGTGGTGGTACAGGTGGGGGTGGATATCGAAGTCCCGGCCCAGGAGCGCGACCTGCAATCCCTGGCCGACCTCGCCTTCACATCAGAGGAGTTGGCCTGGCTGACGCAACAGTCACCCGAGCAGCAACAAGCCGCCTTCTACCGGCTCTGGTGTGCCAACGAAGCCGACTACAAGTACCGCCACAATGCCAGCCTGACGCGCACCCCGGTGGCAGCGCAGGCCACGCCCTACCTGCATCATGAGCACGACCCGCACTACCATCTCTGCCTGTGCAGTCCGACCCGACCCGAGCGACATCAGAGTGCCAGGGTGGGGCTGGAAAGCTTGCTGGAACTGACTTGCAGCTAGATCGGCAGGCAAGTAGAGCATCAGCAAGAGCAACATCATCAAGAACACATAACAGCGTCACATTTCAAGGGGAAAAACATGACCACATCACGCACCTGGCTGCTCGCAGCCGGCACTCTTTTGTTGACCACCGCCTGCTCCACACCGGAAGAGCGCATGGCCAAGCTGCAACTGAAGCAGCAACGCATGGAATTGAAGGCGCAGCAGCTCGCCCAACGCACCGATACGCGCAACGAACAGCGCGGCAAGACCCAAGTCACCCCGGTGACTGACCAGCGCGGCCCATTCGAGAATGTCGTCAAGGCCTTGGCCAGTTGCGACGCCAGCCTGGCAGCCACGCTACGCCAGTTCTCCGGTGCCGTGCAGCCGGCCTTCGTGGTCACGCTCAAGGGGCCCGTGGCCGGCATCGACGTCCCGGATCGCCACACCCCTGGCCGCGACCGCATCGCGGCTGCCGCCAGCGCGCAGGCCTATGGCCAGACCCTGAGCGGTTACTACGATGAGAGCGTGGTCATCAATGGCCAATTGCAGAAGATGAGTTGGGGCTTCTATAGCCCGGCCACGCCCGAACAACTGGCCACGGCACTGGGCGCGGCCATTCCTAACTTCAAGCGCACCAGCCGCGAACTCGACGGCAAATACACCCGCATGGAAATCTTCGAGCGCGGTGGCTGGCATCGCACCACCCGCTTCGACTACTATCGCGGCCAGCCCAACGTGTTGGGTGAACGCAGCCTGGTCATCGAACCCTCGCGCGACCCGGCTTTCCCGGGCAGCCGCATCGGGTGCTCGGTGCGCGGCTCGCAGGTGGCGCAGTTCCAGGACGAATTGCGACCGGAACTGGATTGAACCTGGCGGTACAAGCCCCGGGTCATCGATCAAACTGGCGCATGACCATGCCAGGCATTCTCCAACAATGCCCGCAACGCCGCGCGCTCCAATGGGCGCGGGTTGGCATAGGCGTTCTGCAGTGCGATATCGGTGCAGCGCTCCAGCCCCTCATATGGCATCCCGAGCTCTCGCAAGGACAGCGGCGCCTGCAGCGACCGTGCCAGCGCATGGACTCCCATGGCGGCCTCCTGTGCACCCAGCGCGCGGGCGATGCGCTGCATGGCGTGCGGCGCGGCCGGGGCGTTGTAGGCCAGGGCGTGCGGCAGGATCACGGTGTGGGTTTCGGCGTGCGGCAAGTTGTAGCTGCCTCCCAGTGTGTGACACAGCTTGTGATGCAGCGACATGCCCACATTGCCCAGCACCGTACCACACAGCCAGGCGCCATACAGGCAGCGGCTGCGGGCCTCCTGGTCATCGCTGCGCAGCGTCAGTTGCGGCAAGCCCGCGGCCAGGGCGCGGATGCCTTCCTCGGCCAGCAGCGACATGATGGGATTGGCGTCGGCTGCATACAGGCCTTCGGCGGCGTGCGCCAGGGCATTGATGCCGCTGGTCACCGATAGCGCCAGCGGCAGGCCGCTGCTCAATTGCGGGTCGTAGATCACGGTGCGCGGCAGGACACGGGCATCGCGGCCGGTCTTCTTGAGACCACCTTCGGTGATGCCATAGATAGGCGTCATCTCGCTGCCGGCGTAGGTCGTGGGGATGGCCAGGATCGGCAGGTCGGACTCCAGCGCGATGGCCTTGCCCAGGCCCAGCGTGGAACCACCACCGATGGCAATCGCGCAGTCCGCGCTCAGTTCGCGCGCCACCTGGCGTGCATGACGTGCCGTCTCGATGGGCACGTGCATGACGGCCTGGTCGTAGATGCCGGCGCAGCGCGGGCCGATCAGGGCGGCCACACGTTCGGCCTCGGCACGCTGGCCGGGGGTACACAGCACCAGGGCGCGCTGCGCGCCCAGCAGTTCGGTTTCGCGCACCAGGTGCTGCAGGCTGCCGGCGCCGAAGATGACGCGGGCGGCGGCGCTGGTATAGGTGAAGGCTTGCATGGCAATGGCAGGGACCGGGTCAGTTGCGCTGGGGGTTGAGGATGAAATCATAGTCCAGCGTGTAGAAAGGCTGCTCACACTGCGTGCCATCCGGGGCGGTCCCGGCTGCTTGGCGCGGCCAGTCGGCAATCAGGGTGGAACGCACGCCGAAGACGGCGTCAGACTCCAGGTAAGGATCGCCACGCCGGAAGACGTGGGTGATCAGCGTCTCGTAACCCTCGGCCTGGATACGGAAATGCAGGTGCGCCGGACGCCAGGGATGGCGGCCCAGGGTTTTCAGCATCTTGCCCACCGGGCCGTCATGCGGAATCGGGTAGGAGTTGGCCAGGATGCTGCGGAAGTGGTAACGGCCCTGCTCATCGGTATGCAGCGTGCCGCGAGCCTGCAACTGGTCGAGGTCGGGATATTGCACGTCATAGAAGCCGTCTTCGTCGGCTTGCCAGACTTCCATCTGGGCATGGGGGATCGGCTTGCCATCCAGGCCGCGCACGCTGCCGCTGACGAAGCAAGGCTGGCCCTTGGCGCCGTTGGCGATGTCTGCGCCCAGCGGATACTGCGGCGAATTGTCCACGTGGAAGGGGCCGAAGACGGTGGCTTCGGTACAGCCGGCCGGCTTGTGGTTCTGCTGGGCCATCACCAGGGTGGACAAGCCCAGGGTGTCGGAGAGCAGGATGAATTCCTGGCGCTTGTCCGAACAGAGCTGGCCGGTCTCGGTGAGAAAGCGGATGCCCTCGAACCATTCCGCCTCGGTCAGCTTGACCTCGCGTGCGAAGGCGTGCAGGTGCTGCACCAGGCTGGTGATGATCTGCCGCAGGCGTTCGTCCGACATGCCGGCGTGGCGCGCCAGGACGGCCTGGGTAATGGTGTCTTCGTTCAGGTTGAGCATGGTCTCCTCGCGATGGGATGACGGAATGGGCGATTCTTATTTTTCCGGCCAACGGTAATATAGTTCCTATTTTTGGACGGATATATGCTGCAAGTGGAAAACTGTTTTCCACTTGCAGCGCCCTGGGAGGCGCTGGTGGACCGCTGGATGCAATTCGAACTTTTCGTGCAGGTAGCCGAGCTGGGCAGCCTGTCGCGCGCAGCCGAGGCGCTGGGCATGTCCAACGCTGCGGCCAGCCGCAGCCTGGCGGCGCTGGAAGAACGCCTGGGTGCGCGGCTGGTGGAGCGCAGCACGCGCCGCCTGGGCTTGAGCCAGAGCGGCGAAGCCTTCTATCGCCAGTGCAAGGCGGCGCTGACGCAGATGAAGGAAGCCGAGGAACTGGTCAACGCCAACAG
Source organism: Herbaspirillum rubrisubalbicans (assembly GCF_003719195.1). NCBI lineage: Bacteria > Pseudomonadati > Pseudomonadota > Betaproteobacteria > Burkholderiales > Oxalobacteraceae > Herbaspirillum > Herbaspirillum rubrisubalbicans. The sequence goes on from NZ_CP024996.1 coordinate 4,426,720, forward strand.
CGTGGCGCCCAGCGGCCTGTTGCGGGTCGCCTCCTCGCTGTCTTTCTGCATGAAGCACATCAGTCCCTTGCTGCCGCGTTTCCATCGTCTTTACCCCGACATCACGCTCGACGTGGTGGCGGCCAACCGCTACGTCGATCTGCTCGACAGCGGCATCGACGTGGCCATCCGCACCCGCGAGTTCGAGCCTGATTCCAACATCGCCGTGCGCCGTCTGGCCAGCACCCGGCGCATCCTGGCCGCGGCCCCCGGCTACCTGGCCGCACGCGGCGTGCCGCGCACCCTGGAGCAACTGAGCGGGCATGACCTGCTGGTCTACAGCCATTCCAATACCCCCAACAGCCTGCGCTTCACCCATCGCGATGGCAGTCAGTGCAGCCTGGACATCCATGCCCTGATGCAATCCAACGATGGCCAGATCATCCGCGCCGCGGCGCTGGAGGGGCTGGGCATCCTGATCCAGCCCAACTACATCATCTATGACGACGTGGTGGCCGGACGCCTGGTACCGGTGCTGGATGAATGGGACTTGCCGCGTCTGGTCATCAACATCGCCTACCAGGGCCGCAAGCACCTGCCGGCCAAGGTACGGGTGTTCATCGACTTCCTGGTGCAGCATTTCGCGGAAATGGACTATGAGCGCAAGTGGACGCGCTGACCTGGCTGCGCAGCCATCAATACCGATTGGTAAATAATAAATACCAATCAGTAGATTTTATCTTTCTGCGGTAGTAAGCTAGTCGCCGATGTGAAGTCTTGCGCCTTCGCTTTTTGTCGAGCGCACGTCCCCACCAGGAGTCTTCCGATGTCCATCGCTGCCATCCGCTTGCCTGCCCCTTGGCACTATCTGCACCCGCGCCTGGCCTGTTGCGCCATCCTGCTGGCACTGCTTGCCGTGTTGCCCGGTCGCGCCGCGCACGCTACCCAGCCCTGGCGCGAAGCGCTGCCCCCGGTGCAGAGCATCGGCAGCGGCAGCATGACCTGGCTGGGCTTTCGCATCTACCACGCCACCCTCTGGGCGCCGCAGCGGCCGCTGGAGGAGAACCAGCCCTTTGCCCTGCAACTGGACTATAAGGTCAGGATCAGTCGCGACAAGCTGGCCAGCACCTCCATCGAAGAAATCCAGCGCATGAGCGCCGCCCCGATTGCCGGCCCTACGCTGGCGCGCTGGAAGAATGAACTGGGCCGTGCCTTCATCGACGTGGCCGATGGCGATGAACTGGTCGGGGTCTACCTGCCCCAGCGCGGAATGCGTCTGTACGACCGCGACAAGCTGCTGGCCGAGATCGCCGACCCGGAACTGGCGCGCGCCTTCTTCAACATCTGGCTGGGCCAGCCCAGCCGCGACGAAAACCTGCGCCGCCGCCTGCTCGGGGAGACGCCTTGAGCGCACTGCCGCAGCCCATCGCCACGCGCTGGAGCAATGCCGCCTACGGCCTGCTGGGAGCACCACTGGCCATGGCAGCGCTACCGCTGTTCGTGCAGATTCCCGCCTATTACGCCAGCCATGTCGGGGTAGCGCTGGCGCCGCTGGGCTGGGTGCTGTTTGCAGCGCGCCTGCTGGACATGCTGCAAGATCCCCTTTTCGGTCATATGCTGGATCGATCGGCCCAGCGTCAGAAGCGCTGGATGGGCATGGCCGGCGTGGTGCTGGCGCTAGCCTTCATATGTCTGTGGAAACCGCCTGACCCACCGGAAATGGCCATGCCCTGGCTGGTAGCCATGCTGGTGCTGGCCTATGGCGCGCACAGTATGCTCAGCATCGCCTATCTCTCCTGGGGGTCGCGCCTGCCCGAGCAGGGAATGCACGCCGTACCCTGGCGCGAGGGGGCAGGCTTGGCCGGGGTGATCGTGGCCAGCGTGGTGCCGGTGGGCATCCTGGCCGCTGACCCGGCACGGGTGGATGAGCGTATCACGCTGTATTGCCTGTTCTTTGCCGCCATGCTGGGTCTGGCGCTGCTCTTGCTGCTGCACCAACCCGCGCCCGTCATGGTGGCGCAGCAGCAGCCCTGGCGCGAAGCACTACAGGGGCTGTGGCGCAATCGCGCCTTCCGGGCGCTGCTACCGCCCTATCTGCTCAACGCCTTGTCGGCGGCCATTCCAGCCACGCTGGCGCTGTTTTTCATCGAAGACCAATTGCAGCAGCGCGCCCTGGCCAGCCTGTTTCTGGCCGCCTACTTCGGTGCGGCGGCCCTCGGCCTGCCGCTGTGGAGCCGGCTGGCGCACCGCGTCGGCCCGGTAGCCTGCTGGCGCCTGGCCATGCTGCTGTCCATGGCCGGCTTCGTCGGCGCGGTCTGGCTGGGGCCGGGTGACAAGCTGGCGTTCCTGCTGGTCTGCCTGGCCACCGGAGCCGCGCTGGGTGCCGACCTGCTACTGCCACCGGTGCTGCTGGCGCGGGTGGTGACGCAAGCCGCCTCGGTCGGGGCGGCGTTTGGCATCCTCACCATGCTGGGCAAGCTGGCACTGGCCTTGGCCGGCGTCGCCCTGCCCCTGCTGGCGGCCCTGGACTACCACCCCGGCCAGGGGCCCAGCAGCAGTCTGCCGCTGGTGTACGCGGCCCTGCCCTGCGTGCTGAAACTGGCGGCCTTGCTGGCGCTGGGGCGCTATGGTCGCCAGCATGGGCATTGAGATTGCACGATGAACCCCATTCCCGCCACCACGCTGCGCCTGATCCTGGGCGACCAGTTGAATCCACAGCATTCCTGGTTCGAGCGCGTCGATACCGATGTGGTCTACGTGCTCATGGAAGTGCGCTGCGAAACCGATTACGTGCTGCATCATGCGCAAAAGATCCTGGCCATTTTTGCCGCCATGCGCGCCTTCGGCGAACACCTGCGCGCAGCCGGTCACCGGGTGCGCTATATCCGGCTGGATGATCCCAGCAACCGCCAGCGGCTGGAAGACAACCTGGCGGCGCTGGCAAGCCATTACCAGGCGCGCTGCGTGCAATGGCAGGCGCCGGATGAATGGCGGCTCGACCAGGCCTTGCAGCAATGGGGCGATCAGCAGGACTTGCAGACGGTAGTAGTCGATAGTGAACACTTCCTGACTGCCCGAGATGAATTGCCGCGTCTCTTCGAGGGCCGCAAGCAATGGCTGATGGAGCAGTTCTACCGCCAGATGCGGCGCCGCTTCGCATTGCTGCTCGATGCCCAGGGTCAACCCGAAGGCGGTCAATGGAATTTCGACCACGACAACCGCAAGCGCTGGCCCGGCACGCCACCGCAGCCGCAAGACTGGCGCACGCCACATGACCACGGGGCGCTATGGGCCATGCTGCAAACCCAGGGTGTGGCCAGCTTCGGCGATCCCCAAGCCACGCAATTGCGCTGGCCGCTCACGCGCGCCGAAGCCCTGCACCACCTGGAGCATTTCATCCAGGCCGTGCTGCCGTATTTCGGCGACTATGAAGACGCCATGAGCAGCCAGGCCCAGCGCCTGTTCCATTCGCTGCTGTCCTTTGCGCTCAACGTCAAGATGCTGCATCCGCTGGAAGTGGTGCGCCGCGCCGAAGCGGCCTATCGGGCCGGCCATGCACCGCTGGCGGCCGTGGAAGGTTTCATCCGCCAGATCATCGGCTGGCGTGAATACGTGCGCGGTATCTACTGGTCGCAGATGCCGGGCTACGAACAGCGCAATGCGCTTGACCACCGGCTGCCGCTGCCGGCCTGGTTCTGGACCGGCCAGACCGGCATGAACTGCCTGCGCCACGCCATCGGCCAGTCGCTGCAGAGCGCCCACGCGCACCACATCCAGCGCCTGATGGTGATCGGCAACTTTGCGCTACTGGCCGGGCTGGACCCCAAGGCCCTGCACCAGTGGTACCTGGGCATATACATCGATGCCTTCGAATGGGTGGAGTTGCCCAATACCCTGGGCATGAGCCAATGGGCTGATGGCGGCCTCATCGCCACCAAACCCTATGTCAGCAGCGCCGCCTATATCGGCCGCATGAGCGACTATTGCCGCGGCTGCGCCTATGATCCCAAGCAAAAGACCAGTGCGCAAGCCTGCCCCTTCAATGCCTTGTACTGGGATTTCTTCCTGCGCCACCAGGCCCGCTTCGGCCACAACCCACGCCTGGGCATGGTCTACCAACAAATCAGGAAGATGGCGCCAGCCGATCTCGAGGCGCTACAAGCGCGCGCCCAGGCTCTGCGCAGCCGGCTGGATACCCTCTAGCCCCCTCCAGGCTGAGGCGCCCGGTGCAAAATCCCATTTCACGATAATCTGTGCCACTCGCCGCAAAAACAGGCAAAATACACAAAATCTGACGAAGTCACGAAATTCTCTGCATAATGCCTCTCCAGAACTTGCCCATCGGCATGACTGTTGCTTTTCGTTGAAAACCGATTATATCGATTTCAAATTACATCTAATGAATTTGATTTATTTGTGTAAAATACCGATAATAGATTTATGAAAACCGCAAAGACAAGCAGCTCCGAGGTATGCACAACCCAGGAAGCGGCCCACATTCTGGGCATCTCGGTGTCCTCCGTGCAGCAACTGGTTGAGGCCGGCATCATCGAAGCCTGGAAGACCAAGGGCGGGCATCGGCGCATCCCGTTGGCGGCCGTCCACGCCTACAAGGCCACGCCAGGCTCTTCCTCGGCAGAGGCCGGTGAGCATGGCCGTAGCCCCACGGCGCGGCCCGGCAATGGCCGCACGGCAGTGCTGGTGATCGAGGACAACCACCTGCAGCGCGAACTGTATGCCGGTGCCATGGCTTCGTGGGGCTTGCCGCTGGACCTGGTGTATTGCGACAACGGTTACAAGGCGCTGCTGGAAATCGCGCGCAGCAAGCCCGACGTGGTGCTGGCCGATATCGTCATGGAAGGCATGGATGGCTACGAAGTGGTCAAGACCATCCTCCACGATCCGCAGTTGCGGGATGTGAGCATCGCCATCGTCAGCAGCCTGGGACAGGACGACATGGCGCAGCGGGGGGGTATTCCGGCCGGGGTGGTGTTCTTCCCCAAACCGGTCAATTTTGATGAATTACGCGGCTACATGCGGGCCTGTTGTGCCCGCAGGGAGCGCGAAAGCCGATAAAAGACCAATCAGGGAAAGGCCCGCAGAGCCATGAATGACCGGAAAAACTCTCCTCTCCCCCTCCGGTTTGCGCGCATCGACTTGCGCCTGGCCCTGGGTCTGTTTTCGCTGTTGCTGATCTGCGGACTATGGCTGGGCGCACTCAAGGAGCTGGCGACCAGCCGCCAGAACAATCTTGAAGACGCCCGCCGCGACGCCCAGTCACTCTCCCGACTATTCCTGGAACACGCCTACCGCACCATCGAGGCCGCCGACCAGGCGGCGGTCTACCTGCGCTACCGCTACGGCGAACGCGGCCAGAACCTGGATCTGGCGACCGAAATCGCCAATGGCCTGGTGGCACGCAACGTCTACAACCTCTTCACCATCGTCGACAGCAAGGGCGATATCGCCCTCTCCAGCAAGCCCTTCACGCCGATCAACCTGAGCGACCGCGAACACATACAGGTGCACATGCACGGCGGACCGGACAAGCTCTTTATCAGCAAGCCGGTGCTGGGCCGGGTCTCCAACAAGTGGTCGTTGCAGCTCACGCGGCGCATCAACCATCCCGATGGCAGCTTCGGCGGTGTGGTCGTGGTCTCGATGGATCCGCAATACTTCACCAGTCTTTATCACCAGATCGACGTCGGTCATCACGGCGTAATCACGCTGCTGGGTGCCGATGGCGTGGTACGCGTGCGTCGTACCGGCGAGATGGATGCCATGGGCGAACAGGTCAGCGGCGGCAAGGTGTATGCAGCCATGCTGGCCCAAGGCGACGGTGTGGTCGAGGCGGTCAGCCGGATCGATGGCCGCGAGCGCATCTACGCCTTCCACAAGCTGCGCGACTATCCGCTCTATGCCTCGGTGGGCATCGATATCGAAGAACGCCTGGCACCCTACTATCGCGAACGCAACCGCACCTTGTTGCTGGCTACGCTGATCACGCTGGCCGTGCTGCTGTTCAATGCCCTGCTGATCTGGCTGGCCGGCTCGCTGGTCAAGAGCCGCCAGGATGCGATGCAGGCCAGTCATGCCAAGTCGCGCTTCCTGTCCAACATGTCGCATGAATTCCGTACCCCGCTCAATGGCGTGCTGGGTTACTCCGACGCGCTGCGCGAAGAACTGGGCGAGTCGCCCCTGGCGCAATATGCCACGGCCATCCACGACAGTGGCAACCGCCTGCTGGACCTGGTCAATGCCATCCTGGAGGTGACCGAACTGGAAGACCAGCGCGTGGCCATCCAGGCCGAGCCGGAAAACATCCGCGAGCTGATCAGCCAGGCCGTGGCCCGTCACTACCCGGACGCCCAGGCCAAGGGCCTGTCGTTGGAATGCCGCATCGGCGATGAGGTACCTCAGGTGGTAGTATGCGACCAGCGCAAGGTGCTGCGGGTGCTGGAGAACCTGCTGGGCAATGCGGTGCGCTACACCGACAGCGGTCGCATCCTGGTCGAGGTCGAGCGCAGCGGCAGCCAGTTGTCCGTGCGCATCAAGGATACCGGCATCGGTATTCCCGCCGGACAACTCGATACCATCTTCGAGAAATTCACTCAGGCCGACGACAGCGAACGGCGTGCCAGGGATGGCGCAGGCCTGGGTCTTACCATCGCGCAACGCCTGGTGACGCTCATGGGAGGCAAACTCATGTTACAGTCCAAGCAACACCAAGGTTCAACATTCAGCTTCACATTGCCGCTGCAAGAACCGAAGTAATCGGTCGCAAGGACATGAGAACAGAGGGGGAAAAACCGTGCATCTGGGCCAGTCAACACCTGCTGCCAACGACACCAGCAATACCGGCGACTATCACCATATCGATCCCAGCCACCTGCTTGATGCCGTGGGCGGGGATGTGAATACCGTCGCCTCGCTGGCACGCACCTTCCTGGCCGGCGCGCCGGCCATCTTCCTGCGGCTGGAACAGGCGATCCTGGCCGGCAATGCCGCTGCCAGCCGGCATGAGAGCCATACCCTCAAGGGCATGTGCGCGCTGTTCCAGGCCAAGGCACTGACCGAGCTGCTGCACCAGACCGAACAGGCCGGCCGCGATGGTTGCACGCCTGAGCCGGAGCAATTGCAGCAATTGCAAACCAGCTTTGCTCTGGTGCAGGAAGAAATCGAGCGCTATGCGCGCTCGGCGCCGCAATCCTGACCCTGCCAGGGCGGTGCTCGCCGTCCTGCCTGTCCAGACCATGACGACTCCCACGCCCACCAACGGTACGCAGCCCATGCAGCCGCGCATCCGTAAATCAGCCGTCACCATCGGTGCGCTGCTGTTAGGCTTGCTGGCCGTCACCGTCATCGTTTCCGGTACCCTGCTCTACCGCGCCAGCCTCAACGACTGGCGCAATGATCTCTCCACCCTCTCCACCGTCCTGGCCGAAAGCACGGCCCAGACCATGTCCTCGGCCCGCCTGGTGATCGACAGCATCCAGTCCGACATCGAGATGGCCAACATCAATGATGAACAGCAGTTGCGCCAGCACGTGGGCAGCGCCGAATTTTCCCAGACCATGCGCGAAAAGATCCGCGGCCTGCCCTTCATCTCGGGCGTCGGGGTGAGCAATGCCGAAGGCCGGATTCTGGCACTGTCGCGCAGCCATCCGGCACCGCCCCTGGACCTGACAGACCGCGACTACTACCAGCACCATAACCAGTCGATCTCCACCGCCGACTTCCTGGGCGAAACCGTCAATTCCCGTGCCGGCGGCGTGCCGACCTTCTACCTGAGCCGGCGTGTCAACGACCGCCAGGGTCGGATGCTGGCCATCATCGTGGTGGGCCTGCCCTGCTCGTTCTTCGAAGAATTCTTCAAGGCCATCACCCGGGAAAAGCCCTTTTCCATCCTGCTCTCGCGCAAGGATGAAAAGGTCTTGATCAGTACCTCTCTGGTGCACGATATATCGGCCCAGCGCGACATCACCCCACTGGCAGAACTGCATCCCCAGCGTCCCGCCGACAACGATGGCCGCACCCCGTACTTCTTCATGCAGCAACACTGGCTGGGCATTCACCGACCGGTGCGCAATACCCAGATGTTCCTGGAGATCGGTGTGACCGACCGGGTCTACTTCGGTGAATGGCTGGAATCGATGTACCCGCTCATGATGGTGGCGGCCATCAGCCTGGTGGGGCTGATCGGTGGCTTTGTCATGGCCTTGCGCCAGATGCGGCGGCGCGAGCAGGATGCGATCCTGGCGGTCGAGCTCAAGGAAGAGGCAGTCAAGGCCAACCAGGCCAAGTCGCGCTTTTTGGCCATGGTCAGCCACGAGATCCGCACGCCCATGAATGGCATCCTGGGGCTGTCCGAACTGCTGATGGAGTCGGACCTGACTATCAAGCAGCGCCACTATGCCGATAGCATCCATAATGCCAGCGGCGGGCTGGTGCGCATCATCAATGACATCCTGGATTTTTCCAAGATCGAATCCGGCAAGCTGGACCTGGAAGGCGTAGCCTTTCACCCGGTCCGGCTGGTGCGCGAACTGGTCGAGCTCTACCGGCCCTCGATGCACAACAAGGACGTGCAACTGGACGTGCGCATCGATTGCGAGGAGGCGCTGTGCGTGGTGGGCGACCCCTCGCGCCTGAAACAGGTGCTGGGCAATCTGCTGAGCAATGCCATCAAGTTCACTCAGGCTGGCTATGTGCGACTGAGCATGTCGGCGCAACAAGAGCAGGTGACGCCGGCACGCTGGCGCCTCTTCTTTGCCATTTCCGACAGCGGTATCGGCATCACCCCCGAAGCACTGACCCAGTTGTTCCAGCCTTTCACCCAGGCCGACAGTTCGATTTCACGCCGTTTCGGCGGCACCGGGCTGGGCTTGGCGATCAGCAAGAACTTGGTGGAATTGATGGGGGGCAGCATCAGTTGCCAGAGCATACCGGGAGAATCGACCAAGTTCAGCTTCGATATCGTCTGCCCGGAAGGGGTAGAGCCGGTCACTGCCCCTGCCACCCACTCGGTACCGCCCCCTGCGGTCACCCTGGACAAGCTCAGCACGCCCCCTCCTACGCCGGCACCGACTCCGGTCGTCGGCGCCGCCTCCTCGCTGAGCGGCGCACGCATTCTGGTGGCCGAGGATACCGAGATCAACCGACAACTGTTGCGCATCCTGCTGGCGCGCCGTGGCTGCATCCTGCAAGAAGTGGAAAACGGCCAACTGGCGCTGGAAGCGGTTCGCAACGGGAACTACGATCTGATACTGATGGATTGCATGATGCCCATCATGGACGGCTACCAGGCCACGACCGCCATCCGTGCCCTGGAGCGTGAGCAGGGCCGCCCCCGCACGCCCATCGTCGCCTTGACCGCCAGCGCCATCGAAGGTGATCGGCAGCGCTGCCTGGATGCCGGCATGGACGACTACCTCAGCAAACCCTTCACCCAGGTCGGCTTGATGAATACGGTGGAAAAGTGGCTACAAAAAACCTGATTCAGGAAAATCCCTAGGGAAATAAAACAACTGCTTAAATTGTTTTATTTGATTTATTTGCTGAGTATGCCTATGATGACTCCTAAGCGCATCACATCACCGAATTGCGCACCACTATCGGGGGAGTCGTCATCATGAAATGGTTCTACGATCTGAAGATCGCCCACAAGCTCAATGCCGCCTTCCTGGTGGTGCTGCTGTTCCTGGTCGGGCTGGGTGGCATGTCCATCCTGCAACTGGCCCAGGTCAACCAGAGCGCCACCGATATCGCCCGCAACTGGCTGCCCAGCATCAATAGCCTGTCCAAGATCAGCCTGGCACTGGCCCGCTCGCGCAGCTTCGACATGCAGCAACTGCTCACCGACGACAAGAAGGAAGAGCAAGCCTCACGCGAACGTGCCAGCAAGCAGATGGAGATCCTGCTCAAGGAAATGAGCATCTACGGCAGCTTGGTATCAGAACCGCGCGAGAAAGAGCTGTTCCTTGAAATCCAGCACAACGTCGCCGACTACAAGAGCGCTCACGAACGCATGGAACAATTGTTCGCGCAAGGCAAGAAGCAAGAGGCCCATGCCGTGCTCAGTACCAGCTCGACGGTGGTCTATCGCAAGCTGCAAGACCAGATCAATGAAGCCACGGAGATCAACCGGAAAGGCGCCATGGACTCCGACGACCAGGCCAACCAGGTCTACCAGCAGGCCCGCCTGGCCATCGTCGGACTGATCGCTTCCTGCATGGCACTGGCCCTGTTAATGTCCTGGTGGATCGCCCGCCTGGTGGCTCGCCCGTTGACCCACGCCGTGGACATCGCCCGCCAGGTGGCTGCCGGCGACCTGCGCGCCCACATTGCGGCCAACACCAGCAAGGATGAAACCGGCCAGTTGCTCGATGCACTCAGACAGATGAACGACAACCTGCGCGATATCGTGCAAGAAGTGCGCATCGGCACCGACACCATCTCTACCGCCTCGACCGAAATCGCCACCGGCAACATGAACCTGTCCTCGCGCACCGAACAACAAGCCGGCGCCCTGGAAGAAACCGCCTCGGCCATGGAAGAGTTGACCTCCACCGTGCGTCAGAACTCTGACAATGCACGCCAAGCCAACCAGTTGGCGGTATCTGCGTCGGAGGTGGCCCAGGCTGGAGGCCAGGTAGTAGGCAAGGTTGTTCATACCATGGGAGCCATCAATGACTCTTCACGCCGCATCGTGGACATCATCGCGGTCATCGACGGCATTGCCTTCCAGACCAACATCCTGGCCCTGAATGCCGCCGTGGAAGCGGCTCGCGCCGGGGAACAAGGGCGCGGCTTTGCGGTGGTGGCTTCGGAAGTGCGCTCGCTGGCCCAGCGCAGCGCCTCCGCCGCCCGAGAAATCAAGACCTTGATCGACGATTCCGTGACCAAGGTCGAGGCCGGCAGCAAGCTGGTCGATGAAGCCGGCCAGACCATGAACGAGGTGGTGGCCAGCGTCAAGCGGGTCTCCGACATCGTGGCCGAGATTACGGCGGCCAGCGCCGAGCAGACCCAAGGCATCGAACAGATCAATAATGCCGTGGCCCAGATGGATGAAAATACGCAGCAAAATGCTGCTCTGGTGGAACAGGCCGCCGCCGCTGCCAAAGCCTTGCAGGAACAGGCGGCACGCCTGAGCCAGACGGTGAGCGTATTCCACCTGGATGCCAGCCAGGCACCGCTGGTTTCCAACACCGCCAATACAGCGGCGGCGCACAACAAGGCAGCACGCAATGTCCTCCCGCGCCACCCGGCCGTAGCAGCAACCCGCACCAAGATCATTGCCCGACCGGCCCAGGCCGCCCCGAGCAAGCGCCAACACGACAGCGCCGACCACGGCGACTGGGAACAATTCTGACCCTTTGAGGATGCTATGGATGCCTTTCAAAAAGAGATCGACGAACGCACCAACCTGACTTCCAGCAACAAGTTCGAGCTGCTGCTGTTTCGCCTCGGCACACCCGATGGCAGTACCGACAAACCCGGCGAACTGTACGGCATCAATGTCTTCAAGATCCGTGAGATCGTCCCGATGATGGACATCACGGCCGCTGCCGGGATGCGCTCGCCGATGCTGGGCATGGTCAACATTCGCGGCCAGGTGATGTCGGTGGTGGACCTGCCGGCGGTGGCTGGCTGCAAGCCAGGCAATGGCATGAACATCCTGCTCATCACCGAGTTTGCCCGTCATACCCAGGCCTTCGCGGTGGAGTCGGTGGAAGAGATCGTGCGCCTGGACTGGAGTCAGGTCTTGCCGGCCGACTCCAACGCCTCCGGCAGCGTGGTCACCAGCATCGCCCGGCTCGACTCGGCCCAGGATGGCGGCCGCCTGGTGCAGGTGCTGGACGTGGAGCAGATCCTCAACATGGTCTCGCCGGTCAAGGAACAATTGCAAAGCCCGCCGCCGGGCAGCACCGAACTCAAGCTCAAGCCTGGCTCGGTGGTGCTGGCTGCAGACGACTCGCGCATGGCACGTGCCCTGATCGAGCAATGCCTCAAAGACCTCAACCTGCCCTACATGATGACCACCGATGGCCTGCAAGCCTGGAAAAAGCTGCAGGAACTGGCGCGCCAGGCCGAGCAGGAAGGCAAGCCGCTCACCGACAAGGTCGCCATGGTGCTGACCGATCTGGAGATGCCGGAGATGGATGGCTTCACCCTGACCCGCAAGATCAAGGCCTCGGACCAATACAAGCAATTGCCGGTGGTGATCCACTCTTCGCTCACCGGCTCGGCCAACGAAGACCATGTGCGTTCGGTGGGCGCCAATGGTTATGTCGCAAAGTTTTCACCGCCTGAACTGGCAGCAATGCTGCGCAAGGTGCTGCCCCCCTGACGGCACCTACTTGCAGAGCCAGGAACGGCGCTTTTTACAAGCGCACGGCCGCCCCACGGTGGCCGGCAACCCGCACTACGCCACCCTCGCCGGTGGCGTGGTGCTTTGTGCTTGAGCACTTGCCAGGACGGCCCGACCAATCCTGACCAACTTGAGCTATCTCAAAATATTTCGAGACCAAGCTCCTAGAATCAAAGTGAGCATTCCTCCGGTGGCCACCCGGCCCGGCCGGTGACATGAATGTCTCCGCCTCGACCAGCGTTCGGTCGCGCCCTGCCCCAGGAGGCTGGCCATGGCCCATACTGCCGATCCCGATGTTGCGCTGCCCCCGTCTGTGGACACCGCCCTGCTGAACCAGCGCATCCCGGCCCTGCTGGCCGAGATGGATGCCGAGCATCGCCAGGTGCTGGAGAGCATCTCGGCCTTGATCCTGGTGCCACCAGAACGCTTTGCCAGTGGCTATTCCGCGCTGGTGGCGCAAATCGAAGAGGGGTTCCGGGAAGAAGAAAAGATGATGGACGACATCACCTACCCCGGCCTGCACGCCCATCGCCGCGACCACGCCGAACTGCTGGCGCTGCTGCATCGATTGCGGCCGTACCTGGAGGATGGCAATGCACCGCTGGTGGACATCGTCATGGGGATGATCCCGGCCATGCTGATTCGTCACATGTCGGGCATGGATCAGGAGTTGGCCCTGGCATTGCGCCAGCAAGGGGAAGTGCCAGGGACGGCATGAGCACGCGCCCTCGGCCAAGCACAGAAGCTCCTGTCCGATACCGCCCCGTCACACCAGCTTGAGCGGGGACGCCGGCTCGTTGGCCGGATACGGCCCGCGAATGATCTCCGGCCCGGTACCATAGTCGGCCAAGGTGGCCCGATAGAAATCGACGAACTCACCAGCCGGCATGGGCTTGGCAAACAGCCAGCCCTGCACGAAGTCGACCTCCTGCTGGCTCAGGTAGGCGGCCTGTTCCAGCGTCTCCACGCCTTCGGCGACGATGTACAGGTTCAGGCTCTTGGCCATGGCAATGATGTGATCGATCACGGCACTGGTGGCAGCCCCCGTGCCGATGGTGCTGACGAAGGACTTGTCGATCTTGAGCGCATCCATGGGCAGGCCCTGCAGGTATTGCAGGTTGGAATAACCGGTACCGAAGTCATCCAGCGCCATCGAATGCCCCAGCTCGCGCGCCCGGGCCAGGGTGACGCGAGCCGAAGCGATGTCCATGCAGCCGCGCTCGGTCGCTTCCATCCAGATCTGCTCGGTACGGATATCGGTGCCCGCTAGATTCTTGCCGACCACTTCCAGGATGCGACCGGTCTTGATGTCCTGGGCCGCCACGTTGATGGCCACGTGCAGGGCACGGTCAGCGCGCAGGATGGCGCCGAGTTCGGCCACCACGGTTTCGATGACCAGGTCGGTCAGCGGCAGGATCAGGCCGCTTTCCTCGGCCAGGGGAATAAACAGATCGGGCCGCACGATGCTGCCATCCGGGCGCTTCCAGCGGATCAGCGCTTCGGCGCCCACGCAGCGGCCGCTATCGAGCTCGATGATGGGTTGGTAACAGACGATGAATTCGCGCTTGCACACCGCCAGTTGCAGTTCGGCCAGTGGCGACAGGCGCGCCTGCGACGCGCGCACCACCAGCAGCACCAGGGCCAGTCCCAGCAGCACCCCCACCGGCAGGAACCAGCGCTGCTCGCTGGTCATGCTGTCGAGCACCTGCTGGCCATTGATGATGGCCGCCGCCGTCCAGCCATCGCGGCTGACGGTAGAGACAAAGAAACCATCGACATCCTGTTGCCCCACGCCGCGCAGCGCATGTGCTGCTACGCCGGGGTCGATCGGTATCCCGTACTGGGCCACCTGTCCGAAACCATTGCGCGCCAGCACCACGTGCACGCCATCTTCCAGCACCACGTCGACGAAACGATCGCGATGCACCAGGGCAGCGTGGGAACCGTACTGGATCGACATCATGCTGGGACCACCGGCAATGAAAGAGGGCTGCTGCGGCGCCACGCCGACACCCTCCCGGGTCGTAAACAGGGGTCTTGGCTGCGCACGCCGCTGCGCCTGTACATTGCGCTCCCAGGAAGTGCACTTGAGCTGGCCGTATTCGTAATACCCTATCTCCTCGATGGCATTGGAATAGACGGCAATCATGCGCATCTGCGCGATATGCTCATCCGAGCAGGGATGCAAGAACAGCGGCGAGAGGCTCTTGAGCGAGCGCTGGGTGGCCTGAAAGGTGCTTTCGGCGCGTTCCACTACGGTTTCGGCATAGCGCGCCAGCCGTTCGTGCTCGGCCTGGATTACCGCCTGACGCGATAGCCACAGCATTCCCGCCACCGGTGCGATGGCGGCAACGACCGTGGCGACGATCGCCAGTGCCACCACCTTGCTTTTATTGTTCACATGCACTCCTTCCTGCTAGCCCCTGTTCCCCTCCAGGGACCGGTACGAATCGATTAATGCCGCGCTGATACTCATCATTAGAGCTTAAATTAGCAAATAACTCAATTTAAACACTTTAAATGTTTATACAACACTTCCATCAAATTGCACACTGCGCTTCATCTCGACACGTAAAAACCTGATTTTTTCTTAATTATCAATGACTAAGCCGAACAAAACAGCCTGTCCGCGGGATCTTTGGCAGATGACAACTGAGTTGGAAAGGCGCAACGGATTCCTGGCCCACTCACAGGAAGAATCATTTTTTACCAAATTAAATGAATTTATGCTTTAATGATTCCATCCATCAATTTTTCAGGAATTGATCATGCGCCTCAACCTGCCAGTCACCGAGCATGAGCGCGACATCGATGCCCACGCCTCCATCGTCTCCCGTACCGACACCGGGGGCCGCATCACGTACATCAATCCTGCCTTCATTGCCATCAGTGGCTTTACCGAGCAAGAACTGATCGGTGCGCCGCAAAACATCGTGCGCCACCCGGACATGCCGGAACTGATCTTCGCCGACCTGTGGAGCCACCTCACGGCGTGCCAGCCCTGGACTGGCTTGCTCAAGAACCGCTGCAAGAATGGCGACTTCTACTGGGTCAGGGCCAATGTCACCCCGATCTGGGAACGCGGCGTATGCACCGGCTACATGTCGGTGCGCACCAAGCCCAGCCGCAGCGAGATCCAGGCTGCAGAGCAGGCCTATCACGCCTTGAAGAAGGAAAGCGACCTCCTGGCTGTGCAGCGTGGCGCAGTAGTGCCGACCAGCCTGGGCAGCAAGCTGCAGGCACTGATCATGGGTCGCACAGCATGAACATGGGGCTGTGCTCCGGCCCCTGATCCGGAGCTATCGCTGAGGGAGGCGATCATGGGACATTACGATGCATTGATGGCCAGCGAGTGCGCCCGTTGCTGCACCGTGGATGGGGCTCCCGACATCCAGGCACTGGTGAAATCCAACGCCCGCTACCGGCACATCATCGGCAACACCCCGGCCATCATCTACAGCAGTGTGCCCTCGGGCGATTTCCGCTTGACCTTCGTCAGCGAGAACGCCTCCCGGGTGCTGGGCTACGAGCCCCAGGAAATGCTGGACGATCCCAACTTCTGGTTCAATCACATCCATCCCGACGACACCGCCAACATCTTTTCCAGCCTGGCCATGCTGTTCGTGGAAGACCAGAAGATCTATGAATACCGCTTCCGTACCCGCGACGGCAGCTACCTGTGGATGCATGACACGCTGCGCCTGATCAGGGATGCCAGCGGCACCCCGCTGGAAGTGATCGGACTGATGACCGACATCACCGGGCGCAAGCAACTGGAAGACGCCCTGCAATGCCAGGCCGAAGAACAACGCGCCCTGATCGAGCAACTCAAGATGGCGCAGGCGCAGTTGCTGCAGTCGGAAAAACTGGCCTCCATCGGCCAGCTCGCCGCCGGCGTGGCGCACGAGATCAACAACCCGATCGGCTTTGTCAACGCCAACCTCAATACCCTGGGCAATTACGTCGCCACGCTGCTGGAAGGAATCAAGCTCTACCAGTGCGTGGCCGGCGGCAAGCTGCCCAGCAGTGTGGCGCAATCCGAACTGCAATCCTTCGAAGACCGCGCTGACCTGCAATTCCTGAGCGAAGACGTCACCGAGCTCTTGTCCGAATCCAACGAAGGCTTGCAACGGGTCAAGAACATCGTGCAGTCGCTCAAGGATTTCTCACGCACCGGCGAGAGCAACTGGCAGATGGCCGACCTGCATCGCGGCCTGGACAGCACCCTCAACATCGCCAACAACGAATTGAAGTACAAGGTCAACATCGTCAAGCAATATGGCGAACTGCCCATGGTCAAGTGCCTGGCGTCGGAACTGAACCAGGTCTTCATGAACCTGCTGGTCAATGCCGCCCAGGCCATCAGCGAACGCGGCAGCGTGACCATCCGCACCGAACGGCATGGCGACCGGGTGGCCGTGAGCATCAGCGATACCGGCCACGGCATCGCGCCGGAACACATCAACCGCATCTTCGAACCTTTCTTCACTACCAAGCCGGTCGGCAGCGGGACTGGCCTGGGACTGTCGCTGTCCTACGGCATCATCAAGAAGCATGGCGGCGATATTCATGTCTGCAGTGAACCGGGCCAAGGCACCACCTTTCGGATCGAATTGCCCATCGATCCCGCCAGCGTCCAGACGCCCGTGGGCGTCATGGGCGAACCAGGAGAAGCATCATGAGCGCTATTCACAGCCAGGAAATCCAGACCCTGCAACAAGCCGACCCGTTCGCCCTGCCGCCGCCGTGCGTGCTGCTGGTGGACGATGAGCAGAGCATCCTGTCGGCCTTGAAGCGTACCTTCCGGCCCCAGGGCTATCAGTTGCTGACCGCCACCAGCGCCGAAGCCGGCCTGGACATCCTGGCCAGCGCCGAGGTCGACCTGGTGATCTCGGACATGCGGATGCCCGGCATGAACGGCGCCCAGTTCCTGGCCCAGGTGCGCCAGCGCTGGCCGGCCACCATGCGCATCCTATTGACCGGTTATTCCGAGATCGGCAGCACCATCTCGGCCATCAACGATGGTGGCATCAACCACTACCTGGCCAAGCCCTGGGACGACCGCGAGCTCTTGATGACGGTCACCCATGCGCTGGAAGAACAGCAATTGCGCAAGCAAAAGATGGCGCTGGAACGCAAGGTGCGCGAGCAGAACCTGCAACTGGCCGACTTCAATCGCCAACTGGAACGCCAGGTCCAGGCGCGCACCGAAGAACTGCGGCAGACCGTGATGTTCCTGGAAAGCGGCCAGGAAGAAGAACAGAAAGCCTTCCTGGCCATGATGCAGGTGTTCTCCGACATCAGCGAATTGCGCGCGGGCCTGGCCACCGGTCAGTCGGCGCGGGTAGCCCGCTGGTGCGAACAGCTCTCGCTGCGCATGGGCATGACCAGCCACCATGCCAAGGATGCGATGATGGCCGGGATGCTGCATGGCATCGGCAAGCTGGACCTGTCCGATGAACTGGTGCGCAAGCCCATCGAAAAGATGAGCAGCGAGGAACTGCAGCGCTTCCTGTGGCATCCGGTCAAGGGCCAGATGCTGTTGACGCCGATCCCAACCCTGGCCGAGGCCGGCGAGATCATCCGCCACCAGCATGAACGCTATGACGGTCGCGGCGTGCCGGAAAGCCTCTCGGGCGACGCTATCCCGCTGGGTTCGCGCATCCTGGCCGTGGTGCGTGACTTCGAAGGCCTGTGCAATGGCGGCATCACCAGCAACAACGTCTCGGTGGAAAAGGCCCTGGCCATGCTGCGCACCCATGCCAACCATCGCTACGATCCGCTGGTGGTGGAAACCTTCATCGCCATGATGGAAGAACAGCGCCTGGCGCTGGAGCAACAGACCAGACTGCTATCACCGCAAGAACTGCGGGTGGGCATGAAGCTGGCCGAGGATCTGCGCACCCGCTCGGGGGTCTTGCTGCTCAACAAGGAACACATCCTCGACGAAGCCATCCTGACGCGCCTGCGGCGCTTCGAGTTGATCGATGAAATGCCCTTGAAGGCCAGGATACTCTTGCACTAAACGTCAGCATGGCATGAAAATCCCCCTCCCCGCGCCAGGCCAGGACGGCCTGGCCGGGCGGCAGCAGAATTAATCTTCATATCGGCCTGTTCCCGCCCCTCCCCAGCTTACCCTGCCTCCGACCACGGCCATCGCACCAGGGGTCAGCGGCCATCGGGCAAAACCGGCTGGCTTGTCATCTAGAATTTTTTCGAGCTATCCCTACTGAATTCTGTTTTTTTGTCGACCAAGTTCGACATCACAGCGAAACTGCGTTTTTCTTCCCGCATGTCCTCGTTATCCGGCGCCCAGGCTGCCGCAACGAGGAGCGGTGAAGCCCATTAGCTCCGTTCGATGCGTCCGATCGGTCAAGGAAGAAAAACATGACAACTGCACATCTCGCTCACATCGTTGGTGGTGAAGATTCGCTGGGTGGACCGCTGGTCCGCCTGCTGGAAGCCGCCGGATTCCATGTCGCCCACCATCCCTCGGCCGACCAGTTCCTGCAGCAGGCCACCGGAAGTACACCACGCGGACTGGTCCTGGAAGTTCATATGCAGGACGTGGACGCCCCACAATTGCGTTCGCTGCTGGATCAACGTGAAACAGGCCAGCCCCTGATCGTCATCACCGGCGAACCGTCGGCGATGATGCAGCAAGAGGCCAGAAGCAATGCGCTGTCGACCGGCCAGCACAGCGACATGGATGCCGGTACCGGCAAGCACGAGCAGCCGATGCTGCGCGAGCAACTGGTGGCGGCGTTTCGGGGGGCGCTGATGCCGTTTGACGAGTCCGGCCCGCAGATGCAACAGCGGCAGGAACATCACCAACGCCTCAAGACCCTGACCCGGCGTGAACGCGAAGTACTGGAGCGGCTGGTGAAGGGGCGCCTGAACAAGCAGATCGCCGCCGAACTGGGTACCTCCGAACGTACCGTGAAGGCGCATCGCCAGCAGGTCATGCGCAAGATGAATGCCGGTTCCCTGGCCGCGCTGGTGGCGGCGATGACGCGCTACTGAAGAAGTCCCGGTCTGCGGTCTCAGGCGCCGCAGCCCCCTCCCCGCTGCGGGGATGCAACGCCTTAACCGGCCACCGTATCCTCGGACTCCACCCGATTGCGACCGCCGCGCTTGGCCTGGTACAGGGCCTGGTCAGCACGCGCATAGGCGTCTTCGAAATCGCTGCCCGCCACCGCCCAGGCCACGCCGAAGCTGGAAGTGACCGCCCGCGCCGGCAGGCACTGGAAGCGTTCGCCGGCAATCGCCTGGCGGATCTTGGCGGCCAGGACCACCGCCTGTTCCAGCACCATGTCCGGCAGCAGGATGGTGAATTCCTCGCCCCCGACTCGTCCGATCACGCCCGTGTCGGCCAGGGTGGTACGCAAGCGCCCAACCAGTTCGCGGATCACGGCGTCGCCCGTGGGATGGCCGAATTCATCGTTGATGCGCTTGAAGAAATCGATGTCCAGCACGATCAGCGACATCGAGGATTGTTCCAGAATCTGATGCGCCCGTTCAAATACCGCGCCGCGATTGAGAGCACCGGTGAGATTGTCATGCCTGGCCTTGTAATCGAGCTCATCGCTCAACTGCTTCAGGCGCGTATTGAGCAGGTTCAGTTCGCGCTCGGTGCGGTCGCTGCGCGAAATCAGGCGACGGCTCTGGCGCATCAACTGGCCATAGTGCTGCACCAGTTCTTCCAGCGCGGCACGATGGGCAGCCGCATCGCTGGCGACATCGGCCAGCACCTCGGAGGCACGGCGCAAGGCCTGGGCTTCGGCGTGGAAAAGGTCGACCTCTTCCATCAGCTCTGTACCGCGTGATCGTGGAAGACCAACGCGGCGAAGTCTTCCTGCAACTCCTGGCCGAATTCGAAGATGGTATCGTCTTCCTCATCGTGGTACCAATTGAGGACGACTTCGGTGCCGGCTTCTGCCTTCTCGTTCAAGGCATCGAACAACGAGAACAACATCTTGGTGCTGGAACTGTTGAAGTAAGCCAGGGCCACGTTGACGGTGATGGGGCTGCCCTCCTGGTCATCGGCCAGGAAGCGACGCAGAGTGGTGATGATGTCGCCCCAGAACTGGGCGGCATTCTCGGGATAGGATTCGCCCTTCAGCGAAAGCGTGCGCTGGTCGAAGCGGAAATCCACTTCAGGGGAGCTGGCGCTGGCGGCGATGAATAGATTGTCCATGATGTCTTGATTCCGAATACCGGCGGGCCTGACTGATACCCGCCTGAAAGTTGGCCATCAGATGGTGGCCCTGAGATAGAAGGTCTGCTCGCCATCGGCGCCAGGCTGCGAAAATTCGAAGTCCAGCGGCGCGCTGGCATCGCGCGCCACCGTCAGGAAGCCCAGCCCGGCACCCTTGCTGTCGGGCGGCGTCTCGGAACGCAGCATTTCCTTATAGGCGGCCTTGATCTCATCATTGGTCAGCGAGCGCAGGTGTTCCAGCTTGATACGCAGCTTGTCGGCCATATCGGCATCAACCGGGTTGGCGCAATGCAGGAAATAGTGGCCATCGGTCTGGGTGATGAAGACGGCGCCATGGCGCATCGGTGGCTCGGTGACCTTGCCCTCTTTTTCATGCAGATCGGCCGAATAGTGAACGATATTCTGCGCCATCTCGATGAAGGAAGAAAACAGCTTGCGTCGTGTCTGTGCCAGCGCACCGGTATGCTCGGCACGCAATTTTACGGCCTCGGCCATGGCGGCGATGATGGTCTGGGAAAAATAGCCGACGTAGTAAAAGACGATGTCGCGCCGGGCGACATAGCTGTGGAACTCCGCCCACTCCTGCTGGATACCGTTCATGCGTGCATTCCGTGTTGACTGTCTTGAAGGGAGGTGCCGCCCGGACGGGCAGCGAAAAAGCAGATATCGTCGCGGCGCCGCTGGCTGCCCTGGTAATGCGCATGGATATCCATCACCATGCGTCCCAGCGCCGGCATCGCCAGGCGACCATGCTCCAGCAGCGTGCGCCGCAAACGCTGCTTGCCGAAGGCGATATGCTTGGGGCCGCCGATCTGGTCGATCACACCATCGGTGCACACGAACACCATGGCACCCGGTTCGATCACCTGGCTGTGGTTGTCCCATTGCATGTCCTCGGGGGTATCGACGTAACCCAGGCCCACGCGCTTGCCTTCCACCGTCAACACCTCGGTACCGTCGGCCACCAACAGGAACAGCGGCATCTTGGCGCTGCTGCTGGTGAGGGTACGGGTAGTGCTGTCGAACCAGAAGAAGCAGGCATCCATGCCATCGTCGGATTCGGAAGGTTTGTCGGCCTGCCCATGCTGGCCCAGCACCCGCTTCATGCTGCGATTGACCTCGCGCATCAGGCGCGCCGGATCATGCGGGCCGTGCAGTTCCAACGCCTGCTTGAGCGACGACGATGCAATCAGGGTCAGGAAGGCGCCCGGCACGCCATGGCCGGTGCAATCGCCCACGGCGGCAAACCAGCCACCGGCATGGCCTTCGAAATGATAGAAGTCGCCACCGACCACGTCGCGTGGCTCCCAGACCAGGCAGGCATCGGCCAGCGCCTGGCTCATGGCGGCGCGCGAGGTGCTCAGCATGGCACGTTGGATCACGCTGGCGTAGTCGATGCTCTGCATGACCTGGCGGTTTTTTTCTTCCTGCATGGCCACCAGTTCGCGCATCAGCGCCAGACCCGCGCCCAGTCCGGCCAAGCGGCCTTGCTCGACAATCAGGAAGCCATCGGCCAGGGTCTTGTCCCCCGAGGCCACGGCCAGCGCGCCCAGGGTTTCGATGGGGGTATCGGCTTCGACGATGAGGGGATTCTTGTCCATGAACGCGATGCAGCTCTTGCGCTCATACAGCTCACGGTGATACGGCTTGGACATCTGGGACATGAAGATATGCCGGCTGATCAAGCCGATCGGCCGCTGCTGCTCCACCACTGGCAGGCTCACCAGTTCCTTGTGCTGGCCGAAAATTTCCAGCACCGTCGCATTGTTCTCATCGAACTGGACCACCGGCACCTGTACCGCCAGCGCACCTGCTGTCGGCTGGAACAACTTGCTCCCCATGACCGGAGTCAGACTGAAATGACTTTCCACCGTACTCGCCCGCGTCGTGATTTTGGATAGACCGCGGATCATATTTCATTCCTGTGACAACAATGTGACTGTGTCGCTGATGGGCGACAGGATGACGAGCCTGTGACACGAGCCGTTTCAAGTAACAGGCGTAGTGCATCCTCCACGAGACAGACGAAATGAAAGACTGAAAGAGGGTCCACCGAAGTGGATCATATTTCCCGCCGACAACAGCGACTCATCTTCAGTCCCTCCTGCACCGCCGTCATCCGCGCGCCGCGTCCACATCACGGCGCCGGCCTACATACTGCGCCACGCCGGTTTCCTACCATGTGGGATCACATCATGGAGGACAGCATGAGCGATACCCGACCCGAGGGCGTACCCGCCCAGCATCAAGCCCATCAACCCGGTAGCGAGCAGCAGATGCAGCCGCGCCCGCACAGCACCCCGGCCGGCGAACCCGGCCGGCGCCTGGCTGGCAAGGTGGCGCTCATCACCGGTGGCGACAGCGGCATCGGTCGCGCCGTGGCATTGGCCTATGCGCGCGAAGGCGCACGCCTGGCCACCGTCTACCTGGATGAAGAAGAGGATGCCCGCCAGACCCAGCAGCAGGTACAGGGTCTGGATGCCCCCTGCCTGCTGCTGCCGGGCGACGTCGGTTCGCCCGAGTTC
This sequence comes from Herbaspirillum rubrisubalbicans, assembly GCF_003719195.1. Taxonomy (NCBI): domain Bacteria; kingdom Pseudomonadati; phylum Pseudomonadota; class Betaproteobacteria; order Burkholderiales; family Oxalobacteraceae; genus Herbaspirillum; species Herbaspirillum rubrisubalbicans. The sequence continues at coordinate 4,449,812 of NZ_CP024996.1, forward strand.
TGCCGCAGTGCCGTGCGTGCGGTGATGGAGGCCTATGGTCGCCTGGACGTGCTGGTCAACAATGCGGCCCAACAGTATCCGGCCAAGAGCATCGAGCAGATTTCACAGGAGCAGCTGGAACACACCTTCCGCACCAACATCTTCTCGATGTTCTACATGGTCAAGGAAGCCATGCCCTTCCTCACCCGGGGTGCGCGCATCATCAACACCACCTCCGTGACCGCCTATCGCGGCAGCAAGCACCTGGTCGACTATGCCGCCACCAAGGGTGCCATCGTGGCCTTCACGCGCTCGCTGTCGCAACAACTGGCCGCCGCCGGCATCCACGTCAATGCGGTGGCGCCGGGTCCGATCTGGACTCCGCTGATTCCATCCAGCTTCAGCGAGGAAGAAGTCGCCAGCTTCGGCAAGAACGTCCCGCTGGGCCGACCGGGGCAGCCCAACGAAGTGGCACCGGCCTATGTCTTCCTGGCCACCGAAGGCGCCTCCTACATGACCGGGCAGGTGCTGCATCCCAATGGCGGCGAGATCGTCAATACCTGAAGAAGGCCCAAGGTGTGAGCATTGGCAAGAGCGGATCAGGAAAAACCCGATGGCTGCGCTGTTGCCCACAGGGCATGATGAGCTTGTCCACTGACTATCCGTCGAGTCCCGTCATGCACAAGACCGCCCTGATCGCTACGCCTCAGCCCGAGGTCAGCCGTGCCCTGACCGAATGGCTGGCCATCAACGACATCGACATCCAGATCGCCAGCAATGGCAACGAAGCCATCGAGCACATCGCGCTGGACCGGCCCGACGTGGTGCTGGCGCAATTGGCCATGGACGGCATGAGCGGTCTGCGCCTGGCGCACTACCTCAAGGCCCGGCAGAACCTGGCCGATGTGCCCGTGATCCTGCTATGCCGCGACGAACGCGAGATGGACCTGGTCAAGGGCCAGTGGCCGGCCTTTCTGTGTGCCGGCGCCCTCAACCCGGACCTGATCTCCGAATTGAAGCGCGAACTGGTCAACTAGGGCCTTCTTAGCATTTCTATACAGCGCGGCGCTGGCGCCGCCAGTGCGCCGCGCCCCAGCCCGCCCCCACCACCAGCGCCAGCAATAGCGCCGCACTCACGGCGCGATGCTGCCCCACCCAATGTCGCGTCGCGCGCCAGGCCTGGCGATACGGGAAGCGCGCTGCCGCCGCAAAATCCGGCTCCACGCAGTTCTGCCCGAAATCCGCTGAGAATGGCACGGCTGCACCCTGTTTGACGTAGCGCAGGTAAAGCGGCTGTGCGCGCGCAGGATCATCGGCCACGAAATTGACACCCTGGCATAGCACCGCAGCAAAGGCCTGCGAGCGCGCCGGCAATTCGTCTGCGGCCTGCATGGCATAGTCGGCAGCGATGGCCCGATAGTGGAAGCGCTGGTAGGGCTTGGCTTCGCTGGCCGCGTAACGCTGGCGCTCGCCCGCAGTCACCAGCGGCCCCGGCAGGTCGGCCTGGGCGCGTGCCTGGGGCGTGTCCGCCACCGGCTTGGTTTCATCCAGATACAGACCCACGCCCCGACCGGCGCCACCCGCATAGCTGCCGCCATAGACGGCGTAATCCGGTCCCTGTTCATAGCCCATGATTTCCATGCCCTGGCGCCGTGCGATCACGGCCGCCTCATACCAGCCCTGGGCGCGGCTGGTAGCGCGCCAGGCGTGGTGGGCGCGCTCCAGTGCCTGGCCGTACTCGCGGGCCTTGGCGCGCACGCGCCAGGTGACCGGGGTTTCACGGCCCTGGTCGTCGTAGCTGCTCTGGACGAAACGTTCATCGCGTTCATCCGGGAAGTAAGGCAGGGCTTCCTCCACCCGCCCCTCGCGCACCAGACGACGCGCCAGCAACTGGCGCAAGTTGTCTTCCACCGTCAACGGCGCCAGTTCAAGCGCGACCCAACGCAGCGAGGGCCGGCCCTGCTGCTGCGCCGCCTTGGCCTGCACCGCCTGGGGCGACGGCATGGGCGAGGCCGGGGCATGGGCGTCGACGTAGGTTTTCAATTCATCGGTGCTCAGGACGCGTTCGGCGACATAGGCCAGGTCGTTGTAGTAATCGCCATAGCTGGCCGAGTAATAGCCTCTGTTCTGGCGCGCACTCTGGGTGGCGGCGCGGTGGAATTGCGCCAGCGCCTCCACGTACTGCCCGCGCGAAAGCATCAGCACGCCCTGCTCGCCCACCAGCAGATCGAGATTGCCCGGTTCCAGGCTGGCGTCATTGCGCGGGAAAGCCTGCGCCGCTCGGGCATAGGCTTGGACCGCAGCCTCATTGTCACCGCGCCGCAGCGCCAGCTTGGCGCGCACCCACCAGGCCAGCGCCGATTCCTGCTGATCCACCAGCGCTTGAGCCAATTCATAGCGGCCGCTGCGATAGGCCAGTGCCGCCACGCGGTCGGCACCGGCGATATGTTCCAGCCCGCGCCGCTTGAGCGCATCGACCAGGTTCACCAGCATGGTATTGGGCTTGAACTTGGCGCTGCGGGCGGCATCGGCATAACCGGAAGAACCGTAGGTGGGCGCGCTCGGATCGTAGTCGCCGCCCCCGGCCTGCGGCCCCTCCACGACGTCACCCACGCGCGCCAGCGCATAGGCCACCAGCAGCTGTTGCGCCACCGCATCGTCGATCAGCTCGGCACTGGTGGCCGACCGCGCCAGACTCCAGGACGCCAGCGCCTGCAAGGACGACTGCGCACTGAGCGAGCCACGCGCGGCCTGTTCGGCATAGAGATGGATGGCTTGCTTCAGATCGGCCGGTTTGATGCTCTCGCCACAGGCATGACCCTCATTGAAATCGGACCAGTTGCACGCCCCCGCCTCCCCCACCAGCAACAGGCGCGCCTGCTCGCCATAACTGGCCACGGCCAGACCCAGTGGATCGGGCGCACCAGCCAGCGCCAGCGCACGGGATTGCATGAAGCTGGCGATGGCCTGCTCGCGCCGTCCTTCGATGGCGTGCAGGCGGCCCAGCATGTAGGCCGCCCACACTGCGCGCTCGCGGGCTTGTGGCGCTGGCAGCGCCAATACTGCTTCGAAGCGCTGGCGTGCCGCCTCCAGTGCATTGGCGCGGAAATCCTGAGCACCGGCGGTATAGAGGCGGATGGCCGGGGGCAGTGCCGCGCCGGCAGCATAGGCGCTCTGGCCATCGGGGGCGGCGCGCATGGCCTGCAGCGCCGTCCACTGCGCCGCATCCAGCTGGCCTTTTTCCAGCATCTGCAAGGAGCGCGGATCATCCGCTCGCGCGGCATTGTGTTCATAGCCGCTGCCTTCGTCGGCTTGCAACTTGTCGGTGGGCGTCACCAGGTGCGCCACTTCCCAGGCGAAGGAATTGTTGGGGGTATTGCGCAAGGTGCCGGCGCGGTCATCCAGCAGTTGCAGCGGGAAGTCCGGCCCGCAGGCCACCACGGTGGCGGCGCCCAGGACCAGCAAGCCGCTGGCGGCGTAGGCGATTTTCTTCATGCGACTCATGTGGCTGGCGCCGGGCAGGCCGGACTTGGCGCTGCCGCTGGCAGAAAGCTTCATTTGTTTCATCAGGATCCCATTTCCAGTGTGATGTCGGGGGCGGGCACGCCAGCGGCGCAGCGCAGCCATCCTATGCTGCGACTGCTACCGGCGCGCAAGAGACCGGCCTGCTCCAGGCGCAGATAGCGTCCCTGGGCATCGTTTTCCAAGGTGTAGCCATTGATGCCGTCGCCGCTGCAAGCGTTCCCCGGCTGCTCTGGCTGGCGCCGCCCTATGCGCACACGCAGCGGCAAGGCAGCATCGGCGTTGCCGGCGTTGTCCAGGCGGATATCGCTGGCCGCCCCCGGCTCGCCAGCAGCGGCCACCAGTCGGACGGTGAGGCCGTCCTTCAAAGGTTGGCGTTGCAGCACGGCGATCCAGGTCGCCAGGCTCCAGGCGCGGCGGTCGTCGCCGGTGGGCAGGCGGAACCAGGTGATGCCGGCCAGACCGGCAGGCGCCTGCGCTTCCAGTTGCGCCACGAAGCGCGCCATCACGCGCGGCTCGGCCATCAGCTCACGCCCCACGCCACCAGCCAGCAGAGCCCGCTCGCTCTCGACGGCGGCGATGCGCCCCTGCCCATCCCAGCTCACGCGCGAACCGTAGGCCGGCAGCGCCACATGCCAGGGATGACGGGTGCGCACCGCATACTGCTGCATCCAGTCCTGCGCCCGTTGCGCATCGAACAGCCCCAGGCGCGGGTCCAGCACGGCGTGTACCTGCAGGGTCGATTCGTCGGCCACGGCCAGCAAGGCCGACAGCTGCGGGCTGGCCAGCCAGGTCGGCAAGGCCGTCACGGCCAGCGACAAGGGCGCGATGCGGGATTTGAGCCCTTGCAGGAAGGCGGTGTAGTCGGGCAAGCGCGCCGTGGCGCAGTCATAGTCGATTTCCAGCGCCGCCGGTTGCAGCCCGCGCGCGCGCCAGGCCGTCAGCAGTTCCAGCAGATGGGCCTGGATGGCAGCGCCATCGAAACGCGCCAACTGCCCGTTCAGACGCACCGTCAGCAGCAGGGGCCGCCCCGTGTCGGCCAGCACGGCGGCCTCCGGTTCGATGTCGATCCAGCGGCCCGAGGCGCCCAGTTCCGCGGCCAGCACATGCCAGCGCGCCACATGGGCATTGGAGGCCGACAGGGCATTGCGTAGCGCTGGGGTCCACTGGCGCTGCCATACGTAGACATCCTGGGCCAGACGGGGGGTGGGGGTGGACAGCCGCGAACAGGCGGCCAGCAGCACGGCCAGGAGTATCCAGGAAGCGCGCCGGCACAGGCGCGTAGTCAGGAAGGAGAGGAACATGGTGGAGGTCGTTGGCAGCGCACCGTGCAGCCATTGCGGCAATGGCCAGCATTGTACGCGAGCGTCCCGGGGGAAAGACGGCAGACGCACAAGAGGTTTTACAAGCTGCCCACATTCTCGCGAAACCACATATTTATCATATGTTGCAATTTAAAAATACAAAATATATTAAATTTGTAATATCTTCCGTCTACCTGACAGAAAGAAAGTGGAAGCCAAGAACGTGAAACTTGACTTTCATGCAAAGAAAAGATGCGAACATCGCGTCCGTCAGTCAGAGCAAGGCTCTTTTCCCCTCGTCCCCCTATCGTCCCCTGACTCTGCATTTAGGAGAAGCTCGCCATGTTTGCGAACCTGACCATCAAAACCCGCCTCATCACCGTCATCGGCTTTTTACTGGTGATTAGCTTCCTGATCGGCACCACCAGCCTGATCTCGCTCATCAACGTCAACAACTCGTTGAAAACCGTCTATGAAGACCGGCTCATCGCGCTAAGCCAGCTGGACCAGGTCATTCGCTCCTCCAACAAGATGCAGATCAATATTGCAAGAGCCCTGGTCTCAAGCCAGGAAGAGCTTGCCACTCACATTGCTTCCTTCAAGAAGGAAGAAAGTGTGCGCGACAAGGTGTGGAAAGACTATCTCGCCACCTATCTGACCCCCGATGAGAAAGCACTTGCAGACACCCTGGTGCGCGAACAAAAGCTGCTGGATGAAAAAGGCTTTGCGCCAGCGCTCAATGCCTTGAATGGCGGAGACATGAAGACCGTGGCGACGCTCATCCACGGTGATATTGCCCGCTACGCCACCTCCATTACAGAAACCATGAATGCACTGATCCAGCTGCAGACAGAGGTAGCCAAGTCCGAATACGAAAACTCCCAGCAGCGCTACCAGAGCTTCCGCAGTTTTTCCATCGCCGCCATCATCTGCTCCATCCTCGTGGGTAGCCTCATCGGGCTGTGGCTCATCCGCAGCATCAACCGCCCCTTGAATAGTGCCATCGAGGTGGCCCAACGCATTGCCAGTGGCGATCTCACCCAGTCCATCGAAGTGGGTGGCACCAATGAAATGGGGCGTTTGCTGCGCGCCCTGCAGGAGATGAGCAAGGCGCTGACGCAAGCCGTCACCCAGGTACGCCACAGTACCGATTCCATCACCACGGCCTCCGCAGAAATCGCCTCGGGCAACCTGGACCTGTCGTCGCGCACCGAAGAACAGGCGGCCAGCCTGGAGCAGACCGCCTCTTCGATGGAGGAACTGACGTCGACGGTCAAGCAAAATGCCGACAACGCCCTCCAGGCCAATGTACTGATGGCGCAAGCCAGGAAGCAGGCCGAAAACGGCGGCGGCATCGTCAACCAGGTGGTCGCCACCATGAACGATATCAAGCAGAGTTCCAGCCACATGGTCGATATCATCAACGTCATCGATGGCATTGCCTTCCAGACCAATATCCTGGCCCTCAACGCCGCCGTCGAAGCAGCGCGGGCCGGCGAGCAAGGGCGCGGCTTTGCCGTGGTGGCCTCAGAAGTGCGCGGCCTGGCACAGCGTTCGGCCAGCGCCGCCAAGGAGATCCGGGAATTGATCGAAGCGTCGTTGCAGAAGATCAGCTCTGGCGGCAACCTGGTCAACGATGCCGGCGCAGTCATGGAAGAGACCGTGGATTCGGTCAAGCGCGTGGCCCAGTTGATGGAGGACATCGCCGCTGCCAGCCAGGAGCAGAGCAATGGTATCGACCAGGTCAACCTGGCCATTGGACAAATGGACCAGGTCACCCAGCAGAACGCCGCGTTAGTGGAAGAAGCTGCGGCTGCTGCCTCCAGCTTGCGTGATCAGGCGCAGATCCTCACTGGCGCCGTCAGCGTCTTCAAGACTGAACAAAGCCATCATGCAATGACGCTGGAGATGTAGTGCCCGCACCGTTGGCCTGGCGTTTTGCGCCAGGCATGACGGAGGGAAGTATCAGGCGCGATAGCCCTTGCTGCTCATCGGCACAAAGGCCAGCAGCACGCCCAGGATGGACAGGCCGATCACATACAGCGCCGGGCCTTGCGGGTCGGCCTTGATCCACAGCGAGATCAGCACCGGCGTGAGCCCGCCAAAGATGGCATAGGCCATGTTGTAGGCGAAGGACAGACCGGTAAAGCGCACCGGCGGCGGGAAGGCGCGGGTGGAGACGATGGGGGTGAGTGCAATGCTGCCCACGAACAGACCCACCAGCGCATAGCCCCAGATCAGCGACTCGGGCGAACCCGGCAACTGGCCATAGAACCACCAGCTCGACAAGCCCAGGCCGCCCCAGCCGAGGATCATGCTGGCGCGGGTGCCGATGCGGTCGCACAGCCAGCCGATGAGCAGGCAACCGATGGTCAGCATCAGGGTGCCGGCGCAGTTGGCCTGCATTACCAGCTTGGCCGGCAGGTGGTGCACAGTCTGCAGATAGGACGGCGTCATCAGGATCACCACCACCACTGCGCCCGACAAGCACCAGGTCATGCCCGCCGTGAGCAGGCTGGCGCCACGATGTTCGCGCAGCACCGTCTTCAAGGGCAGTTCATGGGATTGCTTGCGGCGCGCAGCCAGTTCGCGGAACACCGGCGTCTCTTCCAGGTAGCGACGCAGATAGACCGACACCAGACCGAACACGCCGCCCAGGAGGAAGGGAATGCGCCAGGCATACGCCGCCACCTCGGCCGGTTGATAGACGCTGTTGATGAAGATGCCCATGAGCGAACCCAGCAGGATGCCGCCGGTGATGCCGGCCGTCAGCGAACCGACGCCGAAGCTGTAACGGTTGGCCGGCACGTGCTCGGCCACGAACACCCAGGCGCCCGGCATTTCACCGCCGATAGCCGCGCCCTGCAGGGTGCGCATCAACAGCAGCAGGATGGGCGCGGCCACGCCGATGCTGGCATAGGTCGGCAAGAGGCCGATCACCAGCGTAGGCACGGCCATCAAGAAGATCGACAGCGTAAACATGCGCTTGCGACCGATCACGTCGCCATAGTGGGCGATGATGATGCCGCCCACCGGACGCGCCAGGTAACCGGCAGCGAAGATGCCGAAGGTCTGCAACATGCGCAGCCATTCGGGCATGTCAGCCGGGAAGAACAACTTGCCGACCACGGCGGCGAAGAACACGTAGATGACGAAGTCGTAGAACTCCAGCGTGCCACCGAGGGCAGACAGGCCCAGGGTGCGGTAGTCGGAAGAAGTCAGAGGGCGATGCTGGGACTCGTTGAGGGCCCCGGTAAATTCAGCGGAAGTGGTCATGATGGTTCACTAACGGCAAAGCAGCGATCCGGCCCGTGCCGCGCAACTCGGCCAGGGGCAAAACCCATGGGCAATGAGATGACGCGGCGGGCCGCAATGCCTGCTTCAACTTGTCGGTCGGGTGGCCGCAGACGGCATGTCTGCGAAGGACAGATTCAGCGGAAAATCTAAAGCGGAGAACTACGATTTAGCGTCGAAACTGGCTCCATGATAACCGAAAGCGGCAAAACTTTCGCGGCGCAGCATTTCTTGCCGGGATCGGGGCCAAGTGCAGCATCGGCTCGCCCTCTGAGGAAGGCCAAGTGAAGGTTCAGACAGGCAAGCCCGCAGTGCAGCACCCTCTGCAACGCGAGCTTGATGAAGAAGTGAAGGAAATTTCCACGATCTGCCGGTGGCGGCAGGTCCGCTCAGGATTCGAGCACGATATCGACCGCCGAACTACGGCGCAGCATGAGGAAGCCTTCGCCATAGATGTTGCGGATCTGCATCGGCGCCTCCGGCAAGGAGCGCAATTTCTGGCGCACCCGATAGATCAGGGCGTCGATGCGGTGGGCGTCATATTCCTCGCCCCCGGAGCGCAGCAGGTCGAACAATTGCGTGTGCGATACCGGATAGTTGGGGCTTTGCAACAGCGCCGCCAGGGCGGTGCTTTCCTTGTCGGTGAATTGCAGCGCCACCTTGCCATTGCTGGACAGACGCCCCGACTTGCGGTTGAAGGCCCACTTCTCCGACTGCGGCGAACTCTGGTGCGGCGCGGTCTTCATGCGGCGCGCCAGGGCCGTCAGGGTGGCCGAGACCTCATCGAGCTTGACCGGTTTGACCAGGTAATAGTCGGCCCCATCGCTCATGCAGCGCAAGCGCTCTTCACTGCGGGTGGCCGCGGTGAGGATGACGATGCCCATGGAGGGAAAATGCTGGCGCAGCGAAGCCAGTTCGGGCGAGAGGCTGCCATCTGGCAAGCCGATGTCGGATAGCAACATGTCTGGCTGGCGGCACCTGAGAATGTCCCTGGCCTGGCCCAGCGAGGAGCAGACCGAGATTTCGTAACCCAATTCCCCAACATGGGTGCTCAAGGTATTGCGCCAGTCGAGATCGCTTTCTACGATTAGTACTTTCATCACTCTATTGTTCTGGACGAACCTGTTTTTATGACTACCGGAGCCTCCCCGCACACTGTCCGTTACTGCCTTGCGGACCAGCCCTCAGGCACGGGGAGAATTTCCATAATCACAACGTTATACAGAAAATATCTGCGCATAAAATCATAAAAACTCGCAGATTCCTTACACCTGAAAACTTGGCCGGGCGTGGCTTTGCGCGCGTTGGCGCAACAGCAGCGTGAGCGTGCCGAACAGATGATCGACCGAGCAAGGTTTGAGAAGAAAAGCCGCAATCATGGGAATGCGCGCACTGGCCGCCGGCAGGTGGGCACTGATAAGCACCACCGGAATCTGCGCATAGCGTTCATGCGACTTGATGTAGCGCGCCAGCTCCATGCCATCCATGCGCGGCATCCGCAGATCGGTCAACACCAGGTCCGGTGCATGATCCTGCATGAGCGCGATGGCATCCACGCCATCGGCCGCAGCCAGGACATTCAAGCCGCCCTTGCGCAGCAGGTCGCACAGCATCTCGCGCGACTCGGCATGGTCTTCCACGACCAGTACCGTCTGTTCTTCATTGTTGGTCCCCACCCCATTCCCTCCTGCCATTCACCCCGCCCCGACCATTGCGGTGACTTGTTGTGAAGGATGGTGATGGTTGGCGACGAAATGCGATATCAGGAAATTCCTGAAACTCTCGACAACATTGCGTTGACGCAAGAGATGTGCGGATTTAATGCGAGTAGGAGGAAGGCCCGAGCGGGCGGGCAGGATCAGGAGCGCGTGGGCAGCAGACGCTGGATTTCCTGCAGCAGGCGCTCGAAGAAGACCGGCTTGCGCAGGAACAGGTTGTGACTGGATTGCGACAGATCGTGGCGCTCCGGGGCGCCGCTGCACAGGATGATGGGCAGCGCCGGGCCACCCGGCAAGGCGCGCAGGGCGGCGCACAGCTCCAGTCCGTTCATCACCGGCATCATGCAATCCGAGATGACCAGGTCGGGCCATTGCTGCTGCGCCTTGGTCAGCGCATCGGCACCGTGGATGGCGCTCACCACCCGATAGCCATGCAGCTCCAGCAGCATGGCATAGGTATCGGTGATATCGATCTCGTCATCGACGATGAGGAGCAGCGGCAGCACCGCCTGCTGTGGGGGAGACACGCCGGACATGGTCAACGTCCATCCGCAACCGGCGCGGAAGAGGGAACGGAAGAGGAAGCAGACGCCGCCGATACCAGGCCGTCGATCTCAATGCCGGCGTCCGAAATATTCATCAGCCGGCTGGCGCCGTCATAGCCGTTTTCGCGCAGCTTCATCACCGAGATCTGGCGCCGGTTGACGTCATCCTTGACCACGTATTCCAGCAGCATCATGTTTTCATACAGCTGCGAAGAGCTGGGATCGACCTGGGGACGGGATTCGCGGAAATACGGCAATTGCTCGGTGATGAAGGTGGTCACCCCGCGCGCGCGCAATTCATTGGTCAGCGCCACCAGGAAGGGGCGCATCCGCTGCTGCTGCACCACGATGCTGCGCAGGCCATCGACGCCATCGATCAACAGCCGCGTCACGCCACGGCGGGCGATGTTGTCCAACATGCGCTTGGCCAGGTCGTCACACAGCATTTCCAGCGGCAATTGCCACATCATCTGCAAGGCGCCGCTGGCGATGTGCTCATCGAGCTGCATTCCCGCCTTGCGCGCCTTGGCCAGCAGGCGTTCGGGTGATTCATAGAACCCCAGGATCAGACATTGCTGCCCATCCTTCAAGCCTTGCTCGATGAAATGCAAACCCATCAGGGTCTTGCCCACCCCGGGGCTGCCCAAGAGGCAGGTGAGCGAACCACTGACCACGCCGCCACCGATGCACTTGTCCCAAGACGGGATGCCGACGCTGACGTAGCGGTCGGAGGTGCCGGGTACCTTGCCGGCACGGGTGGCGGTGGCTTCGAAGCGCGGGAATATCTCCACCCCGCTCTGGTTGATCTCGAAGACATGCTTGCCCAGCAGGTGATTGGCGCCGCGCAGCTTGAACACCTTGATCTCGCGCACCAGTTGCATCCCCGACTCGTACTGGCTCAGTTCGATGACGCCATCGACCAGGGTGTTCTCGGATTCGGGCAGGTTGCCCTCCACCGGCGAGAGCAGCAGCGTGGTGCAGTTCATGGTGAACACCAGCGCATTGAGCGAATGCATGAATTCCGACAGGTTCAGGTCGGACGGACCGGAATCGCGCACCGCGCGGAAGCCGTCGATGATCAACATGCTGGGACGATGGCGATTCAGTTCGGCACTGAGCAGGCGCAGCAGGCCGCGCAAGCCTTCCTTGGCCAGCGCGCCATAGCCGCTCAACATCTGCATCCGGTCGCCGACCAGGCTGTCATCGAAGAAATCGAAGTTGCTCACATGATTGAGCATCTTGGCGTGCGATTCGGCAATCAGGGTCAATAGCATCACCGGCTTGCCGCTGCGCGCCTGGGCAAACCCCACCTGCGAGGCCAGCGTGGTCTTGCCGCTACCGGCCAGTCCCTGGATCAGATAGAGACTGCCTTCGGGCAAGCCGCCCCCGAGGATCTCATCGAAACCGCCAATGCCCGTACTGAGCAGCGAAATACGGCTGGGACGCTGCGCTGGAGAGGCTAGGGGCGGATTGGACTGCGGATGATCGCTCATGGGGATGGAAGTCAAGTTTTTTATTGTGCAAAGATTTAATGACTTCTCGTCATTATACGATTGCCAAAGACATGACTAAGGCCGCCATCCAGGGCGAAAGTTGCACCGGTCAGTGAAGAAAAAGAGCCGCACATGAGCGACAGCACAGCTTGACGCCGCACCAACGAAAAACGCTACTCCTTTTGCCAGGAACAGCGTTGCTCATGAGCTGCGCGGTACCAGCCGCGGTCATCTCGATCACGATTTGGCCAAGCGCCCCTCCAATTCCGCCTGGTGACGCAAACGTTCATACTCATTCTTGGGCAGCGGCTGGGCATCGGCTTCACCGAGCTTCTCCAGCGGGATACGGTGAGTCTCGCGGGCCGACATGGCCGCCAGTGCGGCCACGATGGTGATACCAAAGGCGATGCTGCCCACCGTCAGCCAGATGTGGCTGGCCCCCGGCGGCGCCACCGCAGTAAAGAGCGCCGGCAGCATGGCGGTGATCGCCGTACCCAGGTTCTGGCCGATGGCCATGGCCGACACGCGAGCACGAGCCGGGAACAGTTCCGGGAAGAAGCTGGGGAACACGGCGTTATATCCCTGGTACACCACACCCCACATCAGGATCGACATGACGAAGGCCAGTTCGACATTGCGGATGCTGATGGCATACAGGTAGGCGAAGGCAAACAGCCCTGCCAGGAGCGAGCCGACGACGATGGGCAGGCGGCGACCGATGCGGTCCGACAGCTTGCCCACGTAGGGAATCACCAGCACCGCCACGATATTGCCTACCACCGGAATCCACAGATAGACATCCTTGGCAAAGCCCACGCCATAGGCCGGCTGCACCGCATAGGCGGCACCGAAGATGGTGGCCACCACCGGAATGACATTCATCAATGCCATGCAGACCACCCGCAGCATATTAGGCGTGCAATCGCGGAAGGCTTCCACCACCGGCGAGCGGCGCTTCAGTTCCTGCTGGTCGGCGGCCTTGAAGACCGGGGTTTCGTCGACCTTGCGGCGGATGATCCAGCAAACGATGATGACCAGGAAACTCAACAGGAAGGGAATGCGCCAGCCCCACACATTGAACTGCTCGGTGGGCATGTAGTGCGCCAGTGGCAGGAACACGGCGGCGGCCAGGATCTGCCCGGCCTGCACGCCCTGCAGAGCGAAGCTGGAGTAGTAACCGCGCCGCCCGAAGGGCGAGTGCTCCAGAATCATGGAACTGGCCCCGGAAATTTCACCAGCCACCGCAAAGCCCTGCGCCAGACGCAACAGCACCAGCAGCGCCGGCGCCCACAGGCCGACCTGGTCATAGGTCGGCAGCAGGCCCACCCCGATGGTGGAAAAACCCATCAGGAACATGCACCACAGCAGCACCTTCTTGCGCCCGTGGGTATCGCCCAGGTGGCCCAGCACGAAGGCGCCGATGGGACGCGCCACGTAGCCCACGCCATAGGTGGCCAGCGAGGCGATGATGGCGGTGGTCGGATCGCCCTTGGGGAAGAACAGCTGCGGGAAGATCAGCGAGGCTGCCGTGGCATAGATGAAAAAGTCATAGTATTCCAGCGCCGAGCCAATCCAGCCGCTGGCGGCGGCCTTCTTGCTCTGCTGCGTGTGATCGTTGGTATGTGAGGATTGCATGATGTCTCCGTCGGGTAATGCTGGGCAAGCCGCCCTGGTGGAGCGGGCCGGCTTGCCGGAAAATGAAGAAATTCAGAAGCGATGCAGGATGCCCATCTGCAGGCCCACCAGGCTCTTGCCATTGATGTCGGCCCCGGCCAGGTTGCTGCCCGGCCCGGCCGAACCGCTGAAGCGCCAGCCGGCATTGGCCTGGTTCTTCATATAGTTGGCAAAGCCATACAGCGTGGTGCGCTTGGACAGGTCGTAGTAGGCGCCGATGTTGCCCCCCTGGGCGCCGCCCTCCTTGTGGGAGGTATCGACCATGACCCCGTAGAGCGCGCCGATGCGCAATTGGGGCGTCAGGCGATAGTCCGCCGAGATCTGGTAGACATTGTAGAAGCGCTGGATATTGGGATCGTTACCGGCAAAGAAATTGTTGGGGTTGCTGACATTGTTGAGGATGGTCGCGGCATTGTTGCCATTGGCGTTGGCGGTGGTGTTGTTGCTGCGCACGTAGGCCAGGTAGATCTTGCCCGGGCCATAGTCGTAGTCGGCATACACGTTATGGTATTGCACCGTATTGTCGTAGCGGCCGCCGGCATTGGGTTTTGCCATCAATCCGGCATAACCGGCACGATACGGGCCGCTAGTGTAATCCACCCCGAGCTGATACACACCACGCCGCCCCAATCCCTCGCCTGCGGTCTCCGGCATGGCGTAGTGGAGATCGAACTGGATACCGGCCCAGCGCGGCGATTTCCAGGACAGGTCATTGTCGAAGCGCGAAGGCACGCCAAAGGTATTGATGATGGAACCGTAAGTGGTGCGCTCGGTATAGTCGATGGCGCCGCCGATGAAGAAGGGCACGCTGTTCTGGCGCCCGATACGGAACTCGCCGGCCGCCGGGGTCTTGATGCCGACCCAGGACTGACGGTCGAACAGGCGGCTGCTGTCGGCCAAGCCACCGGTGTCACCCGAAAAACCGTTTTCCAGCGTGAAGGTGGCCGCATAGCCAGCGCCCAGGTCTTCATACCCCTTCAAACCGATACGGCTGCGCAGGATGGCGCCATCGTTGAGGGCCCACAGGCTCTTGCCGCTGCTGCTGCGCATGTAGCCCAGGTATTGGTCCACGGTACCGTACAGGGTAACGTTGCTGGCGCTCTGCGCCAACGCCGTGCCGGAGGCGGCCAGCAGCAGGCCCATGGCCACCGGCGTGCGTAAGGATAGTTGCTTCATGTCTCGATGATCTCTGTTGTCGTTATGCTTGTGATGAAGTGGATCAGCCTTCCTACGGGCAAGAGCCCGCCCTGCCCAGACATGGCAAGGCGTGCATCATCGACGCGGGAATGGCAAGAACGGGGAACTGCGCCGGCCATCATGCCGGAGCGAAATCAGGATGGGGGATGCTGCGGTGTCATGTCGTCTCCTCTGTTGTGTTGATGCGGCCCGGCACCGGGACGACATCCTCAAACCCGCTCGCAATCGTTATTGTTTTGGCGAGCCGGCGCTACTGCTGCAAACCGGCGTCAGGCTGCCACCGGTTCACGCACCCGCAATCCGCGTCGCAGCACCTGATCGGTGACCCACTTGGCCGAGCGCCTTGCCCGCTCGGCGACCACGGCCGGCGACATCTGCAGGTAATCATCATTGAACACTTCAAAGCTGTAGTCGCCGCGATAACCGCTGCGATGCAGGCGCCGCACCATATCCGAGAGCTCCAGCGAATGCTCGCCCTCGCCGGGGAAGACGCGCAGGTGGCGCGCCGTCTCCAGCCGCTCCTCGGGGGTGCGGATTTCACGCCACATGAAGTCCGACAACTGCACCATCACGATGCGCTTGCCAGGAATGGCGTCCAGGTCTTCCAGCGCGCCGCGGTTGGCGAGGATATGAAAGGAATCGATCACCACGCCCAGGTTGGCATGGTCAGCCATCTCCACCACTTCCCAGGCCTGCATGTACTGGTTGATGTGCCGCCCCCAAGACAGCGCCTCGAAGCCCACGCGGATGCCCAGCGGCACCGCCAGATTGGCCAGCTTGGACAGGTCGCGCGCGATGTGGCGCGCATCGCCGCTGGCATGTTGCGAAGTGGACGAACACACCAGCAGCAAGGGCGAACCGACCGCCTTGCAGATCTGCAGCAGGTTCTTGGCCACGTCCACCTTGTAGTCGTGCAGCGTACCTTGCAAGCCCTCGTAGTCGCGCATGACCTGGATGCCGGTGACCCGTACGCCACTGTCGCGCACCAGCTTGACGGCGGCGTCCAGCCCGCCCGGATGGCCTACCAGATCCTTGGACCACAGCATGATCTGCGAGAAGCCGGCCGCCTTGGAGGCCTGCAACTTGGACTCCAGCCCACCCGGCAGGGTGATGGTGTCCATGCCGAAATGATCGAGGTTCACAATGCCTCCAATGTGCGGAAGTCATCCGCCGACACGCCCGGCCAGCCGAACAGCTCAAGATACAGTGGCGCCTGTTCGATCAGCATTTCCTTGCCCTTCTGGATGCGGCACCCCTGCGCCTGGGCCTGCACCAGCAACTGGCTCATCTCGATCTTCATGCCGCAATCGGCCACGATGGCCTGGCGGTTGACGCCTTCCAGCGCGAAGGGCATGGGGTCGCCCACATGCATCCCCAGCGGGGTGCAGTTGACCAACAGATCGAAACCGCTGGCGTCGGGCTGGGCAAAGCGCACCCGGGTCGCCGGGAAGGCCGCCGCCACCCGTGCCAGCAAGGCTTCGGCGCCGGCGCGATTGGTATCGAAGACACTGATCTCGGCCACGCCCTGTGCCGCCAGCGATGCCACGATGGCGCAACCGACGCCACCGGTGCCCACCACCAGGGCGCGCGTGCGGTGCCACACCAGCGGCTGCTCGCCGGCGGTACGGGCCAGCGCCCGGATGAAGCCCTCGCCATCGATCAGGTCGCCCCAGATCACTCCCTGGGCATCGCGATACACCGCATTGCAGGCGCCGGCCACGCGGGCGCGCAAGGTAGCTTGCTCGACCGCCTCCAGCGTCATGGGCTTGTGCGGGATGGAAACGAAGATGCCGCCCACGTTTTCCGTCTTCATGAACATGCGCACCGCTTCGCAATAGCGCTGCGGCTCGATCTTGAACGGGATGACGCGTGCATCCAGGTCGTGATGCTTGAAGTAGGCATTGAAGAGGGTCGGCGCCTTCACCTGTTCCACCGGCCAGCCGATGACAGGGAAGATGCGGGTGGTACCTGTGATTTCCTTCATGATCTCAATTCTTGTCTTTCTGGCTGCGTACCAGTTCGAAACTGACGCCGCCCTTGTAGAGCTGGGTGAGCGCACCGCGCTCGCTGATCTGGGTAGGCGCGCGGTCGACGAAGATCACGCCGCGCTCCTGCAATTGCCGCACCGCCTGCAACACGTCGGGCGTGCCCAGGCCCAGGCGCAGCCATTCTTCTTCCCAATGGATGTCTTCGGTACCCTCGGGCGGCTCCACCAACTGGATGTAGAACTGGCGGCAAGGGCTGGCCAGCAATGTGCCCTTGGGCAGGATGCCGAAGAACTGCCCTTCCGGCAGCACCGAAAAACCCATCAGGGTGGAATAGAAGTCGATCCACTCACGCGTACGATCCGGCCCCACCGCCTGCACCAGGCCGAAGAAATGCAAGCCCGAGAGCGCCGTGGTGGTGCGGCGTTCCTGGCTGGATGGCTTGAAATCGACGTCGTAGATGGAAAAGTCGCGATAGCGATCGACGAAATAGATGATCGAGTCGCCACAGCCATGCACGCCCGGAATATTCAATTCCATCGCCCCGGCCCGGGTCGGAATCGGCCAGGCCCCCAGTTCGGTCACACGGCGATAGGCTTCATTGGCATCGCGCACCCGCAGCGCGATGGCGCTCAGGTTGGTGGCCTGCACCTCATGGTCGAAGCCGGACCAAGCCGACACGTCGGCATTGACGATCACGTTCATCCCGCCCTGGGTGTAGAGCACCACTTCGCGCGAACGGTGCCGGCCGACCTGCTCGAACCCCATGCGCTCCAGCACGGCGCCCAGCGCCAACGGCTCGGTGGTGGCGTATTCGATGAACTCGATGCCATCGATGCCCAGCGGGTTGGTGGGGACAGGATTGTTTTCTATGGTGTTCATCATGATCCCGATGATTTGTCTCGGAGCCGAGTATAGCCAAGCCCCACCCCCACCAAAAGGCTAAAATGAAGCTAAACGTGCGATAATCGCGCAAGATGTTCGGCAATCACTCATTTTTGGATATTTTTTACGATGATCGACCAAAGCCCGGTAGACCTGGACATCCAGAAGCGTGACCTGATCGAAGGATTGATGAAGGGTTTCGACGTCATCACCGCCTTCAACAGCGACTCCCCCCAATTGACCGCCAGCGAGGTGGCCGAGCGCGTGGGCCTGACCCGCAGCGCGGCGCGCCGCTACCTGTTGACGCTGGTGCATACCGGCATGGCGGCCTCGGACGGCAAGAAGTTCTGGCTCATGCCGCGCCTCTTGAACCTGGGCCAGTCCTACCTGGAGTCGGCGCGCGTACCGCGTGCGGTGGTGCCCTTCCTGCAGCGGCTCACGCAGCAATTGCAGGAATCCACCAATTTCTCGCTGCTCGATGGCGATGAGATCGTCTACGTCACCCGCGTGACGGCGGCGCAACTGGTCAATGCCGGCTTCGAACCCGGCACCCGCCTGCCGGCCTACACCACCACTGCCGGTCGGGTCTTGCTGGGGATGCGGGAAGACGCCGAGATCCAGGCCTACCTGGAACGCGTGACCCTGATCCCGCACACCCACATGGCCATGACCGACAAGGCCGCGCTGTTCCAGGAAATCCTCACCATGCGCAAGCAGGGTTACGGCATCACCGAAAACCAGTTCGAGATGGGAATGCGCGGCATCGCCATCCCGGTCAAGAACCGCAGCGGCCGCGTCATCGGCGCCTTGAGCGTGACCTCCAACCTGGCCGCCTGCTCGCGCGAAGAAGCCCTGGCGCGCGGCCTGCCGGCACTGCAGACCACGGCCAATACCTTGATGATGTGGGTATGAAGAGGGAGCCTGGACGATGAGCGAGATCGACCACAGCGCAGCAGCTGCAGCATCAGCCTCAGCAGAAACCGAAGACAGCAGCACCGGCGGCCTGTCGCGGCGCGACTGGATCGCCGGGCTGGAAAAGGGATTGCTGATCCTGGAAGCCTTCGACTACGACAACCAGCGCATGACCTCGGCCCAGGTAGCGGCCCGCACCGGCCTCTCGCGCACGGCGGCGCGGCGCTACCTGTTGACGCTGGAACACCTGGGCTACTTGCACAGCGAAGGCAAGACCTTCGCCCTCACGCCGCGGGTGCTGAAGGTCGGCTGGTCCTATTTCGATTCGGCGCCACTGCCGCGCATCCTGCAGCCGCACCTGCAACAGATCACCGGCCAGACCGGTGAAGCGGTGTATGCCAGCGTGCTCGATGGCTGGGAGCTGGTCTTCATCGCCCGCAACGGCGCCACCCGCGTCATGACCACCGGCTTCGTGCTGGGCGCGAGAGTGCCGGCGCAACTGGCCTCACCGGGCATCGTCATGCTGGGCGCACTGCCCGAGCAACAGGTACGCGCCTGGCTGGCCACCTGCGCCATGACGCCCTTCACCCCGCATACCATCACCGATCCGAATCGTCTCTACGAGCTGATCGCGCAGGCGCGCCAGCAGGGGTATGCACTGGTGGAGCAGCAATTGCAGAGCGGCGTGCGCGGCATCGCGGTGCCGCTCAAGAACCGTCATGCCAAGGTGATCGGCGCGCTCAGTCTGAGCTTTCCGATGGCGGTCGAATCGCAGGAACAGACGCTGGTCCGCGTCCTGCCGGCCTTGCAGCAGGCGGCCAATGCGCTGATCCATCAGGTGTGACGGAGCAGCGCCGGTTGCGCATCAGAGTTCAGTAAACACCGTCTCGGCCGCCAGACGCGACTTGGGCAGCTTGGCATTGAAGTCGTCGGCGCCGCTGTAACCCAGGCCCACCAGCACCACGCTGGTGTAGCCCTGTTCGCGCAGCCCCAGTTCCTCATCCAGCACCTTGGCATTGAAGCCTTCCATCGGCACCGCATCCACTTCCAGTTCGGCCGCGCCCAGCAGCAGCGTGCCCAGGGCCAGATAGACCTGCTTTTCCATCCAGTGCTGGGCATCCTTCAATTCATAGCGATGCAGGTTGCTGTAGAGCAGGCGCGAACCATGCTGACCGGCCTTGGCTTGGGCATCGCCGAAGCGGCCATCGGCTTCTTCCTTGGCCAGCACGGCCTCCAGGTGCGGCTCGCTGATGGCGGTGCGGGCGCACAGCACGATCACGTGCGAGGCATTGGTGATCTTGGACAGGTTGTAGGGATGACCGGCCTCGGCCGCCTTGCCGATGCGCGCCTTGGCAGCCTCGCTGGCGGCGATGACGAAGTGCCAGGGCTGCGAGTTCACCGAGGATGGCGCCAGGCGCAGCAGTTCGCGCAGCTCGGCGATGATGGATGCGGGGATCTTGCGGCTGGGGTCGAAGGCCTTGGTGGAGTGACGCTTGCGGGCGGCGGAGAGCAGGCTCATGGTATTTCCTTCCGTTGAATGGGTCTGATGTTGAGTATTAAAGCGCGCTTAATGCTCATGAATCTGAGAGTGCGGCTTGCGTGACATCATCGGCCAGGATGCGGTTTCAAAAAAGCGCAGCGGGGCAGAAACATTTTCAAAAAATAATTGAAAGTAGAATGAGGGCTTCGATCCCACTTCTTCATTGTCTCTGCTCATGATCCGCCTGGAAGACCTCACCATCTTCGTCTGCGCCGCCGACAACGGCAGCCTCTCCGCCGCTGCCCGCCAGCACGACGTCACCCCGGCGGTGGCCAGCGCCGCCATGAAGCGCCTGGAGGGCGAACTGGGCGCGCGCCTGCTGGCCCGCTCCACCCGCAGCCTGCGCCTCACGCCCGATGGCGAACGCTACCTGCAATACGCCCGCAATGTCCTGGCCGAAGTCAACGCCGGACGCGATGCGGTGGCCCATGGCCGCCGCGTGGTGGGCGGCACCCTGTCACTATCGGTGCCCTCGGATTTCGGACGCAATCTGATGTGCCAGTGGCTCGATGAATTCCAGGCCCAGCATCCGGCGGTGAACCTGCAGGTACGCATCAGCGACCGCGTGGCCGACATGTTCCGCCAACCGGTGGAGGTGGCCATTCGCTACAGCCCGCCCGAGGATTCCAGCCTGGTGGCGCTAGCGCTGGCCCCGGACAACCGGCGCGTGCTGTGCGCTTCGCCCGACTACCTGGCGCGCCATGGCCGCCCGCGCACTCCGGCCGATCTACGCCAGCACAATTGTCTGCGCTACCTGCTCTCGGATACGCTGCATTCGCAATGGACCTTCTTCAAGGACGGTACGCCGCTGCAGATGCAAGTCAGCGGCGACCGCGTCTGTGACGATGGCGAACTGGTACACCGCTGGGCCGTCGATGGCCGCGGCATTGCCTACAAGTCGCGCCTGGACGTGCTGGCCGACCTGCGCAACGGCAGGCTGGAAGCGCTGCTGCCGGACTATGTGGGCGAGGCCTCGCCGCTGAACCTGGTCTGCACCCACCGCATGAGTCTCTCGCCCACGGTGCGCGCCTTGCGCGAACTGCTGGGCGAACGCATCGGGCGTTATCTCACCGACCGCTGACGCGACCCTGAAGCCATCAGGCCCCGCCAGCCACCCGGCGCGTGGCCAGCGCAGGCAAAGCCGGCAACACCAACCCCAGGCACAGCAGGCCCATGCCCAGCAACAGGTCGCCTGAGAGCTGCTCGCCGAAGATCAGCGACGACAGCGTCAAGCCCACCACCGGCACGCCCAACATGCACACCGACACCGTCACCGGCGAGAGTCGCTGGGTCATCTGCAAGACGATCAGGAAAGTCAGGGCGGTCGCCAACGGACCGGTATAGGCGATCACACCCCAGGAATGCGGATTGGCCAGGAAGGTCGGCGCGCCATCGACCACCAGGGCCAGCAAGGACAGCGGCACGGCCGCCACCAGGGTCTGCCAGGGCAACAGATCGAAGTCCAGCTTCACGCCCGGCGTCAGCTTGATCTGCAGGATGTTCATGGCCCACGACAGCGAGGCCGCGCCCAGCATCAGGTAGCCGATCATGCTATGCATGTCCGCGTGCAGCAGTGCCGGCAGCACGATCACGGCCATGCCGGCATAGCTGCAGACGGTGGCCAGCGATTGCTGGGTGCTCAACTTGTGCTTCAACACCAGCGCCGCGCCCGGCACCACCCAGATCGACGTGGCATAGGCGATCAGCGAAGCGCGGCCCGGCATGACAAAGTGCAAGGCGCCGGTCACCAGGGCCGTGAACAGACCCATCTGCAACACTCCCACCCCGGCCACCACCGGCCACTCCTGGCGGGTCGGCAGGCGCAGCTTGCCGAGGGCGGCGGCAATGACGAAACTCAGGATGGCCGCCGACAGGAAGCGGCTGGCCGCGAACCACAGCGGCGGGATGAACTGGCTGCCGAACTTCATCACCGGCCAGTTACCGCCCCAGATGCAGATCGCCAGCACCACGGCCAGCAGGAACAGCCGGCTCATCGGCTGGCGCCGGGTAGACGCGGTGCGGGTCGCAGAGCGGTTGGCAACGGGGGTGGCAATGACGGTGGACATCTCGGGCTCCAGGATGAAAACGGAGCGCCGCAACGCCGTGGCAAGGTCCATCAAAACGGTCCACCCGGCGTATGCTGCAGCGCATCCAAACGGCTCCCATGGTAGAGAAGAGGTCACCAATAGTGCTGCCGTATTGGATGGCAAGAAAGCCTGTTTGCAGCATTTCTTGCGGCCAACTGCATGTTGGAAAGAATATTCACCTGCACAAACCCATTTGGTGCGGCACGCACCACTTCGGGCGTGTTGCCGCACCACATCTGCAGATCACTTCATATCGCCCCCAAACCACGATCTTTCAGCGCCTTGCCCTCAGTCCGGCACGCGCTGCTTTGGTCTGGCCGGATCAGGCAGGCCGCAGGGCAGGAACTGACCGCGCCCGGGGGTGGCGCTCACTTGGCCATCGTTCCAGACGATTTCGCCGCGCGACAGGGTCAGCACCGGCCAGCCCGTCAGCTCCATGCCCTCATACGGGGTGTAGTCGACGTCGTGATGCAGCATCTCGTTACGCACGGTGACCGCGCGATGCGGGTCCCAGATAGCGATGTCGGCATCACTGCCGATGGCGATGGTGCCCTTGCGTGGATACAGGCCATACATCTTGGCCGGGTCGGTGGCGGTCAGTGCCACGAAGCGGTTGAGATCGATACGGCCCTTGCCCACGCCTTCGGAGAACAGGATGGGTAGGCGCGTCTCCAGCCCCGGCGTGCCATTGGGGATGTAGCGGAACGGCACTTCCCGGCCGCCCGGTTTCTTGCCCTGCGCATCCTCGTAGCGAAACGGCGCATGGTCCGAAGAAAACACCGTGAACAAGCCGCTGGCCAGGCCATCCCAGACATATTGCTGGTTGGCCTTGTCGCGCGGCGGCGGGCTGCAGACGCACTTGGCGCCGTGGTAGCCGTCATCAAGGTGATCGGCCGTCAGTACCAGATATTGCGGACAGGTCTCGGCATGGATGCGCAGGCCATGGCCGTGCGCCCAGCGGATCTGCTCGATGGCTTCGCGGCCGGAGACATGCACGATCAGGATGGGCACGTCCACCAACTCCGACAGGGCGATGGCGCGATGAGTGGCTTCCCGCTCCACCATCATCGGACGCGAGTAGGCGTGGTATTTGGGGGCGGTCAGGCCGGCTTCTTCCAACTGCTCGGTGAGCCAGCCGATGCAATCGGCATTCTCGGCGTGCACCATGACCAGCGCCCCTTCCCTGCGCGCCAGCGCCAGCAGGTCGAGGATCTGGCGGTCATTGAGCTTGAGATCGTCATAGGTCATGTAGATCTTGAAGGAGGTATAGCCCTCGCGCACCAGTTGCGGCAGCTCGTGCTTCAAGACCTCTTCGCTGGGATCGCTGACGATCATGTGGAAGGCATAGTCGATCACCGCCTTGCCTTCAGCCCGACGATGGTAATCCTCCACCGCCGCGCGCAAAGAACCACCCTTGGCCTGGGCCGCGAAAGGAATCACCGTGGTCGTGCCGCCGCAGGCAGCGGAAATGGTGCCGCTGCGAAAATCGTCGGCCATGCGCAGTCCCTCTTCCATCGGCTGGTCCAGATGGCAATGTGCATCCACGCCACCGGGTAGTACCAGCTTGCCGCTGGCATCGATCTCCTCGCGCCCCGGAGGCAGGCCCCGTCCCAGCATGGCGACCTTGCCATCCTTGATGCCGACATCGCATTGCATGATGTCGGCGGCCGTCGCCACGGTGCCGTTGCGGATCACCAGGTCAAAGCTGTCCATCTGTATTCCTTTCGAACGCGCGTGTATCACCCCGCGCCGCCGGCACGGGCCGCGGCGTGAGGCAGAAGATGAAAATGGAAGATGCCGCCGACGCGGCCAGTGCCAGTGCTAACGCACGTCGCGGAACAGACTGCCCCAGCCGCGGATGCGCGATGGATCGGCACCGGCCTGCTGCAGCGACTTCCAGACCACGGTGGAGATGGTGTCGTAGATCGGGATGCCGACCTCGCGCTCCAGTTCTTCCACCAGCGGTGCACCGCGCAGGTTGGTGCAGAAGATGGTGATGGCCTGCGGCTTGTCCTTGGCTACCTCACGCACCATGGCGCGCAATTCCTCCGCACCGACCTCCGAGAAGGAGAAATTGTCCTGCTTGCGCAGGTGGCGTTCGGACACGCATTCCAGCCCCGAGGCCGCATAGTTCGCGATGATGGCGGCCTGCACCTCGTCCAGATAAGGCGTGACCAGGCCGAAGCGCTTCACACCCGTGAGGTCGAAGATCTCGTTCAAGGCCAGCACCGAGGTGCAGGCCGCAATGCCGGTGGCTTCGGTGATGCGGCGGCACAGGCGTTCATCGGCATCAAAACCCAGCCAGCCCGAGGAGGTGCCATTCCAGGCGATGCTGCCGACCTTGGCGTGCGAGAGCAGTTCGGCTGCGCGCAGGATCTCGCTGTCATCGAATTGCGCCAGCGCCTGGTTGGACAGCGCAATCTCGGTCACGCGGAAACGGCCGAAATGGGCGCTGGCTTCAGGAATATCGGCGAGCATGGCAGTGGTGACCGGCTCCAGCGTGGTGTTGGAGGACGGCGTGAGCATGCCGAGCAGGGTGCGTGGGATCATGAGGTTTCCTTTCAGGCGGCCAGGAGGGCAGCGTCGGCATGGGCCAGCGCCGATTCCTCGCGGATCAGGCTCAGCACGTGGCGCTTGTACTGGTTGAATTCGGGTGTGGTGGTATCGCGCGGACGCGCCAGGTCGATGTCGATCAGCTCGCGCATGTGCCCCGGGCGATGCGTCATCACCGCCACCTTGGTGGCCAGGATCAAGGCTTCATCCACGCTGTGGGTGACGAAGACGATAGTGCCCTCGTAGCGCTGCCACAGTGCGACCAGTTCTTCCTGCATCTCCATCTTGGTCTGCGCATCCAGCGCGGCAAAGGGCTCGTCCATCAGGATCACCGAGGGATTCTGCAACAGCGCGCGGGCAATGCCGACCCGCTGTGCCATGCCACCCGAGAGTTCGCTGGGATAGTGGTTCTCGAAGCCCTTGAGCTTGACCGTTTCGATGAAGGGTTGCGCTGCCGCGCGCCGCTGGGCCGCGCTCTTGCCCTGCAGCTTGAGCGAGAAGGCCACGTTGTCCCAGACCGGCAGCCAGGGCATCAGGTTGGCCTGCTGAAACACCATGCCGCGATCCGCACCCGGCCCGGTGATGGCCCGCCCGGCCACCCTCACTTCACCGCTGGTGGGGAATTCAAAACCGGCGATCATGTTAAGCAGCGTCGACTTGCCGCAGCCCGAGGGGCCGAGCAGGCAGAGGAATTCCTTCTTCTCCAGCGCCAGGCTGACGTGGTCGATGGCCAGCATGTCGGTGCCGCGCTTGCGGTCCTTGAAGACCTTGACGATATCGTTCAATTCGATGAATGCCATGATGCGATGTCCTTGATCGTTGAGGTGCTGGTTCAGGCCTTGCCCTGCACGGTGGCCACGTGCTGCCAGCGCAGCATGGAATGCATGATCTGCTTGAGGATCCAGTCCGCCAGGAAACCCAGCAAGCCGATGCTGATCATGGCCGCGATCACCAGGTCATAGCGCAGGAAGTAATACGAATCCCACAGCGCATACCCGAGCCCGCTCTTGACGGCCACCATCTCGGCAGTGACGGTGAGCATCCAAGCGCTGCCGATACCGATGCGCAAGCCCGCGAAGATACTGGGCATGGCCGCCGGCAGGATCACGAAGCGCAGCAGTTGGCTCTGCTTGGCACCGGCCATGGCGGCCGCGCGCAACAGGTTGCGGTCGGCGGTTTTGACGCCGTGGACGGTATTCATCAGGATCGGGAAGAACGCCCCCAGGAACACCAGGAAGATGGCCGGCTTGTTGGCAATGCCAAACCAGATGATGGCCAGCGGAATCCACGACACCGGCGGGATCGGCCGCAGCATCTGCACGGTCGGCTCGATGGTGCGCTCGACCCAACGCCACCAACCGATGGCCACCCCCAGCGCAATGCCGGACGCTGCCGCGATGAGATAGCCTGCCGTCACCCGCAGGCAACTGGCCATGGCGTCATAGATCCATTTGCCGCTGCTGTCCTGGGCCGCCTCATTGATGCCGAAGATCCAGTCCATCCAGGTCGCAAACACGCGCGAGGGCGCCGGCAGCAGCGAGGCCGGGATCATGCCCGAGCGGGAGAAGGCCTCCCAGCCCAGCACCAGCAACAGCGGCACCGCAAAGCGCCACTTGGCTTCCGACAGGGATTGCTTCCATCCACTCATGATCGTTCCTTGGGGCTAGTGTGTCGTCGTGAATCAATAACCGAGTTCGGTCTTGGGCTTGCCGGTCACGCTCATCAGGAAACTGTAGTCCATGTTCTTTTCAGCCAGCGCCGAGACATCGCTGGAGACGTACCTCAAGTCCTTCATCATGGCGGCAATGGCCTTGGTCTGGGTGCGGTACATGCGATAGTCGGGATAGGCATTGTTGAGCGCCTCGGTGGCGATCTTGGCATCCAGCCCGGTACCCTTGACGATGCTATTGATCCAGCCCTGCTTATCCTTCTGCAAGCCATCGACCAGCTTGACCACGGCGGCCACCGTTTCCCTGACTTCGGCCGGATGTTCCTTGATCACATCCGAACGCGTGACGATCAGGTTGGTCAGGCGACCAGCAGCCTGGTCATAGGGATAGGCAAAATGCTTGCCAACCCCGGTCATGCGGATCTGCGAAGCGAAAGGTTCGACCGAGCAGATCAGTTCCACCTCGCCGCGTGCCAGTGCGGCTGCATGGTCCGAAGGATTGGGGATGTTGACGAACTGCACGTCCTTGGACGGATCGATGCCATGCCCGGCCAATTCGCCACGCATGTGCAGATCCTGCGCATTGCCGCGCGAGGCAGCAATGCGGAAGGGCTTGCCCTCGGCCTTGTATTGCGCAATCAACTTCTTGAGACCGGCCCAGTCGTCCGCGCCCAGCTTGCTGTCCTTGCCCACCAGCATCTCGGAGCCGCCATTGACCTGGCCCGACACCGCCACCAGATCAAAGCCCTTGTCCAGCCCGCTCACGTAGGCCAGGTAAGTCACCTGGGCGATATCCACGCTCTTGGACACCAGCGCGGTGAGGGCATCACTACCGGCGGTGAAGTTGATGCCTTCGATCTCCACGTTCTGGGCCAACGCCGGCACCATGGCCATGGACATGCAATGCGCACACTTGGCATAGGCCAGCTTGATCTTCGGCTTGGCCTGGGCCAGCGCCGAGCCGGCGCCCAATGCAGTACAGGCCAACAGGGTAGCCAGGGCGGCGGCCTTGAAGGACAGGCCGAAGGGGGACTTGCGGACTTGCTGTTGCATGGTGTTCTCCCAGGTGAACAAGCGAAAAAATATTTTGTGACAATCTAGTTTTCTATTGCCACCGTTTATGCAAAGCCTGTGCCAGCCAGAAATGGCGCATCGCAAGCGCTGGGAATTGCCCGAATAAGTCCGATCTGATGGGCTTTCCGCTGATCCAGCCAGTCATGATAGGCCATCAGCAAGAAGCGGGAACGCACCAAACAAGTCCATCCTTGCGGTCAGGATCAAAAAAAATGCCCCGATGAAGTGCAACAATAAACAATAAACTTTGTGCCTTAATTTTTATTATTTTGTGACAATAAACCCGCACAATTTTCCGTTATGATGACGGGCAAACGCCATACCGCATCCATCCCAGACCTCATGAGCACCTCTACCGCCAGCAGCACCCGCAAGAAGCACAACAAGCACGAGAACCCGGACAACAGCCCCTTGCCCGGCCAGGCCTTCAGCGTGCGCCCGCTGGCCGGCGACGCCATCTACGAACGCATCGTCGGCGCCATCATGGAACACCGGCTCACCCCCGGCACCAAGCTGGTGGAAGAAAAGCTGGCCGGCATCTTTGGCGTGAACCGCACCCGCGTGCGCGAGGTGTTGGCACGGCTGGCGCATGAAGGCCTGATCATCACCATCCCCAACCGCGGCGCCTTCGTCGCCAGCCCCACCCCGGAAGAAGCCCGCAACATCTTCGCTGCACGCCGCCTGCTGGAGCCGGCCCTGCTGCGCCACCTGTGCGAACACACCCGGCCCGAGCACATCGCACTGCTGCGCGCCCATGTCGCCGAAGAAGCCCAGGCCCGCGCCGACAACGACCGCCGCGCCATCATCCGTCTATCCGGCGAATTCCACATCCGCATCGCCGACATGGTAGACAACCCGGTAATGAGCAAGATGATGCGCGAGCTGGCCTCGCTGACCTGCCTCATCATCGTGCTCTACGACTCGCCCACGGTACCGGCCTGCACCCACGACGATCATGGCCACATCATCGACGCCATCTCCGAGGGCCGCACCGAGGACGCGATCGCCACCATGCTGGAGCACCTGCACCACATCGAAAGCGTGCTCGACATGTCCACCCCGCAAGGCGAGGACGACGATCTGGAAGCCTTGCTCGGCATGGGATGAATGCGGCGTGTATGGATGCTTAAGGACGCTTTAAGCTCGCTTTGAGGTAGTCTGGAGGCTATGCCGGGCAGCGCAGACTGCCGGCTTCATCATCACCAGGAGATGAGATCATGCAAGCATCCAGCCCGCAATTGCTGCTACGGCACGACCAGCGCGGCATCACCACCCTCACCCTGAATCGCCCGCAGCAATTCAATGCGCTCTCCGAAGCCATGCTGCAGGCCTTGCAGACGCAACTCGACGCCCTGGCGCACGACGACCAGGTCCGCTGCGTGATCCTGGCCGCCAATGGCCGCGCCTTCTGTGCCGGCCACGACCTGCGCGAAATGCACGCTACTCCCGAGCAGGCTTACTACCAGCAATTATTCGAACGTTGCAGCCAGCTCATGCAATCCTTGCGGGCGCTACCGGTGCCCGTGATCGCCAAGGTCCAGGGCCTGGCCACGGCCGCAGGTTGCCAATTGGTGGCCAGTTGCGACCTGGCGGTGGCCGCCGACAGTGCGCGCTTTGCGGTCTCGGGCATCAATGTCGGCCTGTTCTGTTCCACCCCGGCCGTGGCCTTGACGCGCAACCTGCCCATCAAGCGCGCCTTTGAAATGCTGGTCACCGGCAAGTTCATCGATGCCGCCACCGCCGCCGACTGGGGATTGATCAACCAGGCCGTGCCCGAGACGCAACTCGACGCCGCCACCGAAGCCCTGGCGCGCGAGATCTGCAGCAAGCCCGCCATCTCGATGGCACGCGGCAAGGCCCTGGTGTACCAGCAGCAGATGATGGCATTGCCCGATGCCTATGCCCACGCGGCCGAGGTGATGGCCTGCAACATCATGGACGGCGAAGCGATGGAGGGGATCGCGGCGTTCCTGGAAAAGCGTGCGCCGCAGTGGCCGTCGACGCAGGCTTGATGGCGGCGAGGGTGACTTGCGCACCGGCGCCATGGCAAGCGCTCAGGTTTTCATCAGGTACCACAGCACGGGCGCGTCGTGGGCATCCAGGTCAGGTAGCGGTACGCTCTCCCCTTCCTGGATCACGCATTGCCGCCCCTCCAGCCGCCGCGCCAGCCAACGACCGGTCTGCGGGCACGGCTGGGTCGGATACACGGCCAGCGCGGTGCAGCTCTGCTGGTGCTGCCGATAGTCGCTGGAACGGCGCAGCGCAGACAGGTCGAGCGCGGCCAGGGTGTCGCGCAGCTCGGCGAGGGCGTCATCATCGAAGAAGTCATCGCGTACCAGCAGGAATTTCTTCTTGCCCAGCGGCGTCATGGCGATGGCGCCGGGGCGCTCTTCTACAGCTTCGATCAGGCCCGCCTCCTGGGCCGCCGACAAGGCTTCGTTGACCAGGTCGATGGGTAGATCGTCGAATACATCCGAACCCGGCACGGCACTGAGGCGGATCGCCTCAGTGCCATCGTAGTCGGCCATGGCGAAGGGATAGAGGACGGCACGGATGAAGTCGTCGGGGATGAATTCATAGTCGGGCTGGGATGGCGTGGTCATCGGGTGTTTTCCTTGGGGTGATGCTGGGCAATATGGTTCTATTCCACCGGCTTGATCTGGCGGATCACTTTTCCATCACGCACTCGTAAAAACTCGACAGGCTCACCGACATGACTGACCTCATAGCCGAGTGACTTTCCATACATCACCATCTCGTAGCCCGTGTCGCAGCCGAGCATGTTGCGATGGACTATCTCCACCTTGGACTTGCTCAGTGCAAGGAGATACGCCTGCTTTTCTGGCTCGCCATTAAAGCAGAGCGGATAGGTATTCCTTTGGTCTACCGGAGGAGCGATGGTCATCACGACAAAATGTGTCTTGCCTGATCGGATGAGGCTATCGTTATCGACTTCCAATACGAACTTCTTGTCGATCAAGGCATTGATCTCTTCCGAAAAAAGCAGCTCGAGAGGCCCATAGACCAGAAGGTTCAATAAATACACGGGCTTTTGCGGCGGTGTCTCGCAACACTTGCTGCCATCTTCATATACCAGGGCGTATTGCGGGAGGCCATCACTTCGCAAGAAATACGCCTTTCTTATCTGCGCCAACCTCTCTTCTGGAAGCACAACGGCAGCACAGGCGCTGGCAATCCCGAAAAAGAACATCCCCCCCCAACACATCATCCTGAAACTGATACGCATATCCGCCTCATGTCAAAATATTTAGTAAATTTCAAAGCATCGAGATCGATGCCATTCATCGACAGACCCCGATAGAAAAATCTTGATGCGCAGCCGGTGTCACATTTATTTGGAGATTTTCTTCCGGTAGTCAGGTTCCCTGATGACACTATTGCCGCGCAACATGTATCGTACCGTGTGGGGTGTTTGTCCTTCCGCGATAACCCGGTAGCCAAGGTCAGTACCGTCTCGTATCACCTCATAACTTGTCGCACAACCACCAAAGAATCTGTTGACGACCTTCAGCTTGCCGGGAGAAATGGCTAACAGATAGGCACGCTCCTCGCCTGCACCTATCATGCAGGGAACATAGCGCGGGTTGTATTGCGCAGGACGTGACATGGTGAGAACGATGTAGTCCGTCTGCCCCTGACTAAGGAGCGTGTCGGATTGAAGGTCCAAGCTGAACTCTCCTTTGACGAGCTTGTCGATCTCGGCTGAAGAAATGACATTACTCCCAGGATCTGCTCTGATGTCGAGCAAATACACTGGCTGCGCCGAGCTACCGGCATTGGCCGCCGAACCATCGGCATGAATCAGTACATACTTCCATGGCGGATTTCCATCTTTTGATTGCTCGCGATACTGGGAAAGCCTTTTTTCGCTGAGCCTGGGGAGTTCGCTGGCAAAGGAAAACAACGGCAGTAGCAGCAAGAGAATAAAACACTTATTTCTTAACGATATGGCTCTCATAGCAAACTCGGGAAGATGTCCAAACCGAATCAACACAACGCACTTACCTTTTTTCAATATGGTCCGCATAACAGACTCCTGAATATTGCCAAGCATGTTCTTCATTCTGTCCCTCCTTCATCTTTCTATAGGTACCGTTATCTCGGTCATGTAGCTCACTTTCCGTTTTTCCGGCATTGGACTCCAGTGTCATATTCCATCCGACATTTCCCGTCTTTGAATCACAGAGGATGCTCTTCTGCCGAACCCACTTCTTCTTCCCTTCATCCCATTCGTGGTACTTTCCGCCATTCCAGCGGGTAATCGTTTCCGTATCCAGCATCTCCGCTGTGTACGAAACCGGCTTTTGTTGCTCAAAATCTCTTTTCGCCGCAGCCCGCTTCTGCCGTAGCAGCGCAATCCCGGCATCCACGTTTTCCTTCCAGCTCCATATCTGCGAATAACTCGGCATTGGGTTGGTAAGCTGCACTACGCCAAAACCGCGGTCTCCTGCCACGATGGGCTCCAGATCGTTGTTGATTACATGCTTGAACCGAGACTCCTGGTGGATCAACTTTTCCATCAGCGGTTCATTGCGTTCCCGAATATGGGCTTTGATCCGGTCCGCACCGGGCTGCTTTGCCAACACCTTTACCGTTCGGATGAATTCCTGTTGACCAACCTGAACTACTATGCGCAGCGTGCCGCCAATCACAGCGCCAATGCTTCGGGCATTCCAGTGTCTACCGTCCTGCGTGAATTTTCCCGCCCGCCTGAGATTCTTAACGGTTCTCCCTCTCTCCTTCTCGCTCAGACTGCTTACCTGCGCGCTCCAGATCATCTCCCATGTCCACACATAAGGCCCAGGCACATCGGTCGTGAATTCAAACTCCACGTCTGGAAATAATGCATCCTCATCGATATAGAATTTCTCCCCCGTCGTCGGCTTGATCCAGTCACCTGTGTCATCCCTGCGCACGATCACCTCTACGCCAGAGTCCTTCGTCCGGTTAGTCGTCGCTGCTTTCTTGTTCCCCTTGCGACTCAGCTTTTTTTTCCTCTTCCTTTGCTGCTTCTTCAGTTGCGTCATTAGTCTCATCATCTACCTCATGCAGAATCTCGATCTCCAGATTTTCTGGCCGATCAGTGTTGAAATAGGGCGTCCATCCTTGGGCATCGCTCCTTCCCTCCCAGGTCTTTCCACTGCTGCTGCGCACCTAGTACCGGACATTCTTGAGCGGACGTTTGAACTCATCGACCACCCTGAATCTCTCATTAAACCCCTCCATCCCCTCCCCATCCACCTGCGGCACCGGCATGGTCTTCCCGCCATCGAAATGCTTGACGCTAGCCCGTACCTGAAACTGCCCACGGGTGCCCAGCTCTATCCCTTCGGCGTCCAGCCGCGCATAACTGCCGCCGCCGTTGATGACGATGCGCTGGTGCGCGCTGAGGACGATCTCATCTGCGGTCTGGGTGATCTTCAGCTTGGCCAGCAGGTGAATGTTGTCCTTGAGCGCGCGCAGGTCGATGTCGCCCGCAGCAGCCACGATGCGCAAGCCCGCCTGTTCAATGAACAGGCGAATGGCCTGGCGCACACTGGCAAAGAAATTTCCGAGCGCCGACAGCGACAGGTGCCGGCCGGCAGTCACTGCGGTATCGCCAGCGCTGGCCAGGTGCGTGTCGCCGGCGCTGGTGGCGGCAATGCCGGCGGGGCTGGAGAGCACCAGAAAGGGGGCGGAAAGTTCCGGGAAGTCGCTTTGCGCTGCGGCCTCCTGGCCACCCGCACGGCCACCAATGGCGGCGTTCTGCGCCTGCAGCGCATCGACCACCTGGGCTTGCCGGGCCGCGCCGTCCTGGGCCGCGGCGCGCTCGGCCAGCTTGGCCTGGCGCTGCTGTTGCTGACGCGCACTCACCAGCCGTGCCAAGGTCTCGGCCAGTGCCTTGGCATGACCTCGGGCACGCGCGCGGGCTTCGGTGGTGATCAGCATTCCGAGTCCGGCGCGCAAGACGCCCCAGGCATCGGTGCGCAATTCCCAGCCCTGGCCGCGGGCCTCCTTGCGGCCCAGGTGGTCTTCGATGCGGTGCAGGTGGCCCAGCGATAGCGCACTGCTGGCCTGGTCGCTGTGCAATTGCGCCTGCATCTGGCCGGCGGTGTCGTCCAGGATCAGGTGGTTGCTGCGCCCCAGCGCAGCATTGCCGCCCTGATCGGTAAGCTCACGACTGCGCAGGCCACTCAAGCTGCGTTGCGCGGGCAACTCCCAGGGCGGCAGGTGGCTGCCGTTGTAGACGCTGCCGGTGATGAGCGGGCGATCCGGGTTGCCATCGAGCCACTGCACCACCACTTCCGTACCCACCCTGGGCAAGGCCAGCGCGCCCAATTGCGCGCCGGCCCAGTTGCTGGCCACGCGCACCCAGGTCGAACTGCCGCTGTCGTTCTGGCCGACGCGGTCCCAGTGGAATTGCACGCGCACGCGTCCATAGGCATCGGTATACAGCGCGGGCTGCCCAGGCAGGCCGACCACCGTCGCGGTCTGTGAACCGATGGCGTAGGGCGCGACACTATTGAAGCCGCGACCAGGGCGCCACGGATACTTGCGGCGCGTGCAGCTGAACCAGTTGCGGTAAGGCGCTGGATGGTCCTGCTCGAGATCGGGCAAATAATTATTGAGAACACGATGGCGCACGGTGAGAATGAGGAACTCATCCTGGCCTCGCTGCCTGCGCGCATCAAAGCGCGGCCGCTCGAAATGATCCAGCAAACGGAACCAGCGGCCCGGCATCAGGGTGCGGCAATTGCCCTGTCCCGCGACATGGCGCGCACGGGCTTCGATCTCCTCGATGCGCAGACGGCTTTGGGCGTCGCCATCGGCCAGGTCGCGATAACCGTATTGGCCGGTGTACTCGTAGTGTTCCAGGGCAGGCGCCAAGCCTTGCTGGTTCAGTGTGGGAATATCTATCCAGTTCGGATAGGGCGATTTGAAGTCGAAGCTACCCAGCGCCACGCTGCTAGCCACCAGCTGGCGTTGCGGCGACCAGTGATCGATGGCATCGTCCTCGATGCTGCCGGCAGCACCATGAAAACGCACGCACTCATCGCCATCGATGGCAGCCTGGTTGCGACTGTCGCTGCCGACGATGAGAGTGTGGCCGCTGGCGTCATGCTCATACCAGTAATGCCAGCCTGCCGCTTCCCAGCGCCGGCACAGGTAGTTGTGATCGGTCTCGCCGAACTGGCAGGCATCGGCCATGGCCGGATCGTTGGCACTGACCTGCCATTGCCAGCGCGCATGGGAGGGGTAGTCGGCGAAGATTTCTTCGGTCTGCTGCAGCAGGGTCCGGTCGTGGAAAATATAATGATCGCTGCGCAGCGACAGCAACCTGAACCAGGGCCCCAGTTCCGCTTCGTACACCACGATGGCGCCATCGGCGCGCTGGCGGCAAAACGCAAAGACATGGCCGGAAAAGTATCGCAAGGTGCCATCCTCACGCACCAGTTCGATGACCAGCAATTTTCCCATCACATCCTTGAGCGCTAGATGGGGATCGTCACTGATCAATTGCACGCGCAAGACGAAGTCGCGCGATAAATGTTCCTCGGCATCAAGACGTTGCACCAGCAGACGCGCCGCCAGGGCGTCCTGATGCGGAAAGCTCAGGCGCATGAAACGACGATGCTGGGATTGCTGTATCCATTGTTCGAATTGATGAAGGGAAGGACGGGACGTCTCCATGGAATCTCCTGCCTGATCGATGCCGATGCGTGCGGGATGCACGCGCAAAGGCAGGACTGTGAAGGCGATTACCAGGAAAGCGGTGGGTGGTCTGGATAAATGGCGAAAAATTAGAAAGTTAACCAGACGAAAAACTAAATATTTCTAGACAAGGCTCTCGCCTTTTGAGATATCGCACAAGATGATTCTCCAGCAATGACGCGGCCATCCACGATCTTCCGATAGAACTTTTTACGCCATTTTTACGACGGACAATTAAAGTTTTACCCGGATTAAACATAACAAAATCTAAGCTTCATGCTCCTCAACCCGTGGAGCATCCAGCATGAACCGCCGTCCCTCACTACAAGACCAACAAGATCCAGAACAACTCGTCCGCTTCACGCCGCTGGGGCAGCGCCGCCTGCGCAATGCGCAACTGGCCGGTCTGGCCACACTGGCGGCAGCCGCTGCGCTGCTGACCATTGCCGTGATCGCGCCGGCCCAGGCGCAGGAAAGCGTGGCTGCTGCACCCGCCGCCGCTGCCGCAGATACCTCTGCTTCACCGCTGCATCTCACCGGCAATATCGGCGTGGTCAGCCAGTATGTGTTCCGTGGCACCACCCAGACCAATCAGAAACCGGCCCTGCAAGGCGGCTTCGACCTGAACCATGACAACGGTCTCTATGCCGGTGTGTGGCTGTCCAACGTGAGCTGGATTTCCGATGGCAATCCAGCCGCTTCGGCCAGCCTGGAAGCCGATCTCTATGGCGGCTGGAAGCCTGCCTTGAACGACTGGCTCAGCGGCGACATCGGTGTGCTGCACTATGCCTACCCCGGCAGCTATCCGACCAACATGACCAAGCCCGATACCACCGAGCTCTACCTGGGCTTGGATGCCAAGTGGATCGCCTTCAAGTATTCCTACAGCACCGGCGATACCTTCGGCAATGCCGGTACCAGCGGCACCACCTATGCCGACCTGTCGGTGAACCATGAACTGTTTGCCGGCATCAACGGCCTGGCCCACATCGGGCGCCAGCACTATACCGGCCCCAATGCCTCCAGTCTCTCCTATACCGACTGGAAGCTGGGCCTCAGTCGCGACTACTCCGGCTACGTGCTGGGTCTGGCCTATACCGGCAGCAATGCGCCCAACGCTGGCTACATCATTCGCGGCAAGAACATCGGCGGCAACCAGTGGGTGGCGTCGATCAACAAGAGTTTCTGAGGTTTCTGAGCTGCGTTTTCCTGAAACGACAATGTGAACTGAACGTGAGAATGGGTAAGGAGGTGAGTCATCATGCGTAGCCGTCTGCACTGGAAACGTGGCGAAGATCGCCTCCACCCGCTCTCGCCGCGTCATCTGTTTTTGCGTACCGCGCAGCGGCGCCGCTATCGCTGCGTGCTGGTGGCGCTGCTGCTGTTCCTGATCTGCGCCAGCCTGGCGCCGCTCACGCAAGCGGTAGTGCCCTATCGTTCGGAGCAGGACTATGGCCCCTCGCCGCAGGCCTTGCAGCATCGCGAGGATTGCCGACGCCAGATCGGCCAGGCCATGGCCGGCAAGATAGAGAGCGAGGAGTTCGTGGCCCGCAGCGATCACGCCTATTTCCGCTACGTGGTGCGGCAAGACTTGCGGGAAGTCATGTTCATCTGCGACGCAGGCAATGGCCAGATCCGCCGCCAGATTGATCTATGGGGGGATCTTTAGGTTCATATCGCGTTAGAATCCCCTGACTACGGTTGGGCTGGACAAGCGTCAAGGCTGACGGCAAGATGCGGCATCCTCATCGCTATTGCCATCATCCGACCTGCCCATGCAAGCCGATTACAACACCATCCTGCAATGGATCTACCTGTTCAATTCCCTGGCCCTGGCGCAGCTGGCCCTGAAGCAACTGGGCCGGCGCCGCAAGGCGCGGCAACTGGAGCAGCGTTTCCGTGCCGCACAGACTGCCGAGTGGCGCAACACCACGCCTGAATTCATGACGGCCCGCCTGGGCCCGCCGCAATCCCAGCAGATACGTGAAGACGGCGCCAGCCTGTACCGTTGGCGCGGCGAGCGACACTGGCTGGAGGCAAGCTACCGCGACAATCAATGCCAAAGCGTGGACGTATCGGATCATCAGGAAGACAGCTTCCCCACCGTCAACACCTACTTCAACTGCGCGGTATTGGCGGCACTGGCCTGTGCCTGGAAATTCTCGGGGCTGGCCGAGGCGCCGGAGTTGCCGGTGGCCGCGGCGGCCAAGCAATACCTGGCCAACTTCATCGTCTTTCTGGCAGGCTCCTGGCTGCTGTCGTTCGTGCTCAAGCGCCAGCGCCTGCTGCTCAACCTGGGCTGCATCGCCATGGTGGGGCTGGCGCTGCCGCTACTGAACTGGCCGTGACCGGGCAGAACAGGCAGCAGGCAGGCGCTATTCGGCCACCACTTCGGCCACGCGATAACCGACGCCGATCTCGGTGAGGATATGCACTGGCTGGGCCGCATCGTGTTCCAGCTTCTGGCGCAGGCGCTGCATGTAGATGCGCAGGTAGTGGCCATCTTCGGCATGGGATGGGCCCCAGCCGGCCACCAGCAATTGCCGGTGCGTGATGACGCGACCGGCGTCACGCAACAGGGTCGAGAGCAGGCGGTATTCGATCTGCGTCAGGTGCAGGGCTTCGCCATTGCGACTGACGCTGCGCGCCGGCAGATCCACCACCACCTCCCCCAGACGATAGCGCCCACTGGACTGACCCGCCCCTGAGGCGCGCGCATGACGCCGCAACTGGGCGCGCATCCGCGCCAGCAGCTCGGGCATCCCGAACGGCTTGACCAGGTAATCGTCGGCGCCGGCATCGAGCGCTTCCACCTTTTCGGATTCCTGGGTGCGGGCCGAAAGGATCACGATGGGCACGCTGCTCCAGTTGCGGATTTCGCT
Source organism: Herbaspirillum rubrisubalbicans (assembly GCF_003719195.1). Taxonomy (NCBI): domain Bacteria; kingdom Pseudomonadati; phylum Pseudomonadota; class Betaproteobacteria; order Burkholderiales; family Oxalobacteraceae; genus Herbaspirillum; species Herbaspirillum rubrisubalbicans. The sequence goes on from NZ_CP024996.1 coordinate 4,487,838, forward strand.
GATGACCTGCTTGCCATCGGCGTCCGGCAGGCCGAGGTCGAGGATGATGAGGTCGGGCTTGCGGGTGCCGGCTTCGGTGACGCCCTCGCGGGCGTTTTTGGCTTCGTGCACGATGAAGCCCTCCTGTTCCAGCGCGCTCTTGACCAGCTTGCGGATGTGCGGGTCATCTTCGATGAAGACGATGTTGCCTGCGTGTTCTTGCATGGGTTGTCCTTATTCTTCCGGCAGCGCCGGTTGCGCTTCCACCGGTAGCGTGAAGCAGACCGTGGCGCCCTGCCCGGCTTCCTGCGGCGCGATCCAGATGCGGCCCTGGTGCGCCTCGACGATGGCGCGGCAGATCGCCAGACCCAGGCCGACGCCGGGGGTGGCCGATTCATTGTCGCCGCGGGTGAATTTCTCGAAAGCGTGCTGCGTCATGGCCGGCGGGAAACCCCGTCCATGGTCGATCACGCTGACCTTGACCTGGGGCGCGTCATCGATGTCTTCGACATGGGCGGCAATGGTGATGCTGCTGCCGGGCGGCGAATACTTGATGGCGTTTTCCACCAGGTTGGCCAGTACCCGTTCCAGCAGCACGGCATCGACCCGCAACAGCGGCAGGTCGGGCGCGATGCGGGTCTCGACCAGGCGCCCTTCGAGCGCCTTGGCCAATAGCCGCAAGGCCGAGCCGGTCAGTTCTTCCAGCGCGTTCCACTGGCGATTCAGGGTCACCACGCCGGCTTGCAGGCGCGCCATGTCCAGCAGGTTGTTCATCAATCCCACCATCTTCTGCGACTGTTCGCTGATGGTGCGGGCCATGGCGCGGGCGTCGTCATCGAGTCGGGCGTCGCCGGCCAGCACTTCGGCACTGCCCACCAGCGAAGTCAACGGTGTGCGCAAGTCGTGCGAGATGGCCGAGAGCAGTGAATTACGCAGGCGCTCGGACTCCATCGTCACCAGCGCATCCTGGGCGACCTCGGCATAGTGCAGGCGCTCGATGGCCATGGCGATCTGGGAGCAGAAGATTTCCAGCATCTGGCGGTTCTCGGGCAGGGCCAGTTGCGCGGCGGCCAGTTGGCGTTCTTCTTCGCTGGGCGCTTCGATGGCAAAGGCCAGCACGCCACGGGTGCGCATGGTGGCCATCAGCGGCAGGTACAGCGCCGCCGCCGATGGCAGGGTGGCCGTGCCCTTGCCGGCCGGCTGGCCGTTGTCGTAGACCCATTGCGCCACGCCGGCATCGACGCTGCGCAAGACGTGCGCGCCCCCGCTATCGGCTTGCGGTTCGGCCAGGCGCAACTGCTCGGCGCTATCAGGCAGGAAGAAGGCGATGCGGGCGCCGAACACGGCAGCCAGATGGCGGCGGCCGATTTCCAGGATCTGGTCCAGCGTGAGCAAGGCCGACAATTCCTTGCCCAGCATGTAGAGATTGGCCGCGCGCGCCTCGCGCTGCATGGCCACGCTGGCCTGGCGGCGCAGGCGGGCGGTGAGCGAGCTGATAAACAGCGACACCGCCAGCATCACCGCCAGGGTGAGCAGATACTGGGCGTCCGACACCGAGATGGAAAAGCGCGGATCGACGAAGAAGAAATCGAAGGACAGCACCGACAGTACCGACACCAGGATCGAGGCGGCACGGCCATAGCGCATCGCCACCAGCATCACGCCCACCAGGTAGAGCATGATGACGTTGGCCGGATGCAGCTTGCCATCCAGCACGAAGGCCAGGGTCGTGGTGGCGGCGCAACTGGCCACCGCCCACAGGCTGCCACGGGTGCGGCGGCGCCGGGTCAGCAGCGCTTCGGCGGCGCTGGCGGCACTGTCCATGCTGCGCTCTTCTTGATGTTCGCGGGTGCGGCTGCGGGCAATCGTGTAGAGGTCGATCTCGCCGCCGGCACTGGCAATGCGCTGCGAGAGCGAACCGCGCGGCCAGCGCAACAGACGCCGCAGGCCGCCCTCTTCCTGCCCGATCACCAGCTTGCCGGCATTGCGACTGCGGGCAAATTGCAGCAGCGCAGCCGACAATTGCTCGCCGCTGATGCTGGCCGTCTCGGCGCCCAGTGATTGCGCCAGTTTCAGGTAAGCCACCACGCGCTCGCGTTCGTTCATGCTCTGGCGCTGGCGCGGCAGGTCCACATGCACGGCCAGCCATTCGGCCTGCAGCTTGGCGGCCAGGCGCGCGCCTTCGCGGATCAGGCGTTCTTCGCCGGCGCCGCTGCCCACGGCCACCACGATGCGTTCGCGCGCCTGCCACAACTGGGCGATGGACCGGTCGGCACGATATTGCCGCATATCGGCATCGACCCGGTCGGCGGTGCGGCGCAGGGCGATTTCACGCAGCGCGATCAGGTTGCCCTTGCGGAAGAAATTGCGCCCGGCCTTCTCGGCTTGCTGCGGCAGGTAGACCTTGCCCTGTTGCAGGCGCGTGAGCAATTCGTCGGGCGGGATGTCGACCAGCATGACATCGTCGGCTTCATCGAAGACATGGTCGGGCACGGTCTCGAAGACGCGGATGCCGGTGATCTGTCCCACCACGTCATTGAGGCTTTCGATGTGCTGCACATTGAGCGTAGTGTAGACATCGATGCCGGCGCGCAGCAGTTCGTCGATGTCTTGCCAGCGCTTGGCATGGCGCGAGCCGGGCACGTTGGAGTGCGCCAGTTCATCCACCAGGATCACGCCGGGCTTGCGCTCCAGGGCGGCATCCAGATCGAACTCGGGCAGTTGACGATTGCGGTAAGGCACCAGGCGCATGGGCAGGCGCACGATGCCGGCCAGTTGCGCCTCGGTCTCGGCGCGGCCATGGGTCTCGACCACGCCGGCCAGCACGTCCACCCCTTGCGCGCCCAAGGCCTGGGCCGCTTCCAGCATGGCGAAGGTCTTGCCCACACCGGCCGAAAAGCCGAAGAAGATCTTCAGGCGGCCACGCGCCTGGCGTTCTTCGTCACGCATCACACGTTCCAGCAGGTCGTCGGGATCGGGGCGAGTGTTCATATAGGGGATATCAGAATTGAAGCATTGTAGTGGCAAAAAGCCGGTGGCACGCGTTGTGCGCGCCACCGGCCATCAGACCAAGGTAAAGGGGGGCTTACTTGGGCTGTGCCGTCTTGGGCAAGGGCGCGGCCGCATCCAGCGCCAGGTTCAGCTTGAGCACATTGACGCGCGGCTCACCGAACAGGCCCCATTGCGGGCTCTCGCTGTTGCTGCGGATCAGCGAGCGCACCTGTGCCACGCTCAGGCCACGGGCACGGGCTACTCGTGCTGCCTGATACTCGGCGGCGGCCGGGCTGATCTGGGGGTCCAGGCCGCTGGCCGAGGCGGTCAGCAGGTCGATGGGGATGGCTGCCTTGTTGTCGGGATCGGCTTCTTGCAAGGCCTTGGCGCGATCTTCTGCGGCTTGCTTCAGGGCCGGATTGGTCGGGCCCAGGTTGCTGCCGCCGGAAGACATGCCGTTATTGGGGAAGGTACCGGCGGCCGACGGCCGGCCCCAGAAATAGGCCGGGCTGGTGAAGTTCTGGCCGATCAATTCCGAGCCGACCAGTTGGCCCTGGCGTTCGATCAGGCTGCCATTGGCCTGCTGCGGAAAGAAGGCCTGGGCCAGGCCGGTCACCAGCAAGGGATACAGGCCGCCCAGCAACACGCCCAGCAGGATGAAGAGCGTGATGGCAGGCCGCAGCGGATGGGAAGTCGAGGTTTTCATGAGGCTATCCTTGATGTGCTCAAACAGGTTCAGACCAGGCCGAAGGCGGCCAGCAGCATGTCGATCAGCTTGATGCCCACGAACGGCACCAACAGACCACCCACGCCATAGATCAGCAGGTTGCGACGCAGCAGCACGGCCGCACCCAGGGCGCGGTAGCGCACTCCGCGCAGGGCCAGGGGAATCAGGGCCACGATCACCAGCGCATTGAAGATCACCGCCGACATGATGGCCGACTCGGGGCTGGCCAGGCGCATCACGTTCAGGGCACCCAACTGCGGATAGTTGGCCACGAACATGGCGGGGATGATGGCGAAGTACTTGGCCACGTCATTGGCAATGCTGAAGGTAGTGAGGCTGCCGCGGGTCATCAGCATCTGCTTGCCGATCTCGACGATCTCGATCAGCTTGGTCGGATTGGAATCAAGATCGACCATGTTGCCGGCTTCCTTGGCGGCCTGGGTACCACTGTTCATGGCCACGGCCACATCGGCCTGGGCCAGTGCCGGTGCATCGTTGGTGCCGTCGCCGGTCATCGCCACCAGCTTGCCTTCGGCCTGGTGCTGACGGATCAGGGCCAGCTTCTGCTCGGGCGTGGCTTCGGCCAGGAAGTCGTCGACGCCGGCTTCAGCGGCAATGGCCGCTGCGGTCAGGCGGTTGTCGCCGGTGATCATGATGGTCTTGATACCCATGCGGCGCAGCTCACCGAAACGCTCCTTGATGCCACCCTTGACGATGTCCTTCAACTCCACCGTACCGAGGATGCGGATCGGTGCGCCCTGATGGATGACGGCGGCTTCATTGTTCCATTCGATCACCACCAGCGGCGTGCCGCCTCGGCGGGCGATGGCTTCGACGTCGCTTTCCACCTGGGCCGGCAGGCGCTGGTCGGCTGAACGCACCAGCTTGCGGATGGCGTCGGCAGCGCCCTTGCGGATGCGGCGATGGCCGATATCGATGCCGGAGACGCGGGTCTGGGCCGAGAAGGGAATGAATTCGGCGCCCAGTCCGGCCATCTCGCGTTCGCGCAGGTTGAAGCGGTTCTTGGCCAGCACCACGATGCTGCGGCCTTCCGGGGTTTCGTCAGCCAACGAGGCCAGTTGCGCGACATCGGCCAGCTCGCGCTCGGTCACACCAGGGGCCGGCATGAAGGCGGCAGCTTGGCGGTTACCCAGGGTGATGGTGCCGGTCTTGTCCAGCAGCAGCACGTCGACGTCGCCAGCGGCTTCCACGGCACGACCGGAGGTGGCGATCACGTTGGCCTGCATCATGCGGCTCATGCCGGCCACGCCGATGGCCGAGAGCAGGCCGCCGATGGTGGTCGGGATCAGGCACACCAGCAAGGCGATCAGGGCCGTGACGGTGACCGGCGAGCCGGTACCGGCAGCAGTGACCGAGAAGATCGAGAACGGCAGCAGGGTCACCGTCACCAGCAGGAACACCAACGTCAGGGCCACCAGCAGCAGGGTCAGAGCCAGTTCATTGGGGGTCTTCTGGCGACGCGCACCTTCGACCATGGCGATCATGCGGTCCAGGAAGGCTTCGCCGGGGTTGACCGAGACGCGCACCACGATCCAGTCCGACAGCACCCGCGTGCCGCCGGTGACAGCCGAGAAGTCGCCACCGGACTCGCGGATCACCGGTGCCGATTCCCCGGTGATGGCACTCTCATCGACGGTGGCCACGCCTTCGATGACGTCGCCATCGGCCGGCACCGTATCGCCGGCTTCGATGAACACCAGGTCACCCTTGCGCAGGCTGCCGCCCTCCACCACTTCGCATTGGCGTGCAGCGTTGGCCGCATCCATGCCGCGGGTGTAATCGGCGCTGCGCAGCTTCTTGGCCTGCACGCTCTTCTTGACGCCGCGCAGGGCCGCAGCCTGGGCCTTGCTACGGCCTTCGGCCAGGGCTTCGGCGAAGTTGGCAAACAGCACCGTGAACCACAGCCAGGCGGCAATGGCGAAGATGAAGCCAGCCGGTGCTTCGCCCTTGCCCACCAGGGCTTGGATGAACAGCAGCGTGGTCAGGATGCTGCCCAGGTAGACCACGAACATCACCGGGTTGCGCCACTGCACGCGCGGCGAGAGCTTGCGGAAAGAGTCGGCTAGGGCCGGCTTGACGATCTTGGGATCGAACATCCAGCGCGCAGTCTGCGCAGCGGACGGGATGGCATCGGCCGGTACGGCTTGGGTGCTGCCGGCCGGGGTATTGCTGGAAGAGTTCTTCATATGGGTATCCGTTGCGGGTTGCTCCACCAGGCGCTGCGCCTGGTGGAATCCTTCAAATCATTCACATCGCCATCATCTGCAGGTGTTCCACCACCGGTCCCAGCGCCAGCGCCGGAACGTAGGTCAAGGCACCCACCAGGATCACCGCGCCGATCAGCAGCGCCACGAACAGCGGACCATGCGTGGGCAGGGTGCCGGAGGTGGCGGCCAGGCGCTTCTTGGCGGCCAGCGAACCGGCCATGGCCAGCACCGGCACGATGATGCCGAAGCGGCCCAGCCAGGTGCACAGGCCGGTGGTGATGTTGTAGTACGGCGTATTGGCGGACAGTCCGGCAAAGGCGCTGCCATTGTTGTTGGCGGCCGAGCTGAAGGCGTACAGGATCTCCGAGAAGCCGTGTGCGCCGGGGTTGGCGATGCCGGCCAGCCCCCCTTCGACCATCACCGACAGGGCGGTAAAGATCAGTACCAGGGCCGGGGTCATCAGGATGGCGATGGACATCATCTTCATGTCGAACACGCCGATCTTCTTGCCCAGGTATTCCGGGGTGCGACCGATCATGAGACCGGCGATGAACACCGCCAGCACCGCGAAGATCAACATGCCATACAAGCCCGAACCGACGCCACCGAACACCACCTCGCCCAGTTGCATCTGCAGCATCGGCACCAGACCACCCAGCGGCGAGAGCGAGTCATGCATGGCATTGACCGCACCGCAGGAGGCAGCCGTGGTGATGGAGGCAAACAACGCCGAGGCCGGGATGCCGAAGCGGGTTTCCTTGCCTTCCATCATGCTGGGGCCGGAAGCGTGCAGCGAGGCCAGCATGGGATTGGGTTGCGACTCCGAGTACATCAACACCAGCGTCATCACCACGAACAGCAGTGTCATCGAGGCCAGGATGGCCCAGCCTTGGCGACGGTCGCCCACCAGCACGCCGAAGCTGGTGCACAGTGCGGCCGGGATGATGAGGATGGCCAGCATCTGCAAGAAGTTGGACAGCGGCGTCGGGTTCTCATAGGGGTGCGCCGAGTTGGCGTTGAAGAAACCGCCGCCATTGGTGCCGATCATCTTGATGGCTTCCTGCGAGGCCACTGGGCCCATGGGCAGGGTCTGCTTATCCGTGCTTTGGGCTTCGGTCAGCGGCTCGCCCTTGGCGTCCTTGAGCGGCTGGCCGGCTGCGTCCAGCTTGGGGATGGTGTAGTTGGTCACTTCCAGGGTCTTCACGTCCTGGTAGGCATGGAAGTTCTGGATGCTGCCCTGCTGCACCAGCACCAGCGCGAACACCACCGACAAGGGCAGCAGCACATAGAGGATGCTGCGCGTCATGTCCACCCAGAAGTTGCCGATACCCTTGCTGCTGTGGCGGGCAAAGCCGCGAATCAAGGCAAAGGCAATGGCGATACCGGTGGCCGCCGACAGGAAGTTCTGCACCGCCAGCGCTGCCATCTGGGTCAGGTAGCTCATGGTGGCTTCGCCCGTGTAACCCTGCCAATCAGTATTGGTGACGAAGCTCAAGGCCGTGTTGAAGGACGAATCGGGGCTGACGTTGGCAAAGGCCTGCGGGTTCAACGGCAGCCATAGCTGCACGCGCTGCAGGAGGTAGACCACCACTACGCCGATGAAGTTGAACAGCACCACGGCAATGGCGTACTGCTTCCAGTTCATCTCCTGCTCACCATCGATGCCGCTGATGCGATAGAAGATGCGTTCGATACCGCCGAAGAGGCGATTGAAGCGCGACTTGCCTTCCATCACCCGGGCCATGTACCAGCCCAGCGGCAGGGAGAGCAGCAGCAGCACGACCAGGTAGAGGCCGAGCTGGTAATAATTATTGCTGTCCATATCAGAAATCCTCCGGCTTGATCAGGGCATAGACCAGGTACAGCAAGAGGGCGATGGAGACCACCAGCCCCAGCAGATACATGAGGTTCATTTCTTATCCCCTTCTTGCCGTTCCAGACGGCTGCACAGGGCGATGAATGCCCACATCGAAATGCCACAGACCAGCAGCATGACTACGTAGAGAAAATCCGTTTGCCACATTTCCCACTCCATTGTTGACGTTGTCTGACTCCGTTCCGGGGTCGGAGGCGGAGACAGTGCAACGATAGAGAAAGGGGCATTAAATCCCGGTAAATGTTTGCGGCGAGGGTGTAAACAGGATGTAAACGAGACGTAACGACTCGTGCAATCGGGAGGTAGGAGAAACCGGAGAAGATCGCAGGCGCGTTCGCCCCCGCTGGCTTATACGTCGGTGGGGCGGCCCAGTTCGACGCGGTTCTTGCCCAGGCGCTTGGCCGTATACATGGCCTTGTCGGCCATCGAGAGCAATTCTTCGGGGCCGACTTCGCCATCCAGGTTGGGCTGGTAGACGGCCACGCCGATGCTGCTGGAGATATGCACCGTGGAGTGGGTCAGTTCGAAGGGTTCACGGATGGTGGCCAGGATCTTTTCGGCCACCATCACCGCGTCTTCCTGCGATTGCAGGTTTTCCAGGATCACCACGAATTCGTCGCCGGCCAGGCGCGCCACCGTATCGACGTCGCGCACCGAGCGTTGCAGGCGGCGCGCAAACTCCACCAGCAGTTCGTCACCGGCCTCGTGGCCGTAGCGGTCATTGACGCCCTTGAAACCGTCGATATCCATGAAGAACAGGGACAGCAACTGATCGGCGCGGCGCGCGCGCATCATGCCCTCGGGCAGGCGGTCGCTGAAGGCGCGGCGGTTGGGCAGGCTGGTGAGCACGTCGGTGAGGGCCAGCTCGCGCATCTGGTCGCGGAAGGCCAGGCGCTCGGTGATGTCGTGCAGGAAGGCGATGAACAGGTGGCCGCTCTGGCGCTTGACGTGACCCACCGTGATCTCGACGGGCAGCTCGTGGCCGTCATGATGCAAGGCTTGCAGCTCGATGCGATTGTTGATGAGCACGCTGGTGCCATCCTTGAGGAACTGCGCCATGCCGCGATTGTGGGCCGCGCGCAGGTCGGGCGGGATGATCAACTCGGCCATGTCGCGCCCCATCGCCTGGTCACGCGGCCAGCCCAGCAGCAGCTCGGCCTGGCGGTTCCATTCCACCACGCGACCATGTTCGTCGGCGGCGATGAAGGCGTCCTGAGCGTTTTCCAGGATGGCGCGCAGTTCGGCGGCGGTTTCTTCGAGCTGGAGCTGGTTGTCCTGTTGCTGGTCCAACGCTTGCTGCAAGGCCGTGGCAGTTTCGTGCAGGCGGCTGGTGCGCTCGGCCACGCGCTGCTCCAGGCTTTCGTTGAGTGAGCGCACTTCGCTCAGATAACGTTCTTCGCGCTCGACCATGTTGACCAGGGTGGAGGACAGCAACTGGATTTCACGATAGCTGTTGACCTGCGGGATGGCGACCTCGGCCTGACCGGCGGCGCGTTGCTCCAAGGCTGCCGACAAGGCATTGATGGGCGCCACCAGACGCCGCGTGAGCACGAAGGCCAGGATCACCAGCGCCACGCAGGACAGCGCGCCGACCAGGATCACGCGCCGCTCCAGGTCGCGGAAGGCGGCCAGCGCCACCACCTCGGGCTGGCGCACGATCACGCTCCATTGTAGCTTCATGCCACCGGTGCTGCCGGTGCGGGCATAGCCGCTGACGTAGCGCTGGCCATCGGGCCAGGTCTCGATCATCGACCCGCCATTGGTGGCCTTCAACGAGGCACGCCAGCTGGCGGTGTCGATCTTGCTTTCTTCCATGCTCTTGGGGCCGAGGATGACGGTGCCGTCGCTGCGCACGATGATGACCTCGACGTCATAGCGGTTGCTGGTCGGCGCCAGCAGCTTGCCCGCGATGTCGCGCGCCCAGGACCAGGACAGGTGCATACCGAGCACACCGATAAAGCGGCCCTGCAGGTCATGCACGGGGGCCGAGAGGTCGACGAAACGCCAGGGATTGGATTGCGGCGGTAGTTGGTGCGACAGCAGCACGGCCGGATGGTAGTCGCCAGCGTAGGGGCCCTTGCGGCCTTCCTGGAACCACGGTCGCTCGGCCACGCTGGCGCCTTCCAGCCAGCCCTGGCTGGCTACCATGATGGAACCGTCGGGGCGCGCCAGGCCGATCCAGGCATAGTGCGGCACGCTGGCCTGCAATTCGTCCAATATCCGGCGGATGAGTGACAAGTCATGTCCATTGCGGATCGAGGGCCGCGACACCAGTTGCCGCAGGTCGATTTCGCGCTCGCTCATGCCGCGCTCCAGCGCATCCTGCATCTGCCAGGCCAACTGCTTCATGCGCGTTTCGCTTTCCGAACGCGCATAACCACGGGTGAACTGATCCACCAGGAGCAGCACCGACACGGTCGTGATGAGCACGGTTATAACCACCCCCAGCGTAATCAACGACGACAGATTCGGCGGAGATGGGGCTTTATTGTTGTTCAATTGAGACAAGATGCTGCAATACGGCTGGATGCATGACGGCTCCCCTGTGAACCGCGGAGAACACATTCAATCAACAGACTTGCGTGCTAATTGATGAAATAAGTTCTAGCTATTTCGGCATCTTGCCAGAACAGCTATGGTTTTTCATCGCATTTGCCGAAAAACTTCGTGAAAATTTTTCTCACGCGTAAAACTCATCAATCCTCCCTCCGTGTTGCCGTATCAAAAGCCCCGGCGTGAGCGTAAAAGAGGCCAATAGCGAACTTTTCCCGCCATGCGGGAGATGCAAAAAGACAACGGAAGCGAGCCGGCATGGCGATACGTTGCGCCTCGCCGTCTCGCCACGTAAACGATATTCAAACGCCCGCGCAGCCCCCATCGGCACGCGGATCGGTGGCGCCTTCGATGACGCCATCCGGGTGCACACAGACCGCACCGGCATGTCCCATCATGTCGGTGTAGTCCGCCACCACCTGCACCTCGTGCCCGGCGCGGCGCAAGGCCTCGATGGTGGCGTCCGGCACCCGGCCTTCCACCTTCAGGTTGGTGGAGACATCGCCCCAGGTGCGCCCCAACAGCCAGCGCGGTGCACTGATGGCGGCCTGCAGGTTCTGGCCGAACAGTACGTGGCGGGTAAAGACCGCGGCCTGGGTCTGCGGCTGCCCTTCCCCGCCCATGGTGCCGTAGGCCAGGGTGCGGCCATCGTTCAGACGTGCCAGCGAAGGGTTCAGCGTATGGAAGGGCAGCTTGCCCGGTTGCAACTGGTTGACGCCATCGTCGAGCGTGAAGCTGGCACCGCGGTTCTGCCACACGACGCCGGTGTCGGGCACCACCACGCCGCTGCCGAATTCCCAGAAGATGCTCTGGATGTAGCTCACCACGCGGCCCTGGGCATCGGCCGCGCCCATCCAGATGGTGTCACCGGGCTTGGCCGGATGCGGCCAGGGTGCGGCGCGCTGCATATCGATCTGCCTAGCCTCCTGGTCCAGGGCCTCGGCCAGCAGCCAGTGTGCGGCCTCCACGCTCATGTGGGCGGGATCGGTGACGTGCTGGTTGCGCAGGATGAAGGCGCGCTTGGTGGCTTCCACCAGACCGTGGATGTGCGCGAAACCTTCGGCCTGCGGGACGCCGAGTCGATCGAACAGACCAATGATCATCAATGCCGAAACGCCTTGCGTGGGCGGCGGCAGATTGTAGACGCGGCCTGACCTTAATTGCACCATCAGCGGCGGCAACAGCTGGGCGCGGAAGGCTTCCAGGTCACTGCGGCGCAAGGGGCTGCCGACCGCTTGCAGGCCTGCAGCAAGGCGTTGCGCCAGGTCGCCGCGGTAGAAATCATCGAGACCCGCCTCGGCCAGGCGGGACAGGCTGGCTGCCAGCGCTGACTGTTTCTGCACCTTGCCCTGGGGCGGGATGCCGTCGGCGGCATAGGTCGCGGCAAAGCCGGGCTGGTCCTTCAGTTCATCCCACTTGGCGCGGGTCAGTTCATGTTGCGAGCGGGTGATGGGCACGCCGGTCTGTGCATGACGGATGGCGTCGGCCAGCAGCATCGGCAGCGGCAAGGCGCGGCCAAAGCGTTGGGCATAGTCGAGTGCGGCCGACCATCCGGCCACAGCACCGGCCACCGTCAGCGCCGCATGAGGGCCGCGGGTGGGCATGGTGCGGTGGCCCTGCCCGGTGTAGAAGTCCTGGGTGGCCAATGCCGCCGCGGGGCCGCAGGCGCGGATGGCGACCGGTTCCTGCCCCGCTTCACTGATGACCCAGAAGCCATCACCGCCAATGCCGTTCATGTGCGGATAGACCACGGCGATGGTGGCCGCTGCCGCCACCATGGCTTCGACGGCATTGCCGCCCTCGCGCAGGATCTGTGCGCCGGCTTGCGCGGCCAGGTGATGGGGAGCGGTGACCATACCGCCCAGACAGGTCTTGCTATACAACATGGCTGCCTCCTGATGTGTTGCTGTTCTTGTGCTGGACTACGATGCGGGCATCATACCGAAATAAAAAAAACGGCAGGGACCAGGCCCTTGCCGTTTTTCCCTCCACCATCTCCAGCGACTTCAGATCGCCCCCCGCTCCTGCAAGGCCGCGCGCGCCTCGGCGGCAATCTCGAAGGAATGCAGCCGGGCCGCATGATCGAAGATCTGCGCCGTGATGATGAGTTCATCGGGGGCATGTTCATCGATGAAGGCTTGCAGGCCTTCCTGTACCGTCTCGCGGTCACCCACCACGGCACAGGCCAGCGAGCGCTCCACGTGCGCCTGCTCGCCCGGTTGCCAGAGCGCATCGATATCCTCCACCGGCGGGCGCAACTGACCGGGCGTGCCGCGGATCAGATTGAGGAACTGCTGTTGCAGCGAGGTGAACAGGCGCTCGGCCTGGCGCTGGGTATCGGCGGCGAAGACGTTCAGGGCCAGCATGACGTAAGGCTTCTTCAGGTTGGCCGAGGGCTTGAAGCGCTCGCGGTAGATCTGCACCGCCGACTTCATGAAACCGGGCGCGAAGTGCGAGGCGAAGGCAAAGGGCAAACCCAGTTCGGCCGCCAGTTGGGCGCTGAACATGCTCGAGCCGAGCAACCACAGCGGTACCTTCAGGCCGGCGCCGGGCACCGCACGCAGGGCCTGGTAGTCCGAGGGCTCATCGAAATATTGCTGCAGTTCCAGTACGTCCTGGGGGAAATTGTCTGCCGTGTCACCGCCCATGTGACGCCGCAAGGCGCGCGCGGTGCGCTGGTCGGAACCCGGTGCGCGCCCCAGACCCAGGTCGATGCGGCCCGGATAGAGCGACTCCAGGGTGCCGAACTGTTCGGCAATGACCAGGGGTGAATGATTGGGCAGCATGATGCCGCCAGAACCGACGCGAATGGTACGGGTATGGGCGGCGATGTGTGAGATCACCAGTGCGGTGGCCGCGCTGGCGATGCCGGGCATGTTGTGGTGCTCGGCCAGCCAGTAGCGCCGATAGCCCAGCGCTTCGGCGCGCTGCGCCAGTTCCTTGCTGTTCTGGAAGGCCTGGGCAGCGCTACTGCCCAGGTTGATGGGAGACAGATCGAGAACGGAAAAGGGAATCATGCGTGCATCCTTGTTGACGCGGTGGCCGGGTAGCTTCCCCGGGAAGGGTCATGCAGGCGGTGCCTGAAGCGAGGTTCAGTCCAGCTTGACCACCAGCTTGCCGAAGTTCTTGCCTTGCAGCAGACCCATGAAGGCCTCTGGCGCCTGCTCCAGGCCCTGCACCACGTCTTCGCGGTAGTGCAGCTTGCCCTGCTTGAGCCAGGTGCCGACTTCCTGCTGGAACGCGGCATACAGGTCAGGACGGTTGACGTAGTAGTCGAAGATGATGAAGCCCTGTACGCGAATGCGTTGGGTCAGCACGCGGCGCAAGAACGCATTGCTTTCGGTGGCCAGGCTGCCGCCGTTGTAGTGGGCGATCAGGCCACACACCGGCACCCGGGCGTGGATGTTCAACAGCGGGAAGACGGCGTCCAGCACGGCACCACCGACGTTTTCGAAATACACGTCGATGCCGCGCGGGCAGGCGGCCTGCAATTGTTGGGCGAAGTCGGCGGCGCGGTGGTCGATGCAGGCGTCAAAGCCCAGTTCCTTGACCGCCGACTCGCACTTCTGCGCGCCACCGGCAATGCCCACCACGTGGCAACCGCGCTGCTTGGCGATCTGCCCCACCAGGGAGCCGACCGCGCCAGTGGCAGCGGCCACCACCACGGTCTCGCCAGCACGCGGCTGGCCGATATCGATCAGGCCGGCATAGGCGGTGTAGCCGGGCATTCCCAGCACGCCCAGGGCATGGGAGGGATGGTCGAAACCGGCCGGCAACTTGTGCGCGCCCGTACCATCGGAGACGGCGTATTCCTGCCAGCCGGTGTAGGCCATGACCAGGTCGCCTTCCTTGAAATCGGGATGGCGCGAGCTGACCACTTGCGAGACCACGCCCCCGGTCATGACTTCACCGATGGCCACCGGCGGGGCATAGGAGGGGGCATCGCTCATGCGTCCGCGCATGTAGGGGTCCAACGAGAGCCATTGGCCGCGCAACAACATCTGGCCTTCCTGCAGCGCCGGAATGGCGACTTGTTCCAGGCGGAAGTTGTCGGCGCTGGGGGCCGCAGTCGGGCGCGAGGCGAGGACGATGCGGCGATTGTTCTGGGGAAGCTGGGTCATGGGAAATCCTTTCTGTGTTCAGTTCATCGATGCGAGGCAATCGGGGGCGGCACCAGCACATGGCGGGTGACCAGCATGGCCGCTTCCATCGGTGCGCGGTCGCGGCTCAAGCGCGCCAGCAGGCTGGCGCCCAGCCATTGCTGGTAGAGCATGGTGGCCGTGGCCAGCGGTTGCAGTACGGTGTGCAGCGAGCCTTCGGCGATACCCTCTTCGATGCACACGGCAATGCGCTCGATGAAGCGCTGCGTGCCTTCATGCAAGGCCTGGCGCATATCCTCGGAGAGGTCGGCCACTTCGGCCGAGAGCTTGACCACCAGGCAGCGCTGCTCGACCTGCTGGCAGCACTGGCTTTCCAGCCAATAACCCCAGTAGGTCAGCAGGCGCTCGCGGGCGTTGCCACCATGGCGGGCCTCCAGGACATCGCCTAGCCGGTCCAGGTAGCCTGCCACATAATGCTCGATCAGTTCGCGGCCATATTGTTCCTTGGAACCGAAGTAATGGTAGAAGGAACCCTTGGGGATGTCGGCTGCGGCCAGGATCTCGGACAGGCCGACCCTGGA
Source organism: Herbaspirillum rubrisubalbicans (assembly GCF_003719195.1). Lineage (NCBI taxonomy): Bacteria > Pseudomonadati > Pseudomonadota > Betaproteobacteria > Burkholderiales > Oxalobacteraceae > Herbaspirillum > Herbaspirillum rubrisubalbicans. The sequence continues at coordinate 4,502,873 of NZ_CP024996.1, forward strand.
AAAACCTTTTTGCGCAATGAGGGCGCGGCCGGCCTGGAGGATGTTGCGCTTGTTTTGGCCATAGTGTTCTCGCATGGCGACCATTCTAAAGGAAAATTAGACCGGTCGTCTAAGACCGGTCTTTTTCGGTAGATCAGGCCCGTGGTTTGACCAGCGCCGGGAACAAGGGAAAGACCAGCAAGGCCACCAGCGCCGTGCCCAGCCACACGGCCGGCCAGCCCTGCCAGTGCAGCAGCAGCGGCACGGCCTGGGCGGTGAGGAAAAACACCAGGAACACGCAGCTATTGCCCAGCCCCAAGGCCGTGCCAACCTGGGAGGGGCCGGCCACCACGGCCAGTTCGGTATAGGCCACGCCATGCCAGGCCGACACCACCACGCCCGCGCTCACCAGCAGCAGTGACAGCCAGGGCAAGGCAGCGTGCAGGCTCAGGAGGGACAGCGCGCCCAGCGCGGCGAACAGGATGGCGCTGGCCAGTGCGCAACCGCGCAGGTAATCGCGACGCTGGCCGCGGCGGTCGGTCCAGCGGCCGCTGGCAATGCGCGTGACCGCCGCACCGATCTGGACCAGGGTCAACAGCACGCTGATGAGCAGCAAGCCGGCCTGCCCCACCTCATGCAGGAAGATGCCGCCGAAGCTGATCAAGGCCACCTGCGGCGCGCAAAGCAAACCGATGCCCAGCGCCAGGCGCCACACCATTGCATTGCGCAAGGCCGGGGTGGCGCTGGTGGCCGCGAGTCGGGCGTGCAGCTGCAGCGGGGGTTCGCGCAGCCACCACAGCACCAGGCCCACGCTGGCCAGGCACAACGACATGAGCAGGCCGAACACCGCGGCGAAGCCGGCCTGCGCCGCCAGCGAGGGCAGCAGCAAGGCGCCGATGCCGCCCCCCAGCGGCACCGCGGTCTGGCGGATGCTCATGGCCAGGCCGCGCTCGCCCTCGGCGAACCAGCCCATGATGGCGCGCCCGCTGGCGCCGTTGACGCTACCGCCCAGCAAACCCGCCAGCATCAGTCCGCCACACAGCCACAGGTAGGCCGCATCCGCCCCCTGCCCCGGGCGCGCCAGCAACATCAGCAAGCCCAGTGCCACACTGGTGCCGAGCAGGCCCACCAGCAGCACCTTGCGGTCGCCCAGGCGATCGGTCAGCAAGCCCCATGGCAGCTCTCCCAGCGCCACGCCCAGGCTCAACAGGCCCAGCGCCAGGCCCAGTTGCGCATTGCTCAAGTGGTAGTCGCTGCGCAAGACCAGCGAGGTCACGGGAATGCCCGAGAACACCGCCGAGAAGCTGGCATTGGCGGCCACGCCGGCGGCCAGGACTTTCCAGCGATGCGCGCTGGCGGACAGGGATGAGGATGGCGTTGAGGCCAGTGGTGCAGCGGCTGTGGCGACGGGTTCCATGGCGGGCTCCGGTGAGGATCAGGCCCTGCAGTGTGGCGTGCAAGTCGATGGCTTGAATGTCATAATTCCGGCATTTCCAGCCATTTGACGTTTTCTGCACCATGCCCGCGCGCGATACTGCTTTTCTCATCTTTGCCGATTGCAGCATGTTGGATTTCACCGGTCCGCTGTCGGCCTTCGATGCCGCCAACCGGGTGTCCGGTCAGGCGCTGTATCGGCTGACGCTGTATTCCGAAGCGGGCGGCATGATCCGCAGTTCAGCCGGCGCGCTGATCCAGACCGAGCGCATCGGCCGTGCCAGCTTCGATACGCTGGTGGTAGCCGGTGGTGGTGCGCCGCGCGAGGGACTGGTGTCGCCAGCGCTACGGCGGTACATCGTGCGGGCCGCGGCGCGTTCGCGGCGCATCGCCGGGGTCTGCACCGGGGCCTTCGTCCTGGCGGCCGCGGGGGTGCTCGATGGCCGGCACGCGACCACCCACTGGCGCATGGCGGCCAAGCTGCAGCAGATGCACCCGCAGGTGAAGGTCGATAGCGACCGCATCTATTCGCGCGATGGCAAGGTCTGGACCTCGGCCGGCATTTCTGCCGGCATCGACCTGGCCCTGGCGCTCATCGAAGAGGATCACGGGGTGGAACTGGCGCGCAGCGTGGCGCGCGAGCTGGTGGTGTATCACCGCCGCCCGGGCGGGCAGTCGCAGTTCTCGGCCTTGCAGGAGATGGATGGCGGTTCCGAGCGCATCCGCCGCGCGCTGGGCTTTGCGCGCGAACACTTGCAGCATGAGTTGACGGTGGACCTGCTGGCCGAGGTGGCCTGCCTCAGCCGCCGCCAGTTCGACCGCACCTTTGCCGCCGAGACCGGCCAGACCCCGGCGCGCGCCATTGAGCAGATGCGGGCCGAAGCGGCGCGACTGCGCATCGAACAATCGCAGGACAGCCTGGAGAGCATCGCCCGCGCCACCGGCTTTGGCGACGCCGACCGGATGCGGCGCGCCTGCCTGCGCCTGTTCGGTCAGCCGCCGCAAGCCATGCGCCGACTGGCGCGGCTGGATGAAACGTGAAACTGAAACATAGAACGCCTCAGCGCGCCGTGAGCCGCAGGCGCGTGATTTCGGACGGCGCCAGCAGGCGCTTGGGTGGGCCCCAGTAGCCGGTGCCGCGACTGACGTAGATCCACAGCCCCTGCAAACGCTTCAAGCCCGCCACATACGGCTGTTGCAGCGGCACGAAGAAATTCCACGGGAAGAACTGGCCACCATGGGTGTGGCCCGACAATTGCAGGTCGAAGCCAGCCTCCACGGCCGCGGTCGCAGTGCGCGGCTGGTGTGCCAGCAGGATGCGGGGATGACCCTCTGGGGCCGCGGCGATGGCTGCCTTGGGATCGCTGCGATGGGCTTCATCGAAATGATGGGCGGTGTAGTCGGTCACGCCGGCCAGCACCAGGCCGGCCCCTTCATGGTCCAGCACCACGTGTTCATTCATGAGCACGGTCACGCCCAGGCGGCGCACTTCGGCTATCCATTCATGGGCATTGGAGTAGTACTCGTGGTTGCCGGTGACGAAGTAGCTGCCATGGCGGGCGCGCAATTGCGCCAGCGGCGCGGTATGCGGCGCGAGCTGGCGCACGCTGCCATCGACCAGGTCACCGGTGATGGCCACCACGTCCGGTTGCAGCGCATTGACCTTGTCGACGATGGCTTGCAGATAGGGCGCCTTGATGGTGGGGCCGACATGGATGTCGCTAATCTGGACGATGGTAAAACCTTCCAGCGCGCTGGGCAGCCCGGCGATGGGTACGCTGACCTCGACCACGGCGGCGGTGCGGCGGGCGTTGAGATAACCGATGACGGTAGCCGCTGCAGTCAGCGCCAGCACCAGCCAGGCGGTCAGTTCCACCATCTCATGCCGCTCGATGGGCGACAACGGCAACCAGGGCAACAGGGCCAGGGCGAGGCTGCGCAAGAGGGTCAGCAGCAGCGCCGAGGAAAACGCGCCCATGGCCAACATGCCGGCCCAGGCCGGGCGATCCGACCAGGGTTCGGGTAGGCCGCGCCGCTTCAGGTAGGGCACGGCCAGCGCCACGGGCATCAACAGGACGGACAAGACCAGCACGGTCACCCCCAGGCCGATCCAGAGCGCATCGCTGCTCAGTGCCGGCAGCAGCTGCCAGCCGATCCAGGCGTGCAGCGCGGCCAGCAGGCCCAGGACGATGAAGACGGAAACGTAGCTACGTCGCATGGAATGCCTTTGCAAGAGGAAGATGGGATAGCGCCACACAGGCGCCGGAGCTTGCCAGAAGGCAAGCAGATGGAGGCTGGGAAAATGCTTTTCAAGCAATTTCTGCGAAAAACCTCATAAATTCTCGGCAAAATGGCCCAACATTCGGTTAGTCAAGCCCTTCGCAGAAAGAAAAAATCGGCATCGGGTATGCAAGAAGACGTGCAGAGGAGGATAATATTGCCTTCATCCCCCCGTTTTTAATTTGCGCGACCTTGGCGGCACCCGCTGCATCGATAGCAACAGCATCGACCAAAGGCCGCGCCTGCATCATTGGAAGAGTTATTTTGAGTTCAAGCAAAACCAAACGTTGGCATGGCAACGTCGAGGCGATCAAGGCCGAATTCCTCAACGGCGTGATCACCCAGATGACCTCCTACGGCGACCGCGTCCATTTCAGCATGTTCGGTTCGGTGCAAAAACCGCACTATGAAGTCATCAACAGCTTCGACAAGAAGATGGCCTTCGACGGCAACCACCACCTGCACCGCGCCGAGGAAACCGAGTTCGGTCCCGGCAACGTAACGCCCATCTTCACGCTTGACCAGATCAAGCGCATCGTCGCCACCGGTGGCAGCGGCACCCGCAGCACGCCGCGCTCGGCACGCGCCGCCTCGGCCCGCAGCGCCGGCGGCACGGCCCGCCCGACTACCGCCGCGGCCCGCGCGCGCGAAGCGGTCGATGGCGAGAAGTACGCCTACTTCAAGGCTAACCGCCACATGCTGCCCGATGAAATCAACCAGCATTCCGATGAAATCAGCAAGCTCATGCTCAATGGCATGTCGGCCGAACAGGCCTTTGGCGAAGTCATTTCCAAGTACTTCGACTAAGCTGGCCGGCACCACGCTGGTACCGGCGTGGTCCCAATGAAAATGGCCGGAGCTGCACTGCTCCGGCCATTTTTTCATGGAGGTGATCGACGCCGATCTTCCGTAGGTCAATAGTATTCCGGCACGATCATGGAGTCGGGCACCGGATGGCGCTCGTAATCTTCGTGGCGCTCGCGCTCGGGCAAGATCACCGGAGGGTGCGGCACTTCGGCATAGGGCATCTGTTGCAGCAGGTGCTGGATGCAGTTCAGGCGTGCCTTCTTCTTGTCCACCGCCTGCACCACCCACCATGGCGCTTCGGGGATGTGGGTGCGTTCCAGCATCACCTCCTTGGCCTTGGTGTATTCCTCCCAGCGGCGGCGCGATTCCAGGTCCATGGGGCTCAACTTCCACTGCTTGAGCGGATCATGGATGCGCGAGAGGAAGCGCAGGTGCTGCTCTTCATCGGTGATGGAGAACCAGTACTTGATGACCTGGATGCCGGCACGCGTCAACATGCGTTCGAACTCGGGCACAGAGCGGAAGAACTCTTCATATTGCTCATCGGTGCAAAAGCCCATCACCCGCTCCACACCGGCCCGGTTGTACCAGCTTCGGTCAAATAGCACGATTTCGCCGGCAGCCGGCAGGTGCGAGACGTAACGCTGGAAATACCACTGCGTGCGTTCGCGGTCGTTGGGGGCCGGCAGCGCCGCCACACGGGCCACGCGCGGGTTCAGACGTTGGGTGATGCGCTTGATGACGCCGCCCTTGCCAGCGGCATCGCGGCCTTCGAAGACGATCACCACTTTGTGACCGGTCTGCACCACCCAGTCCTGCAGCTTGACCAGCTCACCCTGCAGGCGGAACAGCTCGCGGAAATACAGGCGACGGTATTCCTTTTCCTCGTTGCCATGGGCGCTGGAGAATTCGCCGGTGACCGGGTCCACGGTGCGGTCTTCCAGCTCCAGTTCCATTTCTTCGTCATAGCTGTCGGCCAGTTCGCGGTGGACGCGCTTGACCAGTTCTTCCTTATCCATTGTTTCCTCTTGTGCAAGATAAAGTGGCGAACGCGGCACTCCCCTTCGCCTGAAAAGTGCGTGACAACATACCTGCCCATTGTGACCAAGACGTGACAGGACGATAACACCCAGCGACCAGGCCGGCAAACCCTGCCAATGCCCTTGCATCCTGCGCCAAAGGGCGGGAAATCACCATGATGCTGCGCAGAACCAGCGCAGCCAAAATACGCTATAGTCCCGGAAACAGATTCGGCATAACAGCATGACACTTACAGAACTCAAATACATCGTGGCCGTGGCGCGCGAAAAGCACTTCGGCCATGCAGCAGAAGCTTGTTTCGTCGCCCAGCCCACGCTGTCGGTGGCCATCAAGAAACTGGAAGATGAACTGGGCGTGGTCATCTTCGAACGCGGCGGCACCGAGGTCTCGGTCACGCCGCTGGGCGCGCAGATCGTGGCCCAGGCCGAGCGCGTGCTGGAACAGACCGCGGCCATCAAGGAGATCGCCAACCAGAACAAGGATCCGCTGTCGGGCCCCTTGCGCCTGGGCATCATCTATACCATCGGCCCTTACCTGCTGCCCTCGCTGGTCAAGACCATGATAGAGCGGGTGCCGCAGATGCCGCTGATCCTGCAGGAAAACTTCACCACCCGCCTGATCGAACTGCTGCGCCAGGGTGAGCTCGATGCCGCCATCATGGCCCTGCCCTTCCCCGAACATGGCTTGAACGTCTTGCCGCTGTATGACGAAGAATTCATGGTGGCCCTGCCGCGCCAGCATAAATGGGCCGACCGCAAGCAGATCGATGCACGCGAACTGAAGAGCGAGACCATGCTGCTGCTGGGCAACGGCCACTGCTTCCGCGACCAGGTGCTGGAAGTCTGCCCGGAGATGTCGCGCTTTTCCACCAATGGCGATGGCATTGCCCGCACCTTCGAGGGCTCTTCGCTGGAGACCATCCGCCACATGGTGTCCTCGGGCATCGGCGTGACCGTGCTGCCGCGTGCCTCCATCCCCGATGCCGATTCCCGCGACGGTATGGTGCGTTACGTCCCCTTCGTCGCCCCCGCGCCGTCGCGCCGGGTGGTGATTGCCTGGCGCAAGAGCTTCACGCGCCAGGCCGCCATCGATGCCGTGCACCAGGCGGTGCTGACGTGCAAGCTCAATGGCGTGGAAATGCTGACCAACGAAACCGTCACCACGGCTTGACGCCAACCAAGCCAGCCACAATAACAAACGGGCCTCGCAATGCGAGGCCCGTTGCATTTCCCATGCGCTTGCGCTGTTGCCTTCAGCCTATCCGGTGTGTGCTTTGCACATCGAACCAATGCACATCCGCCGCCCCGAAGGAGGCGCCGATACGCTGACCGGTGCTGACCGGTACATTGGCCGGACAGCGCAACACCAGCGACTGTCCACCGCAGCGCGCATGGACCAGCAATTCCGCGCCCAGCGCTTCGACCAGTTCCACCTCCAGCGCCAGTTGCGCCTCCGAGCCATCGAGAATGGGCAGCAGATGTTCCGGTCGCACGCCCAGGATGCGCTCCTGACCGGCCGCAGCCGGCAGCGCCTGCGGCAGCCGGACGGTATCGGCCGCACCGCCCTGGTCGACCTCAAAGCTGCCGCCATCAGCCGACAGCTTGCCGCGCAGCAGGTTCATCGGCGGTGAACCGATGAAGCTGGCCACGAAGGTGGTAGCCGGGCGCGCGTAGACTTCAGCAGGAGTGCCGATCTGTTCGGCTACGCCACGGTTCATGACGATCATGCGCTGGCCCAGGGTCATGGCTTCGACCTGGTCGTGGGTCACGTACAGGCTGGTGGTGCGCAGATTGGCGTGCAGCTTCTGGATTTCCAGGCGCATCTGCACGCGCAGCTTGGCGTCCAGGTTGGAGAGCGGTTCGTCGAACAGGAACACGGCCGGTTTCCTCACGATGGCACGGCCCATGGCCACGCGCTGGCGCTGACCGCCGGAGAGCTGGCGCGGGGTGCGTTCCAGCAAGGCGCCCAGTTCCAGGATGGCGGCGGCGCGCTGCACCCGTTCGTCGATCTCGCTCTTGGACAGCCCCTGGATCTTCAGGCCATAGGCCATGTTCTGGTACACCGTCATGTGCGGATAGAGCGCATAGTTCTGGAACACCATGGCGATGTCGCGCTCCTTGGGTTCCAGGTCATTGACCACGCGCTGACCGATGACGATCTGACCGCTGCTGACTTCTTCCAGGCCCGCGACCATGCGCAGGAGGGTGGACTTGCCGCAACCCGAGGGGCCGACCATGACGATGAATTCGCCATCGGCGATCTCGGCATCGATGCCGTGGATCACATCGACCGCCTTGGCGCCGGCGCCATAGGTCTTGCGGACTTGCTTGAGATGGATAGCTGCCATGGCTGTAATTATCTAAATGATATAAATTATTTTTCGGAATCGACCAGGCCCTTGACGAACCATTTCTGCATCAGCACCACCACCAGTCCGGGCGGAAGCATGGCCAGGACCATGGCGGCCATCACCAGGTTCCATTCCACCGCCGAATCGCCGCCGGAGATCAGGGTCTTGATGCCGATGCCAATCGGATACATGCCGGGATCGGTGGCGGCGATGAGCGGCCACAGATACTGGTTCCAGCCATAGATGAACATGATCACGAACAGCGCAATCACATTGGTGCGCGACAGCGGCCACAACACATCCTTGAGGAATCGCAGCGGGCCGGCACCATCGATGCGCGCGGCCTCGGCCAGTTCATCGGGCACCGTCAGGAAGAACTGGCGGAACAGGAAAGTGGCGGTGGCCGAGGCGATCAGCGGCAGGCTCAGACCGGCATAGCTATTGAGCAATCCCAGGTCCGACACCACCTGGTAGGTCGGCGTGATGCGCACTTCCACCGGCAGCATCAGGGTGACGAAGATCATCCAAAAGAACAGGCCACGTCCCGGAAAGCGGAAGTAGACGATGGCAAACGCCGAGAGCATGGAAATGGCGATCTTGCCGATGGCGATGATGAGCGCGGTGACCAGGCTCACCCACAGCATGTGCAGCACGGGCGGTGCGCTCACCTGGCCGGATGTGCCCTTGAAGAGGATGGCGCTGTAGTTGTTGAGCAGCTCGCCACCCGGCACCAGCGACAGCGGCGAGAGCGCCGACTGCTCGGCAGTCTGGGTGCTGGCCACGAAGGCCACGTAGAGCGGAAACACCACGATGAGTACCCCCAGTACCAGCACCACATGGCCGAGGAAGTCGAGGATGGGACGACGTTCTATCATGTGCGCACCTCTGGGTAGGCGAAATGGAGGGGAAAGAGAACAGGTGTCATGCGTATTGCACCTTCTTTTCAACGTACTTGAATTGCACCACGGTGAGCAGGATCACCACCGCCATCAGCACCACCGATTGCGCCGCCGAACCACCCAGGTCGCCGCCGCGGAAGCCATCGACGAAGACCTTGTAGACCAGGATCTCGGTATCCTTGCCGGGGCCACCGTGGGTGGTGGCATCGACGATGACGAAGGTATCGAAGAAGGCATAGACCACGTTGACCACGAAGAGGAAGAAGGTGGTCGGCGAGAGCAGCGGGAAGACGATGGTGAAGAAGCGCTTGACCGGTCCGGCGCCATCGATGGCCGCGGCTTCGATCAGGGACTTGGGAATCGATTGCAGCCCCGCCAGGAAGAACAGGAAGTTATAGCTGATCTGCTTCCAGATGGCCGCCACCACGATGAGGATCATGGCGTGGGTGCCATTGATCATGTAGTCCCAGGGCAGGCCCAGCCAGGCCAGCACATGCGAGAGGATGCCCAGCGAGGGGCTCAACAGGAACATCCACAGCACCCCCACCACCACTGGTGAGACCGCATAGGGCCAGATCAGGAAGGTCTTGTAGAGCGCCGCACCGCGCCGCACGCGGTCGGCAAAGACCGCCAGCAGCAGCGACAACGCCAGCCCGAAGAAGGCCACCAGCGCCGAGAAGACCGCCGTGGTGCGGAACGCTTCGAGATAGGTGGGGTCGGCGAAGAGGGTCTTGAAATTGTCGAACCAGACGAATTCGGAATAGCCGCCGAAGGGATTTTCCAGCAGCATCGACTGCACCAGCGCCTGTACGGCGGGCCAGAAGAAGAACAGCAAGGTGATGATGATCTGCGGTGCCACCAGCAGATAGGGCAACCACTTCGAGGTGAAGCGCGCGCGTTTTTCCACGATCATTCAGCCAGGGATTACCTGGCCGCAGAAGTTGAAGAAAGTCAGAAGTCAGAGCTCAGACATCTGAATACGGAAGCCGGCGTTGGGGTCCAGGATCATGGACCCCAACGCCGCTACCGAAGCTGCTACCGGACAGACTTACTGGTTACCCTTGTTGGCGCGCTCGAAGCGGGCCAGCAGTTCATCGCCGCGCTTGACGGCCGAATCCAGGGCTTCCTTGGCGGTCTTCTTACCGGTCCAGACGTTTTCCAGTTCCTCATCGAAGACGGTGCGGATCTGGACATAGTTGCCCAGGCGCAGGCCGCGCGACTTCTCGGTGGTCTTGACGATCATCTGCTTGACGGCCACGTCGGTACCGGGATTGCGGTCATAGAAACCAGACTGCCTGGTCAGCTCGTAGGCGGCCTTGGTGACCGGCAGGTAGCCGGTATCCTGGTGCCACTTGGCGGCCACTTCAGGCTTGGAGAGGTAGCTGAAGAACTTGGCCACGCCCTTGTATTCGTCGGCCTTCTTGCCGCTCATCACCCACAGCGAAGCGCCGCCGATGACGGTGTTCTGCGGTGCGCCCGGCACGTCGCTGTAGTAAGGCAGCGGCGCTACGCCGAACTTGAACTTGGCGTTCTTGCGAATATCGGCATAGGCCGAAGAAGAACCGGTGATGATGGCGCACTCGCCGGCATTGAACTTGGCATTGGCCTCATCCTTGCGGCCGGCATAGGTGAAGTAGCCCTGCTTGGCCCAGTTGGCCAGGTTCTCGATGTGGCGCACGTGCAGCGGGCTATTCATCTTCAGGCGCGCGTCCAGGCCGCCGAAGCCATTGTTCTTGGAAGCCAGCTCGACGTTATGCCAGGTTGAAAACGATTCCAAATGCACCCAGGATTGCCAGGTCGTGGTGTATACACAGGACGCGCCGCTGGCCTTGATCTTGGCAGCCATGCCGACGAATTCCTGCCAGGTCACGGGTGGTTTTTCCGGGTCCAGGCCCGCCTTGGCGAACATGTCCTTGTTGTAGAACATGATGGTGGTGGAGCTGTTGAAGGGGAAGGACATCATGCCCTTGGGGGTCGAGTAATAACCCGCGATGGCCGGCACGTAGGCGTTCTGGTCGAATTTTTCGCCGGCCTGGTGCATCACTTCATAGACCGGCTTGACCGCGCCCTTGGCGTAGATCATGGTGGCCGTGCCCACTTCGAACACCTGCAGGATGTCCGGCGCATTGCCGGCGCGGTAGGCGGCGATGGCGGCCGACATCGATTCGTCGTACTGGCCCTTGTAGATGGGCACCACCTTGTAGTCGCTCTGGCTCTTGTTGAAGTCATCGGCCAAGGCGTTGACGCGCTCGCCCAGGGCACCGGTCATGGAATGCCACCAGGTGATCTCGGTCGCAGCGAAGGCAGAGGAAGTGATCGTCGCCAGCACGCCAGTGGCGATCAGTTTTTTCATCATGTTCATCAGAGGGGACCTCTCAAAAAAGGGGTTTCGATGCTAACAATGCTCCATGACAGCGGCGTTACATTAGCCGTACTCGCCTGCCAGGGCAAAGAAAAACCGTGCCGTCCTGCAGCACGAAGCGGGAATGCCTCAAAAGAAATGTTTTTGCGTTTTTATAATATTTACTGATTGACGCCGCCGGCTCCGATCACTGTCCGTCTTGTTATCAGTTCATTCTCTTGAAAAGCACGACAGTGCGGAAACGGCGACGCGAATTATAATGCGGACTTTCGTTTTTGCGGACATTCCATGGACAGGCTCAGGCTTTACGCGCTGCTGGTGCGCGCCCACAAACCGATCGGCATCCTGCTCTTGCTGTGGCCCACGCTCATCGCCCTGTGGCTGGCCGCGGGCGGCCCGCCTGACTGGCCTATCCTGGTGATCTACGTACTGGGCACGGTGCTGATGCGCTCGGCCGGCTGCGCCATCAATGACTATGCCGACCGCGACTTCGACCGCCACGTCAAGCGCACCGAACAGCGACCGTTGACCTCCGGCAAGATCCAGTCGTGGGAAGCGCTGATGGTGGCCGGCGTGCTGGCGCTGGTGTCGTTCCTGCTGATCCTGCCCTTGAATGCGCTCACGCTGCAGTTGTCGGTGGCCGCGGTCCTCATCGCCGGCAGCTATCCCTACTTCAAGCGCTTCTTCGCCATCCCCCAGGCTTACCTGGGCATCGCCTTCGGCTTCGGCATCCCCATGGGCTTTGCCAGCGTGACCGGCACGGTGCCGCTGGCGGCCTGGGTGCTGCTGGTGGCCAATATCTTCTGGGCGGTGGCCTATGACACCGAGTATGCAATGGTGGACCGCGACGACGACCTCAAGATCGGCATCAAGACCTCGGCCATCACCTTCGGCCGTTACGACGTGGCCGCCGTGATGCTGTGCTACGGGGTGGCGCTGGCGCTGATCTGGGTGGTCGGCCTGCAATACGGGCTGGGCCTGTGGTTCTCGGCGGGTATGCTGGTGGCCTGCGGTTTCGCGGGGTATCACTACACCCTCATCCGCGAGCGCGACCGGATGCGCTGTTTCGCCGCCTTCAACAACAACAACTGGCTGGGCGCGGCGATCTTTGCCGGCGTCGCGCTGGATTACCTGATGCGCTAATAACGCATCGAAAAAGGGAGACACGATGGAAGCGCAATTCTGGCTGGAACGCTGGCGCGAAGGCCGCACCCATTTCCACCAGTCGCGGGTGACCCCGCTGCTGCAGAAATACTGGCCACAACTGGCGCTGCCCCATGGCAGCACGGTGCTGGTCCCGCTGTGCGGCAAGTCGCTGGACATGCTATGGCTGGCCCAGCAAGGCCATCGCGTGCTGGGGGTGGAATTGTCGGAGCTGGCCATCACCCAGTTCTTCAGCGAGCACCAGTTGACGCCCGCCATTCATGAGAGCGCCCAGGGCCGCCACTACGTGGCCGGCAACATCGAACTGATCTGCGGCGACATCTTCGCCCTGGAAGACGCCACCCTGGCCGCCTGCGCCGGCGCCTACGACCGCGCCGCACTGATCGCGCTGCCGCCGCCCATGCGCGCCGACTATGTCACGCAGACCTACGGCCGCCTGCCGGCACAGGCGCGCAGCCTGCTCATCACGCTGGAATACGACCAGCAGAAGATGGACGGCCCACCCTTCTCGGTGGCCGAGGAAGAAGTGCTGCGCCTGTATGCCGCCCACAGCGAAGCCGTGGCGATAGACCGCCGCGATATCCTGGAGAAGGAACCCAAGTTCCTGGAGCGCGGATTGACGGCGCTGGAGACGGTGGTTTATCGCTTGCAGCGCCAGGCTTGAAGAAAGGTTCGTACCGCTCCACCGGCCAGTCGGCTTGATCAGGCGACGTGGCGCTGCAGGTCGTCGAGCTTCACTTCGACACTGTGCTTGCCACCGCCGTGCTGACCGTTGCGGTCACTGGCATTGGCCACGGCGGCCAGGATGACCTTGATTTCTGCATCGGCAAAACGCCGCAGGGCTTCACGCATGAGCGGCTGGTAACCGACATTGTGGATGCGGGCGATCTGCTTGAAGGTTTCTATCAGGTCGCGGTCGAGGCGGATTGAAATTGCCTGCAAACCTTGCGCCTCATCAATCTGCTGCTCCAGCTCGGGCGGAGCGCGCTTGGCGTAGCGGGCATCCCGACCCAAGGTGCCGTTTTCCCAGTTCTCGACACTTCCTTTGATTTTCTTTGGAGCGTTCATTTTCTTCTCCTCTTGCAGCCGCACCACGATGGCACCGGCTTATTTTCCGTACTTTTCATAGATGGCAATTTCAATCTCATTGGGATCGTAGGCAGTCTTGAGATAGTGTGTGCCATTCTTGAATACGTAGACGATCTTCAACAGCCGACCACCATTGGTTTCCGCGACAAACCATAAAGTGGGCGGATCAGTCTTGTTGTCTTCGCGCTCATCCAGCAGATTGACTCCGCACCTGTTGGCGAAGCACTCCGCAATTTCGTCTTCACTGACGGGCGGCACTTTCCTGTTCAGCTTGGTACGCACGCCCAGCGAGATAGACAAAGCCTCCATCTTCACCTCAAAATGTATATACACAAAGAAAGGAGATATTTCAAGCGAAAAGACCGAAAATCTCACTATCTATGACCACAAAATGCGGCATATAGCTACACCACTATCCGCGATGATTTTATTTGTATATACATAAAAAGAGGGAAAACAGGCGAAGCTTTTCGTCAAGACTCACATAATTTCGAGTCATGAGATAGAGGGGGGGAATGCTTAGAAAAAACAGAAAGGCCCACCTTCATGCAGATGAAGGAAAGCCGGTCATCATGGGCAAGCTGGTGAAAAACCAGGAATGCTATACCTCAGCCGTAGTGCGCACCACCGTCACCCGACTGATCAGGAACTCCCCCTCCACCACCACGCGAAACGGTACGCCCGCAACATTGAAGCCCGGACCGCCTTCGTCGTCCCAGACCTGGGCGATGGCGTCGAACTCGCGTGGGCTCATCTGCAGCATCTGCGCGCTGATGACGAAGGTGGCCCCGGTTTTCTGTTTCCTGACGATGTCTTCCAGCTTGGCCATGTTCATTCCTGAGGTTCTGTGATGCATTGGCGGTGCGGCTCTGCGCCGCACCGCCTACCCTTTCAGCGCGCCGGCAGCAAGGCCATCACGTTGACCGGCTTGCCGTTGCGGCGGATTTCGAAGTACAGCTTGACCTTGTTGGTGTCGCTGTTGCCCATGGTGGCGATCTGTTGGCCACGCGTGACCATCTGGCCTTCCTTGACCAGGATGCTGTCGTTGTGCGCATACACCGACAGCAATTGCGGCGTGTGCTTGATGATGACCATGTTGCCGTAGCCACGGATGCCGTGACCGGCATAGGTGACCTTGCCGGCCGCCGCCGCCACCACCGATTGCCCCTGACTGCCGCTGATGTCGATGCCCTTCTTGTAGCTATCGGCGCTGGGCGCGGACTTGCCCTGGGTCGGCCACATCCAGTCCAGCTTGGCGTCAGCCGGAGCCGGGGTGTCGTCATCGTCATCCTGCGGCTTGGTAGCCGGCTTGGTCGCGGGCCGGGTCGTGCTCTTGCGCGGCGTGCCTGACGCAGAAGACGCTGCCGGGCGCGGACTCTGTCCGGCACCTGTGCGGGCCACCACGCCTACCGGCGGGCGCACCAGGATGCGCTGGCCCACTTCCAGGTCGTCGGGATTGCGCAAGCGGTTCCAGGTGCGCAGGTTGGCCGGGCTCTGATCGAAGTCGCGGCCGATGCTGTAGAGCGTATCGCCGCGCTTGACGGTGTAGTAACCGTCACCGTCGGCGGTAGCAGCGCAGCCGGCCAGCAGCAAGGCCAGCACCAGCGGCAAGGCCGCCAGCCATGCATTGAAACGGTAAGGCTGTCTCATCAGGCCTGGCCGAATTCGTCGCCCAGCTCTTTGCTGCGCGTGGCAGCCGCTTGCAGGGCGGTGACGATGGCCGCTTTCACGCCCGACTGTTCCAGGCTGGTCAACGCGGCATAGGTGGTGCCCCCCTTGGAGGTGACGCGCTCGCGCAAGGTCGCCACCGATTCCTCGGAGCGACGCGCCAGTTCGGTGGCGCCGGCGAAGGTGGCCTTGGCCAGCTCCAGGCCCTCTTGGCGCGACAGGCCCAGTTGCGCGGCCGCCTGCTCCATGGCTTCAAGGAAGTAGAACACGTAGGCCGGGCCGCTGCCGGAGACGGCGGTCACGGCATCGAGCTGCGCTTCCTGCGCCAGCCACAGGGTTTCACCGACTGCCTTGAGGATGGTATCGGCCTGGGCGCGCTGCAAGGTCGAGACCTGCTCATGCGGCACCACACCGGAAATGCCGCGACCGATCAGCGCCGGCGTATTGGGCATGGCGCGCACGATGGCCTGGTGGCCATCCAGCCAGCGCGACAGATCCACCATGCGGATGCCGGCGGCAATGGAGACGATCAGTTGCGCACCGATGAAGGGCTTGAGCGTCGCTACCACTTCGCGCATCTGCTGCGGCTTGACCGCCAGCACCACCACGTCCACGCTGGCAATGGCGCCATCGATGGTTTGTGCGGTGGCCACGCCGAACTTGTCCTGGAGCGATTGCAGGGCATCGGCATTGAGATCGACTACGTGGATGTCCTGGGCCGCCGCCACCTTGCCGACCAAACCACCGATCAAGGCCGATGCCATGTTGCCGCCGCCGATAAACGCTATCTTCACTTGTGCTCCTTGTGTCTTGTGTAGGGCTGATGCTATTGGGTTGAAAACTTCATATAGGCCGCATCAAGCGTAATGCCGAGCACCAAAGATAGCACTGCCGATGCGCACTATGCTTGCCCCTTCGGCCAGTGCGGCCTCCAGGTCGGCCGACATGCCCATGGAAAGAGTATCCAGGGGCAGGCCACTCTGGCGCAATTGTTCATATAGCCCCCGCACCGCGGCAAAGGCGGCCCGCTGCTGTGCCGGGTTCTCGCTGGGGGCAGGGATGGCCATCAGGCCGCGCAGCCGCAGATGGGGCAATTGCGCCACCTGGGCGGCGACCGCGGGCAACTCCTGGGGGGATAGACCGCTCTTGCTGGCTTCCCCGCTGATATTGACTTGCAGACAAATATTGAGCGGCCCCAGTTCCGCAGGCCGCTGTTCGGACAGGCGCTGGGCGATCTTGAGACGATCCACCGAATGCACCCAGGCGAAGTGCTCGGCGATGGGACGCGTCTTGTTGCTCTGGATGGGGCCGATGAAATGCCACTCCAGCGCAATCCCGGGCACCAGGGCCGGCATGGCTGCGATCTTGTCCAGCGCTTCCTGCAAATAGTTTTCACCGAAGGCGCGCTGCCCGGCCTGCACCGCTTCGGCCACCGCCTGCGGCCCGAAGGTCTTGGAGACGGCCAGCAATTGCACCGAGGCGCTCGCACGGCCGGCCTCCTGGGTGGCGCGGGCGATCTGTTGTTGCACGTGTTGTAAGCGTTGGGCGATTGACGACATAATCCGGGAGCCGGGAGGGGCAGCCTGCAGGGAGATAAACAGATTGTTAGTGAAACCTCGCCGGGATTATAAATGGACATTGCCACCCTACTGGCATTTGCCGTCAGAAATCAGGCTTCCGATCTGCATCTTTGTGCAGGTCTGGCGCCCTTGTTGCGGGTCCACGGCGCCATCCGCCGCATCAACCTGCAGCCGCTGGAGGCCGCGCAATTGCAGCAGGCCCTGCACGCCGTCATGCCCAGCGCCCTGCATCGCCGTCATGCCGCAGGGGCCGACTGTGACTTTTCCTTCGCCCTGCCCACCCTGGGGCGTTTCCGGGTACACGCCTTCCACCAGCAACGCGGCCCGGCTGCGGCCATCCGCTGCCTGGGACAGCAGCCCCCATCCCTCTCTGAACTGGCCACGCCGCCGCTGTGCGCCGAGCTGGCCCTGCGGCCACGCGGGCTGGTGCTGGTGAGCGGGCCGACCGGGGCCGGCAAGAGCAGCACGCTGGCGGCCATGGTCCGGCACATCAATGAAATGCGACCGGTACATATCCTGACCATCGAAGACCCCATCGAATTCATCCATGAGCCGCGGCGCGCCCTGGTCACCCAGCGCGAGATCGGCACCCACGTCGCCGACTTCGCCCAGGCCCTGCGCGCGGCGCTGCGCGAAGACCCGGATGTGTTGCTGGTGGGCGAACTGCGCGACGCCGACACCATCGGCCTGGCCCTGACCGCTGCCGAAACCGGCCACCTGGTGCTGGGCACCTTGCACGCCGCCTCGGCGGCCAAGACGGTGGATCGCATCATCGATGTCTTCCCCGCCGGCGAAAAGGAAGCCGCACGCGCCCTGCTGGCCGAGGCCCTGGAAGGGGTGATCGCCCAGACCCTGCTGCCCACCGTAGACGGTCTGGGCCGGGTGGCGGCGCATGAATTGCTGGTGGCCACCCCGGCCGTGCGCAACCTGATCCGCGAGGGCCGCAACGCGCAACTGGTCTCGGTGATGCAGGCCGGTGGCGCGCAAGCCATGCAGACGCTGGAGGCCAGCCTGGCGGCGCTGGTCCGCCAGGGCCGCATCAGTGAGCAGACCGCCCGTGCACAGGGCGCCACCGGGTAAGCGGCAGCTCGCCAGCAGCGCTGCGCGCCGCGGTTTAGAATGGCGGCCACCATTTCGCCAGCTCGCAAGGACAAGCCCATGACCACACTCTACGATTTCCAGCCCAGGCTGCCGGACCAGACGCCCTTCCCGCTGGAACAGTTGCGCGGCAAGGTGCTGCTCATCGTCAACAGCGCCAGCAAGTGCGGCTTCACGCCGCAATACAATGGCCTGGAAGCGATCCATCGCCAGTTCCAGGCGCGCGGCCTGGAAGTGCTGGCCTTCCCCTGCAATCAATTCGGTGCGCAAGAGCCCGGCAATGCCGAAGAAATCGGCGCCTTCTGCGAAAAGAACTATGGCGTGAGCTTCCCGCTGTTCGCCAAGATCGATGTCAATGGCGAACACGCCGACCCGCTGTTCCAGTACCTCAAGAAGGAAGCTCCGGGTCTCTTGGGCAGCAAGGCCATCAAGTGGAATTTCACCAAGTTCCTGGTGCGTCGCGACGGCAGCGTCTTCAAGCGCTATGCGCCGCAGACGCGACCGGAGGAAATGATTTCCGATATCGAGACGCTGCTGGCCGAAGAGGCTACCAAATAAGCTCCCGCCGCAGCTTCAGGGCAGTGCGCGGATGATCTGGTAATCGGCATCACGCACCGGTACGAAATGCGTGGCGCGCAGGTTGTCCAGCGTGAGCCTCACGCGCAAGGCGTTCTTGTCGAGGAACACGGCGCGGATCGTATGGCGGATATCGGCGCACAACTGCCCGCGATAGACGAAGGGATCGAAGGGAATCGGCGCCGAGCGCCACAGCACGCGCAGGTCGCTCTTCTTGAGCTTGCCGTCGCTGATCATGCGCGAAAGATTGGTACTGGCCACGAAGGCGGCATCGGCGTGACGCTGCAATACCGCCATCACCGATTGCTCGTGATTGCCGGAATACCCGATGCGCGAAAAATACTGGTCCAGCTGCAGCTTGTACTGGCGCGCAAAGATATGGCGCGGAATGAGCGAACCCGAGGTACTCTCGGGATCGGCCAGCACCAGCACCTTGCCCTTGAGCGAAGCCACGCTGTCATACGGACCTTGCTGGCGCGTGATCAACAAGGCGTAATACACCGACGACACCCCACCCTGCGCGGCAAAGTTGGGCTCCACCTGTTGCATCGAGGCAAACGGCGTGATCTGCGGATCGCCCTTGCGCGCCGTGACGTAAGAAGCCGGACCCAGTCGCGCCACATCGACCGCGCCAGCGATCAAGCCTTCGACCACGCTGCCATAGGAGGTAGGCACGACCACGTCTACCGGCATCTTCAGCCGCTCGCGCAATTCCTCGATGAGGGGATTGAGCGCCGTCTGCTGGTCATTGCCCCGGCCCTGCGGCACGAAGGAAAAGCGCAGCCGCTGCGGTCGTTCGCAGGCGCTCTTGCCGCCCGCCAGAGCAGGCGCCGTGGTCGATGCCGACAGCGCCACTGCCGCGCCCAGCAATACAGTTTTCAGTAAGCGCTTCATACGATCTCGAATCTGCCTTTCTGCAAAAGCGGTACCAATTGTGCCGGCGCCACCGGGCGCTGCAGGTAGAAGCCCTGCACTTCGTCACAGCCCATCAGTTTGAGATGCATCAGTTGTTCGCGTGTCTCCACGCCCTCGGCCACCACCTTCAACCCGAGATTGCGTGCCAGCGTGACGGTGGAGGCCACGATCATGCCGTCGCTGTTGTCGTTGCGGATGTCGCGCACGAAGGAGCGGTCTATCTTGAGTGCATACACCGGCAAGGTCTTGATGTGGCTGAGGCTGGAATAACCGGTGCCGTAGTCGTCCAGGTAGATGCGCAGCCCTTCATCACACAGTTTTTCCAGGGTCTGGCGAGCCTGTTCCAGGTCACTGATGAAGCAGCTCTCGGTGACCTCGATCTCCAGCAGATCGGCACTGAGGTGATAACGGCGCAAAGCGTCGTGCACGGTGGCGATCAGCCGTTCATCATTCAATTGCTTGGCCGAGACATTGATGGCCACCGGCACCAGCGGCAAGCCTTCGTCGCGCCACTGCGCCAGTTGCCGGCATACTGCCTCGATGATCCAGGGGCCCAGCGGCTGTACCAGGTCATGGGTCTCTGCCAGGCCGATGAATTCGCCCGGATAGATCAAGCCGTGCTCGGGATGCTGCCAGCGGATCAGTGCTTCCATGCCGACCACGCGATAATCCTGCAGCTCTACCTTGGGCTGATAATGCAGGCAGAATTCATCATCCTTGATGGCCTGACGGAAGCGCCCCAGCAGCTCCAGCCCGCGCACCGCAATCGCATTGAGCGAGGCATCGTAGAAACGATACAGACCGGCGCCGGCGCTCTTGGCGGTGTACATGGCGGAGTCGGCATTGGTCATCAAGGCTTCGATGCTCTGGCCATCGCGCGGATAGAGCGCGATGCCGATGCTGGGCGAGGTTTCGACATCGCAGCCTAGCAGGTCCGGGTAAGGCGCGCGCAGGGTTTCCACCAGCTTGTCGGCGATCTCGGCGACGGTTTCCTCATCACGGATTTCGGAAACCAGCACCACGAATTCATCCCCGCCCAGGCGCGCCACCAGGTCGTATTCGCGCACGGCGGCACGCAGACGGCGTGCCACTTCCTGCAACAGTGCATCGCCCACGGCATGGCCCAGGGTATCGTTGATGAGCTTGAACTTGTCCAGATCGAGGAAGAACAGCGCATACAGGTTGCGGCTGCGCCGCGCCCTCGACAGTTCGGTAGCGGCCAGCTCATAGAACAACATGCGATTGGGAATACCGGTCAGGTAATCGTGCGAGGCCAACTGGTAGGCGCGGCTCTTTTCCTGTTCCAGCTGATGGATCAGCCCACTCTTCTCACGCTCGGAATAGACCAGCTTTTCATACAGATAGCGACGCCGGTGCGCCAGGCTGATCAAGCCTCCCGAAAGCACCACGATCAAGAGCGAGATCAGGATGGCCTGCAGGTAATACACCCGATGCGCCGGCCACAGCTTGCTCAGCAGCGCCTGCTGGTCGCGGCTGACCACCACGGCCAGCGGGTAATGCGCCAGACGCCGCTGCACGCCCACGTGCTGCACCGGATCACCCGGCCGCAAGGCATGAATGAGGCCATCGCCCTTGCCGGTCAAGAGGAAGGTGGCGTACTCCTGGCCGGCATAATCGGAGCCTCCCGAGAGGATGCCGCCGTACAGTTCAGCCAATTGCAGGCCGGCGGCATTGATGATCTCGATGCGGCTGCTGCCATCCACGCTCACTTCCTGGTAAGCCTTGAGGAAATAGCCCAGGTCCAGAATGGCCGCGAAGAAGCCTTGCAAGGCGCCCTTGCCATCCTGCAGCGGAATGAGCAGCGGCACGCGCCAGCTATACCCATCACGGTTCATGGGTGGCTTGATGATCATCTGGTTCTGTTCGCCTGAGTTGGTCAGCGAACTCATGTAGCCGGCATTGATGAGACGACTCAACTCGGGCTCGCTCTTCTGGCGCGCCGAGGAATACACCAGCCGCCCGCGCGCATCGAACATGGCCACCCGCAGGTAGGCCGAATCGCCGTTGAAGAGGGGATTGAAATAGGCCGAAGAGGATTGCTCGCCATTGAGCATGGACTGGCCGATGCGCGAATACAGCAGGGTCTTGCCCAGCACCTCATCGAGATTGGCCGAGACGATGGCGGCCACGTTGCGGCTGTCGGCGATGGAGCCGGCGATGGCCAGCTGCTTTTCGTTCTCGATGCGGAGGATGGTGAAATACCAGACCAGCGACAACACGGCCACGGCAAGCAGCACCATCCCTGCCGACACCCCTCTGCCCGAGAGCAGTCTGGTCAGCAGTCCTTTCGGCTCGAACGATAACGGCTTACCCACTCCCACTCGCTCACTGGCTCACTGGCTTGAACATGGCACCAACGCTAGTGCCTTGGCGAATCCCTTTTTGACCGGGTGAGGGTAATGGGGATTTATTTCAAGTTAATGACAAACCAGACAAACGATACGGCAATTGCTTGCAGGAATTCAGGGGTGCGCGGGTTCTGGCAGGACGCGCTTTATTACATAAATTATTTATATTATTTTAGGCTACAGCATACGTACCCATCGTATCCATCACACTCACGCCCTGGTCACGCACATGCGGAATATCCAGTTGCCGCAGCTTGCGATACAAGGATGCACGGCACATGCCCAATTGGCGCGAGGCGGCAGAGATATTCCAGCGGCTGCCATTCAAGGCGGCGATGACGCGGGTGCGCTCATCCGGCCAGGGCCCGCCCGTGACCACCGCGCTGGGCGGCCTCTCTGCCATACGCGGCGCCAAGGGATGGACCTGGGCCAACACCGGCCCCTGCGACTGCATCAACTCTTCGGGCAGGTCGCTCACTTCGATGCGCGTGCCATTCATCACCGCGCAACTATAGCGGATCACCGCGTGCATCTGACGCAGGTTGCCCGGCCAAGGATAGGCCAGCAGACGCTGCCACGCCGCCGGGGCGATAAGCTGCTCATCGGCCTGCACACCCAGTTCATCGGCCATCATCTGCAGCACCAGCCGGCACAGGTCGGCGCGTTCGCGCAGCGCCGGCAGGCGCAGCACGCCACCGGCGATGCGATAGTAGAGATCTTCACGGAAACGGCCCTGGGCAATCAGGTTCGGCAAGTCCTGGTGGGTGGCACAGATCAGTTGCACGTCCACCGGCACTGGTCGCAGCGCGCCCAGCGGCGTCACCTCGCGCTCGGAGAGCACGCGCAACAACCGCGTCTGCAAAGCCAGCGGCATGTCGCCGATCTCATCGAGGAAGAGCGTGCCGCCATCGGCCTGCTGTACCTTTCCCTTCATACCACCCGGCAAAGCCCCCGAGAACGCGCCCTTGCAATAACCAAACAATTCACTTTCGGCCAAACTTTCGGGGATCGAGGCGCAATTGACGGCGATCCAGCCAGCCTGGCGCCGCGCGCTGTAGTCATGCAGGGCGCGCGACAGGTATTCCTTGCCGGTGCCGGTCTGGCCCAGGATCAGCACCGGGATGCCGCGCTCGATCAAGCGCTTGCCACGTTCGACCAGCGCCTGCATCAGAGCATCGTCGCCGGCGAGCTGGTCGATGTCGCGATAGCGCGGCACCTGGCGGCCATGCGCGCAACGAGGGGAAAGCGGAGTGGAAAAGGCCGTGCTGGCAGCATGGATCTGACTGTCAGCCAGGGGCTGGTCGGGCAAGGATGTCGGCATGTCGGTCTCCTGTCGAACTGCTTTTTTATGGGACGCGGCACTGCTGGCGCCCCTGCTCTGCGGCCCAGAATAGCCAGACACACCCATGACTTCCAATACAATGTACAGACAGAATCAATACCTTAAAGGTATCAAATGATCGAATTGAGACATCTGCTCTATTTCCGCACCGTAGCAGAAACCCTGCATTTCGGGCGTGCCGCGGCGCTGCTGCACATCTCGCAACCGCCGCTCACACGGCAGATCGCGGCATTGGAGAAAGAGCTGGACGCGCAATTGTTCGACCGCAGCAAACGCGCCATCCAGCTCACCGCAGCGGGCAAACATTTCTATCGCGACAGCACAGAAATCTTCAAGGCCCTGGAGCGGGCCAAACGCAACGTGGCCTCTTCCAGCAGCGGCACGCTTGGCGCCTTGAAGGTGGGTTTCATGATGTCCTCGGCCTATAACATCCTGCCGGCGGTGACGCGCCATTACTCGGCGGCCTATCCTGACGTGGACCTGCGCATGAGCGAATACCTGCCCAACCTGCTGGCCACCGATCTGGAAGATGAGAAGGTCGATGTGGGCATCATGTATCGCCCCGAGGATTGCCGTCGCCTCGACAGCCACACCATCTACGCCGAACCCTTGCTGGCGGTGCTGCCGCGCGCGCATCGGCTGGCCGGCAAGCCTGCCATCTCGGCCGCCGAACTGGCCGAGGATGCCTTCATCAGCATCCCGCGTGCGATTGCCCCGGTGGTGTTCGACCTCATCCTGCAACACTGTCAATTACATGGCTTCCGCCCGCGCATCGTGCTGGAAACCAACCTGCAGCAGACCATCGTCAACCTGGTCGGCGAAGGCCTGGGCGTGGCCCTGGTACCGACCTCGATGCAGGCCATGCATCTGGAGAGCACGGTGTTCAAGCCGCTGATAGGCGCACCGATGGTGGAGGTCGCGGTGGTCTGGAACCGGGAGAATACCAATCCCTGCATACGGACCTTTGCGCAGACAGCGGTGGAAGTGTGGAGCAGGATGCAGCCGCTGCATGGCTAGAACACATCATGAAAAAAGACCCGGACGCGCTGACACGCCCGGGTCATCAAACCGCAGCAGGTCGGCTTCCACGCCCGCCTGACCGCGATCAACAAACACTGCTCAACACCGCAATTTCATCCTGCACAGCGCAGCGACAAGCCGCCATCGACAATCATGTCCAGCCCCGTGATGTAACGCGCATGGTCGGAAGCCAGGAACAGCGACGCATGAGCCACATCCCAGGCATCCCCCATGAAACCCATCGGACATTGCGCATCGCGCTGGGCGCACATCTGTTCGATATCGCCGCCGTAGGCCGCCTTCAACGGTTCGCGGATCATCGAGGTATTCATCATGCCCGGCAGCACGCAATTGGCGCGGATGCCCATGGCGGCGTACTGCATCGCCACGTTCTTGGTGAAGGCCAGGATCGCCGCCTTGGTGGCGCTGTAGCCGAGATAGGGAAAACCGATCCAGCGCAGCGCCGCCACCGAGGAGATATTCACAATGGCGCCCTTCCTCTGTCGCTCCATGATGGGCAGCACATGCTTGTGCGTCAGGAACAGGCTGGTCTGGTTCACCGCCACCAGGCGGTTCCAGCTCTCCTCGCTGGTTTCGACCGCCCCGCCGAGCTCGGCGATGCCGACGTTGTTGTGCAAGACGTCGACCCGGCCGAAGTGATCCATGGCCGCCTCGGCCATGGCCTTGACCTCATCGCTGCGCGAGACGTCGACCGCCAGCACTTCGCAGATGCCACCTTCACGGCGGATGATGTCCTGCGTTTCCAGAGCGGCCTGGATGCTGCGATCCACCGCCAGCACCCGGCCACCCTGGCGCGCATACAGTACGGCGGCGGCCTTGCCATTGCCCCAGCCCTCGCCCACCGAGCCGGCGCCGGTGACGATGATGGCGCGGTCTTGCATCAGCTTGTCCATGCGCTTCTCCTGATCGGATTCCAGGTCAGATATCAGATATCCAACACGCCACCGGCCATGAAGCCGCCATCGACCGGCAGCACATGGCCGGTGATGTAGGACGATTCATCAGCGGCCAGATAGCACACCGCCGAGGCGATCTCATCGGTGGTGCCATAGCGATGCATGGGCACCAGGCGGTAGTAGCTCTCGCGGGTCTGCTCGGAATGCATGGCCTGCGTCATCTGGGTTTCCACCGGGCCGGGGGCGACACTGTTGACGGTGATGCCGTGCTGCGCCAACTCGATGGCCATCTGACGCGTCAGGGCAATGACGGCGGCCTTGGAGGTGCCATAGGCAGTACGTCCGGCACCGGCACGCAGGCCCGAGATGGAAGAGATGTTGACGATGCGGCCCCAGCGCTGTTTCACCATCAGCCGCGCCGCGTGCTGGCCGGCCAGCATGACGCCGGTGACATTGACATTCATGGTCAGCAGCCAGTTCTCCAGCGGATAGTCGAGGAAGCAATAGGTGCGCGCCACGCCGGCATTGTTGACCAGGACATCGCAGCGACCATAGTCTTTTTCGATGTCGGCAAAAGCCGAGGCAATCGAGTCCGCACTGCCCAGGTCCATCTGCACGGGTGCAGCACGATGGCCCGCTGCGACCAGCGCCTGCGCAGTGCTGGCAGCGGCTTCCAGATTGATGTCGGCCACCAGCACGGTGTGTCCGCGTGCGGCCAGTTGTTGGGAAATGCTGGCGCCGATACCCATGGCTCCGCCCGTCACGAGCGCCACGCGGGCGCCGCTATCATGTTGATTCATATTGTCTCCGTGAGTGTTGGCGGCCTCGGCAGGAAAAAAAAAGAGGCCGCCGTTTTTAATTCGTCGCTGGCAGGTCAATCATGGAAAATCCCCGATCGCTCGCATGACTGGTGAGACGATCAGAGGAAGCCGATGGAAATCCAAGGCACGAAGGCCACCACCAACAGCGCCACCACCAGCGCGGCCAGATAGCCCCAGACCCGGTTGAAGACGCCGTCCGGCGAGACCTTGCCGATGGCGCAGGCGGCATAGAAGCCCACGCCAAAGGGTGGTGCAAACAGGCCGATGCCCATGGCCAGGATCACCACCATCGCATAGTGCACGTCATGCACGCCCAGCGAACGAGCCACCGGGAACAACAGCGGCCCGAACAGCACGATGGCGGGAATGCCTTCCAGCAGGCTGCCCAGCACGATGAAGATGACGATGGTAATGAGCAGGAAACCGGCAGCACCGCCCGGCACGCCCTGCATGATCGCCACCAGCTTGGCCGAGAACCCCGACTGTGTCAGTGCCCAGGCCATGGCGGTGGCCATGCCGATGATGAGCAGGATGGCGCCCGACAAGGCCGCTGCCTCGATGAGCATGGGATAAAGACGTTTGAAATCCAGGTGCCGCATGAACAGGTGCATGACCAGTCCCACCACCACCGTATAGGCCACGCCGATGGTGGCCACTTCGGTGGCCGTGGCCACGCCTTCGATGACCGCCACGCGGATCAGCATGGGTAGCGCCAATGCGGGAATGGCAGCAATCAGGGTCTTGAGGATCAAAGAGACAGGGGCGCGCTTGACCGCGGGCATGGGTTCGCGCCGGGCACGCCTCCAGCACACCACGGCAATGGCGAGGGTGGCAATGGCGGCCGGCATCAGGCCACCGATAAAGAGCGCCGTGATCGACACGCTGCACACGGCGCCGATGGTGATCAACACCAGGCTGGGTGGGATGGTCTCGGTCATGGCACCCGACGACGAGAGCAGCGCTACCAGTTCTTCGGGCTGGGAGCCGCGCTTTTTCATCTCGGGGAACAAGGCCGGGGCGATGGCGGCCATGTCGGCGGCCTTGGAACCGGAAATACCGGAGACCAGGAACATCGCCCCCAGCAATACGTATTGCAGACCGCCGCGCACATGGCCCAGCAGCGCTGCCATGAAATCGATCAGGGTCTTGGCCAGGCCCGACTGTTCCAACAGCGAGCCCAGCAGCACGAACAGCGGCACCGACAACAGGATCAGGCTGGACATGCCCTCATCCATGCGACTGACCACGATCATCAGCGGGGCCGTGGTGGCCAGTGCGAGATAGGCCATGGTGGCGGTGCCGAAGGCGAAGGCAATGGGAATGCCAGCGGCCACGCACACGCCGATCAACAGCACGAAGAAGACGATCAGGTTGTAGTTGCCCATGGCCAGCAGCATCGGCTTGGCCAGCCATAGTGCCGCGCCGATCACGGCCACCACCGCCAACGCCGAGAGCAGCAGGCGCAGCGTGGTCATGGCGGCCATGCGCGAGACCGCTGCCAGCAGCATCAGGATGGCGCCCACCGGCAAGGCCGCAGCGCGCAGGCCATCGGGGATTTCCAGGGCCGGGGTGGTGATGGGCATCTGTTCCACCGCGTGATCGATGGCCGGATGGATCACCATCAATACGAAGATGCAGACCACCAGCGCGGCCACCGTCTCCAGCCAGATACGGCCCTGCTCGGAACACTTGTTGATGATGGCGGTGAGCCGCATGTGCTCGCCGCGATCCAGGGCCAGCACCGCGCCCAGCATGGAGAGCCAGATGAAGAGCATCGAGGCCAGTTCGTCCGACCACACCAGCGGATCATGCAAGGCGTAGCGATAGATCACACCGGTCAGCAGCACCACGGTCTCGGCCAGCACCAAG
The DNA here is from genome assembly GCF_003719195.1 of Herbaspirillum rubrisubalbicans. Lineage (NCBI taxonomy): Bacteria > Pseudomonadati > Pseudomonadota > Betaproteobacteria > Burkholderiales > Oxalobacteraceae > Herbaspirillum > Herbaspirillum rubrisubalbicans. The sequence goes on from NZ_CP024996.1 coordinate 4,530,453, forward strand.
CCGGCGGCCACCGCGCCCACCACCTGCATGACCAGGCGATTCAAACCGACCAGCGCGCGCGCAGCCGGATGCAGCCTGGCCGGGGCGCGATAAGTCATTGCAGCTTCCATCATCAAGCTCCAGCGAAATTGAAGTCAGGGCCGACGGGCGAGACAGCCATTACCTGGCCGCTCGCCACCTGACCCTCACGGGTCAGCCGTTCAGGCCAGCTTGCCGGTGTATTTTTCCAGCAGTGCCCAGGGTTCGTCACCGAACTTCTTTTTCCACTCGGCGTAGAACCCGGCCGTGCGCAACTTGGCGCGGAAGGAGTCGGCGTCGGCATTGTTGAAGACCAGCCCCTTGCCCTTCATTTCATCGACCAGCGAATCGTTGAGCTTGCGCACATCGGCGCGCTGATTCATGGCGGCTTCGTTGATGATGCGCGCCATCAGTTCCTGCAAGTCCTTGGGCAGGCGCTCGAAGGACTTCTTGTTGCCCAGGAACCAGAAGCCATCCCACATGTGGTTGGTGATGGAACAGTACTTCTGCACTTCGTAGAGCTTGGCCGTGGAGATGATGGCCATGGGGTTTTCCTGGCCTTCCACGATCTTGGTCTGCAGGGCTGAATAGACCTCGGCGAAGTTGATCGAGGTCGGGGCTGCATCGAAGGCCTTGAACATCGAGGTCCACAGGGGGCTGGGCGGCACGCGCAGCTTCATGCCCTTGAGGTCGTCGGCGGTCTTGATGGGACGGGTGCTGTTGGTGATCTGGCGATAGCCGTTGTCCCAGATCTTCTCGAAGGCGAACAGGGTGGATTTGGATTCGATCTGCTTGCGCACGTGCGCGCCCAGTTCGCCATCCATGGCTGGCCACACCTGGCTGTAATCCTTGAAGGCGAAGCCGATGCCGGAAATCTGCGCCGATGGCACCAGCGTCCCCAGGATCAGCGGCGAGAGCGTGAAGAAATCGATGGCGCCGGCCCGCACTTGCGAGAGCATGTCGGTATCGGTGCCCAACTGGTTGTTGGGGTAGAGCTGCAACTCGATGCGGCCCTTGGATTGCTCGGCGATGGCGGCGGCCATTTCCTTGGCGCGCGCATTCATCGGGTGGGTGACCGGCAGATTGTTGGCGTACTTGAAGCTGAACTCGGCGGCGTGGGCCGCATTGCTGGACAGGCCCGTGGCGGCAGCCGCAGAAGCGAGCGAAGCGGTCTTCAGAAAATGACGGCGCGTGAATTTGCCAGTGGAATGGTCCATCTGTGTTGTCTCCTGTTTGTCGATTTATCTGTCTAGTTCTACCTCTGCCGACGTCCGCTACCTTGGGTGCCACGGATCTGGCGTGCAGCGCCCTGTCCCGGTCGTCAACACTGCCTATGCCGCGATAGAGCAATTTGGATGCCATGTTGCTCATCGTTATCGGCATTGCGCCTGTATTCTCGGCGATAAGGGCGGCGCTGTACAAGAGTGCAGCCATCACATCGGGCATTTATTTGCGCTTAATGCTCCTGCCTGCTCCTGCGACAGCTGTCGCATCTACTGTCGCCGCACTGTCGCCGCAGCGACACCTGTCAATGCTGCCCACTGGCAACAACTGGCAACAACTGACGGTTGCGGCAGCATGATTTACGTTAACGTAAAGTCCGTGCTATCTTCATCCGCTCGGCCGTGGCGCTGCTGTGCGCCGGCCCCAGGAGCGGGACAAGATGCCGCCACGGCAAGCGACCTGCGCGTGGCATCGAATTTGCATCCTGCCCTTGCATGAACCGGAGCCAGGTCGCGCCCACCAGCGCGCTCCCCCTATCGTCTGACAAGGACTCACCATGACTGCTTCTGCATCCTCACCCTGCATCACCGGCTGGCATCATTCCCAATTCGGCAAGCTCGACGGTATCGATCCCGAAGTGCTGATCGGCCAGGTGGCCAAGGCCGCCATCGAGCACGCCGGGCTGCCACCGGAAGACATCGATTCGGTCCACTTCGGCACCTTCAATGCCGGCTTCCTGTATCAGGATTTTCCTTCTTCACTGGTCATGAACACGCTGCCGCAACTGCGCTTCAAACCCGCCACGCGGCTGGAAAATGCCTGTGCCACCGGCTCGGCGGCGATCCATTCCGGCCTGCAGGCGATCCAGGCCGGGCACGCCAAGCACGTGCTGGTGATCGGCTTTGAAAAGATGACCGAACTGGCCACCGCGCAGGTGGGCGAAGTCTTGCTCAAGGCTTGCTATACCAAGGAAGAAGCCGGCATTCCGGGCGGCTTTGCGGGGGTCTTCGGCAAGATCGCGCAGAGCTACTTCGAGCGCTTTGGCGACCAGTCCGATGCGCTGGCCATGATCGCGGCCAAGAACCACAAGAATGGCATGGCCAACCCTTACGCCCACATGCGCAAGGATTTCGGTTTCGAGTTCTGCCGTACCGTGTCCGACAAGAATCCCTTCGTGGCCGGTCCGCTCAAGCGCACCGATTGCTCGCTCATCTCCGATGGCGCGGCGGCCTTGGTCATCAGCGCTGCCGATGTGGCGCGCTCGATGCCGCGTGCGGTGCAGTTCCGCGCCGCGGTGCACGTCAATGATTTCCTGCCGCTGTCGCGTCGCGACCCGACCCGTTTCGAAGCGGCCGAGCTGGCCTGGAAGAAGGCGCTGGGCCAAGCCAGCCTGAGCCTGGATGATCTGTCGCTGGTGGAAACCCATGACTGCTTCACCGTGGCCGAGCTGCTGGAATACGAAGCCATGGGCCTGGCCCCGCACGGCCAGGGCGCACGCGTGATCGCCGAGGGCATCACCGCCAAGGATGGCAAGCTGCCGGTCAATCCTTCCGGTGGCCTCAAGTCCAAGGGCCATCCGGTGGGTGCTACCGGCGTGTCCATGCACGTAATGGCGGCCATGCAGGCGGCCCACGATGCGGGGGACATGCAGATCGCCAATGCGCGTTATGCCGGCGTGTTCAACATGGGGGGCGCGGCGGTGGCCAACTATGTGAGCATTCTGGAGCGTGTGAACTAACCATACAAAAACAAGCTCACCGCGCCGTCTGCTCGTTGGCAGGCGGCGCGAAAGATGAAGCCACGCGCCAAAAAACAGAACGTGGCAAGTCCATCCATTCCTATCAGAACAACGAGTGAGACGATGTTAAGCAAAGTGATGAACCTGGGCCGCCTGTTGTCGGATGTGGCGCGCCGTTTTCCGCAGGAGCCGGGACTGATCCTGGCGCAGGGCCACGCCGATGGCAGCGACCGGATCATCTGCTGGCAAGAGATCAACGCCCGCGTCGATGCCCTGGCCCATGCCCTCACCCGCCGCGGCGTGAAGAAGGGCGACAAGATGCTGGTCCATTCGCGCAACAACCAGCAGATCTTCGAGAGTGCCTGGGCCGCCTTCAAGATGGGCGTGGTCTGGGTGCCGACCAATTTCCGCATCACCCCACCCGAAGCGGCCTATCTGGGCCAGTCCAGCGGCGCCTGCATCATGCTCTATGACCGTGGTTTTGCGCACTATGTGGATGCGGTCAGGGCTGCCTCGCCGACGCTGCAACATGTGATCGCCCTGGCCGAGGCCCGGCCGGATGAGCTGGATTACGAGGCGCTGCTCGCTGAAGGCGACGGCAGCCCCTTCGCAGAAGCCGAAGTCGATCACCAAGACCCGCTGTGGTTCTTCTATACCTCCGGCACCACCGGCCACCCCAAGGCGGGCGTGCTCTCGCATGGCCAGATGGCCTTCGTGGTCACCAATCACCTGGCCGACCTGATGCCGGGCCTGAACCACCAGTCGCGCTCGCTGGTGGTGGCGCCCCTGTCGCATGGCGCGGGTGTCCATGCGCTGGTCAATACCGCGCGCGGCGCGGCCAGCATCCTGCTCTCGTCCGAGCGGCTGGTGGTGGAAGAAGCCTGGCAACTGGTGGAAAAATACCGGGTCGATAACCTCTTCACCGTGCCGACCATCGTCAAGCTCCTGGTCGAGGATGCCTCGGTGGATCGCTACGATCATGCCTCCCTGAAGCACGTCATCTATGCCGGCGCGCCCATGTATCGCGCCGATCAGGTCTATGCGCTCAAGAAGCTGGGGCGGGTGCTGGTGCAGTATTACGGCCTGGGCGAAGTGACCGGCAACATTACCTTCCTGCCGCCCTACATGCACTTCGAGGACGATGACCATCCGCAGGCGCGGGTAGGAACCTGCGGCATTCCGCGCACCGGGATGCAGATCGCCATCCTCGACGACGATGGTCAGTCGCTGCCGCCGCGCCAGACCGGTGAAATCTGCGTGCGCGGCCCGGCTGTGTTCATGGGTTACCACAACAATCCCGAGGCCAATGCCAAGGCTTTCAAGCATGACTGGTTCCATACCGGCGATCTGGGTCACGTGGATGAGGAAGGCTTCCTCTACATCACGGGGCGCTCCTCTGACATGTACATCTCTGGAGGTTCAAACGTCTATCCGCGCGAGATCGAGGAAGCCTTGCTGACCCACCCCGCCGTCTCGGAAGTGGCGGTGCTGGGCGTGCCCGATCCCAAGTGGGGCGAGAGCGGGCTGGCGGTGATCGTCTGCAAGCCCGGCCAGCAGGTCGATGAGCAAGCCTTGCTGGCGCACCTGGAAACGCGCATCGGCAAGTACAAGTGGCCGCGCCGCTTCGTCTATTGGGAGACGATGCCCAAGTCGGGCTACGGCAAGATCGTCAAGAAGCAGATCAAGGCGCTGCTGGAAGAACAGGGCCAATACCGGCTCTGAAACATCGGTCATCTGCATCGACCCGGATACGTTGCGGTCCCGGAAAAACAAAATGCCGTCCAGCGGCTGGCTGGACGGCATTCATCGCTTGGCGAAGTCAGTGCGGGATCAGGCTTCGGTATGCAGCTTGGCTTCAGCCTCGTGCTCGATCTCGACTTCGGCGCGGGCAGCTTCCTCTTCGGTCATCAAGCCACCTTCCCACTTGGCCACCACGGCCGAGGCAATCGAGTTGCCCACCGCGTTGGTGGCCGAACGGCCCATGTCGAGGAAGGTATCGATACCCAGGATCACCAGCAGACCCGCTTCCGGGATGTTGAACTGGTGCAGGGTGGCCGCAATCACCACCAGCGAGGCCCGCGGCACGCCGGCAATGCCCTTGGAGGTCAGCATCAGCACCAGCATCATGGTGATCTGGGTGGAGATGGGCATGTGGATGCCATAGGCTTGGGCGATGAAGAGCGTGGCGAAGGTGCAATAGATCATCGAACCGTCGAGGTTGAAGGAATACCCCATCGGCATGACGAAGCTGGAAATCTTGCGCTTGACGCCAAAGCGGTCCAGCGCATCGAGCAGCTTGGGATAGGCTGCTTCCGAGCTGGCGGTAGCAAAGGCCAGCAGGAAGGCTTCCTTGATCAGGACCAGCAGGTGGAAGATGCGCTTTTTCAGGAACACGAAGCCCACCGCGATCAGCAGCACCCACAGCAGCACCAGCGAGAAGTAGAAGTCGCGCATGAAGACTGCGAAGCTGACCAGGATGTCCAGGCCATTGACGGCCACGGTCGCAGCCATGGCCGCAAACACGGCCACCGGGGCAAACTTCATGACATAGACGGTGATCTTCAACATGGTGTGCGAGAGGTCATCGATGACCAGCAGCAGATGCCTGCCACGCTCGCCCAGGGCCGCCAGGGCGATGCCGAAGAACATGGAGAACACCACCACCTGCAGGATTTCATTCTGCGCCATGGCTTCCACGATGGACTTGGGCACCAGGTGGTTGAAGAATTCCTTGACCGTGAACTTGCTGGTGGCCAGACCGGCCGCCGCCGCGTCCGGCGCAGGCAGCGCCACACCGGCACCCGGTTGCAGCAGGTTGGCCATGATCATGCCCAGCGCCAGCGACACCAGCGAGGCGATGAAGAACCAGGCCAGCGACTTGCCGAAGATACGGCCCACCGACTTGGCGTCCCCCATGTGGGCGATGCCCACCACCAGGGTCGAGAACACCAGCGGCGCGATGACCATCTTGATCAGGCGCAGGAACAGGTCGGAAGCGATCGAGATGTAGCCTGCCAGTTCCTTGGCTTCACCCTTGTCGTAGTGGCTGAAAATGAGATAACCGACCAGGATGCCCAGCAGCATGGCTGCAAAGATATAGGCGGCTTGTGGGATGCGTTTGTTCATGTGTTCTCCTGCCCTCGCTCGCCACCGGCACCAGGCACCGATGAGAGGACGATGATGTAAGGCTTGCGGTTGGCGCCGGCCGGTGCGGTGACAGGGGCGCCAGTGCTCTTGGATGGTCAGGAAAGTTCAGTTTCTGATGAGAAACCCTGACCGTTTTTTCCCGTCGCGCGAAAAAAGGACGAAGCTTATTGACTTATGCCCCCCGCCGTCAAGCCGCAGCGGTCAAAAGCGCCCCAAAATGCAGCAAACCGTCCACAGGAGGCGGAATGTGGCGATTCTGCCAACATCGTTGTCAGCGTTCTGTCAGTGGACCAAGGAGTGAGGGAGCGCTCAGATCGCCGTGGTCACCGGTGTCGTGGCGGCCGGGTCGCTCATGCTGGGGTGACCGGTTTCCAGATGGCCGGCCAGGCGGCGCAGCCAGTGCGGCGCTTCGGCAATGCGCCATTGCAGGTCGTACCAGTGATGGCTGGCGGCCAGCTCCCAGCGGCTGCTCACGCTCTGCCCCGGCAATACCCGCACGGTGCGCGCCGGCTGGCCATAGGCCAGGTCGCTGACGGTGGCCGTCAAGGGCATGGTGCCAGGGTTGAGCAAGGTCACCGTGAGCACGCCGGCGGCGGCATCGTAATGGGTGCGCAGGTCCGGCTCTGCAAGGCTGCCTGCGGCAACCTGCCCCACGAAGCGGCGGAAATAACCGTTCGGTCCCCAGACGCTGAGGTGGTAGTGGCCTTCGGCTGAAAGCGCCCACCGGTCGCGCAATTGCTTGCCGGCTTCCACGGTGTAGCCACGCGGGGCGGCAGCGGCAGCGTGAGCGCCTTGGGCATCGGTATAGACCCAGAAATGCGCGCCTTGGGTGCCGACATTGTCCAGCGTCAGGGTATAGCCTTGCGCATCGAGCCAGCCGGTCACATGCAGCGCATAGGGCAAGGCACAGGCCGGGCGCAGACCCGGCTCCTGGGGCGTCATACTCAGTGCCGCATCCAAGGCCGGGGCGCTGATGGCCACCGGGCGTCGGCATTGCTGGTCGGCATCGGCCACGTAGTGGCGGGTGTCGGGCAGGCGCGGCGGCGACGCGTCGCGCCGGGTGAAGTCCAGTGTCGAACTCAGATCGCCGCAGACCGCGCGGCGCCAGGGTGAGATATTCGGTTCCTTCACACCGAAGCGGCGCTCGATGAATTGCAGTACCGAGGTGTGATCGAAGACCTGCGAATTGACGCGCCCGCCGCGCGACCACGGCGAGACCACGAACATCGGCACCCGCGGCCCCAGGCCATAGGGCAACTGGTCGGCGCTGAACTGGCCCTGCTGGCGCGGGGTGACATGCACATGGCGCTCCAGGGCGATATCGACCGTGCTCTTGCCCGAGCCGGGCAAGGTCGGCGCTTGGGGCGGCACGATGTGATCGAAGAAGCCATCGTTTTCGTCATACATCACGAACAGCACCGTCTTGCTCCACACCTCGGGATTGGCGGTGAGCGCATCCAAGATGTCAGATAAGTAGCTGGCACCATACAGCGGCGTGTAGTCCGGGTGTTCCGAATACACCGCCGGCGGCAGCAGCCAGGATACCTGCGGCAAGCTGCCCTGCTCCACATCGGCCTTCAGTTGCGCGATCGTGCGCGTACTCATGCCGCGCTCATACAGGGAAGAGCCGATGGGGGCATGGACGAAGTTCTCGAAGCTGGCCAGCATGTTGGTACCGTAGTTGCCGCTGAACTTGTCGAAGTCGGTACCCTGCTGGTAGACCTGCCAGGAAATGCCGGCCCGCTCCAGGCGTTCGGGATAGGTGGTCCAGGTGAAGGGCGGCAACTTGACGTGGCTGAACTGGTTGTCGATGTAATCGGTATTGTCCAGCAGCGGCCCACCGCCTGTGCCCAGCGGATCGACCATGCCGGTCATCAGGTACATGCGGTTGGGGTGGGTATTGCCGGGGATGGAACAGAAATACTGGTCGCAGACGGTGAAGGCATCGGCCAGGGCGTAATGGAAGGGAATATCTTCACGCACGTGGTAGCCCATGCACATATTGCTCTTCTGCTGCGCCCACTGGTCGGCACGGCCAGCGTTGAGCGCACCATGCGTGGTCGCCCAGGTATGCGAGAGACTACCGACGCACTGCGCATTCATGGCGGGATCGGTGGTGTCGTAGCGGAACGGCGCGATCAGTGCAGAGGCATCCTCCTGGCGCGGCTGGAACCACACCGGGCGGCCATTGGGCAGGGTCACCGGGAAGCGGTCATTGTAGCCACGCACACCCGACAGATGCCCGAGGTAGTGGTCGAAGGAACGGTTCTCCTGCATGAAGACCACGATATGTTCGACATCCTCGATGCTGCCGGTGCGCCCCTGCGGGGCGATGGCCATGGCCTTGCGAATGGAGGCCGGCAACATCGCAGTGGCGCTCGCCGCCCCCGCCAGCGTGGCAGAAAATCTTAGAAAATCGCGTCGGGAATGGCCGCCCATGATCCTGGCTCTCATGTGGACAGCCAGGCAATACAAGGCATTGCGCGCTTGGCCTGGCCGCACCGGTTGGTTTGGTCGAGGCGGAAGTTTAAGGTGACGATCTGACAGGACGATGACATCGCAGGCTGGCCTGCGATGTCATGCTCTATGAACCATCATGAATCCATCATGGATCAGGTCTGCTGCAAGGCCGAGTCCAGCAACTCTATCCAGTGCCGCACCGGGGTATCGGTGCCGGATTGCAGGTGGGTGACGCAACCGATGTTGCCGGTGACGATCATGTCCGGGTCGGTGGCTTGCAGCTTGTTGATCTTGTTGTCGCGCAGGCGGTAAGAGAGTTCAGGTTGCAGGATCGAATAGGTGCCGGCCGAGCCGCAGCACAGGTGGCTGTCGGCGCACAGTTGCACATCCACCCCGGCCGCGCGCAGGATGCCCTCGACCTTGCCACGGATCTGCTGGCCGTGTTGCAGCGTGCAGGGCGGATGGTAGGCCACGCGCTTGCCATTGAAGTGCTTGAGCAGGTGTTTCAGTTCTTGCTCGAACTCGGGCAGGATCTCGCTGATGTCACGCGTCATGCGCGAGATGCGACGGGCTTTCTCGGCATAGGCCGGGTCATGTTGCAACAGGTGGCCGTATTCCTTGACGGTGGCGCCGCAGCCGGAGGCGTTCATGACGATGGTATCGGCGCGAATGCCATCGCGGCCTTCGATGTAGGGCCACCAGGCATCGATGTTGCGCCGCATGTCGTCCAGCCCGCCGTCCTGGTCATTCATGTGATAGCGGATGGCGCCGCAGCAACCGGCCTTGGGTGGCGCAAACAATTGCACGCCCAGCGCATCCAGTACGCGAGCGGTGGCACTGTTGATGTTGGGCGACATGGCGGGTTGCACGCAACCTTCCAGGTACAGCATCTGGCGCGCATGGCTACGCGTAGGCCAGGCACCGGCCTGCTGCGGCAGCGGCACCTTGTTCTGCAACAGCTTGGGCAAGAGCGGGCGCACCAGTTGGCCAGCCTTCATCGCCGGGCGGAAGATCCACTTGCGCGGCACCAGTTCCTTCAAGGCGGTACGCATGAGGCGCTGGCCCAAGGGACGAGGCACCTGCTGCTCCACCACCTTGCGACCGATATCCACCAGGCGGCCATACTGCACACCGGAAGGACAGGTCGATTCGCAATTGCGGCAGGTCAGGCAGCGGTCCAGGTGCGATTGCGTGGCCGCAGTCGCAGGTTTTCCTTCGAGCACCTGCTTGATGAGATAGATGCGGCCACGCGGGCCGTCCAGTTCATCGCCCAGCAGCTGGTAGGTCGGACAGGTGGCGGTACAGAAGCCGCAATGCACGCAGGAGCGCAGGATGCTGTCGGCTTCCTGGCCGGCCTGGGTGTTGCGGATGAAATCGGCTAAGTTGGTCTGCATGAGTGGTCGCTGGCTAAGGAAAGCGCTTACAGGCTGGCGTACAGGCGGCCGGGATTGAAGATGCCGCGCGGGTCGAATTGCTGCTTCAAGTTGCGGTGGATCTTTTCCACGGCCGGTTGCAGCGGATGGAACACCCCGATGGCCTTGTCGCCACCGCGATGCAGACTGGCATGGCCGCCCACGGCCAGCGCCGCGGCGCGGATGCTGACCGCATCGAGCCTGCTGTCCGGGCGCAGCCAGCGCTGGGCCCCGCCCCACTCGATCAGTTGCCGCCCCGGCAGGTCGATGGGCGGCACCACGGAAGGGACGGACAGGCGCCACAGCGGTGCCTGCGGATCAGCGAAGAAGGGATGCGTCTGTTCACGCAGGTCGGTCCAGACATCTTCAGAATGAATTAACTCGGCGCCGCCCAACTTTGCGATTGCTGAATCAACGGCCGCCTGGGCGCCGGCCAAACGGATCGTGAGCACATTGTCGAGCCAGGCGCTGGCCACCAGCGGCAGCGGCTGGCCGGCACTCTGGTTCAACAGCCGCAGTGCGCCTTCCTGATTGATCTCGAAGACCCGGGTGCTGCTGGCAAAGGGCCGCGGCAAGACCTTCAGCGACACCTGCAGAATCAGTCCCAGCGTGCCCATCGAGCCGGCCAACAGGCGCGCGATGTCATAGCCGGCGACGTTCTTCATCACCTGACCACCGAAATGCAATTGCTCGCCCTGGGCATCCATCAATACCGCACCCAGCACGAAGTCGCGTACCGCGCCGGCACTGGCGCGCGCCGGGCCGGACAGGCCGGCGGCCACCATACCGCCCACGGTGGCGGCGCCACCGAAGCGCGGCGGCTCCCAGGCCAGCATCTGATTGTGCTCGGCCAAGGCCGCATCGATCTCGGAGAGCGGCGTGCCGCAACGGGCGGTGACGACCAGTTCGGTCGGTTCGTAATCGACGATGCCGCGATAGGCCCGCGTGTCGAGCACTTCGCCCGATGGCGTCTGGCCATACCAATCCTTGGTGCCGCCGCCGCGAATCTGCAAGGGACGGCCTGCCAGGATGCGTTCACGGAACGAGACCAGCACGGTCTCCGGGTTTTGTTGCGCTTGTTGAGCTTGCTCTTGCATGGTCAGAATCTCGGCAGGTCGGGGAAGCGCAGTTGGCCGCGCTGCACGTGCATCTTGCCGTACTCGGCACAGCGATGCAGGGTAGGAATGGCCTTGTCGGGGTTGAGCAGGAAGGGGGGATCGAAGGCGCGCTTCAACTTGAAGAAACTCTCGCGCTCGGCCGGCGAAAACTGTACGCACATGGAATTGATCTTCTCGATGCCTACGCCATGTTCGCCGGTGATGGTGCCCCCCACTTCCACGCACAACTCCAGGATCTCGGCGCCGAACAGTTCGGCGCGGTGGAATTCGTCGGCCAGGTTGGCATCGAACAGGATCAGCGGGTGCAGGTTGCCATCGCCGGCATGGAACACGTTGGCGCAGCGCAGGCCGTATTTCTTTTCCATCTCGGCGATGCCCAACAGCACTTGGGCCAGTTGCTTGCGCGGGATGGTGCCATCCATGCAGTAGTAGTCGGGCGAGATGCGGCCCGCCGCCGGGAAGGCGTTCTTGCGGCCGGACCAGAAGCGCAGGCGCTCGGCCTCCGACTGCGAACAGGCGATGGCGGTAGCGCCGCTGGCATTGAGCACGTCGGTCATGCGGCCGATTTCCTCTTCCACTTCTTCGGCGGTGCCATCGGATTCGCACAGCAGGATGGCTTCGGCGTCGATGTCGTAGCCGGCCTTGACGAAGGGCTCCACCATGCGCGAGCTGGTCTTGTCCATCATCTCAAGACCTGCCGGAATGATGCCGGCCGCAATCACATTGGCCACCGCATTGCCGCCCTTCACCACGTCATCGAACGAAGCCATGATCACGCGTGCGGCCTGCGGCTTGGGCACCAGCTTGACGGTCACCTCGGTGACCACGCCCAACATACCTTCGGAACCGATGAACACCGCCAGCAGGTCCAGGCCCGGCGCATCCAGGGCGCCGCTGCCCAGTTCCACCACGTCGCCTTCGATGGTGACCATGCGCACGCGCAAGACGTTGTGTACCGTCAGGCCATATTTGAGGCAGTGCACGCCGCCCGAATTCTCGGCCACGTTGCCGCCGATGGTGCAGGCGATCTGGGACGATGGGTCCGGTGCGTAATACAGGCCATGCGGGGCGGCGGCTTCAGAGATGGCCAGGTTGCGCACGCCGGGCTGGACCACGGCGGTGCGCGAATACTTGTCCATCTTGAGGATCTGGTTGAACTTGGCGGTGGACAGCACCACGCCATCGGCAATGGGCATGGCGCCACCGGACAGACCCGTGCCGGCGCCACGCGGCACGATCTGCACCTGCAGGGCATGGCAGGTCCGCAGGATGGCCACCACCTGGGCCTCGGTCTCGGGCAGTACCACCACCATGGGCAACTGGCGGTAGGCGGCCAGGCCATCGCATTCGTAGGGGCGGGTGTCTTCCTCGTCGGACAGCACGCAGTGCGCGGGGACGACCCGGCGCAGAGCATCGACGACTTCGCGCTGGCGCGCCGGCGCGAAGGACGGTTGGGCGGGAGCATTCATGCTGGACCTCGGCGGTAAGCTAGGCAGGCGTGTGGGGTGTGGACGTCCCTCTTGGCGTCCGCTGGCACGGCTCACGCTGTCTCGTTTGTTGTGAGCCCGCTGGGGGCGGGCTTGTTCGATCCGACAAGTGTACCGAATTTTGTCCGCATGGACGGCACGCTGTGGCTACCCGCCCGACTGAAAAGAATTGCCGGCCGCAGTGAATTATTTTCAGGGCGACCGTGGACAAGGCCGCGCCCTGGCGCTTTCAGAGGTTGCGGAAAGCGTTCTGCATCCAGTTGATGAAGGTATCTACCTCGGGGCGCTCGCGCACCGCGCGCTCGTAGACCACGTAGTAGGCGTGCGGCGGAGTGCGCAGGCGCACGTCGAACAGTTCCACGATCTCCCCGCGGGCCAGCAATTCTTCGGCGAAATGCTGGCGCGTCAAGCCAATGCCATAGCCATGACGCACCGCCTCCAGCAGCAAACCCAGGTCATCCACCCGCAGGCCCGAGGAGGGTTCCACCCATTCCTTCAGACCCGCCGCCTCGAACCAGGGCTGCCAGGGTTCCAGTGCCGAGCGCAGCAGCGTGGCATGCTGCAGATCGGTGGGGGTCTTCAGCGGCGGCAGCGTCTTGAGATAGCCGGGGCTGGCGACGGCGAAGGCCGGCTCCTCGAACAGCTTCTCGGTGATGATGTTGGGATAGTTGCCGGCACCGAAGCGGATTTCGACATCGCTTTCCGAGAGCGACAGGTCATACAGCGGCACCGACAGATAGAGCTCCACCACGATCTCCGGGTGGCGCTGGGTGAAGTCGGCAATGCGCGGCATGAGCAGGTGACGGGCGAAGGTCGGCGGCAGCATCACCTTGATCTTGGGTTGCATGGCGGCATTGCGATGCGGCATCGGGAAGTCGGTCAGCGTGCGCAAGGCCGAGCGCACCACGTCGAGGTAGCGGCGACCGAATTCGGACAAGCCGATGGAACGGCCATCGCGATAAAACAAGCGCTCACCGACGAAGTCTTCCAGCAGGCGGATACGGTGCGAGAGCGCCGAGGGCGTGATGCAAAGCTCCTCGGCGGCAACCGCAAAAGAGTTGTGACGAGCCGCCGCCTCGAAGGCGGACAGGGCATGGACGGGAGGTAGGCGGGTAGCCATGGGTGGTGGATTCCTGCTGCGTGTTCAAGCAAAACTGATGAAAACTAACATGGCGAAACCGAAAAACTAAGTCCTTGCACCTGGCCAGCCTGGCGCAATGGACTCACTGCTCCCAGCGCAGGATCTTGCCGGGGTTCATGATGTTCTTGGGATCGAGCGCATGTTTGATGGCGCGCATGACGGCTATGGCACCCTCGCCATGCTCCTGGACCAGGAAATCCATCTTGTGCAGCCCCACCCCATGCTCGCCGGTGCAGGTGCCATCCATGCCGATGGCGCGCGCCACCATGCGAGCGTTGACGCCTTCGGCGCGGGCGATGTCGGCCGGGTCGTTGGGGTCCACCATCATCTGCACGTGGAAGTTGCCGTCGCCGACGTGGCCGATGATGGCGTGGATGATGCCCTGCTCTTCGCAGTCGGCCTTGGTGGCCAGCACGCATTCGGCCAGGCGCGAGATCGGGACGCAGCAGTCGGTGGAAATGGCGCGCGCACCGGGACGCAATTGCAGCAGCGCGAAGTAAGCGTTGTGACGGGCGGTCCACAGACGGCTGCGGTCTTCGGGTCGGGTAGCCCATTCAAAGCCGCGCGCATGGTTTTCATGGGCGATGTCCTGCACCAGCTCGGCCTGTTCCTTGACGCCGTTGTCGCTGCCGTGGAATTCGAACAGTAGCAGCGGATTGACCGGCAGGCTCAGCTTGTCGTGGGCATTGATGGCACGCACGCCGTTTTCATCGAGCAGTTCCACGCGCGCCAGCGGCACGCCCATCTGGATGGTCTGGATCACGGTATTGACCGCATCGGCCACGCTGGGGAAGGAGCAGATGGCGGCCGAGATGGCTTCCGGCTGCGGATACAGGCGCACCGTCACTTCGGTGATGATGCCCAGCGTGCCTTCGCTGCCGACATAGACACGGGTCAGGTCGTAGCCGGCCGAGGATTTCTTGGCGCGGGTGCCGGTCTTGATGATCTCGCCCTGGGCGGTCACGACTGTCAGGGTCAGGGTGTTTTCCTTCATCGTGCCGTAGCGCACGGCATTGGTGCCCGAGGCGCGGGTCGAAGCCATGCCGCCCAGCGAGGCATCGGCACCGGGGTCGATGGGGAAGAACAGGCCCGTGTCCTTGATTTCCTGGTTCAGTTGCTTGCGGGTAACGCCGGCCTGGACGGTCGCGGTCAGGTCTTCGGCGTTGACCGCCAGCACCTGGTTCATCTGTGACAGATCCACCGTCACCCCGCCCTGCAGGGCCAGTACGTGGCCTTCCAGCGAGGTGCCGGCGCCGTAGGGGATGATGGGGGTGTCGTACTGGCTGCACAGCTTGACGAAGGTGGCGACTTCCTCGGTGCTATGGGCAAACACCACGGCGTCGGGCAGCATGGGATCGTAGGAGGATTCGTCGCGGCCGTGATGCTCGCGCATGGCCAGGGTGGTGGAGCAGCGCTCGCCGAAGACGGCCTTGAGCTCATCGAGCAGGGCCTGGGGCACGGGGCGTTTCAGTTTGCGGGCATCAACTAGATGATTCATGCAATTTCTCTCGGGTGTCTCGGGTGTCTCGGGTCGGGGTCGTTGTTCTCAGTCTGGTGCAGGACGATGCTGGGCCGGTGCAATGGACTGACCACTGATCAATCGATGAATTTTACTCTCTTGCGGGCAAGAGAATGCCGCGATCTCCCCACCCGTCTCGGCGGGTGGGGCAAATCAAGTGAATTATTTACGCGATATTGGGTGGTATTGGCGCAATCGGCCGCTGCGCTTGCCTTGGTCGATGCTTGCGCTTAAGCTCCCCCGGATTATCAAGGAGCAATGATGGGCAACCGACTTTCCAGGATCGCCACCCGTACCGGCGACGATGGCAGCACCGGCCTGGGCGATGGCAGCCGGGTGGGCAAGGACAACCTGCGCATCCAGGCGCTGGGCGATGTGGATGAATTGAATTCGCACTTGGGCGTGCTGTTGTGCGAGACCCTGCCGGCCAGCTTGCGCGAAGAACTGGTATCGATCCAGCATGACCTGTTCGACCTGGGCGGCGAGCTCTGCATCCCCGGCTATACGGTGCTGGCCGAGGCGCACTTGGCGCGGCTGGATGCGCTGCTGGAAAAGTACAACGCCACCCTGCCGCCGCTGCAGGAATTCATCCTGCCGGGCGGCTCGCGCACTGCCGCACTGGCCCATGTCTGCCGCACCGTATGCCGCCGCGCCGAGCGCAGCGTGGTGATGCTGGAGAAGGCCGAGGCCGGCGTGAATGCGCCGGCGCGGCAATACCTGAACCGCCTCTCGGACCTGTGCTTCGTGCTGGCGCGGGTGCTCAACCGCGAAGCTGGGGGGCAGGATGTGTTGTGGCAGAAGGGGCGGGAACGCTGATTTTCCTTTGGCTGCGCAGAGAAACGAAACGCCCCGCGGGAAACCGGCGGGGCGTTTCGTTTACTTAGTTCTCTGCCCGGATTTTCTTAGTTTCAGCACTGCAAAAACTAAACCCCGGGAATCCGCATCGATCAACCGTTGTTGACCACCAGCTTGGGCTGATCCTTGCCAAAGCGCTGTGCGATGGACTGGGCGATGCCATCGGCATCCAGCCCGCATTGCGCCAGCAGTTGCGCCACATCGCCATGGTCGATGAAGCGGTCGGGCAGACCCAGGTGCAGGATAGGCTTGTTGATGCCGGCCGCAGCCAGCGCTTCGGAAACTGCGGCACCGGCGCCGCCCATGATGCAGCCCTCTTCCACCGTCACCAGGGCATCGTGCGAAGCGGCCAGTTGGCGCACCAGTTCCACGTCCAGCGGCTTGATGAAGCGCATGTTGGCCACCGTGGCATCGAGCTTGTCGCCCGCGCCCAGGGCCGGGGCCAGCAGGCTGCCGAAAGCCAGGATGGCCACCTCCTTGCCCTGGCGGCGGATTTCGCCGCGGCCCAGCGGCAAGGTGTCCAACGTCTTTTCCACCGCGGCACCGATACCGGCGCCCCGCGGATAGCGCACTGCGGCCGGGCCGGGATATTGGTACGCCGTGGAGAGCATCTGGCGGCATTCATTCTCATCGGAAGCCGCCATCACCACCATGTTGGGAATACAGCGCAGGAAGGCCAGGTCGTAATTCCCGGCGTGGGTGGCGCCATCGGCGCCGACCAGGCCGGCGCGGTCCAGCGCAAAGGTCACGTCCAGGTTCTGCAGGGCGACGTCATGGATCAACTGGTCGTAGGCACGTTGCAGGAAGGTGGAATAGATCGCCACCACCGGCTTCATGCCTTCGCAGGCCATGCCGGCGGCGAAGGTGACGGCGTGCTGTTCGGCGATGCCCACATCGTAGTAGCGATTCGGGAAGGCCTTTTCGAAGGCCACCATGCCCGAGCCTTCGCGCATGGCCGGGGTGATGCCGACCAGCTTGTCATCGGCGGCGCCCATGTCGCACAGCCATTGACCGAACACCTGGGTATAGGTCAGCTTGCCACCAGCGCTGGGCTTGATGCCTTCGCTGGGATTGAACTTGCCGGGGCCGTGGTAGAGCACCGGGTCGGCCTCGGCCAGCTTGTAGCCCTGGCCCTTCTTGGTGACCACGTGCAGGAACTGCGGGCCCTTCAGATGCTTGAGATTCTGCAGTGTGGGGATCAGTGAATCGAGGTCATGACCATCGATGGGACCGATGTAGTTGAAGCCGAATTCCTCGAACATGGTGGCCGGAACCACCATGCCCTTGGCATGTTCTTCCAGGCGCTTGGCCAGCTCCAGCACCGGGCCGGGCAGCACCGACTTGCCCACGTCGCGCGCGGTGGCGTAGAACTTGCCAGACATCAGACGTGCCAGGTAGCGGTTCAGCGCACCGACCGGCGGCGAGATCGACATGTCGTTGTCGTTGAGGATGACCAGCAGCTTCACATCCTCATGCACGCCCGCATTGTTGAGCGCTTCGAAGGCCATGCCGGCCGTCATGGCGCCGTCGCCGATGACGGCAATGGCGTGCCGCTCCGAACCTTGCGTCTTGGCGGCCAGGGCCATGCCCAGCGCAGCCGAGATCGAGGTCGAGGAATGCGCGGTGCCGAAGGTGTCGTACTGGCTTTCGATGCGGCGCGGGAAGCCCGAGATGCCTTCCTGCTGGCGCAGCGTGGCCATGCGTTCGCGCCGGCCGGTGAGAATCTTGTGCGGGTAAGTCTGATGGCCCACGTCCCATACGATGCGGTCTTCGGGAGTGTTGAAGACGTAATGCAGCGCGATGGTCAACTCGACCGTGCCCAGGTTGGAGGACAAGTGGCCGCCGGTCTTGGACACCGAGTCCAGCAGGAAACCGCGCAACTCTTCAGCCAGCGGCTTCAATTGATGGCGGGTCAGGCGGCGCAGGTCGGCCGGGTCGTTGATGGTAGTGAGGAGCATCTTGTTCTTACCGTGTTGGGGTCTGAAGGCCGCATCTGGCAGCTCGGCAGCTTGCCGCGCGGTCCGTCTTCATGCCTGGGTTAGGTCTTAGGTCTTTCTCTGTACGATCAGGTCGGCCAGTTGGCGCAGGCGGCGCGCCTTTTCGCCGAATGGTGCCAGCGCCGCATGGGCAGTGGCGCGCAGCTTGTCGGCCAGCGCCTGCGATTGGGCCAGGCCCAGGATCGATACATAGGTCGGCTTGTTGTCGGCCGCATCCTTGCCGGCGGTCTTGCCCAGCGTGGCCGAGTCGGCAGTGGCATCGAGAATGTCATCCACCACCTGGAAGGCCAGGCCGATGGCGCGCGCGTAGTCGTCCAGCGCAGCACTTTCATCGGCGCTCAAGTCCTTGCCACCCAGCGCGCCCAACAGCACTGCGGCGCGCAGCAGCGCACCGGTCTTCAAGCGATGCATCTGTTCCAGTTCGGCCAGCGACAGTGTCATGCCCACGCTGGCCAGGTCGATTGCCTGGCCGCCGCACATGCCCACCGAACCCGAGGCCTGGGCCAGCAACTGCACCATGCGCAGCTGGCGGGCCGGCAGGTCGGCTACGCTCAAGCCCGGCTCGCCGGCCAGCGGTGCCGACAAGGTCTCGAAGGCTTGCGCCTGCAAGGCGTCACCGACCAGCAGCGCAGTGGCTTCATCGTATTGCACGTGCACCGTGGGCTTGCCACGGCGCAGGGCATCGTCATCCATGCAGGGCATGTCGTCATGCACCAGCGAATAGACGTGGATCATCTCCACGGCCGCCGCAGCACGGTCCAGCAGCGCAGGCGGGGTGTCGAAGACTTCACCGGCGGCATACACCAGCAACGGGCGCACGCGCTTGCCGCCATCCATGGCGGTGTAGCGCATGGCCTGGTGCAGCCGCGCCGGCACCTTGGAGGTCGGTACCAGGAAGCGGTCCAGCACGTCTTCCATGCCACCCTGGACTTGGCGCATCCAGTCTGCAAAATCATGTGAGGCCTGTGCGCTGGCCGCCGGCATCTGTGCATTCATCAGTCGTCCCCGCCGGCAGCCTCGGCTGCGTTGAAGGGCTTGAGCATGTCGCCTTCGAGCAGCTTGACCTGGCTATCGACCTTGTCGAGCTGGCCGGCACAGAACTTGACCAGTTCCGAACCGCGCTTGTAGGCGGCCACCGAGGCTTCCAGCGGCAGTTCGCCGGCTTCCATCCGGGCCACCAGCTGTTCCAGCTCCTGCATGGCCTCTTCGAAGGAGGCGGGCAAGGCGGCAGTGGCGGTGGCAGCAGCGGCAGAGGTTCTAGGCATATCGACCCATTCAAAAAACTAACCCGGTATTTTAGAACAAA
This sequence comes from Herbaspirillum rubrisubalbicans, assembly GCF_003719195.1. Classification (NCBI taxonomy): domain Bacteria; kingdom Pseudomonadati; phylum Pseudomonadota; class Betaproteobacteria; order Burkholderiales; family Oxalobacteraceae; genus Herbaspirillum; species Herbaspirillum rubrisubalbicans. The sequence goes on from NZ_CP024996.1 coordinate 4,549,875, forward strand.
CCAATGATTCCCAAGTCAATCGAGGGCGTGGAAATGTCGTTGCTTTTCTGGCCGAGCTTGTAAATTCGGTCAATTTACTGGCATTTTGGCCACAAAACCCGGTCCCTTCTGGGGGTTTTGTGGCATAATCCACGGTTCTGTCCAAAATTTCCTCTTCATATTATTTGAACATAGGTTTTTGCGGATTTTCTTCCTTAGGTTGGTGCAAATTAATTTGGGGGCGGAAATGTCCGATCTTGCTACTTTTGCCAAATTGGCGCGTTCCAACGCGCAACTTCCAGTCCACGTCTACTTCGACGAACCGCTCTATCAGCGGGAACTGAAACAACTCTTCCAGCACGGACCTCGTTACGTCGGCCATGAGCTGATGGTGCCCAATGCCGGCGACTATTCCACCCTGCCGTGGGAGAACGAAGGCCGGATGCTGGTGCGCAATGCGCAGGGTATTGAACTGTTGTCCAACGTCTGCCGTCACCGTCAGGCCAAGATGCTCGATGGCCGCGGCAACACCAACAACGTCGTCTGTCCCCTGCATCGCTGGACCTATGATCTGAAGGGTGAACTGATCGGTGCACCTCACTTCGGTGAGACGCCGTGCATGAACCTGTCCAAGACGCCGCTGCAAAGCTGGAACGGCCTGCTGTTCGAGAACAATGGCGTCGATATCGCCGACAAGCTCAAGCGTCTGGGCGTGACGCGGGACCTGGATTTCTCAGGCTACCTGTACGATCACACCGAAGTGCATGAGTGTGACTACAACTGGAAGACCTTCATCGAAGTCTACCTGGAGGACTATCACGTCGAGCCCTTCCATCCGGGTCTGGGCAACTTCGTGAGCTGCTCCGACCTGAAGTGGGAATTCGGCCGCGACTATAGCGTGCAGACCGTGGGTGTGAACCATGGCCTGATCAAGTCCGGCTCGCCCACCTACGGCAAGTGGCAGGAAAAGCTGCTGCAGTTCTCCAATGGCCAGCCGCCCAAGTTCGGCGCCATCTGGCTGACGCTCTACCCCAACATCATGGTGGAGTGGTATCCGCATGTGCTGGTGGTGTCCACGCTCTGGCCGAGCGGTCCGCAGAAGACCACCAACGTGGTGGAGTTCTACTATCCGGAAGAAATCGCCCTCTTCGAGCGCGAGCTGGTGGAGGCCGAACGCGCCGCCTACATGGAGACCTGCGTAGAGGATGATGAGATCGCCCAGCGCATGGATGCCGGTCGTCGTATACTGATGGATCGCGGCACCAGCGAAGTCGGTCCCTACCAGTCGCCCATGGAAGATGGAATGCAGCACTTCCACGAATGGTATCGCCAGCAACTGGACGTGCCGCCAGGAACCAGCACACCATAACCAGGCCGAACGGCCGCGCAGGGGGAACGCAGATGCAAGCACAGCGGCAATCTCACGACGGACGCAGTCTGCGCCGTCATTGTCGCTTTCCCTCCGGCACTGGCACTAGCCTTGGCACCCGCTGCACGACGGCAGCCCCGGTTCATACCGGGGCTGCCGTTTTCATTGCGGCGTGTGCAATGGCTTGCCCAGCCACCTGCGTTTCATCCGATTCACCTGCCCTCCCCCCTCTCCTCTCCCACTACTGATCCGTCGCCATGCAATCGCTCTGGATGCTCGTTGCTTCATTTCTCTTCGCCGTCATGGGCGTGTGCGTCAAGCTCGCCGGCAGCTACTACACCACCTCCGAGATCGTGCTCTGCCGGGGGGTGATCGGCGTGCTGTTCATCCTCGGCCTGATCCGCCTGCGCGGCGGCACGCTGCGCACGCCCTTCCCGCGCGATCACTTCATCCGCGGCGGGGTGGGGGTGATCTCGCTGTGGATGTGGTTCTATTCCTTCAGCCTCTTGCCCGTTGCCACGGCCACTACGCTGAACTACATGTCCTCGATCTGGATTGCGGTGATGCTGTTCGCAGCCGGCTGGTGGCAGGGCAACAAGAAGTTCGAATGGGGCCTGGCCGGGACGGTGGCCTTGAGCTTTGTCGGTGTGGCGCTGTTAATGCGGCCTTCGCTCAATGCCGAGCAATTGCTGGGCGGCGCCATCTCGCTGGCCTCGGGCGTGCTCTCGGCACTGGTCTACCTGCAGGTGCGCAAGCTGGGGCTGCTGGGGGAACCTGAGTATCGTGTGGTGTTCTACTTTTCTGCCACGGGCGTGCTGGCCGGGCTCATCGGCAGCGTGGTCACCGGCCGCGTGCCGCTGTGGCACAGCCATTCCTGGCTGGGTGTGCTGCTGGTGGTCATGATAGGCTTGACCGCCACCACCGCCCAGATCGCCATGACACGCGCCTACCGGCTCGGCAATACGCTGGTCACGGCCAACCTGCAATATACGGGCATCGTCTTTTCCAGCCTGTTCGGCGTGCTGATCTGGGATGATGCGCCGGGCTGGATCGGCTGGCTGGGCATGGCGGTGATCCTGGCCAGCGGAATGCTGGCCACCTATCGCAACCAGAAGCAAACCCAAGCTGAGGCCAGGAATGTGCCCAAGGTGGACCCGATTGCCACTGAGGCGTAAAGCGTGAGATATGAAGCGTGAAGTGCCCCGCCTCCCCCCCTATTTTTGGATATATGAATAAAAGGAGATGGTCATGACCTACCAAACCCTCATCAGCGCCAACGAACTGAAGAATCGTGCGCAATACCTGAACCTGGTGATCGTCGATTGCCGCCATGACCTGCTCAACCCGGATTTCGGTCGCCAGGCCTATGCGGCCGGCCACCTGCCGCAAGCCCGCTTCGCCCACCTCGATGAGCTGCTCGCCGGCCCCAAGACCGATGCCAACGGCCGCTTCCATGGCCGTCATCCGCTGCCGGATCGCCAGCAGTTCGTGCAGGCCATGCGCGAGCTGGGCATCAACAACGATTCACAAGTGGTGGCCTACGATGCCCAGGGCGGCATGTATGCGGCGCGCCTGTGGTGGTTGTTGCGCTGGGTGGGCCACAGCGACGTGGCCGTGCTCGACGGCGGCATGGCGGCCTGGCAGGCGCTGGGTGAGAGCCTCACCAGCGAGGCCCCGGCACCGGCTACACCAGGCAATCTGCAGGACTTGTCTTCGCTGGTGAAGACCGTCGATGCCCAGGCACTGCTGGAAAACCTCAAGACCCAGGCGCTGCAGGTGGTCGATGCCCGCGCACCGGATCGCTTCCGCGGCGAGAACGAGACCATCGATGCGGTGGGCGGCCACATCCCTGGCGCCAAAAACCGCTTCTTCAAGGACAACCTGCAAGCCGATGGCAGCTTCAAGAGCGCGGCCCAGTTACGCGAAGAGTGGCTGTCGGTGGTGGGCGATCCGCACGCCGCCGTGATGCAATGCGGCTCGGGCGTGACCGCCTGCCACAACCTCTTGGCGCTGGAAGTGGCGGGCTTGTCGGGAGCCAGCCTCTATCCGGGGTCGTGGAGCGAATGGAGTTCCGATCCGCAACGTCCGGTGGCGACCGGCAACTGATCCTCTGATCGCTGACCTCTGACCTCAGAGCTCTGACCTCTTACTCCCGCCCCCTTGCCTCGGTCAGGGCGCCGGCTCTGCCGCCCTGCCATCGGCGCGGCGCGAGCCGGACAACAACAGCGGGTTGATGATCAACACGATCTGGCCATCACCCAGCACAGTGGCGCCGACCACGCCGGCCAGGGTGGCCACTTGCGGGCCGACCGGCTTGACCACCACTTCGCGATTGCCGCTGACGTGGTCGGCCATGATGACCATCAATTCATCACCACGCTTGATGAGCAGCGCAAAGGCCGAGTCCGATGGATCGGGCCAGGCGGGATGCGCTGGTTCATCCAGCAGGCAATGCAGCGGATAGAGCGCCAAGCGCTGGCCGTTGAATTCCAGCGCGCGCTGTTGCAGGGCATCCTGCGCCTGGTCGCTGCGTAGCTGCACCACGCGTTCGATCAAGGTAGAAGGAATCGCATACGGCTGCTGGCCATGGCGCAGCAGGCAGACATGCTGGACCGCCAGCGACAGCGGCAGGTACAGGGTAAACAGCACGCCCCGGCCCGCGCGCGAATGGACCGTCATGCGGCCACCGAGCGCGGCCACTTCGGCGCGCACCACGTCCATGCCCACACCGCGTCCGGCCAGGGCCGATACCTGGGTCGAGGTGCTGAAACCAGGCTCGAAGATCAATTCGGCCAGGCGCGCTTCGCTGATCTGCTGCGCCTCGATCAAACCGCGCTGGCGGGCCTTGTCGCGGATAGCTTGCAGATCCAGCCCGCGGCCATCGTCGCTGACGCGGATCACGGCTTCATTGCCTTCGTGGCTGGCCTGGATGCGCAACTGGCCGCTGACGGGCTTGCCGGCCGCACGACGCACCTCGGCATCTTCGATGCCATGCACGGCGGCGTTGCGCAGCAGGTGTTCCAGCGGGCCCATCAGGCGCTCCAGGATGGCGCGGTCGATGTGCAGGCGGTAATCCGACAATTCCAGCGTGAGCGGCTTGCCGGTTTCGAGGGCGACCTGGCGCGCCAGGTGCTGCATCCGCGACTCCATGCTGTTGAACTTGACCATGCGCGCGTGCATCAGCTCCTGCTGCAGTTCGCGGGTGGTGCGGCCTTGCTGGCGCAGGTCTTCGCGCGTCTTCAATACACGCTGGAGCAACTGCTTCTGGTGTTGCAGCGCCTCGCCCAGCGCCTCTTGCATACTGCCGGCCAGGGCCAGCGGGGCGGCGCTGTCGGGGTCCTGGCCGGGTGGCGCGACCCAGGGCGTGTCGCCGCAGTGGCGCTGCAATTGCCCTAGCTGCTCGGCCAATTTCCCCAATTGTTCACCCAGTGCGCGGGCATCGCCCTGCAAGGCAGTGATTTCGTTGTCCAGTTGCGCGCGCCTGATCGAAACTTCACCTACCTGGTTGAGCAGCTTATCCAGCAAGGTGGTGCGGATACGGATCAGCGGGGCAGTGAGCTGGCTGTCGGCAAGGCCGTCGCGCCGGGCAGGAGAGGATGAAACGGCCAGGCCCTGTTCCAGCGTATTGAACTGTTCGATGGCCTGGTCGTACAGCGCCAGGAGCGCAGCCAGGCTGCCGCTTTCCTGCACCGCATCGTCCAGCGCCAGACGCTGCAAGGTGGTTTCCATGTCATGCAGGCAGCGGCTCAGGTGCCGGGCACCGACCATGCGGGCACTGCCCTTGAGCGTATGCAGGGGACGCGCCAGCTCGGCCAGCAGGCTGGCGTCGGCCACACCACGATGCTCGGCGGCCGGCAGGGCCAGCAAGGTTTCGCCGATGCCGGTGATGAGTTCCTGCGCTTCTTCCAGAAATACCGGCAGCAGCAGCGGATCGATTTCCTCATGCATGGCCGGTGCTGCTGGCACACCGGCCGCGACGGCACCGGCAGTGGCGGTCAGCGGCGCTTCCAGCAGCTGGGCCAGTTGCTCGATGTCGGCCTGGATGATGCTGCGGGTGAGCGGATCCAGGTCGGCTTGCGCCGATTGTTGCTCCAGCAGTGCGAAGAGCCTGGCGGCCGCATCGGCGAAAGGCTCGGCGCTGCTGCTGCGGGCGTAGTCACGCAGCGCCGCCAGCGAGCGCAGGGCCAGCGGCGGCACGGCGGCGCGCGGGCCATCCTCACTTTCCTGGCGCGCCCCCCATGCCGCACTTTGCTGGCGGACGATGGCCAGCAGCGGACGCAGGGTTTCGCGCAGGACGGTATCGGCGGCGAAAGTATCCGCTGCATCAGGTAGATCAGGTGCAGCGGCCGAAGTAGCGGCATCGATGACGGACGCAGAATCGAGCTTCATGATCCGGGCACACCGATCAGGAGACGGTCACGCGGAAGCGCGACACCGAGCTTTCCAGTTGCCGGGCTGCATCCCATAGTTCTTCATAGAGCGTGGAGACCTGCTCGCGGCTTTGTTCGATGATGTCGTTCTCGCTCAGAATGCCCTGAATCTGCTGCGCCACGCCGCTGGCCGAGACCGCCTGTTCGCGGGTGGCGGCGGCCATGCCCTGGATCAGCTCGGCCAGTTGCTTGGAGACGCTGCGGATATCGGCCAGCGCACTACCGGCCGCATCCGAGAGCACGGCGCCATCGGTCACGCCGGTGGTGGATTTTTCCATGGCCACCACGACGTCGCGGGTATCGGCCTGGATCATGCGCACCAGCGCACCGATCTCGCGGGTGGCGGCGCTGGAACGCTCGGCCAGGTGCTGCACCTCCTCGGCCACCACCGAGAAGCCGCGCCCGGCTTCCCCGGCCGAGGCCGCCTGGATGGCGGCGTTGAGCGCCAGCACATTGGTGCGCTCGGTGATGTCGGAGATCAGCTCGGTGATCTCGCCGATCATCTGCGAGGACGCCCCCAGCCGCGTGATGCGGCCCGAGGTTTCGCGGATCTGCTCGCCGATGCCATCCATGGCCTTGACCGCATCTTCCACCGCACGCGTACCGCGCTCGGCCACCACCACGGCATGACGGGCCACATCAGCCGATTCGTCGGCCGACACCGAGATGCCATTGATCTGGGTCGACATTTCCAGCATGGCCTGGGCGATGCGCTGGATGCGATGGGCCTGGGCCCGCGCCGCCGCCCCCAGCTCGGTGGTGGTGCCGCGCACCTGTTGCGAACTGAGCGCCACCTTGGCGGCCATCTGGGTGACCTGCTCGACCAGACCGCGCAGTGCTTCCACGGTGTAGTTGACGGAGTCGGCAATGGCGCCGGTGACGTCGTCGGAGACCGTGGTGTGCACCGTCAGGTCGCCATCGGCCACCTTCTGCAACTCGGTCATCAGGCGCAGGATGGCGGCCTGGGTCTGGTGATTGGCGCGCATGGCCTTTTCTTCTTCCTGCTGGGCCAGTTGCCGCTGCTGTTCGGCTTCCTGGCGCCGGGCTTCGGCGGCGGCGGCGTTGTTGCGGCTGCTTTGCAGTTGCGCCAGGGCGATGCCGATGGCGCTGAGCAAGGCCATGGCCATGGCGGCCAGCACTGCCCAGAAGGTCCAGGAGCGGGCCTTGAGGGCGACCCGGTAGGCGTCCTGCAATTCGGTGAGGTGGCGCTTGAGGGTTTCGTTCTCCACAAAGACCAGTTGCTCGGCCCGCTTGGCGGCGATGAAATTCTGCAGGTTGCCCAGGATGCCGGCGATCTGCGGCTGGTATTCGCCAAAGACGCGGCTCAGTTCCTGCAGCTTGTCGCGCAGATCGGGATCGCTGGCCGGACGCAGGCGCAGCATGTCGTTGCCCTCCTGCAGGCTCTTGAGCAGGTCACCGAAGGCGGTGATGTCCTTGCCCAGCATGAAGGCGGTTTCCGGGTTGACGCCTTCGGAGGTGAGGAACTCATTGGAGCTGCGCCCCAGGCGCAGGGTCAGCATCACCAGTTGGCTGGCCGCGGCCATCTCGCGCGTGGTGGGGTGGCCCTGCGATTGCAGCATGGCGATCTGCTCGCTCAAGTCCAGCATCACCGGCAGCAACTGGTTCAGGCGCTTCAAGGTGGTACCGAAGCCGGTCAATTCCTTTTCCATGCCGAGGATGGTTTCGGCGGCCAGGTCGGTGCGACGCCAGATGTGCTCGACGTTTTCCAGCACCGGTTTGATGGCGGCATCGGGCGGGCCGATGTTCTGGCCCTGATAAAGGCCACCGCTACTCAACAGCAGCAGACCGCGATTGAATTCGTTGCGGCTTTGCGCCAGTTGCACGAAGGCCTGGGGATTGCCTTGGATGGCGTTGGGCACGGCCTTGCCGATGCGCTGCGAATGCATCACCAGATCGGAGGCCAGATTGGTCTGCAAGGTCGCCAGCAGGTACAGGCGCGCGCCCAGCCACATGAACAGACACAGCGCCGTCAACGACACCGCCAGCACGCCCAGCAACAGGCGCGTCTGGGTGCGCAGCGAGAAGCGGCACAGGTAGGGCAGGCGCAAGCTGCGGGATGGCGCTGTGACACTGGCCGAGGCCTTGCCCGCAGCGCCGGCCACGGCGCTATGCGCCGCAGATCGCGGCGGCGCGTTTTTTTTCGACTGGTACGGCAAGCTCGGGTCCATGGCCGGAATTCCTATCCCCTCTTTTTCAGATTCTTGTGGTGTGACGCGCTGCGCGCGACCGCGCCGATGCTAGCGGCCGATCTGCAGGAAATTGCTGTCCCGGCTCAGTGCCGACAGGTCCAGCTCATCCCATTGCTGACCACTGCCGTCTTTATAACGTCCGTTGACACCAGGTAAGTGGATTCCTTCCTCGTATTTTTTCGAGATTCGCGTCATTTCTTCGATGTCGCGCAATCCCAGCACCCCCGCCACCAGCAAGCCACACTGTGGTGCCAGGCTGGGCGCCAGCAGCAGCGCATGACTGCCGGCACCGCACGGCTGCAGGGGAGCGCCGGCCAGACCGCTCAAGTCAGCCAGGCCGACCAGGTTGCCGCGGATGTTGAGCAGGCCGCGAAACCAGGCATGAGTGGCCGGCACCGGGGTCAGGGTCAGGCCGTCCAGGGGCAGGATCTCGCTGGCCTGGGTCAGGGGGATGAGGCAATGCCGGTTGCCGATGAGCACTGCCAGGCGGCGCGAGCGCGTGCTTTCATTGTCGCAGGCGGCCATGCGCGCCAGCAGCGAGGCCTGGAACTGCTCCAGCCCTTCGCGCGGCGGCGATGTTGGCGCTGCCGGAGAATGCGGCGCATCGATGAGGAAATCCTTGGGGTGTGACATACCAGCCTCATGAAACGGTTAGAAAAGTCCATGCGATCCAGCCCGAGCGAGCGACCGAGCGACGCCGCAGCCCGATGGCGGGCCGCAGGCAGATGACAAGACCATTGAGGGGAGTTGCCGGAACCATGCCGGGCGAACGTCTGTGCGTCCTGTCATCCGGTCAGGCGGGCAATGCTGGTACTGGGCTCGATTTTACCCAGAAAAGTCCGAGGTTTTTCCACGCAGCAAATGCAATGCACGGCCCGGCACAAGAAAATGATGGGAAAACGCGACGAAACGGGAACTTGATATAGATCAAATCCCGAAAGACGGGAAAAAGCGGGGAGGATGCGGCGTCTCCGTACCAAACGGAGGCGCCGCCGATGCGACCATTGAGGCTGCGATTGCGCAGGCTTGCCGAACCTTCAGCCAGAGATCAGATGGCGACCATCTCGAAGTCTTCCTTGCGGGCGCCGCATTCCGGGCAGGTCCAGTTGATGGGCACGTCGTCCCAACGGGTGCCTGGGGCGATGCCTTCATCGGGCAGGCCTGCTTCTTCGTCGTAGATCCAACCACAGATCAGGCACATCCAGGTTTTGAATTCGGTTTGGCTGCTATTCGTCACGGCTGACTATCCCTAAAATCAATCAAGTAAAATGCTAAGTCAGCTATCTTAATCTACTCGACGTGCAAAACCAAACTCCTCCCCTCATCCTTACCTTCGGCGCTGCCGATCCGGTCGGCGCCACGGGCGTGCAGGCCGATCTTGCCACTTTCGCCGCCATGGGCTGCCACGGCTTGTCGGTGGTGACCGCGCTGCTGATCGGCGACACTGCCCGCGTCGAAGACGTGCAGGTGGTCGAGGTGGACTGGGTCGCCGACCAGGCGCGCGTGATCCTGGAAGACATGGCCGTGTCGGCCTTCAAGGTCGGTGCCTTGGGCAGCATCGAGAATATCTCGGTGATCGCCGAGATCGTCTCCGACTATCCCGATGTGCCCCTGATCCTGGATCCGTTCATCAGCGCCCTGGCCAACCAGGAAGATGAAGATGACCGCTTGATCGCCATCCGCGAACTGCTCATTCCGCAAGCCACCGTACTGGTGTGCTCGGCGGGCGAACTGACCCGGCTGGCCGAGACCTGGCGCGAGCCGGCACTGGGCGACACGCTGATGCTGGACGCCATGCGCATCATCGAGCTGGGCTGCGAATACCTGCTGGTGACCAACACCCAGACCGATCTGCAGGAAGTGGCCAATTCGCTCTTCGACGAATCCGGCCTGGTGCGCCAGGATGCCTGGCCACGCCTGCCGGGCTCCTTCGTGGGCGCCGGCACGACGCTCTCGGCAGCCATGGCAGCCATGCTGGCCAACGACCTGGAGGCGCCGCTGGCGGCTTCCGAGGCCCAAGAATTCACCCTGGCGGCGCTGGCCAATGCCCAGCGCATCGGCATGGGCAAACTGCTGCCCGACCGCTATTTCTGGGCGCGCGAATCCGAAGATCCGGACGCGCCGCCTTCCCTCAATTGATTCACTGATACTGGGTTCACTCCTTCGCAAGCTCATGACCAAGACCAATGCTTCGCTCTTCGCCCGCGCCCAACAAAGCACGCCGGGCGGTGTCAATTCCCCGGTGCGCGCCTTCCGTTCGGTAGGCGGCACGCCGCGCTTCATCGAACGCGCCGAAGGCCCCTGGTTCTGGGATGCCGAAGGCAAGCGCTACATCGACTACATCGGCTCCTGGGGCCCGGCCATCGTCGGCCATGCCCATCCTGAGGTGGTCAAGGCGGTGCAGCAAGCGGCCGCGCGCGGCCTGTCCTTTGGCGCGCCGACCGAAGCCGAGATCGAGATGGCCGAGGAAATCATCAAGCTGGTGCCCTCCATCGAGCAGATCCGCCTGGTCTCCTCCGGCACCGAAGCCACCATGAGCGCGCTGCGCCTGGCCCGTGGCGCTACCGGCCGCGACAAGATCATCAAGTTCGAAGGCTGCTACCACGGCCACGCCGACTCCCTGCTGGTGAAGGCCGGCAGCGGTTTGCTGACCTTCGGCAATCCGACCTCGGCCGGGGTGCCGGAAGATTTCGCCAAGCACACGCTGGTGCTGGACTACAACAATGCCCAGCAACTGGAAGACGCCTTCAAGACTGCCGGCCACGAGATCGCCTGCGTGATCGTGGAACCGGTGGCCGGCAACATGAACCTGGTGCGCGCCTCGGACGAATTCCTGCGCACCATGCGTCGTCTGTGTACCGAATACGGCGCCATCCTGATCTTCGACGAAGTGATGTCGGGCTTCCGCGTGGCCCGTGGCGGCGCCCAGGAATTGAACGGCATCGTCCCCGACCTGACGGCGCTGGGCAAGGTGATCGGCGGCGGCCTGCCGGTGGCCGCCTTCGGTGGCCGCGCCGAGGTGATGAAGCATCTGGCGCCGCTGGGCGGGGTCTACCAGGCTGGCACGCTGTCCGGCAATCCGGTGACCGTGGCCGCTGGCATGGCGACGCTGAAGATCATCCAGCAACCCGAGTTCTACGCCAACCTGACGGCCCAGACCCGCAAGCTGGCCGATGGTCTCACCGCTGCGGCCAAGGCGGCTGGCGTGACCTTCACCGCCGATGCGATTGGCGGCATGTTCGGGCTGTATTTCGATGCCAAGGTGCCGACCAGCTATGCCGAGGTGATGCAGGGCGACAAGGAGCGCTTCAATCGCTTCTTCCACAAGATGCTCGATGCCGGCGTCTACTTTGCGCCGTCGGCCTTCGAAGCCGGTTTCGTGTCGGCCCAGCACAGCGACGCCATCATCGAGGAAACCATCGCAGCCGCTGCCAAAGCCTTCACTGAATTGGCTTGAGGCTGGCCAGGGCATTTCCGGGGACGCCAAGCCCCTCGCAGGAAATGCCCGCTGGACGGCGGGTAGCGACCGATATGAAGTTTCAGGACATGAAAAAAGGACGCCGCGGCGTCCTTTTTCTTCATCTCCCCGCCAGCCAACGCCAGTCGGGGGAGTCTGGCGGTACTTACACCGAGAACGAGGAACCACAACCGCAAGTGGTCGTGGCGTTCGGGTTCTTGATGACGAATTGCGCACCTTCCAGGTCGTCCTTGTAGTCGATCTCGGCGCCTACCAGATACTGGTAGCTCATCGAGTCGATCAACAGCTGGACGCCGTTCTTGCTCATGGTGGTGTCGTCTTCGTTGACGATTTCATCGAAGGTGAAACCGTACTGGAAACCCGAGCAACCACCACCCTGCACGAACACGCGCAGTTTCAGGTCGGGATTGCCTTCTTCCTCGATCAGTTGGGCCACCTTGGCGGCAGCGCTGTCGCTGAAGTTGATCGGGGCGGGCATGTCGGTTTGTTGCAGTTCGGCTACGGCATTCATTTCGGACTCCTGCTGGGCTTGAGGCGGATCAATACATTAGATCGATTCAGCCATTATAAGCGCTTGCGCATTTTCATGCTTCCGACGATGCCGCCAGTTTCAGCAGCGGCGTCTCCACCTGCTGGTCATGGCTGAGCTTGCCCGACACCAGGGCGCCGCCATGCATCTCCAGCGCCTTGTAGAAGACATTGCCGGTAATGCGAGCCTTGGGTTGCAGTTCCAGCAGCTCGCTGGAGTGGACGTCGCCGATGATCTCGCCATTGACGATCAGGTGCGCTGCGCGGATCTCACCGACTACCTTGGCGTGCTCGGAAATGACCAGCACGCTGGGCTGGCCGGCCTCGGCATTGATGTTGCCGGTGATGGCGCCGTCGATGCGCAGGCCGCCCTTGAAACCGACATCGCCCGTGATGTTGGTGGACATGCCGATCAGGCTGTCGATCGTGCTTTTGGTCTTGCGTGTAAACATGGGATCACCTCACAGATCTAACGATTGCTGGGCACGTACCTGGCCGCGGTCGAGAACACGGACCGCCACCGACTTGACGGTGGCGCCCTCGGGGATAGTCAGCAAGCCTTCTACCCGCTGGTAATACTTGAATGCGAGCCGGTAGCGCGCCTGGTCGGCGGCATTGCTTTCAGGGAAGTTGATGGTAACACCTTTGCCGCCCTGCACAATATTGACACTAAGCTGTAGGTTTCCTGCAAATTGTTGCGTTCCCCCACCACCTTGCATCACCAGCACGCGATAACGCAGCTGGTTGGGCGCGGCCTGTTCGGCCTTGAAGCGCTGGATGGTGATGCCGGGCGCGCCCAGGTTGGTCGGCAGGAGGCTGTCGAAGAAGGCCAGGTCTTCCTTCTGGCGGTTGTTTTCCGCCTCCAGGTTCTTGACCTGGCCAGCCAGCGTGGCCTGGGCCGTCTGGGCGATCTTCAGTTCATTTTGCGACGCGTTGGAGGCAGATTGCAAGCGCTCGTTTTCAGCGGTGAGCTTCTTGACCTGCTCGCTCAACTGCTCAATCTGCTCGCTGGCATCACCGGCGTCGCCATGCAGACCCGGCAGATTGTTGCGGCCGAGCTGGTAGGTCCAGACCGCCGCCGCCGCGCCCACGGCCACCACCGCTGCCCACAGCAAGATCAGCAGCGGCAGCGGGAGATGGCGCTTGATGGTCATCTTCGGCGCAGAAATGCTCATGCGCCGACGCCATAAGCGGTACTTCACGGCAGGACCGGGACCTGTTGCAGGCCGCTGGTTTCTTCCACACCGAACATCAGGTTCATGCACTGCACGGCCTGGCCGGAGGCCCCCTTCACCAGATTGTCCTGGACCACCAGCACCACCACCGTGTCGCCGTTGTCGGGACGATGCACGGCCAGGCGCAGCATGTTGGAGGCGCGCGTGGTGCGGGTTTCAGGGTGCGAACCGAAGGGCAGCACATCGACGAAGGGCTCATCCTTGTAAGCCTCTTCGAACAGGGCCTGCAGGGCAGCGTTGTCGATGTCGCGGGTCAGGCGTGCGTACAGCGTGGAATGCATACCGCGGATCATCGGCACCAGGTGCGGGGTGAACAGCAGGCCGACCTTGTCGCTGGTCAGGTGCGACAGACGCTCGATGGTTTCGGGGGAGTGACGGTGACCGGAGACGCCATAGGCCTTGAAGTTGTCGGAGGCTTCCGAGAACAGCAGGCTCAGCTCCGCCTTGCGACCAGCACCGGAGACACCCGACTTGCAGTCGGCGATCAGGTGCGAGGCATCAATCACGCCAGCCTTCAAGAGCGGGGCAAAGCCCAGTTGCATGGTGGTCGGATAGCAGCCCGGATTGCCCACCACGCGCGCCTTGCGGATGGCTTCACGGTTCAGTTCGGGCAGGCCGTAGGCAGCCTCCTTCAACAGCTCGGTGCAGCTGTGCGGCAGCTTGTACCACTTCTCGAAGGCCGCCACGTCCTGCATCCGAAAGTCGGCGGCCAGGTCGATCACCTTCACGCCAGCGGCCACCAGTTCAGGCGCCTGGGCCATGGCCACGCCGTGCGGGGTGGCGAAGAAGACCACGTCGCAATCGTTCAGTTGAGCCTTGTCGGGCGAGGAAAACGCCACGTCCACGCGGCCACGCAGGGAAGGATACATCTCGGCCACCGGCATCCCGTCTTCCTTGCGCGAGGTCACCGCCTGCACCCGGGCTTGCGGGTGGGTGGCGAAAATACGCAGCAATTCGACGCCGGTGTAACCGGTTCCGCCAACGATACCTACCTTGATCATGTCTGGTCCTTGCGAAAAAAGGCGAAGAAATGCGCCGGGGCACCGTAGCGCCTGACGCGCGTGTGATACACGCTGGAAAGCTTTCAATTCTAGCAGGAGAATATTTCCCGCTGATTTCTGGCCGGACAGTTATTCCCGAAATAGCCGGAATTATCCACACACTACGAGACGTCCTGCAAGCGCGAACCCGTCCCCTGCCCCAGCGGACAGGTCTGCAGTCAAAAAAGCAAAAAGCCGCCGGCACGTATGCCGACGGCTTTCGGTAATGCAAGAAACGATTAACGCTTCGAGAATTGCTTTGCGCGACGTGCCTTGCGCAGACCAACCTTCTTACGTTCGACTTCACGTGCGTCACGGGTGACGAAGCCTGCGTTGGACAGAGCCGACTTCAGGCCTGCATCGTAGTCGATCAGAGCACGGGTGATGCCGTGGCGCACAGCGCCGGCCTGGCCGGATTCGCCGCCACCGTGGACGTTCACCTTGATGTCGAAACGTTCGACGTTGCCGGTCAGTTCCAGCGGCTGACGGATCACCATCAGGCCGGTTTCGCGGGAGAAGTATTCAGCGGCGGGCTTGCCATTGACGATGATGTTGCCCGAACCTGCCTTGATGAAAACACGCGCCACTGCACTCTTGCGACGGCCGGTTCCGTAATTGTAGTTACCGATCATGTCTGTTCCTTAGAGGGCGAGGGGTTTCGGTTGCTGGGCCGAGTGCGGATGGTTGCCATCTGCATAGACCTTCAGCTTCTTGATCATGGCGTAGCCCAGCGGACCCTTGGGCAACATGCCCTTGACGGCCTTCTCCAGCGCACGGCCGGGGAAACGCTGTTGCATCTTCAGGAAGTTGGTTTCGTAGATGCCGCCCGGATAACCGCTGTGGCGGAAATAGGTCTTTTCAGTGGCCTTGGTGCCGGTCACGCGCAGCTTGCCTGCGTTGACGACGACGATGAAGTCACCGGTATCGACGTGCGGAGTGAATTCGGGTTTGTGCTTGCCGCGCAGTCGGAGTGCCACTTCGCTGGCAACACGTCCGAGGACCAAGTCCGTCGCGTCAATCACGAACCACTCGCGCTGAACCTCATGGGCTTTAGCGGAAAAGGTCTTCATGTTTGACTTTCTCTATCAATGTATAAACGCTCAAAATGGCGGTTCCGTTCATGCGGGGCAGCCTGTATGACCAGCCCACCCTGGGTGCTTCGCTTCGCGGACTCATCCTTTTATCTTCCCGAGCGCATGGGAAAGCCGGCAAGTATAGCCTTTTCAAGGACTTAGCGTCAAAAGGTTTCGGGGATTTGTGGTGCCGATCCGGCATGTTGACGGCATTTGCACCGCATTTCGTTGCCATCGAAACAACTTATCGCCGGCAGCGCGAAAAAAATGGACAAAAAAAACCCGGACACTGGGTTCCGGGTTTAATCCACACCATTGAGGAGGGTGGAGGAGACATCGTTACGTGCTGCACAGGGGCTGCAAAAACTTCCGTTGAATTGAATATAGCAAAGGGGTTTGTGCGTTGCAATAAGCAGAAACGAATTAAATTGTAACCGTCTGAAAGTGGCGTCACACTTGAGTTACAAGAGAGTTACAAGAAGCGATCTGCAGAAGAAAGATGCCAGAAATGAATAACTCTTCAACAATTTTTCCGCGATGCAAAAATCATTATCCTTCACCTCCCCTCGCCTTCTAGGGCCTCCGCACGGCTGCGGTCATGCCGATCAAAAGCTACAATACCAGGCTTCACTCAACCGATTTGGACGATACAGATGGAATGCACAGTGCGCTGGACCGGCTTGTCCGGCATGACCTTTACGGCTGAAACGGGTTCGGGCCACCTGCTGACGATGGATGGCGCCCCCGACGGCGGTGGCCGCAACCTGGCGCCGCGTCCGATGGAAGTGGTGCTGGCCGGCACCGGTGGCTGCACCGCCTATGACGTGGTGGTGATCCTGCGCAAGAGCGGCCAGGATGTGCGCGGCTGCGACGTGACCCTGAAGTCCGAACGCGCCGAGACCGATCCCAAGGTCTTCACCAAGATCCATTTCCACTTCACCGTGCGTGGCCGCAACCTCAAGACCAATGTGGTGGAGCGCGCCATCAAGCTGTCCCACGACAAGTATTGCTCGGCCTCGATCATGCTGGAGAAGACGGCCGAGATGACGCACTCCTTCGAGATCATCGACGACCTGACCGACACTTCCTCGGCCGCCGCCCAGCAGCAACAGTAAGCCCAGTCGCGCAGGCGCCAAGAAAAAAGCGGCCGCGGCCGCTTTTTTCTTCTACCGGCAAGGCGGCTCGATCAGATCCGATACGCCACCGTGGTCATCACCTTGGCCATGAGCTTCATCAGCCCCTTGACCGGCGCCGGCATCTCGGCCGCCCCCAG
The DNA here is from genome assembly GCF_003719195.1 of Herbaspirillum rubrisubalbicans. Classification (NCBI taxonomy): domain Bacteria; kingdom Pseudomonadati; phylum Pseudomonadota; class Betaproteobacteria; order Burkholderiales; family Oxalobacteraceae; genus Herbaspirillum; species Herbaspirillum rubrisubalbicans. The sequence goes on from NZ_CP024996.1 coordinate 4,566,490, forward strand.
GTCGCGCGCGGCCTGGCCGTGGGCGATTTCATCGATGCGCATCTGGTCGACGATGGCGCGCGAGCGGTTGTCCTGCGCCGGCAGCTTGTCCAGATGCCCCATCAGGTGATGCTCGACCTGGCGCTCGGTTTCGGAAACGAAACCCAGGTTGCGCGCATCGCCCAGGCGCGCAGCAATGCTGCCCAGCACATAGGCGCCGCCATACCACAGCGGATTGAGCAGACTGGTGTGCGAACCCAGCTCGCGCACACGTTCGGCGGTCCAGGCCAGATGATCCTCTTCCTCGATGCCGGCACGCTCGAAGGCCTGCTTGATCTCGCGGGTCTGGGCAAACCGCCCCTGGGCGTCATAGAGCGCCTGGGCACACACCTCGCCCACATTGTTGACGCGCATCAGCCCAGCCGCATGGCGCTTCTCGGCCTCACTCATGATCCCATCCGGCAGGCCGCGCCCGGGATTGGGACGGCTCTCGAAGACCACGCCATTGATCACGCGCAGCGCCTTGTCGAAATCGTTAATCAGTTCATCGACGAATTGCATACACCTCGCCTTTCTCTCGTTGTCAGTGACATCCCGGCCGCCTCGCGCTGCATCGAACAGGAGGCGAACCGGGGACGGAGGAACATGGCTGATCGGAATTGAAAAGATCAGACCATCTTCCAGTGGATCTGTTCACCGGCCGACAGCGGCACCACGGTGGCCTCGCCCATGGGCAGCTCGGCCGGGATGGACCAGGTCTCGCGCTTCAAGCTCACGGTGCCGGTGTTGCGCGGCAGGTTGTAGAAGTCCGGGCCATTGAAGCTGGCGAAGGCTTCAAACTTGTCCAGCGCGCCGGCGCTGTCGAAGGCCTGGGCATACAGCTCCAGCGCGTGCAGGGCGGTGTAGCAACCGGCGCAGCCGCAGGCATGTTCCTTGACGCCCTTGGCGTGCGGCGCCGAGTCGGTGCCCAAGAAGAACTTGTCATTGCCCGAGGTGGCGGCGGCCACCAGCGCCTTGCGGTGGGTCTCGCGCTTCAAGACCGGCAGGCAGTAGTAATGCGGACGGATGCCGCCCTTGAACATCTCGTTGCGATTGAACAGCAGGTGGTGCGCCGTGATGGTAGCGGCCGTCGGGCCTTCGCCAGCCAGCACGTAGTCGGCCGCTTCCTTGGTGGTGATGTGTTCGAACACCACCTTCAGCTCGGGCATGGCCTGGCGCAGCGGCTTCATGATGCGATCGATGAAGACCGCTTCGCGGTCGAACAGGTCGATCTCGGGATCGGTCACTTCACCATGGACCAGGAAGGGCATTCCCACTTCCTGCAATACTTCCAGCGTCTTGTAGCACTTGGACAGATCGGTCACACCAGCATCCGAATTGGTGGTGGCGCCGGCCGGATAGAGCTTGACGGCCTTGACGAAACCGCTGTCCTTGGCACGGCGGATCTCATCGGGCGGGGTATTGTCGGTCAGGTAGAGCACCATCAGCGGCTCGAAGCTCATGCCTGCCGGCAGCGCGGCCAGGATGCGCTGACGATAGGCACCGGCCTGCTCGGTAGTGGTCACCGGCGGCTTCAGGTTGGGCATGACGATGGCGCGCGCGAACTGGCGAGCGGTGTGCGGCAGCACGTCCTGCATGGTGGCGCCGTCGCGCAGGTGCAGGTGCCAGTCGTCCGGGCGGGTGATGGTCAATACGTTGCTCATTGCGGGTCTTTCGGTCTTGGAGTGGGTGTCGGTCTGAGGGTCAGGCGAGGCATCCCGGCGGATGCGGGCTGTGGAGAGCCAGCCGCGATGTCTTCAGGATCGACATTCTACCGTAGCCGTCAAGCACCCCGGAGCACCCGCCCTGCCGCCCTTTTGATATAGCCCAAACGACAAGGGCCGCCCCGTTGCCGGAGCGGCCCTTGCTGCAGCACAGGACTGGCGCGATCAGTGCGTGATGATCTTGGCCAGGAAGTCGCGTGCGCGTTCCGAACGCGGCGAAGCGAAGAACTCATCCTTGGCGCAATCTTCCACCACCACGCCCTTGTCCATGAACACCACGCGGTTGGCGACCTTGCGGGCAAAGCCCATTTCGTGGGTCACGACCATCATGGTCATGCCTTCCTGGGCCAGGCCGACCATGACGTCCAGCACTTCATTGATCATTTCCGGGTCCAGCGCCGAGGTCGGTTCATCGAACAGCATGGCGATCGGATCCATCGACAGCGCACGGGCAATGGCCACGCGCTGCTGCTGGCCACCGGAGAGCTGGCCGGGGAACTTGTCCTTGTGCGCCAACAGGCCCACGCGGTCCAGGTACTTCAGGCCCTTTTCGGTGGCCTCTTCCTTGGAGCGGCCCAGCACCTTGATCTGGCCGATGGTCAGGTTCTCGCGAATGGACAGGTGCGGGAACAGTTCGAAGTTCTGGAACACCATGCCGATGCGCGCGCGCAGCTTGGACAGGTTGGTCTTGGGGTCACCCACCGAGACGCCATCGACGGTGATGGTGCCTTTCTGAAACGGCTCCAGGCCGTTGACGGTCTTGATCAGCGTGGACTTGCCCGAACCGGACGGGCCGCACACCACCACCACGTCACCCTTCTTGACGGAGGTCGAGCAGTCGGTCAGGACCTGGAAGCTGCCATACCACTTGCTGACATTGTTGAGTTCAATCATTTGTTTCTCCTGGATTTCTGAATTCTGGATTGACTGGCCGTCCGCCTCGCTATAGCGCACCGGCGACGGCCGTCAAAGGCATTAGCGGATGATGGCGATCTTCTTCTGGAAGCGCTTGACCAGTTGCGACAAGCTGAAACTGAGAATGAAGTAGACCACGGCCACGAACAGGTACATTTCTACCAGACGGCCATCACGCTGAGCGATCTTGGAGGCGCTGGTGACGAAGTCCGGCACCGAACCCAGCACATAGACCAGCGAGACGTCCTGGAACAACACGATGGTTTGCGTGAGCAGGATCGGCGTCATGTTGCGGAAGGCCTGGGGCAGCACCACGTTGCCCATCATCTGCCAGTAGTTCATGCCGATGGCATAGCCGGCGAACACCTGGCCACGCGGGATGGACTGGATGCCCGAACGCATGATCTCGCAGTAGTAAGCCGCCTCGAACAGGATGAAGGTGATCAAGGCCGATTCGAAGGCGCCGACCTGGATAGGTTCGGAGGCGCCGATGATCCAGGCGCCGATGAAGGGCACCAGGAAGTAGAACCAGAAGATCACCAGCACCAGCGGAATGGAGCGGATCAGGTTGACGTAGGTGGTGGCGATGAACGACAACGGCTTGTTGGAAGACAGGCGCATCATGGCCAACAGCGTACCCAGGATGATGCCGCCGGCCATGGCCGAGAAGGTCAGGATCAGGGTGAACTTCAGGCCGGTCGTAAACAGGTAGATCCAGGAACGCTGGATGACGTCGAAATCGAAATTGCTGAACATGGATCAATGTCCTCCTGCGCTGGTGCTGCCGCCGGTGATGTAGCCCGGAACGGCGGTGACTTTTTCCAGCAGACGCGCCATGAACAGGGCGATGACGGAAATGATCACGTAGATGACGGTGGCACCGGTGAGCGCCTCGAACGTCTGGAAGGTAAATTCACGCATCGAGTAGGTCGCCGCAGTGAGCTCGACCAAGCCGATGGTCAGTGCCACCGAACTGTTCTTGATGATGGCGGCAAACTCGTTGGTCAGTGCCGGGATGATGATGCGGAAGGCCATCGGCAAGAGCACATAGCGATAGGTCTGCACCGGCGTCAAGCCCAGTGCGGCACCGGCCATGCGCTGGCCGCGCGGCAGTGCCTGGATGCCGGTGGTCACCTGCACCGCCACGCGGGAAGAGGTGAAGAAGCCCAGCGCCAGGGTCGCGGTCACGAAGGACGCATTGGGCAGGCCCTTGATCCAGTCGCCCATGGCCGTAGGCAGCAGTTCGGGCATCACGAAGTACCACAGGAACATCTGCACCAGCAGCGGAATGTTGCGGAACAGTTCCACGTAGCCATTGGCGATGCGTACGACCCAGGGTTTGGTGGTGGTACGCAGGGTACCGAAGATGGTGCCCAGGATCAGTGCCATGATCCAGGCGCAGGCGGCCGTAGCCAGGGTCCATTTCAGGCCCGCCAGCAGCGTATCGATATAAGGGATTCCATCGGGAGACATCTCCCAGAAAATCCCCCAGTTCCAGTTGTAATGCATAAATACCCTCGTCTGTGGTTCGAATCTGTATCGAGTCGTTTATCGATCGGGCGCGTTCACCAGGCCAATGCCGCGCCACTTATTTTTGATAGAGGGCCGAAGCACCACTGCCTTGCCCGCAGGCAAGCGTGGCAACGTCGGCTAAACAAAACGGGGGACTGGCCCCCGTTTCGTCAGATTGCACCAGGCAATGCCGATTACTTCTTCTTGCCCAGGTTCTTCTGGGCTTCCGGCACCACAGCGTAGGCCGCCGGATCGTAGGAATCGGTCGGTTTGGCCAGCACGGCCTGCAGTTGCGGGCTCATCGGCACGTTCAGGTTGACACCCTTGGGCGGGATCGGCGACTGGAACCACTTGGCGTAGATCTTCTTGATGTCGTCGCCCTTGTAGACCACGGTCAGCGCATCATCGACCACCTTCTTGAAGTCCTTGTCACCCTTGGGCAGGATCAGGCCATACGGCTCCACCGACAGGGCTTCCGCCGACACCTGGTAGTCGCCAGGCGCCTTGGAATTGGCGGCCAGCGAGGACAGCAGGATGTCGTCCATCACGAAGGCAGCGGCACGGCCGGTTTCCACCATCAGGAAGGCTTCGGCGTGATCCTTGGCAGCCAGGATGTTCATGCCCAGATTGCGTTCGGCATTCAGTGCGGTGATCTGCTTCAGGTTGGAAGTGCCCGAGGTCGAGACCACGGTCTTGCCCTTCAGGTCTTCCAGGGTCTTCAGGTTGGCCGACTTCTTGGACAGGAATTTGTTGGCGGTCACGAACTCGGTCACCGAGAAGGCCACCTGGTTCCAGCGCTCCTGATTGTTGGTCGCGGAGTCGCAGGAAATGTCAGTGGTACCGTTGGCAATGAGCGGAATACGGGTAGCCGAAGTCACCGGCACCATCTTGATGTTCAGCGAGGTCAGGCCCAGCTTCTTCTGGATGGCGGTCGCGGCCTTCAAGCACAGGTCGATCGAGTAGCCTTGATAGGACTGCTTGTCGTCCAGATAGGAGAAGGGAATCGACGAATCACGCACGCCCAGTGTCAGGGTGCCGGAGTCCTTGATCTTCTTCAGACGGCCGGTGAATTCTTCTGCGTGCACCGAGCTCATCAGAACGCTTGCCCCAACCAACACCCCTGCTAGCTTCAATAACTTCATTGTGTGACCTCCTGGAAAAATTTTTTACGTAGTGTAAATCAAATGCCTCGAATGCCCTGCCCCGGACGCGCTTGCGCGGCGCCCGGAATCGGGCTGGCCGGCCGTATGACGAGCCTGTTATTGTTCTCTGCCGTGCCGCCTATTCTGTGTGCTAACACACATCTTTGCCAGCATTGTTTGATCCCCGCCTGGCGATGCTTGCGCAAACCACCCCCACAGTGGACCAGATGCCGGCAAATTACCCATACGCAACTGTCGGCGGGCGCATTGTAGGCATATGCTGCCCGGTCTGGCAATGCGCAGAATCCCTCATCGCGAGAACTGAACCATGCGCTGCGCGCAACGGCAGTAACGACATTCCGGTCAGCAATATCCATGCCAGAAACGAGTCGACAGGGGGAGGAAGACGGCAGAGATGCGGTGCGCATCAGGCTGGTATGCAAGCATCTGGCAGCCTGGTGAAGAAAAAGATGGGGCCGCCGGATAGGAAGGGAGAGAAGAGAAAAGCGAGTGTGACGGGAGTGAAGAATATTACCAAGCTCTGCTGCAGAGATGGGCGACACCACCCGCCTCCAGGCTGAGGACCATGCGCACAGACGGCGCGCACATGCGGCAGCGCCCGGCATGTTCATGCCGGGTCCGTCACTGAAGATCTTGCGCCGCAAGGCTGGTTGGCCTGCGGTGCCTCTACGCACAGCAACCACGTCTCCTCCTGGACCAAAGGTCTCTGGATTTCTTTTATCCGGCCGACGATCTTCTTGCGTATCGTCTTGGCCGTGCCGGTCCGCACGCGCGCACCGGGGTGACTTCCTGGTGAATCAGGGATACAGGCCGCGCATCTCGCGCGCCTGCAGCACGCGGGTGCAGGCCACGATGAAAGCCGCGGTACGCAGCGACACGTTCTTCTCTTCGGCCAGCTGCCACACGGCGGCGAAGGCTTCGCGCATGATGCGGGTCAGGCGCAGGTTGATTTCATCTTCGGTCCAGAAGAAGCTGGAGAAGTCCTGCACCCATTCGAAGTAGCTCACCGTCACGCCACCGGCATTGGCAATCACGTCCGGCACGATCAGCACGCCCTTGTCGCGCAGGATGTCGTCGGCCGCCGGCGTAGTGGGACCGTTGGCGCCTTCCAGGATGATCTTGGCCTTGATGTGGTTGGCGTTGGCTTCGGTGATCTGCTGTTCCAGTGCAGCAGGCACCAGAATGTCGCAATCGACCGACCAGAATTGGGCGCGATCGGTGATCTCATCGGCGCCCTCGAAACCCTTGACGCTGCCGTTCTTGGCCACGTAGGCCTGCAGCGCCGGTACATCCAGCCCACCGCCATTGAAGACGGTGGTCACGTGATCCTGCACCGCGACCACCTTGGAACCGGCTTCAGCGAACAGGCGCGCAGCGATGCCACCGACGTTGCCGAAACCTTGCACTGCGACCTTGGCCTCCTTGATGTCCATGCCGCGCTTGGCAGCGGCTTCGCAACCGACCACGAAGACACCACGGCCGGTAGCTTCATGACGACCCAGGCTGCCGCCCAGTGAAATGGGCTTGCCGGTGACCACGCCCGAGGAGGTGCTGCCCTGGTTCATGGAGTAGGTATCCATCATCCAGGCCATGATCTGCGAATCGGTGTTCACGTCCGGCGCCGGGATGTCCTTGTTGGGGCCGATGATGATGCCGATCTCGCTGGTGTAGCGGCGCGTGACGCGCTGCAGTTCACCCCGCGAGAGGGTCTTGGGATCGACGCGAATGCCGCCCTTGGCGCCGCCATAGGGCACGTTCACGGCGGCGTTCTTGATGGTCATCCAGGCCGACAGGGCCATCACTTCGGAGAGCGTCACATCCTGGTGGAAACGCACGCCGCCCTTGCCGGGACCGCGCGAGGTATTGTGCTGCACGCGGTAGCCTTCGAAGTGGGCGATGGTGCCATCGTCGCGTTCGATCGGCACGTCCACCACCAACATGCGCTTGGGGCGCTTCAAGGTTTCCACCCAGCGCGCCAGCGAGCCCAGATGGGGCGTGACGCGGTCGATCTGCTCGAGGTAGACGCCCCACGGACCGATGCCGTGCGGGACGAGATAGGAAGGCACTTCGTGATTAGGTACGTTCGACATGATGCAATCGCTCCTTTGGATAGCCGTGCTGTTCAAGACAAAAAGGCCTGCAAATTCCGAAGTCCGCCAGGCATGTTACCCCGTCTGCATCAGCCTGCTGGGCGCCTCAGAGGGCGCGCACGAGCGGCGACGACGGAGGCGCGCCTGCCAGCCCGGCCCTGTTGCGCCAGCTGGAAATTCGTGCCTGTCTGATTCAGCGCCGCCATCGTAGCCAGCCGGCCAAAACAAGGCTAATGCTTTGTGAGCATGTAACTATGCAGCGTATGCATAACCATTTAAAGTCCTTGATAGTCAAGGGATTGCGAACGACACTATCGCTCTTTTTGGGTCAGGATTCGCGTTTTTCGGCAGCTCGCGCGGACTTGCCCGAGGCGCTCTTGGCCGCACTGGCAGCGCCCGTCCGAGGACGCTCGGAACGCTCCGGTCGCCCGCCTTTTTCCTGGCGCTGCCCATCCAGTTCCACCAGGTATTCCCACAGTCGCGCCACCAGCGCCTTGCCGGTACGTTGCGCGGTCGGGCGCTCGCGATAGAGCCGGATTTCCATCTCCACTTCCCACTCACCGGTGGGTCCATCGGCACGCGCCAGCTGGCGATTGCGCACCTCGCGCACCACCGAGGATTCCGGCAGGAAGGCCACGCCATGTCCTTCCAGCGCCATCATCTTGAGGCTCTCGGACATATCGGTTTCGTAATGCTTGGCCAGGTGCAGGGGGCGCTTGGTATCGGTCATCATCAACTCCACCATACGTCCGAGATAGGCATTGCTGGTGTAGGAGAGGAAGGGCAAGGGCGCCTTGGAACTGCCCGGGAACACATAATCGGGCTTGCCATTGCGGTCACAGCGCGCATAGGGACGCATGGTCTCGGTGCCCATGGTCAGCATGTCGTAACGGCTGGCATCGAGTTGCACCGGCTGGCGCGGATGGTGATAGCACAGCAGCAGGTCGCAGCCGCCTTCGACGATGGTCATCACGGCATCATGCACGTTCAAGGCGATCAGGCGGGTATTGATGGCGCCGAAGCCCGATTCCAGCGCGCTCAACCACTTGGGCATGTAGGTCAGCGAGAGCGTATGCGGCACGGCGAAGTCGATCGTGGTCTGGGCCGTGGGCCGCTTGCCGCGCAGCAGCGCCCGCGTATTGTTGATCTGGCCCAGCATGGCCACGGCCTGTTCGTAGAACACCTCGCCGGCGGCGGTCAGGCGCGTGGGGTAGGAGGTGCGGTCGATCAGGTCGCTACCCAGCCAGGCTTCCAGTGACTGGATACGTCGCGAGAAGGCCGGTTGCGTCACATGCCGCAACTCCGCCGAACGACTGAAACTGCGCGTTTCCGCCAGGGAGACGAAATCCTCAAGCCATTTGCTTTCCATTGCCCGCCCACTTCCGTTCTAGGTCGAATGCGCGCATTGTGCCGCTGCGCCCGCGCCGGCGCAAGCGGCCCTGTGCCGCGAAAAACTAGCGACGCTGGGCCGGCATCAGCACGCTGGGTTCGGCATCGGCTTCGATGCCAGGCGCCGCCGATGGCGGCACCGGCAAGATCGAACCGCCCTCTTCTTCCGCCCCGGCCTGCTGGCGCAACCACATCTGCGCATACAGACCACCGGCCAACAGCAGCCCCGCATGAGTGCCGCGCTCGACGATGCGACCATGATCCATCACCAGGATCTGGTGCGCATTGACGATGGTCGATAGACGATGCGCGATGACCAGTGTCGTGCGTTCGCGGGCGATCTCTTCGAGCTGTTGCTGGATCGCCTGCTCGGCGCGTGAATCCAGGGCCGAGGTGGCTTCGTCGAAGATCAGGATGGCCGGGTCTTTCAACAAGGTGCGGGCAATGGCCACGCGCTGCTTTTCGCCGCCCGACAGTTTCAGGCCGCGCTCGCCCACCATGCTGGCATAACCCTCGGGCAGCGATTCGATGAAGTCGTGGATATAGGCTGCCTTGGCCGCCGCCACGATCTGCTCGCGGCTAGCGCCCGGCTTGCCGTAGGCGATGTTGTATTCGATGGTGTCGTTGAACAGCACCGTATCCTGCGGCACGATGCCGATGGCCTGGCGCAGCGACGCCTGGGTGACATTGCGCAGGTCCTGGCCATCGATGCGGATGGCGCCCTGATCGACATCGTAGAAGCGATAGAGCAGGCGCGACAGCGTGGACTTGCCCGAACCGCTGTGGCCGACCACGGCGGTGGTGGTACCGGCCTGGACCTTGAAATCGACGTCGAAGAGGATCTGCCGATTGCGCTCGTAGCTGAAATCGACATGCTCGAAATGCAGCTCCGCACCATGCGTCTTCAACGACTGCGCACCGGGACGATCGGCCACTTCGCGGTTCTCTTCCAGCAGCGAGAAGAGGCGTTCCATGTCGGCCAGGCTTTGCTTGATTTCACGATAGAGCACACCGAGGAAGTTCAACGGAATGTAGAGCTGGATCATGAAGGCATTGACCAGCACCATGTCGCCCAGGGTCATGCTGCCATCGATGACACCGGCGATGGCGCGCCAGAGAATGAGCGTGACTGCCAGGGCGATGATGGCCGACTGCCCGGTATTGAGCAGCGAGAGCGAACTCTGCGATTTCACCGCCGCGCGTTCGTAGCGCTGCAGACCTTCGTCATAGCGGCGCGCCTCGAATTCCTCGTTGCCGAAATACTTCACCGTCTCGTAGTTGAGCAACGAATCGATGGCGCGGGTATTGGCGTGCGAATCCAGTTCGTTCATGCTGCGGCGGAAATGCGTGCGCCACTCGGTCACCGTGATGGTGAAGAGGATGTAGAGCACCAGCGCACCGACCGTGATGAGCGAAAACCAGATGTCGTAATGCGTGGCCAGATAGGCCAGCACCAGCACGATTTCGATGAGGGTGGGCAGGATCGAAAAGAGCGTGTACGACACCAGCGAGGAAACGCCGCGCGTGCCGCGTTCGATATCGCGCGACATGCCTCCGGTCTGGCGATTCAGATGGAAGCGCAGCGACAGCGCGTGCAGGTGGCGAAACACCTGGAGCGCAATGGTACGCACCGCACGCTGGGTGACGCGGGCAAACATCAGTTCGCGCAATTCGGTAAAGAGCGCGGTGGCCAGCCGCAAGGCACCGTAGGCCACCAGCAGGCCCAGCGGCAACACCAGCAACGCCTGCGGATGGGCCGGCGTGATGGTCATGGCGTCCACCAGTTTCTTCAACACCAGCGGCACGCCCACGTTGGCCAGCTTGGCCCCCACCAGGAAGGCCAGCGCCAGCATCACGCGCCACTTGTAGGTCCATAGATAGGGCAAGAGCGTCCTGACCACTTCCCAGTCGCCGCGCTGGCGTTTGATAGGAGCTTGGGGCGAGGCGGACGAATTGGGATAGCGGCGCATGGGCGGATCACAGGGGAAGAAGTCGAGCCGCGCAGACAGCCGGAGGGCAACATCCGATACACTAGGCCCTTGCCGCGCCTGCGGGCGCAAACCCGAATTATAAGAGTCAACCCGGCAGGCCGCCGGACTTCACGTTTTACCAAGGAGCCCCCATGTCATCCACCGTCCCCCAACTCCCGCCTGGCAAGGCGCCGCAACTGCGGGTCATGCCCATGCCATCGGACGCCAACGTCTATGGCGACGTCTTCGGCGGCTGGATCATGGCCCAGGTGGATATCGCCGGTTCGCTGCCGGCCACGCGCCGGGCCAATGGCCGGGTCGCCACCATTGCGGTCAATTCCTTCCTGTTCAAGAATCCGGTGTTCGTGGGCGACCTGCTGTCCTTCTATGCCGACATCGTCAAGGTCGGCAATACCTCCATCACCGTCAATGTCGAGGTCTATGCCGAGCGCAACCGCTTGCAGACCGAGATCGTCAAGGTCACCGAAGCCACCCTCACCTACGTGGCCACCGACGAAAGCCGCAAGCCGCGTCCGCTGCCGCCGCTGGATCCGGCACGCGAAGCGGGCGCAAGTCCGGCGCTCTAAGCACCCTCTGCTGAGGTGAAAATTTTTCAGCCCGCAGGGCCGGTTTGATCCGTATCGTGATGCCTGTCTCTTCCCTCCCCTCTTCCTGATGACCATGACTTCACACAGCCGCCCCACCGTCCTCATCGTCGCCCGCCTGCCCCAGCCTCTGCTGGAGCTGCTGCAGCAGAACTTCACCTGCCACAACCTGATCCTCGATGGCCTGAGCGAAGCGCAACTGGCCGCCATCGCCCCGCAGGTGCGCGCCATTGCCGCCAATGGCGAAGCCAAGGTCGGGCGTGAATTCATGGCGCGCTTTGCGGCGCTGGAAATCGTCTCGGTGTTCGGGGTCGGCTATGACGGCGTGGATGTGCCGGCCGCCCGCGAGCGCGGCATTGAGGTCACCCATACGCCCGACGTACTCAACGATGATGTGGCCGACCTGGCCATGGCGCTGATGCTGGCTGTGGCGCGCAAGGTAGTGCGGGCTGACCATTTCGCCCGCAGCGGCCAGTGGCAGAACGGCCCCTTCCCCTTGACCACCAAGGTCAGCGGCGCGCGCCTGGGCATCGTCGGGCTGGGCCGCATCGGGCAAGCCATCGCCAAGAGAGCGGCGGCCTTCGACATGCAGATTGCGTATCACAATCGCTCGCGCAAGGACGTGCCTTACACCTATATGGAAGACATCGTCTCGCTGGCCGCAGCGGTCGATTTCCTGGTGATGATCACCCCCGGTGGCGCCGGCACGCGGGCGCTGGTCAATGCCGAAGTGCTGGAAGCGCTCGGCCCCCAGGGCTATCTGATCAACGTGGCACGGGGCTCGGTGGTCGATGAGACGGCCCTGATCACCGCCCTGCAGGCTGGCAAGATCGCCGGTGCCGGCCTGGACGTGTTCGCCAACGAACCGCATATCCCGGCCGAACTGGCCGCCCTGGAAAACGTGGTGCTGACCCCGCACATGGCCAGCGGCACGCTACTCACACGCACGGCCATGGCGGAACTGGCGTTCACTAATCTGCAGGTCCACTTCGACGGAAAGCCCGTGGTAACGCCGGTTCCTGAATAAAGCTTCATACAGGCAAAAAGCCGCTGCCGGGTTGCGCCGGCAGCGGCTTTTTGTTGATGGATTGGGGGAGGGGTTTCAGTGTCGGGAGTTTCTCGCCAGCGCAATGGAATGCGGTCGCCCGGCTCATGTTCATTCATGCTTTTAGAGAAGATCAATAAAAGCTTGTGAGAACAGAGGCTTCAAGTTTCTTCTGCTGGCTAATCATCCCATCTTCCTTTTGCAAAAGCCGCTACTGCTTTGTCATCGTCATAGTCTTCCAAAAAACCATGGACAGCTAATCCGAGTTTGAGAAAGATACTCGTGCCAGTTCTTGCAAGAGGCGCATCGTCCCAATCATGTAGAACCTTAAAGGCATATCTACCCGGAACTTCGAACAATTTGAGTCCATTCAATTGGACATTTGGGAGATTGGGAGACAGGCCAATCTCTACTAATCCGTCACCCGTGTCCGTGAAAGTTAACTGCAAGCCGTTATCGCTCCAATATTCTCTTGATTCATTGAAGAATCGGCTTTTCTTTGTAGATGATGGTGCACCTAATATTTGATGAACCTCTTCCCGAGTCATTCCAAACTTGAGCGGTCCGACGCCTACGTAAGACGTAATGATATGTTCTTGCATGACGGTCTAAAAATTCAACGTTGATACGCGCTCACGCTTTCAATATCTAAATTCGTGAACGAGCGGAATACTACTTTTTTCTTCAAGTGGTTAAAGCGGACACTCTCTGAGGCACCGTATATTGCGTCGATTTCTTAGGGTGTCATGCCGAAGCAGATTTTCCCGATTCCACTTAATGGGAAAATGTCGAACGGATCACGTTCATTCATTTTTTAAGAGAAGATCAACGAGATATCGGCAGATCAAAGGCTCCACGTCTTTTCGTGTCTGCCTATTCATCCCATCTTCCTTTGGCAAACGCTGTAACCGATTTATCAAAGTCGTCGTCGTGGAGAAAGCCACCGGCAGCTAATCCGAGTTTGAGAAAGACACTCGTGCCAGTTCTTGAAAGCGGAGCATCGTCCCAATCATGCAGAACCTTAAAGGCATACGCTCCCGGAACTTCGAACAATTTGAGTCCGTTCAATTGAACATTTGGGAGATTGGGATACAGGCTAATTTCTAGCAATCTTTCATCCGTTTCCGAATAGGTTAGTTGTAAACCGTTCTCGCTCCAATATTCGGTCAATTCTTCGGAGCACCAGCTTTTATCGACAGATACCTTCTTGGATATCCTTCGCACATCACTGATTTCAACGGCCATCGCTTTACGCCATTGTTTGTTCTTGATGAGTTCTTCGACCCTCTTTCGATAGAGGTGAGCTTTAGGGGATTGTCCGTTGCTTGATGTCTTTTTATGATCGAGGGGGTCCATTTGAATTGCCGGTCCTTCATTGCGCTTCAACGGACTGACATCATCAGCTGGCATGTGATGCGAATCTTTTCCGTCCTTAGCAGGCTTGCTCGTCTTCCCATGCGCTCCCCCTCGATAAGGCCCTTTTCCACTTCCCTGTCGCAAATGATCGCAAGGCCCCTTTGGCCTTTTCTTTACGGTCGTATCCTTGCCACCACCCTTGCCTCCGGCACCCGCCTGGGCTGCTTCCTTTGCTTGCTTAGCTTCTCTAGCCGCCTTCGCTGCATTGACGTCCTTCGCGAACTTGGCGGTTTCCTCCGCTTCTTTTGCAGCCCTCGCGGCCTTGAGCGCCTCTTCAGTCTCGCAAGCTCCCTTCGCGCCTCGTTTGGCCGTTCCTACACCTTTGGCCATGCCGACGGCACGCTTGGCGACCTTGCCTACCGTCGTGACGACTTTGCCGCCGGGTATCATGCTGGCCGCAGCAATACCTGCTTCGGTGTAGTCGCCCTCCGCGGTGTAGATTGCCGCGTCGATCGCACCCGTGATGACCGACAACCCCGGAACGAAACTGGCCACGCCCAGCACACCATGCACCCAGGGGCTGGATTTTTGCCAAAATGTTTTCTCGGCCGCGGTCTCGGCCTTGACGGCTGCGTTGGTGCCGCCACCGTGCGGCTCGATGCGCGTGGTTGACCTCTCCGCCTGCTCGAGGATGACTCCTTTGGTCGTCATGCCAGCTCATCCCGCGTCATGTCGAACGGGAGGTATGGCAGGTCTCTGAGCTCAAGTCTGGCTTGATCAGCCATGATCTCAAGAGCGTCAAGTCACGTGATCGCCACTCGCTAGCGTCAAGCTGCTTGACGAGTGGTGCAGATGGAAGGACGTCTTTATTCGGGAAAGTCAGCCGCAGAATGCGGGCGTGTTGATAGTCTGAAAGCAGCTTTTCCAGACCCTGGGGCGCTTGGATCATGCGAAGTTCCTGTGTTCATCAAGTGTCCCTCCCTGATGTCACACCGGCGCGCATTCTAATTTTTCCCTGTTGAAACTTGCAATTGTATATACCGACGATGTCCTAAAGATCTTGAAGACCTGCCCAACGGGGAGTCACCCAGCTATGCGTCGAGCCAAGCCTGCATCGACGATTGCAACAAGCAAGGTATCAAATCAAAACCAAAAGGCCTGAGTCCAGTGCGATACCGGACTCAGGCCTTCGTGTAGCAATTTTACGGACCAAATGATGAGATCAGATTACGGCAGCGGTTTTTTCATCGGTATTCAAACCGCTCAGGCCGCCTGTTTCTGCGGCGCTTTGGCCGGTTCATCGCGCAATTCACGGCGCAGGATCTTGCCCACGTTGGTCTTGGGCAGTTCATCGCGGAACTCGATGTACTTGGGCTTCTTGTAGCCGGTGAACTGTTCCTTGCAATAAGCCATCAACTGCTCGGTGGTCAGCGACTTGTCCTTGCGCACCACGAAGAGCTTGACCGCCTCGCCGGTGTGTTCGTCGGGCACGCCCACGCAAGCACATTCCAGCACCCCCGGATGCTGCGCCACCACGCCTTCAATCTCGTTGGGATAGACGTTGAAGCCGGACACCAGCACCATGTCCTTCTTGCGATCCACGATCCGGGTATAGCCACGCGCATCCATGATGCCGATGTCGCCGGTCTTGAAGAAACCATCGGGCGTCATGACCTTGGCCGTCTCATCGGGGCGCTGCCAGTAACCCGGCATCACCTGCGGCCCACGGATGGCGATTTCACCCGGCTGGCCCAGCGGCAGCGGCTGGCCATCGTCATCCAGGATGGCGATTTCGGTGGAAGGCAGCGGCAGGCCGATGGTGCCGGTGTAGTCATCGATGGTGCAGGGATTGGCGCTGGCAATGGGCGAGGTCTCCGACAGGCCATAGCCTTCGATGATGGGGCAGCCGGTCAGCGCCTTCCACTTGTCGGCCACGCCCTTTTGCACCGCCATACCACCGCCCACGCAGCAGCGATAGCCGGAGAAGTCCAGCTTGGCGAAGTCGGCATTGTTGAGCAGCGCGTTATAGAGCGTGTTGACCGCCGGGAAGGTGTTGACCTTGTACTTGGCCAGCTCCTTGACGAAGCCGGCAATGTCACGCGGGTTGGGGATGAGCAGGTTGAGCGCCCCTTCGCGCGTGCCCAGCATGTTGCAGACCGTGAGCGCAAAGATGTGATACAGCGGCAGCGCGCAGACGAATACCAACTGGTCAATAGGCTGGCCCGACTTCAACGCCGGAGTCAACCATTGCTCGGCCTGCAGCACGTTGGCCACCAGGTTGCGATGGGTCAGCACCGCGCCCTTGGCCACGCCGGTGGTGCCGCCGGTGTATTGCAGGAAGGCGATGTCGTCCGGCGTCAGCAGCACCGGTTGCAAGCTCTGGCCTTGGGCCTGGGACAGCGCGCGGCTGAAGCTGATGGCATTGGGCAGCGACCAGGCCGGTACCAGCTTCTTGACGTGCCGCACCACCAGATTGACGATGGCGCCCTTGAGCGTGCCCAACAGTTCGCCCATGCTGGCCACCACGATGTGCTTGATCCGGGTATGGGCCACTACCTTCTGCAAGGTGCAGGCAAAGTTTTCCAGCACGAAGATGGCTTCGGCACCCGAGTCCTTCAACTGGTGTTCCAGCTCGCGGGCCGTGTAGAGCGGGTTGACGTTGACCACCGTGTAGCCGGCCCGCAGGATGGCGGCAATGGCAATGGGGTATTGCAGCACATTGGGCATCATGATCGCCACGCGCGCGCCCTTCTGCAGGCCCAGTCCCTGCAGCCAGGCCCCCAATGCGCGCGACATGGCATCGAGCTCGCGGTAGCGCAGATACTTGCCCATGCAGACGTAGGCATTGCGGTCGGCATGTTTGACGAAAGCTTCATCGATCATCTGCACCAGCGAACCATAGGGGCTGGGGTCGATGTCAGCGGGAACGCCTGCGGGATACGATGCAAGCCAGAATCTGTCCATAGTGTGTCCTCTGTCTCCGGTCATAACGTGCGCTGAGGCTGGGCGGTGAAACGATGCCACCGCATTGGCGCGCACAGCAAAAAAGCACGACTGTTTTTTTATTTACCGCAGATGCTATCCAGCATTCGAACGCGGAGCAAGCTTTTTGCTCCCGAAATGCGAGAAATTTTGCAAATTAGTGCCCGAATTGGCGCCGGCTCGCAGCGACTTCGCATTCAGTTTTTATACGCAAACTGCGCACAGGGAGCGGCAAAACCATCCGGCATGATACGCCGGGACACTGTCCCTGGGCCGTCTTTTGGTGCAGGAAGGAAAGATTTACCCCCTCGCCTTGCTGCGCCGCAAGGGGGTATCAGACGCGCACGCCTCAGTCCGCCAGGGCCGGCTGCGGCAGTTTTTCCACCTGCACCAGCACGTCATAGAAGGTCGGGGCATTGCCCATGTCGGTCAGGCGCTGGCTGGTGACTTCATTGGCGTTCTTGCCATCGGCGGCGAACTTCTTCCACCAGATCGACAAGCCCACCACCAGACCCGGGCGCGCCTTGTCAGTGACCCGCACGCGTGCCTGCATGGCGCCACGGTCATTGAAGATGCGCACCGTATCGCCGTTGACGATGCCGCGCGCGGCGGCGTCCTGCGGATGCATGTCCAGGTGCGGCTCGCCTTCGGTATCGCGCAGGCTCTGCACATTGACGAAGGAGGAATTGAGGAAGTTGCGCGCCGGTGGCGAGATCATCGCCAGCGGATACTTCGCGCCCAGTTGCGGATTACTGGCCACCGATTCATAGGGCGGGATATAGGTCGGCAAGGGGTCCAGCCCCGCCGCCTTCATCTGCTCGGAATAGAACTCGCACTTGCCCGAGGGCGTGGCAAACCCGCCCTCGGCAAAGGGTGCCACCGGTACCGCCAGGCGCTGCCAACCTTTCTGCTTCAATTGTTCCCAGTCATAGTCGCCACTACGCGGATCATCACGGCGGAAGGCCACGGCGGCCAACTGGTCGTCGCTGTCCTTGAAGCAATCTTCGGTGAAGCCCATGGCCGCAGCCAGCAGGCGGAAGATTTCCGTATTCGGCTTGGCCTCCCCCATGGGGGCGATGGCGGCGTTGTTGGCGATGATGTAGACGTGCCCATAGGAGGCGTGCACATCGATGTGTTCCAACTGGGTGGTGGCCGGCAAGAGGATGTCGGCATAGTCGGCGGTATCGGTCTGGAAATGTTCCAGCACCACCGTAAACAAATCCTCGCGGGCAAAGCCTTGCGCCACCTTGCCGGACTCGGGCGCCACCGCCACCGGGTTGGAGTTGTAGACGATCAGCGCTTCCACCTTGGGGCCGAATGCAGGCGACGCGGGTCGCAACAGGTCATCACCGATGGTGCTCATGTTGATAACGCGACTGGGCTGGCCATGGCGCGCAGCCAGGTCGGGGCGGCTCAAGGCGGCGCTATCCTTGGGAAAGCTGTCCGACACCGACAACTGCACGCCGCCGGCCGCATGCCGCCAAGCCCCCACCAGGGCCGGCAGGCAAGCCACGTTACGCGCCGCCATGCCACCACCGCGCACGCGCTGCAAGCCGTAGTTGGCACGGATGAAGACACCCTCGCCGGCCAGCGCCACGCGACCATATTCCCGCGCCAGCTCCTGCACCTGCTCGGCGCTGATGCCGCACACCTCGGCAGTACGCGCCGGGGTCCATTGGGCCACGCGCTGCTGCAACTGGTCGAAGCCCAGGGTGTAGCGGTCGATGTAATCGTGATCCAGCAGGTCTTCGGCGATCAGCACATGCATCAGGCCCAACGCCAGCGCGGCATCGGTGCCGGGCAAGAGCGCAATGTGCTGGTGGCATTTCTCGGCCGTCAGCGAGCGGTAGGGATCGATGGCGATCAGGCGCGCGCCATTGCGCTTGGCGGCTTGCACCCGGGTCCAGAAATGCAGGTTGGAAGCAATCGGGTTGCCGCCCCAGATCAGGATCAGCTTGGCGTGATCCACCTGCTCCAGGTCGCTGCCGACACGGGTACCGATGGTGTAGCGATAACCCGCGCCACCGGCCGAGGAACAGATGGTGCGCTCCAGTTGTGAAGCGCCCAGGCGGTTGAAGAAACGTCCCGCCATCGACTCGCCCTGCACCTGGCCCATGGTACCGGCATAGCTGTAGGGCAGGATGGCCTGCGGATCACGCCGGGCGATCTCGCCCAGGCGTTGGGCGATGGTGGAGATGGCTTGTTCCCAACTGATACGCTCGAACTTGCCCTCGCCCTTCTTGCCTACCCGACGCATGGGATGCAGCAGGCGGTCCTGGTGGTAGGTGCGCTCGGCATAGCGCGAGACCTTGGTACAGAGCACGCCGGAAGTGGGCGGATGGTCCGGGTCACCGCGCACTTCGGTGGCCACACCGTCCTTGACGGTCACCAGCAAGGCGCAGGTATCGGGGCAATCATGGGGACAGGCGGCACGGACGATGGTGGTGGTCATGGCGAGCAGGCAAAGAGGAAAAACCGAAAACGGGAATGAAAAGATAAAAATGGATCAGGCGCAATGAAACAGATTCACGCCCACAGCAAGCCGGAACGCAACAGATGCCCCCCCCTTGCGGCCAAGCGGCTACTTTATCTTAAAATGGCGCATCACGACTCTTCCCCTTGCCTTCCATGCCTGCACTCCAGCACTTCTGGCGCGACCCCGAATTGCCCTTCCTGGAAGGCCGGCGCGCCACCGGCAGCCTGTCCTGCTATGCACCGCATACGCACGACAGTTTTTCGATCGGCATCGTCGATGGCGGCCACAGCATATTCGCGCTGGGCGAGCAGCGACAAGCCATCGTGCCCGGTGACGTGGTGCTGGTGCGGGCCGGCGATGTGCACTGCTGCAATCCGACCGAACTGGCCAGCTGGAGCTATCGCATGTTCCACCTCGATACCGGCTGGCTGGCCAGGCTGCTGGACGAAACCCCGGCCACGCGCGGCCTGCTGGCGAGCTTGCAGTCGCAGGTGCTGCGCGCGCCACAGGCGGTGCACTTGCTCGATCGCATGACGCAGGCGCTGGAAGCGCGCAATGCCGATCTGCAGGCAGAGGTCATCACCTGCCTGCATGAACTCATGCTGTTGTGCGCCCAGGCCTGCGTGCGCGAGTCGGCCCTCACGTCCCCCCTGGCGGAGGATGGCGACGGCTTGCAGCGTGCCCATGATTTCCTGCTGGCGCATTGCCGCGAGCGCATCGCACTCGATACCCTGGCCGAGCTTGCCGGCACCAGCCGTTACCAGTTGATCCGCCAGTTCCGCCGCCGCTTCGGCCTCACGCCCCACGCGCTGCAACTGGACATGAAGATCCGCCAGGCGCGCACCTTGCTGCAACAGGGTGTCAGCGCGGTGGCTGCCGCCTATGACACCGGCTTTGCCGATCAGAGCCATTTCCACCGCGCCTTCAAGTCGCGCGTGGCGGTCACGCCCTTGCAATACACGCAGGCCACCCTGGTCTAACTCACCAAGCGCTAGGCCGTGCGCCCCACCACCAGCGCCAGCGCCGCCACCATCAGCAATACGCCGGCACCGCGCTCGATGAGCGGCAATAGGCGCGTGAGTGCCTGCACCACCCGCCGCTGCGCAATGAGGCAGACCAGACCCGCATCCCAGGCCAGCACCGCGGCAAACATCCAGAGACCATAGAAAAGCTTGCGTTGCAGGCCCGTATGCGCCGCCACGATCACGGTGAACAGGCCGAAATAGAACAAGCCATTCTTGGGATTGAGCGCCGCCGACAGGAAGCCCGCACCCAGGCCTCCCAGGGGCGAGACCCGCACGCGCTGGCCGCCGCTGAGATGAGCGCACAGGTCGGCCGGTTGACCACTGGCGCGCAGGAACAGCCACCCCAGCCAGGCCAGGTAGAGGGCAGCCAGCCACTGCATGGCCAACAGCAAGGAAGGATTTTCCTGCAGCACACTGAAGCCGCCGATGGCCAGCGCGATATAGATGCCGTTGGCCAAGGCGATCCCCAAGCTGGCCGCCAGTGCATAGCCACGCCCATGCCGCAGGCTGCTGCGCACCAGCAACAGGAAATCGGGACCGGGACTGACCAGCGCCAACAAGTGCGCCCCTGCCAGCAACAGGAATTCGGAAGAAAACATCACTACGCCTCCATGCCTCATCGGCAAGACAAGAAAAGAGGCCCATCCTGCGCAGGGTCGCGCGCGCTGTATTGAACAAAATTGCACCGCCCCCTGCCGCGCCGCCAGGCGCGGTAAGATAGCGGCACTTCCATCGATCGTCCTAGCTGCTCAATTCCCATGAAACTCATCGACCCCATTGTCCAGTTCCAGTCCGAACTGCAACAGATCCGCCGCGACATCCACGCCCACCCCGAACTGGCCTACGAAGAAGTGCGCACCGCCGATGTGGTGGCGCAAAAACTGAGCGAATGGGGCATCCCGGTGGTACGCGGCCTGGGCGTGACCGGTGTGGTAGGCATCATCAAACAGGGCGACAGCCCGCGCGCCATCGGCCTGCGCGCCGACATGGATGCACTGCCCATGCCCGAGATCAATACCTTCGCCCACGCCTCGCGCCATGCGGGCAAGATGCACGCCTGCGGTCACGATGGGCATACCGCCATGCTGCTGGGCGCAGCCTATTACCTGGCCCGGCATCGCAACTTCGATGGCACCGTCTATGTGATCTTCCAGCCGGCCGAAGAAGGCGGACGCGGCGCCGAACGCATGATCCAGGATGGCCTGTTCGAACAGTATCCGATGGATGCGGTGTTCGGGATGCACAACTGGCCCGGCATCCCGGCCGGCCATTTTGGCGTCACGCCTGGAGCGCAGATGGCCTCCAGCAACGAGTTCCACGTCACCGTCAAGGGCCGTGGCTCGCACGCGGCGCAACCGCACAAGGCGGCCGATCCGGTGATGACGGCGGTGCACATCGCCCAGGCCTGGCAGAGCATCGTGGCGCGCAACATCAATCCCAACGATCCGGCCGTGGTCTCCATCACCCAGATCCACACCGGCAGCGCCACCAACGTCATCCCCGACGAAGCCATGATGGTGGGCACCGTGCGCACCTTCAGCCTGCCGGTGCTGGATCTGATCGAGCGCCGCATGAAGGAAATCGCCGAGCACACCGCTGCGGCCTTCGATGCCACGGTGGACTTCCGGTTCAACCGCAACTATCCGCCGCTGATCAATCACGCCAAGGAAACCGCCTTCGCCGTGGAAGTACTGACCGAACAGTTCGGCGCCGATCGTGTCGATGCCCACACCGAGCCGACCATGGGCGCCGAGGATTTCGCCTTCATGCTGCAGCACAAGCCAGGCTGCTACGTGTTCCTGGGCAATGGCGACGGCGGCCATCGCGATCAGGGTCATGGACTGGGACCGTGCAACCTGCACAACCCCAGCTATGACTTCAACGATGACCTGCTGCCCATCGGCGCCACCTACTGGGTGCGGCTGGCGGAAAAATTCCTGCAGGCGAAGTAAGGCGGGCTGCGACGGCATTGGCGAGCGGCGGCATTTCAGGCATGATCCGCACACCATCCGCCCGCCAAGAGGCGCCACCATGCATTACGATAAAAGGGAGATACATGCACACCCTCGCCACCATCCTGGTCCTGCTCGTCGCCCTGGAACATGTCTGGATCCTGATCCTGGAAATGTTCCTGTGGACCAAACCGCTGGGCTTGAAGACCTTCCGCCAGTCGCGCGAGGCCGCCGAAGCCACCCGCGTGCTGGCCGCCAACCAGGGGCTCTACAACGGCTTCCTGGCTGCCGGCCTGTTCTGGAGCCTGGCCACCGGGGACCGTTCGGTGCAGTTGTTCTTCGTGGCTTGCGTGCTGGTGGCCGGCATCTACGGCGGGCTCACCGCCAAGCGTTCCATCCTCTACATCCAGGGCCTGCCCGCCTTGCTGGCGCTGCTGGCCTTGCTGGCCAGTTGAGCGCACCATGCCTCGCCTGCTGATCCTGTTACTCCTGATGGCGCTGAGGGCGCAAGAAGCCAGTGCGCAGGACCAGGAGGCCGAATGGTGGAGCTACCAGACCCAGCGCAACAACCATGCCTATGCCGTCAAGCTGGACATGGCCTTGCGCCGGACCTTCCCGCTGGCCGGCTTTCCTTACGTGGTGGTGACCCGGGTCGCCTATACGCCCGACACACCGGAAGGCTTGCCGCCCCTGCCCGAGCAGGATAGGCTGGAAGCCTTGTCGGAACAGGTGGCCGCAGCCATCGGCAAGAAGACCCGCAGCCTTTTTGTCGGCACCGCCTTCAGCCTGGGCCAGCAGCAATCCTGGTTCTACGTGACCGATCCCAATGGACTGGAACCGGTGGTGGCCGATATCCACGCGCGCTTTTGCCAGGCTTGCAAGACCAGCACCGTGACCCTGAGCGACCCGACCTGGGCGCTGTATCGCGATCAACTACTGCCGGATGGGGAGACCCGACAACGCTACGGGCTGCGCAGTTACTGAAATCTCAGCGGAAAAATAAAGTTTCGCCGCAGAGCGCCGATAACAAGTTTCCTATCGGCATCAATATTGACAAGCATTCATCGCCATCGACCCAGCCAGCCCAACTGCTGGCTGCCGCCACGACATCATCGGACCAGGTCCAGAAGGAAGCCGCATGAAACAGATCAAACTCCTCCTCAAGGATGAGGTCTACGACTCGCTGGAACGCGATTACCAGAACTTCGTGCGGCTCTCGACCAAGATCGACTCGGGCTTCGTGAAGCCTTCCTTCGATAGCTATCTGCTGGCCAAGCTTTCGGAAAATACCAATTTCCTGACCGAAGAAGCGGTCCAGCACCTGATGCTCTCGGGCCAGTATGCCTGGGCCAGACGGGCGATGGACAAGGAATTCCCGGATGTGGTGCAGATCCTCATCGAGCAGGCCGCCAATTATGGATTCTGGATCGCGGTGCGCCACGACTGGAGCACCGACGATCTGATCGCCGCCTCCAAGGCCTGGGCCACGGCCATCATCAAGCAGGCCAAGGGCGATGAAAGCCAGATCGACATGCTGGCCACGCAGATCAAGGCCTCGGCCACCAATATCTCGGTAGTGCAGGAACGCTTGAAGACGCCGGCGGCGATGCTGGCCGCGGCCATGGTACAGGAGCTGCGCGAGACCCATATCGCCATCGAACATGCCTCCGGCATGGTGGCGCGTGAAAAGCTGGGGGCCATGCGTACCCTCTTGAAGCTGGGACGGGCCTTCGGCAATGTTTCCGAAAAGGCCGAAAAAGACATGATGGACAAGCTCAAGCGCGAAAAACCCTGGCTCTTCGAAGACGGCCCCAAGGGCTTCTGGGGCCATGTCGCCGCGTGGTGGCGCGGGGTCTGAACTTAATCTTCTGATATCAGAGCTCTGAACTCTGAACTCTGATGTCTAAGACCCAGGATCAAGGCTGCGACTGCGCCACTGCTTCCGCCTCGCGCATGAGGCGGATGTCGCCATACCAAGCCTCCATCTTCTGACCGGTATTGTCGGTATCGGTCAACACCCCTACCCCAATCAGGCGGCCCGGCTTTTCGCCGAAGATGCGTTCGTAATCCTCGGCGACATTGCGCTGGTACGAGCGCCATTGCCCCTCGTGCGTGGCCCCGCTTTCGGCCACCAGCATCTGGATGCGACCGGTGCGGCCATTGGCGATGACGCTGCCCACCGGCGCCTGGCCATCCCAGACATACATCAGCGTGGCATAGGGCAATTCATGCCCGGTCAACAGCTTGGCGGTGTCAAACAGGATGCTGTCCATCAGCGAGAGCCTGTTATGGTCGCCATCGAAGGCCAACACGATGCGCACCGGGGAATCATCAGTTTCCCGATGTGTGAGATCGGCGGTGGGAATCAGACCCGCCGCCTTCCAGCTCCAGGACAGCCACGGCTTCTTGTTGATGTCGATATCCACCACGTGCCGCAACCCCGAGGAGGCGCGGTCGGCATAGGCGTGCAGGACGCTGCGGCCATGGTCATCGACCAGCTTGTATTCGGTGGGAATCTTCTTGCGGGTGATGACCAGCGGCTCCCAGCCCTGCGGCAGCCCCTGCGGAGGATTGGTCGAAAACAGCGCCAACGCCTGGTCCAGCCGGGCCTGCTTGGCGGCGGCATCGACCGGTGCGGCCTTCTGGGCGGCACAACCGGCCAGCAGCATGGCGGCTCCCAGCCCGGCCGAGGCCAACATGCTGCGCGCAAAGGACGACGGGCGGCGGGTCAAACAGGCCAAAGAAGTCAAACGGATCAAACAGGCAAGCACAGCAGCAAGGCGCGCGCCAACGCGCGTGTGAGGCACATTCATGAGGGCCAACCGGAGAAATGGAATCAACTGCGGGAATCGTGTACAGACATCGAGTGCGGCCACCCCGACCGCCCCCGAAGGTTAACAGGAAAACCCGCCAGCACCCTATCCGGGAAAACCCTAGAATGAAAAAAAATTCAGGAATACAACGCCGGCACCGCGCTCATGCCCGCCACAGCGGGCCTCAGTTCTGCTGCCGCAGAATTTGTATGAACATCTTGGCCAAGGACGACAAGGTGCTGTTCTTGCGGGTGACGATGCCGTAGTGCTCGATGCGGGTCTTCAGGTTGACCGGCAGGATGCCCAGCATCTGGCGCGCGGCAAAGAAGTGGGCGATGTCCAGCGGCATCACCGCCACCATGTTGGACTGCGCCAGCAGGGTGATGGTGACGAAGGGCGAGGCGGTCTCGATGACGTTGCCCGGCACCTTCCCCCCCTCCAGCTTGAACTCGTGCTCGATCCAGATGCGCATGGGCATGTTGCTGGAATAGAGAATCCAGGAAGCGCCGGCCAGCTCCTGCAATCGCACCTTCTGGGCGGTGGCCAGCGGATGGTCGATGCCGCTGACGATGCACATGGGCTCGCCGCGCAACATTTCGTAATGGTAGAGGTTGGGTTGGGAACTGACCGAGGAGCGCCCGATCATCAGGTCGATGCGGCCCTGGTCCAGCAGCAGCAACTGGCGCGCACTGGTGTCTTCGCTGATCTCGATGGAGACCTCCGGCTGGATCTCGCGCAGGCGCGACAGCGCGCGCGTGACGAAGGGCGCGGCGCCCATGATGGTGCCGATGGACAGGCGCCCGCCGCGGCCGCTGATCATGTTCTGCAATTCTTCGCGCAGGTTGGCCACGTCGCTCTGGATCAGGCGCGCATAGCGGATCACGCAGCGCCCCAGCTCGGTGGCCTCGATGCCGCGCGGGGAGCGGTCGAACAGGGTCACGCCCAGCGCATCTTCCATTTCATGCAAGGCCTTGGTGGCGGCCGGCTGGGTCATGTGCATGACCTCGGCTGCCTTGTGCAGCGAACCCTGTTCGTCGAGCGCCGTCAGCAGGGCGACCTGGCGAAAGCGCAGGCGGCTGACGATGGAGCCGACCGAGGGCAGCGCACCACCCTCTTCCTGCAGTCGGTTATCACCCGATGAATTAAGCTCATTAGACATCCCTGTACCAGCCTCTTATAGTCGTCCCGGAAAAACCACCATGCTAGCGCATCTGCCCTTGGCGCAAGGCGATGCGTGAAAAAAACTCAGGACATGGAGATCAGGAGACCCGGTGAGGCTGATTCAATATCGTGACCGCCAGGGCGAGCGCCGTGTGGGCATCGTCCATGGCAGCAACATCCAGGCGCTGGGGGAAGTCGCCACCATGCGCGAGCTGGCGCAGTTGGCGCTGCAGCGCGGCACCGGCCTGGAACGCCTGGCGCAACTACTCAATACCGACCAGTGCGAAGACTATGCCGCCATCCTGGCCGAGGCGCGCATCCTGGCGCCGCTGGATCATCCCGACCCGGCTCACTGCAAGGTCTCCGGCGCCGGCACCACGCACCTGGGCAGCGCCACCACGCGCGACAAGATGCATCGCCGGGTCCAAGGCGATGAGCTCGACAAGACCGATACCCAGTTGATGATCGAATGGGGCATTGCCGGTGGCCGTCCGGCGCCCGGTACAGTGGGAGTGCAGCCGGAATGGTTCTACAAGGGCGATGGCAGCAGCATCGTCGCCCCCGGCCAGCCCCTGCCACGTCCCGACTTCGCGTTGGATGGCGGCGAGGAGCCGGAGATCGTCGGCCTGTACCTGATCGATGAAGACGGCTGTCCACGCCGGCTCGGTTTTGCCATCGGCAATGAATTCTCCGACCACGTCATGGAGCGCCGCAATTACCTCTACCAGGGCCATTCCAAGCTGCGTCACTGCTCGTTCGGACCGGAGCTGCTGGTGGGCCTGCCCCCGGCGCATCTGGTGGGCATGACGCGCATTCGCCGCAATGGCCGGGTGATCTGGGAACAGGAATTCCTGACCGGCCCCGACAACATGTGCCACGCCATCGAAAACCTGGAATACCACTACTTCAAGTATGCCCACCTGCTGCATCCGGGCGATGTCCACGTGCATTACATGGGCGCGGCCAATCTGTCCTTTGCCTACAGCGTGCGCACCCAGGATGGCGACAGCATCGAGATCAGCATTGCCGAGTTCGGCGCACCGCTGGTCAATGGCATCGCGCATGTGCAGTCGCACTTCAGGCCGGGAGGCGTCAAACAGTTATAGCCAACGATAGCCGATAGCCGATAGCCGATAGCCGATAGCCGCGCCAAGCGGCGCATGACCCTCGAAGTGGCGGCAACACAAAAGACCGCCCCCAGGATAACGATAAAGGAGACCACCCTCATGCTGATCTATTGCCTTCCCTCTGGATTGCCGGAGCGCCGATGAACTACACCTTCGATTTCATGAGCGTGTTCGCGCAGTGGGATCGCCTGCTGCTGGGCGCCTGGCTGACCATCCAGCTCTCGGCCTTGTCCATCGTGCTGGGCTTCGTGCTGGGCACGCTGTGCGCGATGGCCGGAAAAAGCCATCTGGCGGTGCTGCGCGGCCTGGTGAAGGCTTATGTCGAGATCATCCGCAACACGCCCTTGCTGGTGCAGGTGTTCCTGGTGTTCTTCGGCCTGGCCAGCATAGGATGGAAGCTTTCTGCAGAGACTGCGGCCGTCATCGCCCTCACCCTCAACGTCGGCGCCTACACCACCGAGATCATGCGCGCCGGCATCAACTCCATCCATCCGGGCCAGATCGAGGCGGCCGAATGCCTGGGCATGTCGCGCCTGCATGTCTACTGGCATGTGGTGTTGCTGCCGGCGGTGGAGCGCGTCTATCCCTCGCTGACCAGCCAGTTCATCCTGCTCATGCTGGCCTCCAGCATCACCTCGCAGATTTCCGCAGAAGAGCTGACCGCCACGGCCAACCTGGTGCAGTCGGAAACCTTCCGCAGCTTCGAGGTGTATGCCGTCATCGCGGTGGCGTACCTGGTGCTGTCCTTCCTGTTTCGTGGCGCGTTCTGGCTCATCAGCCAGATGGCCTTCGTGCGCAAGCGCAAGCTGGGCACCAACCTGTAAGGAGCCGCCATGAATGCATTCAGTTTCCTGCACGTGGAGTACCTGCTGCAAGCGGCCGTCTGGACCGTGGTGCTGTCGCTGGTAGCGTTCGTCTTCGGGGGTCTGGCCGGCTTCGTCATTGCGCTGTGGCGGGTCTCGCCCCATGCCAGCCTGCGCACCATCGCCAGCCTCTACATCCAGGTGGTGCAAGGCATCCCGCTGCTGGTGATCCTGTTCGTGGCTTACTTCGGACTGGCCATCGCCGGGCTGAAATTGACGCCACTGGTGGCCGCCGGCATTTCCTTTGCGATCTACTGCGCAGCCTTCCTCGGCGAGATCTGGCGTGGCTGCATCCAGGCGGTGCCCAAGACGCAATGGGAAGCCTCGGAATGCCTGGGCTTGAATCGCTTCGAACAACTGAGCAAGGTGATCCTGCCGCAAGCCGTCAAGATCGCCACGCCGCCCACGGTCGGCTTCATGGTGCAGATCGTCAAGAACACTTCGCTGGCCTCGGTGATCGGTTTCGTCGATCTCGCGCGCGCCGGCCAGATCATCAACAACTCGACCTTCCAGCCGTTCACCGTGTTCGGCTGCGTCGCCCTCATCTATTTTTGCCTGTGCTTCCCGCTGTCGGCGCTGTCCAAGCACTTTGAAAGGAAATTGAATGTCAGCCATCGTTAAGATCAAGGATCTGCACAAGAGCTTCGGCAGCAACAAGGTCTTGAATGGAGTGTCGCTGGAAGTGCAACAGGGGCAGATGGTGGCCATCATCGGCAAGAGCGGCTCGGGCAAGAGCACGCTGCTGCGTTGCCTAAACGGTCTAGAGACAGTCGATGCCGGCGACATCCATGTATGCGGACATGATATTCATCATCCAGACAAGCTCAATCTGCGCGAATTGCGCAAGCAGGTCGGCATCGTCTTCCAGAGCTACAACCTGTTCCCGCACCTGACGGTGGAGCGCAACATCACGCTGGCGCTGACCACCATCAAGAAAATGTCCACCGACGAAGCCAAGCAGATCGCCCACAAGGTGCTGCAACTAGTCGGACTGGAAAACAAGAAGGAAGCCTATCCCGAGCAGCTCTCGGGCGGCCAGGCGCAACGCGTGGCGATTGCCCGCTCGCTGGCGATGGCGCCAGAGCTGATGCTGTTCGATGAAGTGACCTCGGCACTGGACCCGGAGTTGACCGCCGAAGTATTGAAAGTCATGGAAGACCTGGCGCGCGGCGGCATGACCATGGTGCTGGTCACCCACGAGATGGCCTTTGCCCGCAAGCTGGCCGATGTGCTGGTGTTCATGCACCAGGGCCAGGTGTGGGAAATGGGACCGCCGGACGAACTCTTCAGCAACCCCAGGACAGCCGAATTGCAGAAGTTCGTCGCCAGCGACCTCTGAATTGCGCTTGTATGGATTTTATTTTCAGCAGCACCCTACAACTACACAGGAGACCCCAATGAACCATCTGCTCAGCTTCATCAGAAAAGCCGCCGCCGTCGCACTCGGCCTGGCTTGTTTGGCACAGGCCGCACAAGCCGATGCCCTGGCCGACATCAAGGCGCGCAAGAAGGTCCTGGTCGCCATCGACCTGGGCGCGCCGCCCTTCGGCATGACCAATGCCAAGCTGGAGCCGCAGGGCTCGGATGTGGAGACCGCGCGCCTGCTGGCCAAGGACCTGGGCGTGGAACTGGAGATCGTGCAGGTGACCGGACCCAACCGCATTCCCTTCCTGATGACCGGCAAGGCCGACATGGTGATCTCTTCCTTCTCCATCACGCCGGAACGCCAGAAGGTGGTGGCCTTTACCCAGCCCTATGGCGCTTCGCAATTCGTGGTGGCCGCGCCCAAGACTGAAAACATCAAGAGCATCAATGACCTGGTCGGCAAGCGCGTGGCGGTGGTGCGCGGCAATATGCAGGATTCGCTGCTCACGCCCATCGCTCCCAAGGGGACCAACATCGTGCGCTTCGATGACGATGCCACGGTGACGGCGGCCATCCTGTCGGGCCAGGTCGATGCCCTGTGCACGCCCAATTCGCTGGCCTCGGCCATTGCCAAGCAGAATCCGTCCAAGAACCTGGAAACCAAGTTCGCCATCAAGGACATTCCCTACGCCATCGGCTTGCGCAAGGGCGAGCCGGCGCTGGAAAAGTGGCTCAACGAATGGATCACCGCCAACCTGAAGAATGGCAAGCTGCCCGCCATCTATCAGCAATGGGTGGGCAGCCCCATGCCTGACCTGGCACAGTTCGCCGCCAAGTAATTTCCTGCATGTCGCATCGCTTATCGGATGCGACATGCGCCCGCCGCGTTTGCGGCCAGCCCGCAGCATCCACGTTCTCACCGAGATCAACATGAAAGCTACCTCTCCCGTCATCCGACTCAATCCCGTCGATGATGTCGTCATTGCCCGCCAGCAGCTCATCTCCGGCACCGTGCTGCAGGAAGAAGGCGGCCTCAAGGTCATGGGCCTGATCCCTGCCGGCCACAAGATGGCCACCCGCGCCATTGCCGTGGGTGAAGCGGTCAAGCGCTACGGCCAGATCATCGGCACGGCCAGCCAGGACATTGCGCCCGGCCAGCACGTGCATACGCACAACCTGGCCATGGCCGAGTTCTCGCGCGAACACCATTTCGGCGCGGACGTGAAGCCGGTCGATTTCGTGGCCGAGCCGGCCACCTTCATGGGCATCGTGCGTCCCGATGGTCGCGTGGCCACGCGCAACTACATCGGCGTGCTGACCTCGGTGAACTGCTCGGCCACGGCCGCACGCGCCATTGCCGATTACTTCCGGCGCGACATCCACCCGGAAGTGCTGGCCGCCTATCCCAACATCGATGGCGTGGTAGCGCTCACGCACGGCCAGGGTTGCGCCACCGATTCGCAGGGCGAGCCCTTGCAGATCCTGCGCCGTACCCTGGCCGGCTATGCCACCCATCCCAACTTCGCCGCGGTGCTGGTGGTGGGCCTGGGCTGCGAGACCAATCAGATCTCTGGACTGATGGAAAGCCACAATCTGAAGGAAGGCGAATACTTCCATACCTTCACCATCCAGGGCACCGGCGGCACCGCCAAGACGGTGGCGTTGGGCATCGAGAAGATCAAGAAGATGCTGCCCAAGGCCAATGACATCCAGCGCCAACCGGTGTCGGCCAAACACCTGACGCTGGGCCTGCAATGCGGTGGCTCCGATGGCTATTCGGGCATCACCGCCAATCCGGCGCTGGGTGCAGCGGTCGATTTGCTGGTGCGCCATGGCGGCACGGCGATCCTGTCCGAGACGCCGGAAATCTATGGCGCAGAACACCTGCTCACGCGTCGCGCCGTCTCGCCCGAAGTGGGCCAGAAGCTGCTGGCGCGCATCGCCTGGTGGGAAGGATATTGCGCCAAGAACGATGCCGAGATGAACAACAACCCCTCGGCCGGCAACAAGGCCGGGGGGCTGACCACCATCCTGGAAAAGTCGCTGGGCGCGGTCGCCAAGGGCGGCACTACCAACCTGGTGGATGTGTACCAATATGCCGAGACCGTCACTGCCCGTGGCTTCGTCTTCATGGATACGCCGGGCTACGATCCCATCTCGGCTACCGGCCAGGTGGCGGGAGGGGCGAACGTGATCTGCTTTACCACCGGCCGGGGTTCGGCCTATGGCTGCGCCCCGGCGCCCTCGCTGAAACTGGCCACCAATACGGCGCTGTGGCAACGCCAGGAAGAAGACATGGACATCAACTGCGGCGAGATTGCCGATGGTGACGTCACGCCGCAGGAAATCGGCGAGCGCTTCTTCCAGATGATCCTCGATACCGCCTCGGGCAAGAAGACCAAGAGCGAATTGCATGGCTATGGCCAGGATGAATTCGTGCCCTGGCATATCGGCGTCTATACCTGATGCTGATGATGCAGGACATGACATTGTGGCGGTGCCCGCTTCCCATGTAGTCCGGGACCGTCTTCACTGATATTGATAAGGAATGATGAACATGGCACATACTTTTTCACCCCAGGCGCACCTGCCTGAAGACCACGCCCAGGCCACGCTGATCGGCCGCGTCTGGCAACCGGAGGTGGGTCCGGTAGTCGTCAAGATCGACGCCGATGGCGCCTATGACTTGACCCTCATCGCCGCCACCTCCAGCCAGTTGCTGGAGCTTGACGATCCTGCTGCCGCCGTGCGCGCAGCCAGCAACATGACGCGCATCGCCACGCTGCAGGAGCTGCTGGACAATGCCGACGCCGCGCAGCGCGACACCTCGCGCCCCTGGCTGCTGGCGCCCATCGACCTGCAGGCGGTCAAGGCCAGCGGCGTGACCTTCGTAGCCAGCATGTTGGAACGTGTGATCGAAGAACAGGCCCGCGGCGACGCCGGCAAGGCCGAATCGGTACGACGCGCCATCAGCGCTGTGATCGGCGAGAACCTCTCCAGCGTGGTGCCGGGTTCGCCCGAGGCGGCGCGCTTGAAGGAAGTGCTGCTGGAACAGGGGGTGTGGTCGCAATACCTGGAAGTGGGCATCGGGCCCGATGCAGAAATCTTCACCAAGGCCCAGCCAATGTCCTCTGTAGGGCTGGGCGATGAGGTAGGAATTCACCCCAAGTCCGCCTGGAACAATCCCGAGCCGGAAATCGTGCTGGCCATCAATAGCCGTGGCAAGGTGGTCGGTGCCACTCTGGGCAACGACGTCAACCTGCGCGACTTCGAGGGCCGCAGCGCCCTGCTGCTGGGCAAGGCCAAGGACAACAATGCCTCCTGCGCAGTGGGGCCTTTCATTCGTCTGTTCGACGCAAACTTTTCAATTGACGACGTGCGCCGCGCCGAACTTACAATGCGAGTCGATGGTACGGAAGGTTTCACGCTCAAGGGCAGCAGTTCGATGTCCATGATCAGTCGTGATCCGCTGCAACTGGTGGAACACGCGATCGGTCCCAATCACCAGTACCCGGATGGCCTGGTGCTGTTCCTGGGGACCATGTTCGCACCGACCCAGGACCGTTTCGGTCCCGGCCAGGGCTTTACCCACCAGGTGGCCGACCTCGTCACCATCTCCACTCCCAAGCTGGGCGCGCTGGTGAATACTGTCAACTTCAGCGATCAAACGGCACCGTGGACCTTCGGGCTGACGGCGCTGTTCAAGAACCTGGCCAACCGCAAACTCATTTAATCAAAGGAATCAGCATGTCCGCATCCACTGGCCGCCTCGCCGGCAAGACCGTCCTCATCACCGCTGCTGCCCAGGGCATCGGCCGCGCCGCCACCGAACTGTTCGCCCGCGAAGGCGCGCGCGTGATCGCCACCGACATCAGCCGCCCCCACCTGGATGCCTTGGCCGGTCTGGCCGGGGTCGAGACCCGCATCCTGGACGTGACCGACGATGCCGCCATCAAGGCGCTGGTGGCCGAGATCGGCACGGTCGACGTCCTGTTCAACTGTGCCGGCTACGTGGCAGCCGGCAATATTCTGGAATGCGATGACAAGGCCTGGGACTTTTCCTTCAACCTCAATGCCAAGGCCATGTTCCACACCATCCGCGCGGTGCTGCCGGGCATGTTGGCCAAGAAGGCCGGCTCCATCGTCAACATCGCCTCGGCTGCATCGAGCGTGAAGGGAGTGGCCAATCGCTTCGCCTATGGCGCCTCCAAGGCCGCCGTGGTGGGGCTGACCAAATCGGTGGCGGCGGACTTCGTGGCGCAGGGCATCCGCTGCAACGCCATCTGCCCGGGCACCATCGAATCGCCCTCGCTGAACCAGCGCATCGCCACCCAGGCCAAGGAAACCGGCAAGAGCGAGGATGAAGTACGCGCCGCCTTCGTGGCGCGCCAACCCATGGGCCGCATCGGCAAGGCCGAAGAAGTGGCGGCGCTGGCGCTGTACCTGGCCTCGGATGAGTCCAATTTCACCACCGGTTCGGTTCATATGATCGATGGGGGATGGTCCAACTGATGAGGTGTGGGCACTGACTTTCTCGGCAGGGAAACGGCATGTACGCCAGCTCGTACATGCCGTTTTTCTTTTTGCTGATCGTGTTGGCGGGGGCTGGTGTGGATCAGGTTTATCAATCGACATCATGAAGGCATAATGGGCGCTTCCTCGTTCATGCTGACAGGCAAGCCCATGTCCCTGGCCTCCGCGTCCTCCCCGTCCCTTTCTGCGGACACCATCACCGCCATCTCCCCCGAACCGATGCTGCTGGGCGAGTCGCCCCTGTGGCACGCCGAGGAAGGGGCACTGTACTGGATCGACATTCCCGGCAAGGCGGTCCACAAGCTGGTGCTGGAGACGCAGCAGCACCAGCGCTGGGACATGCCGGAAGAACCCGGCAGCATCGTCAAGCACGCGCAAGGCGGCCTGGTGGTGGCCTTGCGCACGGGGATGTTCCATCTCAATACCGGCAATGGCGCCTTGTCGGCGCTGCTGGCAGCGCCCTACGATACCAGCCGCATCCGCTTCAACGATGGCCGCTGCGATGCCTCCGGGCGCTTCTGGTGCGGCACCATCTACGAGCCGCGAGACCGCGAGGGTGGCACGCTGTATTGCTTCGAACGCAATGCGCTGCGCGATGCCCATCATGCGGTGACCACCTCCAATGGCTTGGCCTTCAGTGTGGACCAGCGGCTGATGTATCACGCCAATACGCCGGCACACCGCATCAACGTCTATGACTACGACCTGGCTACCGGCCAGACCAGCAACTGCCGCCTGCTGCGCCAGTTCGACAGCGACAAGAGTGCGCCCGACTATGGTGGTCGCCCGGATGGGGCGGCGGTCGATAGCGAAGGCGCCTATTGGTGTGCGATGTTCGAGGGTGGGCGGGTGTTGCGCTTGTCGCCGGCCGGCGAGATCCTGCAGGAGATCCGCTTGCCGGCGCGTTGCCCGACCATGGTGGCCTTTGGCGGCACCGATCTGCGCACGCTGTTCATCACCACCGGACGCAATGGCCGCAGCCAGGCCGAGCTGGCGCAATATCCCTTCTCCGGCCATGTGCTGGCAATACGGGTTGCGGTAGCGGGACGGCTGGAATACAGCTATCGCCCATGAGCGTGGCGGCGGCCTGTGGTATGCAAGCGGCACAATCAGACACGCGAGTATGCTTTTGTGATGATTATGAGAGAATATCGCGTTATCGCGGACGCTTTGCGCCGCGTCCCGTACAAGCAAAGATCCTTCAATACACTTTACGCGCTGAAAGATAATCCATGACTAAAATGAAGAGCCTGGTTGCCAAGATCGCTTTTGCTGGCGTCGCCGCCTTTGCCATCCAGTCCCCCAGCTACGCCTTCGGCCTCGACGGTATGTCGCTGGAATACGGTACCGGCAACAGCACTCAGCTGGCCCGTCTGGGTGCCCAGTTCAACTGGGGTCCGAACTGGAATTTCTGGCAATCCAACGGCACCCACATCGGTGGCTACTGGGATCTGTCGCTGGCCAACTGGCGCATGAACCACTACAACAAGACCAATGACAGCGCCAACCTGGTCGATCTGGGCCTGACCCCGGTGCTGCGTTTCCAGCGTGACGATGGCAAGGGCTTCTATGGCGAAGCCGGCATCGGCGTGCATCTGTTCTCCAAGCTGTACCGCAACAACGACAAGGTCTTGTCCACCGCCTTCCAGTTCGGTGACCATGTCGGCGCCGGCTATGTGTTCAGCAATGGCCTGGACCTGGGCATCCGCCTGCAACACTTCTCCAACGGCGGTATCAAGGAGCCCAACGGCGGCGTGAACTTTGCCGTGGCGCGTGTGGCCTATAAGTTCTAAGTTCTAGATGTTGGCAGGAGGATGGAGAACCATCTTCCTGGCTTAAAAAGGAAGAAGCCGGCTTTGCCGGCTCAGGTTGATGACGAACCCCGTGTTTTCGAACACGGGGTTTTGTTTTTCAGGCGCAGGTAATTTGCAGATGGTCGATGGCGCAGAAGCCAAGCAAGGCGCGCATTTTTCGCTGTAGCCACTTTTGTACGCTGGCAGAGGCGCTCAAACCGTGTAAAAGCGCGCGCAAGCGCGCCACCAACAGGGCAATCTTCTTCATGTTCTGGGCCGCCGCCGCCAACAAGCACTGCTCGGCGACCTTGCGCAATCCCCGCATACGGGCATAACGATGTCCGTGCAATTGCTTGGCGTCGGCGAAGCTGCGTTCTACCGTTTCCTTGCGTCGGGCATAGATGCGCTTGCCCCATTCGGTACGACGCCGATCATCCACCTTCTCCTTGGAACGCTCCCACACATGGCGCGTCACCACCTTGACCGCATTGGCGCTATTGGTGCATTGCTCGCGTACCTTGCAGCCTCGGCATTGCTCAGGGTTGGATTTGTATTCCCGATACCCCAGTCGATTGGTCGTGCTGTAGCGCAAGGGTTGACCCTGCGGGCAGATGTATTCGTCACGGTAGGCATCGTACTCATACGCCCGTTTAAAGAATGTCCCCGGCTTGTGGTTGGGTGTGCGGTAGCCCATCACGCCGCTGATCTCGCGATTCTCCAGTCCCTGGCAGACGGCCGGTGTGAAGTAGCCCGCATCCAGGCCAACGGCCTGTACATCAAATCCGAACGTCTGGCGCTGACGATCCAGGCGTGCCAGATAAGGCTGACTGTCATGGACTGAGGCGGGCGTGACATGGGTATCGGTAATGATGGAATGCTTGGCATCGACGGTGCGGTGATCCAGGTAGAAGAAGCCCTTGGGCTTGTCGTCGCGCACCATGTAGCCGCTCTCGGGATCGGTGCGACTGACCTTGATCTCTTTGGTGGGCGGCTCATCATCGTCGTCACGCTTGAGCGGTTTCTTGCCATGCTCGGCACGGTCGATATCCACAGCGGCATCCAGTTCGGCCAGATAGGCCGAGGGGGTCTGGGTAACTTGAACGTAGTCGAACTTGTTCTTGTTGGCGTTGGCCTTGAGGTGGGTGCTGTCGCTGTAGA
Organism: Herbaspirillum rubrisubalbicans; assembly: GCF_003719195.1. Taxonomy (NCBI): domain Bacteria; kingdom Pseudomonadati; phylum Pseudomonadota; class Betaproteobacteria; order Burkholderiales; family Oxalobacteraceae; genus Herbaspirillum; species Herbaspirillum rubrisubalbicans. The sequence continues at coordinate 4,603,525 of NZ_CP024996.1, forward strand.
GCACACGGCCATCGACCATGCCGCGTCCAATGGCCTGGCGCACGATCTCGTCGAAGATCTCTTGATAGACGGTGGTATCAATGAAGCGGCGGCGCCGGTTCTGGGAGAAGGTGGATGAGTCCGGTACCTTGTCGGTCAGACGGAATCCGGCAAACCAGCGATAGGCCACATTGACCTGGACCTCGCGGATGAGCTGGCGCTCGCTGCGGATACCGAAGAGGTAACCGATGAACAAGAGCTTGAAGAGTACCACCGGGTCCAGTGCCGGGCGGCCATTGTCGGCGCAATACAGATGCGCCACCTTCTCTCGGATGAACTCGAAATCCACCGCCGCGTCGATCTTGCGCAGCAGGTGGTCCTTGGGCACGAGCATCTCGATGGTCACCATCTCTAACTCGTGCTGGGCGGCTGTCGGTTTTTTGAGCATGACCGATTAAACAACAAAGCCTTGGCTTTCGCCAAGGCTTTGTCATCAATCTGAGCCGGCTTTGCCGGCTTTTTTATTGTCTGTTAGTTTTGTCGGACTGAGTTGCTTTGGATAGTACGAGGGGGTGGGCTGGAGGGAGGGGTTTAGATTTTTCGCCTGTGCATAAATTAACTGCGATGCCGGGCGTTGCCTTGGGCTGTGTATAAATCTAAGTACTGGCTTTCAAACATGCCCTTGACATGCGGCTTTCGAGGGGATTCACGCTCTAAAAACTAAGTACCTTGTGCATAAGGTCAGTTCATTGAGCGCGATGCTGGTTGGGCGAGCTGTGTATAACACCAAGATCGATACTCCCCACCTCTGATATCAGAGCACAGAGGTCAGAGGTCAGAGGTCAGAGGTCAGAGATCATAGGTCAGCGCCCTGATGTCTGCGCAGAAGTGGGCCGACCCGTGCAGATATGTGCCCAAGCACAGTCAGATTCACAATACAAAGCGATCAACATAAAGCGATCGCGCAAAAGCAAAAACCCTCGTTACTTTCGTAACGAGGGTTCTGCGGAGTAACAAGCCTGACGATGACCTACTTTCACACTGGTTGCAGCACTATCATCGGCGCGAAGTCGTTTCACGGTCCTGTTCGGGATGGGAAGGGGTGGTACCAACTTGCTATAGTCATCAGGCATAACTTGTAAAGCCAGTTGCTCTCGATGGAGCAGCAACTAACCCAAACTGGAAGAAGTATTTAGATTCTAGGGTGTGATGCACTAGGGCAAACACAATATATGCTCAACTTGTCTATAACAGAGCTAATGTTATAGGAACAAGCCGCACGGGCAATTAGTATCAGTTAGCTTAACGCATTACTGCGCTTCCACACCTGACCTATCAACGTCCTGGTCTCGAACGACCCTTTAGGGGAATCTAGTTCCCGGGAAGTCTCATCTCAAGGCGAGTTTCCCGCTTAGATGCTTTCAGCGGTTATCTCTTCCGAACTTAGCTACTCGGCAATGCCACTGGCGTGACAACCGATACACCAGAGGTTCGTCCACTCCGGTCCTCTCGTACTAGGAGCAGCCCCCTTCAAACTTCCAACGCCCACGGCAGATAGGGACCAAACTGTCTCACGACGTTTTAAACCCAGCTCACGTACCACTTTAAATGGCGAACAGCCATACCCTTGGGACCGGCTACAGCCCCAGGATGTGATGAGCCGACATCGAGGTGCCAAACTCCCCCGTCGATATGAACTCTTGGGAGGAATCAGCCTGTTATCCCCAGAGTACCTTTTATCCGTTGAGCGATGGCCCTTCCATACAGAACCACCGGATCACTATGTCCTACTTTCGTACCTGCTCGACTTGTCAGTCTCGCAGTTAAGCACGCTTATGCCATTGCACTATTAGCACGATGTCCGACCGTACCTAGCGTACCTTCGAACTCCTCCGTTACACTTTGGGAGGAGACCGCCCCAGTCAAACTGCCTACCATGCACTGTCCCCGATCCGGATAACGGACCAAGGTTAGAACCTCAAACAAACCAGGGTGGTATTTCAAGGTCGGCTCCACAGAAACTAGCGTTCCTGCTTCAAAGCCTCCCACCTATCCTACACAGATTGGTTCAAAGTCCAATGCAAAGCTACAGTAAAGGTTCATGGGGTCTTTCCGTCTAGCCGCGGGTAGATTGCATCATCACAAACATTTCAACTTCGCTGAGTCTCGGGAGGAGACAGTGTGGCCATCGTTACGCCATTCGTGCAGGTCGGAACTTACCCGACAAGGAATTTCGCTACCTTAGGACCGTTATAGTTACGGCCGCCGTTTACTGGGACTTCAATCAAGAGCTTGCACCCCATCATTTAATCTTCCAGCACCGGGCAGGCGTCACACCCTATACGTCCACTTTCGTGTTTGCAGAGTGCTGTGTTTTTATTAAACAGTCGCAGCCACCATTTTATTGCAACCCTTTTGTCCTTCTGGCGCAGGCCAGTCAAACTACTTGGGCGTACCTTATCCCGAAGTTACGGTACCAATTTGCCGAGTTCCTTCTCCCGAGTTCTCTCAAGCGCCTTAGAATACTCATCTCGCCCACCTGTGTCGGTTTGCGGTACGGTCTCGTTAGACTGAAGCTTAGAGGCTTTTCTTGGAACCACTTCCGATTGCTTCGCGAACAAGTTCGCTCGTCTCACACCCTTGAATTACGCTGCCGGATTTGCCTAACAGCCTTCTTCGATGCAAAAACCGACTATTCCAACAGTCGGACAACCTTCCGCGATCCGTCCCCCCATCGCATCTAACGACGGTGCAGGAATATTAACCTGCTTCCCATCAGCTACGCATCTCTGCCTCGCCTTAGGGGCCGACTCACCCTGCTCCGATGAACGTTGAACAGGAAACCTTGGGCTTACGGCGTGCGGGCTTTTCACCCGCATTATCGCTACTCATGTCAGCATTCGCACTTCTGATACCTCCAGCATCCTTTACAAGACACCTTCACAGGCTTACAGAACGCTCTCCTACCATATCCTTACGGATATCCGCAGCTTCGGTGACTGGCTTAGCCCCGTTACATCTTCCGCGCAGGACGACTCGATCAGTGAGCTATTACGCTTTCTTTAAAGGATGGCTGCTTCTAAGCCAACCTCCTGACTGTTTTAGCCTTCCCACTTCGTTTTCCACTTAGCCAATCTTTGGGACCTTAGCTGGCGGTCTGGGTTGTTTCCCTCTTGACGTCGGACGTTAGCACCCGGCGTCTGTCTCCCAAGCTCGCACTCATCGGTATTCGGAGTTTGCAATGGTTTGGTAAGTCGCGATGACCCCCTAGCCATAACAGTGCTCTACCCCCGATGGTGATACTTGAGGCACTACCTAAATAGTTTTCGGAGAGAACCAGCTATTTCCAGATTTGTTTAGCCTTTCACCCCTATCCACAGCTCATCCCCTAATTTTTCAACATTAGTGGGTTCGGTCCTCCAGTGCGTGTTACCGCACCTTCAACCTGGCCATGGATAGATCATCTGGTTTCGGGTCTACACCCAGCGACTGAACGCCCTATTCGGACTCGATTTCTCTACGCCTTCCCTATTCGGTTAAGCTTGCCACTGAATGTAAGTCGCTGACCCATTATACAAAAGGTACGCAGTCACCCCTTACAGGGCTCCTACTGTTTGTATGCACACGGTTTCAGGATCTATTTCACTCCCCTTCCGGGGTTCTTTTCGCCTTTCCCTCACGGTACTGGTTCACTATCGGTCGATTACGAGTATTTAGCCTTGGAGGATGGTCCCCCCATCTTCAGACAGGATTTCACGTGTCCCGCCCTACTTGTCGCAAGCCTAGTTCCACACCATCGATTTCGCATACGGGGCTATCACCCACTATGGCCGGACTTTCCATTCCGTTCTACTATCGTTGATGCTAAATCTTGCAGGCTGATCCCATTTCGCTCGCCACTACTTTGGGAATCTCGGTTGATTTCTTTTCCTGTAGCTACTTAGATGTTTCAGTTCGCCACGTTCGCTTCGTTACCCTATGTATTCAGATAACGATGACCTTACGGCCGGGTTTCCCCATTCGGAAATCTGCGGATCAAAGCTCGTTTGCCAGCTCCCCGCAGCTTATCGCAAGCTACTACGTCCTTCATCGCCTGTAATCGCCAAGGCATCCACCATGTGCACTTATTCGCTTGTTCCTATAACGTTAGCCTCTTTTGCAAGAGCGTTATAAAAAGCGTTGAGTTTTAGCGTTTGCCGTATTCCAAAGTAAGTCTTCTAATTGCTAAGATCACTTCGTAATACTTTGATTGATACAATCACACCCATTTTTACTTTCGCAAGAACCGTAGTCCTGGCGATCGTTTAAATGAATCTTTACTTCTTCCAGATTGTTAAAGAACAAAAACAGCCATTGATCGTAAAAGATCAAACCTAAATCACTACGTCTTGCGTTTTGTGACGCTGACTTAGGTTTGACATTTCTTGGTGGAGGTTGACGGGATCGAACCGACGACCCCCTGCTTGCAAAGCAGGTGCTCTCCCAGCTGAGCTAAACCCCCGAAACCTTGGTGGGTCTGGTTGGGCTCGAACCAACGACCCCCGCGTTATCAACACGGTGCTCTAACCAGCTGAGCTACAGACCCGCTTGGATCAGTATCAGTAGCCAGTCAGTGACCTTGTGTCACAGACCGCGCTTCACCAAATAACTGTTCTTTGAATTACAGCCGATAAGTGTGGACGCTTAACTTCGTGCGCACTCTAGAAAGGAGGTGATCCAGCCGCACCTTCCGATACGGCTACCTTGTTACGACTTCACCCCAGTCACGAATCCTACCGTGGTGAGCGCCCTCCTTGCGGTTAGGCTACCCACTTCTGGTAAAACCCGCTCCCATGGTGTGACGGGCGGTGTGTACAAGACCCGGGAACGTATTCACCGCGACATGCTGATCCGCGATTACTAGCGATTCCAACTTCATGTAGTCGAGTTGCAGACTACAATCCGGACTACGATACACTTTCTGGGATTAGCTCCCCCTCGCGGGTTGGCGGCCCTCTGTATGTACCATTGTATGACGTGTGAAGCCCTACCCATAAGGGCCATGAGGACTTGACGTCATCCCCACCTTCCTCCGGTTTGTCACCGGCAGTCTCATTAGAGTGCCCTTTCGTAGCAACTAATGACAAGGGTTGCGCTCGTTGCGGGACTTAACCCAACATCTCACGACACGAGCTGACGACAGCCATGCAGCACCTGTGCGCCGGTTCTCTTTCGAGCACTCCCAAATCTCTTCAGGATTCCGACCATGTCAAGGGTAGGTAAGGTTTTTCGCGTTGCATCGAATTAATCCACATCATCCACCGCTTGTGCGGGTCCCCGTCAATTCCTTTGAGTTTTAATCTTGCGACCGTACTCCCCAGGCGGTCTACTTCACGCGTTAGCTGCGTTACCAAGTCAATTAAGACCCGACAACTAGTAGACATCGTTTAGGGCGTGGACTACCAGGGTATCTAATCCTGTTTGCTCCCCACGCTTTCGTGCATGAGCGTCAGTGTTATCCCAGGGGGCTGCCTTCGCCATCGGTATTCCTCCACATATCTACGCATTTCACTGCTACACGTGGAATTCTACCCCCCTCTGACACACTCTAGCCGTGCAGTCTCAAATGCAATTCCCAGGTTGAGCCCGGGGATTTCACATCTGACTTACACAACCGCCTGCGCACGCTTTACGCCCAGTAATTCCGATTAACGCTTGCACCCTACGTATTACCGCGGCTGCTGGCACGTAGTTAGCCGGTGCTTATTCTTCAGGTACCGTCATTAGTAGTAGATATTAGCTACCACCGTTTCTTCCCTGACAAAAGAGCTTTACAACCCGAAGGCCTTCTTCACTCACGCGGCATTGCTGGATCAGGGTTGCCCCCATTGTCCAAAATTCCCCACTGCTGCCTCCCGTAGGAGTCTGGGCCGTGTCTCAGTCCCAGTGTGGCTGGTCGTCCTCTCAGACCAGCTACTGATCGTCGCCTTGGTAGGCTTTTACCCCACCAACTAGCTAATCAGATATCGGCCGCTCCAGGAGCATGAGGTCTTGCGATCCCCCACTTTCATCCTTAGATCGTATGCGGTATTAGCTAGTCTTTCGACTAGTTATCCCCCACTCTAGGGCACGTTCCGATATATTACTCACCCGTTCGCCACTCGCCATCAGGAGCAAGCTCCTATGCTGCCGTTCGACTTGCATGTGTAAGGCATGCCGCCAGCGTTCAATCTGAGCCAGGATCAAACTCTTTAGTTTAATCTCTGTTTTGTGCCATTTCTGGCTACCCCGAAGGGCATCGCTCTCTCAAAATACTGACAGGTAATTTCTTGCGATCTTACCTATATTTCTTGTGAGCATTTAATGTTTAAAGTTTCCAGAACCGAAGTTCTGTCGCACTTCATTAAACGCCCACGCTTATCGGCTGTTAATTTTTAAAGATCTTGTCTGCCGCAAACGCGCTTGGCGCTGCTTGCATCGCTGCGAATCGTTTTGTTCGTCAGCAGCAGAGAAACGAGATTATGTAGCAGTTTGTTTATCGCGTCAACTACTTTTTTGCGATTCGTTTTAAATTTTTTCGTCTCGCTTAACTGATCGCTTCGACTACTTCCATTTAAAACGCCCTACAAACCACTTCACACCTCTTTGCTTCGCCCACCTCCGTCGCTCTGTCTTTCAACTTCGCTTCGTGTGTCGCGTCAGCAGGGGGCGAACTATAGCAACCCTCCCCACACCGCGCAAGCCCTTTTTCAAAAATAATTGAAAATAATTTAGCCGCACCACTCCCAGGTCTGCCCAGATCCGTCTCAACCCCTCTACTGGCCTGGGTTTTCACGGATATGAAGAAATCGTAAATCATTCAGAAAAAAGGGCCGCCCTGGCGGGCGACCCTTTTTTTACATCGGCGAAAATGTGATCAAGCGTTCTTGAATACCGCTGGCCGCTTTTCCAGGAAGGCCTTCATGCCCTCCTTCTGATCTTCGGTCGCAAAGCAGCTATAGAACAGCGCCCGCTCATACTTGATCCCCTCCGTGAGCGTGCTCTCATAGGCGCGGTTGACCGAGTCCTTGACCATCATGGCCACCTGACGCGGCATCTCGGTAATGGTGACGGCGGCGGCCATCGCCTCTTCCATCAACTTGTCAGCCGGCACGACGCGCGACACCAACCCCGCTCGTTCGGCCTCCTGCGCATCCATCATGCGTGCCGTCAACGCCAGATCCATCGCCTTGGCCTTGGACACCGCGCGCGGCAGGCGCTGCGTGCCGCCGGCACCGGGGATGATGCCCAGCTTGATCTCGGGCTGACCAAATTTAGCATTGTCGGCAGCGATGATGAAGTCGCACATCATGGCCAGCTCACAGCCGCCGCCCAGCGCATATCCCGCCACCGCCGCGATGACCGGCTTGCGGATGCGACGCAGGGTTTCCCAGTTGCGGGTGATGAATTCACCATTGAAGACATCCATATAGTCATAGCCCGCCATCACGCTGATATCGGCACCGGCGGCAAAGGCCTTCTCGCTGCCGGTGACGATGATGCAGCCGATCTCATCCTGGGCATCGAAGGCCAGCAGGGCCTGGCCCAGCTCGATCATCAAGGCGTCGTTGAGGGCATTGAGCGCCTTGGGACGGTTCAGGCGGATCAGGCCGACCTTGTCGTGGGTCTCGACCAGGATGTTTTCATAACTCATGTGGGTCTCCTTCTTCTAAGATGGGATCGGTAGCAAGCCGGCACGGCGAACCGCAAGAATAAGCCAAAAATAATGCGCCAGTCCGACCTGGCGCAATGACTGCCAATAATTTCATGCAGGCAAGGCAGCACAGGACTATATTGGAGTCATCTTTGCAAGCCCACGCCTGAAGCATTACTCAATGACTGAACGACTTATATAAGGAGGCCATGATGTTCAAGACCATACTCGTTCCCACCGACGGCTCCGAACGCTCGGACAAGGCTATCGCCACCGCCGTGGATTACGCCAAGAACAGCGGCGCCCGCCTGATCGGCATCACGGTCGCCGAGCCCTACCCCTTCTCGCCGCTGGCCGAAAGCTCCATGGCCATCGACCCGGCGCTCTATGAAGAAAACGTCAAGACCCTGGCCAACCAGTACATCAAGAAGATCACCGACGCCGCAGCGGCCGCTGGCGTGCCCTGCCAGGCCGAGGTGGTGATGTCCTTCAACCCGGATGAAGAAATCATCAAGGCCGCGCAATTCCATAGCTGCGACGCCATCTTCATGGCGTCCCACGGCCGCAGCGGCCTCTCGCGCATCTTCCTGGGCAGCAAGACACAGAAGGTGCTGACCCATTCCACCATCCCGGTGCTGGTGCTGCGCTAAGCAGTCAGACGCCCATTGCAAAAAAAGCCTGGCCCTTCATGGGACCAGGCTTTTTTATTGCCACCAGGAATCTAGCGCGATCAATTCCCGCCCGGCGGCGTCATCCCCTTGGGCAGCAGCACCCACATCATGCCGCGCTGCTTCATCGACCCGGCGCGGTCCTCGGCCTCATCGCCAAAGCCCCAGAAGTAGTCGGCCCGCACCACGCCACGGATGGCACCGCCGGTATCCTGGGCCACCACCAGGCGCTGCAACGGCCGCTCGCTATTGGGCATGGTGGTCGACAGGAACACCGGCGCCCCCAGCGGCACATGCTGCGGATCGATGGCAATGGAGCGCTGCGGCGTCAGCGGAATGCCCTGGGCGCCCTTGGGTCCCTTGGAAGGATCGAGCAGCTTCTCTTCCTTGAAGAAGACATAGCTGGGATTGGCATTGAGCAACTCTTCCTTGCGCGCCGGATTGGCTTGGACCCAGGCCTTGATGTTCTGGGCCGAGGCCTGGGACAGCTCCATCTCGCCCTTGTCCACCAGATAGCGCCCGATAGACTTGTAGGGCCGGCCATTCTGGTCGGCATAGGCCAGGCGGATGGTCTCGCGCGACTCCGGCAGGTAGACCCGACCAGAACCCTGCACCTGCAGGAAGAAAGCCTCCACCGGATCATCCACCCAGACGATCTCCTTGCCGGCCAAGATATTGCCCTGCATCAACTCGGCCCGGGTCGGATACGGCACCACCTTGCGTCCCACCAGCTTGCCGCGCAGGCGCAGGTTCTTCAGTTCCGGGTAGGCACTGGCCAGGTCGATGGTCAGCAAGTCCTCCGGCGCCTGGTACAGCGGCGTCTGGTACGGCCCGCCGCGCCGACGCGAGCCGCGCAGCAGGGGCTCGTAGTAACCGGTCACCAACCCGGTATCGGTACCATCCGGGTTGAACAACTGGTAAGGCGTGAAATAGGTCTCGAAATACTGGCGCAGGAAACCGAGGTCATTGGCATTGACCTGCTGGGCCGCACTACAGGCGGCGCGCCACTCGGGCTTGCGGATCATCACCGAGCAGGACGATTGCACGGCCGGCCAGGCTTCGCGCAGGTCATCATTGGTCCAGCCGGGAAGTTGGGAGAAGGTGGTCGCGCGCATGGCCGGCCCCGGCTGCACCACTGGTCGGGGTCCAGGCTGGCCGGGTGCAGGCGTGGTCAACGGGGTGGTCTGGCAGGCTGCCAGCAGGACGGCGACCGAGACCGCCAATACAGGTACACTTAGGCGACGCAGCGCCGCACGCTTGATAAAACGATTCAATGACATCGGAGACAGATTCATGTTGTGGTTGATCCTGGAGGCTTGCGCCGCCTTCTTCGTGCTGGTCTTCATCGTCTGGTGGACCATGTTCTCGGGCCGCAAGGAAAACAATGGCAGACCGGTCCACAAGCAATCGAAAGCGCAGCAGCCGGCGCAAGACAAGACAGACAGCGCACCGCGCTGAAAAATCCGTCCCTGCCTTCCTGGAAGAAAAATTCAGTGTAGCGTGCGCGGCAGCGAGAGCACGAACTCGGCAATGCGCACGTCGAACTGCTCGCCATCCTCGGCAACGCAGAAATATTCACCATGCATACTTCCCTGGGGGGTCCTCAAGGCGGTGCCGCTGGTGTATTCGAACTGCTCGCCCGGCTGCAGGAAGGGTTGATGCCCCACCACGCCCAGCCCGCGCACCTCTTCGACGTGGTTGTTGGCATCGGTGATGACCCAGTGGCGCGAGATCAACTGGGCCGGCACGGTTCCCGAATTGACGATGGTGATCGCATAGGCGAACACGTAGTGCGAACGCGATGGATCGGATTGTTCCTCCAGGTACTGGGTCTTGACCGTCACCGTGAACTCATACGCTGCCATGGGATTTCCTGTGTTGTGAATGTGGCGGGCCGCCTGAGCCTCGAAAGTCGATGCGCTGCGGCCATCCCGGATTGCACACGAATTCAGCACGCAGCGCAAGCCGATGCGTGTCGTGGGGCAAGTGCGGCCGGCGTGGCCGCCGTGTGCCCCCCTGGCAGGCTAGCCAGCAAGGTAGAATAGTGGTTTTGCCGCTCTCGCGCCTGCCCGGCGGCCAATGTCGATTCAGCCATCCTTTCTTTACAGCCATGCCGACCTACCGTATCGCCCCCAGCATCCTGTCCGCCGATTTCGCCCGCCTGGGTGAAGAAGTGCGCAATGTCGTCGCCGCCGGCGCCGACTTCATCCACTTCGACGTGATGGACAACCACTACGTCCCCAACCTGACCATCGGCCCGCTGGTGTGCGAAGCCATCCGCCCGCATGTGCAGGTGCCCATCGACGTGCACCTGATGGTCAAGCCCGTGGATCGCATCATCCCCGACTTCGCCAAGGCCGGCGCCAACCTGATCACCTTCCACCCGGAAGCCTCGGAACACATCGACCGCTCGCTGCAACTGATCCGCGACAATGGCTGCAAGGCTGGCCTGGTGTTCAACCCCGGCACGCCCCTGCACTACCTGGATCACGTGATGGACAAGCTGGACATGGTTCTGATCATGTCGGTCAACCCTGGTTTCGGCGGCCAATCCTTCATCCCGGAAGCCCTGAAGAAGATCGCCGAAGTCCGCCGTCGCATCGATGCATCTGGCCGCGACATCCTGCTGGAAGTCGATGGCGGCATCAAGGTCGAGAACATCGCCGCCGCCGCCCGTGCCGGTGCCGACACCTTCGTGGCCGGTTCGGCCATCTTCGGCAAGCCGGACTACAAGGCCGTCATCGACGCCATGCGCGCCGAACTGGCGCAAGTCTGATCCCACTCCCCTGCGCCAGACGCACCAACAACGAGGTTTCCAGGGCATATGAAGAATCTGACCAATATCAAGGCTGCCATCATCGATCTGGACGGCACCATGCTGGATACGGCGGCCGACTTCCATGTGGCGGTCAACCGGATGCGTGAAGAATTGGGACTGACGCCCCTGTCCCAGGAAACCATCGTCAACTTCGTCGGCAAGGGCACCGAGAACCTGATCCGCCGCGTGCTGGCCGTGGACTATGCAGAGGACGAGGCGGCGCAATACTTCCAGCAGGCGCTGGAGAGTTACACCGAGCATTACCTGGCCATCAACGGCGACTATTCCTCGCTCTACCCGGGCGTGCTCGAAGGTCTGCAAGCCCTGCGCGGCAAGGGCCTGCGCCTGGCCTGCGTGACCAACAAGCCGCTGGCCTTTGCGCAGCCGCTGCTGCAGAAGAAGGGCCTGCGCGACTTCTTCGAGATCGTCTATGGCGGCGATTCCTTCCCCAAGAAGAAGCCCGATCCCATGCCGCTGCTGCAGGTATGCCAGGATTTCGGCCTGGAACCGGCGCAGGTGGTGGCCATCGGCGACTCCAGCAACGACGCCCAGGCCGCCCGTGCGGCGGGATGCCGTGTCCTGAATGTTCCGTATGGATACAACCACGGTGAATCTATACACAATGTCGATTCGGATGGTATAGTTTCGACGCTTGTAGAAGCAGCGCAGCAAATCTCGGTGGACTGACACCCTGTCAGGCTACCGGTCGATAGACCAAAGATCCAACCGCGACCCACATCAATGTTTCGTAACAACAAACGAACCGCTCAACCGACAGCCGCCCCTGAGGCCTGGCTGTGGCGACGCTGGCAATTCCAGGCGCAGTAAATGACGCCTGGACCTGGCCGCACCTGCGTGCCGGGTCGTTTGTTGTGGTACCGCATCCTCCGCATTTCCCGTAATCCATTAACGACACCGCTGACGAGAGTCCGCACCTGTCTGCTGCATCCGCGTGCATCGCGTCCATGGCTTCATGGCGTGTGCACATCGGTCTGCGGCCAGGCCCGCGTACCCTACAATAGCGGTCTGGAGTGAAACATGACCGAACTCGAATTCAAATCGCTGGCCACCGAAGGCTATAACCGCATCCCTCTGATCGCCGAAGCCTTCGCCGACCTGGAAACCCCGCTCACGCTCTATCTCAAGCTGGCCCAGAGCCACAACACCGGCAAGAACACCTTCCTGCTGGAGTCGGTGGTGGGGGGCGAGCGCTTCGGCCGCTATTCCTTCATTGGCCTGCCCGCCTCCACCAAGATCCGCTGCAGCGGCAAGCAGATCGAAGTACTGAAGAATGACGTGGTCATCGAAACCGCCGAAGGCAATGCACTGGAATTCATCGCCGAGTACCAATCCCGCTTCAAGGTCGCCATCCGCCCCGGAATGCCGCGCTTCTGCGGCGGCCTGGCCGGCTACTTCGGTTACGACGCCGTGCGCTACATCGAAAAACGCCTGGAAGACAGCGCCCCCAAGGATACGCTGGGTCTGCCCGACATCCAGCTGCTGCTGACCGAAGAACTGGCCGTCATCGACAACCTCTCCGGCAAGCTCTACCTGATCGTCTATGCCGACCCCAGCCAGCCGGAAGCCTTCTCCCGTGGCCGCCAGCGACTGCGCGACCTGCGCGCCATGCTGCGCCGCCCGGCCGATGCGCCCGTCACCACCGGTTCGGTACGTACCGAGACCGTCCGCGAATTCCCCAAGGATGAATATCTCAAGGCCGTGGCCCGCGCCAAGGAATACGTGATGGCCGGCGACCTGATGCAGGTGCAGATCGGCCAGCGCATCAAGAAATCCTATGTGGATTCGCCGCTGATGCTGTACCGCGCGCTGCGTTCGCTGAACCCCTCGCCCTACATGTACTTCTACAACTTCGGCGATATGCAGATCGTCGGCGCCTCACCGGAAATCCTGGTGCGCAACGAATCCATCGGCGACGATCAGAAGAAGATCACCATCCGCCCGCTGGCCGGCACCCGTCCGCGCGGCTCCACCATCGAGCGCGATGAACAGCTGGCGCGCGAACTGCTGGCCGATCCCAAGGAAATCGCCGAACACGTGATGTTGATCGACCTGGCCCGCAACGACATCGGCCGCATCGCCACCACCGGCAGCGTCAAGGTCACCGACCAGATGGTGATCGAAAAATATTCCCACGTGCAGCACATCGTCTCCAACGTCGAAGGCATCCTCAAGCCCGGCATGTCCAACCTGGATGTGCTCAAGGCCACCTTCCCCGCAGGCACGCTCTCGGGCGCGCCCAAGGTGCGGGCGATGGAAATCATCGATGAACTGGAACCGACCAAGCGCGGCATCTATGGCGGCGCCTGTGGCTATCTCTCCTTCGGTGGCGAGATGGATGTGGCCATTGCCATCCGTACCGGCGTCATCAAGGATGGCACCCTGTACGTGCAAGCTGCGGCCGGCATCGTGGCCGACTCGGTGCCGGAAATGGAATGGGAAGAAACCGAAAACAAGGCGCGTGCCGTACTGCGCGCTGCTGAACAAGTGCAAGATGGCCTGGACGGAGAAATCTAAATGCTGCTGATGATCGACAACTACGACTCCTTCACCTACAACCTGGTGCAATACTTCGGCGAGCTGGGCGAAGAGGTGCTGACCATCCGCAATGACGAGATCACGCTGGATGACATCAGGAAACTGAACCCCGAGCGCATCTGCCTCTCCCCCGGCCCCTGCAGCCCCAAGGAAGCCGGCATCTGCGTGGACCTGCTCAAGGAATTTTCCGGCAAGCTGCCCATCCTCGGTGTCTGCCTGGGCCACCAGGCCATCGGCGAAGCCTTCGGCGGCAACATCATCCGCGCCAAGCAGGTCATGCATGGCAAGACCTCCAAGATCGCCCACACCGGCGTGGGTGTCTTCAAGGACCTGCCCTCGCCCTACACCGTGATTCGCTACCACTCGCTGGCCATCGACCGCGCCACCCTGCCGGACTGCCTGGAAGTGACGGCCTGGACCGATGACGGTGAAATCATGGGCGTGCGCCACAAGCAGTTCGACCTGCAAGGCGTGCAGTTCCACCCCGAGTCCATCCTCTCCGAGCACGGCCACGCCCTGCTCAAGAACTTCCTGACCGGTAGCGCCCACGGCTGAGGCCATCACAACAAGACGAGACACGACATGTCCATCACTCCGCAAGAAGCGCTGCTGCGCTGTATCGAACATCGCGAAATCTTCCACGATGAAATGCTCACGCTGTTCCGCCAGATCATGAGCGGCGAGATGTCGCCGGTGATGATCGCCGCCCTCACCATGGGCCTGCGTGTGAAAAAGGAAAGCATCGGCGAGATCGCCGCCGCCGCCCAGGTCATGCGCGAATTCGCGACCAAGGTGCCGATGGCCGACACCAGCGGCCTGCTCGACATCGTCGGTACCGGCGGCGATGGCGCGCATACCTTCAACATCTCCACCGCCTCCATGTTCGTGGCGGCCGCGGCCGGTGCGCGTGTGGCCAAGCATGGCGGGCGCAGCGTGTCGTCCTCCTCCGGCAGCGCCGATGTGCTCGAAGCCCTGGGTGCGGACATCAACCTGCAACCCGAGCAAGTGGCGCAATCGATCGCCCAGACCGGCATCGGTTTCATGTTCGCCCCCAACCATCACGCCGCCATGAAGCACGCCGCGCCGGTGCGCAAGGAACTGGGCGTGCGCACCATCTTCAACATCCTCGGTCCCCTGACCAATCCCGCTGGCGCCCCCAATATCCTCATGGGCGTGTTCCACCCCGATCTGGTCGGCATCCAGGTGCGCGTGCTGCAACGCCTGGGCGCGCAGCACGCCATCGTGGTCTGGGGCCGCGACAACCTGGATGAAGTCACGCTGGGCGGCGCCACCATGGTGGGCGAGCTCATCCATGGCGAGATCCGCGAATACGAGATCCACCCGGAAGACTTCGGCCTGTCCATGTTTGCCAGCCGCAACCTGCAGGTCTCCAACGCCGCCGAATCGAAGGAAAAGATTTTCGAGGCATTGCGCGGGGAACCCGGCCCGGTGCACGACATCGTAGTCATCAATGCCGCTACCGCCCTGTATGCGGCAGGTGTGGCCCCCTCCATTGCCGAGGGGATCGCCACCGCGCGCGCCACCATCGCCTCGGGCGCGGCCCGTGCCAAGCTGGAGCAGTTCGTGCAGGTCACGCGCCAGCTCGGCGGCAAACACTGAAACCGACAAGGAGCAACATGTCTGACATCCTCAACAAGATCCTGGCCGTCAAGGCCGAGGAAATCCGTATTGCGCAAAAGCAGCGCGACCTGGCCAGCCTGCGCCGCGATGTGGAATCCGACAGCGAATTGCGCTCGGAACTGCGCAACTTCGAACAAGGCCTGCGCAACAAGATCGCCGCGGGCCAGGCCGGCGTGATCGCCGAAGTCAAGAAGGCCTCGCCCTCCAAGGGTGTGATCCGCCCCGACTTCAAGCCGGCCGAGATTGCAGTGAGCTATGCCGAACATGGCGCGGCCTGCCTGTCTGTACTGACAGATGAACAATTCTTCCAAGGCTCGCCGGAATACCTCAAACAGGCGCGCGCCGCCTGCGCCCTGCCGGCGCTGCGCAAGGATTTCATGATGGATCATTACCAGATCTACCAGGCCCGCTCCTGGGGTGCGGACGCCATCCTGCTGATCGTGGCCGCACTGGACCATGGCCTGATGGCCGATCTGGAAGCCTGCGCCCACGAACTGGGCATGAGCGTGCTGGTGGAAGTGCACGACAGCGCCGAACTGGATGCGGCCCTGAAGTTGAAGACCCGTCTGTTGGGCATCAACAACCGCAACCTGCGCACCTTCGAAACCACGCTGGACACCACCCTGAACCTGCTGCCGCGCATCCCGCCGGAAAAACTGGTGGTGACCGAATCGGCCATCGCCACGCCCGACGACGTCAAGCGGATGCGCGATGCCGATGTGCACGCCTTCCTGGTCGGCGAAGCCTTCATGCGCGCGCCCGAGCCGGGTGTGGAGCTGGCGCGCCTGTTCGCCTGATCTTCCCGCACGTCAACAAACCTCGCCCGGTCTGCGCCGGTGCGAGGTTTTTTTATGCTGACCCGGCGCTTAACGCTTGCCCTGCACGGCCCGCATCCCGCCCCCGATATTGCTGCCGGCATCCGGTGCCAGGCCGCGATAACCGAGCACCGACATGAGCGTGACCACACCAGCCATGGCAAAGGCCCACTGGAAATCACCCAACGTGAAATGCGCGCCGCTTGCATCGACCGCACCGACCACATCGACCATATCGCCGCGCAACCAGGCGGCAATGCGCAAGGCCAGCGCACCGAAGGCGATGCCCATGCCGATGGTCATCTGCTGAGCCACGCTCCAGAGCGTGCTGGCAGAAGACTTGCGGGCATCACTGATATCCGCATAGGCCAGCGTGGCCAAGGTAGAAAACTGCATCGAACGCGACAAGCCGTAGCAGAAGATCACCCCCAGGATCACCGGCAGCGGCGTACCTGGCCTCAGCAGACCGCAGACGATGATGAGACAACCGGCAATGGCAGCATTGTTGAGCGCCACGCTGCGAAAACCGAAACGTTGCAAGATGCGCGTGGTAAACGCCTTCATGCCCAGATTGCCGAGAGCGGTAGCCAGCAGCAGCAAGCCCGACTGGAAGGCGGTCAAGCCAAAGCCGATCTGGAACATCAGCGGCATCAGGTAAGGCACCGCATCCACGCCGATGCGGGTAAGCGAACCGGTGAAGACGGTGACCGAATAGGTGGGAATGCGCAAGTTGGAAAAATCCAGCAGCGGATGCTCGATGCGCCGCATGTGCCACCACGCGCACCAGCCCAGCACGATGCCCAGGACCACGAAGCCGAGCGCCACCTTGACGTTGGATTCCATGTGGCTGGCGATCTCGGTGCCATACAGCAGCGAAGTCAGCGCCGAGCCCGAGAGCAGGAAGCCGATCACATCCAGCGGCCGCTTGCCCTGCCCGTGCTCATTACGCACCACCAGCATCACCGCACCGAAGGCAGCAATACCGAACGGTACGTTCATCAGGAAGATCCAGTGCCACGAGGCATAGGTGGTGATGAAGCCACCGATGGAAGGCCCCACCACGGGTGCGGCAATGGCCGGCCAGGTGATGGTGGCGATGGCTTTCATCAGCCTTTCCTTGCTGGTACTGCGGACCACGATCATGCGCCCGACCGGCACCATCATGGCCCCGCCCAGACCTTGCAGCACACGCGCCGCGGTGAACTCCCAGACGTTCTGCGACAAGCCGCACAGGATGGAAGCGAAAGTAAAGATGGCAATGGCCAGGCCGAACACGGTGCGCGAACCGAAGCGGTCAGCCACCCAGCCGCTGATGGGAATGAACACCGCCAGCGTGAGCATGTAGGCGGTCATGCCCAGGCTCAATTCGTTGGGGCCGACCCCGAAGGTCTTGGCCATTTCCGGCAAGGCGGTGGCAATGATGGTGGTATCGAGATACTCCATGAAGAAGGTCGCCGCCACGATGTAGGGCAACATGCGCACGCGTGCGTCGGACAAGCTGTTATCGTTGGTTCCCACGTTCTCTGCCTCTGCTTTTCTGGTCACACATGCGAAACGCCGGCATCTGCCGGCGCTTTTCCTGGAGAAATTATTTATACCATTTATATCAATAGAATCTCAGCAAGTGCATCAACAACTGCACCACGATGATGCCGCCGATCAACCCACCACCGAAATAGACGATCACGCCCAAGAGCATATTGGTGCGGCGCTGCTCGGCCAGGAGCTTGCGGATCAGTTCGGTATTCTGCGGCTGGCCTTCGCCTTCGGTATAGCGCGTCAGCGCCTGGTGCGCCAGGCGCGGCAGCTCCGGCAGCAGGCGGCTGTAGCGCGGCACTTCCACCTTCAGTTGCTCGATGAAACCACGCCAGCCGATCTGTTCGCTCATCCAGCGCTCCAGATAGGGCTTAGCGGTCTTCCACAGATCCAGATCGGGATCGAGCTGGCGGCCCAGGCCTTCGACGTTGAGCAGGGTCTTTTGCAACAGCACCAGTTGCGGCTGCACTTCGACATTGAAGCGACGCGAAGTCTGGAACAGGCGCAGCAGCACCTGGCCGAAGGAAATATCCTTCAACGGACGGTCAAAGATCGGTTCGCAGCAGGCCCGCACCGCCGCTTCCAGTTCATCGACGCGGGTATCCTTGGGCGCCCAGCCGGATTCGATGTGGGCCTCGGCCACGCGCTTGTAGTCGCGGCGGAAGAAGGCCAGGAAATTCTGCGACAGGTAATCCTTGTCGAAGTCGTTGAGGGTGCCGACAATGCCGAAGTCCAGCGCGATGTAGCGGCCAAAGCTCTCCGGCGCCACCGACACCAGGATATTGCCGGGGTGCATATCGGCATGGAAGAAGCCGTCGCGAAATACCTGGGTGAAGAAAATTTCCACCCCATCGCGCGACAGCTTGGACAGATCGACTCCTTCGGCGCGCAGGCGCTCGGTCTGCGAGATGGGGATGCCGTACATCCGCTCCATCACGATCACCGAAGGTGAACAATAATCCCAATACATCTCCGGCACCATCAACAGCGTCGACTCGGCAAAGTTGCGCCGCAGCTGGCTGGCGTTGGCGGCTTCACGCATCAAGTCCAGCTCATCGTGCAGGTACTTGTCGAACTCGCCCACCACTTCCTTGGCCTTCAGGCGGCGGCCATCTGCCCACAGGCGCTCCAACCAATCGGCGGCCACGTGCATCAGGCCGATATCGTGATCGATGATGTCGCGCATTCCGGGGCGCAGCACCTTGACGGCGACCTGCTTGCCATCCTTGAGCGTGGCGAAGTGGACCTGGGCAATCGAGGCCGAAGCCACTGGCGTGCGTTCGAAGCTGGCGAAGAGCTGATCCGGGTGCGCACCCAGCGATTTCTCGATCTGTTTGATCGCCAGTTCCGAACTGAAGGGCGGCACGCGATCCTGCAGCAAGGTGAGTTCGTTGGCGATGTCAGGCGGCATCAGGTCGCGCCGGGTCGAGAGCACCTGGCCGAACTTGATGAAGATGGGACCGAGGTCTTCCAGCGCACGCCGCAAACGCTCACCGCGTGGCGCCGACAGGTCGCGCCAGAAGAAGACGCGATTGATGATGCGGGCGATGCGCGGCGGCGCGAATTCGGCGGCGATGATTTCATCCAGGCCATAGAGAATGGCCACACGGATGATCTTGAATAGACGCATGGAACGCAGCAGCATTAACGACGCTCCAGTTTCTCGATGCGCTTGGACAGGCGCTCCAGGTCATCGCGCAGGCGCACGACGTCGGCAGAAAAATCCTGCAACTGGCGGGGGCGGATCAGCATCGGTTGTTCTTCCAGGAAATACTCGGCCAGGTTTTCGCTCAGCTTGCGGCCGGTATTGCGGGCCGCATCGAACAGCTCGCGCGCACCGGCGACGATGCGGATGGCAGCGACGTCGCCCACCACGCGGGACAGGTCATCCTCGGCATCCCAGCGCAGCTTCTGGCTCAATTGCGAAATGGCATTGGCGAAATCGGCATCGCCCTCCAGCTTGACGTAGGACACCGCGCGCTCGCGGTTGGCAGCGATCAGCGGCAGATCGGAGAGCTTCAGACGGATGGTGACGTTGGCCGGCGCATCAGCTGGCACCTCCTGCAGGTAGCCGTCACCGCTGACTTTCAGGCGCAGTGGCATGACACCGGTATCGATGCAGGCGACCTTGCCGGCATGGGCCATGAGCGTGCTGCGCGCCCATGGCTCCTGCGCCAGCAGATGGTTGATGACCGCAGCAGCAGGTTTCATCGGATCGAGGGCAAGGGTGGTGGGATCAGGCAGCACGGACATGGATTCCAGAATCGGGTTGGGCCAGAGATACAGAGATCAATACAGCCACGGTAATACGGTGAACAATTCACCGCCGCAAAAACAAAACCGCCCGCAAAAGCCGGGCGGTTTCAAGTGTACCAGCTTGGCGCATGGACAAGGTTTGCGGGCTGCGTGTTCCTTGATCCAGTACCCTAGATCTGCTGGATACCGGCCAGCACCCAGCCGCCACTGCCGTTGAGCGGCTTGGACAGGTTCCAGATCTCGGCGAAGGGTTCGGCCGAGACATCCGGCGCTTCCTTGATGAGGCCCTGGAAGCGCACGGTCGCCAGGTAATCGAAGGCCATGGTCTCGATGCCCAGCAGTTCAGCATCGAGCTGCACCACATCGGTGGCATTGGGCGCGGCACCGCGCTCGGTCAACTGCATCCGCAGCTCGGCGAACATCTCGGGGGTAGTGAATTCACGGATGTCGTTGACGTCGGCGCGGTCCCAGGCCGCCTGCAGGCGGATGAAATAAGTCTTGGCATTGCGCACGAAGCCGGCCGTATCGAAGCCCTCGGGGATGCCCCAGTGCTGGATCTGCGCTGGCTGGGCGCTGGCTGCATAGCCGGCGCCTGGCAACGCGGCGGGCGGCGGGTTGATGTCGCGCAGGCCGGAACCGATTTCCGGCGTGGCGCCGGCAGCGCTACCGATGGGGCTCACGCCCGGCATCGGGGTGGCATAGGCCGGGTTGTTGCTCTGCGCTTGTCGGCCGCGGGCGAACAGGCGCACCAGGAAGATCACCGCCACGCACAGCAGCAGGATGGTCAGCAGCGAACCCAACATGCCGCCCATGGCGCCACCGATACCGAAGTGCGACATCAGCGCCCCCAGGCCGAAGCCCAGCAATGCGCCACCCAGCATGTTGCGCCAGGGGCTGGCCGGGCGTGACATGGGAGCGCTTTGCGGCGTGGCAGTCGGTGCCGAGGGGCGATAGGGCGTGGCCGCAGGCTGGCTGTAGGAGGGCGAGGACGGCGCCGACGGTGCGGCCTGGCGCGAGTAGTTGGACGATTGCTTGCCGAAGGAACCACCACCGCCCAGGCGCTTGGCCTCGGCGGGAGACATGATGAGTGATAGCGAAGTCATCGCCAGCAGCAGTGCGAGCAGGATTTTTTTCATGGACTTACCTCTTGTGGATGATGCCGAAACGACGGGACGCCTGGAGGGAAAGCCAGCCCATCGTTTCAGTGCGGCCATTGTGGTCAGGCAGACTTAAGCCAGCCTTAATGCCGCCACAGCCAGCCTTGTTTACATCTTAATGCCGGTATGCAGTGCAGCCACACCGGCGGTCAGGTTGAAATACTGCACGCGCTCCAGGCCGGCCTGTTCCATCATCTGCTTCAGGGTTTCCTGGTCGGGGTGCATACGGATCGATTCAGCCAGGTAGCGATAGCTGTCGGCGTCATTGGCGACCTTCTTGCCCAGCCACGGCAGGACCGAGAAGGAATAGACGTCATAGGGTTTCTTGAGTGGCTCCCAGACCTTGGAGAATTCCAGCACCAGCAGCTTGCCGCCCGGCTTCAGCACGCGGCGCATCTCGGCCAGCGCGGCATCCTTGTGGGTCATGTTGCGCAGGCCGAAGGCCACCGACACGCGGTCGAAGTAATTGTCCGGGAAGGGCAGCTTCTCGGCATCGCACAGCATGGTGGGGGTAACGATGCCCTTGTTGAGCAGGCGGTCGCGGCCCACGCCCAGCATGGATTCGTTGATGTCGGTGAGCCAGACTTCGCCGCTGGGGCCCGCCTGCTTGGCGAAGACCTTGGAGAGGTCACCGGTGCCGCCGGCGATATCGAGTACCTTGAAACCCGGACGCACGCCGGCCTGGGCGATGGTAAAGGCTTTCCAGATGCGATGCAGGCCCGCCGACATGAAGTCGTTCATCACGTCGTACTTGGCGGCGACGGAGTGGAACACTTCCGCGACCTTGCGGACCTTCTCTTCTTCTTTGACGGTTTCGTAACCGAAATGGGTGGTGTTGGTCATGGCTGGGCCTGTAACGATGAAGACGACATTATAAAAGACGGGCCCGCGCAGGGCTTGCCCTGGATCAGCAGGAGGCGCTAAGCTTCAGTGCGAATGACCGCAGCCATGGCCGGCACCCGCCTCGACCTGGTGATCGCGTCCACTGTCACGCGTGAAACCTGCGGCCTCCAGTTTCTGCAGATAGGCCTCCCACATCGCGGCCTGGTCACGGCCGAGCTGGTAGAGGTAATCCCAGGTGAAGATGCCGCTGGCGTGACCATCGGAAAACAGTGGCTTCACGCCATAGTTGCCGACCGGTTCGATGCCGTGGATCTCCACCTCGCGCTTGCCGGTCTGCAGCACTTCCTGGCCCGGTCCATGGCCACGCACTTCAGCCGAGGGCGAATAGACGCGCATCAATTCGAAGGGCAGCGAAAACATCACGCCATCGTCGAACTCGACTTCGACCACGCGCGAAAGCTTGCGGACCTTGAAGGACACCGGAATGGGGGAAGACGGGGCGCTCATGGGCTCTCCCTTGAAATTCGTATGAGAGGTCAAACCCGGCCGGAACATCCAGGCCGGGCTTGAGGCTTGCAGATCAGGCCGTCAGACCCGCCGCATCAAGCTGCTGGCGCACTGCTTCGCGCAACTGCGGCAGCAGTGCACGACGCGCCGCGAGCGTGGCTTCATCGGCCGCACGGCGCGGCTCGGCCCACACCGGGCTGGGGAAATGACGGTCGTCGGTAAAGCGCGGGATGACATGCCAATGCACATGCGGGGTCATGTTGCCCAGCGTAGCCAGGTTGACCTTCTCGGGCTGCATCACTGCGCGCTGCGCAGCTTCCACCGCCCATACCGCATTGGCCAGCAGGGTGCGCTGGGCCGGGGCGAGGTCGGTCATTTCCTTCACGTGCGCACTCCAGATCACGCGGCAGAAGCCCGGATAATCGGGCTCATCGACCAGCACCACGCGCAATTGTGCATGACGCCACAGCACTTCGCCGCCGTCGCCGGCACACAGTTCACAGACTGGAGTCTGGCTCATGGTCAGCTCCTGTTACACCAGGATGCGTTCGATGCCGCCATTGTTGGCGCGCTCGACATATTCCGGCATCCAGTTTTCGCCCAGCAGATGACGCGCCATCTCGACCACGATGTAGTCCGCCGTGGTGCCGGCGTCATCGTTGTAGCGCGACAGGCCCTGGAAGCAGGATGGGCAGGACGTCAGGATCTTGACGTCACCGGCAAAGCCATCGGCGCGCACCTTGTCGCTGCCCTTCTTCATTTCCTCTTCCTTGCGGAAGCGGACCTGGGTCGAGACATCCGGACGCGACACGCCGAAGGTGCCCGACTCGCCGCAGCAGCGATCGTTCTTCTCGATCTTCTGTGCATCCACCGTGGTGATGAGCGAGTTGACGGTCTTCAGCGGATCCTGCTGCTTCATCGGGCTGTGGCAGGGATCGTGGTACATGTAGCGGGTACCGGTCACGCCTTCCAGCTTGACGCCCTTTTCCAGCAGGTATTCGTGGATGTCGATGATGCGGCAGCCAGGGAAGATCTTCTCGAATTCATAGCCCTGCAACTGGTCGTAGCAGGTACCGCAGGACACCACCACGGTCTTGATGTCGAGGTAGTTCAGCGTATTGGCCATGCGATGGAACAGCACGCGGTTGTCGGTGATGATCTTCTCACCCTTTTCGAAGTCGCCAGTGCCGCGTTGCGGATAGCCGCAGCACAGGTAGCCCGGCGGCAACACGGTCTGCACGCCCACGTTCCACAGCATGGCTTGCGTGGCCAGGCCGACTTGCGAGAACAGGCGCTCCGAACCGCAGCCAGGGAAGTAGAACACCGCTTCCGTATCGGCCGTGGTGGTCTTGGGATTGCGGATGATGGGGACGATCTTGTCATCCTCGATATCCAGCAAGGCACGCGCGGTCTTCTTGGGCAGGTTGCCCGGCATCTTCTTGTTGATGAAGTGGATCACCTGCTCCTTCACCGGCGGCTTGCCGACGGTGGCGGGCGGTTTCTGGGTCTGCTTTTTCGCAAACTTCTTCATCAGGTCGTTGCCCAGGCGCTGCGCCTTGAAGCCCCACTGCGTCATCACCTTGCGGGTGGCGTTGATGGTGGCCGGGTCGGTGGCGTTCAAGAAGAACATGGCGGCATTGGTGCCGGCGTTGAAGGACTTCTTGCCCATCTTGCGCAGCAGGTTGCGCATGTTCATCGAGACATCGCCGAAGTCGATATCGACCGGGCAAGGCGTGACGCACTTGTGGCACACCGTGCAGTGGTCGGCCACATCCTCGAACTCTTCCCAATGCTTGATGGAGACGCCGCGACGGGTCTGCTCTTCATAGAGGAAGGCTTCCACCAGCAGCGAGGTCGCCAGGATCTTGTTGCGCGGCGAGTACAGCAGATTGGCACGCGGCACGTGGGTCGAGCAGACCGGCTTGCACTTGCCGCAGCGCAGGCAATCCTTGACGCTGCTGGCAATGGCACCGATGTCGCTCTGCTGCATGATCAGCGACTCATGGCCCATCAAACCGAACGACGGCGTGTAGGCATTGGACAAATCCGCTTCCATGCCGGGCAGGTTCAACAGCTTGCCCTTGTTGAAGCGGCCTTCCGGGTCCACGCGCTTCTTGTATTCGCGGAATTCGCCGATCTCGTCTTCGGTCAGGAATTCCAGCTTGGTGATGCCGATACCGTGCTCGCCCGAGATCACGCCATTGAGCGAACGGGCCAGCTTCATGATGCGGGCCACGGCGACGTGGGCATCCTGCAGCATGTCGTAGTGATCGGAATTGACCGGGATGTTGGTGTGCACGTTGCCGTCACCCGCGTGCATGTGCAGCGCCACGAAGACGCGGCCGCGCAGCACGCGCTTGTGAATGGCCTGGCATTCTTCCAGGATGGGCTTGAAGGCCGCGCCCGAGAAGATCTGGCGCAGTTGCGCCCGCACTTCCTGCTTCCAGGAAATGCGCACGGTGCGGTCCTGCACCACGTGGAAAACCTTGGCATCAGGCTGCTCAAAGACCCGCTTGATGAAGGTCTCGCCCAGCTTTTCCATCCCCAGTGCGATCATCTCGTTACCCGCTTCATTGAGCGGCTTGTCGAGATTGGCCAGCAGATAGGACCAGCGCGCATGGGTCTGCTCCAGCAGGCTTTCGGCCTGGTGCACGCGGTCTTCCAGCATTTCGGCAGCGGGAATGTCGTCGCCTTCGGCGTCATCGCTCTTGCCCAGCGGCAGGTTGCCCTTGACGAAGAAGCTGTCCAGTTCGGCCAGCAGTTGCAGCTTGTTCTTGATCGACAGTTCGATGTTGATGCGCTCGATGCCGTCGGTGTATTCGCCCATGCGGTTCAGCGGGATCACCACGTCTTCGTTGATCTTGAAGGCGTTGGTGTGCTTGGCGATGGCGGCGGTACGCGAACGGTCCAGCCAGAACTTCTTGCGCGCTTCCGGGCTCACGGCCACGAAGCCTTCGCCCACGCGGTTGTTGGCCATGCGGATCACTTCGGAAGCCGCAGCGGCCACGGCGTTTTCGTCGTCACCGACGATGTCGCCGATCAGCACCATCTTGGGCAGCACGCCGCGCTTGGACTTGGTGGCATAGCCGACCGCGCGCAGGTAGCGCTCGTCCAGGTGTTCCAGGCCGGCCAGGATGGCGCCGCCCTTCTTGGTCTCGGCGTCGAGATAGTCCTTGATCTCGACGATCGAGGGAATCGCATCGCGCGCCTGGCCAAAGAATTCCAGGCAGACCGTGCGGGTCTGCTTGGGCATCTTGTGCAGGATCCAGCGGGCCGAGGTGATCAGGCCATCGCAGCCTTCCTTCTGCACGCCCGGCAGGCCCGAGAGGAATTTGTCGGTAACGTCCTTGCCCAGGCCTTCCTTGCGGAATTTCTTGCCGGAGATTTCCAGGATCTCGGTCTTAAAGACTTCGGTCTTCTGGCCCTTCTCACCGGGGTGCGACCATTCCAGCTTGAAGCGCGCCACTTCCACATCGTGGATCTTGCCCAGGTTGTGATCCAGGCGCGTCACTTCCAGCCAGTCGCCTTGCGGATCGACCATGCGCCAGCTGGCCAGATTGTCCAGCGCGGTACCCCACAGCACGGCCTTCTTGCCGCCGGCATTCATGGCGACGTTGCCGCCGATGCAGGAGGCTTCAGCCGAGGTCGGGTCCACCGCGAAGACGAAGCCGGCCTTTTCGGCGGCATCCGAGACGCGCTTGGTGACCACGCCCGCGCCCGAGTAGATAGTGGCGTAGGGCTTGTCTACACCAGGCAGCATGGTCATTTCGACCGCGCCCAACTGTTCCAGCTTTTCGGTATTGATGACGGCCGACATCGGCGTCAAGGGAACGGCGCCGCCGGTATAACCGGTGCCGCCGCCGCGCGGGATGATGGTCAAACCCAGTTCGATACAGGCCTTGACCAGGCCGGCCATTTCGTCCTCGGTATCCGGGGTCAGCACCACAAACGGATACTCGACGCGCCAGTCGGTGGCGTCGGTCACGTGGGACACACGCGAGAGACCGTCGAACTTGATGTTGTCGCGGGCGGTGTAGCGGCCCAGCACCTTGGTGGCGCGGCGGCGCAGATCGTAGGTCTGGCGGAATTCTTCGGCAAAGTCGCCGATGGCCTTCTTGGCCGCCTTCAGCAAGGCTTCCACGCTGGCGCTGCGGCGCTGGGCGTCGGCGTCACCGGCCTCGGCCGAATCGGTGGCCAGGCGGCGCTTGTCGACTTCGTTGATGCGATGGTTCAAGGCCTCAATCAGGGCGGCGCGGCGCTTGGGGTTGTCCAGCAGGTCATCCTGCAGGTAGGGATTGCGGCGCACCACCCAGATATCGCCCAAGACTTCATACAACATGCGCGCCGAACGACCGGTCTGGCGCTTGCCGCGCAGTTCGTCCAGCAGAGACCAGGAGGATTCGCCCAACAACCGGATCACGATCTCGCGATCGGAGAAGGAAGTGTAGTTGTACGGAATTTCGCGCAAGCGCGGGAGGGCGGCGCCATGCGGCGCGTCTGTGAGCAAGGCCTGGATCTGTGCGGGGGCGTTCATCGATGTATGAGGTAAATCTGCTGCCGGAGGTGCATTTTAGCCTATTGCCCAAACTCGCGATGGAATGCACGGTTTTTGGGCGACGTTTGCAGGAACTAGCGCGGCGATAGGCATCGCCAATTGAATTTATAAATACAATCAATTTCATATAATTGATTGTAAAAACCTATAATCCATCCAGACATCAGGGACATGCCCTGAACCAACGCCGCAAGGAGGATCCCATGTTGCAAGCACTGATGACCGAATTCCTGGAAAACCTGGCCATTACCCTGGCCGACTATGCCCAATGCAAGGCGTGAGGGAGATCAGCATGAATAGCGCAATGATGAACCACTACCCTGGCCTCTTGCTGAAGCTCAAGACCCGCCACCTGGCCGTGCTAGGCGTGACGGCTACCTTCCTGGCCATCCGGGTGGTCGAGAGCCTGGTGCCGACCTTGGTAGGATAATTCACCCACCCTGCCAGAAACACGACTACGGCGCCCTGCGGCGCCGTTTTGCTTCATATCAGGCCGGTTTTTACGCCAGCCAGTCGCCCAGCTTGTGCCAGAAGCCATCCGGCACGTTCAACAGCAGCCAGGTCATCAACACATAGCGAATGAACTTGCCGATGGCCATATACACCACCGACGGCCAGAACGGCAGGCGCAGCCAGCCGGCCAGGGTGCAGATGGGGTCGCCGATACCGGGCAGCCAGGCCAGCAGCATGGTCTTGGCGCCGAAGCGCTCCAGCCAGTGGAACCAGCGCGTGGAACGCTCCTTGGCAAAGGCTTGCTTGGCGCCATAACCCATCCAATAGTCGACAATACCGCCCAGGGTGTTACCTACGGTAGCCACCAGAATCACCGGCCAGAACATCTCGGGGCTCGCCTTGATGACCGCAAAGACGGCCGGTTCCGAGCCCAGCGGCAGCAAGGTGGCCGACACGAAACTGATCAGGAACACCGAGGTCAGGCCCACGGTAGGAATGGCGAGGATATTGAGCAGCCAGAGGACGGCGGATTCGATCATGCAGATGGCAGGTAGGTGGAGAACTGGCCGCGGCCAGGAGGGAAACTTGCCACCCGTCAAGCCCGGTCTGGTGGCGCAGCGAGCATTCTAGCTGGTGCCGCAGTGCTTGATTTCAAGAATGGAAGAAACATTCATATCGCCCCTGGACAGTGCACGCTTGGCGTGGCCTCGCCCGGCTCCCTTATAATGTCCAGTTCCCCCTGGCCAGGATCGGTGACCGGCCAGTCTTGCCCAGGAGGAATTTCCAGCGGCTTACCCAGCCTTTATTTCCTTTACCTGATTGCGATATGACCGCGCCTGAACCCGCTGCTGCTCGCCTGACTTCACTTCACTGATGACCAACATGAGTAACGATTATCTGAAAAAGATCCTGACCGCCCGCGTCTACGACGTCGCCCAAGAAACCCCGCTGGAACTGGCGAACACGCTGTCGCAAAGGATTGATAATCGAATTTACTTCAAGCGTGAAGACATGCAGAGCGTGTTCAGCTTCAAGCTGCGTGGCGCCTACAACAAGATGGCCCACCTGACGCCGGCGCAACTCAAGCGCGGCGTCATCTGCGCTTCCGCCGGCAACCATGCCCAGGGCGTAGCGCTGTCGGCCGCGCGCCTGGGCTGCCGGGCCGTCATCGTCATGCCCACCACCACCCCGCAGGTGAAGATCGATGCCGTCAAGGCGCGCGGCGGCGAGGTGGTGCTCTTCGGCGACTCCTTCACGGATGCCTACGAACACGCGCTGACGCTGGAAAAGAAGCAGAAGCTGACCTTCGTGCATCCCTTCGACGACCCGTATGTGATCGCCGGCCAGGGCACGGTGGGCATGGAAATCCTGCGCCAGCACCCGGACCCGATCCACGCCATCTTCGTGGCCATCGGCGGTGGCGGCTTGATTGCCGGCGTGGCTTCCTACGTCAAGGCGGTGCGCCCGGACATCAAGGTCATCGGTGTGCAGACCACCGATTCGGACGCCATGGCGCGCAGCCTCAAGGCGGGCCGCCGCGTGGCGCTGCCGGACGTGGGCCTGTTCTCGGATGGCACGGCCGTCAAGCTGGTGGGTGAAGAAACCTTCCGCATCGCCAAGGAACTGGTCGATGACATCATCATCGTCGACACCGATGCCGTCTGTACCGCCATCAAGGACATCTTCCAGGACACCCGCAGCATCGTCGAACCCGCCGGTGCGCTGGCCGTGGCCGGTGCCAAGGCTTACGTGGAGCGTGCCAAGGCTAGCAAGAAGCCGATCAAGGGCGAGTCGCTCATCACCATTGCCTGCGGCGCCAACATGAACTTCGACCGCCTGCGCTTCGTGGCCGAGATGGCCGACGCCGGCGAGGCGCGCGAGGCGGTCTTCGCCGTCACCATCCCCGAAGAACGCGGCAGCTTCCGCCGCTTCTGCGAAACCGTGGGCCCGCGCAACGTCACCGAATTCAACTACCGCATCAGCGATGCCAAGGCGGCGCACGTGTTCGTGGGTATCCAGGTGTCGGCGGCGGACGAAGCCGGCAAGATCGCGCGCAACTTCGAGAAGGCCGGTTTCGGCGTGCTCGACCTGACCCATGATGAACTGGCCAAGGTCCATATCCGTCACCTGGTGGGCGGCAAGAGTGAACTGGCGGGCGATGAGTTGCTCTATCGCTTTGAATTCCCGGAACGTCCGGGCGCGCTGATGAAGTTCCTTTCCAGCATGAACCCCGGCTGGAACATCAGCCTGTTCCATTACCGCAACCAGGGCGGTGACGTCGGCCGCATCCTGATCGGCTTGCAGGTGCCGAAGAAGGAAATGAAGGAATTGCGCGCCTTCCTGGCCCAGCTGGGCTATCGTCACTGGGATGAAACCAAGAACCCGCTCTACAAGCTGTTCTTGGGCTGACACCGAACGCCGCGCACCACTGCCCCGGTGCGCGGCAGCATCACAGAACCAACAAGTTGAACCCGCAGCACCGCAGGAGTATTCCCATGGACCACATCACCCCGTCCGCATCCGGCACCGGTCATTCGCCGGAAAGCTCGCCCCTGGGCAAGAGCTCGCCATATCCGACCCATTACGACCCCAGCCTGCTGTTCCCGATCCCGCGTGCGCCCAAGCGCGCCGAATTGCAGATCAGCGGCACCCTGCCCTTCTTCGGTGCCGACTTCTGGACCGCCTATGAAATTTCCTGGCTGAACCTGCGCGGCAAACCCCAGATCGCCATCGCCAGCTTCATGGTGCCGGCCGATTCTCCCAACATCATCGAATCGAAGTCCTTCAAGCTGTATCTGAATTCCTTCAACCAGGAACGCCTGGAAAGCAGCGCGCAGTTGCTGGACAAGCTGCGCACCGACCTGTCGGCCGCAGCCGGCGCGAATGTCCAGGTGAGCTTGACCGAATCGGCCCAGTTCGGGCAAGTGCAGTTCGGTGAATTGTCCGGCCTGCTGCTGGACCGGCTGGATGTGGACATCGAACCGGTATCCGGCAACCCGCACCCCGATGGCAGTCAGCTGCGCGCCAATACCGACGAAGCCACGGTGGAAGAGACGCTGGTGTCGCACCTGCTCAAGTCCAACTGCCCGGTGACCAGCCAGCCCGACTGGGGCAGCGTGCAGATCCACTACGTGGGCGCGCCCATCGACCAGGAGCGGCTGCTGAAGTACATCATCGGTTTTCGCGAGCACAACGAATTCCACGAGCAATGCGTGGAACGCATCTTCACCGACATCCTGCGCCACTGCAAACCGCAGAAGCTGGCCGTCTATGCCCGCTACACGCGACGTGGCGGGCTGGACATCAATCCCTGGCGTAGCAATTTCTCCAGCGCCAAACCGCCTTCGCAATTGCGCAACGCACGCCAGTAAGCCGCCCCGGCTGTCAGTAAATTGTGACCAGATCTTGCAGCCAACGCGCTGCAAGCTGCTTGCCGTCTCGGGTTGACAGCCAGGATGGCGGGCTTTCGGTAACATCTTTCTTTTTCACAACAGCGCAGTAGCAGGATATTTTCATCACCATTGCAGTCCATCCCTTCGCGGATGAGCTTGCCTGCCACGCCTCCGTTTTTCTTCAACACCGCATGACCCCGTTCCTGCTTCCCGGCTTAGGCCAGCAATGCATGGGACGACTGCTTTTTGCTTCTACAACAACCATGACAACCACCTCCCAGCTTCGGCGCCAGGCCGCTTTTTCTTCCGCTTCCTTTTCCACGCTGACCTCCCTGCTGCGCCGCTCGGCCCTGCTCGGGGCGACCGCGCTGGCCCTGGCCCCGGCCGCCCGTGCCGATGACAACCAGTACAGCCTGTGGCAACAGACCAAGGACCATGCCGCCAATATCTGGAACCAGGGCGATGGTGCCCTCTATCTTTCCGGCGTGGCGCACCACGGCCGCAGCACCTACACCCACGAAAAGCTCAACGAACTCAATGAACACGCCTGGGGCCTGGGCTATGGCAAGACCCTGCGCAATGAGCGGGGCGACGATGAGTCACTGTATGGTTTCGTCATCAAGGATTCGCACCGCCATCCGCAATACATGGCCGGCTATGCCTATGAATGGGTGTTCCCGATCGCCAAGACCGGCCTGGAGCTGGGCCTGGGCGGCACGGCCATGCTCATGAGCCGCCAGGATTACTTCCACAGCGTCCCCTTCCCGGTGCCGCTGCCACTGGCCTCCATCGGTACGCAAAAAGCCAAGATCATGTTCGCCTACGTGCCGCGTTTGTCGTCCAACAAGAACAATGGCGATGTGCTGCTGATCTTCGGTCGTATTGAAATGTAAAAATGTAATCCCGGCAACAAGTTGCTGTTTATCATCGACATCCAGGCCAGAGCCGTCCTCAAATCCCGGCTTTCGGCCTGAATTCACCTCCTGTTCAGCGCTTTCAAAGCGTTCCGCCCTCCCCAAACAAGCCTATAATCCTGCTCAAAGCTTCAGCCTGTGGCAATTCCTTGAGCGTCATGACTAATCTCGCAAAAATCCTGTCTCCAGAAAACGTGGTTCTGGATCTGGAAGTTTCCAGCAAAAAAAGAGCTTTCGAACAAGCCGGCCTGACTTTCGAAAACAATAGCGGCATCGCGCGCTCTACCGTTTCCGAAAACCTGTTTGCCCGGGAGCGTCTCGGTTCGACCGGACTGGGTCATGGCGTGGCCGTGCCTCATGGTCGCATCAAAGGCCTGAAGTCGCCGCTGGCGCTGTTCATGCGGCTGGCCGCACCGATTCCCTTCGAGTCGCCCGATGGCCAACCGGTCAAGCTGCTGGTGTTCCTGCTGATCCCGGACAATGTGACGCAACAGCATCTGGAAATCCTCTCGGAAATCGCCGAGATGTTTTCCGACGACGCCTTCCGCAACGAACTCGCCATCGAGACCGATCCTGCCGTGGTACACGCCCGCATCGTGACCTGGCAGAGTTCGATGGAAAAGACTGGCTGAGTCCTGATCCCCGAGTCCTTCAGCAGCCGCGCACGCGCTATCCAACCGCCAGCAGAACCGGATCTACATGCCCACTTATTCCGCGTTGTCGATACAGCAGCTCTACGAAGAAAACCGTGAATCCCTGCAACTGGGCTGGTTTGCCGGCTTCCCCGGCGGCGAGCGCCTGATCTCCGGCGATGCCGTCTCGGCCTCCGACCAGGTGGGCCACCTGAACCTGATCCACCCGGGCCGCCTGCAAGTGTTCGGCCATCAGGAAATCGAGTATTACAACCGCCTCTCCAACACCTCGCGCGCCTACCAGACCGCCGAGCTGGTGGCCGGCGAGCCCCCGGCCTTCATCATCGCCCAGGGCCTGTCCACCCCGCCCGATCTGCTGGCGGTGTGCGACGAAAAGAATATTCCACTGTTTTCCACACCGCTGCCGGCGGCCCAGGTGATCGACTACCTGCGCGTGTACCTGTCCAAGAAGCTGGCCCAGCAGATCACCATGCATGGGGTGTTCATGGACGTGCTGGGAGTGGGCGTGCTCATCACCGGCGAATCCGGGCTGGGCAAGAGTGAACTGGGGCTGGAACTGATTTCGCGCAGCCACGGCCTGGTGGCCGACGATGCGGTGGAGTTCGCCCGCATCGCCCCCAACATGATCGAAGGCCGCTGCCCGCCACTGCTGCAGAATCTGCTGGAAGTGCGCGGCCTGGGCCTGCTGGACATCAAGGCCATCTTCGGCGAGACCGCCGTGCGCCGCAAGATGCGTTTGAAGCTCATCGTGCACCTGGTCCGTCGCAGCACCCTGGAAGAAAACTACGAACGCCTGCCGCTGGATGCGCAGTACGAAGAAGTGCTGGGGCTGCCGATCCGCAAGGTGGTCATTCCTGTTGCGGCCGGTCGCAACATCGCGGTGCTGCTGGAGGCGGCCGTGCGCAACACCATCCTGCAACTGCGTGGCATCGATACACTCAAGGAATTCATCGAGCGCCAGCGGCGCGCCATGAACGGCGAATAGCGCCGCCCGGGCGGCTTTCCCGCTTGACGGGAAAACTTTAGGCGACATTTCGGCATACCTGTGACGCCACGCATTGACAGACGATGCGTTATGATTGCCAGCATGAGAATCGTTCTGATCACCGGCATTTCCGGCTCCGGCAAATCGGTGGCACTGCATGTGCTGGAAGACGCC
This sequence comes from Herbaspirillum rubrisubalbicans, assembly GCF_003719195.1. Taxonomy (NCBI): domain Bacteria; kingdom Pseudomonadati; phylum Pseudomonadota; class Betaproteobacteria; order Burkholderiales; family Oxalobacteraceae; genus Herbaspirillum; species Herbaspirillum rubrisubalbicans. Next base: position 4,637,099 of record NZ_CP024996.1, read on the forward strand.
GGCTATTTCTGCGTCGATAATCTCCCGCCTTCCCTGCTCTATGAGCTGGTGCAGACCCGCATCAAGGAAGGCGACCACCGGCTGGCCGTGGCCATCGATGCCCGCAGCGCCGATTACCTGGAGACGCTACGCGTGGACATCGCGCAATTGCGCACCGATGGACATGACGTCAAGGCCTTCTTCCTGACCGCCTCCAACGACACCCTCATCACCCGTTTTTCCGAAACCCGCCGCAGCCATCCGCTGTCGCACCGTCTGCTGCCGGGACGCAATCCGGCCGACCCGCTGACACTGACCGAATGCATCGCCATCGAGAAGGACATGCTGGGCGACCTGCAGGATATCGGGCTGGTGATGGACACCTCGCAGCTCAGTTCCAACAAGCTGCGCCGCTGGATCAAGGAACTGGTGGACCTGGAACGTTCGCCGCTGACCCTGCTCATCGAATCCTTCGGCTTCAAGCATGGTTTGCCGCTGGATGCCGACCTGGTATTCGACGTGCGCATGTTACCCAACCCGCACTACGATGCCGCGCTGCGCCCACTGACCGGACGCGATGCGCCGGTGATCGAATTCCTGGCGGCCTATCCCGAGGTGGCCGACATGTTCAACGATATCCGCGGTTTCGTCGAAAAGTGGCTGCCCGCCTTCAAGAACGACAATCGCAGCTACCTGACGGTGGCCATCGGCTGCACCGGTGGCCAGCATCGCTCGGTCTATCTGGCTGAACAACTGGCCAGTCACTTCCGCGCAACTGAACAGGTAGTGTGCAGGCACCGCCAACTGAACTGACAGGTGCCGGGCACTGAACTGTCAGGTGCCCGACATCCAACTGTCAGGTCATCCAATCAATCATCCGATCAGACCGCAGCCAGCAGATCATCGCTGCGCAAGACCCCCAGCAAGAGCTTCTTGACCGGCGCCGGCAAGGGCGCGTCGGCCAGCTTGCGCGTTGGATACCATACCAGACCGCGCTCGGCGATGTGCAGGGTGCGGCTTTTCAGGGCCACCTGGAAGGGTGCGACGTGCAGCTTGAAGTGGGTAAACACATGCGAGAACGGTTGCAGCTTGCGACAGCCTTCCAGCTCGCCATAGGGCGCCACCAGGGTCCGCACGGCGCTGTCGAAGCGCACTGCATCGCTCACGCCGATTTCCGGCAAGGACAACAGGCCGCCCCAGATACCGCTATCAGGCCGCTGCTCCAGCAAGACATCCGCGCCCTGGGTGATGACCAGCATCACCGTTTCCTTCTCCGGTACTGCCTTCTTGGGCTTGCTCACCGGCAGCTCGCCCACGCGATCCTCGGCCAGCGCCACGCAGCGCCCGGCCAGCGGGCAACGCCCGCAGGAGGGCTTGCCGCGCACGCACAGGGTGGCGCCCAGGTCCATCAAGCCCTGGGTATAGGATTCGATATCCTCGTCAGGCAGCAGCGCCACGGCGCGCAGCCATAGCTTGTCCTCGATAGGCTTGGCGCCCGGATAGCCATCGATGCCGAACACCCGCGCAAAGACGCGCTTGACGTTGCCATCCAGAATGGCGGCACGACGACCATAGGAAAAGGCGGCGATGGCCGCTGCCGTGGAGCGACCGATGCCGGGCAGCTCGGCCAGCAGCGCCGGATCATCCGGGAAACGCCCGCCATATTGCTCCACCACCCGCTGCGCACACTTGTGCAGGTTGCGGGCGCGAGTGTAATAGCCCAGTCCGCTCCAGAGCGCCATCACCTCTTCAGAGGGGGCGGCAGCCAGCGCGAAGACATCCGGGCAACGTTCCAGGAAACGCTGGTAGTAGGGAATCACGGCCGCTACCTGGGTCTGCTGCAACATGATTTCGGAGAGCCAGACGCGATAGGCGTCCCGCGTATTCTGCCAGGGCAGCTGGTGGCGACCATGCTGTTTCTGCCAGGCGATGACGGCGGCAGCAAAGGAGGGATCTTCATATTGCTCGCCAGTGGCATCGCCCGGGGCCGCCGTCTTGCGGCGCGATTCAACAATGCCCTTCATTTCTGGCAACTCACGCAATAGAAGGTGGAGCGCTGGCCCTGCTTGATCTGGCGAATCGGCGTGGCACAGATGCGGCAAGGCTCGCCGGTACGGTTATAGACAAAGTAATTCTGCTGGAAGTAACCCGACTGCCCATTGACCGCGATGAAGTCGCGCAACGTGCTGCCACCTTGCTCGATGGCCGCCGCCAGGGTTTCGCGGATGGCCTCGACCAGGCGCTCGTAGCGCGCCAGGCTGATCTTGTAGGCCGGGGTCTTGGGGTTGATGCGGGCCTTGAACAGGCTCTCCGAGGCATAGATATTGCCCACCCCCACTACGATGTCGCCCGCCAGCAGCACCTGCTTGATGGGCGCGCTGCGACCGCGCGTCTGCTGGAACAGCGCGCGTGCGCTGAACTTGTCTTCCAGCGGCTCCAGGCCCAGGCTGCGCAGCAGCAGGTGTTCCTCGATGTGGCCATCGGCCAGGTCGTGCCAGAGAATGGCGCCAAAGCGGCGCGGGTCGGTCATGCGCATGACCTGGCCACCGACTTCCAGATCGAAGTGGTCATGCTTTTGCGGCGCGATGCCCGGCGGCAGGATGCGCAGGTGACCCGACATGCCCAGGTGCACGATGAGCGTGCCATGGTCGAAATGGATAAGCAGGTATTTGCCGCGCCGTCCGGTGCTGCGGATCACGCGACCAGCCAGCAGGGCCTGCAGACCGCTCGGGAAAGGCCAGCGCAGGCCGGTATGGCGCATGACCACGCCGCTGACGATCTGGCCCTCCAGGTAGGGGGCGACCCCGCGACGGGTGACTTCGACTTCTGGTAATTCTGGCATTGGCTTGCGGATAAGGGGCGACGGGCGGGAAGCTGCATATGATAATGCACTTGCCGAAAACAAGACCTGAAGCTGCGCGTGCAACCTGGGCGCGGAAGCTTGTCAAAGATGGATTACACTGCGCTGTCAGCAAAGCCACGTTTGTTGCGCGTAAAATCGAAACTCTCCGAATCGTCAGGATCAAATCTTGAAAAAAACCATCGCCCTCCTCACCAGTTCCCTGCTGCTGACGGCCTGCTCGAGCTTCCAGCAGCCCGGCGACAAGGCGAACGCCCAGGCGGCCCAGGATCAGAAGACCGCCGCCGCCAAGGCGGGCAACCGCAAGAAGGCGCCCAAGGCCAAGGTACAGCCGCAGGAAGATGCGCTACCGGCCGTGGAACTGACCGAGGACATCCTTTACAAAGTCCTGACGGCTGAAATCGCCTTCCAGCGCGGCCAGTGGCAATCGGCCTATGTGACCATGCTGTCGGCGGCCCAGCAGACGCGCGACCCGCGCCTGGCCAAGCGCGCCGCCGAGATGGCCGTGGCTGCACGCCAGGCGGGCGAAGCGCTGGTGGCGGTGCGCCTGTGGACCGAACTGGCGCCGCATTCGGATGAAGCCCTGCAGAACTACCTGGGCCTGATCATGCTCTCGGACAGCGTCGATGAAATCGAGCCGCTGCTGACCCAGCGCCTGGCCGACGCCGCCCCGCAGGCACGCGGCCCCATGATCATGCAAGTCCAGCGCCTGCTGGCGCGCGCCAAGGACAAGAAAGCCAGCTACACCATCCTGCAGAACATCACCAAGCCCTATGGCGACCTGCTGGAAACCCACCTGGCGCTCGCGCAAGGCGCCTTTGGCCTGGGCGACGCCGCTACGGCCCAGCGCGAAGCCGCCACCGCCCTGAAGATCAAGCCGGACTCGGAACTGGCCGTGCTGACCGCCGCCCAGGTGGCCTCCACCAATGCCGACGCCACCAAGCTGGTGACCGACTTCCTGCGCAAGTACCCGGATTCGCGTGAAGTGCGCGTGGCCTATGCCCGCAGCCTGGTCGAACAGAAGGACTACAAGCAAGCCCGCACGCAGTTCGAGACGCTGTTGAAGGAAGACGGCGAAGACGCCACCACGCTCTTTGCGCTCGGCGTGCTCTCGGCCCAGACCGACCAGTTGAAGGATGCCGAATACTACCTGCAGCGCTACCTGCAGGTCCTGTCGGCGCAGCCGGAAGATGACCGAGACCCCAGCCAGGCACTGCTGCTGCTCTCGCGCATTGCCGAAGAGCGGCGCGACCTCGATTCGGCCCTGCGTTACCTGGACCAGGCCGAACCCGGCAGCGAAGGCTACGTCAACATCCAGGTGCGCCGCGCCCAGTTGCTGGCCCGCAAGAACGACATCGATGCTGCCCGCAAGGCACTGGAGGATGCGCAAGCCGACTCCAACAACGATGGCGAGCAACTGCAGTTGATGCTGGCCGAGTCCAGCCTGCTGCGCGACGCCAATCGCAACCAGGAAGCAGCCGACGTGCTCAAGGGCGGCCTGCAGCGCTTCCCCAACAATACCGACCTGCTCTACGACTATTCCATGGTCCTGGAAAAGCTGGGCAAGTACGACGAGATGGAAAAGGCGCTGCGCCGCGTGATCCAGCTCGCACCCGGCAACCAGCAAGCCTACAACGCTCTGGGCTATTCGCTGGCCGATCGCAACGTGCGGCTGCCGGAAGCGCTGGAATTGATCCAGAAGGCCGCCGACATGGCCCCTGAAGATCCTTTCATCGCCGACAGCCTGGGCTGGGTGCAGTTCCGCATGGGCCGCACCGAGCAGGCCGAAGCCCAGCTGCGCCGCGCCTATGGCTTGCGCCCCGACGTCGAGATCGGCGTACACCTGGGTGAAGTGCTGTGGGCCAACGGCAAGCAGGACGAAGCACGCAAGGTGTGGCGCGAAGTCAGCCTGAAGGAACCCCAGAACGAAGTCCTGAAGAGCACGCTGGCGCGTCTGAATGTGAAGTTATGAGCAAAACATGTGCTTTTGCGAGGGCCACTACCCTCTGCGCAGCCGCTCTGCTGGGCGGCTGCGCGACGGTGTCGCAGGATGCGGTTCCCACCGGTACCGCCGCTGCGGCCTACCAGAACAACATCGAGATCGATGGCCGCATCTCGGTCCAGTATGAACAGGATCAGCGCCCGCAATCCCTGCATGGCAGCTTCTTCTGGAAGCAGACCGCGCAGGAGTTGAACCTGGAAATGTTCTCGCCGCTGGGCCAGACGGTGGCCACCATCAACGTCAAGCCCGGCATCGCCACCCTGGTGCAGTCGGGCCGCGCACCGCAGGTGGCTGCCGATGTCGATGCCCTGGCTGCGCAATCGCTGGGCTGGCCCTTGCCGGTCTCGGGGATGCGCCAGTGGCTGCAAGGCAGCGGCGTCGATGCGTCTGGCCGTCCCTTCGTGGCCAAGGCCGGAGAGGATGACACCAGCTACAGCACCCGCGATGGCTGGCGCGTCACCTATGCCAACTGGGAAACCGATGCCGCCAGCGGCCAGACCCGGCCCAAGCGCATCGACCTGAGCCGCAATACCAGCCAGGCCGGCAAGGTCTCCATCCGCATCGCCATCGATGGCTGGAAGCAGCCCTGAGCCTGTCCATCTCCACCGCCCTATCCCGGATAAACGCACCACGCATGAGCACCACCCTCACCGCCTGCCCGGCGCCGGCCAAGCTGAACCTGTTCCTGCACGTTACCGGTCGCCGCCCGGATGGCTATCACCTGCTGCAATCGGCCTTCCAACTGATCGACCGCTGCGACACGCTGGACTTTTCGCTGCGCGAGGATGGCCGGATCGTGCGCACCAATGAAGTGCCCGGCGTGCCGGCCGAATCGGACCTGGTCATTCGCGCCGCCCACCTGCTGCGCCAGGCCAGCGGCCAGCCTCACCTGGGCGCTGACATCACTGTGCACAAGGTATTGCCCATGGGTGGCGGTGTTGGTGGCGGCTCTTCCGACGCCGCCACCACGCTGATGGTCTTGAATCATCTATGGAAATGCGGCTACAATCGCGCCTCGCTGATGAAGATGGGCCTGCAACTGGGGGCCGATGTTCCCTTCTTCCTGTTCGGCCGCAATGCATTCGCCGAAGGTGTGGGTGAAGAATTGTCGGCACTGCGTACTGCGGATTGCTGGTACGTGGTGATCGAACCGGGTGTATCTGTTCCGACTTCAATAATTTTTTCATCAAAGTTGTTGACAAGAGATACCAAACCCGTCAGAATAACGGACTTTCCTGATGCGACGAAACAAGTTGCTTCCAGCTTCGGGAAGAACGATCTGGAAATGGTGGCAACCGCGCATTTCCCCGAAGTTGCAGCAGCAGTCGAATGGCTGGGCAAGTTCGGAAATGCAAGAATGACCGGATCTGGCGCCTGTGTGTTTTGTGCATTCGAACACGAACATGAGGCAGACGAAGTGATCAAGCAATTGCCTTCGCGCTGGATCGGCTGGAAAGCCAAAGCGATGCAGGAACATCCGCTCGCCCATTTAGTGCAGTCGTAAAGAGAATTGAAAATTGAGAATTAGTTTGACGAAGACGCAGCGCCTGATGATGAGCGCGCCGACACGGCAAACAGCAAGTTGCGTAGGGGAATCGCCAAGCTGGTTAAGGCACCGGATTTTGATTCCGGCATTCCAAGGTTCGAATCCTTGTTCCCCTGCCATTTAATTCGGACAGGCCTTTGAATCAGGCCCGGGTCCAGTCAGAAAAATAAGCCGTCAATGTGAGACCGAACAAGTCTAGCATTGTCGGCTTTTCGACTTTTTAACGATTGCATTCCAGGGATACCCATATGGCACTTGAGAACCTGATGGTTTTTACGGGCAACGCCAACCCCGAACTGGCGCGCGGCGTCGCTGAGAAACTCGGTATCCCGCTGGGCAAGGCCAACGTTTCCAAGTTCTCTGACGGCGAAGTCATGGTCGAGATCAATGAAAACGTTCGCGGCAAGGACGTCTTCGTGCTGCAGTCCACCTGCGCACCGACCAATGACAACCTGATGGAAATCATGATCATGGTCGACGCCCTGAAGCGCGCATCGGCCGGTCGCATCACCGCCGCCATCCCCTACTATGGTTATGCCCGCCAGGATCGTCGCCCGCGTTCGGCGCGCGTGGCGATCTCGGCCAAGGTGGTGGCCAACATGCTGCAGGAAGCTGGCGTCGAACGCGTGCTGATCATGGATCTGCACGCCGACCAGATCCAGGGCTTCTTCGATATTCCGGTGGACAACATCTACGCTTCGCCCATCCTCTTGGGTGATCTGGTCAACAAGAACTACGAAGACCTGCTGGTGGTCTCGCCCGACGTCGGTGGCGTGGTGCGCGCCCGTGCGCTGGCCAAGCGCCTGAACTGCGACCTGGCCATCATCGACAAGCGTCGCCCCAAGGCCAACGTCTCCGAAGTGATGAACATCATCGGTGAAGTCGAAGGTCGCAACTGCGTCATCATGGACGACATGGTCGACACCGCCGGCACCCTGACCAAGGCCGCCGAAGTGTTGAAGGAACGTGGCGCCAAGAAGGTGGTGGCCTATTGTACGCACCCGGTGCTATCGGGTCCGGCCATCGACCGCATCGCCAATTCGCCGCTGGATGAACTGGTGGTCACCGACACCATCCCGCTGTCGCCGGCGGCACGCGGCTGCCCCAAGGTGCGTCAGTTGACCTGCGCCGACCTGCTGGCCGAGACCTTCAAGCGCATCACCAAGGGTGACTCGGTGATGTCGCTGTTTGCTGAATAAGATTTGCATTCGCCTCGCTGCAGTGTTCGGCAGCGAGGTTTTTTCGTATTCCCTGGTCGCGGGGAATATTTACCTCACGGGGCAACCGTCCATGGAATGATTCCACGATGAGCCCCGCCAACATTGGAGTTATCAAATGAAAGTGATCGCCTTTGCGCGTAATGAACAGGGCACCGGAGCGAGCCGCCGCCTGCGTCGCGCGGGTCAAACCCCCGGTATCGTCTACGGTGGCACTGCTGCCCCGCTGAACATCGCCGTTGACCACAACGCTCTGTACCACGCTCTGAAGAAGGAAACCTTCCACTCGTCCATCCTGGACCTGGAAATCGATGGCAAGGTCGAGCAAGTGCTGCTGCGTGACTTCCAAGTCCACGCATACAAGCAACTGGTCCTGCACGTGGACTTCCAGCGCGTGGACGCTTCCCAGAAGCTGCACACCAAGGTGCCCCTGCACTTCGTGAACGCTGAAGTCTCGCCGGCCGTCAAGCTGCACGGCGGCATCATCAGCCACGTCGCTGCTGAACTGGACGTGACCTGCCTGCCCAAGAACCTGCCTGAGTTCATCGAAGTCGACCTGTCCAAGCTGGACGTCGGTCAATCGATCCACCTGGGCGACCTGAAGCTGCCCAATGGCGTGACCGCCGTGACCCAGGAAAACCTGACCATCGCCACCGCCACCGTGCCGGCTGGTCAAGTGGCTGCTGAAGGTGAAGCTGCTGCTGGCGGCGCTGAAGAAGCCAAGTAATTCGCTTTTTCCGCTGCAAGAAAAAACCCGCCAATGTGAATTGGCGGGTTTTTTTACGTCTTCTCGCTAGCCACTCAGGCCTTGCCCTGACCATCCGGTTGCAGCCACGCCAGACGCCGGCGCACCACCGCCACCGGCTTGCCCATGGCGCTGAGGCTGACCTGCGGAGCGCTATCGGCTTTGAGCCTGACGCTGAATTCCATCAGTTCGTCACGGCGGAAGGCGTGGATGCGCACGGTGTCGTTCAAGCGATAACGCGCCAGCAAACCATCCGCCCCCGAAGCCGGCACCCGCAGGCCATCGATGGCCACCAGCTTGTCACCGGCCGACAGTCCCGCCTGCATCGCCGGGCCGCCTTCATACACGGCCGCCAGCTTGGCATCACCGCCCTCCTTGCCGATGCGCGCACCGAGCCAGGGCTTGGCATCCGCAGGCAGGCAGGCATCGTAGGCGACGCCAAAGGCCGGCAACAGGTCTTCCAGCGGCACATCCTCGGTGCCGCGGATATGGCGGTCATAAAAGCGCTTCAGGTCGGCGCCGCTCAACTCTTCCATCACGGCCAGGATCTCGTCTTCTGCTACGCCCTGCTGCTTGCCGTGGTAGAAGTCGCGTCCATAGCGCGTCCACAAGCCGCGCATCACGTCATCCAGCGAACGACGGCCACGGGTCTGTTCACGGATGCTCAGGTCCAGCCCCAGCGCCACCAGCGAACCCTTGGTGTAGTAGCTGACGATGGCATTGCTGGCGTTTTCATCCTGGCGGTAATACTTGACCCAGGCATCGAAGCTGGACTCGGCCACACTCTGCTTCTTGCGGCCGGTGCCACGCAGCACGCCGGTGATGGTCTTGCCGACCAGTTTCAGATATTGCTCGGTATCGATCACACCGGTACGCACCAGGAACAGGTCGTCGTAATAGCTGGTGAAACCTTCGAAGAGCCATAGCAGCGAGGTGTAATTTTCCTGGCGCAGATCGTAGGGGGCGAACACCGCCGGTTTGATGCGCTTGACGTTCCAAGTGTGGAAATACTCATGGCTGCACAAACCCAGGTAGGTGCGGTAGCCATCGCTCTGCTCCGGCTTGCCCTTGACCGGCAGGTCGGCGCGCGCGCAGATCAGTGCGGTGGAGGCGCGATGCTCCAGGCCGCCATAGCCATCGCCCACGGCCAGCGTCATGAAGACGTAGCGGTCCATGGGCGCGCGCTTGCTGCGCGGCTCGAAGAAGGCAATCTGGGCTTCGCAGATCTTCTTGAGGTCATCGCACAGGCGCGCCAGGTCCAGGTTGGGTACGCGACCGGTGATGACCACGTCATGTGGCACGCCATGGGCCTGAAAGCTGGCCAGGGCGAAGTCGCCAAGCTCTACCGGATGATCGATCAATTCATCATAGTTCTGCGCCACGTAGGTGCCGAAGCCATAGCGCTTGGCCTTGAGTTCGGACATCGCGGTGGCCACGCGCCAGCGCTTGAAGTCCTCGCCTGCGGGGCGGCGGATGTCCACCACGTGCGGGCCATCTTCGAAACCATGGGCGGCCAGGAACACGCTGGTGCCATTGAAGAAGCCATGGGTGCGATCCAGGTGCGCGGTGCGTACCGACAGATCCCAGGCATAGACCTGATAGTGCAGCGTCAGTGCGCCCTTGCAGGGAGCGGCTTGCCAGGTGTGCTTGTCGCGCTTTTTGACGGCCACCTTGCGGCCATTGGACTCGCCGCGCAAGGTCACGATGTTCTTGCCGAATTCGCGGATCATGTAACTGCCCGGGATCCAGGCCGGCAGCGAGAACACCTGGCCATCGGCGGCCGGGGTATCGACGGTGACCGTGATGTCGTAGAGATGAGAGGCGGGATCGAGGGAAGTGATGCTGTAGCGGATTGGGGTGGGGGTGGCCATTGCGGTGCGAACTCGGGATGGTGCCGGCGTGCGGCGATGGGCCATTTTACACTTGCACCCCGTTGCCATGTCGCGCCTGCGCGCAGACGAAAAAAAGCCCGGACCGACTTGCGTCGACCCGGGTCCAGAGTCACACGAACTACACTGTCATACGCTTTAAATCATATAAATCATTTACCGCAGTTCGGCGAGCCGCCTATCAGCGCGGCAGCAGTGAAGAACCCATCAAGAACTCATCCACCGCCCGTGCACACTGGCGACCTTCGCGAATCGCCCACACCACCAGCGACTGACCGCGGCGCATGTCGCCGGCGGCGAAGACCTTCTCCACCGAAGTCTTGTAGCAGCCTTCGCCATCGGTGGTGGCCTTGGCATTGCCGCGGGCATCCTTCTCGACGCCGAAGGCGTCCAGCACCTGCTGCACCGGCGAGACAAAACCCATAGCCAGCAGCACCAGGTCGGCCTTGATCTCGAATTCCGAATCCGGCACTTCGACCATCTTGCCGTCCTTGAACTCGACGCGTGCGGCGATCAGCTTCTCGACCTTGCCACCCTTGCCTTCCAGGCGCTTGGTGGTGACCGCAAAATCGCGCTGGCAACCTTCCTCGTGCGAGGAAGAGGTGCGCAGCTTGATCGGCCAGTAAGGCCAGACCAGCGGCTTGTTTTCCGACTCGGGCGGCTGCGGCATCAGTTCGAACTGGGTCACCGAAGCAGCACCGTGACGGTTGGAAGTACCCACGCAGTCCGAACCGGTGTCGCCACCGCCGATGACGACCACGTTCTTGCCGGTGGCCATGATCTGGTTCTTGAGCTTGTCGCCGGCATTGACCTTGTTCTGCAGTGGCAGGAAGTCCATGGCGAAATGCACGCCCTTCAGTTCGCGGCCCGGTACCGGCAGGTCACGCGGAGACTCGGCGCCACCGGCGATGACCACGGCATCGAATTCCTTCTTCAGTTCTTCAGGCGTGACGGATTCCTTGGACCAGTTGTTGACGGTCTCGGGGAAATCCTTGCCGACGAACACACCGGTGCGGAAGGTCACGCCTTCGGCCTTCATCTGTTCCACGCGCAGGTCGATGTGCGACTTTTCCATCTTGAAGTCAGGGATGCCATAACGCAGCAAGCCGCCGACGCGGTCATTCTTTTCAAACACGGTCACGTCATGACCGGCGCGCGCCAGTTGCTGGGCAGCGGCCAGGCCGGCAGGACCGGAACCGACCACGGCGACCTTCTTGCCGGTCTTGAGGGCGGCCGGTTGCGGCACCACCCAGCCGTTTTCCCAGCCCTTGTCGATAATGAAGTGCTCAATCGACTTGATGCCCACGGCGTCGTTGTTGATGCCCAGGGTGCAGGCTGCTTCGCAGGGAGCCGGGCAGATGCGGCCGGTGAACTCGGGGAAGTTGTTGGTCTGGTGCAGAGTGTCCAGGGCTTCCTTGTAGTTGCCCCGATAGACCAGGTCATTCCAGTCGGGAATGATGTTGTTGACCGGGCAGCCGTTGTTGCAGAAGGGGATGCCGCAGTCCATGCAACGTGCGCCCTGGATCTTGGCGTCGGCGTCGCTCAAGTGCAGGACGAACTCCTTGTAATGCTTGGTGCGCGCGGCAGGCGCCTCGCTGGCCTCTTTCAGGCGCTGGTACTCCATGAAACCGGTTGCTTTTCCCATTTTCCTCTCACATTCTCGCTAAGGATTGCGGCGGGCTGCGCTCTCACTCTGGGTGGCGCCACGCCCGCCGGCGTGCTTGATTGATTAGTCTGATCACTGCCTGCGGATGGATCAGGCGGCGACCTTTTCCTTCTTCGTTTCGGCAGCGGCGGCCAGTTCGGCCAGCGCACGCTTGTACTCGGTCGGGAACACCTTGACGAACTTGGCGCGCGACGCCGCCCAGTTATCCAGCAGGTAGCGCGCACGCGTGCTGCCGGTGTACTTGAAGTGGCGTTCAATCAAGCCGCGCAGGATGGCTTCGTCGGTCTGGCGTTCGCCACCGCGCAGCAGGCTGTGCCAGATGTTGCGGCCCAGAGTCTGCTCCTGCTCGGTGTCGGACAAGACCTTTTCCAGGCTGACCATGGCGGTATTGCACTTGCCGGCGAAGTCACCTTCCGGGTCATACACGTAGGCGATACCACCCGACATACCGGCAGCGAAGTTGCGGCCGGTATTGCCCAGCACCACCACGGTGCCACCGGTCATGTATTCGCAACCGTGGTCGCCGGTACCTTCCACCACCGCGATGGCACCGGAGTTGCGCACCGCGAAGCGCTCGCCGGCCACGCCGTTGATGAAGGCTTCACCGCTGATGGCACCGTACAGTACGGTATTGCCGGAGATCATGTTGTCCACGGCACGACCACGGAACTCGGTGTTGGGACGCACGATGATGCGGCCACCCGACAAGCCCTTGCCTACATAGTCGTTGCCTTCGCCGACCAGGTCCAGGGTCACGCCCTTGGCCAGGAAGGCGCCGGCCGACTGGCCTGCGGTACCTTGCAGCTGGATGTGGATGGTGTCGTCCGGCAGACCTTCGTCGCCGTAACGCTTGGCCACTTCACCGGAGAGCATGGCGCCGACGGTGCGGTTGAGGTTCTTGATCGGGGAGATGAAGGAAACCTTCTCGCCCTTTTCCAGCGCGATCTTGGCTTGTGCGATCAGCTTGTGGTCCAGTGCCTTGTCCAGGCCGTGGTCTTGCACGTCGGTGTGGTAGACCGGCAGCTTCGACTCGGGCTGATGGAAGATGCGGCTGAAGTCCAGGCCCTTGGCCTTCCAGTGGGCAATCGCCTTGGAACGGTCCAGCAGGTCGGCACGACCGATCAGGTCATCGAACTTGCGGATGCCCAGTTGCGCCATGATCTGGCGTGCTTCTTCGGCGATGAAGAAGAAGAAGTTGACCACATGTTCCGGCTTGCCGGAGAACTTGGCGCGCAGCACCGGATCTTGCGTAGCCACGCCCACCGGGCAGGTGTTCAGGTGGCACTTGCGCATCATGATGCAGCCTTCGACCACCAGCGGTGCGGTGGCGAAACCGAATTCGTCCGCGCCCAGCATGGCGCCGATGACGACGTCGCGGCCGGTCTTCATCTGGCCATCGGCCTGCACGCGGATGCGGTTGCGCAGGCCGTTCAGGACCAGGGTCTGCTGGGTTTCAGCCAGGCCCAGTTCCCACGGGGAACCAGCGTGCTTGATCGAGGACAGCGGCGAAGCGCCGGTACCGCCATCGTGACCGGCGATGACCACGTGATCCGACTTGGCCTTGGCTACGCCAGCAGCGACGGTACCCACACCCACTTCGGAGACCAGCTTGACCGAGATGGACGCGCGCGGGTTGACGTTCTTCAGGTCGTGAATCAGTTGGGCCAGATCCTCGATGGAGTAGATGTCATGGTGCGGCGGCGGCGAGATCAGGCCCACGCCCGGCACCGACACGCGCAGCTTGGCGATGTATTCCGAGACCTTGTGGCCGGGCAACTGACCACCTTCACCGGGCTTGGCGCCCTGAGCCATCTTGATCTGGATCTGGTCGGCCGAGATCAGGTATTCGGCGGAGACACCGAAACGACCTGACGCCACCTGCTTGATGCGCGAACGCAGCGAGTCTCCTTCCAGCAGGGGGATGTCGACTTCGATGTGTTCGCGGCCGATTTCCGAAGCCAGGGTTGCACCTTGCTTGATGGGGATGCCCTTCAACTCGTTACGATAACGGTTGACGTCTTCACCACCTTCGCCGGTGTTGGACTTGCCGCCGATACGGTTCATGGCGATAGCCAGCGTGGCGTGGGCTTCGGTCGAGATCGAGCCCAGCGACATGGCGCCGGTGGCAAAACGCTTGACGATTTCCTTGGCCGGTTCCACTTCATCGATCGAGATCGCCTTGGACGGGTCGATCTTGAACTCGAACAGGCCGCGCAGCGTCATGTGGCGCTTGGACTGGTCGTTGATGATCTGGGCGTATTCCTTGTAGGTGTTGTAGCTGTTCGAACGCGTCGAGTGCTGCAGCTTGGCAATCGCGTCCGGGGTCCACATGTGCTCTTCGCCACGGATACGGAAGGCATATTCGCCACCGGCATCCAGTGCGTTGGCCAGCACCGGGTCGGCGCTGAAGGCAGCGGTATGCAGGCGCAGCGCTTCTTCGGCCACTTCGAACACGCCGATACCTTCGACGTTGGAGGCGGTACCCTTGAAGTACTTGTCCACCAGGGCCTTGGACAGGCCGATGGCTTCGAAGATCTGCGCGCCGCAGTAGGACATGTAGGTCGAGATGCCCATCTTGGACATGACCTTCAGCAAGCCCTTGCCGACTGCCTTCTGGAAGTTGTAGATGGCCTTTTCCGGCGACAGGTCGCCCGGCAGACCCTTGGCCAGGTCGGCCAGGGTGTCCATCGCCAGGTACGGGTGGATCGCTTCGGCGCCATAGCCTGCCAGCAGGGCGAAGTGGTGCGTTTCGCGAGCCGAACCGGTTTCCACCACCAGGCCGGTGGAGGTGCGCAGGCCCTTGCTGACCAGGTGCTGGTGGATGGCCGAAGTGGCCAGCAGTGCCGGGATCGGCAGCTGGTCGGCATCGACCTTGCGGTCCGAGATGATCAGGATGTTGTGGCCCGACTTGACCGCATCGACGGCCTTGGCGCACAGCGAGGCCAGGCGCGCTTCGATACCTTCCTTGCCCCAGGCGACCGGATAGCAGATGTTCAGTTCGTAGGACTTGAACTTGCCGCCGCTGTGCGCGCTGATGTTGCGCAGCTTGGCGATGTCGTCATAGTCCAGCACCGGCTGCGACACTTCCAGGCGCATCGGCGGGTTGATGTTGTTGGTGTCCAGCAGGTTGGGCTTGGGACCGATGAAGGACACCAGCGACATGACCAGCGCTTCGCGGATCGGGTCGATGGGCGGGTTGGTCACCTGCGCGAACAACTGGCGGAAGTAGTTGTAGAGCGGCTTGTTCTTGTTGGACATGACCGCCAGCGGCGAGTCATTGCCCATGGAGCCGATGGCTTCCTCGCCACCGCTGGCCATGGGGGCCATCAGGAACTTGACGTCTTCCTGGGTGTAGCCGAAGACCTGCTGCAGGTCCAGCAGCTTCAGGGGCGAGGACGGCTGGCGCGGCTCTTCCTTCAACTCATCGAGCTTGACGCGCACCGAGTTGATCCACTGCTTGTAGGGCTTGGCGTTGGCGTAGGTGTCCTTGAGTTCCTTGTCGTCGATGATGCGGCCGGCGTCCAGGTCGATGAGGAACATCTTGCCCGGTTGCAGACGCCACTTCTGGATGATCTTGGATTCGGGAATCGGCAACACGCCCGATTCGGAAGCCATCACCACCAGGTCGTCATCGGTGACGATGTAGCGCGCCGGACGCAGGCCGTTGCGATCGAGCGTGCCGCCGATGTGACGGCCATCGGTGAAGGCCAGCGCAGCGGGGCCGTCCCACGGTTCCATCATGGCGGCGTGGTATTCATAGAAGGCGCGGCGGTTGTCGTCCATCGAGGTATGGTTTTCCCAGGCTTCGGGGACCATCATCATCATCGCCTGCGGCAGCGGATAGCCGGCCATGACCAGCAGTTCCAGCGCGTTGTCGAAGCTGGCGGTATCGGACTGGCCTTCATAGATCAGCGGGAACAGCTTCTTCAGGTCCGCACCCAGCACGGCCGACTGCATCACGCCTTCGCGGGCGCGCATCCAGTTGAAGTTGCCCTTGACGGTGTTGATTTCACCGTTGTGGGCGATCAGGCGGTACGGGTGGGCCAGCGGCCATTCCGGGAAGGTGTTGGTGGAGAAGCGCTGGTGCACCAGGGCCAGGGCCGAGACGCAGCGCTCGTCCTGCAGGTCCTTGTAGTACACGCCGACCTGGTCGGCCAGCAGCAAGCCCTTGTAGACCACGGTGCGGGCCGACATCGAGGGCACGAAGAATTCCTTGCCGTGCAACAGGTTCAGCGCCTGGATGGCGTGGCCGGACGACTTGCGGATCACGTAGAGCTTGCGTTCCAGCGCATCGGTGACCATCACGTCCGGGCCGCGGCCGATGAAGATCTGGCGGATCACCGGTTCTTTTTCGCGCACGGTGGGCGACATCGGCATGTCGCGATCGACGGGGACGTCGCGCCAGCCCAGCACGATCTGGCCTTCGGCCAGCACCGAGCGTTCGATTTCCTGTTCACAGGCAATGCGGGAAGCGTTTTCCTTGGGCAGGAAGATCATGCCCACGCCATATTCACCGGGCGGCGGCAGGTCCACGCCCTGCTTGGCCATCTCTTCACGGTAATACTGATCGGGGATCTGGATCAGGATACCGGCACCGTCACCCATCAAGGCATCGGCGCCGACTGCGCCCCGGTGATCCAGGTTCTTCAGGATGAGCAAACCCTGGTCAACGATGGAATGGGATTTCTTGCCCTTGATGTGGGCGATGAAACCGACGCCACAGGCGTCATGTTCATTTGCTGGGTCGTAAAGGCCTTGCGCGTGCATAACGGTGCTCCACCACATTGACAGTAAGGATTTGAAGAATAGTGCACGGCACCCAATAGTTCAATGAAAATAAATGGGGTCTGAGTCCAATTTAATTCCCTAGAAATTTACGGATTTTTTAATTAGGGACAGAGCAAAGATGAAAACATCTAACTCATTGATTCAACACATTTATTTTTGAACGACTACGAATCTTTTCCTACGGATACGTCTTCAACTTCAGTCACGGGGCGGACCACCGCCGGGCGTCCGCGCTTGGCCGGACTGACACGGCGATGGGTCTGGCGCTCCAGACCTTGCTTGAAATCGTCCGATCCCAGCGCCCAACCCTTGAGCGTGGCAGCGGTGATGCGCTCCACTTCGGCGCGCGCCAGGCCCTCTTCGGTGAGCTGGCGATAGGCGATCTCGCGATCGAAGGGCGTGTTGCCAATGGACCAATACTGAGGATGATCGGTAATCAAGCCATCCTGCTTGGCACCGATGTGATGCATGTAGCTGGACCACGGATACTCACCCGGGCTGGCCGCCAGGCCATTGCGCACCGGATTGAGCTCAATGTAGCGGCAGATGGCCAGCAGGTAGAGTTCGGCATCGATGACGGTGGCGCGGTAACGCCCCTGCCATAGCGTGCCGCTGCGCCCATGCTTCTGGTTGAAATACGGGACGTAGTGGCGTCCTATCCATTGCATCATCCGTGCCAGCCCTGCGTCATCGCTGGGCGTGACCAGCAGATGCAGGTGGTCGGGCATGAGCACGTAGGCGTGCACGGCCACCTTGAATTGCCGCGCAGCATCCTTGAGCCAGCCCAGGAAGGCCAGGTGATCCTCGGCATCACGGAAAATGACCAGGCCATCATGGCCGCGCTGGATGATGTGATGAGGCTGGTGCGGGACAACGAGACGGGGAAGGCGGGCCATGGCAGACGCTGCAAACCTGAAGAGTGGAGCTGACATTCTAATGCACTCCGTCCCCAATAAACGAGCGATGCCAAATTTGCATCGAACGGCAATAAACTTCACCTGTGCATAAAAAAACCGGCCAGATTGCTCCAGCCGGTCAAGCCCCACGTTGAATTCTTCACAAGTGCTCTCAGACGGCGCCACCTACTTTTTTCTTGTCCCGGCTCAGCACCAGGCTGGCAATGATGGACACCAGCAGGATGGCACCGACGATGGACAGCGAGATCAGTACCGGCACGTGGAACCAGATCGACAGCAGCATCTTGCCACCCACGAACAGCAGCACCAGGGCCAGGCCGTACTTGAGCAGGTGGAAGCGCTCGGCCGAATCGGCCAGCAGGAAGTACAGCGCACGCAACCCCATGATGGCGAACATGTTCGAGGTGAAGACGATGAACGGATCCTTGGTGATGGCGAAGATGGCCGGGATGCTATCGACCGCAAAGATCACGTCGGAAATCTCGATCAACAGCAGCACCAGCATCAGCGGAGTGAAATAGCGCACGCCATTGATGCGGGTGGTGAACTTTTCGCCATCGTAGTCGTTGCTGATCTTCAGATGTCCGCGCAGCCAGCGCAGCAGCGGGTTGTCGCCCAGGTCGGCTTCCTTGTCGGCGAAGATCAGCATCTTCACGCCGGTAAACACCAGGAAGGCACCAAAGACATACAAGATCCAGCTGAACTGGGCGATCATCCAGGCACCCAGCAAGATCATCACGGCACGCATGACGATGGCACCGATGACGCCATACAGCAGCACGCGGCGCTGCATTTCAGGCGGCACGGCGAAGTAGCTGAAGATCATCAGGAACACGAAGATGTTATCGACCGACAGCGCCTTCTCGATCAGGTAGCCGGAGAGGAACTCGGCGCTCTTCTGGTTGGCGAACTCACGCCCGACGTTGGCATCCAGGTACCACCACATCAGGCCGGCAAACAGGAAGGCCAGCGATACCCAGACCAGCGACCAGCTCAAGGCCTCCCTGGGCGAGACGCGGTGCGCATGGCGCCCACCCAGGGCGAACATGTCCACCGCCAGCATCCCCAGCACGAATACGATGAAGCCACCCCACATGGGCAGGCTTGCGAAACTCTCTACGCCGTTCACGTCAGACCTCTCTTTTCTTGTTCATCCGCCAGGGGCGAAAATCGCTTGTTCGACTTTGGAAGAAATCTTCAATCGAAGTCGAAGATCTCGCCCAGGAAGCCTTTCTTTTTGCGTTTATGTTCATATCCATAGCCGCCGTGGCCGAACCGGGCGTCATAGGCCGCTGGCGGCGGCCCCGGTACGCGCGCCGCCGGCATCGGGGCCGATGTCGGTGCCGCCTGGCTGACCATGGCACGTTCGATCAGCTTGTCGAGCTCGCCACGATCGAGCCACACGCCCCGACATTGCGGGCAGTAATCGATCTCGATGCCCTGGCGTTCCGAGATCAGCAGGTTGTGAGATGTGCAAACGGGACATTTCATCAGGCTCTCCTCAACATCAGTATTGGCAACGATGCCCGGCACGTCGACAACTCAAGATCGCTACCGGACAAGGCGTCACTTTAGGCGAAAGCCTGATGAATGAAAATTCGAATATTTTGAGATAATCCTTCGAGAAAACCGAAGTATTGGATGAAGGGAAATCCGCATGGCCAGCCTCAACTACAAGCATCTCCATTATTTCTGGACGGTCGCCAAGACCGGTGGCGTGGCGCGCGCCAGCGAACGGCTGCACCTGACGGCGCAGACCATCAGCGGCCAGATCAGCCTGTTCGAAGAAAGCCTGGGCTACAAGCTCTTCAAGCGCGTGGGACGACGACTGGAACTCAATGATGAAGGCCGCATGGTGTTCGACTATGCCGAACGCATCTTCAGCCTGGGCCAGGAACTGGAAGAAGCGCTGCGCCTGCGTCCGGGCGGACGCGCCCTGCAATTGCGCGTGGGCGTGGCCGATGCGGTGCCCAAGGCGATTGCCTACCTGCTGCTGGAAAGTGCGCTGGCCATGCAGGAGCCGATCCGCATCATCTGCCGCGAAGGTAAGCTCGACGTGTTGCTGGCCGACCTGGCCATCCACAAGCTGGACATCATCATCGCCGACAGTCCCATGCCGCCCAACGTGGATGTGCGCGGCTACCACCACCTGCTGGGCGAATGCGATACCAGCTTCTTCGCCACGCCCGCGCTGGCGCGGCGCTATCGCAAGGGCTTCCCGCTCAGTCTGGATGGTGCGCCCTTCCTGATGCCCGGCGAAGACGCCGCGGTACGCCCGCGCCTGCTGCGCTGGTTCGAAAAGCAAGGCATCCGCCCGCAGATCACCGGCGAGTTCGACGATGGCGCCCTACTGCTGGCCTTCGGCGATGCTGGCGCTGGCATCTTTGCCGCGCCCACCGCCATTGCCGCGCAGATCCGCAAGCAATATGGTCTGGTCGATATCGGCAAGACCGACGCTATCCGCGAGCAGTTCTATGCCATCTCGGTGGAACGCCGCCTGAGTCATCCGGCAGTGCTGGCCATACAGTCGGCGGCACGCGGCAACCTGGTCGCAGCCGGCACACCGGAAACTCATGCCTCAAAAGGAAAAGAGTCGCTGTAACAAAACGATCAGCCACCCGGTCGCAAAACTGCTTTTTCCTGCCGCCCAATCTGCATTTGAAAACATATTATCTCACCAATACTCACGGCAACTTGACAACAAGCTGACAAGCATTTTCAGCGAACCGTGGAAAGCACAGAAAAAAGGGCGGGACAAAAGAAAAACCCCACAACCCTTGCGGGCTGTGGGGTAAATCCCATTCTCGGGGGGGAGAATGGAGGGGGAACTTCAATATAGGGAAATCGACGCCATGTCGCAGCCGTTTTTACAAATGGTTACACCCTCTTCATATACTGCACGACATGACATATTTAGCACATATCAAATGCTCTTCTATATGCACCATATGCATCCAATATATCAAGCACTGGCCATAAGTAAAGAACGCAATGCCAACAAGGAAGCCGAGCCCCGCTCGCGGCGACTGATCATATAAGTGACGACCCGCCCTTCCCGCCCCAGCGAATGGGTGGCAAAGCCATGCGGCGCGACCTGCATGACGAGCACCGAACGCGGCACCACCGCCACGCCCGCCCCAGCCGCCACACAGGCCAGGATGGCATGGTAGGACGCCAGCTCCAGCGTGCGCAGCGGCAAACCGCCCCGGCTGTGGCTGGCGAACCAGGCCTCGGCGCGACGGCGATAGGCACACCCCTGCTCGAAGACGATCAGGGTATCGAGCTCCACATCCCCGGGCGCCCGCACGCGGCGATGGCTGCGCGGCGTCACCAGCAGCAGTTCTTCCTTGTACAGCGGGGTAGCCTCGAAGGCCGGATCATCGACCGGCCCCGCCACCAGCGCCGCATCGAGCTTGCCGGTGCGCACCCCGGCCATGAGCACATCGGTGGGCCCAGTCGACAACTCCAGCCGCACCTCCGGCCAGCGCTGGTGGAACTCCGCCAGCGGCGTGGGTAGCCGGCTGGCCGCGGCGCTTTCCATGGAACCGATGCGCAAGCGGCCGCGCGGGCTGTGCGGCGCCACCACCTGGCGTGCCTCCTGCGCCAGATCGAGGATGCGCTCGGCATAGTCCAGCAGCGCTTCGCCGGCTGCGGTCAGCACCAGACGCCGCCGCTCACGCACGAACAGTGGTACGCCGATGGATTCTTCCAGTTGCTTGATGCGCGTGGTGACATTGGATTGCACCCGGTTGAGCCGCTCGGCGGCGCGCGTGATGCCACCCTCGGCCACCACGGTGCGGAAGATTTCCAGTTCGGCCAGTTCCATGCGAGGCTCCAGACAATGTTCTCAGATCAAGATGAAGTCATCCTTATTATTCATTTTTTAGAATGACCCAAAAACGATAGCATGGATACCCATTCATCACACGCTCACACGCTCATGCGCTCCCCCATGTCTTCACATCAATCTACCGCCCCCCATCCCCGCCACGGCCAGGCCTGGAAGGTCTGCCTGTCCGGCATGGTGGCGCTGTCGGTAGCCATGGGCATCGGCCGCTTCGCCTTCACGCCACTGCTGCCGATGATGCTGCACGAAGGCAGCTTGTCGCTGCAGATGGGCGGCTGGCTGGCCACGGCCAACTACCTGGGTTACTTCCTGGGGGCCATGCTGTGCGCCCTGTATCGCAGCCGACGCGGCGTGGCCCTGCTGCGCGCCGGCCTGGTGGCCACCATCCTGCTTACGCTGGGCATGGGCGTGCTGCATCAGGACTGGGCCTGGCTGTGGATGCGCCTGCTCTCGGGGGTGGCCAGCGCCTATGTCTTTGTCTATACCGCGGGCTGGTGTCTGCAACAGCTCACGCAATTGGGACGCCCGGAACTGGGCGGCGTAATCTTCTGCGGCCCCGGCCTGGGGATCGCGCTGACCGGCTTGCTGTCGGGCCCGATGATCGCAGCCGGCTGGCTGGCCGCCGGGGGCTGGATCGCCTTCGGCGTGATCGCCCTGGCACTGAGCGCCGTGGTCTGGCCCGCCTTCAGCTTCGATGCCGGCGCCCAGCTCAAGGTGCATGAGCACCAGGACCACACCAGCCAGATGCAACAGCCCGAAACGCCACAGCACAAGCGCGAAGTGCTGATCCAGGTGATCGCCTATGGCATCGCCGGCTTCGGCTACATCATCACCGCCACCTTCCTGCCGGTGATCGCGCGCCGGGCCCTGCCGGGCTCGGCCTGGCCGGATTACTTCTGGCCCATCTTCGGATTGTCGGTGGCCGTGGGCGCCTTCAGCGCCACCCGGCTGTCGGTGCAGGGGGACCAGCGGTTGTTACTGATCGGGGCCTACCTGATGCAGGCCCTGGGGGTGCTGCTATCGATCTTCTGGCCCAATGCGCTGGGCTTTGCCCTCAGTTGCCTGCTGCTGGGCCTGCCCTTCACGGCCATCACGCTGTTCGGGATGCGCGAAGCGCGCCGCCTGCGCGGCGAACAGGCCAGTAGCCTGATGGCCCTGATGACCGCCGCCTACGGCATCGGCCAGATCGCCGGACCGCCGCTGGCCACTGCGCTGGTGCATGGCAGTGGTTCCTTCACACCTTCGCTGTGCGTGGCCGCCGTCGCGCTGCTCATCGGTGCGGCCCTGTACTACCACCTCACATTCAGCCATCGTTTGCCGCCGCGTTCGGCATGAACAAAAAAAGCCCGCGACATGCAGCGTCGCGGGCTTTTCATCTGGCAGTCGAGTAACCACAGCAATCAGCGGAAGGCCGGCTCCGCAAAGCTGCGCAGCTTGCGGCTGTGCAGTTGCTCCACCCCATTGTTGCGCAACAGCTCCAGCGCCCGGATACCGATCTGCAAGTGCTGCGCCACGCGCTGCTCGTAGAAGGTATTGGCCATGCCGGGCAGCTTGATCTCGCCATGCAGCGGCTTGTCCGACACGCACAGCAAGGTGCCGTAGGGTACGCGGAAGCGGAAGCCATTGGCGGCCACGGTGGCGCTCTCCATGTCCAGCGCGATGGCGCGGCTCTGCGAGAAGCGCAACAGCGGCATCCGGTGATCGCGCAACTCCCAGTTGCGGTCATCGACCGAGGCCACGGTGCCGGTACGCATGATGCGCTTCAATTCATAACCGTCCAGCTGGGTGATGCTGGCCACCGCATCCTGCAACGCCAATTGCACTTCGGCCAAGGCCGGGATCGGCACCCACAGCGGCAGGTCGTCATCGAGCACATGATCGTCGCGCACGTAAGCGTGGGCCAGCACGTAGTCGCCCATGCGCTGCGAGGCCGACAGCCCCGCGCAATGCCCCAGCATCAGCCAGCCATGCGGACGCAGCACCGCCACGTGATCGGTCACGGTCTTGGCATTGGACGGGCCCACGCCGATATTGACCAGGGTGATGCCGCTGCCATCGGCGCGCTGCAAGTGATAGGCCGGCATCTGCGGCTGCCGTGCTGGTGCCACGCCGGAAGCTGTACGGACATCTGTACCGGTCTGGTTGGCACTCCAGGTGGTGACATTACCGGGCTCGACGAAGGCAGTGTACTGGCGTCGATAGGCCAACTCATCCGGGTCGTCGGTGGGCTCCATCAGACGTCGGCCCAGACGCACGAATTCATCGACGTAGAAGGCATAGTTGGTAAAGAGCACGTAGCGCTGGAACTGATCCGGCGAAGTGGCCGTGTAGTGGCGCAGGCGGTGCAGCGAATAATCGATGCGCGGGCCGGTGAACAAGGCCAGCGGATGCGGGCCCTCGCGCCAGGCGCCGTTATCGACTTCATAGCTGCCATTGGCAATGCGATCATCCATAGCCGCCAGGTCTGGCAGGTCGAAATAATCGGGCAGCGTGCGCAGGTGTTCCGGGTCCAGACTGCCCTCCACGTGGATGCCCTCGGGGAAGGCGAAGTGGACCGGGATGGGCATGTCGCTCACACCCACCTCCAGCGGCACTTCATGGTTCTGCAGCACCAGCTTGAATTGCGCCAGCAGATATTGATGGAACAGCTTGGGCCGGGTCAGCGTGGTCTGGTAGCAACCGGGGCCGGCCACGAAACCGAAGGATTGACGGGTATCGGCATGGGTGGATTTTTCGGTGGTGATGCGCACGAAGGGATAGCAGGCGCGCACCCGCTGCTCCATACCCTGGCCACGGGAAAACTGGCGGAAGGCATCACGCAGGATGGCGGTATTGTGCTCGTAGATTTCCAGCACGCGTGCATAGGCGGCGTCGGGGTTGGTGAATTTTTCTGTGGCAAACATCGTGGTTCTCCATCATTGCCGCGCGCCGCGCCGGTGTGGGGTCAGGATGCGCTGGAGCGGCGCGGCCGGTCGGGCCGGTCATTCATCGAAAGGACTTGTGCGCAGCACCATCTTACCCGAGAGCGGGCCATTGCACGAACCGCCGATCAAGCATGACAAGAGCGCGCTGGTCCGGCTTTGCGACTGGCCGCTTCGGTGATATCTTCCAAGCTCTTCATGGCGGTTTACTTATTTTTTCATCGTCCGTCTCCGCCGGCCCCGGGGCGCCTTCCAGGCCAGCGCGCAGCACGCCTCATGCCGGTGGAAGTTGCGAGTCATTCTTCTCATTGCAGGCCTTCGAACCGCAGCATTACGCACGAAACGTGCATGAACTGCGCTTCAGATCGGCCTGTCTTGCAGCTTTCCCATTCGTTAAAAAAAGCTTTGATTGCCACGCGAGCCGATGCTATCTTGTCGGCGCTTTGGCAAGGATGACCTCACGCCATCCGGCGCAGTCCATCCTCACCGGGCAAACTAAAAAAATTAAAAAAACTAAGAACAACCAAGATAAAACCAAGAAAATCCGTTCAATCACACGTTCAGAGGCACACATGTACATCAAAAAATTCTTCCAGCAAATGCTGGTCCTGCTCTGCCTGGCTGCAGCCGCGGCCGCGCACGCGCAAACCCTGCCCAATGTGGTCATCCTGGCCACCGGCGGCACCATCGCCGGCACCGGTGCCACCAGCACCACCACGGTAGGCTACACCGCTGCCAAGGTCGGTGTGGATGCCTTGATCGCCGCCGTTCCCGAACTGAAGAAGGTCGCCAACGTGCGCGGCGAGCAGGTCATGCAGATCGCCAGCGAAAACATGAACAACGACGCCTGGCTCAAGCTGGCCAAGCGCGTCAACACCTTGCTGGCGCAGAGCGACGTGGATGGCATCGTCATCACCCACGGCACCGACACCATTGAAGAAACCGCCTACTTCCTGGACCTGGTGGTCAAGAGCAAGAAGCCGGTGGTGATCGTGGGTGCGATGCGTCCGTCCACCGCCATCAGCGCCGATGGTCCGATCAACCTGTACAACGCCGTGCTGCTGGCCGGCTCCAAGGAAGCCGTCGGCAAGGGCGTGCTGGTGGCACTGAACGACCAGATCAATGCTGGCCGCGAAGTGACCAAGACCAACACCTCCACCATGGACACCTTCAAGACGCCGGAACTGGGTTTCCTGGGCTACATCCAGGGCAACAAGCCTTACTTCTATCGCCAGTCCACCCGCAAGAACACGGTTGACACGCCGTTCGACATCATGAACCTGGACAAGCTGCCGCAAGTGGACATCGTCTACGGCTACGCCAACATGAACCCGATCGCACTCAACGCCTTCGTGGCCGCTGGCGCACAGGGCATCATCCACGCTGGCGTGGGTGACGGCAGCCTCAACAACACCGTGGTCCCGGCGCTCACCGAAGCTCGCAAGAAGGGCGTGGTCATCGTGCGTTCCAGCCGCGTCGGTCAAGGCATCGTGGCGCGCAATGGCGAAGCCGACGACGACAAGCTGGACTTCGTGGTCTCCGACACTCTGAACCCGCAGAAAGCCCGCATCCTGCTGATGCTGGCCCTGACCAAGACCACCGACACCAAGGAAATCCAGAAGATGTTCTGGGAGTACTGATCCCCGCCATCCCGGCAAGAAGCATTCACTTCCAAGCCCGCTGCAGGCCCGCTACAGAGAGCGAGCCCCAGCGGGCTTTTTTGCTGGCCGGAACCAAGCTCGGCCACCCTGACTCTGTAGAGTTCTTGCCCAGTCCAGAACAGGAGAATGCCCATGACCAGCCGCCGTCACTTCCTCACCGCCGCCGGTGCCGCTTCTGCCCTGGCGGCGCTGGGCGTGTCACCACAGGCCCTGGCGGCGCAGGGGATGCAGATGGGGCGCGCCCAGCCCTTTTCCTTCGAGCAGCTCATCGCCCGCGCCCGCGACATGGCGCGCACGCCCTACCAGGCGCCGCCCGCAGTGCCCGCCGCCATCCTCGACCAGATCGATTACGACGCCCACGGCAAGATCCACTTCAAGACCGACCTGGCCGTCTTCGCCCAAGGCCCGGGGGCCTTCCCGCTGACCTTCTTCCACCTCGGCAAGTTCTTCCGTGTACCGGTACGCATGTTCATCCTTGATGGTCAGGGCGACGCCACTGTACCGGTGGCCGCACGCGAACTGTCATATCGCGATGACTACTTCGACATGCCGGCTGACAGCCCGGCGCACCGGCTGCCACCCGGCAGTGGCTTCGCCGGTTTCCGCTTCCAGGAAAGCCGCCTGGCCGACCAGTCGCGCAAGGACTGGCGCAAGAACGATTGGGTGGCCTTCCTGGGAGCCTCCTATTTCCGTGCCATTGGCGATCTGTACCAGTACGGTTTGTCGGCACGCGGCATCGCCATCGACGTGGCACAGGCCGACCGTCCCGAGGAATTCCCCGACTTCACGCAATTCTTCTTCGAACCGCAAGCGCCGGGCAGCGAGACGGTCGTGGTCTATGCCTTGCTCGATGGTCCCAGCATCACCGGAGCCTATCGCTTCGCCATGCAACGCGGCGCGGGGGTAGGCATGGAGATCGACAAGGCGCTGTTCCTGCGGCGTGACGTGGCGCGCCTGGGGCTGGCCCCGACCACCTCGATGTATTGGTTCTCGGAAACGGTGAAAGGCACCGGCGTGGACTGGCGGCCCGAGGTACATGACTCCGATGGCCTGGCGATCTGGAGCGGCGCAGGGGAACATCTATGGCGCCCGCTCAACAATCCGCCCCGCACCATGGCCTCGGCCTTCGGCGACCAGCATCTGCGTGGCTTCGGCCTGCTACAGCGCGACCGCGACTTCGACCATTATCTCGATGGCGTGCACTATGAACGCCGCCCCAGCCTGTGGGTGGAACCGCTGGGCGACTGGGGCGAAGGTGCGGTGCAATTGATCGAATTGCGCACCGATGATGAGATCCACGACAACATCGTGGCCATGTGGGTACCCAAGGCGCCAGCACGCGCTGGCAACAGCTATCGTCTGCGCTACCGGCT
This sequence comes from Herbaspirillum rubrisubalbicans, assembly GCF_003719195.1. Lineage (NCBI taxonomy): Bacteria > Pseudomonadati > Pseudomonadota > Betaproteobacteria > Burkholderiales > Oxalobacteraceae > Herbaspirillum > Herbaspirillum rubrisubalbicans. Next base: position 4,664,510 of record NZ_CP024996.1, read on the forward strand.
CTGCTGGCAGAAGGATGAACCCTTCCCCACCCCGCTGGCACGTTGCGTGGCCACGCGCCTGGGCCGCGGCGGCCAACCGGGACAGGCGCGCCCGCAGCAGGTGCGCAAGTTCATGGTCGAGTTCAAGGGAGCGCCGCTGGAGAACTTACCCTTTGGCGTGAAGCCGGAAGCCGTCATCACCGCCTCGCGCGGCAGCATTTCCTACGTCTACACGGAAGCTCTGCCCAATGGCGTCGCCGGTCACTGGCGCGCCCAGTTCGATCTCACCGCCGACGGTCAGGAACCGGTCGAGCTGCGCCTGTTCCTGCGCCACCAGGGCCAGGCGCTGAGCGAGACCTGGCTGTTCCAGTACCATCCTTTTGTGGCACGCGAGGTGTATTGAAGGAATTTTTTACGGGGTCTCGAAAAAATGTTTGTACTTTTTTCAAAACCTCCTTATAATCTCGTTCTTTCGCGGCTGTAGCTCAGCTGGATAGAGTACTTGGCTACGAACCAAGGGGTCGTGGGTTCGATTCCTGCCAGCCGCACCATATGCAGTAAAAAAAGGGTCCATCGCAAGATGGGCCCTTTTTTGTTTTGGCCGCATAAGTTACGGCGCCGAAGCGCCGCGCTCAAGCCATCACTTCTGCTTGTCCTCGGCCTGGCTGCCGAACAGGGCCGGCTTGATGCTGGTCTCCGGGTCGATGAAACAGATCCCGTAATAGACCACGATGTAGGCCAGGATGAAGGCCGCAGCCATGGTCCAGTGAAACTGTTTGGCAACCGAATCGAAACGCTCAGCGGTATTTTCCAGCGTGGGTTCCCCTCGTCGATGCCTTTGCATTAGGGTGTTACGGCGTTACGGCCTTGCGTCAGGCCCAGTACCACCACGAAGAACACCGGCACGAACAGCACCGCCAATAGCGTGGCGCTGACCATGCCGCCGAACACGCCGGTACCGATGGCACGCTGCGTTTCGGCACTGGCGCCGGACGCCAGCATGAGCGGCACCACGCCCAGGGCGAAGGCCAGCGAGGTCATCAGGATCGGTCGCAGGCGCAGCACCGCGGCACGGATGGCGGCCGGCACCAGACCCATGCCTTCGGTGTGCAACTGCTTGGCGAACTCCACGATCAGGATGGCGTTCTTGGCCGACAGGCCGATGACGGTAATCATGCCGACCTTGAAGAAAACATCATTGGGCAGGTCACGCAGGATCACCGCCAGCACCGCACCGATCAAGCCCAGCGGCACCACCAGCATGACCGACAGCGGAATGCTCCAACTCTCATACAAGGCCGCCAGCACCAGAAACACCACCAGCATCGACAAGGCCATCAGCAATGGCGCCTGCGCCGCCGACAGGCGCTCCTGCAGCGACTGGCCGGTCCAGGCCACGGCAAAGCCGGGCGGCAGTTGCTGCGCCAATCTCTCCATCTCGGCCATGGCCTCGCCACTGGCCACGCCCGGCGCGGCGCTGCCGGAGATGCGCACCGCCGGGAAGCCCTGGTAGCGCTGCAACTGGGTCGGCACCACACGCCAGGAGGCCTTGACCAGCTCGGCCAGCGGCACCATGCCGCCCGACTGGTTGCGCACGTACAGTTTCATCACATCCTCGATCTGCATCCGGGCATCGGCGCGGGCTTGCAGGATCACCTGCTGCATCCGTCCCTGGTTGGGGAAATCATTGACGTAGAAGGAACCCATGGCCGCCGAGAGCGTATCGCTGATGTTGGCAAAGGAGACGCCGAGTGCCGCTGCCTTGTGGCGATCGACGTCGAGCTGGATGCTGGCGCCGGCAGGCAAGCCATCCGAATAGACGCCGCTGAGCTTGCTGCTCTTGGCGGCCAGCGCCAGCAACTGCGCCTCGGCTGCCTTGAGGGCGTCATAGCCCTGGTTGGCGCGATCCTGCAGACGCATGGCAAAGCCAGAGGAGTTACCCAACTCTTCGATGGCCGGCGGCAGCAGGCTCATGACCATGCCATCGCCAGCGGCTTCCATGGCGAGCTGGGCCTGGTGCGCTTCGTCGGCGGCAGTGGCGCCATGGCGCAGCTTCCAGTCCTTCAATTCGGTGAAGGCCATGGCGGCATTGGGGCCGGAACCGGAGAAACCGAAACCCAGCACCGAGAGGTTGGCGCCGATGTCTTGGCGCGTCTTCAGGTATTGCTCGAACTGGTCCACCGCGCGTGCGGTGCGCTCGGCGGTGGCGTCGGCCGGCAACTGGAAGGAAGTCATGAAATAACCTTGGTCTTCTTCCGGCAGGAAGGCCGAGGGCAAGGCCTGCAAACCCAGCACCAGCAGCGCCGACAGCGCTGCATACACCAGCATCATGCGCAGCCCGCGCGCCACCAGCCGGCCCAGCACCGATTCGTAGCGGGCGGTCAGTCGCATGAAGCCGCGATTGAAGGCGCCGAAGAAGCCGCGCTTGTCGTGATGACCGGGGGCCACCGGCTGCAACAAGGTGGCGCACAGGGCTGGCGTCAGGCTCAAGGCCAGGAAGGCCGAGAACAGGATCGATACCGCCATGGCCAGCGCAAACTGGCGATAGATCACGCCCACCGAACCACCGGCCAGCGCCATGGGGATGAACACGGCGGTAAGCACCAGCGTAATGCCGACGATGGCGCCAGTAATCTCGCGCATGGCCTTGATGGTGGCCTCACGCGGGCCCAGGCCTTCCTGCGCCATGATGCGCTCGACGTTTTCCACTACCACGATGGCATCGTCGACGATGATGCCGATGGCCAGCACCATGCCGAACATGGTCAGCACATTGACCGAATAGCCGACCGCCAGCATCACCGCCAGTGTGCCCAGCAAGGCGATCGGGGCGACGATGGCGGGGATGATGGTATAGCGCACGTTCTGCAGGAACAGGTACATCACCAGAAACACCAGCACCATGGCCTCGATCAGGGTCTGCACCACCTTCTGGATGGAGATCTTGACGAAGGGCGCGGTGTTGTAGGGCAGCGAGAAATGCATCCCCGGCGGCAGACTGGGTCGCAATTCGTCCATGCGTGCCTGGATGGCGGCGGCGGTGCGCACCGCATTGGCGCCGGGGGAGAGCTGCACCGCCGCCACGCCCGCGGGCTTGCCATCTTCGCGGTTGGAGAAGGCATAGGATTGCGCCCCCAGTTCCACCCGGGCGACGTCGCCCAGCAGCACGCGCGAGCCGTCCGGCTTGGCCTTGAGCACAATGGCAGCGAATTGCGCGGGCGACTGCAATTGCCCCTGCACCGTCAGCGGCACGGAGATCTGCTGGCCCGGTACAGTGGGCGAATCCCCCAGCCGGCCTGGAGCGATCTGGGCGTTCTGCTGGCTGATGGCGGCGCTGATGTCGCCCACCGTCAAGCCAAAGGCATTGAGCTTGAAGGGATCGATCCAGATGCGCATGGCCTGCTCGGCACCGAACAATTGCACCCGCCCCACGCCATCCACGCGCCGCAATTCCTCGACGATATTGCGCGCCAAATAGTCGCTCAGGCGTACTTCGTCATAGCGACCATCGGTGGAGGTGAGACTGACCATGAGCAGGAAGCCCGAGGCAGCCGATTCCACCGTCACGCCATTCTGGCGCACCGTCTGCGGCAGTCTTGCCTCGATGGCCTTGAGCTTGTTCTGCACATCCACCTGGGCCAGTTCGGGATCGGTGCCGGGCTTGAAGGTGACGCTGATCTGGGCGCTGCCGGAGGTGTCGGCCGAGGATTCGAAATAGAGCAGGTTCTTCACGCCCGACAGTTCGCGCTCGATCAGACTGATGACGCCATCGTTCATGGTTTGCGGCGTGGCGCCGGGATAGGTGGCATTGATGCTCACGCTGGGCGGGGCCACCGAGGGATAGCGCGCAATGGGCAACTGGCTCATGGCGATCACGCCCAGCAGCACGATGAACAGGGCCAGCACCCAGGCGAAAATGGGACGGTCAATGAAAAAACGGGGCATACAGGAACTCCATCGATGAGTCGCCGCGGAGGTGAGCACGCCAAGGCTTTAGCAAACCAGGCAAGCCGACAGTACAATCGCGAGCGAAGGCGGAGTCTGGGCGAAAAGCGTGAGGATTGCGCGATACAACGATGGAGTTTCGATGGAGAAGGAAAGAATGTCGGCATCACACCCCTCATCGGGCGAGCCGGCCCCGGCCAGCGGTGCACTGATCCTCATCGCCGAGGATGCACCCGAGATCGCCGAGATCCTGGCAGCCTACCTGGCCCGCAGCGGGATGCGCAGCGTCCATGCGGCCGATGGTGCCAAGGCGCTGGAATTGCATCTCTCACTGAAGCCCGACCTGGTGCTGCTGGACATCCAGATGCCTCAGGTCAATGGCTGGCAGGTGCTGTCGCAGATCCGCCAGCGCGACAATACGCCGGTCATCATGCTCACCGCCCTGGACCAGGACGTGGACAAACTGACGGGCCTGCGCATCGGCGCCGACGATTACGTGGTCAAGCCATTCAATCCGGCCGAAGTGGTGGCGCGGGTGCCAGTCAGTTCCGTGATCTGGTCACCGATGACCTTTTGCTCATAGAAACCATCGCCAAGACGCTTTTGGATATTCTGCGGATCAAGCGCCAGCCTTCCCAGCATGTAATCGCTTGAAATAAACGTCTTGTAGTCGGTGAATTTAGGATCCGTCTCGACCAGGTAATTCTGTCCGGGCTGCGGATGCAAAGTAAATAGCCGGTTATTCGGCAGCCTCAGGCTAGGCAGGGCATTGCTCGCCCCACCAATGGTCTGGATGTTGCGGTTACCAGTCGCCGCGCTGCCGGAAAGACCAGCGGCTGTTGGGACGGTACTGCCGTTAGCGGGTTGAGAAGCTGCAGGATTGGCGCTACTGCCCGGATTGGTGTTCTGCTGCACGCTCCAGACCGGCAGATCGCTGGTGGTCGAGGCCTGCACGTTATCGTAAGCCGCGCCACCATTGTTGTAGGTGTAATAGTTGGTATGCGGATGACCACTCACCCAGTGATAGTAGTTCTGACCTGCGGTCATGTGCCAGACCGTCGTGTCTGTTCCTGTGGCCCCGACGTTGTTGATGGTCCCCGCCGTCCCGCCAAGCGTGCCGCCCGCAACCATGACGCTCTTGTCATTGGTCACATTGCCGGACAGGATCATGTTGCCGCCGGCACTGATCTTTCCAGGGTCACTGCTCAAGACCACCGTCTTCTGGACCACTTCGGTGTAATCGCGCTTGTAGAACTTCTCAAAGCGATTTCCATCGGGACGCACCAGCACGATGCCGCCACCACCGCTATCGCTCCACGTCACCTGATCTGCCCTGTACCAGATATTCGGCTGGGTCCAGTCCGCATACTCCGTCACATGTTGGGTGAGCGTCGGATCTTCTTGTACTGTCGTACTAAAATGATTGTTGCGATTGATGAGCGTGGCCGTCTGCAAGTTTAAGTTGCCACCGGCGTCAATGGTGGCCGACTCATTGGTAATGCTATTTGCCGCACCTGTCGCAAGATTATTCGCGTCGAGTACACCGCCAATGCTCATGTTGCCCAGACTTTGAATCAGCGCGTGGCGACCTTGAATTGCACGCTGTGCTTTTCAACCTGGTCACGATAGAGCAGCCGTTGAACGGTGAATTCCAGATTCTGGCTCTTGCCGCTGGAGACAAAGGTCTGAAACAGGCCGGCTATCTGTTGATGATAGGCATAGGTGCTCGCTGCAGCAGAGAACGTCCAATAGCCATACGGAATCGAGTAATAGATGTTGCTACCGTGGGTGCCGCGTTGCTGTCCCCGCCGGTCCGCGTCGGTGTTCAGACCGATGTTGAACAGATCATTGAGGCCGAAGAGATTGTCCCAGGCCAGGTTGACACTGCTTTGCAACTTGCCCGTTCCCTTCGCGCCGCTGTCATCCAGCGCGGCCGTGAGCTTCCACGGTGTTTTGCGCTTCACGGTGATGACCACGTCGCTCTCGCCGGGGAGCTCCCCAGGAACGATTTCCATCGTGACATCCTGGGTGGGTACCCGCTTCATCTGCTCAAGACCTTGCTCCAGATCTCGCAGATTGAGCAACTGACCTGGGCCAGTGGGAAAAGCACTTTTCCAAGTGGTACCCGCAGCATCGGAAGAAAACTTGATCGCACGGATCATGCCCGGCACCAAGGTCAGTTCGAGTCTGTGAGAGGAGAGGTCCTGCGCAGCGATGCCGAGGCGGGTCGTGCTATACCCCTTCGACAAAATCAAGGCAGTGAGCCGCTTGACTATCAGATTCAACCCATCCTTGCCAACGCACTGACCGGCATATTGATCAAGATATTGCTGCGCGAAGCGAAAAGGATCTTGCGGTAATGCGCTGGCGCCGGCGGCTTGTGCCAATGCTGGCAGTTGCTCCGGCACGTGCAGCACGAGGTTATCGACTTTGAAGCAGGGCGATTCAGTCGGCAAAGCCAGAGAATCAGGCGCGTCAACCTTTTCCTGCAAGTTGACCTTGGGTGCCTCTAACTGCCTTTCGCGCTCAGATGCCTCCGCGCGTGCACGTCTTCGCTGCTCTTCGCTATCACCGCTTTGGATCGTCTGAGCACTGCTGATCGTTGAAATAGACCATAAGAGAACTGCCAAAATATTGGCAAACTTATATTTCTTGCCTTTGATACGCAAAATACACCCCTGAAAACCACGTAATTTCTTGATTTATTTCTTTACGGAATTTTACTGCTGGGCATCTTCCCGCAAAACAAGAACGTGATCATTCATGAGGATTATTTGCTGCACACAATAAACTGTTGCCGAAAGACAACTAAACGTTGTCAATTAGGCGGAAGGCTGACATCTCCTGACTTCATTGCACAATCGCCGCATTTGCGCTGCAATCGTGCGCCGAAAAATTGGCTATGCCCCCTCATATCCCAGTTCTTTCAGATCCAGGAACATCTGTTTCAGGGTTCTTCGTTGCTTGCGAGATTTAATGGATTCAGCGCTCAGCCAAGCGGAGAGCCTGGGAGCAAACTCATCAAGAGAGCTAGGCGAATGCCTTGCTGGGGATGCTGGTTCGATCGCGTCTAAGCGAATATAACGGCGAACCGTGTTGCGGGAGATGTCCAGGCGACTGGCGATTTCCCGGATTGAGATATGGTCTCTGATGTACCAGCGTCGAATAATTCCAAGTAGGGCCACGTTTATCACCCCGTTCTCCCGCTCGCTGTCATGAGCGGGATTGTGGTCTAAACATGGGTCAACTCAGGATGCAAAATTCCTGAGAAATGGAGTGAACCCCTCGGGCTGGACCAAGGTTGGTCGAGAAACTAAGCCGCTTGCCGAGCAAGTTGTGCTTCGAACTGGTTAGGTGATTGATAGCCCAGCGCCGAGTGCATACGCCGTTCGTTGTAAATCTCTTCGATGAAGTATGGCAGTCTCGCTGCCACGTCGTCGAATTTCTCATATCCGGCCAGATAAACCTCTTCGACCTTAAGCGTCTTCATGAAGCTCTCCGCCTGGGCGTTGTGATATGGATTGGCTGGAGCACTCATCGATCCTATCAGACCAAATTCCTCCAAAGAATCCCGGTATAAGGCACTGGCATATTGACACCCACGATCCGTATGGTGAATGCAGGTGCCTGGCGCCGGCTTGCGAATTCTGTAGGCGGCCGTCAGCGCGGCCAGGGCCAAAGGCGTGTCGATCCGCTTAGATAAAGCGTAGCCGATTACCTTGCGGCTGCAAGCATCCAAAACAACGGCCAGGTAGATAAAGCCGGATGCTATTCGGATGTAGGTGATATCGGCAACCCAGACACGATCTGGCTCCGTTGGAATGATGTTCTGATAGTGATTAGGAAAGACGGCGACGTCAGTTTCAGAGCCGGCCACTGGCTTGAACCTGCGCCGATGATGGCCGTATACCTCGTGCTCACGCATGATCCTGGCTACGCGCTTGTGATTGACCACATGCCCGCGTGCCCTCAATTCCAATGTGATTCGACGATAGCCATAGCCAGGGAATACATCGTGGATGTCTTCTATCAGATGGGCCAACTCAGCATCACCGAGTGCGGCAGTAGCCGGCTTGGGCTGATAATAGTAGCTGCTACGCGGCAGATCGATCATTTGGCATCCTCGTCGGATGGAGCAGGCTTGGGGCCGCTGACGATCGATGAGTTCTCGTTGTTGCTGACGAGTCGTAACCGTGGCGTTTTTTTAAGGAGATCTAACTCCATCGTCAGCTGGCCTACCTTCCGTTCCAACGCGGCAATATGTGCCTCGTACTCTGCAACCGTCGACGCAGCAGCATCTTCTGCATCCAGCTCACCGCGATCAAACTGCCCTAGCCACATCTGCATGAGATTGGCCGACAAGTTATGAGTCTTGAGTGCCTCGCGTCGACCAATTTTGCCGCTGCGGATATCGCTGCATATCTGTATCTTGAATTGCGGGCTGTGCCGCCGATATGGACCTCGTGATGCCATGATGTCGCTCCTCCTGAGAAGGCTCGACAAGCGTATCACTTCATCTCCTGGCCTTGGTCCAGCCCGAGGGGTTCACTCCAAAAGTGGGTCAGATTTCAATGCAATTCAACAAAAACCCCTCACTCCTTTACGAAGTGAGGGGTCGGTAAAAACCGGATTAAATCTTATAAAACAGTAGGTTCGATTGAATCGACTGCCTACTTCTTTACAAAATTAATCTTGTACGATCAGAAAGGAATATCGTCGTCCATGTCCGAGAAGTTCGGCGCCGGGCGTTGGGCCGGCTGCTGGCGCGGGGCGCCGCCACCGGCTGCACCACCACCGGCGCTCTGGCGCGGCGCACCGCCGCCGTAGCCGCCGCCACCGCCACCACCGTAGCTACCTTCGTCCATGCCGCCACCACCGCCGGCGCCTTGACGGCCACCCAGCATCTGCATGGTGTCGGCGATGATTTCGGTGGTGTAGCGCTCCACGCCTTCCTTGTCCTGCCACTTGCGGGTCTGCAGGCGGCCTTCGACGTAGATCTGCGAGCCCTTCTTCAGGTACTGGCCGGCGATTTCAGCCAGCTTGCGGTAGAAGGTGATACGGTGCCATTCGGTGAGTTCCTTCTTTTCGCCGGTGTTCTTGTCCTTCCAGCTTTCGGTCGTGGCGACGGCGATGTTGGTGACGGCTTCGCCGTTGGGCATGTAGCGCGTTTCGGGATCGCGCCCCAGGTTGCCGACGATGATGACTTTGTTGACCGATGCCATTGTTTCTCCAATACGTTTAGGCTGTTGCACCCGCCACCGGCGCAGCGCGGCGCGGCAGGTTTTTCATGTTAGCCGCGATTATAAGCCAGGTCGCCGTGAGCACGGCACACAAGAGGAAGACCGCGGAATTGTTCACATGCTGTTTGAGCCAGCCGCCGAGCGCGCCGCCACAGGACAGTCCCAGCGCCTGCAAGGTGTTGTAGACGCCCAATGCTGCACCTTTGGCTGCAGGCGGAGCGATGCGCGAGACCAGCGAAGGTTGCGCCGCCTCCAAGATGTTGAAGGCAACAAAGAACAGGAACAGCAGTCCCACCAACATCCACAGATGCGCCAGCGGATGCGACAGCACCGCCCAGAAGCCCAGTTGTACCAACAGCATCAGGCTGATGGCAGCGACGAAGACCGACTTCATGCGGCCATATTTCTCAGCCACGATGATGGGCGGCAGCATCAGGACAAAGGAGGCCAGCACCACCGGCAGGTAGATCTTCCAGTGTTCCCCCAAGGGCAGGCCGGCCATCTGCACCAGCGCCGCCGGCACCACCATGAACATGGCGACCTGGGTCAGGTGCAGGGTAAATACACCGAAATTAAGACGCAGCAATTCGGCATGGCGCAGCACCTCGCGCAGCGGCACGCGCTTGGCCTGCACCATGGGTGCAGTCGGCACGACCCACAGCACCACCGCGATGGCGATGAGCGAGAGCACGCCGGTCAGGCCAAAGATGCCGCCCATGCCGATGGACTTGTAGAGCAAGGGCGAGGCCACCATCGAGACGGCGAAGGTGACACCGATGGAGGCGCCCACCATGGCCATGGCCTTGGTGCGGTGTTCTTCCCGGGTGGAATCGGCGATGAAGGCGGTGATGGCCGCCGAAATCGCCCCCGAGCCTTGCAGCGCACGGCCAATCAGCAGCCAGAGCACATTGTGGGCGCCGGCCGCCACGAAGGAACCCAGTGCAAACAGCAACAGGCCGATGACGATGATGCGCTTGCGGCCATAACGGTCGGAGGCGATGCCGTAAGGGATCTGGCCGCACGCCTGGGCCAGGCCGTAGATGCCCAGGGCGACGCCGACCAGCGTGTCGCTGTCGCCGCCGGGCAGGCTGTGCGCGTGCACCGCGAACACCGGCAGGACCAGGAACAGGCCCAGCATCCGCAGGGAAAAAATGGAGGCCAGGGAAGCACTGGCGCGCACCTCGGCGCGCGACATGCCGGTTTTTTCGGGCAGTGCGGAAGAACTGATGTGGTGAGACATACGTATCGTGGCTGGCGTTGCGTTGGCGGCTGCCCGGCCTGTCATGGAAACCGGGCTGGGGGGCAAAGGCGTTATGGTAACAGGATAGTCCGCCCCATCGTGATGACCGGGGCGGCAGCCTCCGGGATCCCCTGCTTCCATGTGCTGTATCAATCTTGCTTGCTATCCTGGGCGGCCGCAACGTGGCGGGAATGACTCGAATCTTCACAAGTTTCCTTACAAACCTGTCATTTAATGCAGGCGCTGTGCCAAAATACGGTATTGCTCGTTTTTCTGCAGTGCATCATAACAGCCGCCAACTTCCGAATCAGGAAGATTTCCAATAGGCAGCAATCCTCACCAAGAAAAATAAAGCAATCACGCGTAGAGGGGAGAAAACCCATGCGCAGAGGTTGGCGATATGGCTAACGGTACCGCTCCTGGGGTGAGTGGGCCGCTGATGGCTGCGTGCTCCCCCCTGCTGCGCTCGGGTTTTCGGTTTTTGATGATTGCGCGAGCGGCACTGCCGGCTCGCATCCGTAGATCCAGCATGTTCCTATTCGATTCGCTCACTGAAGACAAGGCGGGCACGACGCTTACTGCCGCACCGGCACCGGCCTCGGCCGCGACCAGGCGCGCCCTGCCCGAGCGCGCCGCCTGGCTGCTGCTGGTCCTGGCCGGTGCGGCCTGGCTGCTGCCAGGCATCGTCGGCCATGGGCCATGGAAACAGGATGAAACCTATTCCTTCGGCATGATCCATCACATGCTGGTCTCCGGCCAGTATCTGGTACCCACCAATGCCGGCCAGCCCTTCATGGAAAAGCCGCCGCTGTATTACTGGACGGCGGTGCTGTTTGCCAAGCTGTTGCATCCGCTGCTGCCGTACCACGATGGGGCGCGCCTGGCCAGCGTGTTCTACAACCTGGTGAGCCTGGTCTTCGTGGCCAGGATCGCCAAGCTGATGTGGCACCAGCGCACCCTGATGAGCCTGCCGGTCCTGGCTACGTTGGCCCTGTTCGCCGGCTCGCCCGGTATGGTCAAGCACGCCCATGACATGTTTACCGACGTGGCGCTGGTGACCGGCGGCACCATGGCCACCTATGGCCTGCTGGCGCTGGCCCTGAATGAAGAACGGCGCACGCCGGCCTGGGCGGCCGCCGTCTGGTTCGGCCTGGGCGTGGGCATCACTATGATGGCCAAAGGGCTGTTCGTGCCGCTGACCTTTGCTGCCACCGCCATGGCGGTGAGTGCCATGGTGCCGGCCTGCCGCACGCGCTCCTACTGGAAGATGATAGGAGCGGCAGTGCTGGTGTCGCTGCCCTTCTTCGTGATCTGGCCGACCTTGCTGGCCCAGCACTCGATGCCGCTGTTCATGGAATGGTTCTGGGACAACAACGTCGGCCGCTTCTTCGGCTTCTCGGTCAACAAGCTGGGCTCGGACAATGACCACACCGTGGTGCTGCGCGCGCTGGCCGGTTTCGCCCTGCCCGGCTCGCTGCTGGCCTTGCTGGCGCTAGCCACTGGCGACTGGCGCCAGGTCCGCAGCGCGCGGGTGGCGCTGCCGCTGGCCTTCGCCGCCATCAGCCTGGCCGTGCTGCAAAGCTCGGCCACGGCACGCCAGTTGTATCTGCTGCCGGTCCTGCTACCGCTGGCGATGCTGGGTGCGCGTGCCTTGCCGCGCCTGCCCGATGGCTTCCACCTGGCCTGGGACTGGCTCTCGCGGCTGGGCTTCGGCTTGCTGGCCATCGGCATCTGGGCCACCTACTTCATTTCCACCCTGCCGGCCGAGCAACACCAGGCCATCGCCTTCATGGGCAAGTGGCTGCCGCTGGACTTCGTCACCCCCATCCAGCCGCTGGCCCTGCTGGCCGCCGGCAGCATGAGCATCCTGTGGATAGGCTCGCTGGGTCTGCTGCGCCTGGCCGGCAAGTGGCGCGGCGCGTTTTCCTGGTTTGGCGGCATCACGCTGATGTGGGGCCTGGCCTTCACACTGCTGCTGCCCTGGGCCGATTACGGCAAGAGCTATGAATATGTCTACGCCGATCTCAAGGCGAAGATCGGCCCAGTCTGGCGCGAGGGTGACTGCATGGCCAGCCAGGGCCTGGGTGAGTCCGAAGCGCCGATGCTGTATTACTACATCGGCATCCTCCACCAGCCCATCGATGGCCACCGCAAAACCCAATGCCGCTGGGTGATCCAGGAAATGCCCGGCGCGCACAAACGCCCCCACGGACACTGGATCCTGTTCTGGGAAGGCCGTCGCGACGGCGATGATGGACAATTATTCAAGATCTACCAGCGCGCGGGCTAGATAAAGCAAGCCGGCCATGCGCCGGCTTTTCCATGCCTGCCCTCAACGATTTACTGCGGCATCCGGGCGTCAAACCCGAGGTTTTTTCCATTGCCCCGCTTTCAATTGGCCGAGGTGTTCCCAGCTGGGTATCCTGCCACTGCAGCCCGCCTGCCGGCCATTCGCAGTCCTGTTATAGTTATATGTTGTCCCATCGCTGCTCCGCACACGGCGTCATCGCACGCGGGGGCAGGCAACCCCTAGCTGAAGGCATCCATGGAAGAAATTCGCATTCGCGGCGCGCGCACGCACAATCTCAAGAATATCAACCTAGACCTCCCTCGCAACAAGCTCATCGTCATCACCGGCCTGTCTGGTTCGGGCAAGTCGTCGCTGGCCTTCGACACCCTCTATGCCGAGGGCCAGCGCCGCTACGTGGAGTCGCTGTCGGCCTACGCACGCCAGTTCCTGCAGCTGATGGAAAAGCCCGATGTCGACATGATCGAGGGCCTGTCCCCGGCCATTTCCATCGAGCAGAAGGCGACCTCGCACAACCCACGCTCCACCGTGGGCACGGTCACCGAGATCCACGACTATCTGCGCCTACTGTACGCTCGCGTCGGTACGCCCTATTGCCCCGACCACCCCGAACATCCGCTGGAGGCGCAATCGGTCTCGCAGATGGTCGATGCCGTGCTGGCACTGCCGGAAGACACCAAGCTGATGATCATGGCCCCCGTGGTGGCCAATCGCAAGGGTGAACACGCCGACCTGTTCGAGGAGATGCAGGCCCAGGGCTTCGTGCGTTTCCGCATCCAGAGCGGCACCGGTACGGCCAAGGTGTATGAAGTCGATGAACTGCCCAAGCTGAAGAAGACCGAGAAGCACACCATCGACGTCGTGATCGACCGCGTGAAGGTCAAGGCAGAGATCAAGCAGCGCCTGGCCGAGAGCTTCGAGACCGCGCTGCGCCTGGCCGATGGCCGCGCCATCGCACTCGAAATGGATAGCGGCAAGGAGCACCTGTATTCCAACAAGTTCGCCTGCCCCATCTGCGGCTATTCGCTGCAGGAGCTGGAGCCGCGCCTGTTCTCCTTCAACAACCCGATGGGTGCCTGCCCGGAATGCGATGGCCTGGGCCATATCGAATTCTTCGATCCCAAGCGCATCGTCGCCTTCCCCAACCTGTCGCTGGCCTCGGGCGCCATCAAGGGCTGGGATCGCCGCAACCAGTTCTACTTCCAGATGTTGACCAGCATCGCCGCCTTCTACGACTTCGACCTCGATGTGCCCTTCGAGCAGTTGGATGACAAGGCGCAACAGGTAGTGCTGTATGGTTCGGGCCGCCAGGCCATTCCGTTTGCCTACGTCAACGAGCGTGGTCGCACCGTGGTCAAGGAGCACACCTTCGAAGGCGTGGTCAACAACCTGCAGCGCCGCTATCGCGAAACCGATTCGATGGCGGTCAAGGAAGAACTGGCCAAGTTCATCAACGAGAAGCAATGCCCGTCCTGCCACGGTGCCCGCCTGCGGGTGGAAGCGCGCTATGTGAAGGTCGGTACCGGCAAGCAGCAGCGCGCCATCTATGAGGTCGCCGCCACGCCGCTGCGCGAGACACTGTCCTTCTTCGAGACCCTGAAGCTGACCGGCGCCAAGAAGGAAATCGCCGACCGCATCATCAAGGAAATCGTCTCGCGCCTGACCTTCCTCAACAACGTGGGCCTGGACTATCTCTCGCTGGAACGCAGTGCCGACACGCTCTCCGGCGGCGAAGCCCAGCGCATCCGCCTGGCCTCGCAGATCGGCTCGGGCCTGACCGGGGTGATGTATGTACTGGACGAGCCTTCCATCGGCCTGCACCAGCGCGACAACGACCGCCTCATCGAAACCTTGAAACACCTGCGCGACATCGGCAACACCGTGCTGGTGGTGGAACACGATGAAGACGCCATCCGCACCGCCGACTATGTAGTCGACATGGGCATCGGTGCCGGCGTGCATGGCGGCGACGTGATCGCCCATGGCCCGCTGCCGGACATCCTCAAGAACAAGAAGTCGCTGACTGCCAAGTATTTGAACGGCTCGCTGGAAATTGCGGTCCCCAAGAAGCGCACGCCGTGCGATGAGTCGCGCATGTTGACCATCACCGGCGCCACTGGCAACAACCTGAAGAATGTCGACCTGGAATTGCCGGTGGGCCTGCTGACCTGCGTGACCGGCGTGTCCGGCTCGGGCAAGTCGACCCTGGTCAACGACACACTGTACCTGTCGGCGGCACGCCACCTGTACGGTTCGCAAACCGAACCGGCTGCGCACGAAGCCATCGGTGGACTGGAACACTTCGACAAGGTGATTGCAGTGGACCAGGCCCCCATCGGCCGTACTCCGCGCTCCAACCCGGCCACCTATACCGGACTGTTCACCCCGATCCGCGATCTGTTTGCCACCGTGCCCATGGCCAAGGAACGCGGTTACAGCGCCGGGCGCTTCTCCTTCAACGTCAAGGGTGGTCGCTGCGAAGCCTGTCAGGGGGATGGCGTCATCAAGGTGGAGATGCACTTCCTGCCGGACGTGTACGTGCCCTGCGACGTCTGCCATGGCAAGCGCTACAACCGCGAAACGCTGGAAGTACAGTACAAGGGCAAGAACATCACCGAGATCCTCGACATGACGGTGGAAGACGCGCACGAGTTCTTCAAACCCGTGCCGCTGATCGCCCGCAAGCTGCAGACGCTCTTGGACGTGGGCCTGGGCTACATCAAGCTGGGCCAAAGCGCCACCACGCTCTCGGGCGGCGAAGCGCAGCGCGTGAAGCTGTCGCTGGAACTGTCCAAGCGCGATACCGGCCGCACGCTCTACATCCTGGATGAACCGACCACCGGCCTGCACTTCCACGATATCGACCTGCTGCTCAAGGTGATCCATCGCCTGCGCGACCAGGGCAATACGGTGACCATCATCGAGCACAACCTGGACGTCATCAAGACTGCCGACTGGATCATCGACCTGGGTCCCGAGGGCGGTGCCGGCGGTGGCCGCATTGTGGCGGCCGGCACCCCGGAAGAGGTGGCCAGGAACCCGGCCAGCGTCACCGGCAAATACCTGGCGCCCCTGTTGAAGAAGAAAACGAAGTAAAAAAATAAGTCCGGACTTGCGCCCGCGCAAACGATACAGAAAAGCAGGCCATCTGTATCTTGCGCGGCGCTGGCCAAGGCATACAGTCATGCTCCTGGCCGCCATCCGGCGCACTATCGAGGCGGGTCCGTCCACCATGGACGGCTCGCCGTGCAACCCCGAAAGTCCATCATGTCGAACCCGCTGTCCCCCGCCCAGGTCGCCTTCTTCCGCGAACAGGGTTATCTGCTGTTGCCGGACATGGTCCCGGCCGATCTGCGCGAGCAGATGCTCGCCGTCACCCAGGACCACCTGCAACGCGCCGTCGCCCCGCTGGAATACGAAGCCGAGGTCGGCTACGCCGGTGCCCCCGCCTCGCTGGAAGCCGAAGGCGGCCGTACTGCGCGGCGCCTGCGTGCGGCCTGGCAGCGCGATCCGGTGTATCGCCAATGGGCCGGCGCCCCGCAATTAGTGGCGATGCTGCACCAGCTGCTGGAAGAACCGGTCTGCATCACCCTGGCGCACCACAATTGCGTGATGACCAAGCATCCAGCCTTTGGCACAGCCACCGGCTGGCATCGTGACATCCGTTACTGGTCCTTCCCGCGCAATGAATTGATTTCGGTGTGGCTGGCGCTGGGCGCAGAAACACCCGAAAACGGCGCGCTCAAGTTCATCCCCGGCTCGCACAAGCTCAAGCTGCAGCCCGAACAGATGGATGAACTGGACTTCCTGCGCCCGGATGTGCCGGCCAACCAGGCCCTGTTCGAGCAGGGTATCGCCCTGTCACTGGACCCGGGCGACGTGGTGCTGTTCCATAGTGGGCTGTTCCATGCCGCTGGCCGTAATGACAGTGACCAGGTCAAGTGTTCGGCAGTGTTTGCCTATCACGGCAAAAGCAACCCACCCTTGCCGGGTACCCGTTCGGCAGCGTCGGAGGATGTGGCCCTGGACACCTGATGCGACTGTACTGGCGGCACTGAGGTCACCGTACCGGTACGGTTTAGGGCCTGTTCACACTTAATCTGCGAGTGCGAGAGGTCGCCAAGCGTTGTCTGCCTAGGCGCGGCGACGCGCCGTAGTGGTGCTACGGCAAGGAGCTGCAACAACGGCAGGCGACGCTTGGCGGCCTCTCCCGGAGGGTTGCCCCCAGAAGGCGTGGTGGCAACGCATCTCGCAGATTAAGTGTGAACAGGCCCTAGGTCATCGAGCCGGAACACGCACAAGGCCTGTTCCAGCTTCTGTGCCTGCTGCTGCAGGGCCGTGGCCGCTGCCGTAGCCTGCTGGACCAGCGCCGCATTCTGCTGGGTAGAACTATCCATGAGCACGATGGCACGATCCACTTCCTGGATGCCATTGCTCTGCTCCTGACTGGCAGCGCTGATCTCGGCCACCATGTCGGTCACCTTGCGCACGCTGTGCACCACCTCTTCCATGGTCTGCCCGGCCTGGTTCACCAGGGCCGAACCCTTGCCGACCTTGTCCACCGAATCATCGATCAAGTCCTTGATCTCGCGCGCGGCGGCTGCGGCCCGCTGGGCCAGCGAGCGCACCTCGGCGGCCACCACCGCAAAGCCGCGCCCCTGCTCGCCGGCACGCGCCGCTTCCACGGCGGCATTCAAGGCCAGGATATTGGTCTGGAAGGCGATGCCATCGATCACGCCGATGATGTCGACGATGCGGTTGGAGGACTGATTGATCGAGGTCATCGTATCGACCACCTCACGCACCACGTCTCCGCCGCGCGTGGCCACTTCCGAGGCTGAGGCCGCCAGTTGGTTGGCCTGGCTGGCGTTATCGGCGTTCTGCTTGACGGTAGAGGTGAGCTGGGCCATGGCTGAAGCCGTCTCTTCCAGCGAAGCGGCCTGCTGTTCGGTGCGCGCCGCCAGGTCCTGGTTGCCACTGGCGATGTCGTGCGCAGCCTTGGTGATGGTATCGGTGCTGGCGCGCACGGTGCTGACGATGTGATGCAGGCGCGCCGTCATTTCCTTGAGGGCCTGCATCACCTGGCCGGTTTCATCCTGACTGCGCACCATCACTTCTCGGCTCAGGTCGCCTGCGGCCACCGCTTGCGCCACCTCGACCGCCTGGCCGAGCGGCCGCGAGATGGCCCGGATCAACAGCATCGCCTCCAACACCGCCAGCACGATGCCCGCTACCATCGCCGAGCTGACGATGAACATGAGGCGGGCGTAATCGTCCTGCTCCTTTTCGTAGAGCTCACGCCCAACGCGGATCTGCAGTTCCTTCAATTGATCCAGGGTGGCGCGGGTCTCCTCCCATATCTTGCGCATGGCACCGCCATGAATATCGTCGGCCGTCTGGAAACTGCGCTTGCGCAGGGCGGCGATGGCGGGCTGTACCCCCTCTTGCACGAAGCGCTGCCGCAAGCCGAGGAATTTATCCAGCAGCAGCGCCTCTTCGGCAGTGAGGTAAGTGGCCTGGTAGGACTTGATGACCGGGGCCACCGTGCCCAGCCTCTTTTCGATCTTATCCAGGCGCTGGTCGATTTCATCGGGGTTCCAGCCTTCGCTGGAGTCCAGCGTGATGATGCCGTAGATACCGTTGTTACTCCCCTCCAGCAGCGACTCGATCTCTTCCAGGTAGGCATAGGCCACCAGCCGGTCCTCATAGAGCGAACGCATCTGATGATTGCTCGCGCGTATGGCCACCAGGCCCACCGTCCCCGAACTGACCAGCAGGACCGCCAGGAAACCCATGGCCAGCATCAGGCGCACGCGGATGCTCAACTTGGCGAGGATCTTTGCCAGTCCAGACTGGCCCGCGGAAGGCATTGTGATCGGCTTGTCCAACACGTTCTCCTATCTTGTTTCGTGAACACCAATAGGAGAAGTGTTGCGCAAGTCCTGGCGCATAGGCTGACATTTGCCGACCGGTCCTGACCGCGTGCAACGCCCGGCCACACCGCGCCGGGCCTGCGCTATTGAAACGCTGCGAACTCAGTGCAGCAGCAGTTCTTCCTTGCCCGGCAAGGCCATGGCCGCCTGAGCGCTCACGCCTGCTGCCGGGCCGGGCAGCGCCGGGCCATTCAGGCGAAACACGCTGACCGCTGCCGACAGGCGCGCAGCCTGTTCCTGCATGGCTTGCGCGGCAGCGGCCGCCTGCTCCACCAGCGCCGCGTTCTGCTGGGTGCTTTCATCCATCTGGGTGATGGCGCGGTTGACTTCCTCGATGCCCTGGCTCTGCTCCTGACCCGCCGCACTGATCTCGGTGACCACGGCGCTGACCTGCTGCACACTGTGGACCACTTCATCGATGGTCGCGCCAGCCTGTGCCACCAGGGCACTGCCACTACCGACACGGGTGACCGAATCATCGATGAGCACCTTGATTTCCTTGGCCGCGGCGGCTGAGCGCTGGGCCAGCGAACGCACTTCGGAAGCCACCACCGCAAACCCCCGCCCCTGCTCGCCGGCACGCGCGGCTTCCACGGCGGCATTCAAGGCCAGGATATTGGTCTGGAAGGCGATGCCATCGATCACGCTGATGATGTCCACGATCTTGTTGGAGGACTGGTTGATCGAACTCATGGTGTCGACCACCTGGCGCACCACCTGACCACCGCGCACTGCCACTTCCGAAGCCGAGTGCGCCAGTTGCTTGGCTTGCTGGGCGTTTTCGGCATTGGCGCGCACGGTGGAGGTCAGTTGTTCCATGGCCGAGGCGGTCTCTTCCAGAGCGCCGGCCTGTTGCTCGGTGCGCGAAGACAGGTCGAGGTTGCCGTGCGCGATCTCGCTGGAGGCGGTGGCAATGGTGTCCGTGCTCAGGCGCACCTGGCCCACGATGCCTTGCAGGTTGTCGTTCATCTGCTGCAGGGCCTGCATCAGTTGGCCGGTTTCATCCTGGCTATGCACTTCGATGCGCTGGGTCAGATCGCCGGCAGCCACCCCCTGTGCCACCTTGACGGCGCGCTGCAATGGGCGCGAGATGGCACGGACCAGCAAGCCCCCCATCAACAACGCCACCACCAGGCCGGCCAGCATGGCCACGCCCATGATCACCAGCAGGGTCTGATAGCGCTGCTGGGCTTGTTCATGCATCTCGCGCCCGACGCTGCGCTGCAAGTCCATCAATTGCGCCAGCGTGGCATGGGCCTCGGCATAGAGCTTGAGCATGACGCCGCCATAGAGCTCGATGGCCCCCTGGAAGTCGCGGTTGCGCAAGGCCTCGGTGGCCGGCTTGATGCCCTCGACCACGAACTTCTGGCGCTGCGCAATCATCTTTTCCAGCAGTGCCCGTTCCTCGCTGGAGAGCGGCGTCTGCTGGTATTTCATGACGACGGCGTCATTGGCCTTGAGGGCTTTTTCGATCTTGTCCATATTGGCGTCGATGTCACCGGAGTCGCCGACGATGGAGGTGGAAATACCGTTACGCGCCGCATCCAGCGCGGCCGACATGCGCTCCAGTTGGGACAAGGCCACCAGGCGGTCTTCATAGAGCGAACCCATCTGGGCGTTGGTAGAACGCAGGCTGATCACCCCCAATACTCCCGAGGCCACCAGCAGCAAGGCGAGAAAAGCGATGACGAAAATCAGGCGCGACCTGATGCTTAATTTACTGAACATGTTTCTCCTGGACTTCTCTCTTGTTTTCTCTACAACGAGTTCATTGTGTGAACCCGTAGTCCTCATGCGTGCAGGGTGCCGATGGGGCGCTTTGCTGCCGCACGGAAACACTAGCATTTCCCGTACCAGGAGAATAGGTTTTAGCTCAGGATATGAAGAGATTTGTGCTCGGCCGGGCAATACAGAGCCGAAACACACTGACGATATGAATTTTTTGCCAACTAACTACTTGCTCAACAAGCGCTTTTCGGCGCGCAGAATACTCTCCGAGCTGCCGCGCAGAACCACGATGTCGCCGGCCATGAGCACGGTCTGCTCGGGGGCCTCGACCCGTTGCTTGCCCCGTCGCAGCATGGCGACCTCGGCCCCGCATTGCCCCGCCAGGTCGATCTCGGCCAGGGTGTGCCCGACTGCGCTGGCGCCGCCGATCAGGGTCACCGATTGCAGTCGCACATTCATGCCCACGCCATCGGCTTCGGCGTCGGACATGCCGTGGAAGTAGCCACGCAGCGAGGCATAACGCTCATCGCGCGCATCCTGCACGCGATGCACCACACGCCGCAGCGGCACGCCCAGCATCACCAGTGCGTGCGAGGCCAGCATCAGGCTGCCTTCCAGCGCTTCCGGCACGACCTCGGTGGCGCCAGCGGCGAGCAGTTTTTCCAGGTCGGCATCATCATGGCTGCGCACGATCACCGGCAACTCCGGCTCCAGTTCATGGGCGTGATGCAAGACCTTCAGCGCCGACGGTGTGCTGGCATAGGTCACCACCAGGGCGGCAGCACGATGGATGCCGGCCGCCACCAGGCTCTCGCGCCGGGCGGCGTCGCCGTAGGAGACGCTGGCGCCCCCATTGCGGGCGTCCTGCACCAGTTCCGGGTCCATCTCCAGCGCGTGGTAGGGAATGCCCTCTTCTTCCAGCAGCCGCGCCAGACTCTGACCGCTGCGGCCGAAGCCGGCAATGATCACGTGCTTTTGCACTCCCATGGTGCGGGTGGCCAATTGGGTGAGGGCCAGCGATTGCAGCATCCATTCATTGGCCGAGAATTTCATGACGATGGCGTCGGACTTGGCCAGGATGAAGGGCGTGGCCAGCATCGAGAGCACCATGGCTGCCAGGATCACCTGGATGAGCAGCGGGTCCACCAGCTTGAGGCCACCGGCCTGGCTTAACAGCACGAAACCGAATTCACCAGCCTGCGCCAGACCCAGGCCCACGCGCAGCGCCACGCCGGTGGTGGAACCAAACAAACGCGCCAGGCCGGCGATGAGGGCGAACTTGAGCAACACCGGGCCAGTCAGCAGCAGCAAGGCCAGGAACCAGTGATCGTAGAGCGTGCGCACGTTGAGCAACATGCCGATGGTGATGAAGAACAGCCCCAGGAGCACGTCGCGGAAGGACTTGATGTCTTCTTCCACCTGATGTTTGAACTCGGTCTCGGAGATGAGCATCCCGGCGATGAAGGCGCCCAGGGCCAGCGACAGGCCGGCCTTCTCGGTGATCCAGGCCGCTCCCAACGTGATCAAGAGCAGGTTCAACATGAACAATTCCTGCGAGCGCCGCTTGACCACGATGCGGAACCAGCCGCGCATGAGCTTGCTGCCGAAGAACAGCAGCAGCGCCAGCACCACCAGCGCCTTGCCCACCGCCCAGCCCAGCGTGACCATGATGCTGCCGGAATTGTTGGCCAGTGCCGGCACCACGATCAACAGCGGCACCAGGGCCAGATCCTGGAACAAGAGCACGCCCAGGATGCGGCGGCCGTGTTCGGTTTCCAGCTCCAGCCGTTCGGTGAGCAGCTTGGAGACGATGGCAGTGGAAGACATGGTCAGCGCGCCCCCCAGGGCGAAGGCGGCCTGCCAGCTCACGTTGAGGAACTGTGGCAGGAACATCGCCGCAGCCCAGGCTAGCAGCATGGTGGCGGCAATGGTGGTGGCCACCTGCGCCACGCCCAGGCCAAAGACGATGTGCCGCATGGCCGAGAGCTTGGAGAGCGAAAATTCCAGCCCGATGGAAAACATCAAAAACACCACCCCGAACTCGGCCAGGGCGTGGGTGGTTTCATTGTCCTCGGCAAAGGCCAGGCCGTGCGGGCCGATGATGATACCCACCACCAGGTAGCCCAGCATGGGCGGCAACTGCATCATGCGAAATGCGACCACGCCGAGCACGGCCGCAGCCAGGAGGAAGAGGGTCAGTTCCAGTCCGGAAAACATCGCTTGTTGGGTTTCTTATCAATGCAATTAACAATATAACAACGCGCCAGCCACCCGCACAAAGGCGCAGTACAGCAGCACCGGGCAAGCATTAAACTAGCCAGAAGTATTCATACATGCTGTGATACAACAGAAGAGTTGTTCGATCTGCAGCGATATCCTGCGATCATGGCGATGCCCGACGATATCCAGCAATGAGCCACGTGCTTCCCCCCTTGCAGCCATGCTGCGGCGCGACGCAAGCCTTCATGTCGCATCCAGTCCAGCAGCACTCCCTTACATCTGGCAAGTTTTTTGCTTTGCTAATTCGTTTATACTTCGGTTATGAGTGTAACCGATGACAAAACCACGCCTGCATCTTTTTCGGCCGGGGCTGCCCGTCGCGCCATCGAACTGGCGCGCCAGACCCTGCAGATCGAAGCCGATGCCATCCTGGCCCTGAAGAATCGCCTGCGCGACGACCACGCCGAGCCGCTGGCCCTGGCCGTACAAGCTCTGCTGCAATGCCAGGGACGCGCGGTCGTCTCGGGCATTGGCAAGTCCGGCCACATCGGCCGCAAGATCGCCGCCACCCTGGCCTCCACCGGCACTCCCGCGTTGTTCATGCATCCGGCCGAGGCGGCCCATGGCGACCTGGGCATGGTCACGCCCAAGGATGTGTTCATCGCCATCTCCAACTCCGGCGAAACCGCCGAACTATTGGCCATCGTCCCCATCATCAAACGCATGGGGGCAGTGATCATCGCCATGACCGGCAATGACGACTCCAGCCTGGCCGGCATGGCCGCTGTACACCTCAACGTCGGCGTCGCGCAGGAAGCCTGTACCCTCAACCTGGCACCCACGGCCAGCACCACGGCCACGCTGGCCATGGGCGATGCGCTGGCGGTGTCGCTGCTGGATGCGCGCGGCTTCATGGAAGAAGATTTCGCTCGCTCCCACCCTGGTGGTGCGCTGGGCCGCCGCCTGCTGACCCATGTGCGCGATGTCATGCGTAGCGGCGAAGCGATTCCGGCGGTGCGACCGGATGTGTCGCTGTCGGCAGCGCTGATGGAAATCACGCGCAAGGGCATGGCCATGACGGCCGTGGTGGATGAGCAATTCCGCCCCCTCGGTGTGTTTACCGATGGCGATCTGCGCCGCCTGCTGGAACGTGGCCAGGACTTCGCCGGCTTCAGCATCGCCGAGGTCATGCACGCCCATCCGCAGACGGTCAACCAGGACCAGTTGGCCGTGGATGCGGTGGCGCTGATGGAACAATTCCGCATCAACCAGTTACTGGTCACCGATGCTGCCGGCGTGCTCACGGGCGCCCTGCACATCCATGACCTGACCCGCGCCAAGGTGATCTGATGACTACGCCCACCTTCGCCAGCACCCTGCCCGCGCTCGCGCTGGCCAAGGCTGCGACCATCCGCCTGATGATCTTCGATGTCGATGGCGTGTTGACCGATGGCGGCCTGTTCTATGGCGAAGAGGGTGAAGCCTTCAAGCGCTTCAATGCCCTCGACGGCCACGGCATCAAGCTGATGCAGCAATACGGTACGGCTGCGGCCATCATCACTGCGCGCCAGTCGCCCTACGTGCTGCGCCGCGCGCGCGACCTGGGCATTGCCCACGTGTTCCAGGGCGTGCACGACAAGCGCCAGGCCTTCGAGCAATTGCTGCAGCAACTGCAACTGGCACCCGCTGCTTGCGGCTATCTGGGTGACGACATCATCGACCTGCCGGTGCTCACGCGCGTGGGCTTCAAGGCGTGCGTAGCCAATGGTCACCGCGAGGTGAAGTCGCGCTGCGACTATGTGACTCAGGCCAGCGGCGGCCATGGCGCCGTGCGCGAAATCTGCGACCTGGTGCTGGCCGCCCAGGGTAACTACGAGGCGGCGCTGGCGCCGTACCTGGCATGAACGGCCGCAGCGGCGAACGCGCTGCCGAACGCATCCGCCTGGCAGTGATCCTGGTGATCCTGATTGGCGCAGCGCTGGGCAGCTTCTGGGTGCTGCAAGCCCTGCGCGCCACCGGCGACCAGCAGCCGGCCCAGCGCCCACGCGGCAAGCCGGATTACTACCTGGAAAACTTCAGCTACGTGAAGATGGGACCGACGGGCCTGCCGCGCTATGATGTCTCCGGCGTCAAGATGGTCCACTTCCCCAGCGATGACTCCTTCGAAATCACCAAGCCGGTGGTGCATAACCTGGACCAGGACCAGGCGCCCATGCAGTTGTATTCGGACACTGCACGCGTGACCGATGACCAGACCCAGATCCATATGTACGGCAACGCCAATGCGATCCGCGCCCCTTACAAGGGCCACGAACAAATGCACCTGGTCTCGCAATACCTGCTGTTGCTGCCGGACGATGAAATCGTCAAGACCGACAAGCCGGTGACCATGACCATGGGTACGACCCGCTTGAGCGGCGTGGGCATGGTGGCCAATAACGCCACCCAGGTGGTGCAGTTGTTCGGCAATGTGCGAGGCTATTACGAGCCCACGCCCAAGACCAGGACGCCCAAACGCTAAGCCGGCAGACACTCTACAAGAACGCCAAGAACCGACCAGACAGGAAATCAATGAAACGCTCATTCTTACTGCCGATGCTGATGCTGGCTGCCGTGTGCGGCGTGGCCCATGCCGAGAAGGCGGACTCCACCAAGCCCACCAACATTGAGGCAGACCAGATGGTCTATGACGACGTGCGTCAGGTGAAGACCTTCACCGGCAACGTGGTGATGACCCGCGGCACCCTGATCATCAAGGCCGGGCGCGTGGTCCTTACAACCGATCAGTACGGTTATGAAAACGCGGTGCTGTATGCCGCTCCGGGTGCGCTGGCAACCTTCCGCCAGAAGCGCGATGGTGGTCCTAACCTGTGGATCGAGGGCCAGGCCGAACGCATCGAGTATTCGGAACAGACCGAAGTGTCCAAGCTGTTCCAGCGCGCCCATATCCAGCGCATGGATGGCGACCGCATCACCGATGAGGTCAATGGCGAGTTCATCTCCTACGACAGCCGGGCCGAGTTCTATTCGGTCAACAACACCGCCAGTGGCGAAAGCAAGCCGGGCGCGGGCCGCATCACGGCCGTGATCCAGCCCAAGAATCCGCCCCCGGCTCCGGCTCCCGCTGCCGCCCCGGCCCAACCATCCGGTGCGACGCCCCCGCAGCCGGCCTCGCGCCGCCAGAACGGAAAGGGCCAATGACGATGGCAACCAGCTCGCTGGTCGTTCGCGGCCTGAAGAAAAGCTATGGCGCGCGCCAGGTGGTGCGCGATGTCTCCATGGAAGTGCGCAGCGGCGAGGTGGTCGGTCTGCTCGGCCCCAATGGCGCCGGCAAGACCACCTCGTTCTACATGATCGTGGGTCTGGTACCGTCCGATGGTGGCCAGATCGACCTGGACGGTGCGCCTATCTCGCGCCTGCCGATCCACAAGCGCGCCACGCTGGGACTGTCCTACCTGCCGCAGGAGGCTTCGGTGTTCCGCAAGCTGAGCGTGGAAGACAATATCCGTGCCGTGCTGGAACTGCGCAAGGAGGAAGGCAAAGCGCTCTCGCGCGACGAAATCGAAGGCCGTCTCAACAACCTGCTGCACGAACTGCAAATCGAAAAACTGCGCGAGAGCCAGGCACTGTCCCTGTCCGGGGGCGAACGCCGCCGTGTGGAAATCGCCCGCGCACTGGCCACCGATCCGCGCTTCGTGCTGCTGGACGAACCCTTTGCCGGTATCGACCCGATTGCCGTGATCGAGATCCAGCGCATCGTGCGTTTCCTCAAGGAACGCGGCATCGGCGTGCTCATCACCGACCACAACGTGCGCGAAACGCTGGGCATCTGTGATCGCGCCTACATCATCAACCAGGGCACGGTGCTGGCCAGCGGCAATCCGGAAGAGATCATCGCCAACGAGTCGGTGCGCCGGGTCTACCTGGGCGAACACTTCCGCATGTAAACAGCACGGACAAGCACAACGGTATTGCAACCAGCGGGCTACGCCGCTTCCAGAAAGAAAGATGAAACAGTCGCTCCAGTTACGTACCTCGCAGCACCTCGCATTGACGCCGCAACTGCAGCAGTCGATCAGACTGCTGCAACTGTCGACGCTGGAACTGCACCAGGAACTGGAACAGATCCTCTCCGACAATCCCCTGCTGGAACGCCTCGATGACGCGCTGGACAATTCGGTGCGCCTCTTGGCCGACGGCGCCGTCTCGGCCTCGCCGTCCAGCGGCGTGGCCGACACCGGTGGCGACAACAGTGGCGACACGGCCCCCGCCGCGGCCGATGGCGAATCCAGCTTCGAGTACCAGGACAACAGTCCCGATACCGGCGTGACCGGTGAATCCGACTGGAGCTTCGACGACGTGGCACGCAGCGGCAAGTCGCCCGAGGACGAGGATGCCCGGCCGCAACTGGAAGCGCATGAACTGACCCTGCGCGAACACCTGCTGGAACAGATTCGCGTGACCGCGCGCACCCAGCGCGACCGTGCCCTGCTGGAGCTGCTTACTGATGCGCTTGACGAAAGCGGCTATCTGGAAGAGCCGCTGGAAGAGATCCTGGCGCGCCTGCCGGAAGAACTGGGCATCGACCTGGAAGAACTGTCGATCTCGCTGAAGCTGCTGCAGAGCCTTGACCCGGCCGGTGTCGGTGCGCGTAACGCCGGCGAATGCCTGGCGCTGCAAATCCGGCGCCTGCCCAAGATTGCCTTCGTCACGCGCAAGCTGGCGCTGCGCATCGTGGAAGACTACCTGCCGCTGTTTGCCCAACGCGACTTCAACAAGATCAAGAAGGCCCTCGATTGCGACGACGAAGACCTGCGCGAAGCGCAGGCCGTCATCCGTCAATGTCGTCCGCATCCGGGCGCGGAATTTGCGCGTGATGTCTCGGACTACGTGGTGCCGGACGTGATTGTCAAACAAACAAAGAACGGTTGGCAGGTCATGCTCAACCATGAGGTCATGCCCAAGCTGCGCGTCAACGCCATGTATGCCAGCGCGCTCAAGCAGGCCAAGGGCGAGGGCTCGCTTTCTTCGCAGTTGCAGGAAGCCAAGTGGCTCATCAAGAACATGCGGCAACGTTTCGATACCATTTTGCGGGTCGCGCAGGCTATTGTGGAGCGTCAAAGAAACTTCTTTTCACATGGGGCAGTGGCGATGCGACCCCTTGTGCTGCGTGAAATTGCTGATACACTGGGTCTACACGAGAGCACCATCTCTCGCGTGACAACTCAGAAATACATGCTTACGCCGCACGGCATGTTCGAGTTGAAGTACTTCTTCGGTAGCCACGTCGCAACTGAAACCGGAGGTGAAGCTTCCTCCACCGCGATACGGGCGCTGATCAAACAGTTGATAGGAGCCGAGAACCCGCAGACCCCATTATCCGATAGCAAGATTGCGGATATGCTGGCAGAACAAGGCATGGTGGTCGCGCGACGCACAGTCGCCAAATACCGCGAAGTGTTGAAGATTCCGCCAGTCAATCTCCGCAAGTCCCTCTGAGTTTTTCCTCAGTTTTTCTGCAGTACCGTTGCTGTGTTCAGGCAAGCATCTCCGCTGGTGCCCATGCCATCCGACACGAAGACCGTGCCCGTGGTACAGCTACAGCAAGGATCGATTGCACGAACCTCCAGTGACTTCACGATAGGAGTCTTGTATGAATCTGACCATCAGTGGACACCACCTCGAACTGACCCCCGCCATCCGGGAATACGTGCAAAGCAAGCTCTCGCGTATCAAGCGCCATTTCGACAACGTGATCGACGTCAGCGTGATCCTGAGCGTAGATAAACTCACAGAAAAGGAAAAGCGCCAAAAAGCGGAAATCAACGTCCACATCAAGGGGAAGGATCTACATGCAGAAAGCATTGCACACGACCTCTACGCAGCCATCGATGCGCTGATCGACAAGCTCGATCGCCAGGTCATCAAGCACAAGGACCGGCTGCAGGAACACCACTCCATGGCCAAGCGGCTGCCGGACGAAACGCCGGCTGATGCGGTGGCCGGAGCGGCATAAGCAACGGACCACTTCGATCGGCTGACTCGCATCATGAAGTGACGCTGAGACGGCAGATCGGAATCTCATGAGGAAGGGGCGCGCAAGCGCCCTTTTTCATTGCCGGGCCGGACTTGCATATCATATAAATAATTTCCATTATGCAATAAAAGACCCTGCGCGGACGGCCCGATGAGCCGCCGTTTCCAACGCATACGCTGGCTTTTCCCTATAATGTCGGCAATCCCATTTTTAAAGGCATAGCCATGAGCGACGTCCAATCCTGGATCAAAGAAACCGTGACCCAAAACCCTGTGGTGCTGTTCATGAAGGGCACCGCGCAATTCCCGCAATGCGGCTTTTCCGGCAAGGCCATCCAGTTGCTCAAGGCCAGCGGCGCCGAGAACATCGTCACCGTCAACGTGCTGGAAAGCCCGGACGTGCGCCAGGGCATCAAGGAATACTCCAACTGGCCGACCATTCCCCAGCTCTACGTGAAGGGCGAATTCATCGGCGGCTCCGACATCATGAGCGAGATGTACGCCTCGGGCGAACTGCAGACCCTGATCAAGGGCTGATTGCTCCCTGACCGGGTGTTCATCTCGTGAGTCCTGTTTCCAGCCAGCCCCGCCAACGCCTGATTGTCGCCATCACCGGCGCCACCGGTGCCATCTATGGCGTGCGGCTGCTGGAGCACTTGCGCAAACATGGCCAGGTGCAGACCCATCTGATGATCTCCGAAGCCGGCGTGCTCAACCTGCACCAGGAGCTGGACATGCGGCGCAAGGATGTCGACGCGCTGGCCGACGTGGTACACAACGTGCGGGACGTCGGCGCCTGCATCGCCAGCGGCTCGTTTGCCTCCACCGGCATGGTGGTGGCGCCCTGCTCCATGAAGACCCTGGCCGCCGTGGCGCACGGCCTGTCGGACAACCTCATTACCCGCGCTGCCGACGTGGTCTTGAAGGAACGCCGCCGCCTGGTCCTGATGGTGCGCGAAACCCCCTTCAACCTGGCCCACCTGCGCAACATGACCGCCGTCACCGAAATGGGTGGCGTGATCTTTCCTCCGTTGCCCGGCTTCTATCAACGGCCGGCCTCGATGGAAGAGATGGTCGATCACACGCTGGGGCGCGTGCTGGACATGTTCGGGATTTCCTTGCAGTTGACGCCGGAGTGGCAGGGCATGAAGGCTGGATCGGACTGATCGTCCACGATCTGGTCGCCATAAGAAACGCGCCGCAGGTTTTCCTGACGGCGCGTTTTTCATGGATGAGCTGATGACTCAACCACGCCCGATATACGGCATTTTGGTCGCCATCACCGTCATGAACTGTACATTGGCCTCCAGCGGCAAGCTATCCATGTAGAGAATCGCACGGGCCACGTGTTCGGCATCCATGGTCGGCTCGACCTTGGTCGAGCCATCGGCCTGCAAAGTGCCCTTCTTCATGAGCGTGGTCATGTCGGTGGAGGCATTGCCGATGTCGATCTGGCCGCAGGCGATGTCATAGGCGCGGCCATCGAGCGAAGTGGCCTTGGTCAGGCCCGTGATGGCATGTTTGGTCGCGGTGTAGGAGGCCGAAAATGGCCGCGGTGCATGGGCCGAAATGGAGCCGTTGTTGATGATGCGGCCACCGCGCGGCGATTGTTCCTTCATGATGCGGAAGGCTTCCTGCGTGCACAGGAACACGCCCGTGAGGTTGATGTCCACCGCCGCCTTCCACTGCTCCACGCTCAACTCTTCCAGCGACACCGGCGGCGCAAAAATACCTGCATTGTTGAACAGCAGGTCCAGGCGCCCGAAACGTTCGCGGGTCTTGCCAAACAATTGCTTCACCGAGACCGGATCGGTCACATCGGCCGATACCACCAGCGCGTTGTTGCCATGCTCGCCGGCCAGCTTGACGGTCTCTTCCAGCGCCTCCAGGCGACGCCCGGCCAGGGCCACGCCATAGCCTTCACGCAGCAGGGCCAGGGTGATCTGCCGGCCGATGCCGGAACCTGCGCCGGTCACCAGCGCGATACGTTTGGGTGCTGCCATCGGGTGTGCTCCTCAATGATTCTCATGGTCAGACGTGCATCAGCGGCAAGAAAAAACCGCCTGTGACGCACGGGCGGTTTTCACTATAACAAACACGGAACAATGCCAGATGAGAGATTTTCAATCGGACCATCCGGCATTCATGCATGACTTGCGTGCAGAGCACTACACCGTACTGGACAGCGGCTTGCCCGTATCGATATCGAGCACACGCGCCGCCTCCTCCAGGCGCGCACGATCATTGCCCCAGACCTGGCACAAGGCCGTGTAGGCAATCCAGCGTGCATCGATCTCGAAGAAGTCACGCAGGTTCACGCGTGTATCGCTGCGCCCGAACCCATCGGTTCCCAGCGTCACGTAATCGGCCGGCACGAAGGCGCGAATGCTCTCCGGCAAGCTGCGGATATAGTCGGAGACCGCAATGACCGGCGCTGCACTGCCCTGCAACTGCTGCGTCACATACGGCAGCGTCGCGCTGCCCGTCAGGCGCTGCGCACGTTGCGCCGCCACGCCATCGCGCGCCAGTTCGGTATAGCTGGTCACGCTCCAGACCTCGGCCGGGATCTGCCAATGCTGCTGCAACAGAGCCGCCGCCGCCGCCGCTTCCTTGAGGATGGGGCCTGAGCCCAGCAGGCGCACGGCGGTACCGGGCTTGGAGTCCAGGCAATACAGGCCGCGCAGAATGCCCTGCTGCACGCCAGGCGGCAGACTGGGCTGGGCCTCGTTCTCGTTGGTGACGGTGATGTAGTAGAAGACGTCATCACCACGCTCCATCATGCGGCGCATCCCTTCATCGAGGATCACCGCTAGTTCATACGCATAGGCCGGATCATATGAGACGCAATTGGGAATCGAGGCCGCCGTCACCAGGCTGTTGCCATCCTGGTGCTGCAAACCCTCGCCGCCCAGGGTGGTGCGGCCCGAAGTCGCGCCGATCAAAAAACCCCGCGCACGCTGGTCGGCGGCGGCCCAGATCAGGTCGCCGATGCGCTGGAAGCCGAACATCGAGTAGTAGATGTAGAACGGCAGCATCGGCGTGCCATGCACCGAGTAGGCCGTGGCCGCAGCGGTCCAGGAGGAAATCGCACCGGCCTCGGTGATGCCCTCTTCCAGGATCTGGCCATCCTTGGCTTCGCGGTAGTAGAGGATGGAGCCGATATCCTCCGGCTCGTACAACTGCCCCTGCGACGAATAGATGCCGACCTGGCGGAACAGGTTGGCCATGCCGAAGGTACGCGCCTCATCGGCCACGATGGGCACCACGTAGCGGCCGAACTCCGGGTCCTTCAACAGGTTGCCGAGCTGGCGTACCAACGCCATGGTGGAGGACATTTCCTTACCATCAGCCTGCAACGCAAACTGGCTGTGCGCTTCCAGCGGCGGCACCGCACGCCTGGCATCGCCACCCTGCCGGCGCGGCATATAACCGCCCAGTGCCGCACGGCGCGCGTGCAGGTGCTTCATCTCGGCGCTGTCGGCGGCCGGCTTATAGAAGGCCAGCGCGCGGCATTGTTCATCCGACAGCGGCAGCTTGAAGCGATCGCGGAATTGCAGCAGGCTTTCTTCATCGAGCTTCTTTTGCTGGTGCGTGGTCATCTTGCCTTCACCGGCCGCGCCCATGCCATAACCCTTCTTGGTCTGCGCCAGGATCACCGTGGGCTGGCCACGATGCTGGGCGGCGGCCTGGTAGGCCGAGAAGATCTTCTTCATGTCGTGGCCGCCGCGACGCAGGCGGTTGATTTCTTCGTCGGTCAAGGTGGCGCCGATGGCGCGCGTGCCCGGTGTCTGGCCGAAGAAATGCTGGCGGTTGAAGGCGCCATCGTTGGCCGCGAAAGTCTGCAATTGTCCATCCACCGTGCGGTTGAGGGCATCGACCAGCTCGCCATCCTGGTCGCGCGCGAACAGGCCATCCCAGTCCGAACCCCACAACAACTTGATGACGTTCCAGCCGGCCCCGGCAAAGAGCGTTTCCAGCTCATCGACAATGTGACCATTGCCGCGCACCGGACCGTCCAGGCGCTGCAAGTTACAGTTGACCACGAAGATCAGGTTGTCCAGCTTCTCGCGCGAAGCCAGCGAGAGCGCTGCCAGCGATTCAGGCTCATCCATCTCGCCATCGCCGAACACGCCCCACACCTTGCGTCCCTGATCCTGCAACAGGCCGCGATGTTCCATGTAGCGCAGGAAACGGGCCTGGTAGATGGCATTGATGGGACCGATGCCCATGGAGCCGGTCGGGAATTGCCAGAAATGCGGCATCAGCCACGGATGAGGATAGGACGACAGCCCTTGTCGCCCGACGCGCTTGGCCTCGATCTCGCGGCGGTAATAGGCCAGGTCGTCTTCGCTCAATGCACCTTCCAGGAAGGCGCGGGCATAGATACCGGGCGCCGAATGCGGCTGGAAGTAGACGACGTCGCCAGCGAACTTGTCATCGCGGGCGCGGAAGAAATGGTTGAAGCCGACCTCGAACAGGTCCGCCGCCGAGGCATAGCTGGCGATGTGCCCACCCAGCTCGCCATAGGCGCGGTTGGCGCGCACCACCATGGCCAAGGCATTCCAACGCATGATGCTGGCGATGCGCTCTTCGATGGCCTGGGCATCCGAGCCGCCCGGAAAGGGTGGCTCCTGGGCCGGACGGATGGTGTTCAGGTAAGGCGTATTGCGCGCATCGCGCCAGTTCACGCCCCACTGCTGGGCCGCCGCCGACAGGCGCGAGAGCAGGAAGCGCGCACGTTCCGGGCCGGCCTCGGCCAGCACACTTTGCAGCGCTTGCAGCCATTCCTGGGTTTCCTGGGCGTCGATATCGATGTCGCGGGGAATATCGCTTTGACTGGGGCGGGACATGTCCACTTCCTGATCTCCTGTTGATACGCCTATGCGCACGTCGGGGCCGGCGCCCTGCGGCACGGCATGAAATCTGCTGGTGCAGCAATCGCTGCTATGCAAAGAGACAAAAAGCCGGTAAAACACAGGCCGCACCATCGGTCTCCCCGCGCCCGACGCCTTTTCGGTCTGGTGTTGATTGAGGGCTTGCTGGCGGATGGAACTACCCGACTACGATACGCCGGAAGGGCCGGCATGAGTCACTTAAGATAAGAAGTTGCCGTACAATATTCAGCATCCAGTGCTGCAAAACTGAAACCGACAGAATTTAATTTCGATAATGGAACTAGATACCACCGATTTGCGCATCCTGAACATCCTTCAGGAGAACAGTTCGATCAGCAATCTGGAGCTGGCCAGCCGCATCAACCTGTCCCCCTCGCCGACCTTGGCGCGGGTGAAGCGTCTGGAATCGGAAGGCATCATCTCGCGCTATGTGGCGCTGGCCGATCCGCACCTGCTGGGCCTGAAGGTGAACGTTTTCGTCAAGGTGATCCTGGAGCGCCAGGGCGCCGAAGCATTGGCCCAGTTCGAAACTGCTGTGAGCGCCTTCGATGAAGTCATGGAAGTGTACCTGATGACCGGCGATGAAGATTACCTGCTGCGCATCGTGGTGCCGGACCTGCTGACGCTGGAACACTTCATCGTCGATCACCTGACCAAGATCCCCGGCATCAAGAACATCCGCTCCAGCTTTGCGTTAAAGCAGATCAAGTACAAGACCGCCCTGCCCACACCCAAGATCAAGACCCGGCGCTAACGAAGCAACGGGCTAACGGGCGGCCTCGCGCACCACGCCTTCCGGCAAGGGTGCTGCGGCCTGCGCCACGTCACACCAGCGCTCCACGATCTCTACCACGCAGCGCGCATAGTGTTCACCATCGATCGGCTTGGGCAGATATTGGCTGGCGCCGGCGGCCAGGGCTTCGCGTTCGCCCTCCAGATCGTGGGAAGGAAAGACCACCACCGGCGCATCGGCCAGATGCTTGCTGGCGCGCAACTCCCGCAATAGCTCGAGGCCATCGCCACAGTCCATCTCGGACTCCAGCAGGATCAGGCTGGGTGGCTCAACATCGCCGCTGCGCCGGCCCTGCAACAGGCAGCGGCGCGCCGTGGCCATGTCCGGGCAAGCGCGAAAGACGCAATGCAGACCCGCCCGCCACAAGGCGAACCGGGCCAGCTCGGCAGCTTCCTGGCTGGGGTCGATCATGACGATGCTGGGGAAATTCATGCTTGGGGGAAATCCTTGGACACGGCTTAATCAACGACATACTTGCAGTACACGTTGTACAGCAGGGCCAGTCTGGATCACATCGGGAAATTCCTGACTGGCCCTGCCAGCCGCCTCCAAGACTGGCGCACATTACTTCAACGGCAGATAGATATCGGTAAGCAACTCCCCAGGTGGCGTATCGGGCAGCAGGTTGAGGTAATGGAAGTACAGCGGGAAATCACGCAATTCCTCCCCGCTCTGCGGCAACCATTGGCGATACAACGGATAGATGCTATCGCCCAGTCGTTCATGCGCGCCGGCATGGCGCACGCGTGCGCAGCGCCCGCCCGGTATCGACTGCTCCATCACACCTTGCGGATTGTCCGGGAGCGCACCCTCCAGCTCGCCGCAGATATCGAAGCGGAATTGTTCCGGCGGCGTGGTATCTGGATTGTCCCAGGCCAAACCGAAGGTGCGGCAACGCTCCATGGGCGACAGGCCCGATGACTTGCGCCAGGCGATGAACTGCGCCACCGTGGCATTGAGCTGGTTGACCGGACCGCGATGGGCCAGCAGGGCGATGCGGATGGGTTCTACGTTGATGATCTCGACTTGCACGTCCACTTTCCTTTCAGGGATGCGGAATACGTAACGCTCGTTCCAAGACGGCCAGTCGGGAGCACGCCGGAACTGCGAAGGCGACTGACCGAAGGCGCTCCCGAAGGCGCGCGTAAAGGATTCCGGATTTTCAAAACCGGCGTCGAGGGCGATGTCGATGATCCGCCGCTGTGCCTGGAAGGCCAGTTGCAGACTGGCCTGTTTCAAACGCATCAGCAGGATGTAGCGCGCCACCCCGACGCCGACGAAATCGGCGAATTGCCGCTGGAAATGGAACCGCGAAAAATGCGCCACCGCCGCCAGTTGCTCGACATCGAGCGGTGTATGGAGATGGGTCTCGATATGGTCGAGCACTCTCTCGAAACGGGCGATATAGGCTTTTTTACGGATGTCACTCATCTTGTCCTCGGTTCACGGGACGTACTGTGCAAGAAATGGCGGCGCAAATCCTGACCGAAATTGCGCATCATCGTCACGCTGGTCACCGCCATGCCCGTCATGTTAAAACACCGGCTTTGCCGCTCTTTCCTCTTTTTTCCGCCACGCCATGTCTTCCACCTATCTGCTGATGCTGGCCATCTGCGCCGTCTGGCTGCCACCCCTGGCGCTGTCGCGCAGGCTGCACCTTGCCCTCTGGTTGCCGCTGCTGGTGCTGGCAGTGGTGACCGGCGTGGTCGATGGCCGCATCCAGGCCATGGGCGTCATCGGTTTGCTGGGATTGGGGGTGGCGGCATGGGGCGCCGCGCGAGCGAGCGTGAGCTGGCAAAGGCGCTGCCTGTTGATCCTGGCGCTACTGATGAGCCTGCTGCTGGCTCTGCATCGCTGGCCCGGCTTCATCAATGTGCAAGTGCTGCCACGCCAGGCCATCACGCCCGATGCCTTGCCTTTCCTGCTCTATGCCAACTTCGACAAAGGTGCGGCCGGGCTGTTGCTGCTGGCCTTGCTGGCGCCGCGCTGCCAGCGGCTACGGGAATGGTCAACGACGCTGCGGCTCACGCTGCTGCCGGGCTTCGTCACCATTGCCACGGTGATGCTGCTGGGCTGGCTCATCGGTATGGTGCGGCCTGAATGGAAATGGCCACCGTTCGCCGGCATCTTCCTGGCAATCAACCTGCTGTTGACGGTGGTGGCGGAAGAAGCCTTCTTCCGTGGTCTGATCCAATATCGGATGCAGGCCGCGTTACAGCATCTGCGCGCGGGAGACCTGCTGGCCGTGCTGGTGTCGGCCCTGCTGTTCGGTGCTGCCCATCTGGGTGGCGGCCTCGGCTATGCCGCGCTGGCTACCGTGGCCGGGCTCGGCTATGCCTGGGTCTTTCGTCGTAGCGCTCGCATCGAGTCCGCCATCGCCCTGCACTTCACGCTCAATGCCGTGCATTTCATCGGCTTCACCTATCCCGCGCTGGCCTGAAGCGCGGCGAGAGGGGCCTACCAATGACAACGCCCGCTGACGCGGGCGTGTTGCTCCAACCGGTATGTATCGAACAGTCCTGGCCGGATCAGAATGCTCCCACGTAGTTTTCGGCCAGCGCCGTGGACAGCGCGCGCGAATTGACCACGTTTTCCAGTTCGGCACGCTGGATCTGCTGCTGGAAGGGCGAGGCATCCTCGAAGGTGTGCAACATGCTGGTCATCCACCAGGAGAAATACTCTGCGCGCCAGATACGCTTCAAGGCTTGCTCGGTGTAGGACGCCAGGCCTTGCTCGTTGGAAGTACGATAGAAATCCTCGATGCCCTGGGCCAGGCGCTTGACGTCACCCACCGCCAGGTTCAAGCCCTTGGCGCCGGTCGGCGGCACGATGTGGGCGGCGTCGCCGGCCAGGAACAGGCGGCCATGCTGCATGGGGGTGGAGACAAAGCTGCGCATCCCGATGATGCCCTTCTGGAAAATCTTGCCTTCCTTCAAGCGCCAGCCATCGCCGTTTTCCAGGCGGGTATGGAATTCATTCCAGATACGGTCATCGCTCCAGTTGTCCACGCTGTCCTTGGGGTCGCACTGGAAATACAGGCGCTGCACCGTGGGCGAACGCGTGCTGACCAGAACGAAGCCGCGCTCATGCTGGGCATAGATCAGTTCGTCCGAAGACGGCGGGGCTTCCACCAGCACGCCGAACCAGCCGAAGGGATAGATGCGCTGGTAATCCTGGCGGCGACTTTCGGGAATAGCCGGGCGCGATACGCCATGGAAGCCATCGCAACCGGCGATGAAATCGGCCTCCAGCGTATGCTGCTCGCCCTCGTGCATAAAGCGCACGCGCGGCTTGTCGGTCTCGATGCCTTCGATGGTGGTGCCGCTGACGCCAAAGAGCAACTGGCCCTGTGCCGCCAGGCGCGCTGCCACCAAATCCTTGATCACTTCATGCTGGGCGTAGACGGTGATGGCCTGGCCGGTCAGCTCGGTCAAGTCGATGCGGTGACGGCGGCCACCGAAGGCCAGTTCGATGCCATGGTGCAGCGCGCCTTCGCGCTTCATCCGTTCGCCCACACCGGTTTCGGTGAGGATATCCATGGTGCCTTGTTCAAGCACGCCGGCCCGGATGGTGGATTCGATTTCTTCGCAGCTGCGGGTTTCCAGCACGACCGATTCGATGCCCTTGAGATGCAGCAGGTGGGACAGCAACAAACCGGCCGGGCCGGCGCCGATGATGGCGACTTGGGTACGCATGGTGGAGGTCTCCGTGGTAAAGGTCAACCGCCGATCCCATGTCCAGGCAGAGCTGCATGAGCGCAGGAAAGGCGAAATTTGAACTGCTTTTATTCTTCGTATGGCTGGCATCTTAGTGGGCCGCAGACGAATAAAAAATGGATGATTCCGCCAAATACTTGTACTATTTTTACAGAGCACAACAACAGTACAACCGCCCCGCGCACAGGATGGAGACCCTATGCCCCTGCCCCGCAGCAAACCCCGGACCAGCGACGTCCCGCAGTTTTCCTTGTACGGCGAGGCTTCCCGGCCGGATGATGCCGAATCGGTGCACATCGAACTGATCGAGACGCGCAGCCGCGTACACGACTGGCATATTGCACCGCACACACACGCTGGACTGTTTCAGGTACTTTTTTTAATGTCTGGGCACGTCAGCGCCTTGATGGAAGATGAGGTATGGGAATACGACGGACCGGTGGTCATCACCATCCATCCCTCGGTAGTGCATGGTTTCGATTTCTCGGAACAAGCCGTGGGCTTCGTGCTCACCATCGATCCGCACATGGTGTTTTCCGCGGCCGGCGGCGATGGTCGTGGCGAATTGTTTGCGCCCTTGTTCCTGCGCCCGATGGCCATCGAGCTCTCGCGCGTACCGGACTTGCGCGAACGCATGGAAACCCTGCTGCGCCTGCTCATTGCCGAATCCGCTGCACCCCGTACCGGGCACACACTGATGCTGGAATGGCTGGCGCGCAGCGTGATGCTGCTGCTGGTGCGGCTGGAAGCCGATCATCGCTCGGCCGAACTGAGCGGACGCGGCGACTTCGAATTGTTCAGTCGCTTTCGCGCGCTGGTGGAACAGCATTTCAAGCAACAATGGCAGGTCGCGGTCTATGCCGAGAAGCTGCACATCACCCCCAGTCGCCTCAACCGCCTGTGCCTGAAACTGGCCGGCCACTCGGCCTTCGACCTGGCGCAGCAGCGGCTGATCCTGGAGGCCTGCCGCAAGCTGACCTATGTGCCCTCGGGGGTTTCGACCATCGCCTATGAGCTGGGCTTCCAGGATCCGGCCTACTTCAGCCGGCTCTTCAAGCGCCACATGGGCTTGACGCCCAAGGAGTACCGCCGCACCCATGTGGAAGAATAATTCACCTTCCTACAACAAGGCCCCCAGCTCCACCTGGATCTTCAGCATGGCCGGCAGGCAGCGCTCCACCATGTCTTCCAGCTTCATACGGGCGGCATGGACGCTGATATTCATGGCCGCCACCACCTCGCCACGGAAATTGCGCACCGGCACGGCCATGGTGCGCAAGCCCAGCTCCAGCTCCTGATCCACCAGCGCATAGCCTTGCACCCGGGCGCGCGCGATCTCCAGCGCCAGGCGTTCGACGTCGGTGATGGTATGGGCCGTGATGGCCTCCGGCTGGGCCCGGGCCAGGAGGGTGTCCAGCTCGGCCGGCGCCAGGTTGGCCAGCAGGATGCGGCCATTGGCGGTGCAGTAGGCCGGCACGCGGGTGCCGGGCTGCAAGGTGGTCGAGACCAGTTGTCCGGCGCTCACTGCGGCCACGCACACCAGTTGGTCATGATCGAGCACGCCGCAGGAGGCAGCCTCCCCCAGCGAATACGCCAACCGGTACAGCAAGGGCTGGACGATGCGCGGCAGGCGCGCCGAATGCAGGTAGGACTGCCCCAGCCGCAACACCATGGGGGTGAGCGAAAAGGTCTTGTTGTCGTGCCGCATGTAGCCCAGGTGGGTCAACGTGATCAGGTAGCGGCGCGCCGCCGCACGGGTCAGCCCGGTCAGTTGCGCCACCTCGGCGATGGTCAGGCGCGAGCGCTCCTGATCGAAGGCTTCGATAACCTGCAAGCCCTTTTCCAGGCCGGCCACCAGGTCGCGCTTGAGCGGGCCGTCATCGATCTGGACCGCCTCTGTCTCTGCCTCTGCTTCGATTCGCTCTTGCCTCATGCGTCCCCGCCCTGTGGATAAAACAACGTTCATGCCGTGCCAATGGATAGCAGGTACAGAAAATCGGCCATTTGTGCGATTTTCGCACAAAGCGGGCGAATGGCGAATATGCTGCGCTGCGTTGATCTTGAGGACCAGGGAAGGCTTGCCTACTATCTCTCCACACCCAAGCACGGCGCGCAAATCGCACATTCCGGCAGGCCAGGAATCCGAGCACGACGCCGCAACCACCACCGTCGATCTGAGGAGACCTCATGCAATTCGATGCCATCGAACCCGGTGTCTATCCGGAACTGATCTATCCCCCTTACAAGTCCACCGTCAAGCGTGGCCCCACCCAGGCGCCGCTGCGCGTGCGCGATGAGACCGCCACCGGCAGCAACCTGTTCGCCTCGCCCAAGCTGATCCTGCCGCACGACATGGACCTGACCAAGCAGGGCAAGGGCGAGCCGCTGGGCGAAAAGATCGTGGTCACCGGTCGCGTGCTGGACGAAGATGGCAAGCCGGTGCGCAATTCCCTGCTGGAAGTCTGGCAATGCAATGCCGCCGGTCGCTACTTCCACAAGAAGGACCAGCACGACGCCCCGCTGGACCCCAACTTCACCGGCTTTGGCAAGATGCTCACCGATGACGACGGCCGCTACCGCTTCGTCTCCATCAAGCCCGGCCCGTATCCCTGGGGCAACCACCACAAGGCCTGGCGTCCGGCGCACATCCACTTCTCGCTGTTCGGCAACGTCTATGCACAGCGCCTGGTGACCCAGATGTACTTCCCCAACGACCCGCTGTTCGCCTACGACCCGATCTTCCAGAGCATCCCCGACGAAGCCGCCCGCCAGCGCCTGATCTCGCGTTTCTCGCTGGAAGAAACGGTGGACGACAAGATGCTGGGCTATGAATTCGATATCGTCCTGCGCGGCCGCAACGCCACGCCCATGGGCATCTGAACAAGGCAGGAGAGCACATGAGCAACATCACCACTTCGCAAACCATCGGCCCCTTCCCGCACGAAGCCTGGGCCTGGGCGGTAGAACTGACTGCCCGCGTGGACAGCAGCGCACCGCAGGTCAAGATCAGCGGCGCCATCCTCGACGGCGACGGCGTACCCATCAACGATGCCTGGGCCGAAGCCTGGCTGCCTGGCAGTGCTGGTGCAGAAACTTCACATGCCATCCCTGGATATCGCCGCGTACCCACCGATGAGGAAGGAAAATTCACATTTTCGATTTCCCAGCCTCAGCCGCCCGCCGGCAAGCCGGTGGCCTACGTGACGGTGTTTGCCCGCGGCCTGGTCAAGCACCAGTTCAGCGCCGTGTTCCTGGAAGACGATCCGGCCCTGGCGCAATCGGCCCTGCTGGAACAAGTCCCGGCCGACCGCCGCGACACCCTGATCGCCCGCAAGCAACCTGACGGCAGCTACCTGTGGAACATCCACATGCAAGGTGCGCGCGAGACGGTATTCTTCGACTACATCTGAACGCCTGTTACGGCGTAATGATCCTGGGGATCCACAGGCTTTGGCCTGTCGGATCCCGCTTGCATTGGATCACGCCGGCTGGGCAAGCACTGGAGACTTCATGAGCGTTTCGATCTTCGACAGCTTCCTCACCACCTCCGAGATGATCGCGGTCTTCGACGACCAGGCGGTGGTGCAGGCAATGCTGCGCTTCGAACAGGTCCTGGCCGAAGCCGAAGCGGCCGAAGGCATCATCCCCGAAGCTGCGGCACGCGCTATTGCCAGCGTCTGCCGCGCCCCGCTCTACGACATCAATGCGCTGATCGTGGCCGGGCGCCGCGCCGGTGCCCTGGCCATCCCGCTGGTCAAGGAATTGCAGCGCACCGTGGCCCTCTACAGCGAACAGGCCGCCACCCACGTGCATTGGGGCAGCACCAGCCAGGATGTGCTGGACACGGCCATGGTGCTGGTTACGCGCGACGCCTTGCGACTGGTGGATGATGAACTGGCGCAACTGTCGGGCCGACTGCTGGAACTGGCGCAATCCCATCTCGCCACCCCGGTACTGGCGCGCACCCTGATGCAGCCGGCGCAGGTCACCAGCCTGGGCCTGAAGTTCTGCAACTGGGCCGCGCCGCTGCTGCGCGCACGGGCGCAATTGCAGGCGCTGGCCGAACGCGCCCTGCAATTGCAGCTCGGGGGTGCGGTGGGCACCCTGTCCGTGCTGGGCGAGAAAGGCCCGGCCGTGGCCGCGCGCATGGCCGCCGCACTGGAATTGAAGACCCCGGAAGCGGCCTGGCACACCCAGCGCGATGAATGGATCCGCTTGGGAACCGAGATGGCAGTGTTGGCCGGCAGCCTGGGCAAGATCGCCACCGACCTTTCGCTGATGGCGCAAGGCGAGATCGCTGAACTGGCCGAGCCTTCCGGCAATGGCCGAGGAGGTTCCTCAGCCATGCCGCACAAGCGCAACCCGGTCTCTTCCATGATCGCCCTGGCTGCCGCCGCGCGCGCCCCGCAACAGGCCGCCACCCTGCTGGCGACGATGTCGCAGCAGCACGAACGTGGCCTGGGCAACTGGCAAGCCGAACTGGCCGAATGGCCGGCCCTGTTCCTGGGCGTGCATGGCGCGCTGCGGGCGCTCAACGATGCCTTTGCCGGGCTGGTCATCGATGCGGCGCGCATGTTGCGCAACATCGATGCCCTGCAGGGATTGGTGTTTGCCGAATCCGCCTCCATTGCCCTGGCCGGCGTGATCGGCCGCCCGCGCGCCCATGCCCTGCTGGAACAACTGACCCGCAAGACCGTGGCCGCAGGCACGCAACTAGTTGATATGCTGGTGCAAGCGGTGCAGGCCGATGCGCAGCTCGGCCGCGAACTTGACCTCGACATGCTGCGCGCCTTGTTCGATCCGGTCGAGGCAACCCTGCCGGCGCGGCGCATTGCCGAACGCCAGCTCGACACCTGGCGTTCGGTGCTGGCACAGTAGATTGCCCTGGATAAACCACAACTACATCAACGAACAGAGAGAGAACCCCATGAGCTACGATCCGCTGGACCATGATTTCGAACGTGGAATGCGCAACCGCCGCAGTGTGCTGGGCGACCAATGGGTGGACCGGTCGGTGGCCAATGCCACCAACTTCAACGCCGACTTCCAGAACCTGATCACCCGTTTCGCCTGGCACGAGATCTGGGGTCGCCCCGGCCTGGAACACAAGACCCGCCGCATCATCGTGCTGGCCATCACCATCGCCCTGGGGCGCTGGGAAGAATTCGAACTGCATGTGCGCGCCGCCTTGACCGGGGACGCCGCCACCCGGTTGACGCCGGATGAACTGAAGGAAGTGATGATCCAGGCCGCCGTCTATGCCGGCGTACCGGCCGGCAATACGGCCTTCACCCATGCCCAGAAGATCCTGCGCGAAGTAGGCGAGCAGATCGGTTACGTGGTGGCGCCCCAGGCACCCACCGACAGCGTGCATCCCGGCGTGGGGCGGGAAGGGCGTACCGCGTCTTCACCGGCGCTGCATTACACGCTGCGCGAGCCGCGCAATGGCAAGGCGCCGCGTCATACGGTGGTGCTGTCGCACGCCCTGGGCACGGACCTGATGATGTGGGATGGCCTGGCCAACCTGCTGGCGGCCGATTGCCGGGTGATCACCTATGACCATCGCGGGCATGGCAGTTCTGAGAAAGTCGATGGTCTCTACAGCATGGCCGATCTGGCCGACGATGCAGCGCGCCTGTTGCGTGAGCTCGATAGCGGGCCGGTGGTGTGGGTGGGCTTGTCGATGGGCGGCATGGTGGGGCAGGAGCTGGCGTTGCGGCATCCGGCGCTGGTGCGCGCGCTGGTGTTGGCCAATACCACTTCAGGCTATCCACAGGCAGCGCGTGAAGCCTGGCAGCAGCGCATCGCGACGGTGCGCGCCGAAGGTATCGAGGCGATTGCCGATGCGGTGATGGGGCGCTATTTCCATGAGGACTTCCGAGCGGCGCAAGCGGCGACGGTGGCGCGTTATCGTCATCGTCTGGTCGCTACCGATGCGGTGGGGTATGTGGGTTGCTGTCATGCGGTGGGCACCGTGGATACGGCTGCACGACTGGGGGAGATCAAGCTGCCGGCGCTGGTGATTGCGGGGGAGCTGGATCAGGGCACGCCGGTTTCCATGGCGCAGGTGTTGGTAGAGGGGATCGCCGGGGCACGGCTGGAGGTGATTGCCGGAGCTTCGCATATCAGTGCGGTGGAGCAGCCGGGGGCGTTTGCTGAGTTGGTTTGCGGGTTTATTGAGGGGCTTTGAAGACATACCGGCGTTGCCGTTCAGTTGAAGGCCGAAGCGCGGATGCGGACTCACGAGAATAGCTCGGAGTGAGTCCCACTGCGCACGAAAACGACCAGGCCACTCTTGCCCGAGTCTTCCAGCGTGTAGATCAGCAGAAAATCGCCGCCGATGTGGCACTCACGATGCCCTGCCCAATCACCCGTAAGCGAGTGATCGAGCCATTCAGGCGGCAGCGGCCCGTCGTTGGCGATCAGCAACGTCATGGCCTCTTTCAGCCGGTTCATGTCGTAGCGACCGGAGTGAGACAGGCGCTGCCAGTCTTTGAGGAAAACCTTGGTGTAATCCGACGCGCGGGGTAGGTTCGCCCGCTTACTTGCGGCTGGCTTCTTCGAGGTCATCGAGCAGAGCGTCAGTGGTTGCGAAGCGGGCGCGACGATTCTTGATCATCTCGTTGGCCTCGGC
The DNA here is from genome assembly GCF_003719195.1 of Herbaspirillum rubrisubalbicans. Classification (NCBI taxonomy): domain Bacteria; kingdom Pseudomonadati; phylum Pseudomonadota; class Betaproteobacteria; order Burkholderiales; family Oxalobacteraceae; genus Herbaspirillum; species Herbaspirillum rubrisubalbicans. Next base: position 4,709,177 of record NZ_CP024996.1, read on the forward strand.
GATGGCGACGCGGCTACTGGCGTTCGGTGCTTTAAGCGCGAACGGCAGTTCCTTGTCAGCGACGACACGGGTCAGAAACACCCGGATCGCATCGGAGACGGTCAGGCCCATAGCGGCCAGCGTTTCCGCAGCCTGTGCCTTGACGTTCTCGTCCACACGAACGTGAATCATAGTGGTGTTAGCAGCCATGACGAACTCCCTTTGAGACTGATTGAGATACAATGTATCGCAATCGGTCGGTTTGCGCAAGGCTGACCTTTTATTCGACCGGATGAGTAAGCCACCATGCCCCTGACACACGAACAATGGCAATCGACCTGGCGCACGCTGGGCCTTCCCTGCCCGGATGCGCAATGGTTTGATGCGATCATCGAGCATTACAGCCAACCCCATCGCCACTACCACACACTTCAGCATCTCGAAGAATGCTTCGGGAAATGGGAAGAGCTGCGTGCGGAATCACACCATCCCGGAGAAGTTGAATTAGCGCTGTGGTTTCATGACCTCATCTACGATGTCCGGCGCCATGACAATGAAGAACGCAGTGCAGCGCAGGCAACCACCTGCCTGCAAGAAGCGGGCGCAACGGAAGAAACGGCGCGACGCGTACATGCGCTGATCATGGCCACGCGGCAGCACGATGCAAAGGCGGACGTGGATGCCACCATCCTGGTGGATGTAGATCTTTCCATCCTCGCAGCGCCGGCGGCGCGCTTTCAGGAATACGAGCGGCAGATTCGCGCCGAATATCAATACGTCCCGCTGCCGCTCTTTAAGCAGGAACGTAAAAAGATACTGCAAGCTTTCCTGCATCGCCCAAGGATTTTCAATACGGACAGGTTCTTTCAACGTTACGAACAAGCGGCGCGCGAGAATATCGAACAGGCCTTGCAAGGAGAGTGATTTCTCCAGTGCCGAGCCGACTTGCCATGCGCTGACATCCTTTGGGCCCTAGCCGCGCAGGAGATGAATACCCAAGCCCTCTCGGCCTGGTTCGATCTCCGGGCGCAAGGTCAGCGCGGGTATTTCATAGTCGCCTGCGTTCTGCTTGCGGAAAGGGATCGGCGCGGTCGTGGCGAGCGCGTCCAGCCGCTGCCCCAGCGCCTCGCAGACCTTTACGAATCCGGCCTCATCGATCTTGCTGGTGCGGTAGATCACATGCGGCGGCAGTACCTCAAATCCTGGATAGAACAGGATGCCATGCTGGATCGGGAACAGGATGTCATCGATCGGGCCATTGATACCGCGCGGCGCGTAATGCGATTCCCAGCCGCCGGTGGTGACCACCAGCATCGCCCGCTTTCCGGCAAACCTGCCTTCTCCATAACGATCCCCCCAGTGCGTATCGGAATGCTCGCCAACGCCGTAGGCGAGACCATAGGCATACACCCGCTCAACCCATCCCTTGAGGATGGCCGGCAACGAGAACCACCACAGTGGAAATTGCAGGATGACCGTGTCGGCCCAGCGCAGCTTTTCCTGCTCGCGTGCAATGTCGGCGCTTTGAGTGCCGTTCTCGAACGCCTGCCTGGAGTTGCGGGAGACATCCAGGCGTGCGCCCGGCTGCGATGCGGTGTTATCTCCCGCATCCAGCGCAGCCTTCCACTGCATGGCATAAAGATCGGATACCTGGACGACATGGCCTGCCCGCTGCAAGCGCTGGACAGTGAAATCCTTGAGCGAACCATTGAGCGAGCGCGGTTCGGGGTGGGCATAGACAAGAAGAACGTTCATGAACTGGTGCTCCATCAGTAAGTCAGTCAATCAGTGAGCACACGATAGGCCTGTCTGAGATATATTGGAAATTGATTTCCACAATTCCAGGTATTTCCATGGACAATCCACTGCGGCGACTTGACCTCAATCTTCTGGTGACACTCGATGCCTTGCTGATCGAACACAACGTGACCCGCGCCGCCGAGCGCCTGCACCTGGCGCAACCGACCGTCAGCCTGCAACTGGCCCGGTTGCGGGACTTCTTCGGTGACCCCTTGTTGCTGCCCGGTCCACGCGGTATGCGCACCACGGCCCGCGCCGAAGAACTGCGCGAACCGCTGCAACAAGCCTTGGCCGCTCTGGCACAAGCCGTGACACCCTCGACTGCCTTCGACCCCGCCCAATCTCAACAGACCTGGCGCGCTGCGGCATTCGACTACAGCGAGTACACGATCCTGATGCCGGCCCTGGACACGCTGCGCAAGGCCGCGCCCGCGACCCGCCTCGCCGTGATCCAGACTACGCCCTCTCTGGTGGCGAGAAAGGCGGAACAGGGAGAAATCGACTTGGCCTTTCTCACCGCCACCGAAGCGCCACCGGAACTACGCCGCCTGCCACTGTTCACGGAACGCTACGTACTTGCCGGACGTGCCGGGCATCCGCAGTTGAAGCGACGCCCGACGCTGGCGCAGTTCTGCAAGCTGGAGCATGTCATCGTCTCCACGGATGGCGGAGGATTTCACGGCGTGACCGATACCGTGCTGGCGGAAATGGGCATGACGCGCAAGGTCGCCCTATCGGTGCCGCACTTCCTGTTTCTCACCGCAGTGCTAGCCAACACCGACCTGGTGGCGATGCTGCCGTCGCGGCTGGTGCGCGGTAATGCCGTACTGAAAGTAGTGGAAGCACCTATCGAAGTCCCCGGCTTCGAGATGTTCATGCTCTGGCATGAACGGGTTCATCGCGACCCGGCGCATCAGTGGCTGCGGGAGCACATCGCCAGTTCTGTATGAGCATTGGCACCGACGCCGAAGGCGAGTAGGAGACAGCGCTAGGCCGAAGGCGAGCCGCCAAGGCTGTCCGCTACTGCACCCCCAGCGGGTCCTCCCGACCGAAGAGAGGACACCATTAAGCTAGAGCGCAGAAAAAAATTCCGTGCAAACTACCCAAACCAAAAACATCAAACCCCAGGATCCCGCACATTGACCACCTGATCAAACTCCACGTTATAGAACTCAGTGCCCCGCAACTCCGCCTTGCGCATATAGACCGTCTGCACGATATCGCGCGTGGCCGCGTCGATAGTCACCGGCCCCCGCACACTCTCCCAGCTCATCCCCTTCATCACCGCCAGCAGCTTGCCCCCATCCGCATCCCCGCCGGTCTTCTTCAACGACTCATACAGCAGATGCATCCCGTCATACGCCCCGACCGAATGGAAATTGGCCCGCATCCCCTTATTGGCCTTGGCAATGCTCTCCACATACTCCTTGTTGGCTGCAGAAGGATGCGCCGCCGAATAATGATGACTGCTCACCACATCCTTGGCCGCCGCACCAATGCCGGCCATCAGATCATCATCCAACACATCCCCGGTACAGATCAGGCGAATCCCCGCCGCCCCCAGGCCACGCTCGGTGAACTGCTTCAACACCGCCGCCCCCTCGCCCGATGGCACGAAGACGAACAGCGCCTCCGGCTTGGCATCCTTGACCCGCTGCAGGAACGGCGCATAGTCGGGATTGCGCAAAGGCACCCGCACACTCTCCATCACCTTGCCGCCGGCCTCGGAAAAATTCTTCACGAACACCTTCTCAGCATCCAGCCCAGGCCCATAATCGGAAACAAACGTCACTACACTCTTGATTCCGTTCTTGGCGGCCCAGGATGCCAGCGGCGCCGTCACCTGCGCCAGCGTAAAACCGGTCCGCACGATGAAGGGTGAACGCTGCGGGATGATCGAGGTCGCCGCCGCCGTGACGATCATCGGCACCTTGGCTTGCGTGGCAATGGGCGCTGCGGCCAGCGCCAGGGGCGTCAGGCCAAAGCCCATCAACACCTGCGCCTTGTCGCGCGCCACCAGTTCCTGCGCCAGACGCTTGGTCACGTCCGGGGAGACGCCGCCATCATCCTTCAGAAGGATTTCCACCTTGCGCCCGGCCACGCTCTCACCATACTTTTGCTGGTACAGCTTCACCGCCGCTTCGATCTGCCGGCCGGTGGAGGCAAACGGCCCCGACATCGGCACGATCAGCCCCACCTTCACGGCATCGGCAGCGCGGGCCAGTAGCGGCAGCGCGCCCGCGGCCAGGGCGCTGCCGGCCAGCATCAGGTGGCGGCGGTGCGTATTGATCATCTCGCTCATCATGTCTCCTCTCGTTCTGTTTTATGTAAATGATTTACCGCGAACGACAAACAGCATTACAGGTCCAGCACCAGCATGGGACTCCTGGCGCGCGAACAGCAGGGCGTGAACTGGTCATTGGCGGCTCTTTCCTCATCGGTCAGGTATTGATCGCGATGATCGGGCTCGCCCTCCAGCACCCGCGTGAGACAAGTGCCGCAGATGCCCTGCTCGCAGGACACCGGCACATCCACCCCATGCTCGACCAGCACCTGGATCACGGTGCGCTCGGGCGGGATGGTGTAGACCTGGCCACTGCTGGCCAGCTTGACCTCGAAGGCGCCATTGCCATCGACATTGACCGGAGCCGCGCCGAAGTACTCGTAATGCACCTGTGAATCCGGCCAGCCACGCGCACGCGCGGTGTCCACCACATGGGCAATGAAGCCGGTGGGGCCGCAGACGTAGAGATGGGTGGCGGGATCGACCCTGGCCAGCAGTGCAGCCAGGTCGAGCTTCTGCGCCGCCGCGCCATCGTCATAGTGATGCACCACGTGATCGGCAAAACCGGAGGCGGCGATGCGCTCGCGGAAAGCTTGGCGCGCCGGCGAACGGGCGCAGTAATGCATCTCGAAGGAAGCACCTTCTGCGGCCAGTGCCTCGGCCATGCACAGGATGGGCGTGATGCCGATGCCGCCGGCCAGCAACAGGCTGTGACGGGCGCTGTGCAAGGCGAACTGGTTGCGCGGGGCGCTGATGGTGATGAGCTCGCCCACCTGCAGTGCCTCATGCACGGCCACCGAACCGCCGCGCGAATTGGCATCGCGCAGCACGCCGATCTGGTAGCGATGCTGTTCATGCGGGGCATTGCACAGCGAATACTGGCGCACCAGGCCGCCCGGCAGATGCACGTCGATATGGGCACCGGCGGTGAAGGGCGGCAAGGGCTGGCCATCGGCCGCGACCAGTTCCAGTGCAACGATGTCTTGCGCTTCTTCGCGGCGTGCCGCGACCTTGACCTGCAATGTCGTCATGCTCGCTCCTCAGGCTGCCGCAGCCTTGCCGGCCTCGGCTTCGCGGGCCAGCCACTTGTCCAGCACCTTGCGCGACTGCACGCCACCGGCATCGATGTTCAGGGCCAACAGGCGACGCTCGGGATACTTCAGCAGATTGGCCTGCTGCAACTCCAGCATCTCGCGGTCTTCGCCGAAGATCTTGCCCTGGCCTTCGCGGATGGTGGCGGTGAGCTCCTTGTCGTCGGGACGGAAATGACGCGCCATGCCCCAGAAGTACCAGTGCGAAGTCTCGGTTTCGGGGGTGATGAAATCGACCACGATGCTGGAGGCCTTGTATTCGGGGGGCGCCTCGTAGCCGCCCTTGCCGGCATGGGCGACACCGACCTCGATCATCACATGGCTGGGCGGCGAGAAGCGGCAGATCTGCCAGCGGTCCACCGGCACCTCATCGGCCAGGCCATTGCCGCGCAAGGCCATGCGCCAGAACGGCGGCGGCATGATGTTCTCCATGAAGCGGCTGGTGATGACCTGCTCACCCTCCACGCGGGTGTTGACTGGGGCTTCGTCGATTTCCTTCTGGCCGATGCTGGAGGCATGGACGTAGGTTTCGTGGGTCAGGTCCATCAGGTTGTCGATCATCAGGCGGTAATCGCAATTGATGTGATAGAGGCCGCCACCATAGGCCCACTCCGGGTTGTCGGCCCATTCCAGGTGATGGATCCGGGCCGGGTCGGCCTGTTCCTTCTCACCCGGCCAGACCCAGATGAAGCCGTAGCGCTCCACCACCGGGAAGCTGCGGATGCAGGGAAAACCGCGCACGCGTTGGCCGGGCATGTTGCGGGTGTGGCCGTCGCACCCCATCTCCAGGCCGTGGTAGCCACATACCAACTGGCCTTCACGCACGAAGCCCAGCGACAGGGGCGCGCCGCGATGCGGGCAGAAATCCTCGACGGCGGCCACTTTGCCTTCGGCACCACGATAGAACACGATCTTCTCGCCGCAGATCTGGCGACCGAGGGGCTTGCTTTCGATTTCGTCGGGAGTGCAGGCGACGTACCAGGCATTCTTGGGGAACATGACGGTCTCCTCTTGGGTGAATTCCTCAATCGGCACAGGCCCTGCGCGGTCTGTGCCATCCAATTGATGGGCTTGCTCCAGCTTGTTGGTTTCCGCAGTTCTGTTGATCCAGATCCTGCCGGGTCTCACATTTTTTTGTTTTAATATTCAGTACACTGAATGTATGGAAAAGTATCCGTCAATCTGCCGCGCAAGTAAACGCGCTGGCGGAGTTTTTTCATTGCGCGTTGCATCAATTCATTGAGGCAAAACCTGACGGACCTTACACTGCCGGTTTGCCGCCCAACCGTATCGACCATGTCCACCACCCCGCACAGCACCGACGAAAGCCAGTTGATCGACCTCTACGAACACCCCGGCCACCTGTTGCGACGGGCCCAGCAGATTTCAGTGTCGATCTTCCATGACGAAATCGGTGGTGTCATTACCCCGGTGCAATACGCCATCTTGCGGATGCTCTCCAATCACCCGGGCATCGACCAGGTGCGGCTGGCCGGCCTGGTGGCCATCGATACCTCCACCGGCGCCACGGTCTGCGCGCGACTGGAGGAAAAGGGCTTGCTGGTGCGCGAAGTGATCCCGCACAACCGTCGCCAACGGGCGCTACGCATCACGCCGGAGGGCGAGCGCTTGCTGCAGGAACTGATCCCCGGCCTGCAACGCCTGCGCAAGCGCATCCTGGCGCCGCTGGAGGAAGCCGAGCAGCAACAGTTCATGCTGCTGCTGGACAAGCTGGTGCATGAAAACAACCCACACAGCCGCGCGCCCTTGACCCGGCCGACTCCCGATACCGACGCCATCGGCTGAATCGGAACACCTGCCTCAGCCGGAAAACATCCGCGCCAGTACTGATCGCAACCAGACGTTGCCGCCATCTTTATGATATTTGCGATGCCAGTGCTGCTTAAGGTCAAAGGAAGGAATCTCGAATGGCGGCTCCACCAGCTTGATGTCGGCAAACTGGGCAAATGATTCGCCCACCGCACGCGGTACCGTAGCAATGAGGTCGGAAGAGGCAATGAGAAAGGGAATCGACATGAAGTGCGGTGTCGAGATGACGATGCGCCGCTCGATCTTGCGGCGTAGCAAGAACTGCTCAAATACTTCCTGGCTGCGTCCCTCGGCCTTGATCACTGCGTGGCCCATGCTCAGGAATTTATCGATGCTGATGCGTCTGGAACGATGCGGATGGCTGGCGCTGAGCAGGCAGATGAAATCATGCGAGAACAAGCGCTGCTGGAAGAAGTTGCGGTTCTTCAGATCCGGGAAGAAGCCGACCGCCAAGTCCACCTCCCCGCTTTCGAGTGCCGCCGCCAGTTCCGGCGGCGGCATGGTCACCGAGAGTAGCGAAGCGCGCGGTGCGGCCTGCCGCAGATGGTCGAGCAGCTTGGGTAGGAAGGTCATCTCGCCGATATCGGACAGAGCCAGCGTGAAACGGCGTTCGGTCGTGCCGGGATTGAAGCTCTCGCTGGCAAGTACATCCGTATGGACACGCTGCAGGATGTCACGCGTGGGCGAGATCAGCGCCAGAGCGCGCGGCGTGGGCTCCATACCGCGTGCCGTGCGCACGAACAAGGGATCGCCCAGGGCGTACCGCAGCTTGTTGAGTGCCACGCTGACCGCCGGCTGACTCATCCCCAACCGGCGCGCTGCGCCACTGACACTACGCTCATCAAAGACCGTCAGGGCAATGGGCAAAAGATTCAAGTCGAACGAACTCATGGTTGCTCCGTGAAGTTGGATGACCAGCATGACACAGGCACGCACTGCCGCGGCATCGACATAATTCGAAAATCGCATAAACATTATGCAGAAAATTCTATTTTCAAATAATTTGTCCTCGGTATGATTTCCTCCAACTGACTGCCATCCCATATCAACCACAAGGCAGCAGTGCCGGACTGGGTTCGGCCTATCCAACAGAGGAGACAACATGCAACTCAAGAAGCTTGCCGGGGCCGCGCTCGCGCTGGGCCTGGCGTGTATCGTCGCGCCCAGCGGCGCCAGTGGCCCGAATGATCGCATCCGTATCGGCGTGATCACCTCCCTCACCGGGCCAGCCGCCCAGAGCGGAGAGCAGATGAAAGCAGGCATCGAGACCTGGCTGCGCCAGAACGGCGGCACGGTGGCCGGCAAGAAACTGGAAGTGATCTACAAGGACGATACCGGCCCGCAGGCCGAGGTGGCAAAACGCCTGGCCACCGAACTGCTGGTGCGCGAGAATGTGGACATCCTGGCCGGCTTCATCTTCACGCCCAACGCCATCGCTGCGGCCGCTGTTGCCGACAAGGCCAGCAAACCGATGGTCGTGATGAATGCGGCCGCCTCGGGCGTGACCGAGAAATCACGTTACATCACGCGTACCTCCTACACCATCGCACAGTCGGTCAAGCCACTGGCCGAGTGGGCCTACAAGACCGGCTCGCGCCGGGTGTTTTCTATCGTCTCCGACTATGCACCGGGACTGGATGCCGAAGCCTGGTTCAACAAGAGCTTCACAACCCTGGGGGGCAATGTGGTGGCCAGCGTGCGTGTGCCGCTCAATACGGTGGACTATAGCGCCTACCTGCAACGCATCAAGGATGAGAAGCCGGACGCCATTCATGTTTTCCTGCCCAACGGCCAGCCGATGGTGGCCTTCATCAAGGGTTTCAAGGAGAAGGGGCTGGACAAGGCAGGCATCCGCTTCCTCGGCGGCGAGGGGTGGGCCGATGAAGATGTGCTGGCAATGGGGGGCGACGCCATGCTGGGCATCTACACCGCCGGCTTCTACGACTATTCGCGCCCCGGTGCCGACAATGCACGCTTCCTGCAGGCTTTCTCGCAGACCGTGGGCGGACGCTTCCAACCCAATTTCCTGGCGGTGTCAGCCTATGACGCGATGAACCTGATTGCGGCCTCGCTCGGCAAGACCGGCGGCAGCGCAGACGCAGGCCGTTTCATCAGCGCGGCCAGCTCCTACAGCGCCGCCAGCCCGCGCGGCACCATCAGCATCGACCCGGCTACGCGTGACATCGTGCAGAACATCTACATCCGCCGCATCGACAAGAAGGAGGGCAAGTACGTCGCCACCGAAATCGATCGCTACGAAGCCGTGAAGGATCCGGCCAAGCTCACCGTCGCGGCCGGCAAGCCATGAATTGCAGTCCATTTCCCCTGAACAGGAGTCCATCATGTTTGTATTGAATCAATGGTATGTGGCTGGTTTTTCCTGGGAGTTGCAGGAGCGCCCGCTGGCCCGCACGCTACTCAGCCAGCCAGTGGTGCTGTTTCGCACCGGCACGGGTGAGGTAGCGGCGCTGGAAGACCGCTGCTGTCACCGTAGTCTGCCGCTCTCGTGCGGCACCGTCGAAGAGCAGGGATTGCGCTGCGGCTACCACGGTCTGCTGTTCGCCCCTGGTGGTCAGTGCCTGGAAATCCCCGGTCAAGCCAGGGTGCCGGCCAAGGCCTGCGTCAAATCCTTCCCGGTGGCAGTGCGCAATCAGGTGATCTGGATCTGGATGGGCGAGCAGCAGGATCTGCCCACGCCTGCCACCCCGCCCGAGATTGCGGCGCATGACGATCCGCGCTATCGCTTCAAGGGGGGTGTCTTCCATTATGAGGCGCCCTATCAGTTAATCCACGATAATCTGCTGGACCTCAGCCACGTCGGCTATGTGCATAGCAAGACCATCGGCGGCAACGCCAAGACGCACATGGAAGCCCCTACGCGCGTAAGCAGTGAAGGCCAGCACGTGCGGGTCGTGCGGCACATGCTCAATTCGCTGCCGCCAGCGACCTATACCGCCGCCTGGCCCTTCCGGGAACGTATTGACCGCTGGCAGGAAATCGACTTCCATGTCAGCCACCTCAACATCTTCACCGGCGCCGTAGATGCCGGCAGCGAGTCGGTGGACAATCCGGCGCGCGGTGGCTTCCATATGCGGGGCTTCCACGGCATCACCCCGGAAACCGAGCACAGCTCCCACTATTTCTGGACCATGGCCTGCTCCAGCCACCCGGACATGCCCGACAACCTGGAGGACGTCTACCAACAAACAGCAGCCACCTTCGAGGAAGACCGCATCATCATCGAAGCGCAATACCGCAACATGCAGCAGTTTGCCGGCCGCGACATGGTGGACATCCACGTCGATGCCGGGGCCAATCGTGCGCGGCGCATCATCGACCAACTGATCTCCACGCCACGGCAAGCGGCCTGAACGTCCGGTGCCACATGCAGCATTGCGCCGGGGCAGGTGCCATGCTGCCCACCTTCCCAACGCATCCTCGCGGCCCATCTCCACGGCGGCCGCTCCTCTCCCATGAACGTCATCATCGACTCCATTACCCAGGACACGGCGGACATCCGCGTCTTCCTCCTCAAGAGTGCCGACGGCAGTCCTCTACCGACCTACAAAGCTGGAGCCCACATCGACCTCACGCTCGGCAACGGGCTGGTGCGCCAGTATTCGCTGTGTTGTCGCAATCCCTCGGGCGAGAACTATCGCATTGCCGTCAAGCGCGAGACCAATTCGCGTGGCGGTTCCTCCTGGCTGCATGAACATGCGCATCCGGGCACACCTCTGCAGGCAGGCATTCCGCGCAGTGCTTTCGGATTGACGGATGCGCCGGGCCCTCACCTGTTGCTAGCTGGCGGCATCGGAATCACGCCACTGCTGGCAATGGCCTATGCCTTGCTGGCCGATGGCCGTGCATTCACGCTGACCTGTTTTTCCCGAGACGAATCCATGCTCCCCCTGCGCAAGGAGCTTCACGAGGGACCGCTGGCAATCCATACCAGGATTTTCTGTGGTCTGGATGAGGTAGCTACCCGTACCGGCATCGCGGAAGTGATGGCAGCACATGCCCAGGCACAGGTCTATACCTGCGGTCCGCCGGCCTTCATGGTGGCGGTAGGCGAACTAGCCTCGGCGCGTTATGGAGCGGACCACTTCCATCAGGAATCCTTCCAGCCCGCCGCCGCAAGCGCAGCAGGCACCGATACGCCATTCATGATCCGCATCAACGATGGCAGGGAAATTACGGTACCTGCTGGCCAGAGCGCGCTGGCTAGTCTGCAGGAGGCAGGCATCGACCTTGCCTGTTCATGCGAGGTCGGTGTTTGCGGGACTTGCAAGGTCGCGGTCCGGCAAGGCCAGCCCGATCATAGAGATAGCGTATTGAGTGCTGAGGAAAAGGCTTGCGGAAAATGGTTCATGCCCTGCGTATCCCGCAGCACCTCTGACGTGCTGGTGCTGGATATCTAGGGCCTGGAGCCAGGGCTACCTGGCCGGGAACGACATGCGCCAGTCCGGCGCATGTCTTGTCTTCGTCTTGTCTTCGCTCAGGCCACCGCCACCAGCCGATCCAGCTTCTCGCCATCGGCCAGCAGGCTCTGGCTATCGGAAGCATGGACGATGCGTCCACGATCGAGCACGATGGCACGCTGGGTCAGGGACAATGCCATGCGCGCATGTTGTTCCACCACGATCACCGACATACCTTCGTCACTGACCAGGCGGCGGATCACCTTGAGCAATTCCTGCACGATGATCGGCGCCAAGCCCTCCATCGGTTCATCCAGCAACAGGATGCTGGGGCTGACCATCAGCGCGCGCGCAATGGCCAGCATCTGCTGCTCACCACCGGAGAGCTGGTTGCCCATGTTGTGGCGGCGCTCGTGCAGGCGCGGGAATATCTCGTAGATCTTTTTCAGATCCCACTTGCCGCCGCGTTCCACCACCGTCAGGTGCTCTTCCACCGACAGCGAGGGAAACATGAAACGCTCCTGCGGCACCCAGCCCAGGCCGGCATGGGCGCGCTTGTGGGTGGGCACACGCACGATGTCGCCGCCGCGCCAGCGGATGCTGCCGCCATGCATCCGGGTCAAGCCCATGAGCGTAATGAGCAGGCTGGTCTTGCCCACGCCATTGCGGCCCAGCAGGGCCAGGCTCTCGCCTTCGTGCATCACGAAGGACACATCTTCCAGTACGATGGACTCGCCATAACCGGCGGTCACCTTGTCCAGTGCCAGCAACTCAGGCATGTTCGGCCTCCCCGAGATAGACTTCCTTGACCCGCTGGTCGGCCGCAATCTCGGCCGGCGTGCCCTCCACCAGCACCTTGCCGCCCACCAGCACGGTGATGCGTTCGGCGAAACGGAAGACCAACCCCATGTCGTGCTCGATGAAGACGATGGTGACATCGCGCGGCAATTGCGCAATCACCTCGAAGAGTTCGCGACTCTCGGCCGCAGGGATACCGGCGGCCGGTTCGTCCAGCAGCAAGACCTTGGGCCGGGTGGCCAAGGCCAGCGCGATCTCCACCAGACGCTGCTTGCCATAGGCCAGGCTGCGGGTGATGCTGTTGGCTTCCTGCTCCAGCCTGAGCGAGGCCAGCAAGGCCATGGCTTCGTCCACCACCTCGGTCTGGCTGGCCACGGTCTGGTACCACTTGTATTGCAGCCCGCGTCGCTCCTGGATGGCCAGCACCACCGACTCCAACACAGTGAGACCGGCGAACAAGGTATTGATCTGGAAGGTACGCGTCATGCCGCGCTTGACGCGTTCGTGCTGCGCCAGCGCCGTGATGTCTTCACCGCCGAACCAGACCTTGCCACTGCTGGGGGCAAAGCCGCCGGTCAAGAGGTTGATGAAGGTGGTCTTGCCCGCCCCGTTGGGACCGATCAGCGCATGACGCGCGCCCGGCGTGAAGGTGAGCGAAACCTCGCTGTTGGCCACGAAACTGCCCCAGCGCTTGGAGAGGTTTTCGGTGCGCAGTGTGGTGTCTGCGGTGCTTGAAGTGGGGTTCATGCGCGGCCTCCCTTGAAGAACTTGTCACGCAGCAGCACCAGGCCACCGAGCAGACCGCCGCGGGCGAACAGCACGATGACGATCAGCAGCAGGCCGATCCAGAATTGCCAGTAGGCCGGATCAAGACCGGACAGATAATCCTGCGCCAGCATGTAGACCAGTGCACCCACCAGGCCGCCATAGAGGCGACCGGTGCCACCCAGCACCAGGATGATGAGCAGCTCGGCCGAGCGCGGAAAGCCCAGCACATCCAGCCCCACGAACTGCGTGGTCTGCGCCAGCAAGGCGCCGGCCACACCGGCCACGGCGGCGGCCACCGTGAAGATCACCACCAGGCGCCGATTGACGTCGGCGCCGATGGCCGGCATCCGGCGCGCGCCTTCGCGAATGCCGCGCAGGCCCAGACCGAAGGGTGAATTGACCAGGCGCCGCAACACCACGAACAGCAGGAACAGCACCGCAAGGCTGTAGACATAGGCGACCCGCCCGGTCAGGTCGAATTCGAACACACCGAAGATCTTTTCCATCACCATGCCGGACAGACCATCGACACCGCCAGTGATGAAGGCCGCCTTGTTGGCCGCCTCGAACAGCATCAGGCCGATGCCTAGCGTGACCATCAGGCGCGTCAGGTCGGCCCCGCGCACCACCAGGAAGCTGACCAGAAAACCGCCGATAGCCGCCACCAGCGCCGCCAGCAACAGACCGCTGAGGGGTTCGCCCCAGCCATGCGCGGCCAGCAGGCCGGCAGTGTAGGCCCCCAAGCCGAAGAAGGCGGCATGACCCAGCGAGACGATGCCGGCATAGCCCAGGATCAGGTCCAGCGAGAGCGCAAAGAGGCCCATGATCATGACCTGGCTGATCAGCACGAGGTAATCCGGGAAGAGGAAATAGGCGGCCACCGGCAGCAGCCAGAACACGATTTCCAGCGGCTTCCAGCGGTCGTTGGGCAGATGCAGGGCAGGCTTCATGGCGGGCTTTCCGGTGTGCACGGCGGCGGGTAACGGGGTGGGAGTCGAGTTGACGATGCTCATCCACGCCTCCGCATCAGGCCGGCCGGGAACAGGATCAGCAGCACCACCATCAGGCCATAGATGACGAAGGCGCCGATTTCCGGCACGTAGTACTTGCCGGCCACATCGAACACGCCCAGCAGGATGGCCGCCAGCAGCGGACCCTTGATGGTACCGGCACCGCCCACGGCCACCACCAGCAGGAAGTAGACCATGTACTTGACCGGGAAGCTCGGGTCCAGCCCCAGCACGTCGATGCCCAAGCCGCCGCCCAGGCCGGCCAACCCGGAACCCAGCGCGAAGGTCAGGCTGAATACACGGCTGACGTTGATGCCCAGGCCGGCTGCCGCCACCTGGTTATCCACCGAAGCACGAATCTGCGCGCCGAAACGGGTACGTTCGATCAGCAATCCCAACGCCACGGTGACGATCACCACCACCCCGATCAGGAACACTCGATAGGCCCCCACGTCCAGACCAAGCAGCGATACCTGCCCGCGCAGCCAATCCGGCAGCACCACCGGTTGCTGGGTCGGGCCCCATTGCCAGGTGGCGCCGGCCACGGCCATGAAGGTCAGGCCGATGGAAAACAGCACCTGGTCCAGGTGGCTGGCCTTGTAGAGACGGCGATACAACGAGCGTTCCAGCACCAGGCCGACGATGGCCGCCGCCAGGAAGGCCAGCGGCAGCGTGACCAGGAAGGGAACGCCCATGCGATTGAGCAGCGTCACGCAAACATAGCCGCCCAGCATGGCGAAGGCACCATGCGCCAGGTTGATGAAGTTCATCATACCCATGGTCACCGACAGGCCCACGCTGATGAGGAACAAGAGGCTGCCGTAGGCGATGCCATCGAAGAGCACACCGATGAAGTTGCCTAGCATGGCGCACCTCCCCGATGACGGTTACTGGGCGCGGCCGCACGCGGCGCGCAGTCATGATGCTGATGCATGATGCGAAGTGTCTCCTCTTCTGGCCTGCGGCTCTGTTTTTTGGTGGCCGCTTGGTATCAGGTTGTTTTCCCTTATTGTCTTGCTTTGCTTGCCGTCCTTGCTTGATGCATTTTCATGCGTGCGTTTGTCATTTTCATGGAAGGCGCAGCAGTGATGCCCCGCTACGCCTTCCTGTACGCGCTTACACGCTTAGACGCGTTCGATCACCATCGCGATACCCTGCCCCACGCCGATGCACATGGTGCACAGCGCGTAGCGGCCACCGGTGCGCTCCAGCTGATAGGTGGCGGTAGTGACCAGACGCGCGCCGCTCATGCCCAGCGGATGGCCCAGGGCGATGGCGCCGCCATTGGGGTTCACCCGCGCATCGTCATCGGCCACGCCCAGCTCACGCAGTACGGCCAGGCCTTGCGAAGCGAAGGCTTCATTGAGTTCGATCACGTCCATCTGATCAATGCTCATGCCCAGTTGCGCCAGCACCTTCTTGCTGGCCGGGGCCGGCCCCATGCCCATGATGCGGGGCGCCACACCAGCGGTGGCCATGCCCAGGATGCGGGCGCGCGGCTTGAGCTGGTATTTTTCCACCGCTTCGACACTGGCCAGCAGCAGCGCACAGGCGCCATCGTTGACGCCCGAGGCATTGCCTGCCGTGACGCTACCATCCGGCTTGACCACGCCCTTCAGGCGGGCCAGGGCTTCCATGCTGGTGGCTCGCGGATGTTCATCCTGGGTCACGGTGATGGGGTCGCCCTTCTTCTGCGGGATCACCACCGGCACGATTTCCTGGGCCAGAGTGCCATTGGCTTGCGCCGCTGCGGCCTTGGCCTGGCTGCGCACGGCGAACTGGTCCTGGTCTTGGCGACTGACCTTGAAATCGACGGCGACGTTTTCGGCGGTCTCGGGCATAGCATCCACCCCGTACTTCTGCTTCATCAGCGCATTGACGAAGCGCCAGCCGATGGTGGTGTCCTGGATCGCGGCCTGGCGCGAAAAGGCGCTGTCGGCCTTGCCCATGACGAAGGGGGCGCGGGTCATCGATTCCACGCCACCGGCGATCATCAACTGGGTTTCGCCGGACTTGATGGCGCGCGCGGCGGTGCCCAGCGCATCCATGCCGGAACCGCACAGGCGGTTGATGGTGCTGCCCGGCACTTCCTGCGGCAGGCCTGCCAGCAAGAGCGACATGCGCGCCACGTTGCGGTTATCTTCACCGGCCTGGTTGGCGCAGCCGAAGATCACATCATCGACCGCCTTCCAGTCCACCTGCGGGTTGCGCTCCATGAGCGCGCGCAGCGGCACGGCGCCCAGGTCATCGGCCCGCACGTCCTTGAGCGCGCCGCCATAGCGGCCGATGGGGGTACGGATGGCGTCACAGATAAATACGTCTTTCATGCATTCCTCTCAGCGATAAGAGTGACGGTTCAGGCAGCCGGGCGCAGCGGTGCGCCGGTCAGCTTCTGCAATTCCTCGAAGGACAGGCCTTCGACGATCTCGCGCACCTGCAGGCCTTGCGGGGTCACGTCAATAACGGCCAGGTCGGTATAGATGCGGTTGACGCAAGCGATGCCGGTGAGCGGATAGCTGCAGGCCTCCACCAGCTTGCTCTCGCCGGTCTTGGTCTGGTGATCCATCATCACGAACACCTGCTTGGCGCCGATGGCCAGGTCCATCGCGCCGCCCACGGCGGGAATGGCGTCCGGTGCGCCGGTATGCCAGTTGGCCAGGTCGCCCTTGGCCGAGACCTGGAAAGCACCCAGCACGCAGATGTCCAGGTGGCCGCCACGCATCATGGCGAAGGAATCGGCATGGTGGAAATAGGAGCCGCCCGTCAGCAGCGTGACCGGCTGCTTGCCAGCGTTGATGAGGTCTTCGTCTTCCTCGCCGGGGGCCGGGGCCGGGCCCATGCCGAGCACGCCATTTTCGCTGTGCAGGAAGATTTCCTTGTCGGCCGGCAGGTAGTTGGCCACCTTGGTGGGCAGGCCAATGCCCAGGTTCACGTAGGCGCCTTCGGGAATGTCCTGAGCCACGCGTGCGGCGATCTGTTCACGGGTAAAGCGATTCATTGCTGTGCCTCCTTGGTTTGCACGATCCGCTGCACGAAGATGCCGGGCGTGATGATGTTTTCTGGATCGAGCTGGCCCAGCTCTACCACGTCGTTCACCTGGGCGATGGTGCATTTGGCCGCCATGGCCATGATGGGACCGAAGTTGCGGGCGGTCTTGCGATAGACCAGGTTGCCCCAGCGGTCGCCGCGCAGCGCCTTGATGAGCGCGAAGTCGGCGTGAATGGGCGACTCCAGCACGTAATGACGGCCGTTGATCTCACGGGTTTCACGACCTTCGGCCAGCATGGTGCCGTAGCCGGTGGGGCTGAAGAAGCCGCCGATGCCGGCGCCGGCGGCGCGGATGCGCTCGGCCAGGTTGCCCTGCGGGGTCAGTTCCAGTTCGATCTCGCCGCTGCGATAAAGGGCGTCGAAGACCTGGGAGTCGGCCTGGCGCGGGAAGGAGCAGATGATCTTCCTGACGCGTTTGGTCTTGAGCAAGGCTGCCAGCCCCGTTTCACCGTTGCCGGCATTGTTGTTGACGATAGTCAGGTCGCGCGCGCCCTGGGCGATCAGGGCATCGATCAGGGCCGAGGGCATCCCGGCATTGCCGAAGCCACCGATCATGATGGTGGCGCCATCATGGATGTCGGCCACGGCCTGCTCCAGGGAGTCAGAAATTTTATTGATCACGTTGCTCTCACTTTAGATGCGGCGCCTGCAGCGCCTGCTGGATGCCTCGCCACACTTGCGGTTCTTGCGGTTGCCGTGCGGCCAGGCGGTTTCGGGCTTGCTCAAGACTTGTCTCGGTCGGTATTTTCGCGCATCCAGGGGCTGACGTTTTTTGCACCCCGATGTTCGATCACCGAACTAATGTTTGATTTTCGCACAAAAAGAGTTTAGCGATCCGGCTTGACGGCCGTCAAGAAAAACCCGCAGGATGTGTTCGCTTGCCGCACAAAACGTTAAAATCCTGACGCATCATGACCGCCTCGGACCCGAGCCGTCCTGTCCTGACACACCAGCCCAGAGAGCCAACAGAGCCCATGTCCACCGCACCCGCTGCCAAGACCCGCAAGACCGCTACTGCGGCCCCCACCAAGGTGACCAAGACTGGCCGCCCCAGCAAGGCCAAGACCAAGGATGCGGCCAGCGCCCCGGCCGAGCCGGAACGCGAGTTGAGCATCGCCGAAGAAATCGATGCCCTGACCGATCCCAGCTTCATGACCTCGCTGGCGCGCGGACTGGCGGTGATCCGTGCCTTCAGCGATTCGCGCCGCAGCCTGACCATTGCCCAGATCAGCCAGAAGACCGGCATTCCGCGCGCGGCCGTGCGACGCTGCCTGCATACCTTGAAGCAGCTGGGCTATGCCGATTCGGACGTCAACAATTTCTCGCTGCGGCCCAAGATTCTCACCCTGGGCTACTCCTATCTGTCATCCACCCCGCTGACCGTTTCTGCACAGCCCTATCTGAACAACATCAGTCGCACCCTGGGCGAGTCCTGCTCGCTGGCGGTGCTGGACGACAACGAAGTGCTCTACGTGGCGCGTTCGGCCACCTCGCGCGTGATGTCGGTAGCGCTCAATACCGGCAGCCGCCTACCGGCCTATTGCACCTCGCTGGGCCGTGCCATGCTGGCCCATCTGCCGGACGACCAGTTGAAGGCCTACTTCGACAAGGTCAAGCTGCGCGCCCTGACCGACAAGACGGTGGTGTCGCAGAAACGCCTGCGTGACATCCTGGCCGGCGTGCGCGAGAACGGTTATGCGGTCATCGATGAAGAACTGGAAGTCGGACTGCGCTCGATTGCCGTGCCGGTACGCGGGGCCTCGGGCAATGTGCTGGCAGCACTGAACGTGGGCGCCCAGGCCGCGCGCGTGTCGGTGGCACAGATGGAAGAAGATATCCTGCCGGTGCTGCTGCGCGGTGCGCAGGAATTGTCAGTACTGCTGCCCTGAAAAAACAGGTCCGCCCTGCTCGCTGAAGCAACGCGGACCGAAGACAAAAACAGACTCTGCCTTTGTCATGCTGCGGATGTCGGCGCACTCCTCTGACATCTGAGTGCGCCATCCTCCTCAAGACCTTGCCTCAGAAGGTGTGCCGGATCCCCGTCATCACACCCAGTTGGTTCTTGCCCGCGCCCACGGAGCCACCGGCATCGATGGCGATGGCCGAGGTGCCGCTGTTCTTGATGTAACCCAGCGAGGTGTAGAGTGCAGTGCGCTTGGACAGGCTATAGGTCAGGCGCGCCACCGACAGGGTGACATCGTTGGGGCTGTTCTTCACATCCAGGCGCGAGACCTGTGCGTCCAGCACCAGGGCGGTGCTCAACGGATAGCTTACGCCCAGGTAGTAGAGGTCGGAGTCGGTATTGGTGTTGGCTGCCGCACGGGTACGCCGATCCACCACACCGCCGCCGATCTTGACGTCGCCGATCATGAAGTAGCCATTCAAGGTCACGCGCTGGTCCTTGTTGTCGCTACTGGTCAAACCGTTGGAGGCCCCGGTGTTGCCGTAGAGGATGTCATAGGAACTGGTCACGCCCCAGCCCTTGCCGTCATAACCGAGCAAGGCCGTGACCTGACGGCAGGCCTTGCTGTTGCCGGCCACTTCTCCAGGGCAGTTGGTGGCGGCGGGGCCGGCCGGACCAGCGGCATCGCGACCGAAGCTGTAGGTGGCCCCGAGCGTGAAGCCGCTGAAGCTGCCGAGGTAGCCGATGGCGTTGTCGCTACGGGCGTTGGGCAGATAGTTATCGATGCTGCCGATGGCGAAAATGTTGGGGCCCAGCACGTCGGTCTTCAACTGCGACAGGTAGGTCATGTTGACCTGGCGGCCCAGCGAGATCTGGCCCCAGTTACCCTTCAAGCCCACATAGGATTGACGGCCGAAGAGGCGGTTGCCCTGTCCCATGGCGCCGGTATCGGGAGCAAACCCGTTTTCCAGCACGAACAATGCCTGCAAGCCGCCGCCCAGGTCTTCGGTTCCCTTGAAACCGATGCGCGACGGGAAGGTACCGGTCAGCGAGGGCATCTTGAACACCGAATCGCCATTGGCGTTGGCATTGGTGGTATAGACCACGCCGGTGTCGATGATGCCGTAGATGGTCACCGAACTCTGGGCCAGGGCCGCGCCGGCACCGCCGGCATAGGTGGCGCAGGCGGCCGCCGCCAGGGCCACAGCGCGCAAGGTCGATTTTCTTTTCATTACGTCTCCTCCTGAAATCATTGAATGTGATTGAACCGGTCTGCTGCCGGCGCACGCCCTCCTCAAGGCGGGCGCCGACGATTCGCCGCAGTCCGGCCGGGTCGTTGCCTCTGGTATTGCTGCTACTGCCTGTTGCGAATTCTGCGTTGCCCTGCGACACCGACATGAAGCGCAGGCGAAAAGAGCCCCTGCCCCATGGTCAGCACCATCGGCATGATTGCTGCAGCGACGCATCCAGCGCCGCGTTCAAAATACGAGTTGGGCGGCGCCACCAGACGGCCACCGCAGAAAGAAGCGTCTCGTTACTTATTCGTTACTTATTATTTATAAATTTTTATTGGCTGTTCGATTACCGCACATCAGTTTGTTTACCGAACAGATGGTGCGATACTATTGTCGGCACCGAAGCTTTGTCAACAAGGCGAGCCAAGGAAGGGAAAACCATGCGTCGTCCGGCTGCAACAGTCGACGCAGCAATGAGCCTATCGAGGCGGCTACAGAACCGCACGCTCATTGCCCCCCATCACTATCACAAAGGAGACTGACAATGAGCTTCAAGAAGATTGCGCTACTGGCCCTGATCAGTGCGACCAACGCGCTGGCCGCACCGCTGGCCCAGGCCGAGGACACTATCAAGGTCGGCCTGATCGCCGCCTTCTCCGGCCCCTTCGCCGACTATGGCAAGCAGATGGAAGGCGGCATCAAGGCCTACATGGCGCAACATGGCGACCAGGTGGCCGGCAAGAAAGTGCAAGTCATCATCAAGGACACCACCGGTCCTTCACCCGAGATCGCCAAGCGCCTGGCGCAGGAACTGGTGGTGCGCGATAAGGTGGATTTCCTGGCCGGTTTCGGCCTGACGCCCGAGGCGCTGGCGGTAGCGCCCATCGCCGAACAGGCCAAGAAGCCCATGATCATCATGAACGCGGCCTCTTCCATCATCACCACCAAGTCCAACTACATCGCGCGCTTTTCGATGACGCTGCCACAGGTCTCCGGCCCCATGGCGACCTGGGCACTGAAGAATGGCATCAAGCGTGTGGTCACGCTGGTGGCCGATTACGGGCCGGGCATCGATGCCGAGACCGCCTTCAAGACCAACCTGCTGGGCGGTGGCGGCGAGGTGGTCGAATCGATCCGGGTACCGCTGCGCAATCCTGAATTCGCGCCCTACATCCAACGCATCAAGGATGCCAAGCCGCAGGCCGTGTTCATCTTCGTGCCGGCCGGCGAGCAGAGCATTGCCTTCATGAAAGGCTATCGTGAGCGCGGCCTGGCCGAGGCCGGTATCAAGGTCATCGCCACGGGCGACCTGACCGACGACCACGTCATGCCGGCCATGGGCGACTCCACCCTGGGCGTGATCACCACCTTCCACTATTCGGCCGCGCACGATTCGCCGGAAAACAAGGCTTTCCTGAAAAGCTTCGCCGCCGCCAATCCCGATGCCGGTCGTCCCAACTTCATGGCAGTGGCGGCCTATGACGGCATGAACGCCATCTACGAAGTGAGCAAGAAGCTCAATGGCAAGATCGATGGCGAGCGCACCATGGCTATCCTCAAGACCATGAAGTTCGTCAGCCCGCGCGGCCCGATTGCCATCGACCCGGCCACGCGCGACATCGTACAGACGGTGTATGTGCGCAAGGTGGAGAAGATCGGCAAAGAAGCCTACAACGTGGAATTCGACAAGTTCGAGAACATGAAGGACACGGGCAAGTAAATTCATCTTCATGCCTTCGAGAAACGCCGGTGATGCAGTGCACACCGGCGTTTTTCTTTGCCCCCTCAATGCCGGTGCTGACTGGCATCGCACCTGTCACATTATCGTCATCAGGATGATCGCAGCGCAGCATTAAACAGGCATCAAAGATCCTTCACTTCCGTTCGTTTATCGCCCGCTTTTACGAATATCGAACACACAAGAATGCCGATGAGGCTTGCGTTTACCTTCACTTTACTTATACTGAATAAACGTTATAACTTATAACCAATTTAAACGCCGACCCAGGCCAGACAGAGACAGCATGAACCAGCACAGCGACCTCCTCGACATCCAAGTTCACGGCGCCATCGCCGAGATTGCGCTCAACCGCAGCGCCAAGCGCAATGCCCTCAACGATCCGATGGTGCGCGCCATCCGCGATTGCTTCGAAGACCTGCCGCCGGAGGTGAAGGTAGCCATCATCCACGGCCGTGGCGAACACTTCTGCGCCGGCCTGGACCTGTCCGAACTGCGCGAGCGCGATACCACCGAATCGGTGCATCACTCGCGCATGTGGCACGCCGCCTTCGAGCAGATTTCCTTCGGTCGCGTGCCTGTCATCGCGGTGCTGCATGGCGCGGTGATCGGCGGTGGCCTGGAACTGGCTTCGGCAGCCCACATCCGCGTGGCCGAACCGAGCGCCTTCTATGGCTTGCCCGAAGGCCAGCGTGGCCTGTTCGTCGGCGGCGGTGGCTCGGTGCGCATCTCGCGTCTGATCGGGGTGGCGCGCATGGCCGACATGATGTTGACCGGTCGCGTCCTGAGCGCCGAAGAAGGCCACCAGGTCGGCATCTCGCAATACAGCGTGGCCGAGGGCGCCGGACTGGACAAGGCGCGCGAACTGGCCGAGCGCATCGCCCGCAATGCACCGATGACCAACTACGGCGTCATGCACGTGCTGCCGCGCATCCACGACCAGTCGATCCAGGATGGCCTGATGACCGAGTCGCTGATGGCCGCCGTGGCCGGTAGCGATCCCGATACCAAGGGCCGCCTGGCAGCCTTCCTCGATCACAAGCAGAACAAGGTGAAGCCGTCCTGAGACCAGCCCGACTACACCCGGCAATACAACGCAGCAAGCCAGCAATACAGCGCACACCACAACAATACAACCGCCCGGCCACGACCCGGCGGGCCACACAACAGAGACATGTATGAACACTCCACCTCGCTATCGCAGCTTCAGGTTCGGCATCGGCGGCGTTGACGTCGTACCGGGCCGCGACGGTATCTCCCTCGTCAAGACCCGCCAGCCGCTGGACGCCTATCCGGCGCGCCTGACCGACAAGCTGATCCACTGGGCCAAGGTTGATCCCGACCGCACCTACATGGCCCGCCGTGACAAGGAGGGACAATGGCGTCGCATCAGCTATGGCCAGGCGCTGCAAAGTGCGCGCCGCATCGGCCAGGCGCTGTTGCAGCGGGGGCTGTCGGCCGAGCGTCCGTTGCTGATCCTCTCCGAGAACGACCTTGAGCACGCCATGCTGGTGCTGGGTTGCCACTATGCGGGCGTGCCGTATGCGCCGGTGTCTTCGGCCTATTCGCTGCTGTCCAAGGACTACGCCAAACTGCGCCATGCGGTGCAGTTGCTCACCCCCGGGCTGATCTTCGCCGCCCATGGCGAGAAGTTCGCCGCTGCCGTCAATGCGGTCGCGCCAGACATCGAATTCGTGGTCACCGAAGCGCCACCGGCCGGACGCGAATGCACGCTCTACGCCGACCTGGAAGCCACCCGCGCCGGCGATGAAGTCGAGCGCGCCTATGCCGCCACAGGCCCGGACACCATCGTCAAGTTCCTCTTCACCTCGGGCTCGACCAAGATGCCCAAGGCGGTCATCAACACCCAGCGCATGATGTGCAGCAATCTGCAGATGATCGTGCAGACCTTCCCCTTCCTGGGCGAAGAGCCGCCCATCCTGATCGACTGGCTGCCCTGGAACCACACCTTCGGCGCCAACCACAACGTGGGCATCGTGATCTACAACGGTGGCACCATGTACATCGACGAGGGCAAGCCCACGCCGCAAGGGCTGGCCACCACCCTGGCCAACCTGCATGAGATCTCTCCGACCGTGTATTTCAACGTGCCGGTGGGCTGGGAAGGCATCGCCCACGCGCTGGAGAAAGACCAGGCGCTGCGCGAAAAATTCTACAGCCGCCTGCGTATGCAGTTCTATGCTGGCGCTGCCCTGGCGCAACCCGTGTGGGACAAGCTGCACGCCACTGCGGAAGCGACCTGCGGCGAGCGTATCGTCATGTGCTGTGGACTGGGCATGACCGAGACCTCGCCCTCGGCACTGTTCGTGGCTGATCTCGAGGTGCAGGCCGGCCAGATCGGCATCCCTACGCCGGGCATGGAAATCAAGCTGGTCCCCAATGGGGACAAGATCGAGATCCGCTATCGCGGCCCCAATGTCACACCCGGTTACTGGCGCGCCCCGGAGCAGACCGCCGAAGCCTTCGATGAAGAAGGCTACTTCCGCTCGGGCGATGCGGTGCGCTGGCTGGACCCGCAGCACCCGGATCGCGGCTTCATGTTCGATGGCCGCGTGGCCGAAGACTTCAAGCTCTACACCGGTACCTGGGTCAGCGTCGGTCCGCTGCGTGCGCTGATCGCGCATGAAGGCGCACCCTACCTGCAGGATGCCGTCATCACCGGTCAGGACCGCAAGGAGATCGGCATGTTGATCGTGCCCAATATCGAGCGCTGCCGCCAATTGGCAGGTCTGCCGGCCGATGCCTCGCGCGTCGAGGTGCTCAATGCGGCGCCGGTGCGGGACTTCTTCCAGGGTATGTTGGATCGCCTGCAGGCCCACGCCACCGGTAGCTCCAACCGAGTGACCCGGGCCCTGGTGCTGATCGATCCGCCCTCGTTTGACCGTGGCGAAATCACCGACAAGGGTTCCATCAACCAGCGCTCGGTACTGACCCATCGCGCCGCCCTGGTGGAGGCGCTCTACGCCGGCACCGACCCGGCCGTGCTCACGGCCCAGGCCGCGCTCACCCCCGCTCACTGAGGAAGCAACAGACATGGCACAAGCAGCGTTCTACTCCAGCTTCAAGGACATCTGGCTCATCGGCGGCGTGCGCACGCCCATGGTGGATTACTGCACCAGCTTCAGCCAGCTCTCGCCCACCGACATGGGCATCAAGGTGGCGCGCGAAGTGCTGGCGCGCACCGGCATCGCCGCCACCGACATCGGATCGGTCATCGCCGGCAACATGGCGCCGGGCGACGCCTACCAGTACATGCTGCCGCGTCACATCGGCCTGTATGCCGGGGTACCCATCACCACCCCGGCCATCATGGTCCAGCGCATCTGCGGCACCGGTTTCGAACTGATCCGCCAGGCCGGCGACCAGATCGAGCGCGGCTATACCGAGACCGCCCTGATCGTGGGCAGTGAATCGATGACGCGCAATCCCATTGCCGCCTTCGACCATCGCACCGGCTTCAAGCTGGGCGCACCGGTGCAATTCCAGGACTACATGTGGGAAGCCCTGGTCGATCCGGCTCCCGGCATCACCATGCCACAGACAGCGGAAAACCTGGCCAGGAAATACGGCATCACCCGCGCCGAAGTGGATGCCTATGCCGCCTATTCATTCGAGCGCGCATTGAAGGCGCAGGCGGCCGGTTTCCATGCGGGCGAGATCGTGAGTGTGGTCAACGAAACCTTCAAGCTCGATGGCTACCACGATCGCCACATCAAGCTGCAAGGCAAGATCAGCGAAGCCTCCACCGATACCCATCCGCGCCCTTCGCCGGTGGACGTGCTGGCCAAGTTGCGCACGCTCTACCCGGATGGCGTGCAGACCGGTGGCAACAGCTCGGCGCTGGTCGATGCGGCTGCCGCCACCATCGTCGCTTCCGGCGACTACCTGCGCCGCAATGACAGGCAACCGCTGGCACGCGTGGTCGCCGCCGCAGTAGCCGGCGTGCCACCGGAAATCATGGGTATCGGTCCGGTACCGGCCATCCGCACCCTGCTGGAACGCAATGGCCTGAGCGTCAACGACATCGGCTGCTTCGAGATCAATGAAGCGCAAGGCGCGCAGATCGTGGCGGTGGAGCGCGAGCTGGGCCTCGACCGCGAACGCCTCAACGTCAACGGCGGCGCCATCGCGCTGGGCCATCCGCTGGCGGCGACCGGGGTGCGCCTGTCGATCACGGCAGCACGCGAGATGAACCGTCGGGGAGCGCGCTATAGCGTGGCTTCGGCCTGCATCGGCGGTGGCCAGGGCATTGCCCTGCTACTGGAAAATCCCTCGGCTTCCCACTGAACCGTTTATTCGCGAAGGACATTCTTCATGCAACTGCAAGGACAAGCCGCCCTGGTGACGGGCGGCGCCTCCGGCCTCGGTGCCGAGACCGTGCGCCAACTGGTGCAGGCCGGCGCCCGCGTTTCCATCCTGGATGTGAACATGGAAGCGGCCCAGGCCCTGGCCGACGAATTGCGCTGCCACGCCGTGCGCTGCGACATCACCGATAGCGCATCGGTGCAAGCCGCACTGGATGCCGCACAGGAGGCCAATGGCGCGCCCCGCATCCTCATCAACTGCGCCGGCATCGGCGGCGCCAAGCGCATGGTGGGCAAGGATGGCAGCGCCATGCCGCTGGAAGATTTCAGCCGCATCGTCAACGTCAACCTGATCGGTACCTTCAACGTGATCCGCCTGGTGGCCGCCCGCATGGCGGCCGCCGAACCGCTGGCCGAGGGCGAGCGAGGCGTCATCGTCGCTACCGCCTCGGTAGCGGCCTTCGATGGCCAGGTCGGCCAGGCCGGCTATGCCGCCTCCAAGGGCGGCATCACCGCCATGACCCTGCCGCTGGCACGCGACCTGGCACAGCATGGCATCCGCGTGGTGACCATCGCACCGGGCCTGTTCCTCACGCCCCTGCTCTACAAGCTGCCCGACGAAGTACAGCAATCGCTGGCGGCTTCGATCCCCTTCCCCAAGCGCCTGGGCAAGGCCGAGGAATATGCGCAACTGGCGCTGCACATCGCCACCAATCTTTCGCTCAACGGCGAGGTGATCCGCCTGGATGGCGCGCTGCGCCTGGCGCCGCGCTAAGGAGAATGCAATGAGCAAAACCATGATCTATCCGGTGCGCGTGGAATTCGGCGATTGCGATCCGGCCGGCATCGTCTACTTCCCCAATTTCTTCCGCTGGTATGACGCGGCCTCGCGCAACTTCTTCCACCAGTGCGGGGTGCCGCCCTGGCGCGATACCGAAAAGACACGCGGCATCATCGGCACGCCGGTGGTGGACATCAGTTCGCGCTTCGTGCGTCCGGCCACCTATGGCGATGCGATCGAAGTACATTCCAGCATCATCGAATGGAATGACAAGACCTTCGTGATGAAACATGAAATCAAGCGCGACGGCGAACTGCTGTGCGAAGGACGCGACGTGCGGGTGTTCGCCATCCGCCATCCCGACGATCCGACCCGCATGAAGGCCATCGCCATTCCAGAGGATATCCGGGAAATGTGCAGCTAAGGCCACCCGGCGCAGAGATAGCAGTCAACGAGGCAGGGTGAACATGCCCTGCCCGCATAAATCGAGCATTCGATACATAAATACAAAGGAGACGGAGATGAAGATAAAGATGAAACTGGCAATCAAGGCAGGCGTACTTGCATCGATGCTGGCCTGCGCTGGCATGGCCCATGCCGAGCTGACCATCGGCGTGGTGATGTCGCTGACCGGTCCTGGTTCGGGCCTGGGTATTCCGGCCAAGAATGGCTTCTCGCTGTGGCCCGACACCATCGGCGGCGAGAAGGTCAAGCTCATCATCCTGGATGACGCCACCGATCCCACCCAGGCCAGCAAGAATGCGCGCCGCCTGGTGGCCGAAGACAAGGTCGATCTCATCATCGGCTCGGCTGCGGTACCGCCCACTCTGGCCATCGCCGACGTGGCGCTGGAAACGCAGACGGTGCAGCTGGCGATCTCCCCTATCGAGACCGCTGAAGGAAAAGACGCCTGGACCTTCCGTCTGCCGCAATCTACTGCTGTCATGGCCGGTGGCGTGGTGGAGCAGATGAAGAAAATGGGTGTCAAGACCATCGGCTTCCTCGGTTACTCCGATTCCTATGGTGAAAACTGGCTCAAGGAAACCCAGCGCCTGGCCACCGCTGCCGGCATGAAGATGGGTACGGTGGAGCGCTTCTCGCGCGCCGACACCAGCGTGACTGCGCAGGCCCTGCGGGTGGTCAGTTCCAACCCCGACGCGGTGCTGGTGGTGGCCTCCGGCAGCGGCGCCGCCATGCCGCACAAGGCGCTCATCGAACGCGGCTACAAGGGTAAGATCTTCCAGACCCACAGCGCGGCCTCGCGCGACCTGATCCGCCTGGGCGGCAAGGACGTGGAAGGTTCCTACGTCATCTCCGGCCCGGCAGTGGTGCCGGAAGCACTGCCCGACAGCAACCCGTCCAAGAAGCTGGCCCTGGACTTCGTCACGCGCTACGAGAAGCAGTTCGGCGCCGGCAGCCGCAACCTGTTCGCGGCCCATACCTATGACGCCCAACTGGTCCTGCAAAAGGTGGTGCCGGAAGCGCTGAAGAAAGCCAAACCCGGCACTCCGGCCTTCCGCACCGCCTTGAAGGAAGCGCTGGAAACTGCAGGGCCGATCCAGATCTCGCAAGGCACGCTGCGCTATTCGGCCAAGGATCACTTTGGCCTGGGTGACGATGCCCGCATCATGCTGACCATCCAGAACGGCAACTGGAAAGCCGTCAATCCGTAATCGCTGCATGGTGTGATCCGTTGCGGTGGCGTACCCGTAAAGCGGGTTGCGCCACCGTGGTTCCGTGATATTTGCTTGCTTCGCTTCCCACACATGGACTCTTCCATTGCTGCCATCCTCACCCTGGATGGCCTGACCAACGGCATCGTCTATGGCTTGATCGCCATTGCCCTGGTGCTGGTCTTCACGGTCACCCGCATTCTCTTCATTCCCCAAGGCGAATTCGTCGCCTATGGCGCGCTCACCCTGGCCATGCTGCAACAAGGCCAGCGCCCCGGTCCGCTCTGGCTGCTGCTGGTACTGGCCGTGTGCGCGGCCGGGATGCAGACCAGCGCCCTGCTGCGCGCCGGCCAGGCGGCCCTGCTGCCACGCGCGCTACTGGAAACGCTGGCCCTGCCACTGGCCATCGCCGCTCTGGTGTGGTGGGCCGCGCCCCAGCAGTTCCCGCTGCCGGTGCAGGTGCTGCTGACCCTGCTGCTGATCACCGCCTTGGGGCCGCTGATGTACCAGGTGGTGTTTGAATCGCTGGCTGACGCCAGCGTGCTGCAATTGCTGATCGTCTCGGTCGGCATCCACCTGGCCATGACCGGGCTGGGGCTGGTGTTCTTCGGTGCCGAGGGCTTCCGCACCCCGGCCTTCTGGGATGAGCGCTGGAACCTGGCCGCGCTCACCTTGAGTGCCCAGACCGTGGTGGTGGTGGTAGCCGCCGCCGCGCTGCTGGTGGCGCTGTGGCTGTTCTCCGGCCGCACGCTGTATGGCAAGGCGCTGCGCGCCACGGCGGTCAACCGCCTGGGCGCACGCCTGATGGGAATCTCCACGACGCTGGCGGGCAAATTGTCCTTTGCCGTAGCGGCGTTTATCGGTGCTCTGTCGGGTGTCTTGATCGGCCCGATGAGCACCATTTTTTATGACTCGGGTTTCCTGATCGGCTTGAAGGGTTTCGTCGCCGCCACCATCGGTGCGCTGGCCAGCTTCCCGGCGGCCGCAGGGGGCGCACTGCTGGTGGGACTACTGGAATCCTTCAGTTCCTTCTGGGCCAGCGACTACAAGGAAGTGATCGTCTTCATGGCCCTACTGCCGATCCTGCTGTGGCGCTCGCTGGTCACACCGGCGCATGACGAGGATGAGGAGTGAACATGATGAACAAGCGACTTCCTCTGTATGCACTGCTGGTGGTCCTGGCCGCCTTCCCGCTGTTGCCTACGCCGCAGTTCTGGGTGATCCAGGCCAACTACATCGGCCTGTATGCGCTGGTGGCCATCGGCCTGGTGCTGCTGACCGGCATCGGCGGCATGACCTCCTTCGGCCAGGCAGCCTTCGTCGGCATGGGCGCCTATACCACCTCCTACCTGACGACCGTGCATGGCGTCTCGCCCTGGCTGACGCTGCCGCTGGGCTTGTTGATCACCGGGGTGTCAGCCTACGTACTGGGCCGCATCACGCTGCGCATGTCGGGTCACTACCTGCCGCTGGCCACCATCGCCTGGGGCATCAGCCTGTACTTCCTGTTCGGCAAGGTGGACTGGCTGGGCAAGTATGACGGCATCTCCGGCATCCCCGCGCTGCACGTGCTGGGCGTGGACCTGGCCCAGGAGCGCCACCTGTACTACCTGATCTGGGCCATCGTGCTGGCGGCCGCCTGGATTTCGCTGAACCTGCTGGATTCGCGCGCCGGACGGGCCATCCGCGCCCTCAAGGGCGGACGTTCGATGGCCGAAGCCATGGGGGTCGATACCGGGCGCTACAAGATCCTGATCTTCGTGCTGGCCGCACTGCTGGCCGCGGTGTCGGGTTGGCTGTTTGCGCACATGCAGCGCACCGTCAATCCTTCGCCCTTCAGCCTGGCCATGGGCATCGAGTATCTGTTCATCGTGGTAGTCGGCGGTATCGCCCACATCTGGGGTGCACTGCTGGGGGCCGCTGCCCTCAAGCTGCTGTCGGACCAGTTGCAGGTGCTGTTGCCGGCCCTGCTGGGCGATGGCGGCAGCTACGAGAGCATCGTCTTCGGCCTGATCCTGATCGTGCTGCTCAAGTATGCCCGCGGTGGCCTGTGGCCCTGGGTGCTCGCGTTGTGGCTGCGCGTGTTCCCACCGGCAGCGCCGCCGCTGCGGGTGGCCACGGGAGCGGCCATGAGCAAGCGCCAGGGGCCGGCACGCGGTGCGCCGCTGCTGCAGGTAGACCAGATCAACAAACGCTTTGGCGGGCTGGTGGCGGTCAATGATGTGTCCTTCAACGTCAAGGCCGGTGAGATCGTCGGGTTGATCGGGCCCAATGGCGCCGGCAAATCCACCACCTTCAACCTGGTCACCGGGCTGCTGCACGCCAGCGGCGGACGGGTTGGCTTCAATGGGCGCGACATCGCCGGACTGCCGGCTCGCGCCATCGCCAGGCTGGGCATTGCCCGCACCTTCCAGCACGTACGACTGCTGCCGGGCATGTCGGTGCTGGAAAACGTGGCGCTGGGCGCACACATGCGCAGCGAGCAGGGTTTCCTGCGCAATACGGTCAACGCCATGCTGCACCTGGAACGGGCCGAAGAGCAGGCGCTGCTGGACGAAGCCGCACGTGCCCTGCATCGGGTCGGACTGCAACACCTGATGCACGAACAGGCCGGCAACCTGGCGCTGGGCCAGCAACGTATTCTGGAAATCGCGCGCGCCCTGTGCTGCGATCCGCTGTTGCTGCTGCTGGACGAACCGGCGGCGGGCCTGCGGCATCTGGAGAAGCAGGCGCTCTCCAATGTATTGCAGGAGCTGCGCGCCGATGGCATGAGCATCCTGCTGGTGGAGCATGACATGGAATTCGTCATGGAACTGACCGACCACATCGTGGTGATGGAATTCGGCGCCAAGATCGCCGAAGGCACACCGCAAGAGATCCAGCGGCATCCTGCCGTGATCGAAGCCTACCTGGGTGGAATCGAATGAGCGAACTGGTACTGGAAGTGGCGCAACTGCGCGCCAGCTATGGAAAGGTGCAGGCGCTGCACGACATCGACCTCAAGCTCGAACGCGGCAGTATCGCTACCGTGATCGGGCCCAACGGTGCCGGCAAATCGACTCTGCTCAACGCCATCATGGGGGTGCTGCCGGCGCAGGGTTCGGTGCGTTACCAAGGGCAGGCTGTGGAACGCTGGAGCCTGGAACAGCGCGTGATGGCCGGCATCGCACTGGTGCCGGAACGGCGCGAACTGTTTTCCAGCATGAGCGTGGAAGACAACCTCCTGCTGGGGGGATTCCGTCGCCTGCGGCTGCGCCAGGCACAACCGCTGGACCAGCTAGCGACCGTCTTCGAACTTTTCCCGCGCCTGAAGGAACGGCGTAGCCAGCAGGCCGGCACACTCTCCGGCGGCGAGCGCCAGATGCTGGCCATCGGCCGCGCCATGATGGCCAAGCCGGAACTGCTGATGCTGGACGAACCCAGCCTGGGCCTGGCGCCGCGCATCGTCAAGGAAATCCTGCAAATCGTTTCCGAACTGCGCACGGCCGGCATCTCGGTGTTGCTGGTGGAACAGAATGCGCGTGCGGCCTTGCAGACCGCCGACTATGGTTACGTGCTGGAACTGGGAAAGGTCACCATGCAGGGCGAGTCGACCAGACTGGCCGGTGATGCGCAAGTGATCCAGGCCTACCTGGGCTTTGGCAAGAAGGCCGAAGTGGAGGCGGCGGTCGCTTCCTGAACGGTGACGCTTTCTGCACCACGATATGCAAAAACAACATAAGAAAGTGCAGCGAAAGGAATGACGATGAGCTATACCCCTCCCCTGCGCGAATTTGCCTTCGTGCTCGATGAAGTGCTGCAGGCACCGCAAGTCTTGCGCGCCCTGCCGGCGCACGCCGAGCTCGATGGCGAGCTGATGATGCAGGTACTGGAAGAAGCCGGCCGCTTCGCCGCCAACGTAGTGGCGCCGTTGAACGCCATTGGCGACCGCGAAGGCTGCCGTCTGGAGCATGGCGCAGTAAGCACCCCGCCCGGCTTCGTCCGCGCCTATGCGCAATTTTGCGAAGGCGGCTGGCCGGCCCTGGCCTGCGCGCCCGAGCATGGCGGACAAGGCTTGCCGCACGTGCTCGATTGCGCGCTCTATGAAATGCTCAGTGCCGCCAACCACGGCTGGACCATGTATCCGGGCCTCTTGCATGGCGCCTATGCCTGCTTGGCCACGCATGGCTCGCCGCAACTGCAGGCGCGCTACCTGGAGCAGATCGCCAGTGGCCAATGGCTGGCCACCATGTGCCTGACCGAAGCCCAGGCCGGCAGCGATCTGGGCCAATTGCGCACGCGTGCCGTGCCGCAGGAGGATGGCAGCTATCGCATCACTGGCGACAAGATCTTCATCTCCGGGGGCGAGCACGACCTGACCGACAACATCGTGCACCTGGTACTGGCGCGCCTGCCCGATGCGCTGCCGGGCAGTAAGGGCCTGTCGCTGTTGCTGGCACCGCGCGTACTGCCCGACGGCAGCCGTAACGGCATACATTGCACCGGCATCGAACACAAGATGGGCATTCACGGCAGCGCCACCTGCAGTCTGCATTTCGAGCAGGCGCAGGCTTGGCTGGTGGGCGAACCGGGGCGCGGCCTGGCGGCCATGTTCGTGATGATGAATGCGGCGCGCCTGCACGTGGGTGCGCAGGGATTGGGACTGGCAGAAGCGGCCTGGCAACGCGCCTCGGCCTACGCCCGCGAGCGCCGGCAATCGCGGGCGCCGGGCGGTACCGGAACCGACCTGATCGTGCGTCATCCGGCCGTGCAAAAGCTCTTGATGGAGCAGCGCTGCCGCATCGAGGGAGCGCGCATGTTGACCTGCTGGGCCGGTCTGCTGCTGGACCTGGCCGAACACGATACGGATGCGGCCATGCGCCGGGTGCATCATGAACGGTTGGAATTGATCACACCTGTCATCAAGGCCTTCCTCACCGACCAGGGATTCCAGTGCGCCAGCCGCGCATTGCAGGTCTTTGGCGGACACGGTTACGTGGTCGAGACCGGCATCGAACAATTCATGCGCGATGCCCGCATTACGATGATCTATGAAGGCAGCAACGAGATCCAGGCCATCGACTTCCTGCTGCGCAAGGCGCTGGCCGACGACCGGCGACGCCTGCATGACTTCCTGGCGCTGGTGAGCGCCGACGCAGAAGATGTATCGGTGCTGGGAGATCAGGCCCGCTTGCTGAAAAACGCTGTGGATAAATTAAAAGACTACGCGCAACGCATCGCCCAGCAAGCGGCACAGGAACCGACCCTGCCCTACTTCCTGGCCGATGAAATGCTGCGCCTGACCGGGCATGTGGCGCTGGGCTGGATGTGGCTGCGCGCGGGGCGCCGGGCGCTATCAGCACTGGCTGCCGACCCGCGCTACTACGGCAGCAAGCGGGATACCGCGTGCTATCATTTCGCCTTTATATTTGCGGAAGTCCACCAGTTGTCCAGCGTGATCGAAGGCTGCCTGGCGACCGGGCTGCCCCCCCTTCCTACCGACCTGGACCACCATGCTGCCCAAGAAGCCGGCTGATTTCGATTCCGACGATGATGCTGCCGCCACAAGCGCGGCGCTGGACCAGCAACTGCTGTTGAGCCTGGTCGGCTACAACTGCCGCCGTGCCTACATCACCATCATGCCGCTGTTCGAAAAGCGCATGGCCAAGTTCGAGTTGCGGCCGGTGGATTTCACGGTATTGAGCCTCTTGAAGGCCAACCCCAACATCAACCAGAAACGCCTGTCCAAGGCGATCAATGTGTCCCCGCCCAACCTGGCGACGCTGCTGGACAAGCTGGAACAACGCGGCCTGCTGCTGCGCCAGCGCAATCCGCAAGATCGCCGCTCGCAGGTACTGGCCCTGACCACGGCTGGAATGCGCATGTGTACCAAGGCCGAACAGACCGCCATCGAACTGGAACTGAAGGCCACCGAGATGCTCTCCGATAGCGAACGGGCGCAGTTGATCGGCTTGCTGCAGAAGATGTTCATGCCGCAATGAGCGGCGTGAACACGTTCCCTACCTTAGAAGCGATCAGCGCAGAAACACCAGCTCGGCATAGCTGGGGTTGGCGTGTTCGCGCTGGTATTGCTTGAGGTCTTCCAGCACCTGGGCACGGGTCAGGCCGGTCTTGCCGGTGGCGGTGGTGGCAACGGTAGTGACGGCTTCGCTCTTGGCCGGGGCCGAGGTCGGCGCTGTATCGGCGGCGTAGGCAAACTGTGCGGTGAGTGTCGCCAGCGACAAGGCGGCGGTGACGGCGAGTTGGCGTGCAAATTGGGTCTTCATGATCGGCTCCCTGGTGAATGCAAGCGGATCCAGCCCTATGCGTATCCCTTATCAATGCTTCATTCCCATGCATAAATTTTATCGATCCAGGGCCGTGGGAAAAACCAGGGATCCGACAATGCTGTATTGCAGCATCCGAAAGAATCCGCGCCTCAATGTTGCTTGATTCGGCCAAATCGTTCTTCATTGCAACTTCTGGTATGACAAATGATGAGGTGAACTGTTTTTTGCCGCCTTCCTTTCCCATACCGCCTGGTCAGTCCGAGTCAGAATCTATAAATCTTATAAATAATATTCAGGGAAAAGTATGAAAATCGGTATCCGGCTGGGCGGTTCTTTCATGCTGCTCACGTTGCTCGCATGTGTACTCATCATCGCCTCCATCCTGACCCTGACGCGAATAGGGCAACATTGGGACAATTTTTCCGGCACGGTACTGAACAAGCAGGATTACGCCACCCAGGGCTATATCAAGCTGGGCGAGAGCGTGCACAACTTCAAGAACTATATCCTGCGCGGCAAGGACTATGACCAGCAGTTCCTGGCCGACATGGATGCCATTGCCAACCTGGTGGCGCAATACCGCAAGCTGGGCGTGGACGATCCCAAGGAAGAAGCCCTGCTGCAAAAGATCAGCAGCGGCGAACGCAACTATCGCCAGGCGCTGGCCAAGGTGCAATCGCTGAAGGCCGCAGGTACCTCGATCACCGACATCGATGCCTCCATCAGCGGCGCCGACAAGATTCTGGGTGCAGGCTTTGCCGGCCTGCTGGCCATCGCCCACGAGAACACCAACGGCACAGGCCAGAAAATATCGGCCGCCATCAGCGCGGGCAAGTCGATAGAGCTGGGCGTCGGCGTGCTGGTGGTGGTGCTGGCGGCGGCACTGGCGACCCTGGCCACGCGCTCCATCACCCGCCCCGTGCGCGAAGCGGTGCAGATCGCCAAGACGGTCGCCGCTGGCGACCTCGGCAGCCGCATCGAGGTCACGCGCAAGGATGAGACCGGCGAACTGCTGCAGGCGCTCAAGGACATGAACAGCAGCCTGCAACGCGTGGTGGGCGGCGTGCGTACCGGCAGCGATACCATCGTCACCGCCTCCACCCAGATCGCCGGCGGCAACCTCGATCTCTCGGCCCGTACCGAACAGCAGGCCAGTTCACTGGAAGAGACGGCCGCTGCGATGGAGCAGATCACCTCCACCGTGCGGCGCAATGCCGATCACGCACGCCAGGCCAACGCTATGGCGGGGTCGGTCTCGGAAGTGGCCTCGCGCAGCGGACTGGTGGTCTCTGACGTGGTCAGCACGATGGATGAGATCCAGGCCTCGGCACGGGAGATTGCCGAGATCATTTCGGTGATTGATGGTATCGCCTTCCAGACCAACATCCTGGCCTTGAATGCTGCCGTGGAAGCAGCGCGTGCCGGCGAGCAGGGACGCGGCTTCGCAGTGGTGGCCTCGGAAGTACGCAACCTGGCCCAACGCTCGGCCACCGCCGCCAAGGAAATCAAGGACTTGATCGGCAACTCGGTAGAAAAGGTAGAGACCGGCAGCAAGCTGGTCAAGGATGCTGGTGCGACCATCGAGGAATTGGTGATGAACGTGCGCAACGTGACCCAGATCATGAGCGAGATCTCGGCCGCCAGTGGCGAACAGGAAGCCGGAATCGAACAGGTCAACCAGGCCATTGTGCAGATGGATACGGTGACCCAGCAGAATGCGGCGCTGGTGGAAGAAGCGGCGGCGGCTACCGAGGCGCTCAAGGAGCAGGCGCGCAGGTTGGCGGAGTCGGTGAGTGTGTTTCGGTTGGGGGTGGGCAGGATGGCGTGAAGCGCCGTCGATAGCAGGAAGAGTATGAGATCGAGTGCCCCGTCCGAAGCATCAGGGTCACTGCGAACATGCTCACCAATTTCTTCTTTTCCCGTTATGCCCTGCGCGGCTCAAGCCGCCTGGGCGGCATTCTCATCAGGCCGAGGCAGATTGACGGCGTACTTATATTTCTCGTCGCCACCGAAATAAATGACGCGTGGATCGGAAGGCAAAGTCATATCCTGGTAGAAGTCAGCCAAAGATTCGTGGACATGATGCTCGAAGAAATCAAAGATGAGCTCATCGCGCAGTCCCTGCTTTCGAATGAATTCATTTTCATAAGCTTCCAGCAGCACCTTGTAATGGGGACGAAGCTTCGCACGTTTGGCAGGATCATCGACGCAGGCCTTGCGGATATCTTCGGCATCGGAGACCAACTGCGCATCCAGTTCCGCCATATTTTTGGATAGCTTTCCGATCGAAGGCATGGTGTCGAGCTGAGCCTTCTTTGACAGATAGGCATCCTTGGCTGCGTCGCGCACCTTCTGGGCAGCATTGAGTTGATCCAGATACTGTTTACTTTGCGGGTCAGGGGTTCGGCTGCCATATCCGCTCATCAAGGAATTCTGGTAGTTCTGCTGCGCCCGGGATACGTTGCCGTTGGCTTCGTAGTACTGATCGCGCAATCGCTCCACTTCCGAGGAGAGTCCCTGCGACTCTTGCTCAAACACGGACTCGTTACCGGAAATACGCTGCAGCTCGCTCTTGTCGCCCCCACGCTGGCGGCGGATC
Source organism: Herbaspirillum rubrisubalbicans (assembly GCF_003719195.1). Classification (NCBI taxonomy): domain Bacteria; kingdom Pseudomonadati; phylum Pseudomonadota; class Betaproteobacteria; order Burkholderiales; family Oxalobacteraceae; genus Herbaspirillum; species Herbaspirillum rubrisubalbicans. The sequence goes on from NZ_CP024996.1 coordinate 4,746,726, forward strand.
TTTGCGAAGCGCCAGGCAAAATACAGGCTCATGTGCTTGTTGATCAGCAAGCCCATCGGTATCCCGCCCCAGCCTGCCGTATCCAGATAATGCTTGAGCAACTGCATCAAATCGGGATCCAGGTCGAAATCCTCTTTCGTTTCAGGCTTCCAGGCCGACTGCGGGCGCAGCGGAACACCCGCTGCCAGCGCCTGGTCGTACATGCCTCGCAAGGGAAACTGACTGATCATGAGTGAACTCTGGCTCGGCCCACTCTTGCGCGACTTGGCCAGACCGCTTTTACCTTCTTCTCCCGGCCGATATCCTCCTCCGACATCCGAATGGACACCGGGGTAGATCATTTCTCGGCAATTCGCCGGACGTTGCCCCTTGTAGAAAACACTGTCGACTGGGAAGGAATTGCGGATCTCGTGTGCGGCGATGAAGTGTACGCACAATTCGACGGCCGCCGGAATGCGCAGATCGTCGGCCCAGGCAGAGTGACCATCTGCCGTGCCCGGTGATGGGTCTGCCCCGGGTTCGCCAAAGGCCAGATCCACCGCACGCAGAGTCGCTGGTATCGCTTGCATGGAACGCCGCAAGACATTACCCACCGTAAGACGGTCGTTACGCACGAAAGCCGCATTGTTGGCACTCATCGGCAAGCCCACCGAAGCCACGGTATCGAACAGCCCCATGAAACGGATACGCACTGGCCAGCCACCGTTCTTGAGCTTGAGCGAGTTGCCGCTCTGACTGCACTTTTGCTTGATGAAATCGCGGATGAACGCACGCGCCTCCGTGGCTCCCCGACTGAAGCCAAACACCGCAACGTTGATCTCATCGATGGCATTGCTTGGATTGGCAGCCCGCGCAAGATGCGGCGCAATTCTGTCCTCCAGGGTTTTAGCAGCCCAGTCCAGACGTGCTTGCCCCATCGCTCCCATCCCCAAGCCGGTCATGCTACCGCCGTTGTCACCGATTTCCTTGAAGTAGGTTCCGATACCGGGAACGTAGATGCGATAGCGCCCCACGGCGGGGTCATCTTCCCATGCAGCACGATAGAGCCGCACGACATTGCTATGTTCGTTGGTCGGGACATCGGCATCCATATTGTTGCCCGTCCCGTCAAAGAAGATGGATACCCACAGCTTTTGACGACAACTGGCAGGCGCGCTGCCACCAGCTACAGCCTTCATGCTATTGACCAGGTTGGCGCCCGGCCCGGCGACCGACTTACTCGGTGTGTCCAAAGCTGCCGTGTTGCGGTCGGCAAGTTCGGCCGCCTTGCACAGCATCTGGGAAGACTGGAGCAATGGAGGGGCGACCCGGTCGCCCTTTTTCGCGCTATTCGAAGAAGAATTCATGTTGCCTCTCATCCAAACCAATACCGGCCGTCCTTGCCACTGCCTCGGACGAATGCTTCATATCGCACCACGCTCAGGGCTGGCCTTGGGTTGCCATCTGTTCTGCTGTACAGGCCGGATAGCCTTCTACCTCGCGACTCGCCTCCAGCCGCAAGCGTGGTGGGGAATACTCGGCGGTGATCGCCGCCTCGACCCGACCGTCAGGATAGAAATGGATTTCCATGTTCTGCGGGACGGCTGGGATCGGACCATTGATCAGTACGTCCGCTTCTTTGAAGAAGTGCTTGATACGCTCAATCGTCTTGGGCTTGATGTAACTTCCAACGCCGGGTTGGAGCTCCGGGAACATACAAGCGCTATCTGTCCATTTGACATGAATCTTCAATGGCAATGACGATCCTGGATAATAGCGAACGCAACAGGTCGTGCCGCCCCCGCCAGAGGTTGGCGTACTGACGTAAATATTGCCGCCACCAGTACCGTCGACGTAGAACTGATCAATGTAATGGTTGGTGTAGTTATAGCCGACAATACCCAGCATCACGGGCTCGCCCGCTCTGGCCGACGAGGAAGCCAGCAGAAGGCTGGTCACAAGCACCAGGAGAGCGTGCAACATCGATAGGACTTTCATTCTTTTTCTTCCCTCATGGATTGCTTGAGACATCGGCTGATACAGCGTCTTCTACAGAAACGATCACCTCCGACAGGCTGGATTGTCCGCTGACACACTGCGCCAATCGGCCTTTCCATGGCTCACGTCGGGCAAAATCTTCGCCATGTTGCAAGGCCAGGGCGCAATAGAGACTCAGATCGAAACTCGACTCGATACCCAGTGTCCGCGCGTGCTGTCGGTGACGAAGGATGAAATCGTAGCGTTCTTCGAACGGCAAGCCAAGATAAGCGTCCGGCACGGTCTTGCCTAACATGTCAGCGATCTGGTCTGGTTCGCTGGCATCGATCAACGCCGACTCCGTTGCCGCATCAAGAAGCAAGGGCTGCTCCAAGGGTTCATTGATGGCAAATTCTGAGGCAATCCGGATCATCTCCCCCCGGCGTCCAACAAAGGCCCATTGCGTCGCGGGACTGAGGAAATGAGCACGGATAGGCGGTGCCAACAGCTGCACCAGCGCTTCAAAGACCCGTGTATCAAAAAACCGTAGCACCACCTCCAGACTATCGGGCAGCAAGGCATTGACACGTTGCGCCAGCCGTTTTGCCAAGACTTCCCGGGACAGGGGGGAGGATATCCAGAGCACGCTGGCACTGGTGCTTGCAACATCGACGATCCAATGTTCCAAGTCGCGCCATGTCCCGGATTCAGCCGAGGGTTGCCAAGGCAGGAGCAAAGGCGACACTGCCTGGGCCGACAACTGGCCCTCCAGTCTGAACAGATTGCTGGCAGGGCGCGGATGACGCCTCAAGCGAGCGGGCAACTCAGGCAAGCCTGAAGGGTCGAGCAGCACATAGTGAAATGCTGCCGGTTCGCTATCCTCAACACGATGGAAGATGCTGGAAATATCGATGTCGCGCGCGGAGGGTCCCTGGACGTTCATATCATTTCATCGCAAACGGTGAACCTGCCGCTCTGGCCTTTAGCAAGCACTCGACGCAAATGCTCCCTGGCAGAAGCGGCAGTTGGGCGTCATTGCGTACCGGCCCCTCAAACACCTTCTGCGCCGCATGAATGGTCAACTTGCCCGGACACTGCACCGTGATATTGCCGCCCTCGATGGTGATGTTGGCCCCGCCCGCGGTCGATAGTGTGATCTTCTTGGCAGCGGACCAATCCACGCTGGCATTGGCACTGACCACGCTCAGTTGCGCCCTGGACTGCACTGCCAAAGTCTCGGCTTGCGCCTGAACGTCGATATTCTGTTGCGCGGCGATCATCTGCAAACCCTGCCCGCCCTCGCCTGCCGCGATGGCTCCGGCCAGCACGCCTAAAGCCTGGCCGCTGCGCAGGCGCAACTGGTTGCCGCTCACGTGCTGGCTATCCTGACCAGAGAGGAAACTGACGGTCTCGCCATTGGCCAGTTGCAGATGCTGGCCAGCGACTGCGCCCAGGCCCTCCCGTGCAGCGATGCCAATCAGGGCCGAGGTACTCTGCGGCAGCTTGCCATCGGACGGCTGGGTATTGGCCGCAGCGACATCCTCGCCGCTTTTATCGGGGGCACCGTCGACCATGCCGGCAGCAGCGGTGCGGATGGCCTCCAGCGGTGCAGCGTTGTCGTTGATGATGCTGGCATTGGTTTGCGTGGGGCCGACATGGCTGGCCAGGGCGACCGTCTTGTGGGTGACCGTCGCTTCATTGAACGTCTTGCCCAGTAGCGCCGCCTGTTTCAGCAAGGCCATGCCGCCTGCGTTGTCACCTGCCGGGTCGCGACTGCCAGCGTTCTGCACGATCCGATAGCTGGAGAACAAAATGCCGCTGGCGGCACGAATGGCGCCATAGGCATCGGTGCGCAGCTCGGCGCCAGTGCCGCGGAAACTGCCGCGATAATTGTCGGCGGCATGAATGAGATGGCCGAGATTGAGTTCGGTAGCGGCCTGTGAAGTCTTGAGCTGGACGCGACCCTGGGCGTCGGTATCGTCGAAGAGCAACTGGTTGTAGCCAGCGCCGCCGAACTCCTTGGAACGGATGCCCCACTGGGCGGCGGCGTTGCGGTGACCGTCGCCATCCTGGCTGCCACCGTGCCAGGTGGGCGCATTGCCACCAGCCACGTTGCCCTGGCCACTGGGCGCGACGTCACTGGCACTGGCAAAGACCTTGCTGCCATCCTGGGCGTCGCTGCGCGCCTCGCCACCCGGAGTGGGGGCCTGGGCACCTTCGCCCTGGCCGTTGTAGAGCGCGCCGAGGATGATCGGGCGGTCGATGTCATCCTCCAGGAACTGCACCAGCACTTCCTGGCCGATACGCGGCAGGAACTGCATCCCGTGACCGCCTGCCGCGGCGCGCTGGGCTACGCGTACCCAGCAGGTGGCGCCGGCATCGTTGTTGCGGCCTTGCCAGTGGAAACGGATACGTACCCGGCCCAGGCGGTCGCAATAGATTTCATCGGCGCCGTTGGCCCTGGTGTTGCCATCGGGACCGACCACGATGGCGCTCTGGCTGCCCCTGGCGGTGGCGCGCGGATGCAGACGTAAGCCGGTGCCATCGGCCAGTACCGGGCGCCACACCACATCGGCGCGGATGGCTTCGAAGGCATTGGCGTAACCCAGCTTGCGGGCCTGGGCGATGACACCATCCAGCTCGAGCTGGCTGGCCAACGGCGGGGAGTCCGGCGACAGCGCGCCGTACAAGCTCTGCTGTTGGGCCTGGCAGGCGGCCACGCACTCTTCCAGCAGCGGCGGCAAGGGGCCGAACAATTCGGCCAAGCCTTCCTCGGCATCCTTGGGCAGATTGTTCACCCCTATGCTGAACACCGAAAGGAGCGCGTACTCGACCGGCTGGCCGGCGGCTGCGGCAGTCAGGCCCAGCGGTCCCTGGGCGAGGCTGAAGCGGGTGCCGGGGCGCAGGGTGCGCACCGTGCTGCGGCCCTGCCACAGCTTGTTGCGGGCCTCACTGGCTTGCAGGTGCAACTGCGCATAACGGTCGGCCTGGGCCGTATCGCGGTAGGCAGACAGGCCGGGGCTGTCGTAACTTTCCAGGCGCGGTGCATCCTTGTGACCGAACTCGTGATTGGTGGGCAGGCTGGTGGCGATGGCTTGCTTGTTCCTGTCATCGTAGGAGAGCAAGGTGAAGGTGGCCGATTGCAGCGTGCGGCGCGCAGCCAGGGCCTGGATGCTGTCCTGTTGCTCACGAGCGCTGGCGCCGTGGAAGCGGATACCCGTGCCACCCAGCGCAGCAGCACTGCTGGCATCCTCGGGGAAGGCGCCCTTGACGGAAGAATCGGCAAACAGCGCCAGACGATGACCTGCGGCCGCATCGGCAGATTCTTCGACACGCCAGGACAGGCCTTCTGCCGCCAGCAGGCGGCTGACGAATTCCAGGTTGCTCTCGCGGTACTGGATGACATAGCTGCGCGGCGGCACGTCCTGCATGAAGGAGGCCACTTCGTCGGACCAGGTCCAGGCGGCGTGCGGGGCATACTCAGCGAAGACGTCCTCGACGATCTCGATGACCGTCTTGTCCTGCCACACGCGGCTGTTGCGGGATTGACCAAGCAGCCAGATCCAAGGCACCAGGCGCAAGCGGTAACGGGCGAAGCCGCCTTCGCTGCCCAGCTTGGCGGCTTCGTTGATCAATCCTGAAAAGCGGCTGGTGCTGCCATCGGACAATCGGACCTGCAGGCTGGCTTGACGCCCGATCAAGGATGTCAGCGGCAGGCCGGCATCCAGACTCAGCGCGATGACCTCGCGCAGGCCCACGCCATGCAAACCTTCGGTGGCGGCAAAAGCTTCCACCAACAGGTCTGCAGAAGCAGCCTCCCCTCCCAGCGAGAGGCTGTAGAGGCGGGTGGTGCTGGTGAATTGCACCAGCTGGTTGAGGAGCTCAGACATCGGTCACAGGTTCGGCAGGATCTACGTATCAGATACCGCTGCACGCTGTTAGCGGCGTGCGAACGGGGCTTGACTCAATTGGCATCATTGACCTTGCAGGCCGGGTCGCTATCCCATCGGCCCGAACAGATGCGCCAGCGACAGAACTCACCTTCCACGAAACCGAGCGCATGACAACGCTTGAGCAGGGACGCGGTGCTTTCGCCGTTCTTGCGCTCGACCACGTCGACATTGCGGGCTTCGTTCTGCCGGGGTGAAGTGGCTTGGTTCTGGGCCGACTTCTGGCCATTGCCATTGCTGGCGGTGTCGCGCGCGGCGCGCTTTCTCTCGACTTCGCCCGAGCGCTCGACCAGGGCCTTGATCAGATCGACGTCGCTGTCATCGCGCTTGTCGGTCTTGGCCGCCTTCTTCTTTTTGTCTTCATGCGGTGCGGCCTGCTTGGCCGGCTTTTCCGGCTTGGCTTCGAGCGCATTCTTCAAGGTTGCAGGAGGTGGCTTGACGCCCTCTTCCAGGGCACTGGTCAACTGGTCCGGGCCGCGCGATGCGGTTGATGCTGCATCATCGGTCGCATGGGAGGCAGTGTCATTGATCACCGCAGTATCGCCGACACCGGACGACTCCTGTGCTACGGGTGCTGCGGGTGTTGTGATGGCCTCGGCCGCTGGTGTTGAGGCCGACGTGACCGAGGCCACTGGCGGCACTGGTGCATTGGCCCCAGTTGCTTGCACAGGCGCGCTGTCGGGACGGTTCATGCGCAATGCGGCCAGCGTGGCCAGCCCTGCCACCAGCAGCAATACCAGCACGATGACCAACAGACGGCGTGGCTTGCCGGCCTTGCTGCCAGTGGTGCTGCGGGTCGCGTTCTTTCCATCCGAAATCGAATTGAGGATGCGAACTTCATCCGTAGAAGAAGTGTCGGATGCAGGCATCAAGCTCGGTCTTCTGGACGCAGGTTTTTCTTGGTTCGGAGGCTGCAAGGCCGTACTCCTGTGTTATTCAACTTGCAAAAAGTTGTTTGATTTTTATTGATTTACCGTTTCCTGCCCGTCCGGCACAACCGGCCGGCCCAACTCCAGAAACGTGCGGCGTTCGTCCTCCCAGGTTCACGATGCGCCGGCCAGAATAAAAAGGGGATTCGTCGTGCTGTTCCTTCTCATTGCTGCCTACCTGCTGGCCACCGGCTTCGCGATGTGGTTGTTGCTTTTTCCATCTGGGAGGGTACGGACCCTACGGTTCCTCAATGCCCGTCTTTCCGGCCTGCGCAACCGCTGGGAGCGATGGAACAGAACAAGCGATGAGGTGATTGCAGGGACAACATCCAATCTCAGGAGTTCCCTGACAGCGGGAGTGAACTACGTGCGCAACAATTACGTAATCACATCCACTATCGTTGTCTTGTTGGTCGGCCCGGCAATCATTGCCTATCTATTGAGCGGGAAATCCATGTTGCATGGATTCGAGGATACCGATCACGTAACCAATTCTCAAATCGCGGAACTTTTAAAGGGCGAGCAACTCGTACCACCGCCGCCCTTGCCGCCGGAAATGTTTACCACCGCAGAAGTGGTCCAGGTCCGTCCGATGCTGGTCAATGCCAGCCGCAACTGGCAACTGCTCAATCCTGAATACGCCCAACGCCTGCTCCTGGTCTTCAAGATCATGAAGGAAAAGCATGGCTACGACATGGCGCTCATCGAGGGTTATCGCAGTCCAGAACGCCAGAACATGCTGGCTGGCATGGGCGGCAATGTCACCAACGCAGCCGCCTTCCAGAGTTATCACCAGTACGGACTGGCCGGCGACTGCGCCTTTGTCAGGAATGGCAAGCTGGTGATCAGCGAAAAGGATCCATGGGCCATGGAAGGCTATCGCCTCTATGGCGAGGTCGCCGAGTCGGTAGGACTGACCTGGGGTGGCCGCTGGAAGCTGATGGACTTCGGCCATACCGAATACCGTATGCCGGGCGTCATGAAGAGGTAAGGCGAAGAGGTAAGGCATGGCCTCGCAGCGGCCATTGCGACCGGATGAAAGACAGACTGTAAGAATAAAAGGGGATACACCATGAGCAGACCGATCATCGTCATTGGCGACAAGACTTCACACGGTGGCAGCGTCATCGAAGGTTCCGACCAGACCCTGGTGGGCAACAAGCTGGTGGCGCGTATCGGTGACCAGGTCAGTTGCCCGCGCCACGGCACCACCCGTATCGTCAGCGGCGATGCGACGATGGTGGTCGATGGCTCCCCGGTGGCGCGCGATGGTGACAAGACAGCCTGTGGCGCCGTATTGATTGCGAGCCAGGCAAGTACCACTCTCTGAGCCACCCACCGACAAGAACAGGGGCAGGGTTCACCACAACAAGAAAAAACAAGAAGGCGAATGCTGATGAGCACATGGATGAAGCGTGGCCTGCTGGTCTGCGCAATTTTCTTGGTCACCTGGGTGATGTTCATCACCTATTGGTCCGGTGCCAACCACATGCCCGATGGCGGTGACGTGATCCTTTCCCTGCTGGTGCTGCCGGCCGGCTTCCTCTTGCTGATATGGGGCGTGAGCAAGGCCAGGACGGGCTTGGCAGCCACTGCAGCGACCAAGGCAGCCGAAGCTCCAGCCGCGCCGCAAGCCGACACTGCTTCGGCTGAACCGACGCAGCATCCCGAACGCCGCTGGACCCTGGCCATTGTCGCCACCGCTCTGCGCACTCCTTTCGGTACCGATGCGGCCAGCGTTGTGGCACAGATGCAGGCACAGGCACTGCGCTTGCCACTGGATGGCGAACTGACCGATGCGGAGGACTTCCCCATCCTCGCCGGGCGCATCGCCGAGCTCGATGCGGAAGCCACGCGCGAAACCTTCCTGGCCTGGCAACACCAGCGCATCCCCAACCAGCCTACCCTCACCGAAGACGCCGATGAAGCTTGGCGCAGCCTGGCGCTGGCGGCCGATATCGCCCGCGAACTGGGCGACCGGTTGCAATGGCATCCGCTGCTGGAAGAGTACCGCCAGGCGCCCCGTCACCAGCAGGAGAGCGTGGGCTTGCCGCAATTGCACCTGCTGGCCCTGCTGCCGCCCAGTTGGCCGAGCGCGCAACGGCTGCAAGCCGCCCAATGGCTGGGCGAGCTGGTAGCGCAGCAAGGCTGGCCGAGCGAGAAGATGACGGTGCTGCCGGCAGCAGCCGCTGACACCGCCCACCCACTGCTGCACCTGGATCGCCTGGTCGCCACCAGCCGCGATGCACGCAGCCAGCAGCCCTCCCCTTATCTGGCATCGTCCTACCTGGCCGTGGTCATTGCGGCGCAATCCAATCTGGGTCAGGACACCGTGCAGGCATGGCTGCAAGACAAGCAATTGCTGCACGGCCCCGCCAGCAACGGAAAAGCCCCTGGCGAAGCCGCTGCAGGCCTGATCCTGGCCGACACCACGCAAGCGCTGGCCATGGGCACCGCCGATCCGGTGCTGCTGCACCGGAGCAGCCTGGGCCGTCATGAACAGTCAATCGACCAGGCGCGCCGTATCGATGGTCAATTGCTGACACAGCTGGCACAGGCGGTACTGCGCGATGCAGAGATAACGGCCGAAGCCATCTCGCTGCTAGTCACCGATGGCGACCAGCGTGCCAGCCGTACCGATGAAATCATGAAGCTGGGCGAGGCCGTGCTACCGGACATCGACCTGGGCAAACACTGCATCAAGGTCGGCGCCACTTGCGGCTCGGCTGGTCTCGGCACGGTGCTGTCGGCCCTGGTGCTGGCCCATGCCGCCACCGAGCAGAGCGGCGAACCCAGCCTGTGCGTGAGCAACGAAGATGCGCATGAGCGGGCCGTCATCGCCCTCAGCCGTGCGCCCGTCATCAGCGCTCCTGCTGCATCCACCACTGCGCCGGGGACAACAGCCGCCCTCGGCAGCGCCACCGCATAACAATAACTCCCACTCCAAAGCGCCTATATCATGCAACGACTCTGGCACATCCTCAGCGACACGCGCACCCTCATCATCATCGGCTTCGTGGCACTGGCCGCCTTCCTCTTCATCGGCGCCGACCAGTTGGAGGTGGCCCTGACCTGGGCCGCCGTCATCCTCGGCCTGCTGCTACTGGCCTGGCTGGCCGTCTGGCTCTACAAGCGCTGGAAGGCCCGCCGTGCCGCCAACCAGCTGGGCGATGTGCTGGAAAAACAGGCCAGCCAGCCGGCACCGGCCAGCAGCGAGGGCGTCCAGCGCGACGACGTGGCCGCGCTGCGCACGCGGATGCTGGAAGCCATCAACACCATCAAGACCTCCAAGCTGGGCCAGAAGTCGGGCGCGGCAGCGCTCTATGAATTGCCGTGGTACATGGTGATCGGCAACCCGGCCGCCGGCAAGAGTACCGCCATCGCCAACTCGGGTCTGCAATTCCCGTTTGCCGATGAGAGCGGCAAGATCGTCCATGGCGTGGGGGGTACACGCAATTGTGACTGGTTCTTCACCACCGACGGCATCCTGCTCGATACCGCCGGGCGCTATTCGGTGTACGAAGAAGACCGAAATGAATGGTTCAGCTTCCTCGGTCTGCTCAAGCGCTATCGCAAGCAGGCGCCGATCAACGGCATCATCATTGCGGTAAGCGTGGCCGAGCTGACCGGCAACCGTCCCGAATTCGCCATCAACCTGGCCAAGAACCTGCGCCAGCGCGTGCAGGAGCTGACCGAGAAGCTGGAAGTGTTCGCCCCGGTCTACGTGGTCTTCACCAAGGCCGACCTGATCACCGGTTTCAACGAGTTCTTCCTCGATACCGAACGCAGCGAACGCGACCGGGTGTGGGGCGCCACGCTGGCCTATGACCGCAAGCGCAGTGGCCAGGAAGTGAGCCTGTTCTTCGATGAACGTTTCGACGAGCTGTATGCTGGCCTCAAGGAAATGAGCCTGGCCAACATGTCGGTCAAGCGCGGCGAGAACCTGGCACCGGGCGTGCTGACCTTCCCGCTGGAGTTTTCCGCCATCAAGGGCGCGTTGCGTTCCTTCGTGACCACGTTGTTCGAAGAAAACCCGTTCCAGTTCAAGCCGGTCTTCCGTGGTTTCTACTTCACCAGCGCCTTGCAGGAAGGCGCCACCGTGAGCGCTTCCTCGCAACGCATTGCCGACCGTTTCGGACTGACGCTGGAACACAAGCCCCAGCGCGAAATCTCTTCCAAGCACGGCTTCTTCCTGCACAACCTGTTCAAGCAGGTGATCTTCGCAGACAAGCAACTGGTGGCGCAGTACACCAGCCGCAACAAGATCCGGATGCGCTACATCACCTTCTTCGCGGCCGTGACCGTGCTGGGTGGCTTGCTGGGCGGCTGGAGCTGGTCCTATATGGGCAATCGCCAGTTGGTCGCCAACGTGCAGGCCGACATGGACAAGGCCGTCAAGCTGCAGGAAAAACGCCTGGACCTGCAATCGCGCTTCGAGGCCCTGGAAATCCTGCAGGACCGCATCGAGCAACTGGACCGCTATCGCGCCAGCCGCCCGCTCTCGGTCGGCCTCGGGCTGTACCAGGGTGATCTGCTGGAGCGCAAGCTGCGGGAAGAATACTTCGCCGGCATCAAGGAAATCATGTTGAAACCGGTGGCCTCCAACATCGAGAGCTACCTCATGGAAGTCAACGCCAATTCCGGCAAGCTGGAGCCGATGTCGCGTCCGCCCCAAGCCGGTGGCATTACACCGGTGGCCGACAATGGCGTGCAGCCGGGCAATACCCTGCGTACCTACAAGGACAGCTCGGCCACCAGCGTGGAAGATGCCTATAACGCGCTGAAGACCTACCTGATGCTGGCCGACAAGTCGCGTGCCGAATCGAGCCACCTGAGCGACCAGATCACCCGCTTCTGGCGCGGCTGGCTGGAAACCAATCGCGGCACCATGCCGCGCGAACAGATGATTCGCAGCGCCGAGCGCCTGATCAGTTTCTCGCTGGAGCAGATCAACGATCCTTCCTGGCCCACCATCGAAAACAAGCTGACCCTGGTTGACCAGACCCGTGAGAATCTGCGTCGCGTGGTGCGCGGAATGCCGGCGCGCGAGCGCGTGTATGCCGACGTCAAGGCGCGTGCGGCGACCCGCTTCGCCTCCATGACGGTGGCGCGCATCGTGGGTGACAAGGACAAGGAATTGGTGATGGGCAGCTACGCCATCCCCGGCACCTTCACCCGCGACGCCTGGGAAAAATTCGTCCAGGATGCCTTCAAGGAAGCTGCCAACAAGGAACTGCAAAGCGCCGACTGGGTGCTAAAGACCTCCACCAAGGATGACCTGACGCTGGAAGGTAGCCCCGAGCAGATCCAGAAAGCTCTGGTGTCACAATACAAGACTGAATATGCGCGCGAATGGCAGAAATTCCTGCAGGGCGTGAGCATCGTCGAATTGCACAACCTGGATGACGCCACCAATGCCATGAACCGTCTGGGAGATCCGATCACTTCGCCCTTGAACAAGGTGATCAATACGGTCTACGACGAAACCTCCTGGGATAATCCCTCGCTGGTCGATGCCGGACTGGCCAATGCCAGCAAGGGCTTCATGGGCTGGTTCAAGGAAACCATCCTGCGCCGCTCGCCGGCACCGGTCCCGACCCAGCTCAATACCGATGGCAGCACCGCTATTCCGATGGGCCCGGTGGGCCGCGAGTTTGCCGGCGTGGCCAGGCTGGTGGTCAGCAAGGACAAGGGAGCCTCGCTCATGCGCGGCTACATGGAGAACCTGTCCAAGCTGCGCACCCGCTTGAACACCATCAAGAACCAGGGCGATACCGGGCCGGGCGCCAAGCAACTGATGCAGCAGACGCTGGAAGGCAGTGGCTCGGAACTGTCGGATTCGCTCAAATTCGTCGATGAAGAAATGCTGCCTGGCCTGAACGACCAGCAGAAGACCACACTGCGCCCGTTGCTGGTACGTCCGCTGGTACAGGGCTTCAATGCCCTGGTGCGCCCGACCGAAGGCGAAGTCAACAAGATCTGGCGCGCCCAGGTGTACGAACCGTTCCAGAACAACCTGGCGGCCAAGTATCCGTTCTCGCCCAATTCCAAGATCGAGGCCAACAGCGGTGAAATCGGCACTGTCTTCGGCGAGAATGGCGCCATCTCCAAGTTCGTGACCACGGCCATGGGGCCGCTGGTGGTGCGGCGTGGAGATACGCTGTCGCCGCGCAAGTGGGCCGACATGGGCATCACCTTGTCGCCGGCCATCACTACCAACTTCGCCGAGTGGATCAGTACCCCGGCCGGTGCCGGTGGCAATGGTGGTAGCGCGGCAGCCGACGCCCAGACGGTGTTCCAGATCCAGCCGCAGCCGGCACCCGGTGCGCTGGAGTACACCGTCGAGATTGATGGCCAGCAACTGCGCTATCGCAATACCCAGGCCCAGTGGACCAACTTCGTCTGGCCCAATCCGCAGGGTGCGCCGGGTGCGCGCGTGACGGCGGTCACCTATGACGGCCGTACCGTGGAGGTGGCCAACCAGCCGGGCCGCTTCGGCCTGGAGCGCCTGATCAACACGGCCCAGCGCAAGCGCAAGGACAATGGCGTGTTTGAATTGTCCTGGACCAATGACGGCGTGACGGTGGTGGTGAACCTGAAGATCATCAGCAGTGCCGAAGTCTCGGGCAACGCCAATGGCACCGCCCGTGGCACCGCCGGCCTGCGTGGTCTGAAGCTGCCGGAAACCATCGCCGGCGGCGAACCAGCGGCAAGCCCGCCCAACACCCCGGCCGCAGTGGCACCGACAGCCCAGACGCAAACTCAACAACAAATCACCACAGGGGCTACGCAATGAGTGCAACCGGCACCCCCATCAAGATCGGCTATTTCGGCAAGATTCCAGCCCGCGGCGACTTCATCAAGGCGACCGACAACGCCGCCCTGATCACGCTGCTGGACAACTGGCTGGCGCAGACCATGGAAATGATCGCGCGTGATGCGCGCTGGAAAATCATCTATGACAGCGTCAAGCCCTTACACTTCGTGGTCATGGGCCCACGCAGCCGACGCGCCGTGGCCGGCCACTTGCGGGCCAGCGGCGACCAGTCACAACGCCGCTTCCCCTTCATCTCGATGAGCGCTTTCGACGTCGAAGACCCGGTGGCCTTCGTGAGCAACAGTGCGCTGATCCTGTCGCGCCTGTGGTCGCGCCTGGAATCCTTGACCAACGCTGTACTGAACGCCCCCGATCCCGGCCAGGCCCTGCAGACGCTGGCCTCGACCACGCTGGAACTGGACATCAACAGCGCCGGCTACAGCGCCGCCTTTACCGATTTCCTAGAACTGCAGACCACTGGATCGCTGCAGCAGATGCTGGAACAGGCCGGCTTCAGCGGCAATCTGCGTCAACTGTTGCTGGCGCTGGGTCTGCTGTTGCAGCCAGTGATGGCCAGCACCTCCAGCCGTCTGGACAAGAACCTGATCCTGCCGCTGCCACGTGATCCGATGTACCGTGGCCTGGTGGCCAGCTTCTGGATGCACTTGATCACCCCCTTCCTGTCGCGGGCCGATTTCGAACTGGCACTGTTCCTGACCCGACTGGAGGAGCAACCCTGCATGTTCCTCGGATTTTCCGGTGCCTCGCCGCGCACCCTGCATTCGATCATGGATACCCAGGCCGGTGCCGAGCACAACATCGCCTTCGACGAGGCCGACTGGGTCGAAGAACACGTCGGCAGCGACTACGGCATCCAGAAACTCTCCAGCTACCTGGCCCATCCCGACCTGTCGCTGCAATCAGCCATGGGCTCGTTCCGCGAAGCTTTCATCGGAGCCTGAATCTTGAATATGAATATTCTTTCCTCCCCCAGCCGCCTGACCCTGCTGGCAGCGGCCTTGCTGGCCTGCACCGTCAGCCAGGCACAAAACGTCGCGCCCCCCGTCGCCACGCCGGCCCCCGGCCAGGTACTGGTCACTGGCACGGTCCCCGATGAGGCCAGCAAAGCGGCAGCCTTGGCGCGTCTGCGCGAAATCTACGGTACCGACCGCGTGGTGGACCAGATCGCCGTCGGTCAGGTCGTCTTGCCGGCCAACTGGAACAACCATGTGCAAAAGCTGATCTCTCCCAACCTGAAAGCGGTCAGCCGAGGCCAGTTGAAGATTGATGGCACCAGCGTGAGCATCACCGGCGAGGTCGCCAATGAAGCACAGCGCCAGCAGATCGCCAGCGACATGGCCGCCAGCCTCAACTCTTCCTATACGGTCAACAATGGTCTGCGTGTATCAACCTCGGAACAGGGACTGCTGGATAATGCCCTGGCCAATCGCGTGGTCTCCTTCGAGAGTGGACAGGCCACGCTGACCCCGGAAGGCAAGCGTATCCTCGATGAAATCGCAGCCACCATGCTCAAGCTCAAGGGGCGGCATGTGGAAATCATCGGCAATACCGACAACGAGGGTCTGCGCGCCAGCAACATCTCGCTGTCGCTGGCCCGTGCCGATGCGGTCAAGGCCTACCTGAGCGCCAAGGGGGTCGATGAAAGCCTGTTGACGACCTCGGGCCAGGGGCCGGACCGTCCGATCGCCTCCAACGCCACCGCCGAAGGCCGCGCCAAGAATCGACGCATCGAGTTCCGCATCGCCAAGTAGTGCGCAATGGCGGGCTGACAAAAAAATGGAACCGGCGCACTAGTGGCACGGGTTCCGTTTTTCATTGCGCCGCATTCGTAGCTGGATCAGTCCTGTGGCGGCGGCTGCAGACCCAGCAATTCTTCCACATGGGACAGCGCAGCATTGTCCTTGATGACGGTCTTGAGCCAGGCATGTAAGGGCATCTCGCCCCACTGCGCGGCCTTGTCCGCCAGGTGCGCAACCGGACTGTGCGGCTCGGTG
The DNA here is from genome assembly GCF_003719195.1 of Herbaspirillum rubrisubalbicans. Taxonomy (NCBI): domain Bacteria; kingdom Pseudomonadati; phylum Pseudomonadota; class Betaproteobacteria; order Burkholderiales; family Oxalobacteraceae; genus Herbaspirillum; species Herbaspirillum rubrisubalbicans. The sequence continues at coordinate 4,762,393 of NZ_CP024996.1, forward strand.
CGGCGGAAGAATTCGGCGACCGCCCGCAGTTGCGCAATGGCTTCTGCCCGTGTGCGGATGGGGCCGTTGTGCTGCGCCGACCTGTTGGGCGCCGCCCCGCCATCGACCGTTTGCTCTGCTGCTGCCGGCGTATCCTCCTGGACGGTCTCGACTTCTACAGGCGAGGCCGAACGCAGCCCGGTATCGGCGGCGAAACGTACCACGGTGTCATGCACCAGCGTAAGGGCCTCGCGGGCGGCGGAAAATCCCGGACCATCGACGCCCAGGCGCGCATCCACCGACTTTTCAAGTTGTTGCAGGCATTGCAGGCCATACTGGGTATCGGCCAGCATGGTTTCGTAGAAGGCGTGCGAGCTGCGCTTGCGGGCCGATTCCATGACGGCCAGTTTCACGCCTTCTTCCGGCTGACCACCCTCATTGGCGATACGTTCGGCATTGGCGGCCCGGGTGCGGGCGGCATCAAAATCGAGCAGCGAAAAGGCCGTGCCCCGCCCTTCGGTCAAGGCAATTTCACGCGACATCTGCGCCGCCCGCGACAACAGCCAGGTCAGGTTGCCCACGCGGCGATCGTGGTCGCCATCTTCGGAAGGCGGATAAAGGTGATCCCAGAAATGATCGAACAAGCCTGCCACCAGCAGGAAGCCGTCGCCCAGGCCGCGCAGGCCGCGTGTCTTGCAAGCCGCTTCGCTATACCAGACCGCCAGACGCAAGTCCTTGCTGCGGGTTTCGATCAATTGGGCGCAGCGCTGTTCGACGAAGGTCCAGTCAGCTTCCTTGATGTCGGTGACCCATTCCCCCTGGTCCAGGGTCGGATCATCGAAACGGCGTGCCTCGGCGATGGCATCCAGGTCGGCCGTGAAGGACAGGTCCTCGCCACCTGGGTGGTTGTCATTGATGGGCTTGAGCAGCGGATCGATGGCGGAGGCGAGAGGCTTGCTCCCCAGCAGGGATTTCAAGGTAGGTAGTTTCATGGTCGACACGTTGCTGATCTGAATTTATTGGATGGTGTACTTGAAATCGCCCTTCTTGCTGGCCGACACCTTGATACGGCTGATGCTCTGCCCTTCAGCCATGCGCGCCAGTACGCTCTCGGCGATTTCCGGCAACAGGCTGCCATTGAGAATGTTGTCCACATTGCGCGCGCCCGAATCAACCTCGGTACAACGCGCCAACACAGCCTCGACCAGCGCCTTGTCGTAGCTGAACTCGGCCTTGTGGTTCTCGGCAATGCGCTTGGCGATGCGTCCGAGCTTGAGCTTGATGATTTCCACCAGCACTTCGTCGGCAATCGGGTAGTAAGGGATCACCTTCAGTCGCCCGAGGAAGGCGGGCTTGAACGCCTTCACCAGTTGCGGGCGAATCAGGGCGTCCAGCTCATCCGGGGTGGGCAGCTCCTGCGCCGTCTTGTTCAGACAGGCTTGCATCATCTGGGCCGACGCCACATTGCTGGTGAGGATGATGATGGTGTTCTTGAAGTCGATCTCGCGACCTTCGCCATCATCCATCACGCCCTTGTCGAAGACCTGGAAGAACAGTTCCAGGACATCCGGGTGGGCCTTTTCCACTTCATCGAGCAGCACGACGCTATACGGGTTACGCCGCACCGCTTCGGTGAGCACGCCACCCTCGCCATAACCGACATAACCAGGCGGTGAACCCTTCAAGCCGGACACCGTATGGGCCTCCTGGTATTCACTCATGTTGATGGTGATGAGCTTGCGCTCGCCGCCATAGAGCACATCGGCCAGGGCCAGGGCCGTCTCGGTCTTGCCCACGCCGGACGGTCCAACGAAGAGGAACACGCCCTTGGGCTTGCCCGGGTCGTCCAGGTTGGCGCGCGAGGTGCGCACGCGCTGGGCCACCGCCGAGGTGGCCTGGGGTTGGCCCAATACACGCTCGCGCAGCAAGGCATCCAGGCCGAGCACGGTCTTGATCTCATCCTTGACCATCTTGCCCAACGGGATACCCGTCCAGCCGGCGACGATCTCGGCCACGACATGACCATCGACCTGGACCGGCACCATCGGCGTCTCGCCCTGATGCTGCTTCAATTCGTCCAGCAGTTGCTTGATTTCGGCCCGCGCTGCATCGGCATCCTGGCCGGTTTGACCGTTGCGGTTGGCGTCTTCCAATGCGGCGCGGGCTTGCTGGATACGCTCGTTGAGTCCGCGTTCCTGCACCCACCGCGCCTTGAGATCCGTTTGTTCCGCCAACGCTGCTTCATGCTGGGAACGCAGCTCAGTCAAGCGCGCTTCATGCAGCGATCCGCTGGCCGCTTCACGCTCCAGGGCCGCCATCTCGGCAGCGATGCGCTCCAGCCGGCGGCTTACCCCTTCCAACAGTGCCGGCGTGGCATTCTGCCCGAGCGCGACCTTGGCGCAGGCGGTATCGAGCACGCTGATGGCCTTGTCCGGTAACTGCCGACCACTGATGTAGCGATGCGACAGACGGACCGCTTCGCTGATCGCTTCGTCATAGACGCGCACGCCGAAATGCTTTTCCATCAAGGGCGCCATCGCCCGCAACATGGCGCAGGCCACCTCTTCGGTCGGTTCTTCCACCTTGATGACCTGGAAGCGCCGGGCCAGTGCGGCATCCTTTTCGAAATACTTCTTGTATTCACTCCAGGTAGTAGCGGCAATGGTGCGCAACTCCCCGCGTGCCAGCGCTGGCTTGAGCAGGTTGGCCGCGTCATTCTGTCCGGCTTGGCCACCGGCACCGATCATGGTGTGGGCCTCGTCGATGAACAGGATGATCGGATGCGGGCTCTTCTTGACCTCATCGATCACGTTTTTCAGGCGGTTCTCGAACTCGCCCTTCACGCTCGCCCCCGCCTGCAGCAGTCCCATGTCCAGCGTATGAATTTCCACCCCCTGCAAGGCCTGCGGTACGTCACCGGCGGCAATGCGCAGGGCCAGGCCTTCGACCACGGCGGTCTTGCCCACGCCGGCTTCGCCAGTGAGGATGGGATTGTTCTGGCGACGGCGCAGCAGGATGTCAACCGCCTGACGGATCTCACCATCGCGCCCGATCACCGGGTCGATCTTGCCGTCGCGGGCGCGTTGCGTGAGCTGGGTGGTGTACTGGTCGAGCGCCGGGGTCTTGCCGGAAGGGCGCGCATTCATCTCCCCGACCGGATCAGCGCTTTCGTTCATATCGCCCGCGGGGCCTTGCCCGGAAACGCTTTCTGCAAGGGCTTCGACGGAACCTTCGGTCAGTTTGTACAGATCATGCTTGAGCTCAGCGACCTTGAACTTGGCAAACAGCTTGGAACCCCGATAGGCCAATTGCGACAACTCGCTCTGGGTCAGCAGTGCCAGCAGCAGGTGACTGCTACGGATGACCGGATTGCCACCGTCCAGCGAGGCGATCAACCAGGCGTGTTCGAACAAGGTCTGCAGATGGGGCGACAGGACCGGAGTGCGGGTATTGCCATTCTTGAAGGTGGCGATTTCACGTTCGAGGTCGGCTTGCAGACTGTCGATGCTGATGCCACTGCGGCGCGCGATGAGACTGAAATCCGATTGTGGCTGGTCGAGCAGGGCCAGGAACAGGTGTTCCAGGTCCACCTCATATTGGCCACGGGACATGCACAGCGTCGCGGCGCGTTCAGTGGCTATCCGGGCGGTGTCGTTGAGTTTGCTGATCAGTGACTTCAGGTTGATGCCCATTCTGCTCTTCCTTCCTGCTCTGGTGATCGCGACCGTGTTCGATCGCGTTTAGTGATGGATACGGTCCGTTGTGTGTCACTGCACGGCAATTTCATAGCGGATATCGGCGCGGTCCCGGGTTTCCGGCTCCGTCGAGATGAAGGTATCCCATCCCAGGCGACCGCCTTGGCGCTTGGCGTCCAGGGCCATGCCATGCACATCCGGGGCGCGCAATACCAACTGCACTTCATATTCCAAGCTCGATCCAGTGAACATTCCTAACATGCGGGCCAGTGCCAACGAGGCCCGTGCACCCGGCAGGAACTGCTCGAAGTCGTGCATGGCCAGCGGTCCGATGCGCAGACGCATCCGCAAGTCACGCTGCCAGACGCGCTCACCGGCCATGGCCGTGCCCAGCGCCGAATTGGTCGAGCCCAGCATGGTCTGGTGCTCGCGCGGCACGTCATACCAATGGCCGACGAACTGTTCGATCTGCAAGGGCACCGAGAAATATTCACCCAACACCTTCTGCATATACGGCGCAGAAGCCGGGCGATGGCGGAAAGCCCCGGCAAAGTGCGCCAACGACTCATCACGCACCCCGCTGCCGTCGACGGTGCGCAGGCGCTCGCGTAGTGAACGGAAGCCCAGACCTGACAGCGAAAGCAGCAAGGGCAGGAATTTGTCGCGGCGTCCGGCTTCGTACTGGAAGGCCAGTCGGTATTTGCTCCAGGCCTGGTAGAACAAGGCCAGGGAACGGGTCGAGAACGCGTCCAGGAAAGCGCGCGGGCCATCATCACGCTGCTCGATCTGGTGACGGGCGATGCGCTCGGTATAGTGTGCGGGCAAGGTGCCACTGCCGCCCAGAAAGCCCATGAAGGTCGGCGTCAGGCGCACGTACTTCATCTGCCCGCTACGCAGCGCCTGTTCCATGTCGCTCACCGAGAGCGCCTCTTCGCTGCGTGGCGGATAGGTTTCGATACGCTCGATCTCGCTGGCGGGGAAACCGAGCACGGTACGGTTGGCAAAGCGCAGGAAGTCGCACACCGCGCGTTCATGCGGTACGCCATTGCGCTTGAACCAGAGTTCGATCATGCGCACGGCCTGGAAAAACTGGAAGCGATGGGGAGCGGCAAAGATCCGCTCGATCACGCTAGGCTCAAATCTCCGCTGCGTGGCCTGCATTTCAACAGTTCCTCCCCTGTTCTTTTGGATATCACGCTCAACTGCGAGAAGCTGTTGGCATGGACGTACAAGCTGATGAAGCGATCGATCACGCCCGCGAAGGCGTGTAATCCACTACCGACGAAACCCTCTTCATCCACCGTCAGCTTGACCTCGATACCCCGCACCAGACTGGCGAAGGGGTTGCCGGGCAGCCACGCGGTCGTGGCCTTGTGATCAACGGCTGCGATGGCGCTGATCTGACGTTGTGAAATGGGCGAATTGGACTGGTCGTAGAGCGTCAGCATCTCCTGGAAAGCCTCCAGTCCGCCGCGCATCAACGACAGGTGATTGAGCGAGAGATGAGAAATCAGTCGCCATTGCGTCCCGCGGCCGCGCTCGAAGCGCGATGGCAGGGTCGGCTTGCGCAGCAAGGCGGCGGTACGCACGACACCGCCACCTTCCATGCTCAGGTCGCCACCGGGCAAGCCGTAGGTCAGCAAGGCCGGCAGGTCGCGATTGGTGCAGGTGAGTTCGATGCTCAGCGTATCGGTCTCGACCTTGGCCGGATCGAAGTCGATGTCAACGATACATATCTCGGTTTCATAACCAGGACTCTTCAAGGCCACCAATTCGTCGCGACGCATGGCCCAGTAATGACCATCCTGCTCGGGTGACTGACCGTGATGCAGGGAATAGAAGGGGCGAAAACGCGTGATCGACTCACCTGACGGCGTCTGCCGCACCAGTTGTACCGAATCGATCGAATAGACCTCGTAGCCGTATGCACGCCGGGCATCGGGTAAGACCGGATAATAGGCGCCGGCGTGGGTCAGCCTGATCGGATCGCCCCGCTGCTGGAACAGGTTGATGACCGGAGTGCATCCCAGGAGCAGGTTGGCGGCACCCAGGCCGCCCAGTTGGCGGGCGATGTGTGAATCGGCACGCAGCCCGGCCAGTCCCAGGTGCAAGGTGAAGCTCTTGGTACCGACAGGCAGTGCCGACAGGATGGAGGCCAGGTCGATATCAAAGAAATTGAATTTCTCCGGGAAGGCGAAGTACTCGGTGAGCAATCGGTAGGCTGGATGTGATTGGGCGGGGAAGTCGATCAGCGCATCTTCCTCGGCGAATCCGACCTCTGCCAGGGGGAGCTTGCGCAGCGCGACCCAACGTCCGCTGTGAGGGAGCTCGGCCCAGGCCGACACACTGCGCATGAAGAGCGTGTCGCGCAACGCCGCGCAGAAGGATGCCTCGCCATCGATGAAGACGCGCAACGAGGCGAGTCCCAGCTTGGCCAGGTTGATCTGATCGGACGTGGTTTCAATGGTGATGGACAGCGACGATGTGATCGTGGGAGCCAGCACCACCGCCTCGGGCGCTTCGATGATGGGAGCAAAGATGGCCTGCGAGAGCCGGATCGGTGCAACCGGGACGTCATAGACCGTCTGAAAGCGGCAGACCACGCCCTTGACCGGGCGGGTCGACAGCGCCGTGCCGCGGGAAATTCTGGTGGCACCGGTCAGTTGTGCAGCCGACGCAGCCGAATCCATGCGTGCAATCGAGCACGAGGGAAAGGGTCGCAGGTAATGCGGGTAGAGGACCTCGAACAAGGCCTCGGTGAATTCAGGATAATCATCGTCCAGTCGCTTGGACACACGTGCATTGAGCAGTGCATAGGACTGGATCATGCGTTCGATATGCGGATCTTCACATATCTCGCCTGCCATCAGCAGGCTGCCCGCAATCTTGGGATAGCGCTCGGAGAACTCGCGGGAGTAACGCCGCAGGAAGCTCAGTTCCCGTTCGTAATAAGGTAGCAGCTCTTGCACTTAAACTCCTATGCGGGTCGTTCTCGACTTGCTGATCGAGTATTGCAAGGTTGATGGCTGCAGCACGGCATCGAAATTGACCGTCTCCCGGGCGGCATTGACCACCAGCAAGGCTGTGATGGCAAAATTGAGGCGATTGATCGAGCCTTCCTGGATCTCCAGCGTCGCCTTCACATTGCGCAGGCGTGGCTCGTGGCGGGTAATGGCTTGTTCCAGCGCGCTACAGATGGCCATGCGGTCATCCAGGCTGGCCAGGCTCATGCCGGCGAAATCGTTGAGGCCATAGGCAATGATGGACTCGCTGCACTCGGGATATTGCTGCAGCAACTCGTCGGAAATGACGGAGCGCGTATTGAGCATGGCCTCGAGATCACGTGCCACCGCATCCTTGAGTTCTTCTATCGACAGACGACTGACGATAGGGCTGAAAGAAGATTTCGCCCCCTCGTTCATCAGCTTGTCAAACAGGCTGGGCGCAAAACCTTTCATTTGTTTTCCCCCGGACTGGTTTATTGAATCTTGGAACGACTAGAACGCATCATCAAAACGGAAGTCCGCCGGAGAACCGGCGGACGTCTTATCCCTTTTCCCTTTTGGAGGACTGTTCTTCTAGTCTTCTAGCGACAGTTCATCCGTTACGGCAACTCAGACTCAGATGACCTTGTTGGTCGAAAGATCCCAGCCACCGGAGGTATTGCCGGCGGTACCACCATCCTTCTTCTGTTGGGTGTACTTCCACTTGACGGTGGAGTACTTCAGACCAACAACTTCATTCAGAATCTCGCCCGACTCGATGGTGGGGGCGACGCTGCTGATCATCACGTTGGTCAGTTCGATTTCGAAGTAGCGCACGCGCTCGCCCTTGCCATCGGCACGCATGAATTCGAACTTGGCCTTCGGGATGGTCTTGCCCGATGAAGAGTTTTGCAGCAGCAGAGGAGATGCCAGATCGGCCACCTTGGTGAAGACGATGTCCTTGTGCTCGCAACGTTCGGCGGTGTGGCCACCACCGGTCGATGCGGTCGCAGACTTCGGCTGCAAGACTTGCCAGTCCACGGTCTTGCACTCGATCCAGTCCTTGTGCAGGTCATCAGTGGATTCACCCTTGATGCCGTCGATTTGCAGATAGACGTCAATTGCCATAACTTATCCTGTAAACAAGAGGGAGGAAAAATAGTTAAGATTTCCCTGCCTGCGGCAACTCCGCAACCAGCCGAAGCGACACAGACAGTTCATCCAACTGAAAATGCGGACGCAAGAACGACACGGCGCGATAAACGCCTGGCCGTCCCGGCACTTCCGACACCTGTACCGAAGCTTCACGTAGCGGGAATTGCGCTTTGGCTTCTTGCGTGGCGTTGTCATCCAACAGCACGTATTGCGCGATCCAGCGATTGAGGAAGTCTTCGACGTTCGAAGCGGCAGCAAAGCTGCCTATCTTGTCCCGCATCATCGACTTCATGTAGTGAGCGATGCGCGAGACAGCAAAGATGTATTGCAACTGCGAGGACAAGACCGCATTCGCATTGGCGGCGTCCGTGTTGTATTTCTTGGGCTTTTGCGCCGACTGGGCACCGAAGAAGGCGGCGTAATCGGTGTTCTTGCAGTGAACCAGAGAGATGAAGCCGAGATCGGAAAGCTCTTTTTCGCGGCGGTCGGTAATGGCGATTTCGGTGGGGCACTTCAAGGCCACTTCGCCCTCATCGGTCTTGAAGGTGTGCGTGGGCAGATCCTCCACCAAGCCGCCACCCTCCACGCCACGAATCGCCGCGCACCAGCCGAAGTCCTCGAAGGCCTTGGTCAACTTGCTGCCGAACGCGTAGGCAGCGTTACACCACAGGTACTTGGCGTGATCGGTGCCATCAACATCCTCCACGAAGTTAAAGCCTTCGACCGTGGTGCCATCCTTGGGATTGAAGGGCAGACGACCGAGGAAGCGCGGCAGCGTCAGGCCGACATAGCGCGAGTCTTCGGACTCGCGGAAGGATTTCCACTTCGCGTATTCGACGGTGTCGAAGACCTTGGACAAGTCACGCGGCTTACCCAGATCGGCATAGGTCTCCAGGCCGAACAGTTCAGGCGAGGCAGCGGTAATGAAGGGCGCATGGGATGCTGCGGCGATGCGCGACATCTGTTCGATGAAGTACATGTCTTCCGGCTGGCGAGTGATCTCGAAATCTCCCAGCAGGGCACCAAAAGGCGCACCACCGAAGGTACCGAACTCCTCTTCATAGACCTTCTTGAACATGGCGCTCTGGTCGAATTCCAGCGCGGAATTGAAGTCCTTGACCAGTTCCTTCTTGGTCGCGTTGAGGATCTTGATCTTCTGGTTCTCGCCCACGGTGGTATTGCGAACCAGGTAGTTCAACCCGGTCCAGCTGCCCTCCAACTTCTGGAATTCGGGAGCGTGCATGATGGCGCTGACCTGACTGGAAATCAGACTGTCCAGTTCCGCGATGCGGGCATCGAGGGTCGCGGACAGATTCTCGGACACGACAACCGTGCCTTCCATCACTTGGTTGACCAGTTCGGCGATCAGATCCTTGGCGCGATCGTGCTCGGAAGAAGATTTGGCGACCTTGCTCTGTTCGACGATGTCATCCAGGAGCGAGCTGCCGGCCGCAGCGGGAGCTGCGCTGGCGGCGACTTCGGTATTGGCTTGAGCGGACATGGTGATCTCGTTTTATTTGGTGGTTTGCTTGCTGAGTTCGGCCAGCTTCTCGGTGCTGTTGAGCACGTCGGTGAGGATATCTTCCAGCTTGTCGTTGCCGGCGATCTTGTTGCGCAGATCAGCCAGCTTGGTGCGCGCCTCCAGCAGCTTGCGCAGCGGCTCGACCTGCTGCACCACGGACTCGGGGCGAAAATCCTCCATCGAACGGAATTTCAGTTCGACTGCAAATTCGCCGCCCTTGTCGGAGAGCTCGTTGGGCACGCGATAGACAGCACGTGGCTCGATACCTTTCATCACTTCGTCGAAATTGTCGGGGTCGATGTTGATGAACTTGCGTTCCTTCAGCCGCAGCTGCGGCACTTCGGAGTTGCCACCGAAATCGCCGACCACCCCGGTGACGAATGCCAGCTCCTTCTTCTCGATGGCGTCGCCGATCTCGACGTCATAAGTCATCTGCACGCGCGGGGGACGCACTTTCTGCAGTTTCTTCTGGATGCTTTCTCTTTTGGCCATGTTTGCTCCGCTGCTATATTTGGGTGATTGCCCCATCGCCTGAGGCTGCTTGAACTGGAGGAGCCGTTGCCAGCTCCCGCCTGGCCTGCCTTACTTCAGATTGCCGAACGGATTCGGACCGCTGCCGCCACCGCTGTTGCCGCTGTCGGTAGTATCCGCCGCAGCAGGAGCGGCCTTGCGGGCCACCTTGCCACGCGCACGGGTGGTCGCGGCGGGCTTGGCCGGAGCTGGCACCAGGGTGTTTTCGCCGAGGCTCTCGCGCAGAATCTTGGTCAGGTCTTGCGCCTCGGTCTTGACCGAGCCATTGAGCGCATTCTGCGCCCGCAAGTCACCCAGCGACTTGGTCGCCAGGCGCAGCCCGGACACCGTGACGATGCTGTTGGCCACCTTGTCGGAGGGATCGCGCTTGAGGGCCTCCTGGGCATTGACGATGGCATCGCTGTAGTCACCAGCATCAAAGCGGATCTGTGCGATACGCAGCCACGGCGTCTTGTCTGCAGGGAAGCGGCTTGCTACCACCTTCAACACCGAGACTGCTTCGTCGGTCTTGCCTTCAGCCTGTGCGGTATTGGCCTGGGCCACACCGTTTTCCAGCGTGTTCTTGGCCTCTTCCTCCGGGCTGGGCTTGGATTGGGTATTGGCACACCCCGCCAACATCAGTACCAGCAAGGCTGGAACAATCAGACCCACTTTGAATTTGCTCGCACGCATTGGAAACCACTCCTTATATTTTTAACATTGAAAAAAATCTTGCACGGTCCTCGCGCAAGCAAATCAGCCGAGACCGGAAAAAACTCCGGAATTCCTGATTTTTAAGCTTCGAATGAGATGCGACGGCAGTTTTCTGGCGAAATTGATGCTTTTGAATACCGCACTTTTTAACTACCCCACGTTCTAATTACGACTATCAGGTTGTTGCCCGACTTAATAGTTTTAAGTAATTTGAACTTAAGCTCGTCCAAATGTATCGCATAGACCTTGACGAGAAAACGCAGTTCCGTAATCCGTAAGCACTTCCTAAAAAATTTTCGGCACGCGAGAATCTCGCGCATCAGAAATCAAACAAACCGCACGGGGCAGAGTTGAAGAACCGACTGATCGATCTCCTGGCAATGGCTGTTGTCATTTTCTCCATATCCGGCTGTGCCGCTGTAGGTGCGGCCACCTCCGTCGCCCAGGCCGCAAAATCCACGCTGGAGGCTCTTGGCCTGAAGAAACCGGATACCCCTGAAGTCCCCGACGCGATGAAGCAGCCGCGCACGGTCGCCGTCAAGCTGCACGCCTCCAAGGCGCTCAACCTGGACTCCCAGCAACGACCGCTGGCACTGGTCGTAAAAATTTATAAGCTCAAGCAGAACATTAGTTTCCAGCAAGCGTCATATGACACGTTCCTGAGTGCGCAAAAAGAAAAGGAAGCCTTGGGGGCCGACCTGTTGGAGGTCAAGGAAGTGACGCTGGTACCAGGCCAACGCTATGAGATTTCCGAAAAGGTCAGTTATGAAGCCGGCTACATCGGCGTAGTCGCCTTGTTCGTCAACCCCGCGCCACAGCGCTGGCGGGTGGCGTTCAAGGCCGATGAATCGGAGAAGAACGGGATCACCGTAGGCTTGCAATCCTGCTCCCTGACCGTGGGCGCCGGAGCTCTGGCCATCGACAGCCAGGGCAAGCCACAGGAAAAGAACCTCATGCTGGCACCGGTTCAGTGTAATTGAAAATCAAACAACAACTCGCAACGTATCGCGACATGAGCAGCAACATCTAACGGGGCAATCAAGTGAATCATTCCAATAAAGTCCTCTGGGGCGAAGGCCTCTTCCTCCGGCCGCAGCACTTCCAACGCCAGGATCACTATCACGAAACACGCCTGCACCAGACCGCTCTGGCCCTCAATCCCTATTGCTGGGGCGTGTCTTCGCTGCAGGTCGATCGCGATGCACTGAACAACAATACGCTGCGTATCCTGGAGCTGTCGGCCATCTTCCAGGATGGAGAGATCTATAAGGCCCCCGACGGCGACGACCTGCCGGACCCGATCGAACTGGCCGAAATCCCCTTGTCTCAACAATCCGTCACTTTCTATGCGGCGCTGCCGGCACTGAAGAGCTTCGGCAGCAATTTCGCCACCGGGACCGGCAATCACCAGTCCAGCCGCTACATCCAGGACAACGTCGAAACCCCGGACCTGTTCACCGAAGCCGCCAAGGCGGAAATGAGCTTTCTGAAGAAGGCGGTGCGGCTGGTTTCCGAAAACGAGCCACGCGATTCGCTGGTCTGCATTCCCATCGTGCGTCTGCGCCGCGCCAGTTCCTCCGGCTTTGAAATGGATCCGGATTTCGTGGCCCCGAGCCTGTCGGTCCATGCATCACCCTTGCTGTTCCAGCGTCTGCGCCGGCTGCTCGACGCCTTGCAGGCCAAGGTCAGCGCGCTCTATGGCCATCATCGCGAACCGAGCAAGAGTGTGGTGGAATTCCGTTCCGGCGACATCACCTCGTTCTGGCTACTACACACGGCCAGTACCGCCTATGCCAACCTGTCGCACTACCTGAACCATCCCCAGTTGCACCCCGAGCGCCTCTACGAACAATTGCTGGCCCTGGCCGGCTCGCTCATGACGTTCTCGCGCAGCCTGGCCCTGGCCGATCTGCCGCCCTACGAGCACCGCGATCCGGGGCCACCGTTCGCACGCCTGGACAGCATCATCCGCGAGCTGCTCGACACCGTCATTTCGTCCCGCTACTTCGCCATCGCCCTGCACGAGAACAAGCCGTCCTATCACATGGGGATGCTCGACTCCGGCAAGATCGACGACAAGACCAGCTTCTACCTGGCCGTCAATGCCGACCTGCCGGCCATCGAACTGGTCGACGTGGTGCCGCTGCGCTTCAAGATCGGCGCCCCCGAGGACGTCGAGAAATTCGTGCTGGCGGCGCTACCGGGCGTGAAGCTGGTGCACTCACCGCAAGTACCAGCCGCCCTGCCGGTGCGGCCCGATACCTATTACTTCACGCTGGAAAGCAAGGGGGCGATGTACGAACGCATGTTGCAGGCGCAGTCGATCTGCATCTACGTACCCTCTGGCATCCGCGACCTCAAACTTGAACTCCTGGCGGTGACACAATGAACATGACCTCGGCCCCCTCCCTGCTCGACCCCGACCACCGGCCACCCACCCAGGCGGCCAGCGCGCCAGTCAACGCGCGCTCGCTGCTAGACCTGATGTACGACGGCTTCTATGCCTTGTTCATGCTCAAGAACGGCAGTGCGCCGGTGGATGAAGCCTCCTTCTCCATGAAGATGCAGAAATTCCTGGGCGACGTCGAGCGCAATGCCAAGAAGCTCGATGTCTCGCCGGAGGATGTCTATGCCGCCAAATATGCCTTCTGCGCCTCGGTCGATGAAATCATCCTGCGCTCCAATTTCGGCATCCGCGATGCCTGGGAACGCCGCCCCCTGCAACTGACCATGTTCGGGGATCAACTGGCAGGTGAAAATTTCTTCAAGCAGCTGGAAGACCTGCGCATCCGTGGCAACGCGCACATCCAGGCGCTGGAGGTGTTTCACATGTGCCTGCTGCTGGGTTTCCAGGGCAAGTACGCATTGGAAGGACCAGAAAAACTGAATTATCTGACCGCCCGCCTGGGTGACGAAATTGCCCACCTCAAGGGCAAGAGCGCCGGCTTCGCGCCGCATTGGGCAAGACCGGACGCCATCGTCAACAAGCTGCGCAATGATGTACCGCTGTGGGTGGTGGCCTCGCTGTTTGCCTTCATCGCCATGTTTGCCTACCTGGGGCTGAACTGGATGCTGACCAGCGGCACCGAAAACGGCCTGGCCGGTTATGCCGACATCGTCAAGCTGGCGCCGCGCACGGCCAACCTCACCATTACGCTGCCCTGAGCAGGATTCCCTCATCAGAAGGCGACTCAGATGAATCTGCCGTTTCCCGATTCTCTCTCCCCCGTCATCTCCGCCCTGTTCGGCCCCGGCCTGTCGCAACATGCGCGCCTCATCACCCTGGACAGCGCACAGCCCGATGGCTTGCCCGAATCCCTGGTGGTGGAACGCTTCCACGGCCAGGAAAGCGTCAATGACAACTTTCATTTCGACATCGATGCGCTCTCGGTCTCCACCGATCTCGACCTGAAGCAATTCATCGGCACCGAGCTCACCCTGCGCCTGCTGCAAGCCGACGGCAGCCGGCGTGCCTGGCATGGCTACTGCACGCAAGCCTCCTGGCTGGGTGCGGATGGTGGCCTGGCGCGCTATCGCCTGCGGCTGGAATCCTTCCTCGCCTTCCTGGAGCGACGACACGACAGTTTCCTGTTCCAGGACATGGATGTCACCGAGATCGCCAGCGCCCTCTTCAAGGAATACCCTCAGGCCAATTTCGCCCTGAACGTCACCCAGACACTCATCAAGCGCGATATCTGCACCCAGTACCGAGAAAGCGACTTTCATTTCCTGCGCCGCATCCTGGCCTCGGAAGGCTTGAACTTCCGCTTCGAGCACCAGCAGGAAAGCGATGACGCCGGTCAGCAAGGACAACAGGGGCAACAGGGGCAACAACAAGCACGCCACAAACTCATCATCTTCGACCGCCAAGCGAAGATGCCAGCCATCCCCGGTGCCGACGACACCATCCGCTTCCACCGCGTGGCCGCCATGGAGGCCAGCGATGCCATCACCGACTTCAGCGCCGTGCGCAGCGTGCAATCCAATGGCGTGGCGCTGGCCAGTTGGCACCCGGAAAAGATCTCCTCGCCATCGGCCGAAGAAAACTCCAGCCTGGATGCTGGTGACCTGCCGCTCTTACCTATCTATGACGGCACCGGCCAGCAGGACTTCGCCGACCAGGATGCCGCCGCCACCCACGCCTTGCTGATGCTGCAAGCGCTGGAGATGCAGAACAAACGCTTCGAAGGCGCCGGCGCGGCGCGTCAACTCGCCGCCGGCACACAGTTCTCATTGCGCCAGCACGACCACTATCCCGCAGGAGAAAACCGCTTCAAGGTACTCTCGGTCAAGCACAGCGCACGCAACAACTTCGAGCACAATATCGCGCGCATCCTCGACGACATCCTGCCGGACAGTGCCCAGATATCAGATATCAGCGCCGACGACGAACTGAAGGCCGGCACCTACCGCAACCGTTTCACGGTCGTGCGCGACGCCGTTCCCATCCTGCCCACCGCCATCACGCAACGCCTCAAGCCCACCTCCCGCGGCACCCAGACTGCGCTGGTGACCGGCTTGCCTGGCACTGCCGTCACGACCGACCGCAATCACCGGGTCAAGGTGCAATTCCATTGGCAACGCGGCCAGTCGCCCAATCCGGGCGGCCTGCGCGAAACCGGCAATCTGGATGACAAACAAGGCAATGCCCCCGGCAACGATGCCTCCGGCACCTGGGTGCGCGTGGCCGAAGCGCAGTCCGGCCCCAACTGGGGCAGCCAGTTCACGCCACGCATCGGCAGCGAAGTCTTGATCGACTTCATCGAAGGCGACATCGACCGCCCCGTGGTGGTAGCCCAGCTCTACAACGGCAATGACACTCCCCCCTTCCCGGCCGGCGCCGATTCGGGCGTCAATCATGCCGGCACGATTTCCGGCTGGCACAGCCTGTCCCACGATGGCAGCGGCTTCAACCAATGGGTGGTGGACGACACGCAATCGCAGTTGCGGATGCGGCTGGCCTCCAGCCAGGCCAGATCGCAACTCAATCTGGGCCACCTGATCGACCAGGCCGACACCGGCGCCCAGCGCGGCAACTACCGCGGCCAGGGCTTCGAGCTGCGCAGCGATGCCTGGGGCGTGGTGCGCGGTGAAAACGGCTTGCTGCTTTCCGCCACCGCGCGCCCGGCTGCCGGGGCCAGTGTCACCAGCACGCAGATGGACGCCACCGAAGCGATTGCCCAACTGAAAGGCGCCAGTGAACTGACCAACAACATGGGCAACGCCGCCACCCAGCAGCAGGCGCTGCATAGTGCGGCAGCTTTCCAGGCCAAGTCCGACTTCATCGCCGCCATCGACCCGGCCGACCAGGGCAAGCATCCGGCCAGCGTCAATGGCCAGGAAGCCTTCAAAACCAAGGGCGAATCGCGCCAGACCGACGCCGCACAACCGGTCGAGAAATTCGCCAAGGCCGCCGTGCTGATGGAGTCCCCGACCAACATCAACTGGGCCAGCGCCGCCTCCACGCTGCTCTATGCGGGCGAGAGCCTGCACTGGACCAGCCAGGGCGACACCCACTGGACCGCAGCCGACACCGCCAGCCTGGCCGCCGGCAAGGCCGCCACTCTGTTTGCGCATGAGGGCGGCATCCAGGTCTTTGCCGGCAACGGACCGGTCTCGCTCCAGTCGCATACCGATGCGCTGGAGATCCTGGCCGACCAGCAGGTGAGCGTGACCAGCGTCAATGACAGCATCGAGATCAAGGCGCGCCACAAGATCGTGGTACAGGCGGGGCAGTCTTGCGTGACGCTGGAGGACGGGAACATCACGTTTGCTTGTCCGGGGACGTTTTCGGTGAAGGGAGCGGCACATGCGTTTCCGGGTGGGGCGAGCGCTGCGGCAAGCCTGCCACCTTTACCGAACAGCGTTGTGAACGTTAAAAATTCGCGGAGATTCTCCTTCTCACGGTAAGGAAGTTTTATGCTCATCAGCCCACCTTTTCTTCCTCCTCGTCTTGCCGAGGACGATGATGCTTATCTAGAGACAGCCATGCGTAGCCCGGAGCATGGAAACTTCCCCGTCAGCCATAAATTATCGTGGCACGGGGGCTTGCATCTGGAAGCTCCGGCACGCGACAAAGGACGAGAACCCGTGCGCGCCATTGCCGATGGCATCGTCGCCTATGTTCGACAACCGACGGCACGTCCAGCGACTGCTGCTGAAGATGAACAGCATGTACTTGGCTATATGGGATGGACAGATGACGGTTGCGTCATCATGCGACACGACTCCACGATCGGAGCCCAAAACGATAAAGAAACGCAAGTACGTTTCTACTCCATCTACATGCATCTGCAGACGATACGCGGCGTCAAAGCTGGCCAAACAATTTATCGCAAGGCCGAGTTGGGCAGTGCAGGCTCCTTTGAGGGGCACGCCAACATCCTCCACTTTGAGATCATCTGCGATGACGACAACCTTAAAAGACTGATCGGCCGAAATACGGGTGACCTCAATATCACGGCAAACGGTCGTACCGATGCTGTCTTTGGTGAAATCTACTTTAGATTGCCCGCCGATACCCGGCTCTACCCGCGGCGTCCTCCTCTCACTGAAAAATCAGGATCCAATGAAACGGTATTGAACGAATCGCTGTTCGTCGGTGTACGTTTTGGAGGAGGAAACGCTTATGTCAGTACCTACCGTGCCGATGGGACTCGGGTGGGTGCAACGCTGACGGAAAGCGATGCCGAATATGAACTTTACCGACAGGCAGAAAAAGTCGTTCAGGCATACAGAGCCGCACGTGCCAGCCAAGTACCGGCGCATAGTGCAGTCTATGAATTGCTGCGCTTCGGGCGGATCTTGGGACCGGATCGCTTGACGCCAGGTGACACGCCACACTGGCGACAGATAGCCACGGCGAATGGCCAAGGATGGGTGAATCTGAACGCCACAGGGGTTTTCAAGTACAGCGATGCCGATGCGCCCCATTGGGCTGGCTGGCAACTATTGATGGACTACGATGATCAGGATAGCCGCTGCGATATCGATGCCCTTCGAAAAATGCTGGACGAAGACGGCGACGGGATCACCACCCGATCCGAGGCAGAAAATCGACTGAAAGATGCAGAGGTTCAGCGGACCATGCGTGGCATGGTGTGTAAATTTCCGACTGAATGGCAACGAAGTGGCATTGCGGAGCGCTGGAATTGGCTGACCCAAGAAGGGCCTGATAGGGAAACCAGCGCGACGCCCAGCCTGAACGACAGCACCTACTTGTCTCAAGCGGACTTTCCCGAATTTCAGCGTCATGTTGAGGCGCTAGCATTCTGGGAACTTGCTGCGCTGGACGATATTGGGGCCGTGCATTGGCACTTTCATCCCAGGAAATTCATTGAACACTTCAGAAAATGCGGCTGGCTAAGCATCGAGGAGATGAAGCGCATTTATGCGGACAAGGAGAGCACCTATAAAGATGTTGGTCAGTCAGGGGATACCGTCAAGGAAAAATTTCGGCTCAGTCTCAATCTCGTTTTTCGGAAATATCTCCTCAATAAGCCCCTCAGGATGGCGCATTTTTTCGGTCAAGCCGCTCAAGAGAGCTATTTTTTTATGCTGACACGCGAGGCTGCCATAGGAGTCGCCAAGGCAATCAAGGAAAACCATATTTCAGTTCAAGGGGAAGAAGACGGCTATCTTCAGATTACAGCGATCAATCGGGATCAACTTCTGTATTTCGCTGAGTCCGGCAATAACGGTTACTACGAAGGCCGTGTCGATTTGGGCAATACGGATCCGGGTGACGGAATGAAATTTCGCGGCAGAGGGATGAAGCAATTGACAGGACGCTATAACTATTCAGAGTACTGGGTATTTCGTGGCTGGCTTGATCGAAGCTCTTACGATGCAGGTTGGTTCAACAATAAGGGGCGAGGGCCGGTCATTAACAATCCGCAAATTGTAGCCGACGTACCTTACAACGCTGTGGACACAGCAGGTTTCTACTGCTCAAAAACCGTTATTATCAAAGCAGCTGATGGTGGGGCTACTACACAAGCTTCCGCCGCAGTAAGCCGATTGGTTAATCCTTATGAACGCCCACCAAGAAGTACGCGAGCAACACAAACGATATCTTCCTACCTAATACTCGGCGATGAAATCTAAATTCCCCATTACTTTCTTTTTTCTAACAGCGCTATTTTTCTCAGGTACGGTCGGTGCCGAAAACCCTGAACTTCGCAGATCGTTCCGAGGAATAGCGAACCAATTCGTGTACGACGTTGGGAGACGTACTATCAAGATAAAACTCGATATCCCCGTCAATCACTGGACCGTCAACTGCCATAGAGACCGTGCAATCATATGGGGCCAAGACCTGAGCCAAGCTCGAATAGGCGCTCCACCCGTTACTAAGGTTTATATCATTGATCTCAAACGGGGCAAGCCTATCAATCACTACACGGGAACCCGTGGCCCCTATGAAGCGGCCTTCAGCAGAGATCAAAAAACGGCGATCGTAGACGACGATGTGGTGGACCTGGCGACAGGAAAATTGGTCGACGTGATTGATGAAATGAAACTTGATGTTGAGACTTGCCCATCCTTTCCAGGAAAGCAGTCGAACTAGAGGTAGCTAACGCCAGAAAGAACGCAGCCAAGAATTTCAATTTTTTGCAGGCATTAAATATCCGATGCTCCAATCTCCAATTCAATTAAGCCTTACGCAAAAAAGACACGTCTCGCTGCTTTACAATTTCGCCTCGCTCGAATATCTGAAAGGCCTTCAAGTACACCTGCACGAACTCATGCAATTCATCGATCCGATGTTAGCCAAGGCCAAGCTTCAAGGCCGCGACGCACTGCTGACCAATAGTCGCTGGGGAACACGTGACACCTCGCAGAACTGGGCCAATAATGGCTGGCCATTTCTTGCCGACTTCGAACTGTCTGTCTCCAGGCAAATCGCACAGCGTGCATTCGAAGTCTATTCATTTACCGATGCGTACAATTGTGGGCGCGGCTTGTCGGAGTACTCCCTGAACTGGATGACACCGGAGGAGGAGGATGAATTCCAATCCCGCTTCGATGATCTATACCTGTACGCACACAATATCGACAACACATTGACAAAATTCAATGTCGCTGGACGATGGGACGATTTAAGTTTGACGCTATGTCTGGCCGACCACCCCGAGGCACTCAGAGACGCCACCGCATTAAGACTTCGAAGCGACATCGTCGCCCGTAGCGGGACACCTCCGAGAACTGGGCCAATAATGGCTGGCCATTTCTTGCCGACTTCGAACTGTCTGTCGCCAAGCAAATCGCACAGCGGGCATTCGAAGTCTATTCGTTTACCGATGCGTACAATTGTGGGCGCGGCTTGTCGGAGTACTCCCTGAACTGGATGACACCGGAGGAGGAGGAATTCCAATCCCGCTTCGATGATCTATACCTGTACGCACACAATATCGACAACACATTGACAAAATTCAATGTCGCTGGACGATGGGACGATTTAAGTTTGACGCTATGTCTGGCCGACCACCCCGAGGCACTCAGAGACGCCACCGCATTAAGACTTCGAAGCGACATCGTCGCCCGTAGCGGGACAACGCCGCCGCGGACCGGCGTTTATTTGCCGCTCGACGACCCTCATGACACTCCACAATTTTGCTGGACCGGAAATCCGTCTGGGGAACTCAAACAGTGCAGTACGTTTAACGATCTTGGACTGGAGGTGCTGGCAAGTGTCGGTCGTCAAGCTCTGTGGCTCGACGATTACCGCATGTATCAGTTCGTGCAAAGTCACCGTCAAGATCCTCGTTTGACGGCAGATCCAGACTTCAAGGACTGTGTAAATAAACCCAAGCTGGCTGCAAGTCTAGTCGCCGAACACGCTTTCACGTCACGTCCCTGCGATTGGATTTACGTAGAACAACTTCACGGACAGCCTATCGACTTCTCCGAAGATAGCTCCTCTTGATCAGGCAAATATGGTGGCTCGACAGGACTGAATCCAAGACACGATCCATTTCCCCGGGCACATCGATCCACAAGAAATCTACCTTCTGGAGCGCTATACCTCTGCCACCTATCTCGGCCAGTTGCGCGACAGCTGGCAAGACATGCAGGAGCCCGAGGTTCACTTGCTGCGCCGGACACTTGGACTATCTCCCCCCAAGTCATGACCTGAATGCTCAGGATTTTCGTGGCAGCCTTTGGTAGGTTGTCGGTCCGGGAGAAGATGAGTCGCATCAAGCCGCAGCGGCAGCTTGCGCAAACCTGGCGCGCGCCTTGTGCAGCTTGCGGTAGCTATCGAGCAAGCGTTGATGACGATCCAGTCCTTCGAGCTTCATGCTGGTCGGAGTCAATCCAAAGAAGCGCACGCTGCCCGTCACCGAACCGATGGCGGCATCCATGCGCTCGTTGCCGAACATGCGGCGGAAATTGGTCTCGTAGTCAGCCAGTTCCAGCGCATCGTCCAGTTCCACTTCCAGCACGACGTTCAAGGCCTGGTAGAACAGACCGCGTTCGACCGAGTTGTCGTTGTACTGCAGGAAGGCTCCGACCAGTTCATGCGCCTCTTCGAACTGCTGCAGGGCCAGATGGATCAGCAGCTTCAGTTCAAGCACGGTGAGCTGGCCCCATACGGTGTTTTCATCGAAGTCGATACCGATCAGGGTGGCGATGTCCGAGTACTCATCCAGCTCGTTGTTCTCCAGACGGTCAAGCAAGGCGGCCAGCGCCTCATCGTCCAGACGATGCAGGTTCAGGATGTCCTCACGGAACAGCAGCGCCTTGTTGGTGTTGTCCCAGATCAGGTCTTCCACCGGATAGACCTCGGAATAGCCCGGCACCAGAATGCGGCAGGCCGTGGCACCCAGTTGGTCGTACACGGCGACGTAGGCTTGCTTGCCCATCTGCTCCAGAATACCGAACAAGGTAGCCGCCTCTTCCGCGTTGGAATCCTCGCCCTGGCTGGAGAAATCCCATTCGACGAATTCGTAGTCCGACTTGGCGCTGAAGAAGCGCCACGACACGATGCCGGAAGAATCGATGAAGTGCTCGACGAAATTGTTGGGCTCGGTCACCGCATTGCTCTCGAAGGTCGGCTGCGGCAGATCGTTGAGGCCTTCGAAGCTGCGCCCTTGCAGCAGTTCAGTCAGGCTGCGCTCCAGCGCCACCTCAAAGCTCGGGTGCGCGCCAAACGAGGCAAAGACCCCGCCTGTGCGCGGGTTCATCAAGGTCACGCACATCACCGGATAGACACCTCCCAGCGACGCATCCTTGACCAGCACCGGGAAGCCCTGCTCTTCCAGCCCCTGAATGCCCGCCACGATGCCGGGGTATTTCGCCAGGACTTCCTGGGGGACGTCGGGCAGGCAGATCTCGCCTTCCAGGATTTCACGCTTGACCGCGCGTTCGAAGATCTCCGACAGGCACTGCACCTGGGCTTCGGGCAGGGTATTGCCGGCACTCATGCCGTTGCTGACGAAGAGGTTTTCTACCAGGTTGGAGGGGAAATACACCACTTCGCCGTCCGACTGACGTACATAAGGCAGCGCGCAGATGCCGCGCTCGGCGTTGCCGGAATTGGTATCGATCAGGTGCGAGGCGCGCAGCTCGCCGTCCGCGTTGTAGATCTCCAGGCAATACGCATCCAGGATTTCCTTGGGCAGCTTGTCTGCACGAGCGGGCTTGAACCAGCGCTCGTTGGGGTAATGCACGAACTCGGCATGGGCGATCTCCTCGCCCCAGTAGGAACCGGCGTAGAAGTGGTTGTTGCTGATGCGTTCGATGTACTCGCCCAGAGCCGAGGCCAGCGCGCTTTCCTTGGTGGCGCCCTTGCCGTTGGTGAAGCACATCGGCGAATGCGCGTCGCGGATATGCAGCGACCACACATTGGGAATGATGTTGCGCCAGGAAGCGATCTCGATCTTGATGCCCAGTTCGGCCAGCAAGCCAGACATGTTGGCGATGGTCTGCTCCAGTGGCAAGTCCTTGCCCAGGATGTGGGAGCTCACGCCGGCTTCGGGCTTGAGGGTCAGCAAGGATTGCGCATCGGCGTCCAGGCTTTCCACTTCCTCGATGACGAATTCCGGCCCCTGCTGCACTACCTTCTTGACGGTACAGCGCTCGATCGAGCGCAGGATGCCCCGGCGGTCTGCCTCTTCGATGTCGGCCGGCAGTTCGACCTGGATCTTGAAGGTCTGCTGGTAGCGGTTTTCCGGGTCGACGATATTGTTCTGGGACAGCCGGATGTTCTCGGTCGAGATATTGCGCGTATTGCAGTACAGCTTCACGAAGTACGCCGCGCACAGCGCCGATGAGGCCAGGAAGTAATCGAAGGGGCCAGGCGCCGAGCCGTCTCCCTTGTAGCGGATGGGCTGATCGGCGATGACGGTGAAGTCGTCGAACTTGGCTTCAAGACGCAGCTTGTCGAGGAAGTTGACTTTGATTTCCATGGCGGCATTCCGATAATGAGCTGAAAAGGAGGCTGAAACGACTGACGGCGTTATTATCCCGCGTCGCGCGCAGGATGCTACAGCGGCCGGAGGGAGTACTGCAACGGCAGCGATTTCCCATCATTGCAGAAATTGCGGAGCAAAAGCAGAACAGGAGGGCCAAAGAAAAACGGCTCACATCACTGTGAGCCGCTTCGGTATTGGTGCTGGCTGCAGGGCTTGAACCCGCCCTCCTGACTGCCATTCCGGCGTGAATGTTGATTATATCAAATACTTACCTCAATTTTTTTATGCGACGGGTTTATATACGTCAGCCAAGTCGAACAAGTCCCAATTGCCACCGGTCAATACCGCACAGACTTTCTCATCCGGCCGCACGCTGAGACCGCCCGCCAGCAACGCCCCTATACCAATCGAAGCTGCCGGCTCCGCAATGAGCTTGGCATCTTTTGCCAGGATACGCATCCCCTCGATAATGTGCTCGTCCTCGACGAGAACGATCTCGTCTACATACTTTTCTATGATGGGATAGGGATTTTGTCCCGGAACACTGATTCTGAGCCCATCCGCGATGGTATTTTTCAGCGGCAATGAAGTTCTTTGCTTGTTGATGCGGCTCTGATAGTACTTGGGTGTGAGGGCAGGCTCTGCCCCGACCACCCTGATGGAGGGGCGGGTTTCCTTAAGCGCAGTCGCAATCCCGGAAATCAAGCCGCCCCCACCGATGGGAATGATGACGGTATCCACATCTGGCAAATCATCGATGATTTCGCACCCTATGGTACCTTGGCCGGCCATCACCACGGGATCTTCGAAGGCGTGAACCATCACATAGTGATTTTCCTCGGCGATCTCGGCGACCCTTTTCCAACGGGCTGCGGTATCACCGTCGAACAAGATAACCTCCGCACCCAGTGCTTGCGTGTTGGCGATCTTGATTTTCGGAGTAGTCACCGGCAACACCAAGAGCGCCTTCACTCCGAGCATCCTGGCGGCATAAGCCAGACCTTGCGCGTGGTTGCCGGAAGAGGTCGCAATGATCCCGTTGGCAATCGCCTCCTTCGGTAGCGATAAGGATTTGTTCAGCGCACCTCGAATCTTGAAAGCACCCGTGATCTGAAGTGTTTCGGGTTTCAGATAGAGTTCGCAACCAAGCTGTTTTTCGATTTTTTCTGCGCGAAGCAAGGGCGTATGTCTGATATGGGGCAAGAGCCGTTCGCGCGCTTGGTGAATGTCTTGGAGGGTTGGGTATTCATGCATGAAGTGGATTCCTTTTTTTCGCTCCAAAGGAAATGCGAAGCGAACTTACTCAATGAATTCAAAGAACTCACCGATCTTTTGAGCGACGGCGTTTTGGTAGATTTTCGTAGCAGTCGTATTGTCTTGAATGGCCATCCCGGTGGAATCGAAAATCGTGATTTCCTCATCGTTCTCCCGGCCTGGCTTCTTACCCAACAGAATCTCTCCGAGCTCACCATGAATATCATTCATGGTAATGATCTGTTGTGTCAGTGGATGCCAGCTCTCCCCTTTTTCACAGCACTGTGCAGTGGAGTCATGCACGATCTTGGCGTGCTTGAATAACGCGGGGTCCAGTTCCTGTTTTCCCTGCTGATCAGCGCCGATGGCAATGATGTGTGTGCCCGGCTTGACCCACTCGGCTTTCACGACCGGGCCGGTACCACGCGTGGTGGTAATAAGAATGTCCGAACTGGCGACCACATCCTGTGCCGAGGTGGCCAGTACCACAGGAAGACCAACATCGCGCTCGATATCGGCCTTGAAGCTGGCCATTTTTTCAGCGGTTCTACTCCATGCTTTGATGCCCTGAATATCCATGACTTCGCGCAGAGCGCGAATCTGCATCCGGGCCTGCTGCCCAGTACCAATTGCGCCAATTATCTTGGCGTCCTTTCTTGCCAGCACCTTGGCCGAGACCGCCCCGGCAGCGCCTGTTCTGAGTCCAGTGACCAAGCTGCCATCCATGACGCAGATCAGGGCGCACGATCTGGCATCAAACAGAAGGATGGTCCCCATGCTGCTGGGCACACCATAGAGTTTGGGATTATCGGGAAATGCCCCCGAAGAACTCTTCATGGAAATAATTTCGTTGCCCTTGTAATAGCTCAGCTTGAAGTCGATTTCTCCTCTCGGTTCAGGAAGATGTATGCCGGTATAAGGAGGCTGCATGACGCTGTTTGCACTGAATGCCCGATAAGCCTCTTCGACGGTACCAATCACCTCCTTCATGGAGATCAACTTGCGAACTTCCTCTTTTTTCAGCAATAAGGTGCGCATCAATACTTTCTTAAATAACTACCGATTCGTGTCACAGCATTGGAGTGATCAGCCAGAGAACGGTGCAGCATAAAAATACTGCACCGCTTTTTTACTCAACGACGCGATCTCACTCAGGCATCCAACCAAACATATTCTGCGCAGGTGTAGTTCATGAATGCTCCCAGTGGAACGGGAGTGATGCCCTTCACCTTGGTATTGACGCCTTCCAGGTTAATGATGAAGACGGGGATGCCGATGCCGCATTTCTCATGCACGAGAGTCTGCATATCGGCATACATTTGTTTGCGCTTGTTGAAATCGGTCTCCCCACGTGCGGCGACCAGTAATTGATCAAACTGTGCATTTTTCCATCCCGATTCATTCCATTGCGCATCGGACTTGAACAACTGCGTAAACAGAATGTCTGCACTTGGACGCGGATTGATATTGCCGAAGCCCAACGGCACCTTCATCCACTGGTTCGACCAATAGCCATCAGGGGGGACGCGTTTCACATCCAGTTTCAACCCTATCTTTTGAGCACTCTGCTGCATCAGCACGGCGATGTCGACCGAACCGGTAGCCGCTGCCGACGCCACGAGCGGGATAGTGCTGCCTAAGACGCCGGCCTTTTGCAGGTGAAACTTGGCCTTGTCCGGGTCGTAAGGACGCTGCGGCAAACCGGGGAAGTAGAAACGATTGGTCGGATCGATAGGTTGATCATTGGCGGTCACGGCATAACCACGGAAGGCAGCGTTCTTGATTTGCTCCCGGTCCATCAAATACTTCATTCCCAGGGTGAAATCCATGCTATTGCCAGGTGCCACATCCTGACGGATGACCAGATCGGTATAGAGACCCGTTCTGGTTTCTATCACGGTATAGCCTGCGCTCGTCCTGACGCGCTCGGTCGAACGGGCATTCACGTCATTGATCCAATGCACATCGCCCGATAGCAAGGCATTGACCCGGGCAGCTTCATCGGGAATACCAAAGACTTCAACCTCATCGAGATAAGGCATTCCCGATTTCCAGTAGTTTTCATTACGCACGCCAATGGTTCGCACTCCTGGAGTGAACTCCTTACACTTGAATGCCCCAGTTCCATTGGGCGTGCGGAATTCGGTCGTACCGTCTCGGATGATCAGGAATTGCGCCGTGGACAAGATCACAGGCAGGTCGGCATTGGCACCGGCCAGTTTGATCTGCACCTCATTGGGGCCAGTGGCTTTGACTGACTCGATCTGATCTGCCACGACCTTGACCTTGGAGGCGACAGCCGGATCTTTGTGGCGCATCAGTGAGTACACGACGTCGGCCGGGGTGAACGGCTTTCCATCGTGAAAAATGACATCCTTACGTAACTTGACGGTCCAGGTAATGGCATCCGTGGTCAGCAATTCTTCGGCCAGCACCATCTGCGGGCCGAGCTTGCTATCGAGTTTGGTCAGGCCGTTATAGAACAGGTTTACTCGCGTGTAGTCAGTGGCGTGTGCCGCTTTGGCGGGATCGAGCGTATCGGCAGTGGAACTGGTTTGGGTGGCCATACGGAGTTTGCCGCCACGCTTGGGTGTCTGTGCCATGGCGCTACTGCTCACCGCCATAAGGCTGGTCGAACCCAGCGTCAAGAGACTGCCGGCCATCAGGGTGCGCATCATATCGCGACGCGTGAAGCCCTCGCGAATGTCGCTTCCAGACTCAGCAGCGCCAGTAAATTCATCGGAGAAGAACCGCTCGTTTTCTTGATTACTCATGAAACCCCCGTCATCAAAGTTGAACTATGAAAATACTGATTGGATCTTGCTGCTATTGGTCCGGCGTAACGCCCATGGACAACTATCTCTCCCGTACAACATCAATTGTTTCAATTGGATCCGCGTCCTGATGCTCAGGATTACAACACGGAGGAACTTATAATTTATGTCGATTTATGTGCTAGAAGAGGCAGGAATAAGTGTTTAGAAAGCGCTCATCAGCACAACTTGCGGAGCAATGCAGCAAGCCTTCTTGATAGCCCCAGAGTGGGGCATCCTCCCCAAATTGGACACGCTTCTGCTCATTTCCCTTGCTACGAATTACTCTCAAGTCCGCATCTAGACGACTATTCGGCAAGCGGTGGACAGTCGCTGAAAATAAACAATAAAGCCCGCAGTTGCGGGCCTTATTATTGATATTCGACTAATTGCGGCGACTAATGCCGCTATAAACGAAAAAGGGCTTGCGCCTTATGGTCGCAAACCCTTTTAAATACTGGTGCTGGCTGCAGGACTTGAACCCGCCACCCCCTGATTACAAGTCAGGTGCTCTACCAGATGAGCTAAGCCAGCAAAACTTCAGCCGGCGATTATAGCCTACTTGATGCGGGTCAGTACAGGACGGCCACCCTTTTTCGGTGGTTCTGGATCGTCATCGCCCTTGTCGCTGCCTTCGGCAGGCTTCTTTTCGGGCTCGGAGACAGGCACCGATGACAAAACCGGTGCGCTGCTTTCCTGCTCAGGAGCCTGCTCTGCCTCTCCAGCGGTGGCCGGTGTCGGCGCTTCGAAGGCCATGCCCTGGCCGTTCTCACGGGCATAGATGGCGATCACATTTTCCACAGGAATCAGGATATCGCGCGAAACGCCACCAAAACGGGCGCTGAAATGTATGTTGTCGTTCTCCA
This sequence comes from Herbaspirillum rubrisubalbicans, assembly GCF_003719195.1. NCBI lineage: Bacteria > Pseudomonadati > Pseudomonadota > Betaproteobacteria > Burkholderiales > Oxalobacteraceae > Herbaspirillum > Herbaspirillum rubrisubalbicans. The sequence goes on from NZ_CP024996.1 coordinate 4,790,301, forward strand.
TCTTCAGGCCGCTGGTGGCCTCGAAGCTGATGTTGAGGACGATTTCGCCATTCTTGACGAATTGCATCGGCACCCGCGTGCGGCTGTCGACGACCACCGCAATGTGCGGCGTGTAGCCATTGTCGGTACACCATTCGTAGATGGCGCGCAGCAAATAGGGCTTGGTGGAGACTTCTGGCATGACTGATGTGGTGTGCGATGCGCCGGTTAGAACCGCATCTGCCGGCAAAGCCGGGGTGGAAAGCAATATGAACTTCTGTGAACTGCACCGCCGCCTGAGCGGCAGTGCAGCCGGACCAGCTTAACGGCGCATGACCTTTTCGGACGGGGTCAGCGCTTCGATGTAGGCCGGACGCGAGAAGATGCGTTCGGCATACTTCATCAGCGGAGCGGCGGTCTTCGACAGCTCGATGCCATAGTGATCCAGGCGCCACAGCAGCGGCGCCAGGGCCACGTCCAGCATGGAGAACTCGTCGCCCAGCATGTACTTGTTCTTCAGGAACAGCGGTGCCAACTGGGTCAGGCGGTCACGGATCTCGTGACGGGCCTTTTCCTGGTTCTTTTCGGCCGCCTTGGACTTTTCATTTTCCAAGGTGTGCACGTGGACGAACAGTTCCTTCTCGAAGTTGAACAGCATCAGGCGAGCACGGGCGCGCATGAGCGGGTCGGCCGGCATCAGCTGCGGGTGCGGGAAACGCTCATCGATGTATTCATTGATGATGTTCGATTCATACAGCACCAGGTCACGCTCCACCAGGATGGGTACCTGGCCATACGGGTTCATGACCGAGATGTCTTCCGGCTTGTTGAACAGGTCAACGTCGCGGATCTCGAAATCCATGCCCTTTTCGAACAGGACAAGGCGGCAACGTTGCGAAAATGGGCAGGTCGTGCCCGAGTAGAGAACCATCATTTTTTCAGAGCCCTAAAAACAAAAGGGGGGCGAGACGCATAACGCTCACCCCGATACGCAATTCCGCAAAAACTGCGCGGATACGTGATTGTACGTTTTTACTTGATGTTCTTCCAATAGGACGCGTTCAAACGCCACGCCAATACCGAGAAGAGACCCAGGAACAACAGCACCCAGACACCCAACCGCTTGCGCGTATTCTGCGCCGGCTCACCCATCCATTGCAAATAAGCAACGAGATCGGCGACATTGTTGTCATATTCCGCCGTACTCATCTTGCCAGGCTTGACTTGTTCGAAGCCGGCAAACTTGTGGATGGTCTTGTTCGCGTCATGAGGATCCTTCTCTTCGACGAACTTGGCTTTGCGAATACCTTGCAATTCCCACAACACATGCGGCATCCCAACGTTGGGGAAGAGCATGTTGTTCCAGCCGGTGGGACGACTGTCGTCCGTATAATAACTGCGCAGGTAGGTATAAATCCAGTCCGGGCCACTGCCCGCTTCCGATGCGCGGGCCCGCGCGATCACCGACAGGTCGGGCGGTGTGGCACCGAACCAGGCCTTGGCATCTTGCGGTGTCATCGAGATCTTCATCAGATCGCCGACCTTTTCCCCGGAAAACATCAGGTTTTCCTTGATCTGCTCTTCGGTCAGGCCGATGTCGCGCAGGCGGTTGTAGCGCATGGACGAGGCCGAGTGGCAGTTCAGGCAGTAGTTGACGAACAGCTTGGCGCCATTTTGCAGCGAAGCAACATCCTTGGTGCGATCCGGGGCGCGATCCAGCGGATAGCCCCCCTCGTTGGCGCAGGCCAGCGCCGGCAGCAGGGCCAGCGCGGCAATCACTTTCTTGAGCAATGTCATGTTCTTGTCCTTTGGCGGCTGGCTTAGTGCGGGTGGTAGACGACGCGCTCGGGGACCGGCTTGAAGGTGCCGGCAGCACTCCACCACGGCATCAGCAGGAAGAAGCCGAGGTAAATGAAGCTGCACACCTGCGAGACGGTGGTGCCGATGGCCGTCGGCGGTTGCACGCCGAGGTAGCCGAGGATGACGAAGGCGATGCCAAAGACCAGATAGATGTACTTGTGCCAGCTCGGGCGATAGCGGATGGACTTGACCTGCGACTGGTCCAGCCAAGGCAGGCCGCCCAGAATCACCACCGACAGGCCCATCAGCACCACGCCCCAGAACTTGGCGTCGAAGACCAGCATCCCGGCGATGATGACCAGGCCGATGACGATGGAGGCCATCTTCAGCTTGGCCGTCAGGCGCGACTTGAACACCAGCAACGCCACATAGGCCGCCACGCCGGCGATGAGCCAACCCATGAAGTCGGCCGTGGTGGCACGCAGGATCGAGTAGAACGGGGTGAAGTACCACACCGGCGCAATGTGCAACGGCGTCTTGAGCGAATCGGCCGGGATGAAGTTGTTGTACTCCAGGAAGTAGCCGCCCATTTCCGGCGCGAAGAAGATCACCGCCGAGAACACCAGCAGGAAGATCGAGACACCAAAGATGTCATGCACCGTGTAATACGGGTGGAATGGCACGCCATCCAAGGGCACGCCGTTCTCATCGGTCTTTTCCTTGATTTCCACGCCGTCCGGGTTGTTCGAACCCACTTCGTGCAGCGCGATGATGTGCGCCGCCACCAGGCCGATCAGCACCAGCGGAATGGCGATCACGTGGAAGGAGAAGAAGCGGTTCAGGGTGGCGTCGGAAACGACGTAGTCGCCGCGAATGAGCAGCGACAGGTCGGGGCCGATGAAGGGGATGGCGCCGAACAGGTTCACGATCACCTGTGCACCCCAATAGGACATCTGGCCCCAGGGCAGCAGGTAACCGAAGAAAGCTTCACCCATCAGGCACAGGAAGATGCCCACGCCGAACAGCCAGACCAGCTCGCGCGGCTTGCGGTAGGAGCCATACAGCAGGCCCCGCAGCATGTGCAGGTAGACCACGATGAAGAAGGCCGAAGCGCCGGTGGAATGCATGTAGCGCACCAGCCAGCCCCAGGGCACGTCGCGCATGATGTACTCGACCGAGGCGAAGGCCAGGTTGGCATCGGGCTTGTAGTGCATCACCAGGAAGATGCCGGTGACGATCTGGATCACCAGCACCAGCAAGGCCAGCGAGCCGAAGATGTACCAGAAGTTGAAGTTCTTCGGGGCGTAGTATTCGGAAAGATGGGCTTTCCAGGTCGCCGTCAGCGGAAAGCGTGCATCAATCCAGTTCAGTGCCTTGGCCGCGGCGGGCGCGTCATCAGGCAGCTTCTTTTCGTGAAATGCTCCCATGATCAGGCCTCCCCTTTCTCGTCCTTGCCGATAACGAGCTTGTTTTCGCCTTCAAACATGTAACGCGGGACTTGCAGGTTGTCCGGCGACGGTTTGTTCTTGTAGACGCGACCGGCGAGGTCGAAGGTGGAGCCGTGGCAGGGGCACAGGAAGCCGCCATGCCAGTCGTCCGGCAGCGAGGTCTGCGGGCCGGTCTGGAAGCGAGAGCTGGGCGAGCAGCCGAGGTGCGGACAGATGCCGACCACGACCAGAATATCCTTGCGCACGGAACGCCACTCGTTGAGCGCGTAATCGGGCGTCTGGGAGAAATCGGTGCGCTTGGAATTAGGATCGGCCACTTCGCCATCGGTCTGCTTGAGGGAAGCGATCATCTCGGGCGTGCGCTTGAGAATCCAGACCGGTTTGCCGCGCCATTCGACGGTGCGCATTTCGCCGGGAGCCAGTGAAGAAATATCCACTTCCACCGGTGCACCGGCTGCCTTGGCGCGTTCAGAAGGTTGCAGGGTGGAGACGAACGCTCCAGCGGTGGCCAAACCCGCTACACCTCCGGCCGCACAAGTCGCAACAAGCAAACCTCGTCGACTTGCGTCGACCTGATTCTCGTCAGTCATAAACACCCCAATCTCCAAATGTAAGTTAGCGTGGACCTTCTAAGTGACCCTCATGCAACTTTTTGATTATATATAAGCTGAATAGGGTTTTGTAGCTAACGGCCGGTATGGTACCTGCTCGCGAAAATCAACATTTGACGCAGCGCAACCCATTGTCAATCTGCTCTTTTTATCCGTTTTCTGGCAGTGCAGCGTCAGTTCTTGTCCGATTTACTTTTCCTGGCAGGCAGGATATAACCCGTTGTAAGCCCGCCTCATGTTTAAACAGCAACTTTCAAAGGAGAAACCAGGGATGAGTATGCTCAAGGATTTTCGCGCCTTCGCGATCAAAGGAAACGTGATCGACCTGGCCGTGGGTGTCATCATCGGTGGCGCCTTCGGCAAGATCGTCAGTTCCCTGGTCGAGGATATCATCATGCCCATCGTCGGCAAGATCTTCGGTGGCCTGGACTTCGCCAATTACTACCTGCCCCTGAACGGCCAGGCCTATGGCCTGCCGCTGGCCGAGGCCAAGAAGGCCGGCGCAGTGTTCGCTTACGGCAACTTCCTGACCATCTTCATCAACTTCCTGATTCTGGCCTTCATCATCTTCCAGATGGTGCGCGCCATCAACAAGGCCCGCGACCTGGCCACCAAGAATGAAGAAGCCGCTCCGGCAGCGCCCGCCCCCACGCCGGAAGACGTGCTGCTGCTGCTGCGCGAAATCCGTGATTCGCTCAAGAAGCAGGCCTGAAGCGCTTCCTCAATTTATCGGCTTCACATTTTCAATTCTTAAAGTGAAGCTTGACGCATCACAGTCGGCTCTCACACCGGATTGTCGATATCAATGAACCGGTGCTCGATGCCGAAATGCGCCGCCACATGTTCACCCAGCGCCTGGATGCCGTAGCGCTCGGTGGCATGGTGGCCGGCAGCGAGATAGACCGTGCCGCTCTCGCGGGCCAGGTGCACGGTCGGTTCCGAAATCTCGCCACTGATGTAGACCGTGGCGCCAGCATCGATGGCCTCCCCCAGCATCCCTTGCGCCGCCCCCGTGCACCAGGCTACCTGACCGATGGCTTGCTGCGGATCACCGATCAACAGCGGCCTACGGCCCAGGCGCTTTTCGATCAGCAGCACCAAGTCGGCGGCGGTCCTGACGGCAGTAGAATGGCAACGACCGATCCAGCCGATATCGTTTTCGCCGAAGCGGCCCGTCGCGTCCAGATCCAGTCGCTTGGCCAGTTGAGCGTTGTTGCCCAGCTCAGGATGGGAATCCAGCGGCAGGTGGTAGCCGAACAGATTGATGTCATTGGACAGCAAAAGCTTCAGGCGACGTTGCTTCTGCCCGATCACGCGCATGTCTTCACCGCGCCAGAAATAACCGTGATGGACCAAGATGGCATCGGCCTGCCAGGCCAGCGCCGCCTCGATCAAGGCCAGGCTGGCAGTCACGCCGCTCACCACGCGCCCAATGGTGGTGCGCCCTTCCACCTGCAAGCCGTTTGGGCAATAATCGCGATACTGCGCAGTGTTAAGGGCGCGTCCCAGATATGCTGAGAGCTCGTCTCTGTTAATGTGGCGGGTCATTTCTTCCTCATCCGATTTCAAATCAAAATCAAGAATTCTTTTATGCGACGTTTATGGCTGTTGTTTGCACAGACGGTGACAGTAGGTCTGGCGCTGTGGTTCATTGTAGCGACCTTGAAGCCGGACTGGCTGTCCGGTTCCTTCACATCGCGCGCCCGGCCGGCCCAGTCCACGGTGCAGATGCAGGAAGCCGCCCCCAACGCGCCCGCCCTGGACTCCTACCGCCATGCCGCACGCCAGGCCATGCCCTCGGTGGTCAATATCTTCACAACGACCGAAGCCCGGCCACAGAAGAGCCCCTTCCAGAACGACCCGTTCTTCCGCAAGTTCTTCGGCGACCAGTTCGACGAACAGCAGCAGGATGACAAGCAATCCAGCCTGGGCTCGGGCGTGATCGTCAGCCCGCAGGGCTACATCCTCACCAACAACCACGTGGTGGAAGCGGCCGACAAGATCGAAGTGGCCCTGGCCGATGGCCGCAAGGCCAGCGCCAAGGTGGTCGGCATCGATCCCGAGACTGACCTGGCCGTCATCAAGATCGACCTGCCCAACCTGCCGGCCATCACGCTCGGCCACCCGGAAAACAGCTCGGTGGGCGACGTCGTGCTGGCCATCGGCAACCCCTTCGGCGTGGGCCAGACGGTGACCATGGGCATCGTCTCGGCACTGGGCCGCAATCACCTGGGCATCAATACCTTCGAGAACTTCATCCAGACCGACGCCGCCATCAACCCCGGCAACTCCGGTGGCGCGCTGGTGGACACCAACGGCAACCTGCTGGGCATCAACACGGCTATCTATTCGCGCACCGGCGGCAACCTCGGCATCGGCTTTGCCATCCCGATGTCCACCGCCAAGACCGTGATGGAAGCCATCATCAACCATGGTCAGGTGGTGCGCGGCTGGATCGGTGTGGAACCGCAGGACATCACCCCGGAACTGGCCGAGAGCTTCGGCCTGGGCAAGAAGACTGGCGCCATCATCGCCGGCGTGCTCAAGGGCGGCCCGGCCGACCGTGCCGGGATGCGTCCGGGCGACATCCTGGTGAGCATCGCCGACAAGCCGGTGGCCGATACCACCGAGATGCTCAACGTCATCGCCCAACTGACGCCCGGCCAGGAGATCGCCATGACGGTGCTGCGCAAGTCACAGGAAACCAAGCTCAACATCACGGTGGGCAAGCGTCCGCCGCCACCCAAGACCGATGACAACGACGAAGAATAAGCCAGGAGAGCCACCCCATGCATGTGCGTGACCTGATCCAGTTCCTGGGCGAGCTGTCCGAGAACAACAACCGCGCCTGGTTCGTCATGAACAAGCCGCGCTACGACATCCTGCGCGAGGAATTCCTGGCGCTGACCATCAAGCTCATCGCCGAGATCAGCAAGTTCGATCCGGCCATCGCCGGTTGCAATCCGAAGAAGGCGCTGTTTCGTATCAACCGCGACATGCGCTTTTCGCATGACAAGCGCCCCTACAAGACGCACTTCTCGGCAGCCATCACCGCCAGCGGCCTGAAAAAGCCCAGTCAGGGCGGTGGTCCGGCCTATTACTTCCACATCAACGAAACCGGTCAGTTGCTCATCGCTGGTGGTGAATATCTACCACCCACGCCGCGCCTGCGCGCCATCCGCAACCGCGTGGTGGAGGACGCAGCGGGCTTCACCAAGATGCGCAAGAACAAGAAGCTTGTTGCGACATATGGCGACCTGCAGGAAGAAGGCAAGCTGCAGCGCCCACCCAAGGGTTTCGATCCGGACACACCCAACATCGACTATGTGAAGCTCAAGAGCTTCATCGTCTGGACCGAAGAAGATATCCGCAAGAAGATTCCGGCCGACCTCGGCAAGCGGGTGCTGGAAGGCTTCAAGGATGCCTATCCGCTGGTGCAGTGGTTGCGCGAGATCCCACTGGTGAGCGCCGAGGAATAAGCCCGCCACCTGGTGCCATCCATCGCTGAACGCGATAAAGACAAAGCCCGCTCGAAGCGGGCTTTGTCTTTGGATGAGCGACGATACCTAGTCGGAAGAAGCCGAACTGCTGGGCTCGGCATCCGGGGCCCGCGTGGCGCGCTCGAAGATGGGCGCCACCAGCAGGCCGATTTCATACAACAGCACCAGCGGCACGGCCAGCATCAACTGGCTCATCACGTCAGGGGGAGTAACCACGGCAGCGACGATGAAGGCGCCGACGATGACGTAGGGACGAATCTGCTTCAACTTGGCCAGCGGCACCAGGCCCATGCGCACCAGCACGATCACGATCACCGGGACTTCGAAGGTCACGCCGAAGGCTACGAACATGGTCAGCACGAAATCGACATAGCTATCGATATCCGGGGCCACCGAGACCGACTTGGGCGCGAAGTTGTTGATGAAGGGGAACACCACGCCGAAGACGAAGAAGTAGCAGAACGCCACCCCGGTGACGAACAGCACGGAAGACGAGATCACCAGCGGTGCGATCAGGCGCTTCTCGTGCGCATAGAGGCCCGGCGCGACGAAGGCCCACAGCTGGTAGAGCACCCAAGGCAGCGAAATCAGCACGGCCACCAGCATGGTGACCTTGATGGGAATGAGGAAGGGCGTGATCACGCCAGTGGCGATCATCTTGCTGCCGGCGGGCAACGCATGGATCATCGGCGCGGCCAGCACGTCGAAGATGTGGGCCGCGAACGGCATCAGGCACAGGAACACCACCAGCACCACCGCAGCCGCCTTGACGATGCGGCTGCGCAATTCGATCAGGTGCGAGATGAAGGTATCTTCGGCCTGGGTGTTTTCTTCAGCCATGGGGTCGGAATTCTGATGAAGTGAGACGCGCTGCGCCAAATTAGAAGAAACCGGCCGACTTGCCGGTGCCGACCGGACGGCGGTACTTGGCCACGCGGGCTGAAGCCGAGATGACACGGGTCTTGTGACCGCTCTGGTGCTTGTACCAAGCCGGCACGCCGGTGGTGCGCGAGAGCTTCTTGCGACGGAAGGCCTTGGCCTTGATCGCCAGCAGCGAAGCATCCGGCGTGCGGGTCCAGCTGCCGCCGGCGCTGGCGCTGTCGGAACTGGAGGAATCATCGCCGCCATTCCAGGCATCGTTGATCGAAGCTTCAGTTTCTGACATGCTTTTGTGAATGCTATTACTGACGTCGCTGGCAGCGTCCTGGACGTCCTTCTGCATCTTGCGCAGCTCATCGAGTTCCATCTCGCGGCTGACTTCGGACTTGACGTCGTTGATGTAGCGCTGGGCGCGGCCGAACAGGGTGCCGGCCATGCGCGCCACCTTGGGCAGGCGCTCGGGGCCGATCACGACCAGCGCGACCACGCCGATCAAGGCCAGCTTGGTAAGGCCGATATCAATCATGAGTCTGTGTGGACATTAAGGAGGACAGCGATGGCGCGGCAAGCGCATCAAGACTGGAGTGCCCGGCCCATGCAGGCTGCGGGCTCATGCGGCCCGCCAGTCGGAACTGGCGGGTGCGGCCTGGTCAGCTACCGGACTTGTCCTTTTCCTTGGCCTGCACGTCGATGGCCACATCCTTCTTTTCCTCGTCGGCGCCCTTGACGCCATCCTTGAAGCCCTTGACTGCCTTGCCCAGGTCGGAACCCATGTTGCCGAGCTTCTTGGTGCCGAAGACCAGCATCACGATCACCAGAACAATCAGCCAATGCCAAATACTGAACGAACCCATTCTCTTCTCCTAAGCGGACATCCCTGCCCTGTGTACAAGTGAAACCTGCCAGCCCCCGGGCCGGCGAATGCTTATTGTTGCACGAACTGTACCCGCCAGGGATGCGGACCGCCAATCACGTGCATGTGCAGATGGTACACCTCCTGGCGGCCGTCCGGCCCGGTGTTGATCAGGATCTTGAACCCGCCAGTAGGCTGGCCTTGCGCATCCAGACCATAACCGCAACCCTGCTCGGCCGCCAGGCGCGGCGCCAGCGCCAGCATCTTGCCCAGCATGGCGGTATGTTCGTCGGTGCAATCGGCCAGGGTCGCCACATGCTGGCGCGGCACGATCAGGAAATGCACCGGCGCGGCCGGGTTGATGTCGTGGAAGGCGATCAGGTCTTCATCCTCGTAGATCTTCTTCGAGGGAATCTGGCCAGCCGCGATCTTACAGAAAATGCAATTATCCAAGTCCGTACTCCTGGGAAACAAGGGGATAAGAGAAGCGATCCAGCCGATCAGTCCTTGCGCGCGGCCTTTTCTTCCAGGCCGGAGAGCCCTTCGCGGCGCGCCAGTTCATCGAGCACATCCTGCGGGCTCAACTCGAACTGGGCCAACATCACCATGGAATGGAACCACAGGTCGGCACATTCGTAGAGCACCTTGGACTTGTCGCCCGAGACGCGGGCATCCTTGGCCGCCATGACGGTCTCGGTGGCTTCCTCGCCGATCTTCTTCAGGATGGCATCGTCGCCCTTGGAGAACAGCTTGGCGACATAGGATTTCTCGGGATTGCCGCCATTGGCCAGCTTGCGCGACTCGATGACTTCGGCCAGGCGCTTCAGGGTTTCGCTCATGATGGGGTCTTGTCGCTATCGACGGGCTTGGGGATGCTCTTGCGCACGCGCTTGGGCTTGGCTGCCGGCTCGCTGGCCGTGGCCGCAACAGGGCCGCCACCCGCGCCGGGGGCCAGGTCCTTGAGGACCGGCTCGACCGTGACCCATTCGCCGCTGTCGGCGCTGCCTTCGAATTTCTGGAAGAAGCAGGAATGACGACCGGTGTGGCAGGCAATACCGGCCACCTGCTCGACCTTGAGCAGGACCACGTCTTCGTCGCAGTCCAAGCGGATTTCATGCACCTTCTGGAAGTGACCTGATTCTTCACCTTTGTGCCACAGCTTCTTGCGCGAGCGGCTCCAATAGACCGCCTGACCGATCTCCACGGTGCGCGCCAGCGCCTCGCGGTTCATCCAGGCGAACATCAGCACGTCATTGCTGCCTACTTCCTGGGCGATCACCGGCACCAGGCCGACTTCGTCCCATTTGACCTTGTTGAGCCATTTGGCGCTGATGCTCATGCCAGCCTCATGGAAATGTTCTGGTCGGCCATGAAGCGCTTGGCTTCCTGCACGGTGTGCTGGCCATAGTGGAAGATGCTGGCCGCCAGCACCGCGTCGGCCTTGCCCTTGGTGATACCGTCAGCCAGGTCCTGCAGGCCGCCCACGCCACCGGAGGCGATCACGGGAATGCTGACTGCTTCCGAGACTGCACGGGTCAGGTCGAGGTCGAAGCCGCTCTTGGTACCGTCGCGGTCCATGCTGGTCAGCAGGATCTCGCCCGCGCCCAGTTGCGCCATCTTGCGCGCCCATTCGACCGCATCCAGGCCGGTAGCATTGCGGCCGCCGTGGGTGTAGACCTCCCACTTGCCGTCACCGGCGCGCTTGGCGTCGATGGCCACCACGATACATTGCGAGCCGTACTTGTTGGCAGCGTCGGCTACCAGTTGCGGATTGGTCACGGCCGAGGTATTGATGCCGACCTTGTCGGCGCCGGCATTGAGCAGGCGGCGCACATCTTCCACCGCGCGCACACCGCCACCCACGGTCAGGGGGATGAAGACCTGCGAGGCCACGGCTTCGATGATGTCCAGGATCAGGTCGCGACCATCGGAGGAAGCGGTGATGTCGAGGAAGGTCAGCTCATCGGCGCCCTGCTCATCGTAACGACGTGCGATTTCGACCGGATCGCCGGCATCGCGCAGCTCCAGGAAGTTGACGCCCTTGACCACGCGACCAGCGGTCACGTCCAGGCAAGGGATGATACGTTTTGCAAGGGCCATGTTATTTGCTGCCGGACAGGCGGTTGGCTTCCAGTTCGCGCGTCAGTTCATCCGCACGATCCTGGCCGCTGCGCAGGTCCAGCGTACCTTCATAGATGGAACGGCCGCAGATGACGGCTTCGATGCCTTCATCCTCGACCCGGCACAGCGCCTCGACGTCGCCCACATTGTGCACGCCGCCCGAAGCGATGATGGGAATGGTCACCGCCTGCGCCAGGCGCACGGTAGCCTCGATGTTGACCCCGCCCATCATGCCGTCGCGGCCGATGTCGGTGTAGACGATGGCTTCGCAGCCATAGCCTTCGAACTTCTGCGCCAGGTCCACCACTTCGTGGCCGGACAGCTTGCTCCAGCCATCGGTGGCGACCTTGCCATCCTTGGCATCCAGGCCGACGATGATCTGGCCGGGGAAGGCGCTGCAGGCGTCATGCAGGAAACCGGGGTTCTTCACCGCGGCGGTACCGATGATGATGTAGGACAGGCCATCGTCCAGGTAGCGCTCGATGGTGTCCAGGTCGCGGATGCCGCCACCCAGTTGCACCGGGATTTCCTCGACCTCGTTTTCCTCGGCGAAACGGGCGACCACCTGCAGGATGGACTTCACCGCCGCCTCGTTCTTGGGCTTGCCGGCAAAGGCACCGTTGAGGTCCACCAGGTGCAGGCGGCGCGCGCCCTGCTTGAGCCAGTGCAGGGCCATTTCCGCCGGATCTTCGGAGAAAACGGTGGCTTGTTCCATATCACCTTGTTTGAGGCGTACGCAATGACCGTCTTTCAGGTCGATGGCGGGTATGAGCAGCATGGCTAGGGGATGACTAGTCAGTAAAAAAAGAGGGGTTATCGAAGCTCAGCAGTGTGCTTCTTGCTGGAAAGACAAAAATCAAGGTTTCCAGTGTACGAAATTCCGATACAGCTGCAAACCCGCCGAGGCACTTTTTTCCGGGTGGAACTGAGTTGCAAAGATATTATCGCGGGCCACGGCACAGGCGAAGTCACGGCCATACGGCGTCTGGCCGACCACATGGGCGGTCTCGGCCGGCACGGCATAGTAGCTGTGGACGAAATAGAAGAAGGCGTCATCCGCAATCCCTTCCCACAGCGGATGAGTGCGGGTCTGGTGCACATGGTTCCAGCCCATCTGCGGCACCTTGAACAGCGATCCATCATCCTGGCGCAGGCCTTCGAGTTCGAAGCGCACCACCTTGCCGGGCAGCAGGCCCAGGCCGGGAGTGTCGCCTTCTTCACTCCAGTCGAACAGCATCTGCTCGCCCACGCATACGCCGAACAGCGGCTTGGTGCGCGAGGCTTCGATGACGGCGTCCTCCACGCCCGATTCACGCAGGCTGCGCATACAGTCGGGCATGGCACCCTGGCCGGGCAGGACCACGCGGTCAGCAGCGCGGATATCGGCGACTTCACCGGAGATGCGCACATCGGCTTCAGGCGCGACATGGCGCAGCGCCTGCGCCACCGAGCGCAGGTTGCCCATGCCGTAATCGACTACAACAATTTTATTCATGGTGAAATTGAACGGTGCTCACGCACCGGAAAACCAGATGATTTAGCGATACCCTGCGTTTACAGGCTGCCCTTGGTCGAGGGAATCGTACCCGCAGCGCGTGCATCAAGCTCGACGGCCATGCGCAGCGCACGGCCGAAGGCCTTGAACACGGTCTCGGCCTGGTGGTGGGCATTCACGCCACGCAGGTTGTCCACGTGCAGGGTCACCTGCGCATGATTGACGAAACCGTGGAAGAACTCGCTGGTCAGGTCCACATCGAAGGAACCGATCATCGAGCGGGTAAAGGGAATGTGGTATTCCAGGCCGGGACGGCCGGAGAAATCGATCACCACGCGCGACAGGGCTTCATCCAGCGGCACGTAGGCGTGGCCGTAGCGGCGGATGCCCTTCTTGTCGCCGATGGCCTTGGCAAAGGCCATCCCGAGGGTGATGCCCACGTCTTCCACCGTATGGTGCGCATCGATGTGCAGGTCGCCCTTGGCCTGGATATCCAGGTCGATGAGGCCATGGCGGGCGATCTGGTCCAGCATATGGTCCAGGAAGGGCACGCCGGTATCCAGCTTCTGCTGGCCGGTGCCATCCAGGTTGATGGCAACGCGGATCTGCGTCTCGTTGGTGTTGCGGACGACTTCCGCGGTTCTCGGTGTAGACATGGTCAGGGTTAGACGGGCTTCTATCGTTGGGTAATGCTGGGAGCTTGCCTGGGCGCGATCTTTACCATCACAGTTCGCGCAGTGCTGCTGTCAGGGCCGTCAGGAAGATGGCGTTTTCTTCATCCGAACTGACGGTAATACGCAAACAGTTTTGCAGCAACATGTGCATTCTACCGGCATTTTTGACAAGTACCTTGCGCGCCAGTAAACCGGCGAAGACTTTATCGGCATCCGGGACGCGGATCAAGATGAAATTGGCCGCCGACGAGAACACCTGCACCCCGTCCAGCGCCGCCAGCGCGCTGGCCAGATCGCTGCGCGCCGCACGCAGCCGGGCGGCCTGGGACTCCAGTACGTGCAGGTGATCCAGCACGAACAGGACGGCCGCTTCGGTCAACACATTGACGTTATAGGGCGGGCGCACCTTGTCCAATTCCCGCAACAGCGCCGGCGCCGCCGACAGGTAGCCCAGGCGCACGCCCGCCAGCCCCAGCTTGGAAACGGTGCGCATGACCACCAGGTTGTTGTGTCGCGGCAATGCCGGCATGAGCGTAGAGGTGGCAAAGGGCTGGTAGGCTTCATCGACCACCACCAGGCCGTAGGGTGCGGCGGCTTCGATGATGCGCAGCACGTCGGCCATCTCGTAGAGCGTGCCGGTGGGATTGTTGGGGTAGCCAAGCCAGGTGATGACCGGCTTGTGCGTCTCGATGGCCGCCAGCATGGCTGGCAGGTCCAGGCTCAGGTCGGCGCGCAGCGGCACGCCCACGTAGTCCAGCCCGGCCATCTGGGCCGAGATGCCATACATGACGAAGCCCGGCTCCGGCGCCACGATGGTGCGACCGGGCATGGCGCAAGCCACCGAGAGCATGGTGATCAACTCATCCGAACCATTGCCCAGCAATACCTCATACCCTGCCGGCACCCCCAGGCGCTCGCAGATGGCCGCCTTGAGCTGCGTATAGGACGGTACCGGATAACGGTTCAGCTCCAGCGCAGCCAGTCGCTGCGCCAGTTCCTCACGCAGCGCCACCGGCAACACATAGGGATTTTCCATCGCATCGAGCTTGACCAGCCCTGCTGCCGAGGGCACGTGATAGGAGTGCCAGCCGCGCACTACGGGGCGGATCACGTTGGCGACCAGTTGGTCCACGATCTCAGGCTTGGAGGGATTCATCATCTTGGCTCGCAGGGGCCGGCGCATCGAGGGCATCGAGGCGCTGGCGGATCAGTTCGCAATAATCGGGGTTGAGTTCGAAACCGGTAAAGTGCCGCCCGCAACGGCGTGCCGCCACGGCCGTAGTGCCGCTGCCCATGAAGGGATCGAGCACCACGCCGCCCGGCGGACAAGAGGCCTTGACCATGCGCTCCACCACTTCCAGCGGTTTTTGCGTAGGGTGATCGGCGCGCTCCTTGTGCTCGCGATGCAGGCGCGAGACGCTCCACACATCCTTGGGGTTGTAGCCCATCTCCAGCCACTTGGCCCCAACAAAGATGGAGCGCGAACGCGCTTTCTTGGTCTGGGCGTCATAGGGAATGCGGATGGCATCGAGATCAAAGAAATAATCCTTGGCGCGGGCAAAGAAGCCGATAGTGTCATGCACCGAGGAATAACGCCGCACGCTCCCTCCCATGGAGGGCACGCGACGGTCCCAGATGATCTCGTTGATCATGGTCATGCGCTGCTTCAACATCACGAAGATCTCCGGCGAATTGCGCCAGGTCAGGAAGATGTAGAGGCTGCCATTGGGCTTCAACTTGGGCAGCACGGCGTCGACCCACTGCTCGGTCCAGGCCAGATACGCAGCGGTATCGAGCTTGTCGGAATCATTGCCGTAATCCTTGCCCAGGCCATAAGGCGGGTCGGCGATCAACAGGTCGACACTGCCATCGGGAATGCGCGCCAGCCCACCGCTGACATCCAGCGCATCCTCGCAATACACGCGGTCCAGCCAGCCGGCGCCTGCGAGGGAGTCGGTGGCGGACGTCATCATGTCACTTCTTGAGCCGCAATTCGGCCGAGCGGGCGTGCGCCTGCAAGCCTTCGCCATAGGCCAGTTCGGCGGCAATCTTGCCCAGCGTCTGGGCGCCCTGTTCCGACACGCGGATCACGCTGGAACGCTTCTGGAAGTCATACACACCCAGCGGTGAGGAGAAGCGCGCCGTGCGAGAAGTCGGCAGCACGTGATTGGGACCGGCGCAATAATCGCCCAACGATTCGGACGAGAAACGCCCCAGGAACATGGCACCGGCATGACGGATCTGGTCAGCCCACTGCTGCGGTTCCTGTGCGGAAATTTCCAGGTGCTCGGCGGCGATCATGTTGGCGATCTCGCAGGCTTGTTCCATATCGCGCACCTTGACCAGCGCGCCACGGTCGGTCAGCGAGGTGCGGATCACGTCCTTGCGCGGCATGTCCTCCAGCAGGCGGTTGATCGAGGCTTCCACCTGGGCGATGTAGTCCGCGTCCGGGCACAGCAGGATGGATTGCGCCAGTTCATCGTGCTCGGCTTGCGAGAACAGGTCCATGGCGATCCAGTCGGGATCGGTGGCGCCATCGCAGATCACCAGGATCTCGGAGGGACCGGCGATCATGTCGATGCCGACCACGCCGAAGACGCGCCGCTTGGCTGCGGCCACATAGGCGTTGCCGGGGCCGACGATCTTGTCCACCTGCGGGATGGTCGCGGTGCCATAGGCCAGTGCGCCCACGGCTTGCGCACCACCGATGGTGAAGACGCGATCCACACCAGCGATGGCGGCAGCGGCCAGCACCAGTTCATTCTTCACGCCGTCCGGTGTCGGCACCACCATGATGACTTCCTGCACACCGGCCACCTTGGCCGGGATCGCATTCATCAGTACCGACGACGGATAAGCCGCCTTGCCGCCCGGCACGTAGATGCCCACGCGATCCAGCGGCGTGACCTTCTGGCCCAGTTCGGTGCCATCGGCTTCGCGATAGAGAAAACCATCGGAGCCGCATTCCTTCTTCTGGCGCTCATGATAGGCGCGCACGCGGTCAGCAGCGGTCTGCAACGCATGGCGGCGTGCCTCGGGCAGTCCGGCCAGCGCGGCTTGCAGCGCCTCCTTGCCGATCTCCAGGCCGGCCACGGAAGCAGCCTGCAGGCGGTCGAAGCGCTGGGTGTATTCCAGCACGGCGGCGTCACCGCGCGCCTTCACATCGGCCAGGATGGTCGCCGCAGCGCGATCGATGGCTTCGTCCTCGCTGGCTTCGAAGGCCAGCACGGCCGACAGCTTGTCACGGAAGCCGGCTTCGGCGGAATCGAGTTTTCGGATGGCAATGCTCATGGTCTCACCTGCTCTGCGAAGATATCTGGGGTCGTGGAATTACTTGGCCTTGGATGCCTTCTCGAAGGCATCGAGAATCGGCTGCAAGCGCTCGCGCTTCAATTTCAGCGCGGCCTGGTTCACCACCAGGCGTGAAGAAATGTCGATGATGTGCTCGACTTCCACCAGCTTGTTGGCACGCAACGTGCCACCGGTGCTGACCAGGTCGACGATGGCGTCCGACAGGCCCACCAGCGGGCCCAGTTCCATCGAGCCATACAACTTGATCAGGTCGACGTGCACGCCCTTGGAGGCGAAGTGCTCGCGCGCGGTGTTGACGTACTTGGTCACCACGCGCAGGCGCGCACCCTGGCGCACCGCGTTGGCGTAGTCGAATCCTTCCTGCACCGCCACCGACAGGCGGCACTTGGCGATGTTCAGGTCGATGGGCTGGTACAGGCCTTCACCGCCATGTTCCATCAGCACATCCTTGCCGGCCACGCCGAAATCGGCGGCACCGTATTGCACATAGGTCGGCACGTCCGAAGCGCGCACGATGATCACGCGCACGTTGGGATCATTGGTGGGCAGGATCAGCTTGCGCGAGGATTCTGGATCCTCGGCCACGGTGATGCCGGCGGCTTGGAGCAGCGGCAGGGTCTCTTCGAAAATGCGGCCCTTGGAGAGCGCCAGCGTCAGTTGTTGGGTCATGATGGTGTGCTTTTCTGGAATCCGGAAAACTTACTTGATGCGTTCGATATCGGCACCGATGGCCGAGAGCTTGGCTTCCATGCGGTCGTAGCCACGGTCAAGGTGGTAGATGCGCTCCACCACCGTCTCGCCTTGCGCGGCCAAGCCGGCGATGACCAGCGAAGCCGAAGCGCGCAGGTCGGTCGCCATCACGGGTGCACCGAGGAATTTTTCCACGCCGGTGACGATGGCGGTATTGCCTTCCACATCAATGGCCGCGCCCAGGCGATTCAATTCCTGCACGTGCATGAAGCGGTTCTCGAAGATGGTCTCGGTGACGTGGCTGGTGCCTTCGGCCAGACAGTTCAAGGCCATGAACTGCGCCTGCATATCGGTGGGGAAGCCCGGATATTCAGTGGTACGGAAGCTCACCGCCTTGGGACGACGCGCCATCTGGATGCGGATCCAGTCCTCACCCGAAGTGAGGATGGCGCCGGCTTCGCGCAGCTTGTCCAGCGCGGCATCGAGCAAGCCGGCGCGGGTGCGGTGCAGGGTCACGTCGCCCCCGGTGGCCGCCACCGCGCACAGGAAGGTGCCGGTCTCGATACGGTCGGCGATGACTTCATGTTCGGCGCCGTGCAGCTTGTCCACGCCCTGGATCACCAGGCGGTCGGTGCCGATGCCTTCGATCTTCGCGCCCATCTTTACCAGCAGGTTGGCCAGGTCGCCCACTTCCGGCTCGCGTGCGGCATTTTCCAGCACGGTTTCGCCTTCGGCCAAGGCAGCGGCCATCAGCAGGTTTTCGGTACCGGTGACGGTGATCATATCGGTGACGATGCGCGCGCCCTTCAAGCGCTTGGCCCTGGCATGGATGTAACCGGCCTCGATATGAATTTCTGCGCCCATCGCCTGCAGTCCCTTGATGTGCTGGTCCACCGGACGTGAACCAATGGCACAACCACCCGGCAACGATACCTTGGCCTGGCCGAAGCGCGCCAGCAAGGGGCCCAGCACCAGGATCGAGGCGCGCATGGTCTTGACCAGCTCATAGGGCGCTTCCGGGCGGGTGATGTCGTTGCCGTTCAGGACCAGCTGCTCGCCGTTCTCGCGCACGCGCAGGCCCATCTGGCTCATCAGCTTGGTAATGGTGACCACGTCCTGCAGGTGCGGCACATTGGAGAGCACCAGGTCGCCATCGGTGAGCAGGCCTGCGCACAGGATGGGCAGGGCGGCGTTCTTGGCACCAGAAATGGTGAGGTCACCGGAGAGGCGCTGGCCGCCACGGATCAGGAGCTTGTCCATCGTATTGCCTTATTTCTGGAATTCTTCGGGGGTCAGGGTCTTCATCGACAGCGCGTGGATTTCCTCGCGCATCCGGTCGCCCAGCGCGGCATAGACCAATTGGTGGCGCTGGATCAGGCGCTTGCCGGCGAAGGCCTCGGCAACGATGACGGCGGTGAAGTGCTGGCCGTCGCCTTCCACTTCCAGGTGCTGGCAATCGAGGCCGGCGGCGATATAGCTTTTGACGAGTTCGGGTGTGGGTAGCATGTTGAGGCTCTTCACGGGAATAGGGGGAGATGGCGGGGCAGGTGGTCCCGGGGATTCAATGGGAACCTGCGCGCAGCTTGTAGCCGCTCTTGAGCATATGGACGGCCAGGGTAGAGAGCGCCAAGAAGAACACGACGACGATACCGAGGCTGGTCATGGGAGCAATGTCGGACTGGCCGAAGAAGCCGTAGCGAAAGCCATCGATCATATAAAAAAACGGGTTGAAATGCGATACCGCCTGCCAGAACGGAGGCAGCGAGTGTATCGAATAGAACACGCCGGCCAGGAAGGTCAGCGGGACGATCAGGAAATTCTGAAACGCCGCCAACTGGTCGAATTTCTCGGCCCAGATGCCGGCGATCAAGCCCAAGCTGCCCAGGATGCCCGCGCCCAAGAGCGCGAAGACCAGAATCCACAGCGGCGCCACGAAATCGATGTGGCCGAACCAGACGGTCACCACGAACACCCCCGCGCCTACCACCAGCCCGCGCACCACGGCCGCCAGCACATAGCCGCCGAACATTTCCCAGTGCGACAGCGGCGTCAACAGCACGAACACCAGGTTGCCGGTGATCTTGGACTGGATCAGCGAAGAAGAGCTATTGGCGAAGGCATTCTGCAACACGCTCATCATCACCAGTCCCGGCACCAGGAAGCCAGTGTAGTTCACGCCCGGATAGACCTGCACGCGATCCTGCAGCACGTGGCCGAAGATCAGCAGGTACAGCAGCGCCGTGACCACCGGGGCAGTGATGGTCTGGGTAGCGACCTTCCAGAAACGCAGGATTTCCTTGTAGAACAAGGTACGGAAACCGATCATTTTTCATCTCCCATGATCTGGATGAAGACATCTTCCAGGTCAGCCTGCTGCAATTGCAGGTCGTCGATCTCCACGCCCGAGGTCCGCAGCGTGGCCAGGATCGGTTCGAATTCCTTGTAGTCCGTCACGCGCAGCGTGAATTTATTGCCCGCCAACAGCTCTTCAGGACGCATGACCAGCGCCTTCAAGCCATCGGGCAGGCTACCGCGCTTCAAGCGCAACACCATCTGCGAACCGGAGATGCGGCGGATCAGCCCTTCGGTAGAGTCCAGCGCCACCACCTTGCCGAACTTCAACATGGCGATGCGATTGCACAGGGCCTGGGCTTCTTCCAGGTAGTGCGTGGTCAACACGATGGTATGGCCCTCGCGATTCAGGCGCCCGATGAAGTGCCACAGGGTCTGGCGCAATTCCACGTCGACCCCGGCAGTGGGCTCATCCAGCACGATCACGGGCGGCTTGTGCACCAGCGCCTGGGCCACCAGCACGCGCCGCTTCATGCCACCGGAGAGCGCGCGCATGTTGGTATCAGCCTTGTTGGTGAGGTCCAGGTTTTCCATGACCTCATCGATCCACTTGTCGTTGTTGCTCAGGCCAAAGTAGCCGGACTGCATCCGCAAGGTCTCGCGCACCGTGAAGAAGGGATCGAACACCAGTTCCTGCGGCACCACACCCAGCTTCATGCGGGCGGCACGGTAGTCGCTGACCACGTCGTGGCCATGGAGGGTGACCGAGCCGGAATCAGCCCGGTTCAGGCCGGCGATGATGGAAATGAGCGTGGTCTTGCCAGCGCCGTTGGGGCCGAGCAAGCCGAAGAATTCACCTTCTTCGACCGCCAGCGACACGCCGCCCAGGGCCTGCAGCGACTGGTAACGCTTCTTGATGTCAGTGATTTGGAGAGCGGCCATGGCCTCGCCCGTTCAATACGTTACTTGCAAGAAAGAAATGAGGAGCAGCCCATCCCATACGGAATTGGCTGCACGCCTCGCCCTGGCCGCGCCATCGCTCTCCGTGGGAAGAGGCCTGTGCGACGCGACCATATTGTCGTTATGCCATTAACAATGGCGTAGTATTTCGGTTTTGCCCGGCAGGTGAGACGCCGTGTCCAAGGGAAGGGAATCCGCTGTACCAGTCGCCAATGCGCCTGCAAAAACCTTCGATTATAGGGGAATTCGATTTTCCGGGCCGCCGCAGAGCGTCAGGGGGCCGCAAGGGGGGGGACGGATCAGTGATGTCGATCGGTGGCGGAGGTGGGTGCAGCCGCGCCTTGCAGCAGGGCGGTCACGCCGTAGAGGTCGGCCAGGCTTTGCAGGTTGGCCGGCAGGATGCCGAAGTCCAGTGCGGCGCCACGACCGGCTGCGGCGCGACGCCAGGCCAGCAGCGTGGCCACGGCCGAAGAGTCGACCACGCTCACGCCGCTGACATCGATGCTGGCCTGACCCGCGGCGATGGCCGAGAGGCCCTCGCGCAGGACAGCGCTGGCATTGGTGAAGGTCAGCGAGGTGCCGGGCTTGAACATGGTGCGCTCTTTCGGATCAGGGATCGGTACAGATTACTTCTTGCCGTTGCCGCGCGAGGCCAACTGCTGGTTCTTGTCGGTCAGCGCTTTGATCAGGCCGTCGATGCCGCCCTTGTTGATCTCGCTGGCGAAGGTGCCGCGATAGGCTTCCACCAGCCAGGCGCCCAGCACGTTGACGTCATACAGCTTCCAGCCATCGCCCTTCTTTTCCAGGCGATAGCTCAACTGGATGGGCTCGCCGCCGCGATCGGAGATCACCTGCGAATTGACTTCCACTTCGGTGTCGCCGGGCGCTGCGCGCAGCGGCTTGAAGACGATCTTCTGGTCACGCACCTGCGACAGTGCCCCCGAATAGGTGAACACCAGCAGGCTGCGGAACTGGGTGATCAGCTGCTTTTGCTGGTCCGGCGTCGCCTGGCGCCAGTAGCGGCCGGCCGCCAGCTGGGTCATGCGTTCGAAGTCCACGTAGGGCAGGATCTTCTGTTCCACCAGTTGCATGATGCGGGAGTTGTCGCCGGCCTGGATGTCCTTGTCGTTCTTGGCGGTATCCAGCACTTCCGAGCTGATGCGCTTGACCAGTGCGTCCGGGGCTTCCTGGGCTGCGGCCACGCCGGAGAAGGACAGCGCGGGAATCGCAAAGGCCGCGATGGCGAAAAGTTTGGTGAGCATCTTCATAAGTTGTTTTCCATTCGAGTCAGCAGAAGAAGCCAGTCACCTCCCCCGCACGACTGTGCCCCCCTGCGAGGCAACAGCTTGCGGCAGCAGGCCGGCAACTCCTTCGAAACCCGCCCGAGAGCGGGGTTCCCGTGCCGTCACAGATCGGCACGGATGTTACAGATTGAGCGATTGATCTGGATTTCAAGACCACGGCAAGCGGCTGCGCCACGTGGCCTTGTAACACTCAGTACATCCTGCGCATCCAACCCTTAGGGCTTGATGGTTTCTTCCTTCTGTTCACCGCCACTGGAGGAGGCGCCATTGATCTGGCTCTGGCGACGTTGCAGGTAGGCATCGCGCACGAAGTCGTACTTGTCCAGCGCGGCATCTTCCAGCAGGGTCGAGGCATCCAGCAACTGGGCACGGCGGTCAACGATGCGCACCACCGCACCGACGTTGCGCCAGCGCGCCGGACGCTTGTAGGTCCACAGGTCACCGTACAGGTCCACCGGCATCCCGGCGGTATCACGCACGGTGGAGGGTCCAAAGAACGGCAGCACCACGTAAGGACCGGAGCCTACGCCCCACTTGCCCAAGGTCTGGCCGAAATCGGACTTCTCACGCGGCAGGCGCGCTTCGGTTGCCACGTCCAGCACGCCACCCAGACCGAAGGTGGTGTTGATGGCCACGCGCATGAAGGTCGAGACACCCTGCTCGATACGCCCCTGCAGCAGTTGGTTGATGGACGACCAGACATCGCCGATGTTGCCAAAGAAATTACCCACGCCATGCTGGACCGGCGTCGGCACCACGGTGTCATAGGCTTGTGCGGCCGGCTTCAAGGCCACCTTGTCGACCGTGTCGTTGAAGCTGAACATGGTGCGGTTGAAGCCTTCCAGCGGATCGTTGGGATTATTGCTGGTGCTGGCACAGCCGCTCAGGGCAGCGGCAGCCAAGGCGAAGGCGCCCAGGCGGCCCGCGTAGGCGGTGTTGATGGCTTTTTTATTCATTTGATTCATTTGGAATCATCCTTTCCCTCTGCCGCCTTGCTGTACAGGAATTGACCGATCAGGTTTTCCAGCACGATGGCGGATTGTGTCATCTTAATCGTATCGCCTGCGGCCAGATTGGCCGTGTCGCCCCCCGGCTCGATGCCGATGTATTGTTCGCCCAACAGGCCCGAGGTCAGGATCTTGGCCGAGCTGTCCTTGGGGAATTTGTAGCTCTCATCCATGTTCAACGTGACCACGGCGCGGAAGGTCTGGTCATCGAAACGGATCGAATCCACTCGACCCACCACCACGCCGGCACTCTTGACGGCCGCACGCGACTTCAGGCCGCCGATGTTGTCGAAGTTTGCCTTGAGGGCATAGGTCTTCTGGCCGAAGGACATGGAGCTCATGTTGCCGACCTTCAGTGCCAGGAAAGCCAGTGCCGCCACACCCAGCAGCACGAAGATTCCAACCCAGGCATCCAGTGATTTACGTTGCATAGTCAACCCTTTTATTCACATCGTTGCACCCTGCACGGGCGCTTTATCCATTGCTTGCGGTACTTAGCTGAACATTAATGCAGTCAGCAGGAAATCCAGCCCCAGCACCGTCAGCGAAGCGATCACCACCGTGCGGGTGGTGGCGCGGGCCACGCCCTCGGGCGTGGGTTGCGCTTCATAGCCCTGGAACAGGGCCACGAAGGTGACGGCCACGCCGAAGACGACGCTCTTCAACACGCCGTTGGCGACGTCATTCCAGACATCCACCCCGCCCTGCATCTGCGACCAGAACGCCCCGTCATCGACACCGATCAAGAGCACGCCCACCACGTAACCGCCCATGACACCCACGGCACTGAAGATTGCCGCCAGCACCGGCATGGAAATCACGCCCGCCCAGAAACGGGGCGCCACCACGCGTTGCAGCGGGTTCACAGCCATCATTTCCATCGCCGACAATTGCTCGCCGGCCTTCATCAGGCCGATTTCCGCGGTCAGCGAAGTACCGGCACGGCCGGCAAAGAGCAGTGCGGTCACCACCGGCCCCAGTTCACGGGTCAGCGACAAGGCCACCAGCAAGCCCAGCGCCTGCTCGGAACCATATTTATTGAGCGTGTAATAACCCTGCAAACCCAGCACGAAGCCCACGAACAGGCCCGACACCGTAATGATCACCAGCGAATAGTTACCGATGAAATGGATCTGGTCGGTAATCAGACGCGGCCGGCGCAGTAAGCCCAGTGAAGCACCCAGCATGTTGATGAACATGCGCGCGGCAAAACCCACGCCGACGACGAACTCACGCACGCTGCGGCCCAGGGCACTGACAGCATTGACGATCATGCGCCACCTCCCAGACCCAGATCCTCGGCCAACGACTTGCCGGGATAGTGGAAAGGCACCGGGCCATCGGCCTGGGCATGGACAAATTGCTTCACATAGGGGTCGGTCGATTCACGCATTTCTTGCGGCGTACCCTGTGCCACGATCTTGCCGGCCGACAGGAAATACACATAGTCGGCAATGGCAAAGGATTCATTGACGTCGTGCGAGACCAGGATGGACGTCGAACCCAGGGCATCATTGAGACGCCGGATCAGGTTGGCGGTCACGCCCATGGAAATCGGATCGAGACCGGCAAACGGTTCGTCATACATGATCAGCGCCGGATCCAGGGCGATGGCCCGCGCCAACGCCACGCGCCGTGCCATGCCGCCGGAAATCTCGGCCGGCTTCAAGGCGGCCGCATTGCGCAGGCCCACGGCGTTCAACTTCATGAGCACCAGGTCGCGGATCAGCGTGTCATCCAGATCGGTATGTTCGCGCAGCGGAAAGGCTACGTTGTCGAACACCGTCATATCGGTAAAGAGCGCCCCGTTCTGGAACAACATGCCCATCTTGCGACGCAGCAGATACAGTTGCTTGGTCGCCAGCGACGGCACGTTTTCGCCATCCACTTCCACCCTGCCCTGCTGCGGCTGCAACTGCCCGCCGATCAGACGCAGGATGGTGGTCTTGCCCGACCCGGAACCGCCCATGACCGCCACCACCTTGCCGCGCGGGAAGTCCATATGCAGACCGGTCAGAATAGGCCGGTCGCCATAACGGAAATGCAGATCGCGGATTTCAACGATATTAGGCAAAGGGATTCTTTGTGTGCTTTGGAAAACCGACATTGTAGAGCAAATTTTACAAATCGCTTTCAAGAAGGCAATACACCGTGTAAATGGCCAACGCGGAAAAGCCCCGTTCTTAACAAGTTACCTACAACTTCACGACAGATGACAACTCTTGCCATCAACCAACTTGTTGACGGCTGGGTCAGTAAAATATTGCATCCCACCGTAAATTCCCATTACGTGGTATGTATGCAACGAAATAGTGCAATTTCGACAATGTGCGAGACGTGACGTATCGTTCATATAGTAGCAATGATGGCGCAATGCCACAGCCTGCACCGAAGGCCGATGCTGCAACGCAAAGCTGTGGGTTGGGGCGCGCGGCTTGCTACAATGACGGTTTTGCTTTCGGAAGAATCTGTCATGAGCCTCAAATGCGGCATCGTGGGTCTGCCCAACGTCGGTAAGTCCACTCTTTTCAACGCGCTGACCAAGGCTGGCATCGCCGCCGAGAACTACCCGTTCTGCACCATCGAGCCCAATGTCGGCATCGTCGAAGTGCCCGATCCGCGCTTGAAGGCGCTGGCCGAAATCGTCAAGCCCGAGCGCATCCTGCCGGCCGCAGTCGAATTCGTCGACATCGCCGGCCTGGTGGCGGGCGCCTCCAAGGGTGAAGGCCTGGGCAACCAATTCCTCTCGCACATCCGCGAGACCGACGCCATCGTCAACGTGGTGCGCTGCTTCGAAGACCCCAACGTGATCCACGTCGCCGGCCGCGTAAGCCCGCTGGACGACATCGCCGTGATCCAGACCGAACTGGCCCTGGCCGACATGGGCACGGTCGAGAAAGCCATCCACCGCGAACAGAAGAAGGCCCGCTCCGGCGACAAGGATGCCGCCAAGCTGGTGGCCCTGCTGGAACGCATCATGCCGGCGCTGGACGAAGCCAAGCCGGTACGCGCCCTGGGCCTGGATGCCGAAGAAATGCTGCTGATCAAGCCGCTGTGCCTGATCACCGCCAAGCCGGCCATGTACGTGGCCAACGTGTCCGATAGCGGCTTCACCAACAACCCGCTGCTGGACCAGTTGACCGCCTATGCTCAGGAACAGAACGCCCCCATCGTGGCCATCTGCGCGGCCATCGAAGCCGAGATCGCCGACCTGGACGACGCCGACAAGGCTGACTTCCTGGCCGACATGGGCATGGAAGAACCCGGCCTGGACCGCCTGATCCGCGCCGCCTTCAAGCTCTTGGGCCTGCAAACCTACTTCACCGCAGGCGTCAAGGAAGTGCGCGCCTGGACGATTCCGGTCGGCGCCACCGGCCCGCAGGCGGCTGGCGTGATCCACACCGACTTCGAACGCGGCTTCATCCGTGCGCAGACCATTGCCTTTGAAGACTTCATCGCCTTCAAGGGTGAGGCCGGGGCCAAGGAAGCGGGCAAGATGCGCGCGGAAGGCAAGGAGTATGTGGTCAAGGATGGGGATGTGATGAATTTCTTGTTCAATGTCTAAAACTGATCATACGAAATTTGTCTAGTAGGAATTCCGCGCCCCCGCGCCCGTGCGCGGAATTGCTTACCTGGCTGCGATTATTAAGGTGATCTAGCACAGGCAATTCTTGAGCAGTTCTTCAATTTCCGATCTTCGCGCTCCCATCAATGCGCTGCAGCATTCAAGGACGGCTACGCCAGAATACCGATCGCAGACTATCTCAAGATGCCAGCTTTTCGTATTACGCCATCTCCACTGAAGTCATGAAGGCTTACCAAGTCTGAGGAAAAGAGAAAAGCATGACACAGGCCCCTTTCATTGACCGCGTGGCTCTCCGAAACTATAAGAGCATCGGCTATTGTGATGTGCGTTTAAACCCGCTGACTTATCTCGTCGGACATAATGGCGCGGGCAAAAGCAATTTCATGGATGCGCTCCATTTCGTGCGCGATGCGCTTTTCAACTCACTGGACAGTGCGCTCAATGAACGAGGCGGTATAAATGAGGTACGGCGCCGCAGTGGTGGCCATCCTACCCATTTTGCGATCCGGATTGAATTCGTTTTGCTTGGTGGTCAACGAGGGCACTATGGCTTCGTCATCGGTGCATTGAAAAACGGAGCCTACGAAGTCCAAAAAGAAGAGTGCGTTGTATCCGGTATTGGCAAAGGGCCTTTCTTTCGCATACAAAAAGGAAAGTTGCGTGATAGCAGCGAGCCCACTTTTCCGTCAGTCACAGCAGACAGGTTGGCATTAGTTGCGGCATCCGGCCTGACAGCTTTCCGCCCTGTATTCGATGCGCTAACAGCGATGGGTTTCTACAACCTAAATCCAAAGCTGATGCGTGAATTACAGAAACCGCAGGACGGTCGTCTGCTGCGGCCAGCCGGAGAAAATATCGTTAGCGTAATTGGACATCTGGAAAAGGTCGCACCTGACCAGATCACGCTGATTCAGGAATATCTTCACTCAGTGGCACCCATGGTTCATGGCGTCGAGCGAGAGTCCATCGGTCCGATGGAAACACTTGAGTTTCGCCAGGAAATGGCTGGCTCCAAACATCCGTGGCGCTTCCTTGCACAAAATATGTCCGACGGCACACTACGCGCATTGGGTGTGCTTACGGCATTACTACAAAGCAACGTAGATTATTCCCCAACTTTAATCGGCATCGAAGAACCTGAAACAGCGTTACATCCAGCAGCAAGTGGTGCGTTACGCGAGGCACTAGTACGTGCCTCAAAAAACACACAAGTGCTGGTGACAAGCCATAGCCCGGATCTGCTTGACGATAGGAACATCGACGCCGACGCTGTACTGGCAGTGGTATCTGAAGCAGGAGAGACGAAAGTTGCACCGCTTGACGATGCCTCGCGACAAGTGATGCGGGACCATCTCTTCTCGGCTGGTGAACTGCTGCGCATGAATCAACTTGCACCGGACCGAGCCAGCATTGAACATCAAGATAAAGGCAGCGCTGGAGACCTTTTCAGCGAGATCGACTCGTTATGATTTCTGTAGCCAGCATTGTCGAAGGGGATGGTGAAGTGGCCGCTTTACCAGTGCTTTTGAGGCGCCTAAATGAATGGCGCCCTGGTACAGACTATGCGCGAATACTGCCGCCCATTCGAGTGCATAGAGACCGCTTCCTCAATCGTGACGACGAATTCCGAAAACAACTGCTACTAGCTGCCGCCAAGTGCGGCGATGGAGGTTGGATTTTAGTGGTCTTGGATGCTGATGACGACTGCCCAGCAAACCTGTCGCAGCAGGTATATCTACGCGCCATGAAACATGTACCCCATCGGCGCGTGTCGGTGGTGTTAGCCAATCGCGAATACGAGGCCTGGTTCATTGCGTCGGCTCGGTCACTTGACGGACAACGAGGATTCCGTTGTCCAGATGAAAAATGCATCGATGCCGAAACACCCAGAGATGCCAAAGGCTGGCTACGTCGAAATATGGAAAGTGGCACCTACAGCGAAGTGCTTGATCAACCAGCATTCACGGCGCACTTCGATCTGCAACAAGCTTTCGACAATAGTCGTTCGTTCCGCAAACTATGCAAAGAGTGGCAAGTCAACATCGCAGATCAACATCCAGGCTGAAGCATCGTACCTATGTAACTACGTTTGTGGCTTACAGATTTCACCTCCTTCCACTACTCAACTGCGGCGTCAAAAACGACTGCCTGAAATACTCCCGCACCGCCTCCATCGCCGGCGTAAACTTCACCCCCTTGCGCCAGGCCAGCCCCACATTCATGGCCGGCACATGATCCATCAGCAGCACCGTCTCAATCCGCAACCCCTCCAGCGACCAGGGCCGATACACCAGGTCCGACAGGATCGCCACCCCTGACCCATTGGCCACCATGCTGCGCACCGCCTCGATGGAACTGGTGCGCATGAGGATGTTGGGCTTGCGTCCGCTCTGGTTCCAGTAGCGCAATGCCGTCTTGTCGGCCTCATCCACCGTCAGCAGGATGAAGGGTTCATTGACCACCTCGGAAAGATTCACCACCGAGCGCTCGCCCAGCCGATGGCGCGCTGGTAGCCATAGCCGCCGCACCGAACCGAACAAGGTCTCATAGGCAATGTCACGATGGCGCAGGTTGGATGTGAGCACCACCGCCATATCGATATCGCCCTCCACCAGGCTCTGCTCGATCTCGGCGCGCTCCTTTTCGTGGACATGCAGCTTGATGCCCGGATAGGACTGCGACAAGCGCTGCAAATGGTGCGGCAAAAAATATCCCAGCACCGTATAACTGGCCGCCACCCGCAAGCTGCCGCTGGCGGTGTTGTCGGGCAGCGGACTCTTCATCGCGTCGTCTACGCTGCGCAGAATCGAATACGCGTGATTGAGAAAATGCCGGCCGCTATCGGTCAGGATCATCCCCTGCGGCGAGCGGATGAACAGCGGTGCGCCCAGCAGCGCCTCCAGCTCCTGGATGGCGCTGGTGACCGAGGATTGCGAAATATGCAGATGGATCGCGGCCTGCGAAATCTGTCCCACTTCCGCTGTGGCAACGAAATAGCGGATCTGCCGGAGGGTAATGGCCATGTTGTGACGCCCTTCATAAGCTATCGGATTTTTCGATATCAAGCCCTCTGATAATACATCTATCCAATACCAGCCTCGATTTCTATACTCATTTTCACGCGCTGATTCCGGCAGCGCAGGAGAGCACGAGATGAGAAAAATCGATCTGAATTCGGACATGGGCGAAGGCTTCGGTCCCTGGACCATCGGCGATGGCGTCGATGAAGCCATCATGCCCCTGATCAGTTCAGCCAATATCGCCACGGGTTTTCATGCGGGCGATCCCAACATCATGCGGCGCACGGTGGAACAGGCTCGGCGCCACGGCGTGGCCATCGGTGCGCATCCGGGTTTCCGGGATCTGGTCGGCTTCGGTCGCCGCCATCTCAATGCCCCCGCCACCGAACTGGTCAACGACATGCTCTACCAGTTGGGCGCGCTGCGCGAGTTCGCCCGCCTCAACGGCATGAACCTGCAACACATCAAGCCCCATGGTGCGCTCTACATGCACCTGGCCCGCGACGAAGAGGCGGCGCGGGTGTTCGTGCAGACCCTGCGCCAGCTGGACTCGAACTTGCTTCTGTTCTGCATGAACGGCTCGGCCATCTGGCGCGTGGCGCAGGAACTGGGGCAGGCGGTGGTCTGCGAGTTCTATGCCGATCGCGATTACGACCACAGCGGCTCGATCGTCTTCACCCGCCGCGTGGGCGCACTCGACCCCGACCAGGTGGCCGCCAAGGTATTGCGGGCCTGCCGCGAGGGCGTGGTGCGCACCGTCGACGGGCAGGATATTCCGATCCGCTTCGACTCGGTCTGCATCCACAGCGACACCCCCGGGGCGCTGGCCCTGGTCCAGGCCACGCGCGCCAGCCTGGAGGCGGCCGATATCGCAGTGGCCGCACCGCGCTAAGTCAGTACATCGTCACGCATCATCACGCATCATCACAAAGGAGAAAAGTCATGGCAGTCCACGAAGTGCACTCACCTTTGCCCGGCACCTTCTATCGCCGGTCCAGCCCGGAGGCGCCGCCCTATGCCGAGATCGGCGATGAGGTCCAGGCCGGTGCGGTCATTGGCCTGATCGAAGTGATGAAACAATTTACGGAATTGCAGGCCGAGCAAGGCGGCAAGCTGATCGGCTTCCATATCGAGAACGGCGATCCGGTCGAACCGGGCCAACTGGTCGCCTCCATCGACAGTGCCGCCTGAGGAGCAGGTGATGAATTCTTCCATCCACAAGCTGCTGGTGGCCAATCGCGGCGAGATCGCGGTGCGCATCATCCGCGCCGCGCAAGCGCTGGGCATCCCGACGGTGGCCGCCTGCAGCGAGGCCGATCAGGATTCCCTGGCCGCGCGCATGGCCGATGAAGTCCAGATCATCGGCCCGGCCCGCGCCGACCGCAGCTATCTGAATGGCGAGGCGCTGCTGCACGCCGCGAAGGCCAGCGGCGCCAATGCCATCCATCCGGGTTATGGTTTCCTGTCCGAGAATGCGGACTTTGCCGAGGCGGTGACGGCGGCCGGCTTGATCTTCGTGGGGCCGCAAGCCGAGACCATCCGCCGCATGGGCGACAAGGCCGAGGCGCGGCGCACCGCTGCCGCAGCGGGGGTGCCGGTGGTGCCGGGCTCGCCGGGGGAACTGGAGGATCTACCATCGGCCCTGGCTTGCGCCGAACAGATCGGCTATCCCCTGCTGATCAAGGCCTCGGCCGGGGGCGGTGGGCGCGGCATCCGCATCGCCCACGATGCGGCCGAGCTGGCACGTGAATTTCCGGTGGCGCAAGGCGAAGCCAAGGCCGCCTTCGGGTCCGGTGCGGTCTACCTGGAGCGCTTCATCGGCCAGGCGCGTCATATCGAAGTGCAGATCCTGGGTGATGGCCAGCGCGCCGTGCACCTGTTCGAGCGCGAATGCTCGCTGCAACGTCGCCGCCAGAAGGTCTTCGAGGAAGCCCCTTCGCCGGCGCTGACTCCGGCCCAGCGCAGCGCCCTGTGCGACAGCGCGGTGCGCTTGGCCGAGGGCTTGCGCTATCGCGGTGCGGGTACGCTGGAATACCTGTTCGATGCCCACAGCGGCGAGTTCTTCTTCATCGAGATGAATACCCGCATCCAGGTCGAACATCCGGTCACCGAGATGATCACCGGCATCGACCTGGTGCAAGCCATGTTGCGCATTGCCGGCGGCGAGCCGCTGCCATGGCAGCAATCCGAGATCCAGATGGAAGGCGCGGCGCTGGAGATGCGCATCAATGCCGAAGACCCGGCACGCAACTTCTTCCCCTGCCCTGGCACCGTGGCCGAACTGCGCTGGCCGCAAGGTCCAGGCATCCGTGTGGAAAGCCACCTGTACCCCGGTTACCGCGTGCCGCCCTATTACGATTCGCTGCTGGCCAAGCTGGTGGTGCACGGCGCCGACCGCGTGCAAGCCATCGCCCGCGCCCAGGCCGCGCTGGCCGCCACGCAGTTGACCGGCATGGCGACCACGCTGCCGCTGCACCAGTGGCTGCTGGCCGATGAACGCGTGCGCCACGCCCGCTTCGATACCGGTGCGCTGGAAAGCTGGCTGGCCGAACGCGCCGCCCAGCGTAGCGCGCAACTAGAGGAGGCATGAGATGTCCACCCGCTTAGCTACCGCAAACCCCGCCATCCGTTACAGCATCGCCGGCGATGAACACCTCTTTGCCGAGGTGTCGGAGGCGATGTCGCTGGAGGCCTTCTTCCGCGCCATGGCCATCACTCGCGCCGTCGAGCAGTTGGCGCTGCCGGGCGTGCTGGATGTCTGCCTGGCCAATGCCTCGTTCCAGATCCGCTTCAACCCCGACCTGATCCATCCGCTGGAGCTGCTGGAACAGGTCAAGGCACTCGAAGCCAGCACCACCGCCGAGCGTCGCATCCAGACCCGCATCATCGAAATCCCGGTGCTCTACGATGATCCCTGGACCAATGAAACCCAGGCGCGTTTTCGGGACCGTCACCAGGACCCGAGCTCGACCGACCTGCAATACGCGGCGCGCATCAATGGTCATGCCGATGTCGCCGCCTTCATCGCAGCCCACAGCGGCAGCCCCTGGTTCGTCTCCATGGTGGGCTTCGTGGCCGGCTTGCCCTTCATGTTCCAGATGGTGGAGCAACACCAGCAATTGCAGGTGCCCAAGTACCTGCGTCCGCGCACCGACACGCCCAAGCTGACGCTGGGTCACGGCGGCTGCTTCGGCTGCATCTACTCGGTGCGCGGGGCCGGTGGTTACCAGATGTTCGGGGTCACGCCCGCACCCATCTATGACCCGCAACAGGCCCTGCCCTACCTGCAGGAATCGATGGTGTTCTTCCGCGCCGGCGACATCGTGCAATTCAAACCGATCACCCGCACCGACTACGATGCCGCCATCGCGGCGGTAGAAGCGGGGCGCTTCGACTTGCGCATCCGCCCCGCCAGCTTCGACCTCGACGCCTTCCAGGCCGACCCCAAGGCCTGCATCCAAGCCCTCAAGGAGGCCCTCCATGACGATTAAGGTCAAACAGCCCGGCCTGGCCACCTCGGTGCAGGATGGCGGGCGCGAAGGTTATTACCACCTCGGCATTCCGCCCTCGGGCGCACTGGACCAATATGCCCTGCGCGCCGCCAACCTGCTGGTGGGCAATGCCGCCACCACCTCGGCACTGGAATGCACGCTCCTGGGCCCGCAACTGCAGTTCCAGCGCGACGCCCTGGTCGCGGTCACCGGCGCCCGGATGCAGCCGCGCGTGGATGGACTGGAACAGCCGCTGGATACCGCCTTCAAGGTGCGCAGCGGGCAGGTGTTGAGCTTCGATTACCCCAAGTCCGGTGCGCGCAGCTATATCGCCATCGGCGGCGGCATCGATGTGCCGGTGGTGCTGGAAAGCCGCTCCACTTATGGCCTGGGGGCATTGGGTGGATGGCAGGGACGCAAGCTGGCCAAGGACGATGAAATCCCGCTGGGCCGTCCCAGCGCGCAGGCACTGGAAGGTCGCGCCCTGCCCTTGTCGCTGGTGCCGGTGTATGCGCGCCAGACGACGCTGCGCGTGGTGCCCGGCCTGTATATACATCGCCTCACCGATGACGCCGTGGAGCGCTTCTTCGCCGACACCTGGACCGTCGGTTCCGAAGCCGACCGCATCGGCTACCGCTTCAAGGGCGGCCAGCCCATGCAATTCAGGCCGCGCGAGCAACCCTTCGGCGCCGGCTCGGATCCCTCCAACATCGTCGATGCCTGCTATCCCATCGGCTCGATCCAGATCCCGGGCGGCCTGGAACCCATCGTGCTGCTGCGCGATGCGGTCTCCGGCGGCGGCTACGCCACCATCGGCACCGTCATCAGCGCCGACCTCGACCTGATCGGACAACTGCAACCCAATCACCAGGCGCAGTTCGAACGCGTCACGCTGGAACAGGCGCTGGAGGCCCGACGCCATTACCAGCAGCGCTTGCAGCGCCTGGGCAGTCTGTTGCACCACCTCTAGGCGTATCCCGCTCTCCCCCCAACACCAGGCCCACCCGCCTGGTGGGGGGAGCGGCTTGCCTGCAGCTTGCTTTCCTCTCAGCCTCATCGTTACCACTCTTTCATCTCTCCTGGAGAACTGATATGGCCGGCTTATCACAAACGCAGAACAAGGAAATCGACCTCTCCACCCAAAGCATTCCCGCCAGCGCCCGCATGGGCAAGCTCTCGCTGACGATGGCCTGGTGGGCCGTCTGCAGCGCGATCTTCTACATCGTGGTGGGGGCTTCGCTGGCGCTCACCTATGGCGCGCGCAATGCCTTGATCGGCATGGTGCTGTCAGTCATCAGCTACGGGCTCATCAATGCCTGCATCAGCCGCTACGCCATGCGCACCGGGCTGTCGGTGGCGCTGTTCTCGCGCGTCCTGTTCGGCCGGCTGGGCGCTTCGCTGGCCACGCTGATCTTCTTTTCCACGGCGATCTATTACGCTGTATTCGAGGGCTCAGTGATCGCCGTGGCCCTGCATCATCTGTATCCCTCGCTGCTCTATCCGGTGGCCGCGCTCATCGTGGTGCTCTATAGCGTGCCGCTGGTGTTTGGCAGCGTGCAGCACTGGCTGGACAAGTTCAACGGCGTGCTGCTGCCGTTCTACCTGCTGGGGCTATTGATGGCGCTGGTGCTGGCGGTGAGCCAGTATGGCTATCAGCCGCAGTGGCTCGACTTCGGCCCGGCGGTGCCGCCTGCCGATGGCTGGTGGAGCTGCTTCACCTATTACATGGGGGTGTGGGTGCTGATGATGTTCACCTTCGACTATGCCCGCTTCGGCAAGCCCGAAGATGCGACCTACCATGGCCGCTTCAATTTCGGGATGCCCTTCTACCTGGTCACCATTCTGCTCAATGGCGCCGCCGGCATCTACCTGGCCAGCAGCATCCCGCAGGAGGGCGCGCTCTCGGAAGTGTCGGTGGTGATGGCGATCCTGAAGCTGATGGGCGTCTGGGGCCTGCTCTTCGTATGGGTTACGCAGACCCGCATCAACACGGCCAACTACTACCTGGCCACGGTGAACATGCAAGCCTTCTTCGGCAACCTGCTGGGGCTGCGCGCCTCACGGCTGGTATGGGCGGTGGTGGTGGGCGCGGTGGTGTATGGGCTGATGCTGGCTGACGTGTTTTCTTACCTGCTCAAGGCGCTGGCCTACCAGGGCGTGTTCGTGGTGGCCTGGGTGGGCGTGGCGCTGGCGCATATCCTCACTGCCAGCGACCACGGCGTGGTGGCCGATGGCGCGCCGGGCATCAACCGCGTGGGGCTGGGGGCGTGGTTCTGCGGCGTATTGCTGGGCTTCGTGCTGATGGAGATGGCGGGCTTCTGGCAGTCGCTGTCGGCGCCGTTGACCTTTGTGGTGTCGATGGGGGTGTATGCCTTGTTGCAGCAGCGGGGGCGCGCGGGCAAGACCTGGCAGACGGCAGATTGATTTCATTCCAACGCAACACGAGGGCACCCATGGGTGCCCTTTTTTGATGGCTCAACGACCTGCAGTCGGTCACCGTGCGACACCGGCCACCAAAGATTTTCGAGGATCGCCAAGCGTTAGCGCCGATTGACCTGATTTGCCCGTAGAGGCAACTTATCCCGCCAAAAAGAGATTGATAGTCTCGACCGCTTTGACAGCGATCAGGAGCTAGGCATGGCAATCATCGGTTTCATCGTGATGGGCGACCGCACGTCACACGGCGGGGTAGTGATGTCGGGCGATCCGACCTGGACAGTGGACGGCCAGCCCATCGCCCGCATCGGCGACAAGGTGATCTGTCCGCGCTGCAAACGCGTGGCGACCATCAACAGCAGCCGCTTTCCGACAATCATGGATCACGGCCAGCCGGTGGTCTATGACCAGGACGTCACCGACTGCGGCGCAATCCTCTACTCACGGCACAACAATCACGCTGGCTGGGGCTCGCCAGACGAAGACAGCATCACGAACGAGCCGCCGGAACAGACCGCGCCGCGCCAAGCACCGCGCTTTCAGGAGCACTTTGTCCTGAGCAACAACACCACCGGCGAATTGCTCGCAGGCGTTCCCTACCTGATCAAGACAGGCGATGGCCGGACGGTGGAAGGCGAGACCGATGCCCAAGGCCGCACCGCTGTGGTCTGGACTGATTCACCCCTGCCTCTGCAAGTGATCGCGCGTCCCAAACCGATGGGCGGTGATGATCCCTACCATGTGCCGGATCGGCGTTGCGAGGATCTCTGATGGGAGAAGGTATCTCGCCATCGTCCCGCCCAATTGGCCGATCAGGTACGCACCAAGGGCCCAGAGGCCGCGTGTTGTCGCTCGACAATCCCATGGATCGTAGTTACCTGTGCGCGGTGATGTGCATGTGCAATCAGGGGACCAAACTCAAGGATAGCCTCGGGCGGGCCTTGAAGCAGCGCTGCACCACCGCCAGCATCTGGAATGACGAAGAGCGCAACCAACTGGTCTGGCGCTACAAGGCCGAAGTCGGATACAGCATGGCAAGCCATCCGCCTGCGCCGCTGATGAGTCGGGAACAACCCAATCGTCCCAGTCGGTTTCCGCTAGGAAGAGCCATGGCCGATGGACTGCTCAAATGGCAGCTGGATGGCAAGCCGCAGAAGGGCCTGTTGCGGATTCCTGACTGCATCATTCTTGCGACTACGGGCGAAGAGCTGGCCGCCATGCGGGCCTCAGGGAAGATTGATTGGAAGCGGCTGATGCCGGTGCAGGCAAATATTGAGCAGGTGGTGGAGATCAAGTTTGAAGGCGACAAACTGGGCAAAGAACAAATGAGCGACTATCAAACGATCGCAGGGGATCCGGATAAGTTTCGCTTGCTCACGATCGCAGAGTGCGATTGTCAACGCGATACATCTGCGCCTGTGCAAGACCCCATCCGTGCCCCGGTCACCACACCAATGGAACAGGAACGCAAGGCAAAAGATCACTGGTATAGCCGGACGCCACCTCTCCCTGCTCCCATACCAGCCCCACAGCCGGTCAAGCCGCGCTACGGTCCAATCGCATCACAAGACGAAGGTATGCCGCTTGCCGACTATCTCAAAGGTGCCGCAGTGGTCGGCGGCACGATTCTGGTGGGCGCCATCGCCATTGCAGCCCTTCCTCTTGAGGCTGCAGGTGCTGCCGCTGCGGCGTTGGTCGTACTGGTAGCCGGGACAAGAACGGCCAATGCGAATCAAAAAGACGACAAGGATAAACACTGATGAAACATGGTTTGGAGAAAATCGAAGCCCTGCTTCCGGATTTTTAATATGTGGACGATGACCGGATCATCACAAGCGTCGGGCTGACCGCCTCTCTTTATTTCTGGGGCGGCCATACACCGGAGAAACGCCAAGCAATCATTGAATTATTCGAGGCGTACGAAGAAGCCTACGGGAGCGAATTGAAGTGGGGTTGCGATCCCGAGAGCTGGCAGACCAGAAAACTTGCCGGCAAAAAGTTTCCCAAGCTACGCGACTACGCCGCCAAACTCGATGAAGATGACTGCATCGAGTGGTACCTTTCTTCCGGGGAGCATCGCGAGCAGTCCACGGAATATGCGATCTTCTGCCTGACCGAACGAGGCTGGCACAAGGGCCGCATATCAGAACTTTACTTCCAGCTGCCACGCAGTCACGCTTTCGATCCCCATCATCGCAAGACGCTTGACAGCTTGCTCTTGCGCGCGATCGAAACGCTCAATCCCTTCCATGGCCGAGTGGGACTGGCCGCCGTCCTGCCCGAGCAAACTATTCCCTACGAGCCGGAAGCTTTTGATCTGGCGACCCGCTACCGCACGCTCTACATTCCCGGTGCCGGCGACTTCATGCGTGCGCCCTATGGCCCGAAGAGCGTTGACTGGATCACGATCATCGGTGACGTTCTGGCCGAGCGTTGCGGCGGGATCGATGCCTATACGAATCATTGTCACCAGCTTGGCATCACATCCATTCGTCACGGAAATTCTCTGGTAATGCGCGCAGGAGAGACGCCGGAAATCGGACCAGTGGAAGAGGCGATATCGGAGGCCTATGCCAGAGTCAATGCAGCGCTGCGCCCCTTGCGCGACGGTGCCTACAATTCCATGGGCAGCGCATCCAATTGGGGCGAGCTGCGCTTCAATTATTGCACCTCCGATCTGTGGATTCGACGCTTTGATCAAAGTGACGCGTGGCCGCCCGTTTTCCCGCTTGATCCCGCAGACCTGCTTGCAGGAAGCACTCCCAAAAAGAAAATCAGATTGAAAACAGGCCAGCCCAGCCCCTGCTATGGCCGCTTCCACCGCCCCGGCACAGAAAAATTCGGCGTGATCCTGATGCCCGGCGACATCGCCCCCTACTGGCTGAACCTGGGACCGCACGGCGAATTCCTCGGACGCGAGGCCATCACCTGGGAACAGGCCCTAACTATCCTCCCCCTTTGAAGCAACA
This sequence comes from Herbaspirillum rubrisubalbicans, assembly GCF_003719195.1. NCBI lineage: Bacteria > Pseudomonadati > Pseudomonadota > Betaproteobacteria > Burkholderiales > Oxalobacteraceae > Herbaspirillum > Herbaspirillum rubrisubalbicans. Next base: position 4,828,728 of record NZ_CP024996.1, read on the forward strand.
CCCAAAAAGGAATCTGTCCTCAACGTCGAAAATACAAGGCATCTCTGCGGTGAACAGCCCCGAATCACCGCAGGATGCGCGTTGTTTAACATGCCACGGGCAGCAGGATCAATTAGAACTCACGCTGCGCGGAACCAGGCTCGCCGTCTCGCGCGCCACCCCCAGATAACTCTCCACGATCTTGCGATCCGCCGCCAACACCCCGGCCGGTCCCTCGCAGACCATCTCGCCCATCTCCAGCACATAGCCATGATCGGCCACCTGCAAGGCGGCCCGCGCATTCTGTTCCACCAGCAAGGTGGCCACGCCGGTGCTGCGCAACTGGCTGATGATGGACAGAATTTCCTTGGTGATCAACGGCGCCAGTCCCAGGCTGGGTTCATCGAGCATCAGCACCTGCGGCTTGGCCATGAGCGCGCGGCCCACCGCCAGCATCTGGCGCTCGCCGCCGGAGAGCGTGCCGGCCGCCTGCTTGCGGCGTTCCTTCAGACGCGGAAAGAGCGTATAGACGAAATCCTGCTGGTCCAGGTAACCCGATTCCCCATTGCGCCGCCGCTTGTAGGCGCCCAGCAGCAGATTGTCTTCCACCGTCATGCTGGTAAATAATTCGCGCTTTTCCGGTACCAGCGACAGCCCGCGGGCCACGCGCTCTTCCACTTCCATCTGGCTCACATCCTCACCCTGAAACAGGATACGGCCACTGGCCTCCGCTCCGGCCGGCATGGCGCCCATCATGGCATTGAGCAGGGTGGACTTGCCCGCGCCATTGGGGCCGATGACGGTGACGATCTGGCCGGCACGCAGCGACAGCGCCGCATCGGTGAGCGCAGCGACCTTGCCGTAGCGGGCCGACAGACCCGTCACTTGCAGCAGCACCGGGGCAGTAGTGGCGCGCACTTCGGCCTGGCTGGGGGCGGGGTTCATCACGGTGGCAGCGGTCATCATTGGGCTCCTCCCAGGTAGGCTTCCAGCACGGCCGGGTGGACCTGGATCTGGGCCGGCGTGCCCTCGGCAATCTTGCTGCCGAATTCCATGACCACGATGTGGTCGGTCAATTGCATCACGAAGTCCATGTCGTGCTCCACCAGCAGCACCGCCATGCCTTCGCCGCGCAGCTTGTCCAGCAAGGCCGCCAGGGCTTGTTTTTCTTTCAGGCGCAGGCCGGCGGCCGGTTCATCCAGCAATAGCAGGGCCGGGTCGCAGCACAGCGCGCGGGCGATTTCCAGGATGCGCTGCTGGCCCAGCGCCAGGCTGCCGGCAGGCCGGTGCATCAGCTCGCCCAGGCCGACGCGTTCCAGTTGGCGCCGCGCTTCGCTCAAGATGCGCGCTTCTTCCCGTCGATTGCCCCGCACCAGGCTGGCCAGGATGCCGCGCTGGGGCGCGAATTCACCGCGCCGGAAAGCGCCCATGGCGGCGTTTTCCAGCACACTCATGCCCGGCACCAGTCGCACATGCTGGAAGGTGCGGGCAATGCCACGGCTGGCGATGTCGCGCGAGGACAAGCCCGCCAGCGATTGCCCGCGATAATCGAGCTTGCCGCTGGTGATCGACAGCACCCCGGTCACCAGGTTGAAGGTGGTCGACTTGCCGGCGCCATTGGGGCCGATCAGACCGACGATCTCGCCCGCCTTGACCGAGAAGCTCACATCGTTGACCGCCACCAATCCGCCGAACTGCTTGCGGGCAGCCTGCACGTCCAGGATCACTTCGCCGCGCGTGGGCTTGGGGAGCTGCGCCAAGGCCGCTGCATCGGCCGGCAGGCGCGGCGCCAGGCGCCGTCCGAAGCGCGCTTGCAGGCGCGGCCATAGACCTTCATTGGCGAACTGCAGGAAGATCACCAGGGCAATGCCAAAGACGATGGCCTCGAAGTTGCCGCCGGTTCCCAGCACACCGGGCAACCACTCCTGCAGGAAGTTGCTCAACACCGCCAGCAAACCCGCTCCCAGCAGCGCGCCCCACACGTAGCCGGCGCCGCCCACCACCACCATCAGCAGGTAATCGATGCCGTACTTCAGACCGAAGGGCGTGGGATTGACCGCCTGTTGCAGGTGCGCATACAACCAGCCCGAAATCCCCGCCAGCACCGCCGCATAGACGAAGATGACGATCTTCAGCCGCGCCGTGTCCACTCCCATCGCCTCCGGCATCACGGTGCCGAAGCGAAGCGCACGCACGGCACGACCGGCGCGCGAGTCGAGGAAATTGAGCACCGATACCAGCGCCAGGATCACCACCACCCAGATCAGCAGGTACATCGAGGGGCCATTGCCGAACTCGACACTGCCGATGGCGATGGCGGGAATACCGTTGATGCCGTCATGCTTGCCCAGCATCTCCAGATTGCCGAACAGGTAGTACAGCGACAGCCCCCAGGCAATGGTGGACAACGGCAGGTAGTGGCCGGAGATGCGCATGGTCAGCGCACCGATCAGGAAGGCCGACAAGGCGGTCAGCGCAATGCCGGCCAGCAGGCCGATCCAGGGCGAAAGTCCAAACTGCGTAGTGAGGTAGGCCGTGGTGTAGGCGCCGATGCCGACGAAGGCAGCCTGGCCGAAGGAGATCAGGCCGGCCACGCCGGTCAGCAGCACCAGACCCAGGGCGACGATGGCGTACAGGCCGACGTAGGACAGCAGAGTCACCCAGAATGGCGGCAACCCCAGTAGCGGCAAAGCCAGCACGATGGCGAAAAACAGCACCGGCAGCGCGGCGCGATGCGATGTGAAAGCATTCATGGCGGCCTCCTCAGGCTTCTTCGTCGATGTGGTGGCTGGTCAGCGAGCGCCACAGCAGGATGGGGATGATGACCGTGAAGACGATCAATTCCTTGTAGGAGCTGGCCCAGAAGGAAGAAAAACTCTCGATCAGCCCCACCGCCACCGAACCCAGCGCCGCAATCGGATAACTGGCCAGGCCACCGAAGATGGCGCCGACGAAACCCTTCAAGGCGATGATGAAACCGGACTCGTAGTTGACGATGGTGAAAGGTGCAATCAGGATGCCGCACAGCGCGCCGATGCCAGCGGCCATCGCAAAGGACAGCTTGCCGGCCTGGTTGATGCCCACCCCCACCAGGCGCGCCCCCAGACGATTGACGGCAGTGGCGCGCAAGGCCTTGCCGGTCAGGGTGCGTTCGAAGAAGACATAGATCACTGCGATCAGCGCCGCCACCGTGACCAGCACGATCACGCTCTGGCCCGACACCGGGCTCTCACCCAGGTTGAACTGCAGCTCGGTGAAGGGCCGCGTATTGGTCCCTTCCGGTCCGAACATCAGCAAGCCCAGGCCGACCATGGCCAGGTGCACACCCAGCGAGACGATCAGCAGCACCAGCACGCTGGAGTGCGCCAGCGGCTGGTAGGCCACGCGATAGATCATCGGCCCCATCGGTACCACGATCAAGAGCGCCAGCAAGATCTGCCAAGGCATGGCCAGGGCTTGCAGATCGAGGTAGCGCGTGACGGCATAGAGCGCCACCGGCAGCGCGACATGGGTCGCCAGCAGCAACGGCAGGCGCCGCAGCAAGCGCGTGCGGGTAGCGGCCAGGCGCAGGGCGGCGCCGGCTTCCACTGCCAGGGTCACGCCGCCCAGCGCCACCAGCAGCAGCGCCGTGCCGGGCGCCTGGCCGTTCTGGATGGCCGCCAGCGTCAAGGCGCCGAAGGCGACGAACTCGCCCTGCGGCAGGAAAATCACCCGTGTCACTGAAAACACCAGCACCAGCGCCAGCGACAGCAGCGCATAGATGGCGCCGGTCGTGATGCCGTCCTGGATCAGCACGGTCAGAATGCTCGTATCCACTTGTCTCCTCCTGTTGATGCCGGCCGCCGCAGTTCGGGCTGCGACTGGCCGGTAGATGCCTGGTTCTTGTCTATATGAACCTTTTAGGCTTTTTTTCTGGTCTCTGGCGCGGATACCACTTGGTACATGAAGCTTTCTTCCAGCAACCCTAGGCCGGTTTCTTGGCCACCAGGGTCAGGATGTCGTAGGAAGCCACCAGCTCGCCGTCCTGGTTGCTCACCTCCACATCCCAGGCCACCACGCCCTGACCCTGGCCGTTGGCGTCCTTCTTGTTGCGGTCGATCTTGCGCTTGCAGGTCAGGCGCGCCGAGATGGTGTCGCCGATGCCCACCGGCTTGACGAAGCGCAGCGTATCCAACCCATAGTTGGCCAGCACCGGACCGGGAGCCGGCGAGACGAACAGGCCGGCGGCCGCCGAGAGCACGAAGTAACCGTGCGCGATGCGCTTGCCGAAGGGCGACTGGCGGGCCGAAATGTCGTCGAAGTGCATGTAGAAATGGTCGCCCGAGAGACAGCCGAAATTGACGATGTCGGCTTCGGTAACGGTGCGGCGGTGCGTGGTGTGCGAATCGCCGATCTGCAGGTCTTCGAAGTAATGACGGAAGGGATGGATGCCCGAGTCGCGCACCTGGGCGCCGCGCACGTGTTCTCCCACCACCGCGGACAGCATGGTGGGCGAGCCTTGCACGGCAGTACGTTGCAGGTAGTGCTTGACGGCGCGTGCGCCGCCCAGCTCCTCGCCACCACCGGCGCGACCAGGACCGCCATGCTTGAGCTGCGGCAGCGGCGAGCCGTGGCCGGTGGATTCGGTGGCGGCTTCGCGGTCCAGTACCAGCAGGCGGCCATGCCAAGCCGCCGCCACCGGAATGGCGCGCGCCGCCACGGCCGGGCTGCGCGTGACCAGGCTGGCTACCAGGCTGCCGCGGCCACGGGCGGCCAGGGCCAGGGCTTCATCCAGATCGTCGTAGGGCATCAGGGTGCTGACCGGGCCGAAGGCTTCCACTTCATGCACCGGGCTGCCGGCGCCGGTGTCGCGCGCCAGCAGCAAGGTAGGCGCGAAGAACGCGCCCGCGGCCACGCCCTCGCCTTGCGGCTGGAAGCTTCCGCCCGCGCCCAGAATCACCTCGGCGCTCTGCTTCAATAAGGCCACCCGTTCTTCGACATCGCGCTGCTGGGCCTTGGAAGCCAGCGGCCCCATGCGCACCGACTCCAGCGCCGGGTCGCCCACCACGATCTTGGACAGACGCGCAGCCAGCCGTTCGGCCACCGCATCGACGTGCTGACGCGGCACGATGGCGCGGCGAATGGCCGTGCATTTCTGGCCGGCCTTGGTGCTCATCTCGCGCGCCACTTCCTTGACGAAGAGCTCGAACTCTTCATCGTCGGCGGTGACATCGGGGCCGAGGATGGCGCAGTTCAACGAATCGGCTTCGGCATTGAAGGGGATGGCATTGGTGATCAGGTTGGGATGGGCGCGCAGCTTGGCGGCGGTATCGGCCGAGCCGGTGAAGGTGACCACATCCTGTGCCTGCAGGCGCTCCAGCAGGTCGCCGGTGGCGCCGATGACCAGTTGCAGACTGCCCGCCGGCAGCAGCCCCGATTGCTGGATCAGGCGCACCGCGGCTTCGGTCAGGTAGCTGGTGGCGGTGGCCGGTTTGACGATGCAGGGCATCCCGGCCAGGAAGCTGGGGGCGAATTTTTCCAGCATTCCCCAGATGGGGAAGTTGAAGGCATTGATGTGGACCGCCACCCCGCCGCGCGGCACCAGGATGTGGGTACCGGAAAAACGTCCCTGCTTGCCCAGCGCCAGGGCCGGGCCTTCGTGCACCAGGTTGGAGGAAGGGAATTCATTGGTGCCGATGCTGGCGTAGGCAAACAGCGTGCCGCTGCCGCCTTCGATATCGATCCAGCTATCGTTGCGGGTGGCGCCCGTGTGCGCCGAGACGGCATACAGCGTCTCCTTGTGCTCCATCAGGTACTTGCCCAGCGCCTTGAGGATCGCTGCGCGCTGCTGGAAGTCCAGCGCCATCAAGCCCGGCAAGCCTTGCCTGCGGGCATGGTCCAGCGCCTCGCCGAAATCGATGGACTCGGCATGGGTGCTGGCCACGGTGTGACCGTTGACGGCACTGTGCAGCGCCTGGGCCGGGCTTTCGCCAAACCAGCGGCCGGCGATGAAACTCTGTAGCAGAGGGGGACGGGTAGTCATGGGAGGACTCCTGTAGACGAATTGCAGGTCAGTGATGGCAAGCCCGCACGCGGGCGATGGAGGCCCGGGTGCGAAGGGTGAAAAAGGGTGAACTACGGATGCTGGAATCGGAATCAGGGCTGGTATTGCCAGGCGCCATCGACGATCTTGACCATCACCGTAGCGCGCTGGTCCAGGCCCAGGTGATCGGTGGCCGACATGTTGTAGACGCCATGCACGCCCGTGACCTCCTTGGTGGCTTCCAGCGCATCACGCAGGGCCGCACGGAATTCCGGCGTGCCTGGCTTGGCACGTTTCAAGGCCGCCGGAATGGCCGCCTGCAGCAAGACGCCGGCATCCCAGGCATAACCACCGAAGAGCGAGACGCTGCCCTTGCCATGGGCGGCTTCATACTTGCCGGTATAGTCCAGCGCTACCTTGCGGATGGGGTTGCTGGCCGGCAGTTGCGCCGCCACCAGCACCGGGCCGGCCGGCAACAAGGTGCCGTCGAGCATCTTGCCGCCCACGCGCAGGAAGTCGGCATTGGCCACGCCGTGGGTCTGGTAGATCTGGCCCTTGAAGCCACGCTCCTTCAAGGCCCGCTGCGGCACCACAGCCGGGGTGCCGGAGGCGGCAATGAGGATCGCATCGGGCTTGGCCGCCACCAGCTTCAGAGCTTGCGCGGTGGCCGATGTATCGTTGGGGGCGAAGCGCTCATTGGCCACCAGTTCCAGCTTCTTGATGCCAGCGGCCTTCTTGAATTCTTCATACCAGCCTTCGCCATAGGCATTGGCATAGCCGATGAAGGCGATGCGCTGGTAGCCGCGGGCCACCATGTCCTTGGCGATGGCCAGCGACATCATGATGTCGTTCTGCGGGGTCTTGAAGACCCATTTCTTCTTGGCGTCCATGGGCTCGACGATGCGCGCGGCGGCCGCCAGCGAGATCATCGGGGTCTGCGCCTCGGCGGCCACTTCGGTCATCGAGATCGAATTGGGGCTGATCGAGGAGCCGACGATGACGTCCACATTGTTTTCAGTGACGAAGCGGCGCGCATTCTTGACCGCCTGCGTGGTGTCGGAGGCGTCATCGAGGACGATGTAGTTGATCTTCTGCCCGGCGATCGTGGTGGGCAAGAGCGCGATGGTGTTCTTTTCGGGGATACCCAGCGAAGCGGCCGGGCCGGTGGTCGATACGGTGACGCCGACGTTGATGTCGGCGTGTGCGGCCAGCGCGCAGCCGGCCAGGGCCAGCGCCAGCAAAGGGCGAGCAAACTGCATGGAGGTCTCCTTGATGTGTTGTCATTGTGGTGCTGCACGCCTGCAATGACGCTCGCGATCAAGGGCTCACGTCATCGTTTCTTCTTTCCTGCGCCGTCCAGGCTCACGGCGCCGATCCCGCCAAACAACAGGTCGGCCACGACCACGGCCATGCGTTCATGGGTCAGCGCGCCATCGGGCTTCAACCACATGAACATCCAGTTGATCATGCCGAACAACAACATGGCCAACGGCTTGGCCATGCGACTGCGATCCAGTTCCGGCCGTACCGCGCACATGGCCTCGGCGACCGCCTTGACGACCTTGCGCTCGCCGTTGAGGATGCGCTTCTGGTCTCCCGGCTCCAGGAAACGCACATCCTCGGTCAGTACCCGATGCTCGTTCTGCGCATCGCTGTATTCCTCCACGAAGCGCTGGATCAGCAGGCGCAGACGCGGCTCGGGGGGCAGATCCTGCTCGGCCACTTCATCGACCAGGGCGCACAGGCGATCGATGTGGCCCTCGCAGATGTGCATGAGCAATTGATGCTTGTCGGCAAAGTAGTGATACAGCGAGGCCTTGGACAGGCCGCAGGCCAGCGCCACTTCATTCATCGATGTGCCCACGAAACCGTTGCGCGCAAACAGGGCGGCTGCCTGTTCGACGATGGTCTCGCGCTGGTTGTCATATCCCGCTGCACGCTTGCGTGGCATAAGTGCGTCCTCTTCGATATTTCTGCAAAAGTCATGATTGTGCCGTAAATCAAAACTCTGGCGAAACATCTGCGTTCTGCCTGCACCAGCCACCCTGCCCTGCCCAACATTGCGATGCATCCCCGAGACGGTCAGAAAAAATCTTCAAAACATTATTGACCAACCGGTCGGTCGAAATTATTATTCCTCAAAAAACAGCCACAGGCAAATGGTTTTTCCGCCTCATCGGGAAAACCGAAAAAGGAGACGGCAATGCCTTGTTATTCGATCGAAGGCGTGATCCCGGTAGTCGATGCGAGCGCCTACGTGCATCCCACAGCGGTGCTGATCGGCGACGTCATCGTCGGGCCGGACTGCTATGTCGGCCCGGCCGCCTGCCTGCGCGGCGACTTTGGCCGCATCGTGCTGCAGCGAGGTGCCAACGTGCAGGACACCTGCGTGATCCACGGTTTTCCCGCCCACGAGACGGTAGTGGAAGAAAACGGCCACATCGGCCATGGCGCCGTGCTGCACAGTTGCACCGTCAAGCGCGATGCGCTGGTGGGCATGAATGCGGTGGTGATGGATGAAGCGATCGTGGGTGAACAAGCCATCGTGGCGGCCTGCGCCTTCGTGCGCGCCGGGATGCAGATTGCCCCGCGCAGCCTGGTGGCGGGCGTGCCGGCCAAGGTGGTGCGCGAACTGTCGGTAGAAGAGCTGGCCTGGAAACAGGCCGGTACCCGCACCTATCACGACCTGGCCCGGCGCAGCCTGGAAAGCCTGCGCGAGGTCAGCCCCTTGCGCGAGCTCGACGCCAACCGGCCAGCGCTGGCCGCGCCCCTGGTCGAGCCGCTGATTGCGGCCAAGCGGGCTTAGTAGCGGTGTAGTAGCGGCTTAGTAATCGACGTTACCAGTTTTCCGTTTTCAGTTTCAAGCGGCCAAGGCGGCCAGGACCCTTTACGTCCATCGTCAGGGCTGCCCCTTTTCATGGAGAAGCACCATGTATGCACAACTCGTAGAAACCGGATTGACCAAGGTGCGCAGCATCGAGGACATGTCCCCCGAAGAACAGGCCTTCCAGGCGCGCATCGATGCCGGTGTGAAGATCGAGCCCAAGGACTGGATGCCGGAGGCCTATCGCAAGACCCTGGTGCGCCAGATCTCGCAGCACGCCCACTCGGAAATCGTCGGCCAGCTGCCCGAGGGCAACTGGGTCACGCGCGCCCCCACGCTGGAACGCAAGGCCATCCTGCTGGCCAAGATCCAGGATGAGGCCGGCCATGGCCTGTATCTCTACAGCGCCGCCGAAACCCTGGGCGTGTCGCGCGACGATCTGCTGGCCGAACTGCACGCCGGGCGTGCCAAGTATTCCAGCATCTTCAACTACCCCGCCATCAGCTGGGCCGACATGGGCGCCATCGGCTGGCTGGTGGATGGCTCGGCCATCATCAACCAGATCCCGCTGTGCCGCTGTTCCTTCGGCCCCTACTCGCGCGCCATGGTGCGGGTGTGCAAGGAAGAATCCTTCCACGCCCGCCAGGGCTACGACATCATGCTGGCGCTGTGCCGCGGCACGCCCGAGCAAAAGCAGATGGCGCAGGATGCCCTGAACCGCTGGTGGTGGCCGGCGCTGATGATGTTCGGGCCATCGGATGCCGATTCGGTCAACAGTGCCCAATCGATGCAATGGCGCATCAAGCTGTTCTCCAACGATGAACTGCGCCAGCGCATGGTCGACCAGACCATCCCGCAGATCGAATACCTGGGCCTGACCGTGCCCGACCCCGACCTGAAGTGGAATGCCGAACGCGGCCGCTATGACTTCGGCGCCATCGACTGGGACGAATTCAACAACGTGGTGCGCGGCAACGGCCCCTGCAACCGCGAACGCCTGGCCACCCGCAAGAAAGCCTACGACGACGGCGCCTGGTTCCGCGATGCGCTGGTGGCGCACGCCGACAAGCGCGCGGCGCGCAAGGCGGCCTGAGCCGTCAGTACTCATTTTTCTGAATCGCTTCATCTCACAACCCTGCCAGTGGCCGCCCGACCAAGGACGGCGGCCCGCCAACAAGGAACCGCATCATGAGCAAGGAATGGCCTCTCTGGGAAGTCTTCATCCGCAGCCAGCACGGTCTGGCCCATAAACACGTCGGCAGCCTGCACGCCCCCGATGGCGAGATGGCCATCAACAATGCGCGCGACGTCTATACACGCCGCAACGAAGGCGTGGGCATCTGGGTGGTGCGCGCCGCCGACATCGTCTCCTCTAGCCCCGGCGACAAGGCGCCGCTGTTCGAGCCGTCCAACAGCAAGGTCTATCGTCATCCGACCTTCTTCCCCATGCCGGCCGAATTGAAGAATCTGTAAGGGGCCGACCATGACAAGCAAAACCGATTACGTGCGACGCCTGGGCGACAACGTCCTGGTGCTCTCGCAACGTCTGTCCGAATGGTGCGGCAAGGGCCCGGCGCTGGAAGAGGACATGGCCTTGATCAACGTCTCGCTGGACCTGATCGGCCAGGCCCGTTTGTGGCTGGCCTATGCCGGCGAGCTGGAAGGCGCCGGCCGCAGCGAAGACCAGTTGGCCTTCCTGCGCGACGCCCACCAGTTCCACAACCTGCTGCTGGTGGAACTGCCCAACGGCAGCTATGCCGATACGCTGGCGCGCCAGTTCCTCTTCGACGTGTGGCATTACTTCCTGCTCGAAGGCCTGTGCGCATCGAGCGACGCGCGCATCGCCGAGATCGCCCAGAAGTGCTTCAAGGAAGTGACCTACCACGTGCGTCGTAGTACCGACCTCATCATCCGCCTGGGTGACGGCACCGAGGAAAGCCATCGGCGGATGCAGGAAGCCATCGATGCGCTGTGGATGTACACCGGTGAACTGTTCGCCGCCGACGCGCTCGATCACGCCATGCACGCCGCAGGCGTGGCCCCGGCGCTGGACGAATTGCGCCAGAAATGGCAGCAGCACATCACCGAGGTCATCGCTGAGGCCACCCTGCGCCTGCCGGCGGCGGGCCTGTGGATGCAAAGCGGCGGCAAGCAAGGGCGGCATACCGAGCACCTGGGCTATCTGCTGGCAGAGATGCAGTTCCTGCAGCGCAGCTATCCGGGAGCCAACTGGTGAACCAGATCACCACCCGTGCCGAGGTGCTCCAGGCGCAGATCTGGGTGTGGCTGGAAGCCATCCCCGATCCCGAGATCCCGGTGATCTCGGTGGTGGACCTGGGCATCGTGCGCGCCGTCGAGGTCTCGGATGAAGATGCCGCCGCGGCACGCTGCACGGTGGTGATCACGCCGACCTATTCCGGTTGCCCGGCCATGGGCGTGATCGCCCAGGACATTGGCGTGGCGCTCAAGCAGCAAGGGCTGGTGCAGGTGACCATCCGCACCCAGCTGGCGCCGGCCTGGAACACCGACTGGATGAGCGAGAAAGGTCGCCGCAACCTCAAGCAATACGGCATCGCGCCCCCGGCCCAGCAGGTGATCGACATCAGCAGCATCCATCTCAAGCGCCACGCCGCGCCGCAGGTGCCCTGCCCGCGCTGCGGCTCAATGCACACGGTCTGCGTGAGCCAGTTCGGCTCCACCTCCTGCAAGGCGCTGTACCAGTGCAAGGACTGCCGCGAGCCGTTCGACTACTTCAAGGCCCATTGACATTGACATCGAGCCCGCGCTCGGGCCACCAGAACAGAAGGCACAACATCATGAGCAAATTCTATCCATTGACCATCTCGGGCGTGAAGCAGGAAACGCGCGACACCATCGTGGTCTCCTTCGCCCTGCCAGCCGAGTTGCAGGACACCTTCGCCTACCAGCAGGGCCAGCACCTGACGCTGCGCTCGCACCTCAACGGCGAGGAACTGCGGCGCTCCTATTCGATCTGCTCGGCGCGCCAGGACCGGCAGTTGCGGGTGGCCATCAAGCGTGTACCCGGCGGTCTGTTTTCGAACTGGGCCAATGAATCCTTTGTCCCGGGACAAAGCATCGAGGCCATGCCGCCCATGGGCCAGTTCAACGTGCCGCTGGATGCGGCCAACCGCAAGCATTATCTGGCCTTTGCCGCCGGCAGCGGCATCACGCCCATGCTGTCGATCATCAAGACCACGCTCCTGGCCGAGCCGCACAGCCAGTTCACGCTGGTCTATGCCAACCGCGCGTCTTCCTCGGTGATCTTCAAGGAAGAACTGAGCGACCTCAAGGATGCCTACCTGGAACGCTTCAACGTGGTCTATGTGATGAGCCGCGAACAGCAGGATGTGGAATTGTTCAACGGTCGCATCGACCGCGCCAAGTGCGATGCCTTCTTCGCCTCCTGGATCAAGTTGCAAGACATCGATACCGCCTTCCTGTGTGGCCCGCAAGAGATGGTGCAGGCGGTCGCCGATTCGCTGCAGGCGCATGGCACGAGCAAGGCGCAGATCAAGACCGAATTGTTCAGCGCCGGCACCAGCGCACGCGAGCACGCCGCGCGGCCGGTGGTGGGCAAGACGGAATGCGAAGTGACCGTGATCGTCGATGGCTATCACAACGTCTTCACCATGGACAAGGAACAGGAATCGGTGCTCGATGCCGGCTTGAAGCACGGCATCGACCTGCGCTATTCCTGCAAGGGCGGTGTCTGCGCCACCTGCCGCTGCAAGGTGGTCGAAGGCAAGGTCGATATGGATGCCAACTATGCGCTGGAAGACTATGAGATCGCCCGCGGCTTCGTGTTGAGCTGCCAATCCTTCCCGGTCAGCGACAAGCTGCTGCTGGACTTCGACCAGGACAACTGACCATGAGCGCCCCCTCCATCCTCTTCGAGAACCAGGACGGCGTGGCCGTCATCACGCTCAATCGCCCCGACAAGCTCAACAGCTTCACGGTCGCCATGCACCTGGAACTGCGCGAGGCCATCGCCAAGCTGCAGGCCGACCCCGGCGTGCGCGTGCTGCTGCTGACCGGCGCCGGACGTGGTTTTTGCGCCGGCCAGGACCTGGGCGACCGCGCCGTCAACCCGGGCGACGAGGCGGTCGACCTGGGCCACTCCATCGACCAGTATTACGGCCCGCTGGTGAAGTCGCTGCGCGCGCTGCCCTTCCCGGTGATCTGCGCGGTCAATGGCGTGGCCGCAGGCGCCGGCGCCAACCTGCCGCTGGCCTGCGACATCGTGCTGGCGGCGCGTTCGGCCAGTTTCGTGGAAGTGTTCTGCAAGCTGGGACTGATCCCCGACACCGGCGGCACCTACTTCCTGCCACGCCTGGTAGGCACGGCACGTGCCATGGGCATGGCATTGCTGGGGGAAAAGATCAGCGCCGAACAGGCCGAGCAATGGGGGCTGATCTGGAAGTGCATCGATGACGATCAATTGATGCCGCAGGCGCGCGCCATGGCCGCCCAGTTCGCCAAGGCGCCCACCCGCGGCCTGGCCGCCACCAAGGCCACGCTGTATGCCAGCCCGGCCAATACCCTGGCGCAGCAACTGGACCTGGAACGCGACACCATGCGCGAGCTCGGCCATAGCCGCGATTACCGCGAAGGCGTGAGCGCCTTCCTGGAAAAGCGCGCACCGCACTTCACGGGACAATGACATGAGCACCCACGAACATCCGCACGCCCTGCCGGCGTCGGCCACGGTAGCCGTGATCGGCAGTGGCACCATGGGCGCCGGCATCGCCCAGGTGGCGGCAGTGGCTGGTCATCCGGTGCTGCTCTATGACAGCCGCGAAGGCGCGGCCACCAAGGCCATCGGCGACATCCGCACCAGCCTCGACAAGCTGGCCAACAAGGAAAAGATCAGTGCAGAGGTGGCGCAGGCGGCCAGCGAACGACTGCGCGTGGCGTCCTCGCTGCAGGAGCTGCGCGGGGCGCGCCTGGTGGTGGAGGCCATCGTCGAACAACTGGCGGCCAAGCAGGAATTGTTCGGCAAGCTGGAAGCCCTGGTCGATGCGCAGTGCATCCTGGCCAGCAATACCTCTTCGCTCTCGATCACCCATATCGGCGCCACGCTGCGCCACCCCGAGCGCCTGGTGGGGATGCACTTCTTCAATCCGGTGCCGCAGATGGCGCTGGTGGAAATCATCCGCGGCCTGGCCAGCGACGCCACCGTAGCGCAATGCGTGTATGACACCGCGCAGGCCTGGGGCAAGCTGCCGGTGTTTGCCAGCTCCACGCCAGGCTTCATCGTCAATCGCCTGGCCCGGCCTTACTATGCCGAAGGCTTGCGCGTGCTGCACGAGCGCGGCGCGCAACCGGCCACCATCGACGCCATCATGCGCGAGTCCGGGGGCTTTCGCATGGGGCCGTTCGAGTTGATGGACCTGATCGGGCATGACGTCAACTTTGCGGTGACGCAGTCGGTGTTCCAGGCCTACTTCAACGATCCACGCTTTACGCCCTCGCTGATCCAGCAGGAACTGGTCCATGCCGGCTACCTGGGCCGCAAGAGCGGGCGCGGTTTCTATCGCTACGGTGCCGATGCCGAGCCGCCCCAGGTGGTGAGCCTGGAACCGTGCTGCCCGCCCACGGTGCCGCTGCAACTGTTCGGTACCCATCCACTGGTGGAGGTGATCCGCGCGCGCTACAAGGGGCGCGTGGAATACCACCCGCCGCGCGCCGACAATCTGTTGATCAAGGCTGGCCCTGGCCGGCTCTACGTCACCGAAGGCCGCAGCGCCACCCAGCAATCCTATGACTACAACATGCCCGATGTGGTGCTGGTGGACCTGGCGCTGGACTATGCCAAGGCCGCCCGCCTGGCCATCACCCGCGCCGATCAATGCCGCGACCGCGCCTATGAAGCGGTGGCGGGCGTGCTGCAGAACTGCGGCTATGCGCTCTCGCCGCTGGCCGACGTGCCCGGCATGGTGGTCATGCGTACCGTCTGCATGTTGGTCAACGAGGCCGCCGACGCCGTCAACCAGGGCGTCTGCAGCGTGGCCGACGCCGACCTGGCCATGCAGAAGGGCGTCAACTATCCACGCGGCCCGCTGGCTTGGGCCGATGTCCTCGGTACCGAGACGGTAGCCAGCGTGCTGCGCCAGCTCAGTGCCACCTATGGCGAAGACCGTTACCGGGTCTCGCCCCTGCTGCAACGTCTGCAAGCTTCCATGAGGAGATTCTATGAGTGAGACCGCCCTGTCATTGCCAAGCAGCGAGATGGACCCGCAAGCCCTGGCCGAGGCCACCGTGCAAGCCATGTATCCGCGCGACAACGCGTCCCAGGGACTGGGCATGAAGATCCTCGAGGTCGGCCCGGGTCATGCGCGCATGAGCATGTTGGTGCGCAGCGACATGCTCAATGGCCACCAGACCTGCCATGGCGGTTTCATCTTCGCCCTGGCCGACAGTACCTTTGCATTTGCCTGCAACAGCCGTAATCTCAACACCGTGGCATCGGGTTGCAGCATCGAGTACGTGGCCCCGGCCCTGCGCAACGACGTCCTCACTGCCCAGGCCCAGGAGCGCACGCTGGCCGGACGCACCGGCGTCTATGACATCACCGTGAACAACCAGGACGGCAAGACCATCGCGCTGTTCCGGGGCAAGTCCTATCGCATCCGGGGCGAGGTGATCACCGGCCTGCCGGCCACCGCTTGACGGCAACAAGACAACAACAAGACCGATTTCAACAGAGACTGGAGACACCATGACCACCCGCACTCCCCAACCCGGCGACCTGGAAGCCATCGAAACCGCCAGCCGCGATGAATTGCAGGCGCTGCAACTGCAACGCCTGAAATGGTCCTTGCAGCACGCCTACGACAACGTGCCGCACTACCGCAATGCCTTCGACCAGGCCGGGGTGCACCCGGACGATCTGAAGAGTTTGTCTGACCTCGCCAAATTCCCCTTCACCACCAAGCAGGACTTGCGCGACCACTATCCCTTTGGTCTGTTTGCCGTGCCGCGCGAACAGGTGGTGCGGGTGCACGCTTCCAGCGGCACCACCGGCAAGCCCACCGTGGTGGGCTATACACAAAATGACATCGACACCTGGGCCACGGTAGTGGCGCGCTCCATTCGCGCCGCCGGTGGCCGACGCGGCGACATCGTGCAGATTTCCTATGGTTATGGCCTGTTCACCGGTGGCCTGGGTGCGCACTATGGCGCCGAGAAACTGGGCTGCACCGTCATCCCCATGTCGGGCGGCCAGACCGAAAAGCAGGTGCAACTGATCCGAGATTTCAAGCCCAGCATCATCATGGTCACGCCCTCCTACATGCTCAACGTGATTGAGGAATTCCAGCGCCAGGGATTGGATGCGGCGGCCAGTTCGCTGAAGGTCGGCATCTTCGGCGCCGAACCCTGGACCGATGCCATGCGTCTGGAGATCCAGCAGCGCGCCGGCATCGATGCGGTGGATATCTATGGCCTGTCGGAGGTGATGGGGCCGGGCGTGGCCAGCGAATGCATCGAGAGCAAGGATGGCCCGGTGATCTGGGAAGACCATTTCTATCCCGAGATCATCGATCCCGATACCGGCGAAGTGCTGCCCGATGGTTCGGAGGGCGAGCTGGTCTTCACTTCGCTCTCCAAGGAAGCCTTGCCGATGATCCGCTACCGCACCCGCGACCTGACGCGTCTTTTGCCGCCGACCTCGCGCTCCATGCGCCGCATCGGCAAGATCACCGGACGTTCGGACGACATGCTCATCATCCGCGGTGTGAACGTGTTCCCGACCCAGATTGAGGAACTGATCCTGAAGCTGCCGCAACTGGCGCCGCAATATCAATTGCAGATCGAACGTCACGGTCACATGGATAGCATGTGCGTCTTCGCCGAGCTGCGCGAGGATGCGTCCAACGAACATGTGGAGGCGCTGGAGAAGGAACTGCAGCACAGCATCAAGACCTACGTCGGCATTTCCACCAAGGTGACGGTGGTGCCGGCCGGGATGATCGAACGCAGCTCGGTGGGCAAGGCCAAGCGCGTGATCGACCATCGCAAGAAGGCTGAAGCCGCCGCCCCATCGGCGCTGCCGGCCTGATGCCCGGCCCGCAAACACCCTATCCTGGAAGAAAGAGACCTATGCAAGCATTGATTTGTGACGCCATTCGCACGCCCTTCGGTCGCTACGGTGGGGCCTTGGGCACCATGCGCGCCGACGACCTGGCGGCCGCGCCGATTCGCAGCCTGATGGAGCGCAACCCCGGCGTGGACTGGAGCCGCGTCGATGACATCCTCTACGGCTGCGCCAACCAGGCCGGCGAAGACAACCGCAACGTGGCGCGCATGGCGGGCCTGCTGGCGGGCCTGCCCATCGAGGTGCCGGGCACCACCATCAACCGTCTATGCGGTTCCAGCCTGGATGCGGTGGGCCTGGCGGCGCGCGCCATCAAGTCGGGCGAAGTGGAGCTGATGATCGCCGGTGGCGTGGAAAGCATGACGCGCGCGCCCTTCGTGATGGGCAAGGCGGAATCGGCTTTCTCGCGCAGCGCGGCGATCTTCGATACCACCATCGGCTGGCGCTTCGTCAATCCGCTGATGAAGGCGCAATACGGCATCGACTCCATGCCCGAGACGGCCGAGAACGTAGCCACTGATTTCCACATCAACCGCGCCGACCAGGATGCATTTGCCCTGCGCAGCCAGCAGCGCTGGGCGGCGGCACAGGAGGCCGGCTTCTTTGCGGGCGAGATCGCGCCGCTGGCGATCCCGCAGAAGAAGGGCGACCCGCTCATCATCACTACCGACGAACATCCCCGCCCCGATACCACCCTGGCCACGCTCTCCAAGCTCAAGGGCGTGGTGCGTCCCGATGGAACGGTCACGGCCGGCAATGCCTCCGGCGTCAACGATGGCGCCTGCGCCCTGCTGCTGGCCTCGCCCCAGGCCGCTGACCGGTATCGCCTGCAACCGCGGGCGCGCGTGCTGGGCATGGCCACGGCCGGGGTGGCGCCGCGCATCATGGGCTTCGGCCCGGCACCAGCGGCGCGCAAGGTGCTGGCCCAGGTCGGGCTGACGCTGGCGCAGATGGACGTGATCGAATTGAACGAAGCCTTTGCCGCACAAGGGCTGGCGGTCACCCGCGAGCTCGGCCTGCCGGACGACGCGGCGCATGTCAATCCGAATGGCGGTGCGATTGCCATCGGCCATCCGCTGGGGGCCTCCGGTGCGCGCCTGGTGACCACCGCCCTCAACCAGCTGGAGCGCAGCGGTGGGCGCTATGCGCTATGCACCATGTGCATCGGCGTGGGCCAGGGCATTGCGCTGGTGATCGAGCGGGTGGCGTGATGCAGGAGCCATTGCCTCACGACGATATCCTGGTGACGCGCCACGGTGAGCAGGTGCTGCATCTGACCTTGAACCGGCCCGCCGTGCGCAATGCCCTGCGCAATCAGAGCCTGCAGGAAATCGTGCAGGAACTGGCGCGCGCCGAGCAGGATGACAGCGTGCGGGTGGTAGTCATCAGCGGCAACGACCAGGCCTTTGCCGCCGGCGCCGATCTCAACGAGATGATCCACAAGGATGCCATCGCCACCCAGCTCGACGTGCGCGCCCAGTACTGGCGCGCCATCGCCCGTTTCCCCAAGCCGCTGCTGGCGGCCGTGAACGGATATGCGCTGGGTGCCGGCTGCGAGCTGTTGATGCACGCCGACATCGCCATCGCCGGACGCAGCGCCCGCATCGGCCAACCGGAAATCAATGTCGGCACCCTCCCCGGCGCAGGCGGCACACAGCGCCTGATCCGCACGGTGGGCAAGCCACTGGCGATGAAGATGGTGCTGTCCGGTGAATTCATCACCGCCGAACAAGCCTTGCAGGCCGGGCTGGTAGCCGAGGTGGTGGAGGATGAGGCCACCCTGGAGCGCAGCCTGGCGCTGGCCACCCGCATCGCCCAGAAGTCGCCACTGGCAGTACGCCTGGCCAAGGAAGCCATGCTGCAATCCTTCGAGCTGGGGCTGGAGGCGGGCCTGCTGCTGGAACGCAAATCCTTTTCCCTGATGGCCGCCAGCGCCGACCGCCAGGAAGGCATCGCCGCCTTCCAGGAAAAACGCGCAGCCGTCTTCAGCGGTCGCTGACAAACTCGCGGCATCCGGGCCGCACGCCCGGATGTTTGCAGCCTGGCAACAAGACTAGGGCGCGTTACTTCAGGAGCTTGGTAGCCGGATCGGGTAAAATGCCCGGCCACGGCGCAATTCGGTTCCCCTTCTTCATATCCGCTTCAGGAGACCGTTCGGACTGGACAGTTCCGAATGACGGGATACCGATCCTGCCCCCATACCAACCCGCCGGCTCACGCGCCGGCCCTTCGCCAGTGCAGCACCATGAGCAAGCCATCCTCCCCCGCCTCCGGCCGATCGCAGAGCCGCGCCAAACCCGTCGCAGAGAGCGCGCCGCAGGCGCATGAGATCCGCCCTGGGCAGTCCATCGAACTGTTGAAGGAACTGCACATCCTGACCCGCGACGGCAAGCTCAACCAGGACAGCCGCCGCAAGTTGAAGCAGGTCTATCACCTCTACCAGTTCATCGAACCGCTGCTGCAGGAAGTGCTGGCCGACCACCCGGACGTGTCCCTGGTGGACCACGGGGCGGGCAAGTCCTATCTCGGTTTCATCCTCTACGACCTGTTCTTCAAGGGTCTGGCCGGCGCGCCCCACATCTACGGCATCGAGACCCGCGAAGAACTGGTGCGCAAGTCCGAAGAGCTGGCGGCACGCCTGGGCTTTGGCGGCATGTCCTTCCTCAACCTGTCGGTGGCCGATTCGATCAGCTCGCCCAGCCTGCCCGACAACATCGACGTGGTCACCGCGCTGCACGCCTGCGACACCGCCACCGACGACGCCATCCATTTCGCCCTGGCCAAACAGGCCCGCTTCATCGTCCTGGTGCCCTGCTGCCAGGCCGAGGTGGCCTCGGTACTGAACCGCAACAAGGGCAAGTCGCTGGCCAATTCGCTCACCGAGATCTGGCGCCATCCGCTGCATACCCGCGAATTCGGCAGCCAGGTGACCAATGTGCTGCGCTGCCTGCAACTGGAGGCGCATGGCTACAAGGTCAGCGTGACCGAGCTGGTGGGCTGGGAACATTCGATGAAGAACGAGTTAATCATTGCGCAATACCGCGACCTGCCGCGCCGCCGTCCGGCCGAGCGCCTGCAGGAGGTATTGCGTACGCTGGGGCTGGAAGAGATGCAGACGCGCTTTTTTGCGTCTGCGACCGCATAAGCCGGGCCGCCAGCCTGGGCAAGGACGGGAACGCTTCTTGCTGGCCATGACAGGAACGGCGCGCAGCTCTCAAGCTGCGGCCTTCACTGCCGATATAGTTGGATTGTGTCAGATCGCGTCACATGCAGTAGGCCGCACGTCACGAGCGTGGCAGGCCGCAGGGGGACCGGGCAACCGGTTTGGGCGAGGGCCGGCGATGCGCCGGAAAATGCAGATGAACACATGAGATCGACCATCGAGATGGAATCGCTGATTGCCGACAACGAACAACTGAGAAGCGAACTGCAGGATCTGCTGCAGCAGGCGCACATCAATCAATCCATCATCGAGCGCCACCAGGCCTTCGACCTGAAACTGATCGGCGCCAGCCAGTTCCGCGAACTGATCGAGGTGATGCTGACCGTGATGCCGGGCGTGTTCAGCCTGGAGACCGTGACCTTGTCGCTGATCGATCACGACCATGGTATCCAGCACATCCTGCGCGACCTGCAGATCGGCGTGAACGAATTCCCCAAGCTGCTGTTCCTGAAGGATCCGCTGCACTTCATCGACGACGAAGATGCGCTGGAAAGCGAGAAGCCGCGCCTGGGCGAATATGTCTCGGCGCTGCACGGCCCGCTGTTCCCGCATTACGAGCCGGTGAGCGTGGCGGTGCTGCCGCTGGTGCGCCAGCATCGGCTGCTGGGCTATCTATCGCTGGGCAGCGCCTACCAGGAGCGCTTTACCCGTACCCTGGCCACCGACTTCATCGAGCGCCTGGCCACGGTGGCGGCGATCTGCCTGGAAAACGTCATCAACAATGAGCGCCTCAAGCACATCGGCCTGACCGATCCGCTGACCGGGGTCAACAACCGCCGCTACATCGAGCAGCGCATGGCCGAAGAGGTGGCGCGCAGCCAACGGGATCGTTCGGCCTTGTCTTGCCTGTTCATCGACATCGACCACTTC
Source organism: Herbaspirillum rubrisubalbicans (assembly GCF_003719195.1). NCBI lineage: Bacteria > Pseudomonadati > Pseudomonadota > Betaproteobacteria > Burkholderiales > Oxalobacteraceae > Herbaspirillum > Herbaspirillum rubrisubalbicans. The sequence continues at coordinate 4,849,762 of NZ_CP024996.1, forward strand.
AAGCGCGTCAACGACCAGTTCGGCCACCAGAGCGGCGATGATGTGCTGCGCGAAGTGGCCGCGCGCATCAAGAAGGAACTGCGCCTGTCGGATGCGCTGGGCCGCTACGGCGGGGAAGAGTTCGTGGTGCTGTTGACGCACGCCACGCGCGACGATGCGGTGCGCATTGCCGAACGTATCCGCGCCGGTATCTGCAGCCGCGGCGTGATGATCGAGGGCTCGCGCGATCCCTTGAAGATCACCGCCTCCATCGGTGCGGCGTCGTTGTCGCCACCGGATCGCGGGCGTCCGGCGGTGGACGTCAAGCAAGCCATGCTCAAGGCCGCCGACCAGGCCCTGTACCAGGCCAAGGAAGCCGGCCGCAATCGCGTGGTGCAGGCCGCCAGCGACTAGTCAGGCCGCCTGCGACTGATCAGGCCGCCTGCGCGCTCACTTGGCGCTCGCGTACGATCCACGGGGCGGCGATGATGAGGATGCCGCCCACCAGATCCTGCACACGCAGTTCAGCCGCCCCCAGGGCCCAGGAGGAGAGGCTGGCCACCAGGATCTCGGTTAACATCACCACCGCCGTGATATTGGCCGGCAGGCGCGAGACGCCATATTGCAGGCACAGGTTGGAGAACAGGAACAACAACGCCCACACCCCCACCACCGGCGCGGCTGCAGCCGACACCTGCAACGGCCAGGCGATCATCCCCAAGAGCGACAGCAGCAGCCCCAACAAGGTAGCCAACAGACCACTGCCGGCCAGCATGGCGACAGCGCGCGCACCATCGGAGGACAGCCCGTGCATCCGCCGCAGCAAGACATTGGTGAAGGCAAACAGCAGGCCGGCTGCCAGCGCCATCCAGTCCGGCAGGCTGCGCGGCAGCGGAATGCCCAGCCGCGGCTGGTACAGCACGATGAAGGCGCCGCCCAGGCCCAGCGCCACGCGGGCCAGGGAGCGCGGGGTGATGGCTTCGTGCAGCACCAGGCGCGCCAGGATCACGGTCCAGACCGGCATCAGGTAGAACAGCAAGACCACCCGCACCACGTCGCCATAGGCCACGGCAACGTTGAAGGCGCAATTGGTCAGGCCCGTGGCCAGGCCCACGCATAGCAGGGCCGGATGGCGCCACAGTTGCGGCAGGTCGCGGTAGCGCAGGGTCAGCAGCAGCAAGGCGCAGAGGCCGAAGATGGCGGCCGTGGCCCAGACCGGGTGCAGGCCCATGCCTTCGAGCGCACGCGTGCCGGTCCAGGACAGGCCCCAGATGGTGGTGTTGAGCAGCAGCGCCGCGACGGCGGGCTTGGGCAGGTGTTGCATGTTGTTCCTTGGGATGACAGCGCTAGCGAGCAACTAGGGAGCAACTAGCGGGCATTAAGGCTGGCTTATGACTCACCGAGAGTGCATTAAGAAAACCAAAATGCCGTTCAGTGCAACACTGAACGGCATCTCGGCAGACCACCGCAGGGCTAGCAGGACCAGATGAGCAGACTCAACTGCCCTTGGCCTCGGCCTGCAGGCGTTCGTACTTGTCCATCAACTGCTCGCGGCTTTCGCGCCAGGCCGGGTTGAAGGGGATGCAGGCGACCGGGCAGACCTGCTGGCACTGCGGCTCCTCGAAGTGGCCGACGCACTCGGTGCATTTGCCCGGATCGATCTCGTAGATCTGCGGCCCCATGTAGATGGCCTCATTGGGGCATTCCGGTTCGCACACGTCGCAGTTGATGCAATCGTCGGTAATCATCAGTGCCATGGCTGCACCTCGCTTGCTTGAAACATCATTGCCCTACCTTTACCTCTTGGGAACGCCCAGCCTTATTGCTTGGCGATCTTTTCCTTCAGCCATTTTTCGACCGAAGGGAACACGAACTTGGACACATCGCCACCCAACTGGGCGATTTCCCGCACGATGGTGCCGGAGATGAACTGGTACTGGTCAGACGGCGTCAGGAACAGGGTTTCCACGTCCGGCAGCAGATAGCGGTTCATGCCGGCCATCTGGAATTCATATTCGAAGTCCGAGACCGCGCGCAGGCCGCGCACGATGACGCGGGCATTGTTCTGGCGCACGAAATCCTTCAACAAGCCTGAAAAACTCTCGACCTGGACGTTGGGATAGTGGCCCAGTACTTCATTGGCAATCGACAGACGCTCTTCGAGCGAAAAGAAAGGCTTCTTGTTCTTGCTGTCGGCTACGCCCACGACCAGCTTGTCGAACAGTCCGGAAGCGCGGCGGACCAAGTCCTCATGCCCACGCGTCAACGGATCGAAGGTCCCCGGATATACAGCTGTGACCATGGTGTCTCCTCACCGGCTATTGAATCAGAAGGCGCATTATGCCTCAATTTGGGTGCTGCTTTTGCGTTGCAATAAATGATAGAAGACCATGCCGGCCTGGTCGGCGCGCACCACTTCCCAGGCTTGCATCCAGGCCGGTGCCTGCTCGCCGTGCAGCGCATATTCGGCCTCGACATAGACCAGGCCGGAAGGCGTGAGCAAAGACATGCACGCGGGCAACACTTTTTCCAACCAGCCCTGGTGGTACGGCGGGTCGATAAAGACCAGGCTGAAGCCGCCCGGCTCGCGCTGGGCGGCGTTCTGTACCGCGGCCAGGGCGTCGCCGCGCACGATGGCGATGCTCTCGGCCTTGAGCTTGGTGCGGTTGGCTTCCAGCTGGCGCACCGCCGGGCCATTGTTTTCCACCATCACCACACGCCGGGCGCCACGGCTGGCGGCTTCGAAACCGAGCGCACCGGAGCCGGCAAACAGGTCCAGGCAAGCCACCTGCTCCCAGTTGGCATCGATCAGGTGGGTGATCCAGTTGAAGACGGTCTCGCGCACACGGTCAGGCGTGGGGCGCAGGCCCTCGGCCTCCAGCACCGGCAGCGGCGTGCGCTTCCACTGGCCACCGATGATGCGCACCTGGTGCGGGCCACGGTTGACCGGTCGGGCCGGCTTGCTGCCTTGACCGGCAGGGCGGGGGCTGGATTTGGGGGAACTGCTCTTGCGCATGAATTTCCTTGCTGCAAACGGGCTTGGCCGTCGAAGTGAGATGAATGACTGAAATGATTTAAATGATTCAAATGATTTACTGCACGCCTTCGCCGACGATGACGGTGGACAACGCCTGCGGATGCACATGCTTGCCGAAGGCAGCGCGCACATCCTGCACGCTGACTGCGCGGACGCGTTCTATCCAGTGGTCCAGGTAATCCAGCGGCAAGCCGTAGAAGCCGATCACGGCCAGGTTTTCCAGCAGCTTGGCATTGCTGTCGATGCGCAGGGCGAAGCCGCCGGTCAGGTTGTCCTTGGCGGCCTTGAGCTCGGCGGAGGTGGGGCCTTCCTGCAGGAACCTGTCGAGCGTGGCGCGGGTCACGCGCAGGGCTTCGGCGGTCTGTTCCTTCTTGGTCTGCAAGCCAATCTGGAACGGGCCCGGCTGGGCCAGCGGCGAAAAACCGCTATAGACGCTGTAGCTCAAGCCGCGCTTTTCGCGCACCTCATCGGTCAGGCGCGAGACGAAACCGCCACCGCCCAGCACGTAATTACCCACCGTGAGGGCGAAGAAATCCGGGTCGCCACGCTGCAGGGCCGGCGCGCCGATCAAGATGTGCGATTGCGAGGCCGGATGGGCGATGCGCTGCTCGCTACCCTGGGGCGCGGGCACCGGTGGCAGCGCCGGCAGGGCGGCGCCTTGCGGCAGTGCGCGCGTGAGGGCGCTGGCCATGGTGCGCGCCTGCTCCGGGGTGATGTCGCCGATCATGGCGATGACGGCGCGGTTGGCCACGTAATGGCTGCGGTGGAAGGCCAGCAGGTCGTCGCGGGTGATGGCTTGCAGGGTGGCGGGGCTGGCCTCGATGGCATACGGGTGATGACCGTAGGCGGCCTGCATGAAGGCTTTTTCGGCGATGGCTTCAGGCTTGGTCAGTTCCTCCTTGAGGTTGGCGATGGTCAGGGCGCGGTCACGCTCCAGCGCCGCCTGCGGGAAGCTGGGCTGGGCCAGGATGCGCGCCAGCAGGCCCAGCGCGGCATCGCGCTCGGCCGGCGAAGACAGGGTGCGCAGGCTCACGCCGGCCCGGTCCTGGCCGGCGCCGCCTTGCTGCTGGGCCGCGACGTCGGCAAAGCCATCCAGGATCTGCGCTTCGTTCAGGGCCGGTTTGCCATCGGCGGCCTCCACGCCGCGTGTGAGGCTGGCCACCGTCAGTTCGGCCAGGCCAGCCTTGGCGGCCGGATCACGGCGACGACCGGCGTCGAACTGCACGCTCACGTCCAGCATGGGAATGGCGTGATTGCTCACCAGCAGCACGCGTGCGCCATCGGGCTGGGTCCAGGACTGGATGGCCAGGGCGGCCTGGGCCGAGGCACTGAGCAGCAGGGCCGGCGCGAGCAGGAGCAGGGTGAAGGTCTTTTTCATGGAAGACGGGAAGATCGAGCCGAAGCGGAAGTGGCCCATCATTGGCCCTCTTCCTTGCCACTGTCATGGGCCGGGCGCCGGTCCAGCCAGTGCAGGATCGGTTCCCATTGCTCCAGGTCGCGCTGTACGCGCGAAGGGGCGATATCCCACAGGGTCAGGCCGTGGGCCGCCAGTTGGACGTAGTTCTGGGTATCGCGCAGATAGCCCAGCACCGGCAGCTTCAGGCCTTCGATGAAGCGCTGCAGTTGCTCGGCCGAGCGGGTGCGCGCATCCACCCTCATGCCGATGATGCCGACATCGATCTCGCCATCGCGCACCGCCTTTTCATTGGCCAGGCGACGCAGGAAATCCTGGGTGGCCAGGATGTCGAAGATCGAGGGTTGCAGCGGCACCAGGATCTTGTGGGCCAGTTTGAGGGTGTCGTTGAGGCGCCAGCCGTGCAGTCCGGCAGGGGTGTCGAGCACCACGTGGCTGGTGCCTTTGGGGGGCTTGGCGACGTTGTCTTCGCTCACGTCCCAGGTAGCGATGGGGCGCGCCTGCTCAGGACGGATCGCCAGCCAGGCGCGCGAGGACTGCTGGCGGTCGATGTCGCCCAGCAGCACGCCATGGCCCTGGCTGGCGAAATAGCCGGCCAGGTTGGTGGCCAGGGTGGTCTTGCCTACGCCTCCCTTGGGATTGGCAACGACGATGACAGGCATGTTTTCCTCCGAGAAGAACAGCAACAGAACAATAAAGCCGATCGGCTATCGGATTGGGGTGTGGTAGATCAAGGCTTCAGTGCAACAGCCCGGCCGGGGGCGCGGCGGGCTTCTTGCCCTCCAGCGGCAGCGGCACCAGCGTGGCCACGGTCAGGGTATCGTCCTTGAAATATTTCTGCGCCACCGCCTGCACCTGGGCCGCGCTCACGCTCTTGAGGCGTTCGATGAGACGGTCGATGTTCTGCTGGCCCAGGCCGATGGTTTCCATCATGCCCATTTCCATGGCCTGGCCGAAGACCGAATCACGCTTGTAGATCTGGGAGGCGATCAATTGCCTCTTCACGCGCTGCAATTCCTGTTCGGATACGCCTTCGCGGGCGATGCGCTCGACCTCGGCGCGCAGCAGGCCTTCCAGTTCTTCGGTGCTGACACCATCAGCCGGGCTGCCTTCCAGCGTGAACAGCACCGGGCCGCGCGCCACGCCGCTATAGCTGGCGCCCACTGCCGTGGCCTTGCTGGCGGTGCGCACCAGTTGGGCGCTCAGGCGCGCATTGTCATAGCCATCGAGCACCGCCGAGAGCACGTCCAGGGCGTAGGCATCCTGGTCGGCTTCGACCTGGCGCAAGGCCGGCACCTTCCAGGCCATCACCACATAGGGATTCTCGGCCGGGGCCTTGACGGTGACGCGGCGCATCCCGCGTTGCTCGGGCTCGTTCTGCGGCTTGCCCTGCGGCAGGGGGTGGGCGGGAATCTTGCCGAAATATTTCCTGGCCAGCGCCAGCACGCGCTGCGGCTCGACATCACCGGCCACCACCAGGGTGGCGTTGTTGGGGGCATACCATTGGCGGTACCAGTGGGCGATGTCCTGTACCGTCATGTGCTGCAGGTCGTCCATCCAGCCTACGACCGGATGATGATAGGGATGGGCGGTCCAGGCAGCGGCATTCAAGGCTTCGTTCAACAGGCCCATGGGCTGGTCATCGGTGCGCCAGCGGCGCTCTTCCATGATGACGCGGATTTCCTTGGCGAACTCGTTGGCATCGAATTGCAGATTGGCCATGCGGTCGGCTTCCAGCGCCATCACTTTTTCGAGGTGACTCTTTTCGATCTGCTGGAAATAGGCAGTGAAATCGTTGGCGGTGAAGGCATTTTCCTGGCCGCCCAGTTCGGCTACCAGGCGGCTGAATTCGCCGACCTTGTGCTGCTTCGTGCCCTTGAACATCATGTGTTCCAGCGCGTGCGACACCCCTGTGGTGCCATTGAGTTCATCGATGCCACCCACCTTGTACCAGACCATCTGCACCGCCGTGGGCGCGCGCCGGTCTTGCTTGACGATGAGCTTCAAGCCATTGCCCAGCACGAATGCCTGCGCCGGCTCGGCCTGCACCTGGGGCGCGGTGCTGGCCAACAGGCTCAACAGGGCGCTGGCCAGGAAGGCTTTGATCTTCGATTTCATGGGCTGTGCTCTGATAAAATGCAGGATTCATTGACCCTGGCGGCCATGCGCGGGTCTTGTGGAGGGGGCAATTGTAACCTGTGTCACCTGTCCACTGCGGTGCTCAGGGCAGCCAGGCGCCTGTCTTCCCACCCTCCCCTCCTGCCGCCTGGCCGCAGCACAATCCAGCCTATCCGCCATCCGATGTTCAGTTTCTTCAAGAGAAAACCCAAACCGGAAGCGCAACCCGCGCTGCCACCCCAGGCCGAACCGGCGCCTGCTCCTGCCGTCCCTGCACCTGTCGTTCCTGCTGCTACGGCGCCTGTAGCGCCTGCTGCCACTGCCGATATCCCCGCCGCCCCGGTCGCTGCGGCACCCGCAAGCCAGCCGGCACCGCCGCCCGAGCCGGTGGCCGCCAGCGAGGAAGAGGTCGAGATCGTGGCCGCCCCCGAACCTGCGCCCGAGGCCAAGCGCTCCTGGCTCTCGCGCCTCAAGGCCGGCCTGTCCAAGACCTCCAGCAACCTGACCACGCTCTTCGTCGGTGCGCGCATTGATGAAGATTTGTACGAGGAGCTGGAGTCGGCCCTGCTGGTATCGGACGCCGGGGTCGAAGCCACCCAGTGGCTGCTGGCCGAACTGAAGAAAAAGGTCAAGAACGAGCGCCTCACTGAAGCCGCCCAGGTGCGCACCGCCCTGCGTACCTTGTTGATCGACCTGCTGCAGCCGCTGCAGCGCCCGCTGGTCCTGGATCGCGCCAAGCCGTTGGTGATGATGATTGCCGGCGTCAACGGCGCCGGCAAGACCACCACCATCGGCAAGCTGGCGCTGCACCTGCAGGCGCACGGCCAGTCGGTGCTGCTGGCGGCCGGCGACACCTTCCGCGCCGCCGCCCGCGAGCAACTGGCGGTCTGGGGCGAACGCAACAACGTCCAGGTGATCGCGCAGGAGTCGGGCGACCCGGCGGCGGTGGCCTATGACTCGGTGCATTCGGCGCAGGCGCGCGGCACCCATGTGGTGATGGTCGATACTGCGGGCCGTCTGCCCACGCAATTGCACCTGATGGATGAACTCAAGAAGATCAAGCGGGTCATTGCCAAGGCGATGGCCTCGGCGCCGCACGAAGTGCTGCTGGTCATCGATGGCAACACCGGCCAGAATGCGCTGGCGCAAGTGAAGGCCTTCGATGATGCGCTGGGGTTGACCGGCCTGGTGGTGACCAAGCTGGATGGCACGGCCAAGGGCGGCATCCTGGCTGCCATCGCCAAGACCCGCCCGGTGCCGCTGTACTTCATCGGCGTGGGTGAAAAGATCGAAGACCTGCAACCCTTCAATGCCACTGAATTCGTCGACGCCCTCCTGAGTTGAACCGATGATTGAATTTACCCGGGTTTCCAAGCAATACGCGCGCGAGGTCTATGCCCTGCGCGACATCACGTTGTCGGTGAAGAAGGGCGAATTGATCTTTCTGGCCGGCCCTTCCGGCGCCGGCAAATCGACGCTGCTGAAGATGATCGCGGCCATCGAGCGCCCCACCTCGGGCAAGCTCACCGTCAGCGGCACCGACATCGTCGGGCTCAAGGCGTCCGGCCTGCCGTATCTGCGGCGCAACCTGGGACTGATCTTCCAGCAGCAGAAACTCTTGCTGGACCGCAACCTGCTGGCCAACGTGATGCTGCCGCTGATCGTGACCGGCTCCTCCCGCCCGGATGCCGAAAAGCGCGCCCGCGCCGCGCTGGACAAGGTCGACCTGCTGGGCAAGGCCATGTGCGAGCCGCTGGAACTCTCCGGTGGCGAACAGCAGCGCGTGGCCATCGCGCGCGCCATCGTCAACCGGCCGCAGATCATCCTGGCCGACGAACCCACCGCCAACCTGGACCGGGCCAATGCCAACAAGGTGCTGGCGGCGCTGAAATCCTTCCACGGCGTGGGCGTGACCTGCCTGATCTCGACCCACGACGAACAATTCCTCACCGGTGCCGACCGCATCATCTACCTGGACCGGGGCCGCATCGTCGATGGCTGGCACAACGGCGTAGCCAATCCCGTGGAGGTATCGCCATGAACTGGCTGCGACAGCATTGCGCCGCGATTGCGGACGCCCTGCGCCACCTGCTGCGCTCACCGGGCAATTTCGTCTTGAACGTGCTGGTGGTGTCGATTGCGCTGGCACTGCCCTTTGCCGGCCTGTCGGCGCTGGAAAACGTGCGGCCGATCTCGGACCAGATGTCGGTAGAGCCCGAGATCAGCATCTTCATGAAGCCCGACGCCAGCCGCGAGGCGGCCCAGGCGGTGGGCAAGACCATCAGCCAGGTGTTGAAGGACAGCAAGACCAATGGCAAGGTCGAGTTCATCCCGCGCGAGAAGGCCTTCGACGCCTTGAAGAGCAAGACCGGCCTAGCCGACGTGCTCAACACGCTGGGCAGCAACCCGCTGCCGGACAGCTACGTGGTGCGCCTGCCGGGCTTTGAGAACGCCATGAACGCCGGCCGGGTGGATGACATCGCCCAGCAACTGAAGAAGGAAGCGGGCGTGGATACGGTGCAGATCGATTCCGAGTGGGTCAAGCGGCTGGCGGCATTGCTGCGCATCCTGCGGCTGGTGCTGCTGTTCCTGGGGATCACGCTGGGGGCGGTGGTGGTGGCGGTGGTGTTCAACACCATACGCCTGCAGGTGATGACGCAGCGCGATGAAATCGAGGTCTCGCGCCTGTTCGGTGCGACCAATTCCTTCATCTATCGGCCCTTCTATTACACCGGTGCGTTGCTGGGACTGTGTGCCGGGCTGGTGGCGCTGGGGCTGGTGGTGGCGGCGCAACAACCGCTGAACGAAGCCATTCTGGATTTTGCCCACTTATATGCATCGGAATTCCAGCTGGCCCTGCCCAGCCCCATGGCCATCGGCCTGCTGCTGGCAGTGAGCGGCTTGCTGGGCTTGTTCGGGGCGATGCTGTCGGTGCGCAGGCAGTTGGCGCGCAAGGCTTGAATCGACCGCTTCCGAAAACCAGACGGTGGGGTCAATAGAAATAGCGATCCCTGCACGCGCGCTCTGGCTGCCGGCTCCACGGTTTGCGGCGTAATGTCAAGCGCGTCACAGGAAGCTCGGCGGCATCAAGGATAGAACGGTAGGTGCCAGCCACGCCACCTGAGTGGCGGTAGATCGCCAGCGCTCGCCGGTCCAGCAGCACCTGCAAGGACCACCAGTGATCGCTGTTGTGCAGGTAAGTCGTGATAGCCGGGTCGATCCAGCCCCCGAACCAGGATATGTTGTCCACAAAGCGACGCAGGCTGTTGATGGTATGCCGAGGTCGGCGCGGGATATGGCCAAGGACACCGAAATGGTTGAACTCCGGCGTGCTCCACAATGCATCATGGTGACCGATACGATTACGAACGTCCCGGATTCTCTTGAGCAGATCGACCACCCGCTTCTTGAAGACCTGGCTGCCGTAGGGAATAGCGGCAATATCGGGCGCATGAGGAAAGACCGAGGCAAGGATAGCGCTCTGCAATCCCCTGGGCTGGGAGTGATGAGCAAGGCCGCCGATCAAGACCTCCCAGAATCCGAATGGCAATGCTGCCACCACATCATCCGGGCTGACCATGTAAGCCATCGGTTTCTTGGCTTTGACTTTTTCCATGGCTGACACCACGTCATCCCGGGACTTGGGCGTCAACTTGTGAATGGGCGGCAACAACGCCGGCGCAGCCGGGTTGATGGCATGAGCGGGATTGGGCCTGGGCATCATCCAGCCGAACGAGTCCACCGCTCCGAAATATTGCGACAGCGCCCGATGCAAGGCATTGCGCAGTGCTACTTCGAAATCACCAAGAATTGGCAGCATCCCGGCACCGATGGCTTGATTCCAGGCATAACACCCCAGCGCATCGCGCTGCGACGTCGTCATGAAGAAGCGCTGCAGGGTCGATAGTCGGGGCGCCGTGATGTGTTTCAGCATGGGCATACCTATTGAACGCGGGAGAGACCGGGTGCTATACTCGATTGAATAGAGACAGGGGTTTTCCAAACCATTGGTCGTGCCCCTGTAAATTGAGGACAAAGCCCGCACCAGCGGGCTTTGGACTTTCTGGCGGGAAATTCTAGCGATCATGCGGCCTCACAACAATAAATCGCTCGGTTCCCCGTCTTCTTAATACGCAGTCCTCGTTCGATATCGAGCCCGCGTGTCGAGATAGCGCGTCGTTCTACCCTTGTTTTGCTTCGGCACGCCCCCTCTCCAACCGCCATTGGCGCGCTGCAAAAATTGTTACAAGTTTCTCGCCCCGTTTTGACCCCAATCGCAACTTTTGTCGTCCAAAGGCGACTAATATGAAGGGGAAACAATGCAATGACTAGCTGGACAGCAATAGAGGGTATCTATCAGAGCTTCACTATCATGCTATTAGCACTCTTGGGTGTCGAGTGCTAGAATACCTTATCGAATTGCTCCAGTTTTAGTCGAGCACTGCACCAAACAGCATCTGGCCACGTTGGCCAAGCCGGGGAAGTTGGCCACATTGCCCCCGGCACCCGAACCTACCGCTTCATACTGTTTCCGTGAGGAACCAAGGAGAATCCATGAAAACTGCGTCTGCACACACTGCACTCATGCCTGCCGAGTCCAATGCACTCGCGCTGGGTTTTTCCGGCAGCCTGGGAAATATCGACGCGTATATCTCGGCAGTGAACCGCCTGCCCATGCTGACCCAGGAAGAAGAGGTCAAGCTGGCGCGCGACCTGCGCGAAAAGAATGACCTGGGCGCCGCCCAGAAGATGGTGTTGTCGCACCTGCGCCTGGTGGTGTCGATCGCCCGTGGCTACCTGGGCTATGGCCTGCCGCACGCCGACCTGATCCAGGAAGGCAATATCGGCCTGATGAAGGCGGTCAAACGCTTCGACCCGGCCCAGAACGTGCGCCTGGTGTCCTATGCCATGCACTGGATCAAGGCCGAGATCCACGAGTACATCCTGAAGAACTGGCGCCTGGTCAAGGTGGCTACCACCAAGGCCCAGCGCAAGCTGTTCTTCAACCTGCGCAGCCACAAGGAAGGCCTGGACGCGATGACGCCGGCCCAGGTCGAGGCCCTGGCCAAGACCCTGGACGTCAAGCGCGAAGAAGTGATCGAGATGGAAACCCGTCTGTCCGGTCGCGACATCGCCCTGGAATCGCCCACCGATGACGATGATGACAAGTTCGCGCCGATCGCTTATCTGTCCTCTGACAACTCGGAGCCGACCCGCGTGATCGAGGCCAAGCAGTACGACCGCCTGCAATCCGAAGGCCTGGAAGCCGCCCTGTCCAAGCTGGACGACCGCTCGCGCCGTATCGTCGAAGCCCGCTGGCTGGCCAATGACGATGGCTCGGGTGCGACCCTGCATGAGCTGGCCGACGAATTCGGCGTCTCGGCCGAACGTATCCGCCAGATCGAGGCAGTGGCGCTGAAGAAGATGAAGACTGCGTTGCAGGCTTATTCCTGATCGGTTCTTCAGACCGCTTCAGCAGCACCAACAAGAAAGGCGCCCGCGGGCGCCTTTCTTTTCATCCAAACGATTTATATCGTTTATCTCTTTTCCTACGCCATCAAGACAGCAACAGCTTGATGTCATGCGCCAGCGTCTGCGGCCCCTGGCCATGCTTGACGAAGAGACGAATATGCCCTTGCGGATCGAACACATAGCTGCCCGCAGTGTGGTCCATGGCATAGCTGCCCGGCTGCTTGCCCGGCACCTTCTGGTAGAACACCTTGAATTCCTTGGCCACTTTCTCGGTCTGCTGCAGATCGCCGCGCAGGCCCAGGAAGCGCTTGTCGAAGGCCGGCACGTATTGCGCCAGCACCTGCTGGGTATCGCGTTCGGGATCCACAGTGACGAACAGGACCTGCACCCGATCGGCATCCGGGCCCAGTTCCTTCATGACGTTGGACATCTCCACCATGGTGGTGGGGCACACGTCCGGGCATTGCGTATAGCCGAAGAACATCACCACCACCTTGCCCTTGAAATCGGCCAGGGTGCGCGGCTGTCCGTTGTGGTCGGTCAGGGCGAAGTCCTTGGCATAATCCAGGCCGGTGACGTCGGTGTTGTTGAACTTCAGTTCAGGCTTGGACTGGCCGCAGGCCGCCAGCAGCGTTGCGCAAGCGGCCAGCAACAGCGCCGAGAGAAATCTTTTCATGAGTTCAGAAACTGCGGAACAGGAAATAGTGGTCCACCAGCAGCACCGCGAACAGGATCGACAGGTAGATGATGGAATAGGCAAAGGCCTTGCGCGCGATCAGGTCGGTGTAGTGACGATAGATCTGCCACGAATACCAGAAGAAGATCGCGCCCAGCAAGACGGCCGCGCCCAGGTAGATCAGGCCGCTCATGCCGATGGCAAAGGGCAACATGCTCACCGCCAAGAGCGCAATGGTGTACATCAGGATGTGCAGCTTGGTCACCTCCATGCCATGCGTGATGGGCAGCATGGGCAGGCCCGACTTGGCGTAGTCGTCGCGGCGGTACATGGCCAGCGCCCAGAAGTGCGGCGGGGTCCAGATGAAGATGATCATCACCAGCACCCAGGCCTGCATCGGCACGTCATTGGCCATCGCAGCCCAGCCCAGCGCGGGCGGCATGGCGCCGGCCAGGCCACCGATGACGATGTTCTGCGAGGTGGCCGGTTTCAGGATGATGGTGTAGATGATGGCGTAGCCGACGAAGGTGGCGAAGGTCAGCCACATCGTCAGCGGATTGACCAGGTTGTACAGCACCCACATGCCCAGGCCGCCCAGCACACCCGAGAACACCAGGGTCTGGCCCACCGTGATTTCGCCGCGCGCCATCGGACGGCGCGCGGTGCGGGCCATGCGCGAATCGATTTCGCGCTCGACCAGGCAATTGATGGCGAAGGCGGCACCGGCCAGGAGCCAGATGCCCAGCGTGCCGAAGATGACCTTGTGCCAGTCGGGCAGCTCAGGCGTGGAGAGGAACATGCCGATCACGGCACAGAACACCGCCAGCTGCGTCACACGCGGCTTGGTCAGTGCCCAGTACTGGGCGATGCGGTTGGGTTGGGCGGTCAATGTGGTCATGGCGTGACGGGCCGGGCGTGCACTGGTGGAGCAGCGGTGGCCAGGCTGGAGGGTGCGTAACGGACCTTGTAGTTTAACATGACCATCAGGATCACCAGCAGCGCCGCACCGCCGTTATGCAGCACGGCGATGGCCAACGGCCAGTTCAGATAGATGGTCGCCAGCCCAGTACAGAGCTGCAAACCCAGCACCGTCAACAGCCAGCGGGCAGTCTTGCGCAAGCCTTCATCATGCAAGGCGCGCTGTGCCAGCCATACAACATACAAGATGACGACAAAGGCAAAACTGCGATGCACCCAGTGGATCGCGGTCAGCGCTTCGACCGGCAGGTAGTCGCCGGAGGCGGTCATGCCGAGATGACGCCAAAGCGTGAAGCCGTGTTGGAAATCCATGTCCGGCACCAGCTTGCCATTGCACAGCGGGAAGTCGGAACAGGCCAGCGCCGCGTAATTGGTGCTGACCCAGCCGCCCAGCGCGATCTGCAAGGCCAGCAGCGCCGCACCGCAGGTGGCCGGCACGATCAGGGCGCGGCCCGCCGCCGAGACCGGCACATGCGTCTCCTGCCGCGCCGCCAGCCACACCAGCATGGCCAGCAGCGTCAAGGCCAGCAGCAGGTGGGTGGTGACGATGATGGGTTGCAGCTTCATGGTCACGGTCCAGGCACCGAAGGCGCCCTGCAGGCAGACAAAGCCCAGCAGCGCCGTCGGGAACCAGGGGCGGAACTGCAGTTCGGTCTTGCCCGACTTGAGCCAGCGCCGCCACGCCACCACCATCAGCACGATGATGAGGAAACCCACGGCCATGGCGAAATAGCGGTGGATCATCTCGATCCACGCCTTGGCCCAGGTCACGGGGCCAAAGGGCATGGCCTCTTCGGCGGCATTGATGTGCTCATGCGCCAGGAGCGGATTGGCATGACTGTAGCAACCCGGCCAGTCAGGACAACCCAGGCCCGAGTCGGTCAGGCGCGTGAAGGCGCCGAACATGATCAGGTCGAAGGTAAAGAACAGCGTCACCCACACCAGCTTGCGGTATTTGTTGGCCACGCCCTGGGCTCGCCACACCAGCGCCAGCGGAATGAGGGCCACCACGAGCCCGGTCAGGCCCAGTTGTATCAGCGTCGTTGCATTCATCTTGAGTCAAGCTTGCGTCACGGTGCGCCTGCGCCATGGGTATCAACCGATGGACGAGGCGCGCAGCAACTTGGAAATGTCCTTCTTCATCTTGCCGGGATCGGGATCCTTGGGGAAGCGCATCATCAGGTTACCCAGCGGGTCGATCAGATAGATGTGGTCCTGGACCGAAGTCCCGGCATCGACCGGCAACCAGGACTGCAATTTGCCGGCGTCAACCCGAAGGATATCGGTTCCGTCGTATTCGCGCAGCAAGAGGGTGGCAATGGGCTCCCGGTCGGTCACCAGCCAGACCCGTTCGATGCGCTCCATTTCCTTGCCCTGCATCAGCCGCAACTGGCGCATGGTCAGCAGTTTGTTCTGGCAAGTCTCGCCACAGTCACCGCCGTCGACCTGCAGCATCACCCACTTGCCGCGGTAATCCTGCAGCTTGGCGGGCGCGCCATCGATGGCGGTGCTGCCGAGATCAGGAATCGGATACTGGCGTGGATCGATCAGTGCGCCATAGTTGTTGCGACTCTGCGGCTTGATGACGTAATAGGTGAGATAGGAAGCGATCAAGGGCGCAGCGCACACCGCGACCACCGCCAGCATCTTCCAACGGCCGAGGCGACGGCGCCGCGCGGCGTCGGCAGCGCTTGTCTGCGGGGGGACTTCAGGCTTTGTCATGACGACCACGTTTGAATCCTGTGACGATGAAAAAAATCAGGGCCATCGCCGCCAGTGCATACCACTGCACCGCATAGCCACGATGACGATCAATGCCCAGCGCGGGCGCAGGCCAGTCACGCACCAGCGTATCGCCGGCCGCCCCACCCTGTTCGATCACGAAGGGCGAGAGAGCCACACCACTGGCCTGCGCCAGCGCTGGCATATCCAGGTTCTGCAGGATGGCCTGCGGTCGCGGCGCATCGGCCTGACCCAGCTGCAGCACATGACCGGCATCCCGACGCAGCACGCCCTCTACCTCGACCACGCCGACAGGTGGCGCCACCTGCGGCACCCGGGTGCGCTCAAGCGCATCACGCGGAGCCCAGCCGCGCGCCACCATCACCGCTTGCGCACTGCCCTCGGGCTGGAACAGCGTGAGCACATAAAAGCCGACGCTGCCCTGGTAGGGGCGGTTTTCCAGATAGAGCGTCCACTGCGGGACAAACTGCCCGCGCAGCTTGATACGGACGAACTCCACATCAGCAGCATCCGCAGCGGGCAGGCTCGACAACGGCGCTTCACTGGCACGCATCTGCAGGCGCTGTTGCAGGGCTTGTTTTTCTTCAGCGCGATGGGTCTGCCATTGGCCCAGTGCGATGCCGGCGGCGGCCACGATCACGGTGGCACAGAAGGGAATGATGCGGAAAACGAAGCGGGTCGGCATCGATGAAGTTTGGCCTTACAATGGATTCACACACTGGAACACAACACCCATTCAATCAGGGCAGCATACCGCAAGCTTGCCAATGGAGACAGGAATTCTACCGTCATGAAAATCATCGTCGCCATCGCCTTCGTCCTGATCCTGGCCAGCCTGGCTTCGGCATTGATCTTCCTGATGCGCGACAAGGGCAAGAGCAACCGCACCGTGCAGGCGCTGACCTTGCGGGTCGGCTTCTCGGTGGCACTATTCCTTTTCATCCTCCTGAGCTACAAGCTGGGCTGGATACAGCCGACCGGTATCCGCTGAGGCCCGCACCACTCCGTTAAGCACTACCCGTTCCAAGAAAAAGCCGCATCGAAGTGCGGCTTTGTTTTTTCCCGGAGACGGCCTGCACTTACAGCCAGTACACCACCACATACAGGCCCAGCCACACCACGTCGACGAAGTGCCAGTACCAGGCCGCGCCTTCGAAGGCGAAGTGGTGGGTGGGCGTGAAGTGCCCGCGCAGCAAGCGATACAGCACCACCGAGAGCATGATCGCGCCCATGGTGACGTGGAACCCATGGAAGCCGGTCAGCATGAAGAAGGTCGAACCGTAGATGCCCGAGGAGAGCTTGAGGTTCAGTTCGCTGTAGGCATGGATGTATTCATAGGCCTGGAAGCCCATGAAGACCGCCCCCAGCAGGATGGTCAGGAACAGCCACACCGCCGTCTGGGTGCGATGGCCGGCGCGCATGGCGTGGTGCGAGATGGTCAGCGTCACACCTGAGGACAGCAGCAGCAAGGTATTGATGGTGGGGATGGGGAACGGGCCCATGGTGGTGAAGTTTTCCACCGTGCCGGCCGGACCGACATTGCCCCACTGGCCGGTGAAGTCGGGCCAGAGCAGCTTGTGGTCCAGGTCGGCCAGCCACGGCATGGTGATGCTGCGGGCATAGAACAGCGCACCGAAGAAGGCGGCGAAGAACATCACCTCCGAGAAGATGAACCAGCTCATGCTCCAGCGATAGGACAGGTCGATGCGTTCGCTGTAGAGGCCGGACTCGGATTCGCGGATGGCGTCGCCGAACCAGTAGTACAGCACCACCAACACCATCAGGATGCCCAAGATATTGACGTAGGGCGCCCAAGCCACGCCATTGACCCAGGCCGAGGCCCCGATCATGGTGATGAGCATGGAAATGCCGGCCATCATCGGCCAGCGCGACGGGCCTGGAACGAAGTAATGGGGCGCCTTGGCTTGTTGAGAACTCATGTTCTTCTCCCGGTACGAAATCCGATTGCGATTGCGATTGGCTGGTCTTGCCGGGCATTAAGCGCTATGCAATGCCCTTGCATTCCAGATTCATTTTTTGCTAATGCACTAGGCTCCTTGCCTTTGGCTTATCCACCACCTGTGGCACTGGCCACCACCAGCTTGACGATGATCACCAGTACCGCCACGAAGATGGCCGCGCCCAGGATGCCGGCGATGATCACATGGACCGGATTGAGCTTGGCGGCATCCGATTCGTAATCCTTACGCTTGCGCACCCCGAAGAAGGACCAGAACACCGCCTTCATGGTCAAGCCGAACGAGGCCTTGCGCTGGGCGGCCTGTTTGAGCTCATCGTTCAAGTGTTCTCCTCATCCTGCTGACCCCGTCGGTACTGTCGAACCCGCCGTCTTGTCCTTGCCATTGATCTCGAAGAAGGTATAGGACAGCGTGATCGTGGTCACATCCTTGGGCAGCTTGGGATCGATGTAGAACACCACCGGCATCTGCTTGGCCTGGTTCGGCCCCAGCGTCTGCTGGGTGAAGCAGAAGCACTCCACCTTCTTGAAGAAGGCCGCCGACTGCTGCGGCGCATAGCTGGGGATGGCCTGGGCATCCACATTGCGCGCCTGGGTGTTGACCACTTCATAGGTGACCTGCGTCATCTCGCCCGGATGCACCTGCAAGCTGGCCACCGTAGGGCGGAAGCGCCACGGTCCCTGGGCATTGCCATCGAACTCCACCGTGACCACGCGCGACTTGTCGACCTGGCTATTGGCCGGCGCTTCGACCGTGGCATCCTTGGGCGTGAGGAAGTTCACCCCGGTCACTTCGCAGATCTTGCGGTAGACCGGAATCAAGGCATAGCCGAAGCCGAACATGAGCACGGCCACCACCACCAGCTTGCGCAGCATCACGCGGTTCAGGCCGCGCTCTGGCTGCTCCTGGTCCGGTTCAGAGGTTCGCTTCATTGCGCAAACCAGATGCGGTTGACGAAGATGCCCACGAAGAAGGCCAGCGCCACCAGAGCCAGCAGCAGGCCGGTGCGCAGGTTGTTGGGTTGCTTGCGGGTGGTCATGGTGCTCCCTTGCGTGACGGCGTGAATGGTCTTATCCACAGCGGATCATTTCACCACCGGTGGTTCTTCGAAGGTATGGAACGGCGCCGGGCTGGGCACGGTCCACTCCAGGCCTTCGGCCCCTTCCCAGGGCTTGGCCTCGGCCTTCTTGCCGCCCTTGATGGAGGGGATCACCACGAAGAACAGGAAGTACACCTGCGACAAACCGAAGCCGAAGGCGCCGATGGAGGCAATCATGTTGAAGTCGGTGAACTGCGCCGGGTAGTCCGCATAGCGACGCGGCATCCCGGCCAGGCCCAGGAAGTGCATGGGGAAGAAGGTGATATTGAAGGTGATCAGCGAAGCCCAGAAGTGGAACTTGCCGCGCCATTCGTTGTACATGAAGCCGGTCCACTTGGGGCCCCAGTAGTAGTAGCCGGCGAAGAGCGCGAAGAGCGAACCGGCCACCAGCACGTAGTGGAAGTGCGCCACCACGTAATAGGTATCCTGCATCTGGATGTCGATCGGCGTGACCGCCAGGATCAGGCCGGTGAAGCCGCCCATGGTGAAGACGAAGATGAAGCCCACCGAGAACAGCATCGGTGTCTCGAAGGTCATGGAGCCGCGCCACATGGTGGCGATCCAGTTGAAGATCTTCACGCCGGTGGGCACGGCAATCAACATGGTGGCGTACATGAAGAACAATTGCGCGGTGACCGGCATCCCGGTGGTGAACATGTGGTGCGCCCAGACGATGAAGGACAGGATCGCAATCGAGGCGGTGGCATACACCATCGAGGCATAGCCGAACAACGGCTTGCGCGCGAAGGCCGGGATGATCTGCGAGACGATGCCGAAGGCCGGCAGGATCATGATGTAGACCTCGGGATGACCGAAGAACCAGAAGATGTGCTGGTACATCACCGGGTCACCACCGCCGGCGGCGTTGAAGAAGGAGGTACCGAAGTGACGGTCGGTCAAGGTCATGGTGATGGCGCCGGCCAGCACCGGCATCACGGCGATCAGCAGATAGGCCGTGATGAGCCAGGTCCAGCAGAACATGGGCATCTTCATCAGCGTCATGCCGGGGGCGCGCATGTTGAGGATGGTGACGATGATGTTGATCGAGCCCATGATGGAAGAGGCGCCCATGATGTGCATGGCGAAGATGCCCATGTCCATGCCGGGGCCCATCTGGGTCGATAGCGGCGCATAGAGCGTCCAGCCGGCCGCCGTGGCGCCACCCGGCACCAGGAAGGAACCGGCTAGCAGCAGCGCGGCCGGTGGCAGCAGCCAGAACGAGAAGTTGTTCATGCGCGCAAAGGCCATGTCGGAAGCGCCGATCTGCAGTGGAATCATCCAGTTGGCGAAGCCCACGAAGGCCGGCATGATCGCACCGAACACCATCACCAGGCCGTGCATGGTGGTCAACTGGTTGAAGAATTCAGGCCGGAAGAATTGCAGGCCCGGCTGGAACAGTTCGGCCCGGATCAGCAAGGCCAGCACGCCTCCCGAGAGCAGCATGGTGAACGAGAACCACAGGTAGAGCGTGCCGATGTCCTTGTGGTTGGTGGCCAACAGCCAGCGCCGCCAGCCGTGCGGATGGTCGTGTGAATGGTCATCGTGCCCATGCCCATGCGCGTGATCGTGGGAATGATCGGGGGCGTGATCGACGGTGGTAGTCATGTCCGGTTCTCCAAACAATTACTTGCGGGCGGCCAGCACTTCGGCGGGCTGCACGATGTTTTCCTGGGCCTTGTTGGACCAGTTGTTGCGCGTATAAGTGATCACGGCGGCGATTTCGGTGTCGTTCAAGATGCCCTTCCAGGCCGGCATGGCGTTCTTGCCGTTGAGCAGGATGTGAATCTGGCCATCCTTGGGGCCGTTGACCACGGCGCTGCCATCGAGCGCCGGGAAGGCCCCTGGCACACCCTTGCCATTGGCCTGGTGGCAAACCACGCAGTTGGCCGCATAGACCTTCTCGCCGCGCTGCTTCAGCTCATCCACCGTCCAGACCTTGCTGGGGTCGTCGGCCTTGGCGGCCATTTCCTTCTTCTTGCCCTCGACCCATTTCTTGTAGTCGTCATCGCTGACCACGTTGACCACGATGGGCATGAAGGCGTGATCCTTGCCGCACAATTCCACGCACTGGCCGCGATAGGTACCGATCTTCTCGGCACGGAACCAGGTGTCGCGCACGAAGCCGGGAATGGCATCCTGCTTCACGCCGAAGGCCGGAATGGTCCAGGAGTGGATCACGTCATTGGCAGTGGTGACCAGGCGCACCTTCTTGTTGACCGGCACCACCACAGGGTTATCGACCTCGATGAGGTAGTTGTCGTTTTTCTTCAGTGCCGGATCGGTGATCTGCTCGCGCGGCGTTGCCAGACTGGAGAGGAAGGAGATTCCTTCACCTTCGCCCTTCAAATAGTCATACCCCCACTTCCACTGCATCCCGGTGACCTTGATGGTGAGGTCGGCGTTGGAGGTGTCCTTCATCGCCACCACCGTCTTGGTGGCCGGCAGGGCCATGCCGATGACGATCAGGAAGGGCACCACGGTCCAGGCGATTTCCACGGTGGTGCTTTCGTGGAAGGAGGCGGCCTTGTGGCCGACCGACTTGCGGTGCTTGATGATGGAATAGAACATCACCCCGAACACGGCCACGAAGATGAGCAGGCAGATCACCAGCATCATGATGTGCAGGTCGTAGATCTGCTCGGCGATCTTGGTCACCGGCGGCTGGAAGTTGGTCTGCAGCACGGCCGGTCCCCCCGGACTGTCCACCACTGCCCAGGCCGGCAAGCCGGCCGCCAGCAGCGAGGCACCGAGGGACAAGGTTTGAAGGCGCTTCGCAAGTTTCATGGATTTCCTCTAGAGCCCAACAATTTATAAGAATGAGAGTGCTGCCGTCCCGCCAAACCTGGCGGCCAGTTCACGTTCCAGCTCCTGCGCGAAGGCGCGTCGTTGCCACTGGTTCGTGAACCGCCCCACATGCACGCACTGCCCCCCCCGCTTTCCAGCGCCACCACTTCGCAATCCGTGGCATGACGGGCGTAGACCAGCATGGCCGCGCCCACTGCCAATAATTCAATGACTGAAAAAAACAGGATGGTCCAAGCGCCATGGAGCGTAAAGCCCAGCGCGACCGTGAGTGAAACCATACAAAGGATTGCGAAGACCCACGCCAGCTGGCGTGGCGCAATCGAACAATTGCGCTTCAGTATCCATTCCCGCGTCTCCATAGCACCTCGCCAGCATGATGGGCAGTCGAGCGTGTCTCTGTTTCGCACCGCTGGGAAGCCTCACTGGATGGCGGCGGCCCGGTGTTGCTGGGTGGCCGGCCTGTTACTGGCGCTATCCGTGGCTATCCGTTTTGCGGTCTTTATTTATTCTTGCTATTTGTTCTTGCTGGGATTTCTTTATGTGAATATTTTTTTGCCGATTTGAGTATAAGGGCTAACCTCGCCATGGATCAAGCACGCACCGCGGCATTGTCGGCAATGGGTTTTTGCGCTGTTACGGCGAGTCACGACACATCCCGCAAAACCAGCATGGACGCGACTTTGCGCAGGATGCGCCGATCCCGATGGAACACTGGGCGTCACCTCACAGCAACGATGCCGGCTGCCAGATAGTGCTGTGCAACCAAGCCTTATATGAAATGGTGACTATCGCGGCGGGCGTTCGAAGCGAATGATGCTCTCGCCGGCCGCGGTGGTCTTGGGCACCGGGCGGAAGGCATGGCCGTAGACGATCTCGAAGCTCAGCGGGATCTTGCCATCGGGCTTGCGCATGGCCTCGAAGGCCGCCAGCAGGCGCTGATACTGGGCGCGACTCATCATGCTGCGGCGCCGCGACTCCAGCGGGTTGCCGCCCCAGGCGCGCACGTCTTCCAGCAGGCGCTGCGGTGTCTCGTAGGTGACGGTGATGGTTTCCATGTCCATCACCGGCGTGGAAAAGCCGGCATTGACCAGCATGTCGCCGAAGTCGTGCATATCGACGAAGGGCAAGGTGTGCGGCGCCAGATCGATCTGCTCGAAGGCGCTGCGCACCTCGCGCAGGGTATCGGGGCCGAAGCAGGAAAACATCAGCAAGCCCTCCACCCGCAGCACGCGCCGCCATTCGGCGAACACCCGATCAGGCTGGGGATGCCAGTGCAGGGCCAGGTTGGACCAGACCAGGTCCAGCGCATTGGGGGCCAGCGGCAAGCGGGCGAAATCGGCGCAGGCCAGTTGCGGGCCGTTGCCGCTAGGGGGCGAACCCAGCCACTTGTTGATGGAGCCGAACAGGCGATTCATCGCCGTCTGCGCGCCGCGCTGGTGGTCGGCCGCCTTGGCCAACATGGCATAGGCGCCATCCAGACCGATCACCTGGGCTTGCGGGTAGCGCTTCTGCAACACCGGCAGGTCGGCGCCCTCGCCGCACCCGGCGTCCAACACTTCACGCGGGTCGATCTTCACCAGCGCCAGGCGCTCCTGCATCCGTGCCGAGACTTCACGCCGCAGGAAATCGGACTCGGCCACCCGTTGTGGCTGGCCGAAGCGACGGCGCACCAGGGGCAGGTCAATGGGAGCGCTCAGCTTGGCGCTGGCAGAAGGAGGCGGCAGGGACATCGGGTGAGGGCGTGAGCAAACGCAATAGGGAAACAGGTAAGCAGCAGATCCACGGGGGCTGATGCGATAATGCGCGTAGTTTAGTCGAAATCCATTTTTCCCGGGCGCAGCTAACATGGATGTCAAACCCGCAAAACCCGCCACCGCAACGCCCCAGGCCAAGCCGGGCAGCGCTTACCGCGCCGTCGGCGGCAAACCCGCGCGGCCAGGCAAAGCGACCGGCCCCGGCTGGCTGCAGCGCCTCTTGGCGCAATTGCCGCAACTGCTGCCCTCTTCCTGCGCGCTGTGCGGTGCGGCCGGGCGCGAGACCCTGTGCGCCCCCTGCCACAAGCGCTTCTATACCCGCCAGCACCGGCGCTGTATCCAGTGCGCCATGCCCATGCCGGTGACCGGCAAGGAACTGCGCTGCGGCGCCTGCCTCAAAGACCGCCCGGCCTTCGATGCCACCATCGTCGCTACCGATTATTTTGCCCCTTCCGACCAGTTGGCCCTGGCCCTGAAATTCGGCGGCGACCTGCGACTGGCGCCGCTGCTGGCCCGGCTGATCTACGACGCCACCCGCCGCAACCCGGTACCGGGCAGCGACGTGCAGTTGCCGCTGCCCACCGTGCTGGCGCCGGTACCGCTGGGCCTGGCGCGGCTGCAGGAACGCGGCTTCAACCAAGCGCTGGAAATTGCCCGCCCGCTGGGCCAGTTGCTGGATATTCCGGTGCAGGCGCGCCTGCTCGAACGCAAGAAGGAAACCCAGGCGCAATCGGCGCTGCCGGTGGGCGCGCGGGCCCGCAACGTGCGCTCGGCCTTCGCCCTGCCCTTCGCCGCCATGGACCAGGTGCGCGGGCTGCACGTGGGCATCGTGGATGATGTGATGACCACCGGCGCCACCTTGAATGAAGTGGCCATCGTGCTCAAGCGGCACGGCGCCCGGCGCGTGACCAACCTGGTCTTTGCGCGCACCCTGCCGACCTGAACCGGGTCGGCGATCTTTTTATTGCAGGAGAGTTTTTTGTTCCACGTCGTCCTGGTCGAGCCGGAGATCCCTCCCAATACCGGCAACATCATCCGCCTGTGCGCCAATACCGGCGCCCAACTGCACTTGGTAGAGCCGCTCGGCTTCCCGCTCGATGATGCCAAGATGCGGCGCGCCGGACTGGACTACCACGAATACGCCAACATGCAGGTGCATCCCGACTGGGATAGCTTCCTGGCCCAGCGCCGGCAAGATCCGCAATTCGATGCAAGGCGCATGTTCGCCATGACCACGCATGGCTCCACGCCCTTTGCGGGCCTGGCGTTCCAGCCGGGCGACACCTTCGTGTTCGGCTCCGAGACGCGCGGCCTGGCCCCCGAGCGGCGCGAATCCTTCCCCACCGCGCAACGCATCCGCTTGCCGATGCGGCCGGGCAATCGCAGCATCAACCTGTCCAATACGGTGGCGGTGGTGGTCTATGAAGCCTGGCGCCAGAATGGCTATGAGGGCGGCAGTTAAGCTGCTGCGACCATGAAAAAAGGCTCCCCGAGGGGAGCCTTTTTCGTTGGCAGCGCCATCCAGGCTGAAATCAGCCCAGCAACAGCGCATCATCCGAAAGCTTCTCCCCGCGCGTCTGCTCGAACATCTTCAGCAGGTCCGGCACGTCCAGCCCGGCGCGTTCCGGGCCCGACACATCCAGCACCACGCGGCCCTGGTGCAGCATCACGGTGCGGTCACCATAGTCCAGTGCCTGACGCATACTGTGGGTCACCATCATGGTGGTGAGCTTGCCCTCGGCCACGATCTTGGCCGTCAGCTCCAGCACGAAGGCGGCGGTCTTGGGGTCGAGCGCTGCCGTATGCTCATCGAGCAGCAGGATGCGCGAAGGCTGCAACGAAGCCATCAACAGACTCACCGCCTGGCGCTGGCCGCCGGAGAGCAGGCCGATGCGGTCGGTCAGGCGGTTTTCCAGACCCAGGTTCAGGATCGCCAGCTTTTCGCGGAACAGCTCGCGCATCTTGCCGCGAATGGCGAACTGGAAGCCGCGGCGGCGGCCACGGGCCATGGCCAGGGCCATGTTCTCTTCGATGGTCAGCGCTTCACAGGTACCGGCCATCGGGTCCTGGAACACGCGCGCCACCATGCCGGCGCGATCCCAGGCCTGCTTGCGGGTGACGTCGGTGCCGTCGATTTCGATCTTGCCGCTATCGACCAGCAGGTCACCGGAGATGGCATTGAGGAAGGTGGACTTGCCGGCGCCATTGGAGCCGATCACGGCCACGAACTGGCCGGTCGGGATTTCCAGCGAGAGGCCGCGCAGGGCCGGGTTCTCGATGGGGGTACCGGGATTGAAGGTGATCTTGAGATCGGTGGCTTTCAACATCTCAGGCTCCCTTTCTCAGCAGTTTCAACTTGCGCTTGCCCATGGGCAGCACCAGGGCCAGCATCACCAGCACGGCGGTGACCAGGTTCAGGTCTTGCGCCTGCAGGCCGATGAAGTCGCTATTGAGCGCCAGCGCGATGAAGAAGCGATACAGGATCGCCCCCAGGATCACCGCCAGCGTGGTCCACACCAGGCGGCGTGCCGGCAGGATGTTCTCGCCGATGATGACGGCCGCCAGGCCGATGACGATGGTACCGATGCCCATGGAGATGTCCGAACCACCCTGGGTCTGGGCAAACAGCGCACCGGCCAGCGCCACCAGCGAATTGGCCAGCGCCATGCCGGCCAGCGTGGCGCGACCGGTGGCGATGCCCTGGGCGCGCGCCATGCGGGCGTTGGCGCCGGTGGCGCGCATGGCCAGGCCGATCTCGGAAGAGAAGAACCAGTCCAGCAGCAGCTTGGCGGCGGTCACCACCACCAGCAGGATCAGCGGGCGGCCCACATAGTCGGGGATCCAGCCCGGCTGCAGGATGGTGAAGATGGTCGGCTCGGAAATCAAGGGCACGTTGGGCTTACCCATCACGCGCAGGTTGATCGAATACAGCGCGATCATCATCAGGATACTGGCCAGCAGATCCATGATCTTCAAGCGCACGTTGAGCCAGGCGGTAATGAAACCGGCCAGCGCACCGGCCAGCAGGGCCACGAAGGTGGCCAGGAAGGGATTGTAGCCGGCGGCGATCATGGTGGCCGCCACGGCGCCGCCCAGCGGGAAGCTGCCATCGACGGTCAGGTCAGGGAATACCAGGATGCGGAAGGAAATGAGCACGCCGAGGGCGACCAGACTGAAGATCAGGCCGATCTCCAAGGCGCCCAGGAGGGTATACAGCGACATAAAAGGACTTTCTTAAAAAAACACATTCGGCCAGGCGCGGTACGCCCATGCCGAATGTCTTCTGCGTGGCGCTGGCACAGCACGGGTGGTGCGGCGCCAGCGGTGCATGGCCGACAAATCAGGTCACGCGGGGTTGAGTACTTAGTTAAGCACCTTGGTGGCCGACTTCACGAACTCCGGCGACAGGGTCACGCCCTGCTTTTGCGCCGCCGAAGTATTGACGTACAGCTCCAGGTTCTTGACCGGCGAAGAGGCGATGTCGCCAGCCTTTTCCCCCTTCAGGATACGGGCCACGACCTTACCGGTCTGGCGCCCCATGTCGTAGAAATTCACGCCCAGGGCGGCGATCGCGCCACGCTTGACGCTGCCGGTGTCCGACGCGATTAGCGGGATCCTGGCGTCGTTGCAGACCTTGGCCAGCGATTCGAAGACCGACACCACGTTGTTGTCGGTGGTGGTGTACATCACATCGATCTTGCCGATCAGGCTCTTGGCGGCTGGCGCCACATCCACCGAACGGGGGGCGGCGGCTTCCACCAGGGTCAGGCCGGCCTTCTGCAACTCGCCCTTGAGGTTGTTCAGGGCCGACACGGAATTGGCTTCGCCCGGATTGTAAACCACGCCCACGCGTTTGGCCTCAGGCACCACGCGCTTGATGATCTCGACCTGCTTGACCGGGTCCAGCATGTGCGACAGGCCCGTGACGTTGGTGCCGGAGGGCTTCCAGTCCTTGACCAGTTGCGCCGCCATGGGGTCGGCGATGGCCGAGTAGACGATGGGAATGGTCTTGGTCGCGGCCACCAGCGGCTGCGCCGAGGGGGTGCCGATGGCCACGATCACGTCCGGGTTGTCACCCACGAACTTCTTGGCGATCTGGCCGGCGGTACCGGCATTGGCCTGGGCGCTCTGGAAATCCCACTTCAGGTTCTTGCCGGGCTCGAAGCCTTCGGCGATCAGTTCGTCCTTGGTACCGTCACGCACGGCGTCCAGCGCCGGGTGTTCGACGAAGGAAGTGATGGCCACCACCTTCTCGGCCGCCAGGGCCGAGGCACAGATGGCGCTTAAGGCCAGCGCACCGGCAATGGCGCGCAATGACTTCGATACTGCAAACATGGTCCTCTCCTCGTTCATGGTGATCAGGCCTCGGCGTTCCTCTCGACCGGGCCCGTTATGAGTATGGGCAAACAATCGCTACGGTGCTGCCGCCGAATAAAGAAGATCCCGCGTCGCAGCGGGATCTTCCATACCTGGCTCGGTTTATTGCTTGATGACGGTCTTGGCCGAATTCACCAGTTCCGGCGACAGGGTCACGCCCTGCTTCTGGGCGGCGGCCGTGTTGACGAACAGTTCCAGCTTGCTGCTGGTGGCCGAGGCGATGTCGCCCGGCTTTTCACCCTTGAGGATGCGGCCGACCACCTTGCCGGTCTGGCGGCCCAGATCGTAGTAGTTCACGCCCAGGGCGGCGATGGCGCCACGCTTGACGCTGTCGGTGTCGGACGCCACCAGCGGGATCTTGGCATCGTCGCCGACCTTGACCAGCGCTTCATAGGCCGAGACCACATTGTTGTCGGTGTTGGTGTAGATCACATCGACCTTGCCGATCAGGCTCTTGGCGGCCGAACCGACGTCCACCGAACGCGGGGCGGCGGCTTCCACCAGGGTCATGCCGGACTTGGCCAGCAGTTCCTTCAAGGCCTTGACCACCACGGCGGAATTGGCTTCGCCGGGGTTGTAGACCATGCCCACGCGCTTGGCCTTGGGCACCACGCGCTTGATCAGATCGACTTGCTTGTCCAGTTCCAGCAGGTCGGACACGCCAGTGACGTTGGTGCCGGAAGGTTTCCAGTCCTTCACCAGTTGTGCCGCCACCGGATCGGTGACGCCCGAATAGACCACCGGGATGCTCTTGGTGGCGGCCACCACGGCCTGGGCCGAGGGGGTGGCGATGGCCACGATCACATCAGGCTTGTCGCCGATGAACTTGCGGGCGATCTGGGCGGCGGTGCCGGTGTTGCCTTGGGCGCTCTGGTATTCCCACTTCAGGTTCTTGCCGGCGTCGAAGCCTTCTTCCTTCAACTCGTCCTTCACACCGTCACGGATGGCGTCCAGGGCCGGGTGCTCGACGATGGCGGTCACCGCGACGGACTTCTCGGCGGCCATGGCCGGGGCGGCACAGACGGCGGCCAGGGACAGGGCGGCGACCAGCGCGCGCAGCGTCAGCTTGTGGTGATAGGACATGCAGTCTCCCTTGGAAAAATGGATGGAATACCCGAAAAAGAGGGTAAGTCTAGCCTAGCGGATGTGAACAATCAATTTGCATGAAGACGGGCGGGCCGCGCCGGTGGCGGGCGCACAGGGCACTCGCGTTCTGCGCCATTC
This sequence comes from Herbaspirillum rubrisubalbicans, assembly GCF_003719195.1. Lineage (NCBI taxonomy): Bacteria > Pseudomonadati > Pseudomonadota > Betaproteobacteria > Burkholderiales > Oxalobacteraceae > Herbaspirillum > Herbaspirillum rubrisubalbicans. Next base: position 4,878,417 of record NZ_CP024996.1, read on the forward strand.
TGCGCCATCAAGCGGCGGGGCATGATCGGCATCAACCGTGCGCCCGGGCAACCCAGGGGACGGTTGCTATAATCCCTGCCCATGTCTTCCCGCCACGCCTTCCTCCATCCCGCTCCCCGCCGCCGCTGGCTGCGGTGGCCGGCATGGGCTTGCCTGTGGCTGGTGCTGGCCCTGGTGGCCGCCCCCTGGTGGCAGCAGGCCGCTGCGCGCAGCCTGGGGGACGTGCCGGCCATGGCCATTTGCAGCGTCGGGGGTGGTAACAGCGGCAATGCCCCGGCGCATGTGACAGCCGGCCATTGCCCCTTGTGCTGCGGCCACCAGGCGGCCACGCCTGCGCCGAGTTCGGGCTGGGATAGCGCTCCCGTGTCGGCAATGAGCTATCCGCTGGCGCGCGCGCTGCCGCCGCTGCGCTCGGCCAGCCTGGCGCCGGGTTCGCCCCAGGCGCGTGCGCCGCCTGCCTGATCAGCGCCGTCCCTTGGGCCTTTGCGCCCACCCTTGCTGGCCGCTGGCCCGCTTATCAGGAATCGAAACGACAACCAGGACTCAACGATATGAAACATTTTTTCCAACGCACGGCCACCCTGGCCATCACCGCTGCCCTGCTGGCGGCCGCTCCACTGTCGCAAGCGCATGACTACAAGCTGGGTCAGCTCGACATCGGCCACCCCTACGCCCGCGCCACCGTGCCGGGCCAGCCGGCTGCTGGTGCCTATGTGAGCATCGAAAACAAGGGCAGCACGCCGGACCGCCTGGTGGCGGTGTCTTCGCCGGTGGCCAAGTCGGGTGAGATCCATACCATGGCCATGGAAGGCAATGTGATGAAGATGCGCGAGCTCGATGGCGGGCTGGAAGTCAAACCCGGTCAGAAGATCACCATGCAGCCGGGCAATGGCTACCACATCATGTTGATGGGCCTGTCCAAGCCGCTGCAGGCGGGTGACAAGGTACCGGTCACGCTGACCTTCGAGAAGGCCGGCAAGGTCGAGGTGAGCTTCAATGTCGAAGACCGTGCGGCCACCACGGCCGGCAAGGACGATATGAAGGATATGAAGGACATGAAGGACATGAAGGGTCACATGCACCACTGAACCGGCCCGGCTGACACAGCCGGTTCCTGACATGGCAAGGCCGGCAGCGAGCAATGCTCCTGCCGGCCTTGTTCTTTTTGACTGCGTGGCGCGCTCAGCCGGCCAGCTTGCGCACCTTGGCCAGCAGCTTGGTGGTGGAGCGGTCATGCTCGAAGGCAATGGCCAGCACCTGGCCACCATAGGCCGCCACGGCCTGGCCTTCGGGAATAGCGTGCATATCGTAGTCGCCGCCCTTGACGTAGATCTCCGGGTGCGCCTGCTGCACCGCTTCCAGGGCGGTATCTTCATCGAAGGGGACCACCAGCGCCACCGACTCCAGGGCGGCCAGCACCGCCATGCGGTCTTCGCAGGTGTTGATGGGACGGTCATCGCCCTTGCCCAGGCGCTTGACGGAGGCGTCAGTGTTGACCGCCACCACCAGCGATGCCCCCTGGGCGCGGGCCTGCGCCAGGTAGGTAACGTGGCCGCGATGCAGGATGTCGAACACGCCATTGGTCATCACCACCGGCTTGGGCAATTGGGCCACGCGCTGCTGGAGTTGGTCGCGGGTGCAGAGTTTGGATTCGAAGTCGGCCATCTTGAGCGGGATCGGTTCGGGTGGGCTTGGGGTGAAGGATAAAAAAAGCCGCAACCTCAGTTGCGGCTTAGTTGCGGCTTTTGCGATTGTACTGCCTTGCTGCCTGTGAAGGATTTTTCCTGCTCAGGCTGCGGCGGCGCCGGACGGCAGGATACGCTGGGTCACTTCCTTGCGGTAGCGGTTCAGCTCCTGGACGTTGCTGAAGGTACGTTCGAACAGCAGCGACATGTTGTGCAGGATGCGGTCCACGACCTTCTTTTCCCATTCGCCGTCGAACTTGATCTGGCTGTCCAGCCAGCGCTCCAGCCATTCCGGGTCGGGCAGGCGGCTTTGCACGGTGTCGTTGGGGAACAGTGCCTGGTTCACGTGCAGGTTGGTCGGGTGCAGCGGCTTTTCGGTGCGACGGGCCGAGGCCATCAACACACCGATCTTGGCGAAGGCCGCACGGGCCTTGTCGCCCACTTCGTTCAAGGCCTTCTTCATGTAGCGCAGGTAGGCGCCGCCGTGGCGGGCTTCATCCTGGCTGATGATCTTGTAGATCTGCTTGATGACCGGCTCGGTGTGCCAGTCGGCAGCACAGCGGTACCAGTGGTTCAGGCGGATCTCGCCGCAGAAGTGCAGCATCAGGGTTTCCAGCGGCGGGGCGGGATCGAACTCGAAGCGCACGTTGTGCAGCTCTTCTTCGGTCGGGCACAGGTCCGGGCGGAAGCGGCGCAGGTATTCCATCAGCACCAGCGAGTGCTTCTGTTCTTCGAAGAACCATACCGACATGAATGCCGAAAAATCGCTGTCCCCGCGATTGTCGCGCAGGAACATCTCGGTCGCCGGCAGCGCCGACCATTCCGTGATCGCGTTCATGCGGATGGTCTGCGCCTGTTCGTCGGTGAGCAAGGAAGCATCGAACTTGTCCCAGGGAATATCCTTATCCATATTCCAACGGACCTGCTCTAGCGATTTGAACAATTCTGGGTACAGCATCTCAGTAGGGGCCTATATGCGTTAAGTGTTTGATTTTAACAAGATTTTCCCGATCCATACTAAAACGGTCAGGTTTCAGCAATATGACAAAGGCCCGGACGCTTCATGCGCCCAGGCCGACGCCGACCGGGCGCGGATCAGGGGGATGTTGGCTTGCGGGAGGCTGGCTTCTTGTTTTGCCGCGATTGTACAACAGCCGTCCGGGCCGGCGCGCTCGTATTTGCGGCGCGCTTGGGGGCTTTCTTGACTGCTGGCTTCCCGGGCGGCGGCTTGGCCCCTTTGACTGGCTTGGAAGCGCCAGCCGGCTTGCCTTTGGGGGGGGCCTTGGGCTTGGCCGCAACTGTCTTATTTTCGCTACGCTTGGCAGCCTTGGGCGGCTTGGCCGGCTTCAGCAAGGGCTCCTGGTCGGGCGTGCTGCCGGCCAGGGCATTGCCGACGGCGTGCTTGAATTGCTCCTGCAACACATTCCACCAAGCATTGGGGTTGGCAATGGCGGACTGGAAATCGGGGGCCGGCGGAACCACGGCTTCCTCTTCGACGGGTGGCGGCGGCTCGGCTTGAGATACTTGCTCTTCAGCAACATCTTGCGCAGCGGCTTGCGCCGGCTCTTCTTCCGGCGTTTCTTGCGGGGCCGCCCCGGCGCCCGGCCACATCGGGAAACCGAAGGGGAAAGGCGGCGGCGTGCTGGCCTCTTCATCAGCAGCCGTCTCATCGGCCGGGGCCTGACGCGACGCCATGATGGCGCTCATGGCCTGCAAGGTGGAGAGCGTGGCGCTTTGCACTTCCAGGGTCTGGATGGTGGCCTTCAACATGTTCAGGTTCAGTTCCAGCCAGGAGGCCACGGTCTTGAGGTCTGCGATCTTCTTGTTGATGTCTTCCACCGACAGCGAGGGCGTGGCCATGGCGGGCGCGCCCATGCTGCTCCACATCTTCTTCATGAATTCGATGGTATCGGCCACCGAGCCTGCGCCCGGCATCTGCTCCTGGTTCAGCATGAGTTCGCTCCTGTTGTTGTGTGCTACCTGGTGCTACGTCTGTACGTGTCAGCGTGGCGGGCGCTGCATCCGGCAGCTACTGGGCAGCGCCGTCTGCTCGGCCGGGATGAAACGCTCGGTACGGAATCCAAAGCCGCTGCCCTCGTTGTCGAAACGGATGCCGCCGCTGTCGGCGCGCTGCATCTGCATCAGGTAGAGCGGCTGGATCAGTTGATGATCCTCGGCCCGCATGGTCGCCTGGTGGAAGGCGTTCTGATAATGCGCGCCTTCCAGGGCATATGCAACCGCCTTGGGATCGGTGGTCCCGGCCTTTTCGATGGCCTTGACCAGCATGTCGATCATCACCTGCATCCGCAGATAGAGATAGTCATCCTTGGGTTGCGGGTAGCGCTTGCGGAATTCCAGATAGTAGGCGTCGCTAGGCGAGCCCGGATTGCCGCCCGCGTTGGGATGCCACTCAGCCACCGCCCGCACCACCCCCACGCCGGCCTCGCCGATGGCAGCCGGGGCCCCGAGGCTGTTGGCATAGAAGGTATAGAACTTGGCCTTGAAGCCGGCGTCGCGCGCCGCCTTGACCAAGAGCGTCAGGTCATTGCCCCAGTTGCCGGTGATGACCGCATCCGCTCCGGCGCTGCGCATCTTGGCGATGTAGGGAGAGAAATCCTTGATCTTGCCGATCGGGTGCAGCTCATCGCCGACGATGGCGATGTCGGGTCGCTTGAGCGCCAATTGCTCACGCGCCGCCTTGGCCACCTGGCGACCAAAGCTGTAGTCCTGGCCAATCAGATAGACCTTCTTGGTCGCGGGGTCGGCCTTGATGGCTTCGGTCAGGGCTTGCATCCGCATGTCGGCGCTGGCGTCGAAACGGAAGTGCCAGAAGCTGCATTTCTCGTTGGTCAGGGTGGGATCGACCGCCGAGTAATTCAGGAACAGCACCCGATGATCCGGCTCGCGCTGGTTGTGCTTGTTGACCGCGTCGATCAAGGCCGCAGCCACCGCCGAACTGTTGCCCTCGATCAGGAAGGGGATGCGTTCATCGGTCAACTGGCGCAACTGCACCAGCGAGTCTTCCACCCCCAGCTTGTTGTCGAAGGTGGAGAGCTGTAACAGGTGCTTGCCATCGGGCAGGCTCACGCCACCGCGGGCATTGATGCGCTCGATGGCATAGCTGATGTTGCGCACCACGGCCTCACCGGCATTGGCGAAGGGACCGGAGAGGCCATCGATCATGCCGATGCGGATCGGCGGCAAGGGGGCAGCAACGGCGGCGCAGACACTGGCCAGCGCCAAGAGGGCGGCCGAGCACACACGCAAAGGCAGGCGGGAAGACAGGGACAGGTTCATCAATTGACAGGGACAACGACCAAAAGCCGCATTGTACGTGGTTTGACCTGGCCTCTTGCCCAGGACGACGGCCACGCGATCCGATAAACTGGCGGGCATGAGCGAAGTTTCCCTTCCACCCCGGCGCTGGCCGCGCCTGTTGATCCTGATCGCATTGAGCCTGGCGCTGCATGGGGTGGTGGTGGACTGGGCTCGGCACCACATCGTCCCACCCGGCGCGGCACAGGAACCGGTCATGACGGTGGAACTGCGGCCGGTGCCGCCACCGGAGCAGCCGGTGGTCCTGCCGGCCCCCGCACCGGCGCAGCCCAAGCGCAGCAAGCCCGCTCGCCAAGCCGCGCCAGCACCGACGCGCCATGCCGAACCATCCATCGAGCCCCCCGACGAACCGATCCGGGAAACGGTAGAACCGATCTACACGCCCGCCCCGCAGGCCGCGCACGCCATGCCAGCGGCGAGCACCGGCGTATCCGACGTATCCGGTGATGGCCAGGCACAGGGCGGCACAGGCAATGGCACGGCCACGGTAGATGCCAGCCCCGACGACAGCCAGGCACCGGCCACGGGCAAGCAGTACCACACCAGCGCCCCGCCCAGCGCGCTGCTCCAATACGACGTCACCGGCACCAAGGACCAGCAGCCCGCCTATGGCCGGGGCAGCATAGACTGGCACAACGAAGGCAACCACTACCGGGTAGAGGGCAAGGCCAAGGCGCTGTTCTTCACCCTGCTCAATTTCACCAGCGTGGGCGAACTGGATGCCTGGGGCGTCTCGCCGGAGCTCTACACCGAGCAGAAAGGCTTCAAGTCGGCCACCAACACCCACTTCAACCGCGCGCGCAACCTGGTCAGCTTTTCCGCCTCCACCACCAGCTACCCGCGCCGTGGCGGCGAGCAGGACCGGGCCAGCCTGATCTGGCAACTGGCCGCCATCGGCCGTGGCGACGCCACGCAGATCCAGCCGGGGGCGGTGATCGACCTGTTCGTGGCCGGGGTGCGCGATGGCGAACTCTGGCGCGTACAGGTGCTGGGCCAGGAAGCCCTCGACCTGCCCATCGGCCATCTGCAGACCTGGCACCTGGTGCGGATGCCCAAGCCCGGCTCCTATGACGACCGAGTCGATATCTGGCTGGCGCCACAGCACGAGTGGTATCCGGTGCGGGTGCGCTATACCGACCTGCGGCCCCCTGGCGACTACACCCAACTGGACTTGTCAGAACTCAAGCCACCGGAACCCTAAGGCCTGCCCGATCCGGCCAGCCCTGTCAAAATCGGAAACAATTGCGCACAATTGCGCTGCCAGACGGCAGAACCGTCACCGGGTATTCTGGTCGTATTTGTTCATATGACACCTACATGCCCCTCCCCCAAAGCCCTATAGAGACCAAGACGAAGAGCTCGCCATGAACAAACTTTCACATCGCCTCCTAACCACCACCCTACGCACCCTGGCCGCCCTGCCACTGGCTGCGCTGCTGGCCAGCGCCCCGGCGCAGGCCGCCGAAGGACCGCACCCGGTCGAGAAACGTCCCTTCAACCTGCCGCCCTCGGCCGAGCTGCATTACGCCATCAGCGCCAAGCAAAGCGGCATCGACCTCAAGGGCGAAGGCCTGGTGAAGTGGAGCCAAAACAAGACCGCCTACAGCGTCACCACCGAAACCCGCGCCATGCTGCTGGGCAAGATCCTGGAAACCAGCAGCGAAGGCGCCATCGACGCCTACGGTCTGGCGCCGTCGCGCTTCATCGAAAAACGCCTGCGCCGCGAACCGACCACCACCACCTTCAACCGCGAGCAGAACAAGATCACCTTCACCGAATCGGCCGAGAGCTTCCCGCTGCAAGGGGGCGAGCAGGATCGCACCGGCATCACCTGGCAATTCGTGGCCATTGCCCGCGCCAACGCCGCCAAGATGAAACCGGGCTCGGAATGGAAGTTCTTCGTGGCCGGCCCGCGCGATGCCGAGCAATGGACCTTCAAGGTGGTCGGTCGCGAAAAGGTCAAGACCGCCCAGGGCGAGACCGAAGCACTGCACCTGTTCCGCAATCCACCACCGGACGACCAGGCCCAGAAGCTCGATATCTGGCTCGCACCCAAGATGGAGTGGTATCCGGTGCGCCTGAAGTTCACCGATCCCAATGGCGACTATATCGAGCAGGTGCTGGATTCGGTCAACAAAACCCACTAAGCTAGCCGCTGTTGAACACGCGGGGCCTGGGCTGGCAGCGATGCCGTCAGGCCCCGCGTGCTTGTCCCCGTCTCCCTTCCAGCCTTGAGCAAGAACATGTCCGCTACGCCTCCCATCGCCCCCACCCTCAACACCCAAAGCGCCCTGGTGCTCTTTTCCGGTGGCCAGGATTCCACCACCTGCCTGGCCTGGGCGCTGTCGCGCTATGCGCGGGTGGAAACCATCGGCTTCGACTACGGCCAGCGCCACGCCATCGAACTGCAAGTGCGTCCGGCCCTGCTGCAAAAGATGAAGACCTTCTCGCCTGACTGGCAAGCGCGCCTGGGCGAAGACCACATGATCGACCTGTCGCTGATCGGCAAGATTTCCGACACGGCATTGACCCGCGATGTCGCCATCGCCATGCAGGACAATGGTCTGCCCAATACCTTCGTGCCCGGTCGCAACCTGTTGTTCATGACGGTGGCCGCCACGCTGGCCTATCGCCGTGGCTTGAACGTGCTGGTGGGCGGGATGTGCGAAACCGATTTCTCGGGCTATCCCGATTGCCGCGACGACACCATGAAGGCGCTGCAGGTGGCCCTGAACCTGGGCATGGCCACGCAGCTGAAAGTGGAAACGCCGCTGATGTGGATCGACAAGGCCGACACCTGGTCGCTGGCCGAATCGCTGGGAGGCAGCGCGCTGGTGGACCTGATCCGCGCCGATACCCATACCTGCTACCTGGGCGAGCGCGGCCAGTTGCATGACTGGGGTCATGGCTGTGGCAAGTGCCCGGCCTGCGAGTTGCGCGCACGCGGCTACCAGCAGTACGCGGCACGCAAAACGACCGGCTGATCAGGCACAATAGGCTCACTTCTCCACGCCCGAGCCTCATGCCCATCACACCCTCCCAGCTCATCGCCCGGAGTACCGCCGCCCTGCTGGTGGTGCTGGCCGGTGCCGAGATCGGCCGCCGCCTGGCCGACCTGCCCAGCCTGCCGACGCTGGTCGACCTGCAATTCGACCTGACCCCGCGCAGCCAGAGCTACAAGGTGTTCCAGGCCAACCCGATTGCGCGCTCCAGCCATCCACAGCCGCTACCCACGGCGCTGCGCGCGCTGGACATCCAGGTGCCGTGGAAGGATGGCAGCAGCCTGTCGGTAAGCGATTTTCTCAAGAGCACGGCGACCCAGGCCTTCGTGGTGGTGCAGGATGGCCGCGTGGTCTACGAACGCTACATCGATGGCGACGACGCCAATACCCGCTTCGCCTCGTTCTCGGTGGCCAAGTCCTTCGTCTCGGCGCTGACCGGCGTGGCCTTGCAGCAAGGCAAGATCAAGTCGCTCAATGAACCCATAGGCCGTTATCTCAACCGCACTGAGATCGCCCCGGCCTACGCCAACATCACCATCGGCCAGTTGCTGGACATGCGTTCGGGCATCGATGTGCAGGAAAACTATGGCGGCTCGCTGGTCTCGCCGGTGGTGCGCATGTTCGTCAGCACCGACCTGCAACGCTTCATCGCGCGCCGTGACGGCCTGCGCTTTACGCCCGGTTCGCGCTTTGAATACCGCAGCATCGATACCCTGGTGCTCTCACGCGTGCTGGCCCGTGCCACCGGGATGCGCCTGTCCGACTTCGCCCAGCAAGCCCTGTGGGAACCGCTGGGCATGGAACAGGACGCTACCTGGAGCGTGGATAGCCAAGAGCATGGCGTGGAAAAGGCTTTCTGCTGCCTCAACACCACTGCCCGTGACTTTTCCCGATTGGGCTTGCTCTATCTCGATGGCGGCCGCGTCGGCCAGCAGCAGATCGTCAGCCCTACCTGGGCCGCCGAACCACGCCAGCCGCTCAACAACAGCAATACGCTGGACTACCGCAACGGCTGGTGGATCCCGCCCGGCAATGCGGTGGACCGCGACTTCTCGGCCATCGGCGTGTTCGGCCAATACCTCTACATCAACCCCGCCACGCGTACGGTCATCGTCAAGTTGAGCGACTACGGGGTGGAACAGGATGAAGTGCTGACCCTGCTGGCCATGCGCAGGATCGGCCATTACTTGGCGGGGAAGGATTGAATTGGCGCCGCTTCATTGGCCCGGACAATAAAAAACCGCCTGTCTTGCAACAGGCGGTTCAGGTTGATGACGAACCCCGTGTTTTCGAACACGGGGTTTTGTTTTTCAGGCGCAGGTAATTTGCAGATGGTCGATGGCGCAGAAGCCAAGCAAGGCGCTCATTTTTCTCTGTAGCCACTTTTGTACGCTGGCAGAGGCGCTCAAGCCGTGTAAAAGCGCGCGCAAGCGCGCCACCAACAGGGCAATCTTCTTCATGTTCTGGGCCGCCGCCGCCAACAAGCACTGCTCGGCGACCTTGCGCAATCCCCGCATACGGGCATAACGATGTCCGTGCAATTGCTTGGCGTCGGCGAAGCTGCGTTCTACCGTTTCCTTGCGTCGGGCATAGATGCGCTTGCCCCATTCGGTACGACGCCGATCATCCACCTTCTCCTTGGAACGCTCCCACACATGGCGCGTCACCACCTTGACCGCATTGGCGCTATTGGTGCATTGCTCGCGTACCTTGCAGCCCCGGCATTGCTCAGGGTTGGATTTGTATTCCCGATACCCCTGCCGATTGGTGGTGCTGTAGTGCAAGGGTTGACCCTGCGGGCAGATGTATTCGTCACGGTAGGCATCGTACTCATACGCCCGTTTAAAGAATGTCCCCGGCTTGTGGTTGGGTGTGCGGTAGCCCATCACGCCGCTGATCTCGCGATTCTCCAGTCCCTGGCAGACGGCCGGTGTGAAGTAGCCCGCATCCAGGCCAACGGCCTGTACATCAAATCCGAACGTCTGGCGCTGACGATCCAGGCGCGCCAGATAAGGCTGACTGTCATGGACTGAGGCGGGCGTGACATGGGTATCGGTAATGATGGAATGCTTAGCATCGACGGTGCGGTGATCCAGGTAGAAGAAGCCCTTGGGCTTGTCGTCGCGCACCATGTAGCCGCTCTCGGGATCGGTGCGACTGACCTTGATCTCTTTGGTGGGCGGCTCATCATCGTCGTCACGCTTGAGCGGTTTCTTGCCATGCTCGGCACGGTCGATATCCACAGCGGCATCCAATTCGGCCAGATAGGCCGAGGGGGTCTGGGTAACTTGAACGTAGTCGAACTTGTTCTTGTTGGCGTTGGCCTTGAGGTGGGTGCTGTCGCTGTAGAGCACACGGCCATCGACCATGCCGCGTCCAATGGCCTGGCGCACGATCTCGTCGAAGATCTCTTGATAGACGGTGGTATCAATGAAGCGGCGGCGCCGGTTCTGGGAGAAGGTGGAGGAGTCCGGTACCTTGTCGGTCAAACGGAATCCGGCAAACCAGCGATAGGCCACATTGACCTGGACCTCGCGGATGAGCTGGCGCTCGCTGCGGATACCGAAGAGGTAACCGATGAACAAGAGCTTGAAGAGTACCACCGGGTCCAGTGCCGGGCGGCCATTGTCGGCGCAATACAGATGCGCCACCTTCTCTCGGATGAACTCGAAATCCACCGCCGCGTCGATCTTGCGCAGCAGGTGGTCCTTGGGCACGAGCATCTCGATGGTCACCATCTCTAACTCGTGCTGGGCGGCTGTCGGTTTTTTGAGCATGACCGATTAAACAACAAAGCCTTGGCTTTCGCCAAGGCTTTGTCATCAATCTGAACCGCCTGTCTTGCAACAGGCGGTTGTTGATGAAAACTAAAAATATATAAACGATATAAATAGTTTTTTTCGATACCAGTTTTTGCAGTTCGCCTCAGAACAATTCGTTCTTCATCTGCGTCTTGGCCTTTTCTTCTTCCGGCGTCATCCCGCCGTGGTCGCCCATGCCCAGGTCGCGCACCATGGCGCTGGGCGGGAACTCGGCGTAATAGTATTCACCGCCCGATTCGATCACGCCATCCGGTACCTTGCGGTCCACATTGGGCACATCCTTGAGCGCCTTGGACATGTAGCTAATCCACACCGGCAAGGCCAGGCCGCCACCGGTTTCACGGTCGCCCAGGCTCTTGGGTTGGTCGTAGCCGATCCAGGCGATGGCGGTCAGGCCGGGCTGGTAGCCGGCGAACCAGGCATCCATGGAGTCGTTGGTGGTACCGGTCTTGCCGGCCAGGTCGGTACGCTTCAACGACAGTGCCTTGACCGCCGTGCCATGGCGCACCACGTCGCGCAACATGCTGTCCATGATGAAGGCATTGCGGGCATCGATGACGCGGTTGGATTCATCGTCGGCCGTAGCCGGCTTGGCCTGCGAGAGCACTTCGCCATTGTTGTCGGTGACCTTGGTGATCAGGTAGGGATTGATCTTGTAGCCGCCGTTGGCAAACACCGAGTACGCACCCACCATCTGCAAGGGCGTGACGTTGCCCGCTCCCAGCGCCAGGGTCAGGTAGGGCGGGTTCTTGTCGGCATCGAAGCCGAAGCGGGTGATGTATTCCTGCGCATACTTCACGCCCACACGCTCCAGGATGCGGATGGAAACCAGGTTGATCGACTTCTGCAAGGCGCGGCGCATCGAGATCGGGCCTTCGAACTTGCCACCGTAGTTCTTGGGTTGCCACACCTGGCCACCAGTCTGGGTGAAGGTCAGCGGCGCATCATTGATGATGGTGGCCGGCGACAAACCCTTTTCCAGCGAAGACGAATAGATGAAGGGCTTGAAGGACGAACCCGGTTGACGCCAGGCCTGGGTGACGTGGTTGAACTTGTTGCGGTTGAAGTCGAAGCCGCCCACCAGCGAACGGATCGCGCCATCGTGCGAGTTCACCGAGACGAAGGCCGATTCCACTTCCGGCATCTGGGTGATGATCCAGTTGCTGCCATCCTGGAACACCCGGATGATGGCGCCGCGGCGGATCTTCTTCTGCGGCGGTGCCTTGTCCGACAGCAGGTTGGCGCCAAAGCCCAGACCGGCACCGGAAATACTGATCTCTTCGCCGGTGGCCAGCATGGCGGTGATTTCCTTGGGCTTGGCTTCCAGCACCACGGCCGCGACCATGTCGTCGCTGTCGGGGTGGTCGGCCAGCTCCACTTCGACCGCATCTTCCACCACTTCCTTGGAGGCGTTTTCCGGCAAGTCCATGTAGCCTTCCGGGCCGCGATAGCCGTGGCGGCGCTCGTAGTCGATGATGCCGCGACGCAAGGCGATGTAGGCCGCGTCCTGGTCCGCCTTGGTGATGGTGGTGAAGACGTTCAGGCCGCGCGTGTAGGTTTCATCCTTGTATTGCGCATAGATCAGTTGACGCGCCATTTCGGCCACGTATTCGGCGTGCATCCCGAAGGCCGAGCTGTCGCCCTTGACGCGCAATTCCTCATCCTTGGCCTCCTGATATTGCGCCTCGGTGATGTAGCCCAGCTGGCGCATCCGCAACAGGATGTACTGCTGGCGCGCGTGCGCGCGCTTGGGGTTGACCACCGGGTTGTAGGCCGAAGGCGCCTTGGGCAGGCCGGCCAGCATCGCGGCTTCGGCGATGGTGATGTCCTTCAACTGCTTGCCGAAATAGATCTGGGCGGCCGAGGCAAAGCCATAGGCGCGCTGGCCCAGATAGATCTGGTTCATGTAGACCTCGAGGATCTGGTCCTTGGTCAGGTTGTTCTCGATCTTCCAGGCCAGCGGGATTTCATAGAAGAACTTGCGCGTGGCCTTCTGCAGGAAGGTCGGCTCGTTGCTGGTCAGGAAGAAGTTGCGCGCCACCTGCTGGGTGATGGTCGAGGCACCGCCACCGCCGCCGGAGAGGTTGGAGAAGGTAGCCCGCAGGATACCCTGGTAGTCCACCCCGCCGTGTTCATAGAAACGGTCATCCTCGATGGCCAGCACGGCCTTCTTCATGATGTCCGGGATGTCCTTGAAGTGCACCAGGTTGCGCCGTTCCTCGCCGAATTCGCCGATCAGCACGCCATCGGCCGAGAAGATGCGCAGCGGGATCTTGGGACGATAGTCGGTCAAGGTATCGAGGTCGGGCAGCTTGGGATAGGTCAGGGCGACGATGAAGGCCACGCCCAAAAGCGCCATCACGATCAGGCCAAAGAGGGTACCGAACAAGCCCAGCAGGATGCGCAATGACCAGTGCATCCGCTTGCGCGGGGCCTTTTCTGCGGGAGCACCCGTCGCCGATGCCGGTTTGGATTGATCGCCGCCGTTGGAAGATGAAGACATTCGAGATAAGCGTTAAAGCAGGCCAAAACAGCAGGCCAAAGCCGGATTGGAAGAAACAAGCCCGCATTATAGCGGCTCGCCCCGACCGGCCGCGCAGCCAGGTGTTGCAAATAGACCAAAGGGCAAGAAGCCGGTTCCAATGCGCATCATTGGAATATGAAGGAAAGCGCAGCAAATGACGCAAATTGCCGCAAATTGCGCGGCATTCCTCAAGTTTCCTCTATTCCCGTCGTTCGGGCGCCGCTGGACAATCCATGCTTCCCTTGGCATGAGAGCTTCGGCATGACTGGCTTCCCCCTTTTTTCCGACCACCGCAGCACGCGCCTGTGCGCCGGCCTGGACATCACCCCCGACCGCGTGCGCCTGGCCTTGCTGCGCCGCTGCGGACGGCGCGCCCAACTGCTGCGGCTTACACAACGCCTGACCGGTGGCGTGATCTGTACCGATGGGCAGATCAGCGACTTCGACGCGCTGCTGCTAATGTGCCGTTCGCTGCTGGACGATCCGCTCTGCCACGGCGCGGCCCTGGCGCTGGCCTTGCCGGCCAGCGCCCTCATCGGTCGGCGCCTGGTGCTGCCGGCCGGCGCCACGCCCGTACAAAGGCTGGTGCAAGTACGCGCCGAAATGGCGGCGCACGGCGTGGGTGCGGATGATCATGCGCTGGATTACCTGGAACTCGGCCCGCAACCCGCCTCGCCCGCCGATACTCAGGTGCTGGCCCTGGCCGCCCCCACGCTGGCTGTCGAAGACCGGCTGGCGCTGGCTGCGGCGCTGAGCCGGCCGCTGGCCACGCTGGCGCCGGAAGACCTGTGCCTGGCAGCGTGGCTGCGTGCCGACCAGCGCAGTGGAGAACATGCCGTGCTGCGCCTGGATCGCGGCGGCAACTGGCTGCTGCTGGGTGCCGGCCCCGGCCATCCCCTGCCGCCGCAGACCGCCTCGGGCGGATACCTGGCCCTGCTGGCCCGCGCCGCGCCGATCCTGCGGCCCCTGCCGCGACGGCTGCTGTTGAGCGGCGATCATCCAGCGCTGGGGGCCATGGCGCGTGCCTTCAGCAAGTATGCCGGGCTGGATGCACAAGTGGCCACCCCGCCCAGCTCGCTGATGCTCTCGCCCCAGATCGCCGCGCAGATTCCCACCGACTACCAACTGGCGCTGGCCCTGGCCTGGGAGGGATTGGCATGAGTTGCGGATTCGATTTCTCCCGCTCCCCGGCGCAGCGGCGGCGCACACTGGAACGAAACTTCTATCGCGCGCTGGCCGCCGCCACGCTGCTGGGCTGTTTGCTGGCCGTCCTGCCGGGTGCGCGCATTTTCCTTCATACACGCTCTTTCCAGGAGGCCAACGCGCTATTGCGCCAGGCGCTGCACAGCTTGGCACCGCAGGTACAGCAAACCGCGGCACTGCGCCAGCGCATCGAGGCCTTGGAAAAACAACTGGCGGCCCAGCAACAATTGACCCTGCGCCGCCAGCAAGCCAGCCTGCTGCTACGCAGTGCCGCGCAGGCGGCCCAGGCGGCGAACAGCCCACTGCGCCTGCAACGCATCCTGCTGCAAGCCGATCGCGCCGAGTTGCGCGGCCAGGCCGCCAGCGCCCAGGAGCTGCGCGACTTCACCAACGCGCTGGCCGGCGCCGGCCTGGAAGGCGCCACGCTCAATGACCTGCTGGCCGAGGACGGCGCCTATGCCTTCAGCCTGATCATCCCGCTGGCGCCGCCCCCGGCAGCAGCGCGTGGAGCGACACCATGAAGACCACCCCTTTGCATACCCATCCCGCTCACTGGCCGCTGCCCGCACGCCTGGCGCTGGGGCTGCTGACCATCGCCCTGTGCGCACTCAGCGGCCTGTTATTGGCGGTCGATGAGCTGGACGACCAGCGCCAGGCGGCACGCCAGCAACAACAGGACTTGCGTGCGCAATACCAGGCGGCACTGACGCAGGTGGCGCAGCAGGCCACGCTGCAATCGCGCCAGAACGCGCTGGAGCTGCAACTGGCCGAGCATCAGAACCAGCTCTGGCCACCGGACCAACTGCAAGCCGAACTGCTGCAGGCCAAGCTGGCGCGCAGGGCCAACGAATGTGGACTGACGCTGGAATCCTTCAAACCCCTGAGCGGCAAGCTGGGGGCGGCCATCGTGCTGCGCGGCAGTCATGCCGGGATGCTGCGTTTCATCGAACTGGTCAGCAGCGCGCCACTGCCGGTGCTGTTCGAAAGCCTGGACATCAGCGCGGTCGAGCATCACGGCCGGGCCATGCTGCAGATGAACGCCAGTGTCAGCGCACCCGCCGCCAGCCCTGCGACTACCGCCCACCCCATCCAGGAGCCCAGGTCATGAAACTGCTGTCGTTGACGCTCTCGCCGCTGCTGCTGGCCGCGGCTGTCTATGGCACGCTGCAGGCGGTGCAGCATCCCGATGAAGCCGCCGCCACCCGCGTCTGGATGGAGAGTACGCGACCACTGTCACCGCCGCCACCGCCCACCGTCCCCGCTGGCCGGGCCCCGACCAGCGCGCCGACCGAGAGCGACGACAGCGAATTGGCCGATCCCTTCCATCCTCAGCAAGACGCGCCCGCCAGCCAACCCAAGCGCGCCCCTCCCAGCGCCGATGAGGACGACGATGAAGCCAGCCCCAGCCACACCTTCTCCCCAACCGCAACAAGCGTAGCAAGCGCCGCCCCCGCACCTGCCACGCTGCGCCTGCTAGGCACTTTGCGACGCGACCAGCACTGGATCGCCATCGCCGAACTGGATGGCGCCACCCATCGCCTGCAGGTCGGCGACATGTTGCCGGGCGGCCTGGGGCAAGTGATGGCCGTGCGCGAAGAACAGATCGACATCGCTCATGCCGGCAACACCAGGACCATCTCGATGGCGAGCTACCAGGGAGCGGCTCCCCCTGCGTGGGTGCCGCCCGTCCCTGCTTTTTCCATGAAAACCAGCCGGGCATCGCGCTTTACAGCACGCAAGACCAAACGCCGCCTGATCAGGCCGGGAGTCACGCCATGAAGATCCTGCTGCTGATGCTGGCTGCCCTGCTGACCCAGAGTGCCAGCGCCGAAAACCGCCTGCACGCCATCGACCTGCACCACCGCCCAGATGGCGTCACCCTGGAACTGCGACTGCTGCATCCGGTCGATGCGGCGCTGGTGGGCAACTTCCAGTTGATCGATCCGCCGCAACTGGTGCTGGATCTGCCCCGGACCACCGCGGCTGCACATCTGGCGCGCAGCATTGCCGGCAGCGGCCTGCTCAAGCGCATCCTGCTGGCCTCCGACGACGAACGCCTGCGCCTGCAGTTACAACTGAAGCAGGCCGTCATCCATCGCCTGCGCACCGAGGGTGACAGCTTGCTGGTGGACCTGGAACTGCGCCCCGCGGCTGATCCAGCTGAACTACACGCCATCGAGTTGCAGCGCGGGCCGCTAGGCGAAGCGCGGATGACAGTGGAACTGGGCAGCAGCAGCCATACCGTGCAGGTCCGCCAACTGGGCCGCCGCCTGATTGCCGATATCGCCGGTGCCAGCCTGCCGCCCGCGCTGCGGCGACAGGTGGAGGTCGGTCGCTTCGCCACGCCGCTCACGCACTACAGCGCCTACCCCCACGAAGGCGGCGTGCGCCTGGTGCTGGAGGCGCAAGGCCAATGGCGCTACCAGGCCTACCAGAGCGGACAGCGCTTGATGATCGATGTGCTGCCGGTGCTCGCCGGCAGCACATCGCCAGGATTGCAGGACGGCAAGACCTATGCCGGCGACCGGCTGTCGCTGAACTTCCAGAATATCGACGTGCGCACTGCCTTGCAGGTGCTGGCCGACTTCAGCGGCGTCAACCTGGTGGCCAGTGACGCGGTCACCGGCCAGTTGAGCCTGCGCCTGAAAGACCTGCCCTGGGACCAGGCGCTGGACATGATCCTGCAGGCGCGGGGCCTGGAGATGCGACGCAGCGGCGAGGTGCTGTGGATCGCCCCGCGCGAGGAAATGCTGGCGCGCGAACGCCAGGAGCTGGAGCAGAAGGCCATGATCGCCGACCTCGAACCGCTGCACGCCGAAAGCTTCCAGCTCAACTACCAGCGCGCCGATACCTTGCGCAAGGCGCTGGGCATCGGCGAAGACGGCAACACCCAGGCCAATCGCCGCAACAGCCTGCTGTCACGCCGCGGCAGTGCCATGATCGACAGCCACACCAACCAGTTGCTGGTGACCGATACCCTGGCCGTGCTGGCCAACGTGCGCAAGCTCATCGAGCGCATCGACGTGGCTTCGCGCCAGGTGCTCATCGAAGCGCGCATCGTCGAGGCCGATGACAGCTTCGCCCGCAACCTGGGCGTCAAGCTGGGCCTGGCAGTGACCACACGCGGCTCCGCGCTGGGCAATAGCTATGCGGCCGTCGGCGAGCAAAGCGGCCAAGGCAGCCCGAGCAGCCAGAACCCACAGGCCGCTCCGACCGGCCAGGCTCCTGCTGGCCCCACCCTGCGCGATCCAGCCCTGAACCTGCGCGCCGAAGCCCTCAGCGGCGCCACCCCGGGCAGCTTCGCCTTCACCCTCTTCAATGCTGCCGCCCAGCGCTTCCTCAACGTCGAACTGTCGGCGCTGGAAGCCGATGGGCGCGGCAAGATCGTCTCCAGCCCGCGCCTGGTCACGGCCGACCAGCAGACCGCCCTGATCGAGCAGGGCGAAGAAATTCCCTACCAGCAAGCCGCCGGCAACGGCACCACCTCGACCGCCTTCAAGAAGGCCAACCTGAAACTGGAAGTCACGCCCCAGATCACCCCGGACGGTAATGTGATCCTGGACGTGGACGTCAACAAGGACAGCCGCGGCAGCGTCACGCCGGGCGGCCTGGCGATCAATACCAAGCACATCAAGACCAAGGTCCAGGTGGAAGACGGCGGCACGGTAGTCATCGGCGGCATCTATACCCAGACCGACAACGACCAGGAAACCCGGGTACCGCTGCTGGGCGAGATCCCGGTGCTGGGAGCGCTGTTTCGCAGCCAGAGCAAGGTGCGCGACAAGACCGAATTGCTGATTTTCCTCACGCCCCGCATCGTCGCCACGCCGCGCCCGTATTGAGCGCCACGCCACGGGCTGCGGGATTTTTCCCCGGTGGCAGGGCAAAGGACGGTAAAATCGCTGTTCCAGGCCCGTGGCGCCGGGCGCCAGCCCGCCAGCGGCGGCCCTGGTAGCCGTCCACCGGGCGGCAGGCGACCGTGCCAACAGACGTGCGGCGCCATGACATTGGCCAGTAGCGCAGAGCGCAGAATTCTTAGATATGACTGGAAGCATCTTCCTTGTCGGCCTGATGGGAGCCGGCAAGACCACCATAGGCCGGGCCCTGGCCAAAAAGCTGAACAAGCGCTTCATCGATTCGGATCACGAAATCGAGGCGCGGACCGGTGCCACCATCCCGGTGATCTTCGAGATCGAGGGCGAGGAGAACTTCCGCCGCCGCGAAGCCGAGGTGATCCGCGAACTGGCGGCCCTGCCCGACATCGTGCTGGCCACCGGCGGCGGCGCGGTCCTGCGCGCCGAGAACCGCGAAAACCTCAAGAAGGGCGGCACCGTCGTCTACCTGCGCGCCAGCATCAACCAGATCCTGCAGCGCACCGGACGCGACAAGAACCGCCCGCTGCTGCAGATCGCCGACCCGCGTCGCAAGCTGGAAGAACTCTCGCGCCAGCGCGACCCGCTGTACCGCGAGGTAGCCGATTTCGTGGTCGAAACCAACCGTCCCAATGTGCAATTCCTGGTGCAGACCATCATCAGCCATCTGGAACTGTCACCCAAGCAAGAGGACTGGCTGGTCAGCCCGGAACCTGACGAAACCGTCGTATTGGAAACCAGCAGCGCCGTGCTCACCCAGGCCGCCGACGGTTCCAGCACGGTGTCACACCATCACTCCACCCAGATCTTCCATGGCGCTGCCAGCGCCCAATCCGAGCCTCATCGCATGAACCAGAACCACGCCTCCAGCGCCGCTCCCCTCGCCCTGCAAGTCGAACTGGGCGAACGCAGCTACCCCATCCATATCGGCCATGGCCTGCTGGACGATGCCAAGCTGCTGCCGCAGTACGTCAAGGGCAAGCGCGTCGCCATCGTCACCAACGACAAGGTCGGCCCGCTCTACCTGGACAAGGTCGGCAATGCCCTGCGCGCGGCCGGCAAGCAGGTCACCGAGATCGTGCTGCCCGATGGCGAGGAAGAAAAGAACTGGGCCAGCCTGATGAAGATCTTCGATCGCCTGCTGGCCGACAAGTGTGATCGCAAGACTACCCTCATCGCCCTCGGTGGCGGCGTGATCGGCGACCTGACCGGCTTTGCGGCAGCTTCCTACATGCGTGGCGTGCCCTTCGTGCAAGTGCCTACCACGCTGCTGTCGCAAGTGGATTCGTCGGTCGGCGGCAAGACCGGCATCAACCACCCGCTGGGCAAGAACATGATCGGTGCCTTCTACCAGCCGCAGGCCGTCATCGCCGATACCGCCACGCTGCACACCCTGCCGCCGCGCGAACTGGCGGCTGGCATTGCCGAAGTCATCAAGCACGGCGCCATCATCGATGCGCCCTTCTTCGACTGGATTGAAACCAATATGGCGCGCCTGGTCTCCAAGGATGACGCCGCCCTGGCCTATGCCATCCAGCGTTCCTGCGAGATCAAGGCCGAGGTGGTGCGCCAGGATGAACGCGAAGGCGGCCTGCGCGCCATCCTCAACTTCGGCCACACATTTGGCCATGCGATTGAGAATGGCCTCGGCTACGGCCAGTGGCTGCATGGCGAAGCGGTCGGTTGCGGCATGGTGATGGCGGCCGACCTGTCGCAGCGCCTGGGCTATATCGACCACGCCACGCGCGAGCGCATCCGCGCCGTGACCGCTGCCGCCGGCCTGCCGACGGTGGCCCCGAACCTGGGCACTGAGCGCTGGCTGGACCTGATGGAAGTGGACAAGAAGAATGAAGGCGGCGCGATCAAGTTCATCCTGATCAAGCCGCTGGGCAGTCCCCTGATCACCAACGCGCCGCAGGACTTGCTCTTGCAAACCCTGGCGGCCTGCACCGGAGAATAAACATGCACACTGAAGCGCCCGACCACCTCGCCCCCTATGCCGCCCACTCGGCAAGTTCGCGGGGCCGGCGCTACAGTGAGACCCCGCCCGGATCGCGCAGCGAGTTCCAGCGCGACCGTGACCGCATCGTCCATTCCACCGCTTTTCGTCGCCTCGAATACAAGACGCAAGTCTTCGTCAATCATGAAGGCGACCTGTTCCGTACCCGCCTGACCCACAGCATCGAAGTCGCACAGATCGCCCGCTCCTGCGCACGCAACCTGCAACTGAACGAAGACCTGGTGGAAGCCATCTCGCTGGCCCACGACCTCGGCCACACGCCTTTCGGCCACGCCGGCCAGGATGAGCTGAACCACTGCATGAAGCATCACGGCGGTTTCGAACACAACCTGCAAAGCCTGCGCGTAGTCGATGAGCTGGAGCAGCACTATGGCGCCTTCGATGGTCTGAACCTCACCTTCGAGACACGCGAAGGCATACTCAAGCACTGCTCGCTGCACAACGCCCGTCAGTTGGGCGAGATCGGCGTGCGCTTCCTGGAAAGGAAGCAACCTTCACTGGAAGCGCAGCTGGCCAACCTGGCCGATGAAATCGCCTACAACAACCATGACATCGACGATGGCCTACGTTCGGGCTTACTGACGATGGAATTGATGAGCGAAGTCGATTTCTTCGGACGCCATCTGCGCGAGGTGACGCAAGCCTATCCCGGCATCACCGGGCGCCGCGTGATCCATGAGACGGTACGCCGCATGATCAATGCCCTGATCGTCGATCTGATCCAGACCTCGCGCGCCCACATTGCCGAGATCGCCCCGCGCGACATCGAAGAAGTGCGCAATGCGCCGCCATTGATCGCCTTTTCCAATGCGATGGCCAGCGAAGCGGCGGAGCTCAAGAAATTCCTGCGCGAAAAGCTCTACCGTCACTACCAGGTCAATCGCATGACCGCCAAGGCGCGCCGCATCATCGCCGAGATGTTCCAAGCCTTCATGGGACAACCCAACCTCTTGCCACCGGACTACCAGGTCAAGGGCATCGCCGACGATACCCAGCGCCTGGACAAGCAGGCGCGCAAGGTAGCCGACTACATCGCCGGCATGACCGACCGCTATGCCATCCGTGAACACCGCCGTCTGTTCGTGATGGAATGAATGCGCAGCACTGACCGCAGCGTTTCGATACGCTGCGTTTTTTCTCAGCTCATCCTTGGGTGTGCAGTCATCACCTGTTCATTGCATACCCGCAATGGAAATTCGGCGAGTATTATCCCGCCCACATTTAGTTACATTTTTCCTGAAAATTATTTCCAGTCCCGCATCCGCTCGACAGTACGCAACGGATCGCCGCAAAGCCTTGCCAGACAAGGATCTCCAGCACATTTCGCAAGAGCAATTCAGGTTCGACAATCCGCTGGCCACTGAAACTGACAGGTGTAAATTTCTGTCAACATCAAGTCCGCACTGATCGGGCCGTTATGCACGAATGGAGCGGCACCGCATCCCGCGCGGCCTTGCTTCCATGGATCCGTCTTCCCCCTCGATGCCCGGATCCCCTTTCTCTTGAGGAGACCGTCATGGCCATTGGCAACACCAGCGGTGTGGACACCAAGTCCCTGCTGCCCAGCACCACCACTTCCACCAGCAATTCCAACGCCACCGGCGACACCGACAAGCTGCCCGCCAACACCGCCGATGCCGCAGGCGGCGACAAGATCGCCGACGCCCGCAAGGCCAATCTGCTCACCGTGAGCGGCGCCAAGACACAGTTCAACCTATCCATCGTGCAATCCTCGCTGGAAGTGTCGCTGCAGACCCAGAACGACCCGCTGTCGCTGGTCTACAAGACCGCCATAGAAAACATCAACGACATCCTGCGCCCGCAACTGGGCGACAACGCCGTACAGGCGGCTTCTTCTCAGGACAACTCGCCCGAAGCGA
This sequence comes from Herbaspirillum rubrisubalbicans, assembly GCF_003719195.1. NCBI lineage: Bacteria > Pseudomonadati > Pseudomonadota > Betaproteobacteria > Burkholderiales > Oxalobacteraceae > Herbaspirillum > Herbaspirillum rubrisubalbicans. The sequence continues at coordinate 4,900,761 of NZ_CP024996.1, forward strand.
CGGCTGGTCGCATCGTTTCCTTCATCACCAACATGTTCGAGCTGTACAAGAAGAACAACCCGGACAAGGAAGACGCCAGCAACGTCGATGACTACATGAACCTCATCTTCAAGGGCGTCGACCAAGGCTTCAAGGAGGCACGTGGCATCCTGGAAAGCCTGCAGGTCCTGCAAGGCGATATCGCCAGCAACATCGACAAGACCTATGACCTGGTACAGAAGTCGCTCAACGACTTCATCAACAAGGTCAAAGGTGGCAAGCCGGAAGGTGGCGATGGCGAGGGCAGCACTGATAACGGTGATGGCCAGGGCGGCACGCTGGTGGCCAGCGAGACAACGGTGAGCATTTCGGTGTCGGTGAGTCAGACGCGGATCAGTACCACTGCGTGATCACATAAGCCACGCAAGACATTTCTCGAAAACTAATGAAAAAGAGGCTGACTCCCTAAGTAATCAGCCTCTTTTTACTAACTTCCATTACATCGTGTCGAGCGCCACAAACCAGTCATTCTCGACACATCAGGAACACATCAGCCCTTCAACTTGGCAAACGCCGCCGCCATCGCATTGTTGGCCGGCGCCTGCTCGCGGCCGCGCTGGTTCTGGTGCTGCGACAGGCGACGCGAATCGGTGCGGTCGCCGCGCTGTTCGTTGCGCGCACCCGGAGCCGGCGCAGTGTCGTTCAGACGCATGGTCAGGGCGATGCGCTTGCGCTTCTCGTCCACTTCCAGCACCTTGACCTTGACCACCTGGCCCGCCTTGACCACGGTATGCGGATCCTTCACGTAGCTGTTGGACAGCGCCGAGATGTGGACCAGGCCATCCTGATGCACGCCGATATCGACGAAGGCACCGAAGGCCGCCACGTTGGTGACCACGCCTTCCAGGATCATGTCCACGCGCAAATCCTTGATCTCTTCCACGCCGTCCTTGAAGGTGGCGGTGGTGAATTCAGGACGCGGGTCGCGACCCGGCTTGTCGAGTTCCTTCAGGATGTCGGTCACGGTGGGCACGCCGAATTTCTCATCGGCATACTTGGCCGGCGACAGGCCCTTCAACAACGAGGTCTGACCCAGCACGCTCTTCACATCCTTCTTGATGTCGGCCAGGATCTTTTCCACCAGCGGATAGGATTCCGGGTGGACCGCCGAAGCATCCAGCGGGTTCTCGCCATTCATCACGCGCAGGAAGCCGGCGGCCTGTTCGAAGGTCTTGTCACCCAGGCGCGGCACCTCGCGCAGCGCTGCACGAGAATTGAACATACCCTTCATATCCCGGTAGGACACGATACTCTGCGCTACGCTGGCATTGAGCCCCGAGACGCGTGCCAGCAGCGGAGCTGAAGCAGTGTTCACATCGACTCCAACCGCGTTGACGCAGTCCTCGACCACGGCATCCAGCGAGCGCGCCAATTGGGACTGGCTCACATCGTGCTGGTACTGGCCCACGCCAATCGACTTGGGATCGATCTTGACCAGTTCGGCCAGCGGATCCTGCAGGCGGCGCGCAATCGAGACGGCGCCACGCAGCGACACATCCAGATCCGGCAATTCCTTGGAGGCGAATTCGGATGCCGAATACACCGATGCACCCGCTTCGGAAACCACGATCTTGGTGAGCTTCAGTTCCGGGCGCAGCTTGATGAGATCCTGCGCCAGCTTGTCGGTTTCACGCGAGGCGGTGCCGTTGCCAATCGAGATCAGCGAGACATTGTGCTTCTCAGCCAGTTGCGACAGGGTGTGCAGCGAACCGTTCCAGTCATTGCGCGGCTGGTGCGGATAGATGGTGTCGGTGGCCACGACCTTGCCGGTGGCGTCCACGATAGCGACCTTCACACCGGTACGCAGGCCCGGGTCCAGACCCATGGTGGCGCGCGGGCCGGCCGGCGCGGCCAGCAGCAGGTCCTTCAGGTTGCGGGCGAAGACGTTGATGGCCTCGGCCTCGGCTTTCTCGCGCAGGTTGGTCATCAGCTCGGTTTCCAGGTGCATGAAGACTTTCACGCGCCAGGCCCAGCGTACCGTGTCGGAGAGCCACTTGTCGGCCGGACGGCCCTTGTTGGAGACGCCAAAACGTGAAGCAATGCGACCTTCGCAGGGATTGTGTGGAGCATCCCACTTCGGTTTTTCTTCTTCGGTATCCAGGCGCAGCACCACGTTCAACATTTCTTCGCGACGGCCACGGAACAGCGCCAGCGCACGGTGCGAGGGAATGGTGGAATAGGTTTCGGAGTAATCGAAGTAGTCGGCGAATTTTTCACCGGCATCCTGCTTGCCCTCGACCACCTTGGATTCGACCACGCCATGCTCGGTGATGTATTCGCGCAGGCTTTGCAGCAGTTCGGCATCTTCCGAGAAACGCTCCATCAGGATCTGGCGTGCGCCATCCAGAGCGGCCTTGGTATCGGGCACGCCGGGATTGTCGCCATTGTCGGTGGTGAAGGCAGGCTTGATGAACTTGGCCGCTTCCTCTTCCGGGTTCAGGCTCGGGTCATTCAGGAGCGCATCGGCCAGTTCGGTCAGACCGGCTTCGGCGGCGATCTGGGCCTTGGTACGGCGCTTGGGCTTGTAGGGCAAGTAGAGGTCTTCCAGGCGGGTCTTGTCTTCCGCGTGGGTGATGGCGTCCAGCAGCACGGGCGTCATCTTGCCCTGCTCTTCGATGGAGGCGATGATCGCGGCGCGGCGGCTTTCCAGCTCGCGCAGGTAACGCAGGCGTTCTTCCAGCAGACGCAGTTGGACATCGTCCAGGCCGCCGGTGACTTCCTTGCGGTAGCGGGCGATGAAGGGAACGGTGGCACCTTCGTCCAGCAAGGCGATGGCGGCAGCGACCTGAACCGGCTTGGCGGCGAGTTCAAGGGCGAGTCGTTGTTCGATAGAAGGCAGCATGGTGAAACCCAGTCAACAGTTAAGCAATTATGCAGTGAGGAAAAACAAGCGTTGGATGATACGCAATTCAGGCAGCCACGCCAATCTTGACATTGGCCGATTGCACGCAAAGCGCGGCGCTACGGGCCTGTCGGGCCGGCCCCTCGATCTGGCGGGATTGGACGGCAAGCCACAAAGCCGGGATAATCGGCGCTTTCGCATCGCGCGTCCTCGTCTTTTTGCACCATGTCCATCCGTCTCATCGTCGGTCTCGGCAACCCCGGTCCCGAATACGAACAAACCCGCCACAACGCCGGCTTCTGGCTGGTCGACAACCTCGCCGGTCCGGTACGCCTGACACGCGAGCAGCGCTTCAATGCCTTGGCCGGCAAGACCAGCATCGCCGGCAATGAAGTGTGGCTCTTGGAACCACAGACCTACATGAACCGCTCTGGCCAGTCGGTGGGGGCACTGGCGCGTTTCTTCAAGATCAATCCCGATGAAGTGCTGGTGGTACACGACGAACTGGACCTGCCGCCGGGCGCGGCCAAGATCAAGAAAGGCGGTTCCTCGGGCGGACACAATGGCTTGAAGGACATCACCGCCGCCCTCGGCACCCAGGACTACTGGCGCCTGCGCCTGGGCATCGGCCACCCGCGCACGCTGGGCTTGCAGCAGCCGGTGGCCGACTTCGTGCTGCATCGGCCGCGCAAGGAAGAACAGAACCTGATCAACGAAGCGCTGGACAAGAGCCTCAACGTCATTCCCCTGCTGGTGCAGGGCAAGTTCGAACAGGCCATGATGGAATTGCATACCGGGAAGTAAGCCCCCGCAGAGCACAGATGAACCAAGGGCGCCCGCCATGCGAGCGCCCTTTTCTTTATCCGCTTACTTCAGCGAGGACAGCTTCTGCTCCAGTCCCTTGGCATCGACCGCACCGGGGATGCGCGAGCCGTCGGCAAAGAAAATGGTCGGCGTACCGGTGACCTTGAGCTTCTTGCCCAGGGCCAGCACGTCTTCGTGCGGCGCATTGCAGGAAGCCGGGGCGGTCGGCGCTTCCTTGCCGCTCACCATCCATTCGTTCCAGGCCTTGCTCGGATTGGGGGCGCACCAGATGTTGCGCGACTTCACGATGGAGTCCGGCGAGAGGATGTTGTACTGGAAGGTGTAGTAGGTGATGTTGTCCACGTCCTGCAAGGTCTTGTGCAGGCGCTTGCAGTAAATGCAGTTGGGATCTTCGAAGATGGCGATGACGCGCTTGCCATTGCCCTTGACGGTCTTGATCGCCTTGTCCAGCGGCAGCGCCGAGAACGGCACCTGGTTCAGCGAATCGATCTTTTCCTTGGTGTAGTCGCGATAGGTCTGCGAATCGACCACGCGGCCGATGAAGAGATACTGGGCCTTGGCGTCGGTATAGATGACGTCGCCATCGATCTGGATTTCATAGAGGCCGGCATAGGGCGTCTTGGTCACCGAATCGACCTTGGCATCCTTGCCCAGGCGCGGCTCGATGAGCTTCTTGATGGTGGCCTCGGTACTGTCAGCCGCCTCGGCTTGCGCGTGAGCGCTCACGCCGACGACGGCCGACACCAGCAGCACGGCTGCCATGCTCAGATGGCGCAAAGAGCTCGCACCTGCGGTCAAAAAAATTTTCATACTCATCCTGATTCAAATCAAACGCGCCCCCAATCTTGGTCACATCGGCTGCAAAGCCGCGCCAAGACTGGCTTGCGCAAGTCGTTCCACAATGTAGGAGGGAAGGTTTTTTCATGGCGAAGACGGCAGCATGAAGCCTTCTTCTTCGCCAAAGGCCCTACCTTACCTGAAATCGCCATCGCTTACTGCCCCAACGCATGGGCAATCAGGCGACGCTTCAGGATGGGCAGGCGATTGACCAGGCTCATACCGAGATTGCGCACCAGACGCACCGGCTCGGCCTCGGTGGAGAAGATCCGATGCAGGCCATCGGTGGCGATCTGCATCAGCAACACTTCTTCCTTGCGGGCGCGGGCGTAACGGCGCAGCACGCGCTCATCACCGCAATCGTACTGCGGCTCGCGCTTGAGCAGGATATCGATCAGCGCAGCCACGTCGCCGAAGCCCAGGTTCATCCCATGGCCAGCCATGGGGTGCACCACGTGGGCGGCATCGCCGATCAGCGCCACGCGGGGCGCGATCATCGCGTGGGGCTTGATCAATCGCAGCGGGAAGGCCTTGGCCACCTCCGGCTGCAACGGCGTCAAGGCACCCAGGACCGGCGCGGCCCACTGCGCCAGGCGCTCGGCCAGGGCCGACAGTGGCAGTTGGAGCAGTTGATCGGCCAGCGCCTGGGGCGCGGACCAGACCAGCGAGACGCGATTGCCCGGCAGCGGCAGCAGCGCGATCACGCCCTCGGACGGGCTGAACCACTGATAGGCCACGCCGCGATGCGGCAGTTCGCAGGAGAAATTGGTGACGATGGCGTTCTGGCCGTAAGAGCGGTAATCCAGCCCGATATCGCATTGCCCGCGCACCCAGGAGTTGGCACCATCGGCCCCGATCACCAGGGAGGCGCTCAGCGACTGGCCGGACTCCAGCGTCAGGGTGGCAGTTTCACCTGCCACCGTCAACGCGGTGGCACGGCCCTGGACCACGCGCACATTGGGCGCGAAGCGCAGGGCGGCATCCAGCGCCTGATCCAGGTTGCGGCCCTCGACGATCCAGGCCAGCGCATCGGTGCGGGCGGCGTAGGCATCGAAACTGAGCAAGCCGGGCCTGGCCTTTTCCGGCACCCCGTCACCGTGCACGGTCATGTTATCCACCGGGGCGATGCGCGCGGTATCCATGGCATCCCAGACCCGCACCGAGGACAGCAGGCGGTGCGCGGTATGGTTCAGCGCATAGACCCGCACGTCCCAGCTGGCCGGATCGGGCGCGCTGTCCTTGGGCGGCGGCGCCAGCACCATCACCTTGAAGCCCGCCTGGGCCAGCCCCAGCGCGGCCGTCTTGCCGACCGCACCGTCGCCGACGATGCAGATATCAGTACCAGCCGCGGCCGGCGAGGAAGAATGGGGGTGTGCATTGGTATTCATGCTGGCGATTATAAACGGGGTGGCGGAAACTATTTTTCAAAAAGGACTTGCATAATTTTTTAAAGCGTCTATACTTGTCCGTCTTGGCCTGGTAGCTCAGTTGGTAGAGCAGAGGATTGAAAATCCTTGTGTCGGTGGTTCGATTCCGCCCCGGGCCACCAAGATTTTTCGGAAGAGGCAGCAGCGCTGATCGGCGTCGCTGCCTTTTTTGCTTTCTCGGCCTCCGCCATGAGGACGAGCATATCTCCACGGTCGATTCCGGCCTCATCTGCAATTCGCAACGCGGTCTCCGCATCTGGCGTACGTCCCTTCTTCACATACTGATGCAGCGTGGTGTAGCTCATATCCCAGTCTTTTGCGACGCGATAAAGCGTTCGGTCTTTGATTGCTTTGTTAATTGCGTCTTGCAATGTCATGGCACCCTCTCCTATCAAAATCACAAAATCAATTAAATAAATTCAACGGCTAAGCCGCGTTATCACGCGTCGATAAAACTCGTTTGAGTTATACTTACCCTGCGTTATGACTCGATTGAGTTGCAAACTCAAAAGTTTTATAACTCATTTGGAACGCATTATGGCACATGCGTTCTCCCGCGGTTCATTCGCCCTGCGTGGGTCCAAAACTGTTCAAAGGAAAAACCATGTCTGCAATCGATAACAAGCACCTGATTGAAATCGTCTCCGTCCAAGAGTCCTCCGGCGTCAGCCGCAAGACCGGCAATCCCTGGAAGATGTACCGGGCTCAATGCGTCGTCACTGGCGGCGATAACGGCGCGAAGGTTGGCGAACTGCTGTTGCCTGACTCGCTGAAGGACACAATCCCCGGCAAGTACCTTGCAGAATTCCAACTCGATGTGAGCTTTGAACGCCTCGTTGTTCCTCGCATCACTGCGCTTCATCCGCACGGTGGTGGCGCTGCCCGTCCGCAAGCCAAGCCTGCGGCTTCTGCCGCTGTACCAGCCTGACCATGAAACAGGCGGCGGATAAATTCACGGCAGATCTGTTTAGTAGTCGCCGCCGTGGCCGCCCGCCGAAGCTCGCCCCAAAAACAAATGCACAACGTCAGCGCGAGTTTCGCCAGCGGCGCAAGTTTGATTTTCTAATTTCCGTCACGCGTAACGATAAATCCGATGCCTATGGTTTGCGCGTGGGCGGTGGTCGTCGGCCTTGAGGTTTCAAAATGAAGCGCGCTCATTTCCTCTTGCTCGTAGCGCTGTGGACCGTCTGGCTGGATGCGCATAGCGCTAACGTACCGGTCTCGAAAGTGCAGAATGCATTGGCCGGTGTGATTCAAGCTAAAGCCGTTTCCAACGGCATTTCCGCTTCTGATCCCCGCTTGGCAAATACGTTGGTGCGTTCTTCCTATCCGCTGACGGATGCTGTGGTGAAGGCGACGCAAGCCCAAGCTGCTGCCGGTGGAGCTGCTGCCGCTTCTAGCACGCTGGTAGCGTGGGGAACGGTCGGCGCTATTGTTGTTGGGACCATTGCAGTAGCTGCCGCTGTCGGTTGGGCTATCGGCTATCTTGGAGCGAAGTGGTACTACAGCAAGAACGGCAGTGTGCAAGTTGGGGATAATCCTAGCTCAATCAATACGCCTGCGGGGCTCGCACCTCCGGATACCATTTATATCTTTTCTAATGCGGTTGCCACTTCCCCGGCCACCGCTTGTTTAGGCGCTTCGTATACTGACTTCACGATTTCCGGTGGACATGGTACGCAACGCGCTGTCTTGAACTCAGACGGTTTCTGCCACCTGATACGCACCGTTGTTTCTGATACGGGCGGCTCCTATACGGAAGACAATGGCTCGCTGGGCGCACCTCAAAAATCGTCCAACAATAAAACACTCTGTCCCGGTATCAAGCTAACGGCTTCAAACGGCGTCTGTCCCGCTTCCAATTTCAAAGAGTTAGCTGCTGCCCCTTCGATGAGCGCTGCTGACGCGGCCAAGTCACTGTCCTCCTCTGATCTGGCAGCGCCTTTGCCAACGCAACCCATTGCCGATATCGCTAATGCAGCGTGGCGAAGTGCTGCGAGTTCGTCCGGCTATGATGGCTTGCCTTATGACGCCTCCAATCCGATCACAACGGGGGATGTCTCCAACTGGCAATCTTCGCACCCTGATTACTGGCCGACAGTAGGGGACTTTGCAACGCCACAGCAGGCCACTCCAGTAGATCCCGGCACCGGCAATGTGACCAATCCGATTCCGAGCACCGGCCCGGTTTCTAGTTCGCCTGCTAGTTCGTCGCCCTTTGGATTACCGACTTCCAGCAGTCCGCAATCCTCGGTTGATCCGTCCAGTTCGGCACCGAATACAGGCAGCAATCCCAGTACGCAGCCGCTGGAAAACCTCGGACCTGATCCCGGCATTGGCGCCCCCTCCTTGGAGCCCATTCCAACGGCCACGCAAATTATTGCGCCAACGCGCAATATTTTTCCGACGCTGAAATCCTTCGTTGTTCCTAGTGTGGATGTGCAATGCCCGACTTGGACTGTTCCAGTCTTCGGCAAGGACATCGCGTTCAAGGATCATTGCCCGCTCCTGGAGCAATCGAGGTCTTCTCTCTATGCTGCAATGGCTGTGGTCTATGCGCTCCTCGCGCTGTTCATTGTCCTTCGCTCATAAGGGGAACAAGACATGTTTGGCATCGTTCTATCCGCACTCAATGCCGTCCTTGCATTCGTCCTGCGGTCGATTATTGTTAAGTTCGTCGTCTTCTTCGCACTGTTCTTTGTGACGACTGAATTTATGGCCGTCATCGTGCAATTCCTTCCGACTGGCGATCAGTTGACGAATGCCTTCGGCGGCATTCCTAATGCGGTCTGGTATTTCCTGAACCTATTCAATATCAAGGCCGGGATACCGCTTCTGCTCTCGGCCTACGTGACGCGCTTCACGATTCGCCGCATCCCGCTGATTGGCTAATCATGGGCATCAATGTCTATACCGGCCTGATGGGCTCCGGAAAAAGTTATGAGGTGGTGGCAGAGGTCATTGTCCCTGCCATCGCTAAAGGGCGGCGCGTCGTCACCAATGTGGACGGGATCGATGGAGAGAAGATCCGCACCTACATCGAAAAGAATTACAAGCCAGTTCCTGAGCAATTAGGCGAGGTGGTCCATGTCACAAATGGCGATGTCGCGCTCGCCAACTTCTTCCCCTATTACGACGAAAAGAAAGGTGCGCACACCGATACCATCGTTCAGCCTGGGGATTTGGTGTGCATCGATGAGGCGTGGCGCTTCTGGCCTGCAACTGGTGCGAATCTCTTGCAAGAGCATAAGAGCTTCTTCCTTGAGCACCGGCATTTCACCCATGAGCAAACGGGCGTGGCCTGCGATTTGGTGCTGATGATTCAGGACATGTCCACGCTGAACCGCTTTGTAAAAAACGTGGTGGCGTTTCACATCCGTACACACAAGAAGATATCGCTAGGGATGCCTACGCATTACAGCGTGTCGATTTTTGAGGGAAATAAGCAGAGCAAGGCAGCACGGATCAGCGTTGAACTGCGCAAGTACCGCAAAGATATTTTTCCGCTGTATTCCTCCTTCAAGGGGGGCGCTGACGGGAAAATCGTCAATGTCGATAAGCGTCAAAACATGTTGGCGCGCAAAAAGATCTGGATGACAGCCGGGGTTCTGCTGGTGGCCTTGGTAACTGGCCTGTACAGCATCAATCGTTTCTTTCATCCGAAGCCATCTGCGGAATCGACTCAGGCAGGGAAGCAAGACACAACCGCTAACAACGGAAAGCAATCTACTGCGCAGCCCGCAAAGCCTGCATTTTCCGATGCGTGGCGCATTGTTGGAACCGCTCGGTTCGGTACGACAAGCTATGTTGTCATTGCAGATGAGGCTGGCCGTCTGCGCTATGAGTCTCCCTCGATGTTTGTGCAGATGGGGCCGCAGACCATTGGGGAAATTGATGGTGCCAAAGTGACGCGCTATTCCGGCGCAGTCGTTCATCCAGTTCATATCGAGGGAAAGAAATGAAGCGCACGATTGTCGCGTTACTAATGGCATACAGCGCGTTCGCGGTCGCTGCCCCGAATGGGCCTCTGCTGCCGATCATGCCTTTGTCTATGCCGCTTCCTGCTGGCGCGCCTCCACAGTCTGATAGCGCAATGGAGTTCTCTCGGGTCCGTGTGGCGGAAGCGGTCGAAGCGATGTATACGCAGATTCTTAAAACGCCCTACCTGATACAGCCTGAAGTCGTAGCCGATGAGCGGCTCGTCTCATTCCGATTCGGCACGGGCGTTTCTGCTCGATCAGAAGTTTCGCGATTCATGAATCTGCTTGGACTGTCGGTGCGCACGGTGAACGGGGTTGATATCGTCGACAGACAGAAAGAGATGGAGCCGGATAAAGAGCCGTTCGTATATCGACCGAAGTATCGCGATGTGACATATCTGGTGGAGCTACTACGCGGCCTCTTCCCGAAAGGTGAATTTACTTCCACCCGATCTATTCATGGCGCGCCACAAGCCATCACGGCAGACGCCGCTACCGGCCAATCGAAACTGCCTGCTCCTGCAGGATCTGCCGCCTCGCTGCTCGATACCGATCCGGACGCGCTGGTATTCAATGGGACGGAAACAGATATCAAGAAGCTCTCCGCGCTGCTTGCGCAACTGGATACGCGGCAGGGGGAAGTGATGGTACGCGGTCAGGTGTTTGAGGTCGCATCCAATGGCGCGGAAGGCTCAGCCTTTTCTCTCGCGCTGCATTTGCTCGGCGGCACTGTCTCTGCTGGCGTCTCTACACCTTCCACGCTTGATGGTTTCGTGCGGATCAAGAATGCATCCATTGATGCCGTATTTGCAGCGCTCTCCAGTGACAGCCGCTTCAAGACGATTTCCGCGCCATCGCTACGTGTGCGCTCTGGTGCGGCTGGTCGCTTCGCGGTCGGGCAAGATGTGCCTGTGCTGGGCGCAATCAGCTATCCGGGGAATGGAAGCGCTCCGGTGCAGTCGGTTGAGTATCGGAGTTCGGGCGTCATTTTCGATTTGAAACCGATCGTGCGAGAGTCAGTAGTAGATCTGACAGTTGGCCAGCAGCTGTCAAATTTCATCGTCACGCAAACCGGCGTCAACAATTCGCCCACCTTAACCAAGCGTGAAGTGAGCACTTCATTGTCGGTCGCAGATGGCGATATCGTCATCATCGGTGGTCTTGCAGAGAACCGGGAAAGCTCCGGCCGCATTGGCTTCTCGTTCCTGCCTGATTGGATGCGCTCCAACACCGGCCAGAACAGCAAGACGGAAATTCTCTTGGTACTACAGGTATCGCGCTTGTAACTCAGGTGCGGATCAAACGCCCGTTCTTGTACTGGAAAATCGTATGCAGGATATATCCATCGTAGTCCATGATCCGCGCCACCAGTTGGCGCATGGTCTTGCAGAAGAATTGACGGCCATCCGGGCGCGTCCAGATGAATGCCGCGCCCTTGCGCATCAGATTGCGGACATAAAGCGTCAGACGCAGTTGCTTCCACGGCGGGACAAAGTTGGACGGGGCCAGCGTCTTACGCGTGCGCTTGAAATGGGCGAAGTAAGGTTGATACGGGAAATGCAGCAGGGGCAGTTCTGGTTGTTCCATGATCGCGCCTTCCAGGTGGTGTTAAAGCTGACCGGGTTCCTAGATTCGGAGCCCTCCGTAAGACCGGCGGTTTCGGTCGTTTCGACTCCACCGCCTGCCGCCGTTTTCCTGAGTTCTTCGCCCGATGATCGAATAGACGGCGCATGAGGCTTTTGCCGCAAGGGGGAAGGTTTGTAAAAGCGCGGTTGCTGGCGCTTTTATGAATGCCCCCTTGCGGCAAAAGACGCGCCGGCTATCGTTCATCGAAAAGGCGGAGAACTCTGGAAAACGGTGGTGGGTTGATCGGAGAAACGGCCTCAACTGCCCATGAGTGCGCAGCACTCACAAGCCAGGCTTTATGCGGTTGATCAAGGGCGCTGCGGCGCTCGATGAGGCAGGGAATTCCCGTTATGCGTAACGGAAAAGAGGCGTAGCAAGATCGCGCCGCCCGCAGCTTGCGAGGACGGCGCGAGCGAAGCGAGCGCCTAGACTTGTACCTAGAACACTTAAGGAAAACAGAGAAAGAACAGCCTTTTCGGCGAGTTGGAAAAGTGGTTTTTGATGGACGTAGAAATACCCGGATCAGCGCGCCAACGCTGCCGGGCTCACACAACGCTACCAAGGAAAAATTGTGCTTACAGCGAGTATAGATAAGGTTGCGGCTAACGCCAATCTGAAGGCTTCATTGGGTTCATATTTTGCTGGAACAGATGTGCAGCGTTGGAAAACGCTGACAGTGACCGAATTTCCGAACGGGATCGAGGTATTTCTCGATGAGAACCACGAGACTTATAGCGATGGGCAAATTTTTGATTATTCAACCGAATGCGAAGAGCCGACTAAGCGAGGCGAAGGCGATCACGAGAGGGCTCGGATTGTGGCCGCACGGCGGGCAAAGACGAAGGTGCGCAGACTGGCGAAGATGCTGCAGGCAGATTGTTTGCTGACATTGACCTATCGAGAATGCGTGACCGATTACGCACGCGTTGAGGCTGATTTTAAAGCCTTCCGGGAACGTCTACGAGCTGTTGGTGATTTCCACTATGTGGCAACACTTGAAATGCAAAAACGTGGGGCGCTGCACGTGCATATCGCTTGCCAGCAGTTTCCGGCGTGGCTCCAGAATGAACATGGCGTCCGTGTTCGCAGTTGGAACCTGATCCGCTCTATGTGGCGGCGTGTGGTTGGAAAGGACAATGGCAATGTCGATTTCACTAGACCGCGCGGCCGTAACTCGGCGCATCGCATTGCCAGCTACATCAGCAAATATGTATCCAAAAATCTAGAAGAGTCGCGCTTCAACAAGAAAAGCTATTGGGCTTCGCGTGGGATTCCAATTCCTAAGCAATACAAAATTTATTTCAAAGCCGATACTGAGAGCTTTGACATCGTGGTTCTCGTTGCGCAAGAGTTTGCGATGCGCTGCTTTGACGACATCACTCAGTATCACGACCGCCTCAACTCGTTCTACTGGTTTGCAGCCGGAAAAATCTAAGGTTCCTTTTTTGAGAAATTTTGAGAAATATTTCTCGCCAAGTGAGATTAATATTCGACGCTTCTTTACACAGAGAGGAAATATGTGGTGGCTACGCCGGTTACATGGGGAGATGCGGAGGAGCGTTGGAAGATGGAACGCTCTCATAAAGCATCGATGTTTTCTGATGAATCTATTTTCCGATGGTTGCGCCCTAATCTGGCTCATGTGCCTTTAGTTGATATCGACATCGACGTAGTGGGGGCGTTACGAGATCGGAAATCGCGTACTGGTGTACGTCCCGCCACGATCAATCGTATGCTCTCGCTATTGCGCGCCGTTCTGAATGCCGCTCATCGTGAATGGGGATGGATAGAGGAGCCGCCCTTTATTCGATTGCTTTCCGAGCCACGTTCGCGCATTCGATTTTTGTCCCGCGATGAGGCAGTGAAGCTGCTCCATGAACTTCCCGAACATCTGTCCGATATGGCCGCCTTTAGCCTTGCAACTGGGCTGCGTAAAACGAACGTCACCTGTCTCGAATGGTCGCAGGTTGATATGCGACGGAAGGTTGCATGGGTTCACCATGATGAAATGAAGAATCGACGCGCTCTGGCCGTACCACTAAATCAAGATGCGCTAGCGATTCTCGCATCACGGCTTAAGCGGCATCCAAGATTCGTCTTCACGTACCATGGCGAGCGCATCCAACAGACTTCCACCGCTGCATGGTACAAGGCCCTCAAGCGCTGTCGCATAGAAAATTTCAGATGGCATGACTTGCGTCATACATGGGCTAGCTGGCACGTACAAGGCGGGACGCCGCTGCATGTCCTCCAAGAGCTAGGGGGCTGGCGAACTTACAATATGGTTTTGCGCTACGCTCATTTTTCTGCGGAGCATCTAGCTCCCTACGCAAGAAACTTACGCGCTTTAGTCAGTAGTCCGCGTTTGGTTGATCCTGCTCCGTCGCCATCACGGCAATTGGATAGTGCTGGGGTGGTTAATACGGGGATTCCGTGAGCACACTTTGATGCGGACGCCTGCAACCTGAGCTTTAAGCCAACGCTCAGAAAATACTAAACACCCCAGTTTCCTAACGTAACTAGTTTTCCTATGGCAACGGTTTTTACAGCTTAACTATATAGCCATAAATTTTCTGAAATATGCTAATGTTTTGAGGCCTAAAGACAATAAGGAAAACAAAAAATGACAAAGAAAAAGGTCTTCATAAGCTTTGATTATGATCATGACGAAGTGTTGAAAAACTTTTTGGTTGGCCAGTCGAAACTTCAGGATAGCCCATTCGAATTAGCTGACTGGTCAATAAAGGAACATATCGATGGCAACTGGAAAGAAAAGGCTCGGACGCGCATTAGATCAGTTGACGTTGTGGCTGTAATGTGCGGACAACATACTGATTCGGCTACAGGGGTTAGCGCTGAACTTACTATTGCAAAAGAGGAAGGCGTGCCTTATTTCCTTCTCGCGGGTTACGCCGATAAGCAAAACGTGCGTCCGAAATCTGCGTCTTCAAGCGATAAGATGTACAACTGGACATGGCCTAACTTAAAAACACTTATTGGGGGCGGGCGCTAAGCATGAAGAAGGCGCTTGTTGTCGGTATTGATGCCTATCCCACTTCGCCTTTGTCGGGTTGTGTCAATGATGCCGTTTCATTTGCAAGCACTTTGGAGAAAAATGGCGACGGGTCACCTAACTTTTCTATTCGATTATTGACCAGTAACGATACTGAGGTTTCCTCTTCCCTGTTAAGTCGCGAGGTTCGTTCGTTGTTTACGGGCGATGCTGACACTGCTCTATTTTTTTTTCGCAGGGCACGGAATAATCAACCCAGATACCAACGCTGGTTATATTGTTAGCCAGAATGGTATCAGCGGCGCTTGGGGCCTTTCACTGGGTGAGGTTTTGGGGTTGGCGAATGCGGCTTATCCTCGAATCCGCTCGACCGTGATTATTCTTGATAGTTGTCATTCAGGTTTTGTAGGCGAGGTATCTGCACTTGGACACTCGCAAGTGTCTGCCATTGGTAGCGGAGTTACTATTCTTACTGCTTGCCATAGAGAACAGTTTGCGGCGGAGTCTGGAGGCAGAGGGGTCTTCACGGATATATTGCTAGATGGTCTAAGTGGCAGTTCAGCTGATATATGCGGACGGATAACGCCGGCATCGCTATATTCACATGTAGATCAGACGCTTGGTCCTTGGGAACAAAGGCCTATTTATAAAGCTAATGTGCAGAGTTTTGTCAGCTTGCGCCAGGTAGACCCAAAGATCCCTTTAGAAACCCTGAGACGGTTAGTTGATTATTTTCCCGATCCAACGAGTGTGTTTTCGCTTGACCCGTCTTTTGAGCCTGATCGCCAGAATGTTCCTGCGGAATATCATGAAATTCCGGTTAATCAGGAACATGTGCGTATCTTTAAAGAACTTCAGCTTTGCAATCGCTTCGGTTTAGTTACGCCGGTCGATGCGGAGCATATGTACTACGCCGCAATTAACTCAACTGGTTGCAGGTTAACGGCTTTGGGCGCGCACTACCGTAAGCTCGCAGAAATGAAGCGAATCTGATATGCGGCGATGGAAAGCAAAAAGGTTCGTAAGCTCCGGAATCGAATTCGTTCCTAGTGAGGACGCTAAGGCTTACTACGATAAATATTGGTCTGAAGCGCAGACTAGATTGAGGTCAAGTTCAGACAATTTTGATAAATCGATTTTGACTTATTCGAGTAGCGGATTAGCTGTATCGCTTGCATTTTTGAAGGATTTTGTAAGTGTCAGCACTGCTATTTTTCCGGCGCTACTTTATTTTTCTTGGTTGTTATTCGTTTTAGCTACTAGCCTGACTATCTCATCTTTTTTGATCAGCTATAGGGAACAAGAAATTTGTGTGGAGTTTGCAGAGCAATATTTTTTATTGGGTCGAGAGGAATGCCGAAATAGGGCTACTTGGAGAAGTACCTTTATTAAATATTCGAATATTATTTCAGGAGTATCGTTTGTTTTAGCACTTGTCGCGACAGCAGGGTTCGTGACGTTAAATTTACATCAGGGAAAAGATATGGCTACTAAAGGTAGATTCACCCAAGACGGGATGCCGAGTGCGTCAATGCAGAAAGTACCTAGTACCGGAGGAAATGATCGCGGCATGCCTCCCGCGTCAATGCCATCAGTTCCCAGCTCGACGCCAGCTCTTCCATCATCTGGAAATGGAGGTGCCAGCAAGGCACCAGCCTAGGGGTGGTGAGAAATCGAAGCGTTGCACGTCTTTTTAACAACGAGTATCAATAAGGGGGAAATAGACCATGGCATTGTATAAAAACGGTAGTCTATTGAAACAGACCGACGATAAGGCTTTTGACGCTCTACATAATCCGGGACATGCTGCTCCTCACCCCGGAATTTACCGATGTATTGCATGTGGGGATGAGATTGCTATCGCAGGGGGCCACGTTTTGCCTCCGCAAAATCACGCTCAGCACAGCCCATCGCAGGGGCAGATTAAGTGGCAACTATTGGTTTACCCCGTGCAGAGGAAGTGATCTTAACTATGTGAAAGTGCCCCCAGATATTGGGGGCATTTTTTCTTGCATAAGGCTCCCGCAATCTTTAATGGGCGTGTGTGCTTGTACATGCTCAGGGCAATCTGTAGTTGGTCAATCCGTTGACATTTTTCACGCAGCCTTGCATGATATTTCCCACAGTTAATTTTCGTAAGGAGCGGGAAAATGAACCATTTCGCAGTCGGATTAATTTCGTTGGGTTGTGCGTTGCTTCTAACTGTGGCGTGTTATCTCGGCTATTTGGTGCGTTGCGCAGGTAGTTGGCTGATGGGAAAACCTCAGCCTACGGATCGTATATTTGCCATTATGGCAATTTTTGCAGTGATAGGATTTCTTGCTGGAAGCTTCATTCAACCACAATGGGATAAAGGTGCTGAGTGTCGGCTATCCGGTCAGTCGCTTGTTCATTGTTTCTTCGTTAGATAGTTCTTTTTAGACGTCGACGACAAATAAGCCCCGGTAACTCCGGGGCTTTTTTGATCTGCGTATTGTATGAAGGCAAACAGGCTTGCTCACCGTGAAAGTATGTACCGGAATAGTAATGAACTGTACGGCTACCGCAGTCTTTATCGAGGCTGCGATTGGCAAATCTACTCCCGTGAGATTGCAAAAAGATCACTATTTAGACGGTGCGTAAAGAGCAAAGGGAACTCCCTGTATCAAAATCGTACCTAGCGTAACGCAGCACCGAATTAAATGCAGAAATTCTGCATTTAAAGTATAAAATATTGCTCAACGTTACATCTAACTCCCTTGACCTGCAGGTTTTTGACATGTTGATAGAATTCTCCGTAAAAAACTTCTTGTCTTTTCGGGAGAAGCAGACCTTTTCTATGGTCGCAGCTCCCCGACTTCAGAAGCGGGAAAATACTTTTGCGCCCGATTTGGCTGGGGAAAAATTTCCGCGCCTGTTGAAGGTCGCGGCCATTTATGGCCCTAATGCTTCTGGCAAGAGTAACCTTCTTGCCGCGATGCTCTGCATTGGCGTCATTGCAGGTAGGGAGCCTGAGGCCGAACCTCCTCCACTGCCAGTAAAGCCGTTTAGGTTTGACGGGCAATTGTCGAATGACCCAAGTGAGTTTGAAGTTCACTTCATTAAAAATCGTCTTCGCTACCACTTCACTTTAGCGGCAACTGGTGAACGTATCATTCGAGAAAGCTTGACCGCCTACCCTGGCGGTAAAGAGAAGCTGTTATATGATCGTCGATATGATGGGCATAGGGATATTTACCGGCTTGGTGAACTGGAGGGCGAAGCAGCTCTTCACTCACTGTGGCAGCAATTAACTGGCCCAAAAACGCTATTCATTTCCCGCGCTGCGGCGAATAGTAATACTGAGCTTCAGCAGCTAAGCGAGCCTTTCATATGGCTGCGTAGAGGATTGTTCTCTTTGGGAAGCGATCTAAGCATGTTTATAAAGGCGTCACAGGCGATTGCTCGGCAAAAGGCGTCGTATAACGGGGATGTATCGAACTTCTTGCGTTCGTTAGATATACCTGTGAAGCAGATAAGGTTTGAAGGTGGAGATGAAGAGTTCGACTTCTCCACGATTCAAAAAATGACTAAATCTTTGAGTCACGAGGTTAAAACTACCCTAACCCACACCACTCGGCTCGGGGATGCCGATTTTGATTTGTCAGAAGAGTCAGATGGCACTAGAAGCCTTATCGGCTTTTATTTACCATGGCGTGTAATGAAGGCAGCTCCCTCTGAAGCAGTTTTCAGCGCTCTGCTAGTAGACGAATTGGATAGGAGCTTGCACCCGGAAATTGTTAGATCTTTGATTGAGCAACACATAAAGTCTGATAATCCGGCACAGCTTATTTTTACAACTCATGATACTCATCTGATGGATACAAAATTGCTGCGCCGAGACCAATTTTGGCTGACAGAACGTGACCATAATGGGGCGACGCTCTTGTCTTCAATTCATGAATTTGAAGGTCGGGATTCTGAAGACATAGAGAAAAGATACTTTGCCGGCAGGTATCGCTCCCTACCTATCATTTCACGGGATTAAACATGCCCTCAGCAAGCTCGTTTACTAGAAAAGGGCCAAATAGAAAGCCACTTCCAACTGTACTGGTCATATGCGAGGATAGTAAGTCCGCAAAGAGGTACCTTGATTCGGTGGAATAGCCCCTTGAATCTCAGGACACGAAGACTCTCTTAAAATAGAGGACAGTCTTATGACCAGTTTTACGACTAGGCAAACCGTGGACCATATCGAGATTCTGACCGAGCCGGAGCGTCGCAGAAGACGCACGCCCCAAGAGAAAATAGCCATCGTCCAGGAGACCTTGGCTCCTGGAGCTTCCGTATCAGCCGTTGCCAGGCGACACGGGGTGAACGCGAACCAGGTGTTTGGTTGGCGCAAGCAGTACCAGGAAGGCAGTCTGACCGCCGTCAAGGCTGGCGAGACGGTAGTGCCGGCCTCGGAGCTGGCCGCGGCCATCAAGGAAATCAAAGAACTGCAGCGGCTGTTGGGCAAGAAGAGCATGGAGAACGAGATTCTGCGCGAGGCCGTCGAATGGGGCCGGTCAAAAAACCTGATTGCGCGCTCGCCCTTGCTGCCGGAGGACGACCAATGAAAGTGGTTTGTGACGTTCTCGGTGTGGCGCGCTCTGCAGTGGCAGTAAAACGAGCCCGGAGCCCGGAATGGCGAGATGGCCGCAGTGTTCGCAAAGTCGACGACAGCGGCTTGCTCGAAGAGATTGAACTGCATGTTGCGAGCTTGCCGAGCTATGGCTATCGCCGCATCTGGGCTTTGCTGCGACGTAGCCGGGAATCCCTGGGCCAGGCGTGCGTGAACCATAAGCGGGTCTATCGCGTCATGCGAGAGCACGAGTTGCTGCTGCGCCGCCCTGGTGTGAGACGTGACAATCGACGCCACGATGGTAGCGTAGCGGTCAAGCAAAGTAATGCGCGCTGGTGTTCGGACGGCTTCGAATTCCGTTGCGATGACGGGTCTGCATTGCGAGTGACGTTTGCGCTGGATTGTTGTGACCGTGAGGCCATCAGCTGGGCGGCCACTACCGGTGGGCATAGCGGGGATGTCGTGCGCGACGTGATGCTGGCTGCCGTAGAGCAGCGGTTTGGGAGCACGCAGACTCCAGAGGTGATTGAATGGCTCAGCGACAACGGCTCTGCCTACATCGACCATCGCACACGCAGCTTCGCGCGCGAGCTGGGACTGGAGCCCTTGACCACGCCCGTGCGCTCGCCACAGAGTAACGGCATGGCGGAGCGGTTCGTAAAAACGATGAAACATGATTACATCGCCTTCATGGACAAGCCCGATGTGCCCACGGCGCTCACACATCTGGCCTCTGCCTTCGAGCAATACAATGAGCACCATCCGCACAAGGCCCTGAAATACCGCTCGCCTCGCGAGTTCAGACGGGCTGCAGCATCACTAACTTAACGATGTCTGAGTGTCCTGAATTGCGGGGGCAACTACATTCGGCGACCCTATATTTTCGCGTAAATGTTCGTGTTCAGGTGGTGCATTCGGGCCATACAGATCCAATTGGTATTATTCGCTTTGGTCTGAAGAATGTTGCGAAATACGATCGGATATTTTGTGTGATCGACCGCGATAGTCACGAGACCTTCAATGAGGCTATTAGGGAGGCTGAAGGGCATAAGACATTAAGCGTAATTGCTTCCTTTCCTTGCTTTGAGTTCTGGTATTTACTTCATCATGAGCTTTCTAACCGGCCGTATAAAAGCGCCGGAAAGAAGTCATCCGGCGACTTTCTGTTAGAGCATCTTCGTTCGTTCAAGGAAATGGCTGCATACGACAAGGGGAGCAACGTAGACTTGTTCACTCTTCTTTTGCCTCTATTTCCAGATGCAAGAAAAAACGCGGAGAGGGTTTTAAAAAATGCGCTGGAAATTGATGAATTAAATCCAAGCACACAAGTTCATCTTTTAATGGACTTTTTTGAGGAGCTGGCAAAGAGTTAACTTAGTTTTCGTGATCCATTAGTGGGTAATTGAATGTGATTCTTTTAAACAAAAGCCCTGGTAAAAATCCGGGGCTTTTGTTTAAAAAATTGATGTGCGCTATTGGGTATATCTGGTCTTCCAATACTATTCCGGTAAGGCAATCGATAGTCGGATTGAAAAGCTTACTGTCGGTGCTGTTGCGCTCTTACTGATGCGAAAAATTGCTAACTATAAATTCCGCTAAGTTTTAAATAAAGTCCTTACGGCCTTCCCGCTAAATGGGAACAAAGACGATCATTTCTGTTCAAATCTGACTCAATATGACGCTCGCTCCTTGAGTCGTCACTAACGCTGCAGAGGGGATAATGAGCCGTCCATTCATTACCGTGGGAGACAGGACTAGTCACGGCGGCACCGTGATCAGTGGTGATTTGTCTTTCGTAATTCATGGCAAGGCCGTCGCTTGTGTAGGAGACATGACCTTCTGCCCTCGTTGTAAAGGTTTTTTCGCCATTACCTCCGGCGCTGAAGACATGAGCAGCAACGGTAAGGCCCCTGCGCGTGAGGGAGATCGAACTGCATGCGGGGCTATCCTGCTTTCTTCACAGTCGGTTACTACTCATGCTGTAGAAAAACATGACACTTCCGAAGCAAGTGCCGTCTCCTCTTTTTTCGGCTCATTTAAATCCCCTGCCGCCGACGAATCAGGTATCTGCTTGAGCTGCCTGATGAATTCTGCGAAGTCCGGAGCGACTATGATCGTGCGCGAATGATTTCCGAGCTTCACGCCCGTTTAATAAAATTGGGTTTCCCTAGTATGCGTTTGCATGCCCTTGTTGACGGCTTGCAGTATCAGGAGTTCGTCGAGGGTGAAGCGCTGGAAAATTGCCAGGGAACACTTGCTCTATTCCGTGGAACCGTGGACGAGGCATTGGCAGATGCTGGACCTTGGCTGATTGATGTCGAAACAGCGAATTTAAATCTGCTCAAGGGTATTGAACAGCTTGAATATATTGCCCATGCGGTGACATGGATCATCTCACCACTAGGCACTGAAGCCCTTGCTGCAAGGCTCAGACTTCGTCTTGATGTGCAGCTTCCCGACGGGCGTACGGCCATGCTAAGGTTTTGGGACCCGCGTGTTCTGGCCACCATTGCACAAACCATGGATGATAACCAGCGCCGTCAATTCTTTAACGATATCGTTGAGTGGCATTTTCTGCTCAATGGTCGCCGCGTCCACATCGGCCGTCATCATGCTGACACTCACTGAAGATCAATATAAAAAATTCCTCGCTAGCGATATTCAGAATTTCATCGCTGCTGTTGCCGATGAATTTCTTTCTGAACGTGAAGATATGCTCGGCAATCCAGGGCGTAGCGAGGTTATCTTGCGTATGCAATCTGCATACGACAATGGCCTTAATCTCGGATTCACGTCTACAGGACACCTCATTTACATGATGTACATGTCTGCTGACTACCCAAAGTTATTTGAACGCCCAGAGACACAACGCTATCTGAATAAATCCGGCGGCTCCCCTGAACAGCGTCTGGATGAAATGAAATCCGTGTTGCGGCATTTAGGCAGTACGGTTAAGCAACGAGAAGAGAGGAGCCGAGAATGGTAGCCTTACCAGCGATTCCATTAGTTGGGGAAGTTCTCACGTGGCTCGGTCTGGGTGCGGCTGGTGTTGGAACCGCTGCCATCCTAGAACGCAATAACCGCGCAGAGCAAGCTCAAAACTCGGAATTATCAAAAGCGGAGGTTACAACGCTGTCGAAAGAGAAGTGCAGAGACTGTCCGCCAATAAATGGTTTCCTTTCACATCCTAATCACAGTATGTCTGATATCTCTCGAGCTTATCAGGCGCGCGTTACCGGTTATGCACCGGGAACTGAATGGAATTACGAGAACCGGGATTTTGATGGCTTTCAACCAGAAAAATGCTTGCTTCAAGAGGCCAAATCGCAGTACACAAACTTTTTTGATGATGAGGCACTAGAGCCCAAACTCTGGTACGTACTTAGTGGCAAATACGAAAAATTGATGAATCAAGCTAGAGCACAGCATCGCATTGTCAGTATGAGTTTTCCGGCTGCGCTGAACTGGTATTTCATGGAAAAAACTATGTACCTTGTTATGAAGGGTGCATTTGCACGGGATGAGCTAATCCGCATCAATTCAATTTATATGCCCTAATACCTATGGACATCCATTTTTCTTATCGCTACGACCAAAATATTCTTCCGGATGTCGCTACTCAGTTGCAATCACTATGGCGCACGGCAGTTTTGTTAGATCAAGTAGGCGTACCTATTGCCGATTGGTGCCCGCCCGCAGACACCCCGGAAAATTCATTGCGAAACAAAGCATTCGAGGACCATGGTCCATCTAAAGCTGCATTAGCCATTTTCAAAGAGAAAGACAAAGACCGCGACGAGATGGATGTTCGCTCGATGGTCATTTGGAACGGGCTTCTAGAGGAAGGCTCCATTTTGATGAGTCACACTTTGGTCGTACGTGACTATCCCTCTAAATCTTCGTTTAGCCTGCGTTTTAAGTCTGTTCCAGCGCTAACAGAAAAGTCACGAATGATTACGGTGATCAAGGGGTTGTTAGAGATTTGGCCTGCGCCCTTTATTTCAGTCAGCGATCCTCGCTACGATGTCATACATAAAGTATTTGATGACCGACCGGGCGTTGGCTGGATGCTCTATCTTCCCAAAGTAATTAATGCTTCTCAGCTTCCTGAAGCGCAGGAGTTGATTCACGTTGAGGACAGCACTGGGAAGCAAAAAGGGACTATCGTCGTTAGTATCTTGGACGAGCCCTTTTCAGTTCAAAACGAGGAGCACATCAAGGTTGCTACCTCCATTGAAATAAGGCTCGTTGAGCAGGATTTGCTCCCTCGCCGTAGTGAAATGTAATTCTCGGCAACGTACTCACTTGCTTTCGGCTTTAAGCAGTGTGCGTTCTCAAAAATAAAAAAAATGCCCCGATGAAAATTCGGGGCTTTTCTTTTCTGGAAACATCAGTGGAAAGGCTAGTGGGCATATCTGGTCTTCCAATTCTTTTTTCTGCTATTCCGATAAGGTAGTAGAAGATCGGATTGAAAATCCTTGTGTCGGTGGTTCGATTCCGCCACGGGCCACCAAAGATTCAGCAGAATTAGCAGCCACACTTTCGAGTGTTGGTGCTTTTTTATTTCCTCTGCTGCTCGTGCCATCAAGGCGAGCATTTCCCCAGGCTCAATCCCCGCCTCATCTGCAATCTTTAACGCTGTCTTCGCGTCTGGAATGCGCCCTTGTTTTACGTACCCATGCAACGTTCGGTGTACCTGCCTGAGCATGAAGCAGGCGGCGAATAAATTCGCGGTGGATCTGTTGCATCCCGAATCTCGACGAAACATGGAGTGGAACCGATTCTATTTTCTTTCCACTTAATTCAGCAGTAAATTCATTTCAACTTGATTTCAAGGAGATTTACTATGCCGATCGATAACTATTCATGGAATACGTTGCATCAAAGTGGAGCCTCGAATAAGGAGCTTTGGAAGTTGGAACGAGAAATAACTAGAGATGGCGTAAGGCCGAAAGATGTTGATGATGCAGTAAAAAATGGTGCCACCCTTAGCGACATCAAGGACGCACTACACGAACGGGAGAATCGGCACAAAAAAGAAGCTCTAGGCGAAATTTCGAATGGTTAGGCTCATACAGCTCACCTCTTTTTGAATAAGGCCAAGTACGATTTAGCCCCCCCCCCCCGGAAGTGATGCTTTTTTTTTGTGAAAAATAGATGCACGCCTTAATGGTCATGTCGGTGGCTCAATTTCGCCTAGGTCTACCAATAATGTCCCAAGAAAAACGCCAACCGGTGATGGTTGGCGTTTTTCATTTCAACGCCGAAATTCTTTGGCTCCGATCTATTCCCGGCGCTACCTCTCCCTGCCGCACCTCAACAGCCCCTGCTGCACATGACGCAAAGAAACTGCGCAAACAAAAAAATCGACCACGCAAATCTCGAATTACCTCTAAGCGCAGGTATGAGAACTCAGTTTTTTAATCAGTCTGATTGCGGATTACATGAATGATATCGCCCTGCAAACAGGCGATAACTATATCTCTGGACAACACTTATATGAACATCACTTCTGCCTCGAATAAGGTTGGCAATAGGCATTGCCACCTTTTTCTTCACTTCCTCCGAAGCATTTCCACAGCTTCGCAGCGCTACTGCTGACTAGGCGCACAGGATCAGAAAATTCACTAAAAAATTTTCGAGACATTCAGCTACTACCGAAAAAAAACGAATATCCATCACAACTTTTCCCCTATCTCTCCTCATATACCAAAGCCAATCCATAATCCGGCACAACAAAAAGCAAGTCCAGCAAAACAATCGTTTCCTGAATGGAACCGGTGTTCCCTCCCGCAAGAAAATGAACATGCCTGACGCCGATCACTGCGTCGCGCATCTCGCTTTGCGCGTGTGGGGCGGACGCATGACGACGATATGATTCCGGCCGAAAACGACACCCAGCATATTCCCCGCGATGCAGCACCTACGCAGCCCACAGGGAAAGACCAAGAACGACAGGCAATAGCAATCATCGGCCTGGCATTTCGCTTTCCCGGCGATCTGGCCGACGAAGATAGCCTGTGGTCCGCCTTGAGCGAGGGACGGGATATGGTGACGCACCTACCCGCCGAGCGCTTTGCAACGGATGAACTGGCACACCCTGAGCGTCCCGAGGCTGGCCGCAGTGTGAACTTCTCTGCCGGGGTACTCTCGGGCATCGATCAATTCGATGCGGCATTCTTTGGTATCTCGCCACGCGAGGCGGCTTGGCTCGATCCCCAGCAGCGCCTGCTGCTAGAGCTCTCCTGGGAAGCCATGGAAAATGCCGGCAAGCCACCGTCCAGCCTGGCTGGAACCGACTGCGCTGTCTATGTTGGCATCTCCAGCCTGGACTATGGCACGCGAGGCCTGGATGACCTGGCCTCGTTGTCGGCCCATACGATGACGGGCAATACCCTCAGTCTGGCGGCCAACCGACTGTCCTATTTCTTTGACCTGCGTGGCCCATCGTTGGCAGTCGATACCGCCTGTTCGTCTTCACTGTTCGCCCTGCATCACGCCTGCCGCTGCTTGCAGCATGGCGAGGCCAAGGTCGCCCTGGTCGGCGGTGTCAATCTGCTGCTGCATCCCTATCCTTTCGTCGGCTTCACCAAGGCATCGATGTTGTCCGCTGACGGTCGCTGCAAGGTTTTCGATGCCGCGGGAAACGGCTACGTGCGCGCCGAAGGCGGCGCGGTATTGCTGCTCAAGCCGCTGCGTCAGGCGCAGCGCGACGGTGACTGCATCCACGCCGTGATCCTGGCAAGCGGTATCAATTCAGATGGCAAGCGCAAGACCGGCATCACCATCCCGAGCCAAGCAGGACAAGCAGAGCTGATGCGATCGGTATTAAAGCAAAGTGGCTTGCGCGGCGCGGACATCGACTTCATTGAGGCACATGGCACCGGCACCATGGTCGGCGATCCCGTCGAAGCTGCCGCCATCGGCGAAGTCTACGGTGGCCAGCGGGCGGCTCCTCTGCCCATCGGTTCGATCAAGGCCAACCTGGGGCATCTGGAGGCAGCCTCCGGCATGGCGAGTCTGGTCAAGACCGTACTGGCACTCAAACGACGTGCCTTGCCACCGCAGATCCAATTGCACGAGGCGCATCCAAGCATCGATCTGGAGGCGTTGAATCTGCGCTGCCATACCAGCCCTTTCCCGCTGTCCAAGGAAGGGCCATTGTTGGCAGGCGTCAATTCTTTCGGCTTCGGTGGAGCAAACGCACATGTCCTGTTGTGTGAATATCACGCAGACGTGTCTACGGATTGCCGCACGACTCCCGCATCACCTCCCCCCTTGTTCTTGAGCGCCGCCAATGAAGCCGCCTTGCGCGCCTTGGCAGGACGCTACCAGCGTCTACTGGACAAGCATACTGCCGGGCTGGACTTCTACGATCTGGCCTGGAGCGCAGCCTATCGGCGCAACCGCCTGCCATCCCGACTGGCGCTGTACTGCGAGGATGGAAAGAAGGCGGCCACAGCACTGGCGGCGTTTGCACAGGGTCAGCCGCATGAGGCGATAGTGCAAGAACAAGGTCTGCCGCAGAAAGGCAGAGTCGCCTTCGTCTATACCGGCAACGGCGCCCAATGGACAGGAATGGCACTGCGCCTGATGCACGAGTCCTCCCGATTCGCCGTATCCATGGCCGATCTCGATGCCCGGATGGCAGCCGTCGCCGGATTTTCCATACTGGAGCAATTACAGGCTGACGCGCACTCGTCACGCCTGGACGATACCGAAGTCGCACAGCCATTGATCTTCGCCATCCAGGTGGCGCTCACGCAGTGGCTGGCCGCGCAGCACGTCATCCCCGATGTGGTATGCGGTCACAGCGTCGGCGAGGTAGCCGCGGCCTGGGCCTGCGGGATGCTCGATATGGATGCGGCGATTCGCCTCATCGTCGCGCGTAGCCGAGCCCAGGGCATGACACGTGGCAGCGGTCGGATGGCAGCGGTTGGTTTGTCAGTCACTGCGTTGGAGCAACTGCTGGGAGAGATGGTGGAGCCGCTTGACCTGGAAATTGCAGCAATCAACAGCGCTGACAATCTGACGGTCTCTGGCCGGCTCGCCGATCTGGAACGTCTACAAGCACGTCTAAACGAGCGCAATCAATTCTTCCGCCTGCTAGACCTGGACTATGCCTTCCACAGTCGATACATGGAGCCCGCACGCGAGGCGTTGTTGACTCAGCTTGGCGACTGGACATCAGGTACTGCCACGCGAGCCATGTTCATTTCCACAGTCAGCGGCACGCGCAGCCTTGGCCCTGAACTGGATGCCCATTACTGGTGGCGCAACGTGCGCGAGCCGGTACGTTTGAGCGACGCTGTGAGCGAAATGGCCCGGCAAGGCTGCCACATCTTGGTCGAAATCGGCCCCCATGCCATCCTGCAGCGCTATCTGCGCGACTGCCTCCAAAGTAACGACATCAAGGGCAGGATATTGCCTACCCTGCGCCGTCATGCGGACGGCATCACGGCACTCACCGACACCGTATTGCGCATACAGTTGCTCGCCGAGCAGCCCGACCTCTCTGCCCACTTTCCAATGCCGGGCCGGCCCGTGAATCTGCCCAACTATCCGTGGCAGCGCGAGTCATTCTGGCATCCAAGCACCAATGAATCTGGGCGTGCGATCACGTCCCGGCGTACCCACCCCTTGCTGGGCTGGTCCCTGCCGCGTAGTAGCCATTGCTGGGAAAACGTAGTCGATCCCTGTACCTTACCCTGGCTGGCCGACCACCGCGTCGGCGGCGCCATCGTCTTTCCTGGTGCGGCCTACCTGGAAATGGCGCTGGCCGCCGCCAGCCAATGGTCACCCGGCCAATGCCTGAGCTGCGAGCAGATCGACATCCTCGCGCCGATGGTCTTCGACGGCAACCACGCGCGCACGCTTCGCTTCGAACTGGACGAACACGATGGCAGCTTCCAGATAAAAAGCCGACCTCGGCTGAGCGAACCAATCGCTGCGCCAAGGCGATCGAACCCAACCTCGGACTACTACATCATCGCAACGTCAAGATCATCGATCTGCTGATCACCCGAGTCCTGCTGGAGCTGGTAGGAGGTACAACCTCCTTCGTCCTGCTTGCCTTGATCTTCTTCCTGGTCGACACCATGCCTCTGCCGGAAGACCTGCTGACGGTCCTGCTGGGCTGGCTGTTACTGGGATGGCTGGCGCTGGCACTGGGCTTCATCGTGGGTGCCCTGTCGGAGCGCTCAGATACCTTCGAAAGGATCTGGCAGGTCGCCAATTATCTGCTGTTTCCTATCTCCGGTGCCGTCTACATGGTCGACTGGCTACCACGCTTCCTGCAAGAGGTCGTGCTGCTGCTGCCCATGGTCCATGGGGTCGAGATGATTCGTCATGGATATTGGGGCGGTCTGTTGCCTACCCACGAGAACCCGGCCTACCTGGTCGCTTGCAATCTGGTGTTGACATTGATGGGACTGGCGCTGGTCCGAGCCTCGGAAAACAAGGTCGAACTGGAATGATCAAGCTCAACCAAGTCAGCAAATCCTACTTCACGCGACACGGCGAGCGCCTGATCCTGGACTCGGTAGAGGCCACTGTGCAGCGCGGTGAAAAAGTCGGCGTACTGGGCCGCAACGGCGCTGGCAAGTCAACCCTGATCCGACTTCTGGGGGGCGTCGAGCATCCTTCTTCCGGCAGCATCGTGCGGCGCATGAACATCTCCTGGCCCCTGGCCTTCGGCGGTGCCTTCCAGGGCAGCCTGTCGGGACTGGATAACTTCCGCTTTATTTGCCGCATCTATGGCCTCTCTCACCACGACAGGCTGGCGCAGGTGGAAGACTTTGCCGAATTGGGCCACTACCTGCGCGAGCCGGTGAAAACTTACTCGACCGGGATGCGTGCAAGGCTGGCATTTGCCATCTCGATGGCCGTGGAGTTCGACTGCTTCCTGATCGATGAAGTCATCACGGTCGGAGACGCGCGTTTCCAGACCAAGTGCCGGCATGAGCTGTTCGAGAAACGGCGGGACCGCAGTTTTGTCATCGTCTCGCACGAGGTACACAACATCCGCGATTACTGCGAGCGTGTTTTGGTCCTGCACGACCGGAAGCTGCTGGCCTTTTCCGAAGTCGACGCGGCCATCGATTTTTATCAGGAACATTGTTGAATAGGAATGCTGTCCATGAAAAAAACCGGCAATACCATCAAGACGAGCAATAACAATACGGTGCAGGAAATCTTCTTTTCCACGAATGCCACAATCGAGGCGTTGTACCTGCGCACCCTGCATGGCCATGCGGAACTGGTGGACGACGTGCTGTGCCTGGAACAGGATACCAAGCTCTCTTTCAATACCTACTTCAATAGCTTTTATGAGAGCTACTGGTCCCAGATTTCCAGCCTGGATGATCTCTTCCTGGACATCGAATTCTCTGGTTCGCTGATCATCGAAGTGTTCCGAGATACGCATCACCAAGGCTGTCAGCGCATCACCCATCTCCGCCTGGATGCCGACCGCCAGGAGCAACGCAGCATCCCGCTAAACGCTCTGGGTTCATCCATCGGCGTCACCGGCCGCCTGTTCGTCGATGTCATGTCACGCAAGAACAGTCGGCTCGTCAGCCTGCGCTTCGCAACCAGTTCAGCGGTCAGGCGCAAGGCCAGGATCAGCCTGGGCATCTGTACCTTTCAGCGTGAAAAGTTCGTGCTGCGCAATCTGAAATCACTGCTGGGCATGACGGCATTGCAGCCGGGCTTGGCGCGCATCATTCTGGTCAACCAGGGCGGCACGTTAAAGCTCCCCGAACTGCAACGTCTGATCGATTCTTCCGCACGTGTCCTATTGATTCAGCAAGGCAATCTGGGAGGATGCGGTGGCTTTACGCGCACCATGCATGAGGCCCTGAAGATAGGTGAGGTGACCCATCACGTTTTGATGGACGATGATGCTGTGCTCGACACGCGATTGCTGCAAAACCTGATCTCGCTGCTGAGTTTTGTTGATGACGATGTGGTCATCGGCGGGCACATGCTGGATATGCTGCGACCACAGTTCCTGTACGAGGCAGGAGCGCAGGTCCGCGACAACACCAGGATCATCCCTCTGCATCACAACGTCGACCTGCGCTCAATCGATGCACTGCACCGCTTCAATGCTTTCCAGGCAGTCGACTACAACGCCTGGTGGTTCTGCACCGTGCCTATCGAACAAATCCGCATGGCGCAATTCCCCGCCCCCATCTTCATCCGCGGCGATGACATGGAATACGGATTGCGCCTGCAAGAACAGGGTAACCGGACCGTCGCCATGCCCGGCATCGCGGTCTGGCATGAACCCTTTTACGTCAAGGTCGGCAGCTGGCAGTTGTACTACGACCTGCGCAACCGTCTGATCCTGGCCGCCAGCTATCCGCATCGCTTCCGCATGGAGTCCCCCCTGGACGTACTGTGGTGGATGCTCAAGTCGGCGGCTTCCCACGACTATCTCTCGGCAGCATTGCTGGCCAAGGCAGTCAACGACTTTCTGGCAGGACCGACGCTCATGGAACAGAACTCCGAAGCGATCCATGCGAGCGTTTCCCGCCTGACCAAATCGCTGGCGCAACCATCCACCAGCGAACACGATCTGCCGCCAGCTCCACAACGCCTGCGCCGTCTGCCGCGTTCCGACTGGGGGCTGGCACTGTTGTTGACCTGGCGCATCGCCAGCACGTTACTGCTGGCCGGATGGAGCCGACCGCGCCTACTAATGGATCACGAGGCCAGCCTGGCCAACATCCACACTGGTGCCTACGTCAAGACCAACGGTATCCGCAGTTACCGCCTGCGCTACTTGCCCCACCGTATGCGCTTGCTGCAGGCCTTGCACACCTCGTTTTCGGTCTGGCTGGCTTATCGGCGCCGCCGCAAGGAAGCCGCACAGCAATGGAAGAACGATATCGCGCGCTTGCGCAGCATCACCACCTGGCAGACGATCTTCCACACCAATGCGCCACAACAGCCTGGGAGCATGAAGCAGCCCGGCGCACGCGGATGAGTCAGGCGCGTTGCCTGGTCCTGATCCGCGCAGGCAAGGATCACTGCTTTTCGGCGCTGACCCGCACACCAAGAACGAACCGTTCCTGGGATCTGGCTCTGAGCATCTATGACGATACGCCTGTTCCATGTGGTACACAGGTCGAATGGGTACATCGATATCCAGGTGGCAAGTGGAGCGGTATCTGGCAGTTCTTTACCGAGCATGGCGCCGCCCTCAATGGTTACGACTACTACTGGCTGGTCGATGACGATGTCGAGATCGATACCCCTGGCCTGGAGCGGCTACTGGCACATGTTCGCCACCACCGTTTCGAACTGGCCCAGCCTGCACTGACGCCGGACAGCTACTACTCGCACCGTCTGACCCTGGCATGCCCAGGCCTGCGGCACCGGCATACCAACTTGGTCGAGATCATGGCACCGCTGCTGTCGGCGGCTCTGCTTGGCCGCATCCTGCCACTGATACGAGATACCGACAGCGGCTTTGGGCTGGACTGGCTATGGCAGCGCATGGTCCCTGAGCCGCATCGTCAGATCGCCATCATCGACCTCGCTCCGGTACGCCACGCCAGGCCACTCAGGCAGCACTTGCGTAACGCCATGGCCAGCAAGGGCGCGACACCGGAACAAGAACGCAGCAGGCTAAGCAAGGCCCATGGATTGCGGCGCCTGCACGGCGTCGCAATCGCGGCACTGACCAGCGACGGCCAGTGCATCCGATCGCGGCTGCGGCTGGCGCTGTACATGGCGCGCGGCTATTGGAGCATACGCCAGGACATTACCCGACGTCCTTGGACTGCCGCCCAGACAGTGATACTGATCTATCGCCAATTGTTTTCCCCCCTGGGTTATCACCATCCTTCATAAGGACATTGACATGTATGACTACCTGATAGTCGGTGCCGGCCTGTTCGGTGCCACATTCGCGCGCCTGGCAACCGACGCGGGAAAGCGCTGCCTGGTCATCGACCAACGCCGCCACTTGGCCGGCAACTGCTACACCGAAGAACGCGAAGGCATCCATATCCATGCCTATGGTCCGCACATCTTCCATTGCAACGACAGTCGGATATGGAACTTCGTCAATCGCTTCGCCGAATTCAACCATTTCCGCAATTCGCCCCTGGCCATGTGCGCAGAGAAGGTCTATTCACTGCCCTTCAGCATGTACACCTTCAACCAGTTGTGGGGTGTGACCAGTCCCCAAGCAGCACGCGCCATCATCGAGGAACAGCGCCTGAAGCTGGAGCGCGAACCGGCCAACCTGGAAGAGCAGGCACTGGCCCTGGTTGGCAGCGACATCTATCACACCTTGATTCGCGACTACACCCGCAAGCAATGGCAGAAGGATCCGCGCGAACTGCCCGCCGCCATCATCAAACGACTACCACTGCGCTTTAGCTGGGACAACAATTACTTCAATGACCGTTACCAGGGTATTCCTGTGGGCGGCTATACCGCCATGTTCGAGCACATGCTGGAAGGCGTAGAAGTTCGCCTGGGCATCGATTATCTGGAGCAACGCAGCGCGCTGGCCACGCTGGCCAACCACACCATCTTTACCGGGCGCATCGATGCCTTCTACGACTATCGCTTCGGCGAACTGGAGTACCGCACCCTGCGCTTCGATTCGCAGTGGCTGGAAATCGACAATTTCCAGGGTGTAGCGGTGGTCAACTATCCACAGCCGGAGCTCCCCTGGACACGCATCATCGAGCACAAGCACTTTCAGGCAGACGCTACGCTGCAGATGCCGCGTACCATCATCACACGCGAAATCCCCGACCAGTGGCAACGCGACAAAACCCCTTACTACCCCATCGGCGATGACACCAACATGGCGCTGTTCCGACGCTACCAAGCGCTGGCCGCGCATGAAACCCATGTCAGCTTCGGCGGCCGCCTGGCCGAGTATCGCTACTACGATATGCACCAGGTGATCGGATCGGCCATGGCCAAGGCCCGTAAGCTACTGCAAGGAGACTGCCATGAAGCCGCTGCGTAAGGCGATCTTCCCGGTGGCAGGACTGGGTACGCGCCTGCTTCCCGCCACCAAATCCATTCCCAAGGAAATGCTGACCATCGTCGATCGGCCACTCATCCATTACGCGGTGAGCGAAGCCATCGAAGCCGGAATCGAGGTACTGATCTTTGTCACCAGTCGCGGCAAGCGCGCCATTGCCGACTACTTCGATTACCACCCCGAACTGGAAGCCGAACTACAAGCCAAGGGAAAACTGGAGGTATTGGCGAGCGTGCGCAACATCATTCCCCCGCACGTGAGCTGTGTTTTCATTCACCAGGCCCGTCCGCTCGGCCTGGGACATGCAGTATTGTGTGCGGCCGAAATGATCGACGATGAACCCTTTGCCGTCCTGCTTCCAGACGACCTGATCGATGGCACCTCGCAAGGTGCGCTGGCACAACTGGCGCAATTGCATCGGCAGACCAGTGCCTCGGTGCTGGCCATCGAGGAAGTGCCGCGCGACAAGGTCCACCAATACGGCATCATCGCTTCCTCCACGAGCCAAGCCGGAGCGGCCGTCATCGACGCTATCGTTGAGAAACCCTCGCCGGCCACGGCTCCTTCCAACTGGAGCGTGGTGGGGCGCTACATTCTGCCGCCCCAGGTCATGCGCGCCCTGGCCACACAAGCGCCCAGCGTGGGCGGCGAGATCCAGCTCACCGATGCCATTGCCAGTTGCCTGCCGGCGGAAAAATTCCTCGGTCATCCCTTGCATGGCCGTCGCTTCGATTGCGGCAACAAGGAGGGTTTTATCGAGGCCAACCTGCACTTCAGCCTAAAACAGGCTGCGCAGCAGCAATAGGTGCACGGCCGAGGAATATTGCGATGAGATTTATTGCACCCACGTCCCTCCCCAAGGCGACGCGCCGTCCGGTCACTACCCTAGCCTCCTCCGTGGTAGCCATCGCGCTGCCGATGATGCTGTGCGCTTGTGCATCGGGCGGTCACTGGCTACCCTCGGCCGGCCCGGCGGCCACGCAGGTGGTCACACAAGATATGCGCCACGCACAAGTTGCCGTGATCGATGTCAACGACGCAGTCACCCGGCGCCTGCTGGCGGCGCAACGCGTCGACTCCTTTTCGGCGTCACTGGCCAGCCCGTCAGCCATTGCGCACACCGTGGGACCCGGCGACGTGCTGGAGATCTCGCTGTGGGAGGCGCCACCAGCCACCTTGTTCGGCACCACGGGCAGCGATCCCCGCAGCACACTATCGGGTGCCCGCCAGGTTACCTTGCCGCAGCAGATCATTCACGCCGATGGCATGATCAACATTCCCTTCGGCGGCGCGATTTTGGTGGCTGGCAAGACGGCGCAACAGATCGAGCAGGATATCCGTCAACGTCTGGCTGGCAAAGCCAACCAGCCTCAAGTGTTGGTACGCGTGGCCCACAATGCCACACGCAACGTCACGGTGGTCGGCGAAGTGACCCAGAGCCTGCGTATGCCCTTGACGGCAAAAGGCGAGCGGATGCTCGACGCCATCGCCGCCGCTGGTGGCGTGCGCCAGCAGGTCAATAAAATGACGGTCCAGCTAAGCCGCAAGGGCAATGTACTGTCCATGCCGTTGGAACGGGTGGTCCGCGAACCGCAAGAGAACGTCCTGCTGCAGCCAGGTGATGTATTGACCCTGCTGTTCCAACCCTTGAGCTTTACCGCCCTGGGAGCCATCGGCAAGAACGAGGAAATCAGCTTCGAAGCGCATGGCATCAGTCTGGCACAAGCCCTGGGCCGTATTGCCGGGTTGCGCGACAACCAAGCCGATGCGCGCGGAATCTTCATCTTCCGCTTCGAAGAAGCGACCGTGGTGGCGGCACAGCCGCAGGCAAACGCGTCAGATCGAATCCCGGTGGTCTACCGGATCGACCTTAGCGATCCGCGTGCTTTCCTGCTGGCACAGCATTTCCCGCTGAAGAACCAGGATGTGCTCTACGTGGCCAATGCTCCCGCTGCCGAACTGCAGAAGTTCCTGGGCATCGTGACCTCCTCGTTGTTTTCGGTGAGCAATCTGCTCAACCTCCGCTAGTCAATCCGATGATGATCCATGCGCTCGATTTCTCTCACTGGAAACGTTCGTCACTGCGACGCTTCCTGGCGCCGGCCAACGTCAAGTTCGTCAACCACATTGCGCAAGTCCCGCAACGCGCAACCTTGGCCGTATGGGGGATGCGCAATGTGCCCGCAGCTAGCGCGCGCCACTTGAGCGTGTTGCGTATCGAAGATGGCTTCTTGCGCTCGGTCGGTCTGGGCGCCGACCTGATCAGGCCAGTGTCCTGGGTAGTAGATCGTCTGGGGATGCATTTCGACCCAAGTCACCCTTCCGAACTGGAAATGCTGCTGGCACAGACCGTGTTTTCCACCCCACTGCTGCAGCGCGCTGCAGCTCTGCGCAAACGGATCGTAGCCAACCGGCTCACCAAGTACAACATCGGCGGAACCGGCTGGCAACGGCCGGCGCACGCCACGCGCGTCATTCTGGTTCCAGGCCAGGTGCAAAGCGATGCCTCGCTGTTGTTTGGTGCACCGGGCATCAAGACCAACCAGGAACTCCTGCGCGCGGTACGCCACGCCCATCCGAGCGCCCACGTGATCTACAAG
The DNA here is from genome assembly GCF_003719195.1 of Herbaspirillum rubrisubalbicans. Classification (NCBI taxonomy): domain Bacteria; kingdom Pseudomonadati; phylum Pseudomonadota; class Betaproteobacteria; order Burkholderiales; family Oxalobacteraceae; genus Herbaspirillum; species Herbaspirillum rubrisubalbicans. The sequence continues at coordinate 4,936,549 of NZ_CP024996.1, forward strand.
CCGCATCCCGATGTGCTCGCCGGGCTGCGTGGCTCAGCCCGTGAAGAAGTGGCTGCCAGCGACCTTTACGATCAACTGGTCACCGAGGCCTGCATGGCCGAGTTGCTGGATCAGGTCGACGAGGTACACTGCCTGACCTCGCTGACCGGCTTCGAAGCCTTGCTGCGCGACAAACCCGTCAGTTGCTACGGATTGCCCTTCTACGCCGGCTGGGGCCTGACCACAGACATGCTTGCCATCCCCCGACGACAGCGGCGACTGGCCTTGGACGAACTGGTAGCGGCGGCATTGATTCTCTATCCGCGTTACCTGGATTGGGAACGAAATCGGCTGGTCCCCCCGGAAGAAGCACTGGAGCAGCTAATGACGCGGCGTGACCAGAGCGCTCCCGGCACCCCGGTCTGGCGCAAGGTCTTCCGGCTGGCACTGCGCTGGCACAAGGGCATGACGTGAAGCGCAACTTCCTGATGCTGCAGGGACCGGCGAGTCCATTCTTCGCCCGGCTGGCGCAGCGCCTGCGCCAAGATGGTCATCACGTCCACCGCATCCATTTCTGTGCGGGGGATGCCCTCCATACCGGTGCCAGCAGTACGGTCGCCTTTCGTGGCAAGCCAGACACGCTGCCGGCCTTCCTGGCGCAACAGTACGCACGCCATCACATCAGCGATCAACTGCTTTTCGGTGACCAGCGTCCCCTGCACCGCCTGGCCGTAGAACAGGCGCGCAAAGCCGGCGTGCGCAATCATGTCTTCGAAGAAGGCTACTTCCGCCCCTACTGGATTACGCTGGAACGCGAAGGCGTGAACGCCTGCTCACTGCTGCCGCGCGATCCACGCTGGTATCTCGCTACCGCCGCCAGGCTGCCGGAGTTGCCAGTACCGACCACCTTTAACTCGCCCTTCTCGCATCGCGCCCTGCATGACATCACCTATCACGCAGCCGGCGCGGCCAATCCGCTGCTATTCCCCGCGTACCGCAATCACGCCGGCATCACGGCAGCCACCGAATACGCTGCCTACGTGCGGCGCTTCAGCAAGCTGTGGCTGATGCGTCAACGCGAAGAACACCTGCTGGACCAAATCCTGGCATCGTCCCAACCGCGCTTCGTATTGCCTCTGCAACTCAATACCGATGCCCAGATCCAGGCTCATTCCACCTTCGCCCACATGGGGCAGGTAATCGACCTTGTCATGACCTCGTTTGCGCGACACGCTGCGCCACAAGCCATTCTGGTGATCAAGAATCACCCGCTGGATCCTGGCTGCATGGATCATGCGCGCTTGGTAGCGCGTTGCCAGGAACGATTGGGACTGGATGGGCGCGTGTATTACCTGGAACAAGCAGACCTATCCACTTTACTGGCGGGCGCAGCAGGGATGGTCACCGTCAACAGTACCGCGGGCTTGGTCGCGCTGCAAAACAAGCTGCCCACCCATGCCCTGAGTACGGCGATCTACCGACTGCCTGGCTTGACCCATATGACAACACTGGACCACTTCTGGCAAGAGCCCCAGCCCCCCGATCCGCTCCTGTTCGATGCATTTCGGCGCTGCGTGCTGCATACCACCCAGCTCAACGGTGGCTTTCATTGCGCAGCGGGTATCGCCATGGCGGTAGAACACGCGGCGCACGTGGTATGTGCAGCACGCTCACCGCTGGAGGAACTGCAATGAAACATCCCCGACGCATTCTCATCACCGGGGCTACCGGCGCCATCGGTAGCGCACTGGCCATTCGGTATGCGGCACCCGGCATACACCTGCTGTTGCAGGGACGCCGGAGCGAACTGCTGGCGGGTCTGCAATGGCAGTGCCTTGAACGCGGCGCCGCAGTGGAAACGGTAACGCTCGACCTGTGCGACCGGCAGGAGCTGGCAGCCTGGCTGGACCAGATCTGCCAAGCGCCTCTTCCAGAACTGGTCATTCTCAATGCCGGCCTCAACACCCATATCGGACCGCGTGGCGAACCTGAACCATGGGCGCAGGTAGAGGCGGTGATGGAAGTCAACCTGAGAGCCAGCATCTTCATCGCCCAACGCCTGCTGCCCGGTATGCTCGCACGCGGGTATGGGCAACTGGCCCTGATGAGTTCGCTGGCCGCCTGCTTCGGGTTGCCGGTCACACCCGCTTATTGCGCCACCAAGGCTGGCCTGAAAGCCTACGGCCAAGCGCTGCGCGGCTGGCTCTCCCCGCGGGGAATTGAAGTCAACGTCATTCTTCCAGGCTATGTGAACTCCCCCATGTGTCACGACATGCCGGGACCCAAGCCTTTTCTTTGGAGCGCGCGCAGGGCGGCGCAGTATATCCAACACGGTCTGGCTCGCAACCGGGCCAGTATCAGCTTCCCCTTTCCGCTGAACTGGGGCGCCTGGTGGTTGCAGATACTACCGACGGCGTTATCGCTGCGCATTCTGGGTTGGCTAGGGTATGAACGCCATGGCCATTGAGACTATCCTGATGGACGCCAGCGCAGCCAGCCTGGCTGGACTGCTACTGAGTGTTCTGCTGGAACAGATGATGCGACCGCGCCCCTGCTTACGCCGACCGGCCAGCGCCTGGTCCTTGCATAGCGGCCTCTGTCTGGGTGTGCAAGCACTGCTGACACTGCTGCTAGGCCGGCCCTGGTTCGCCCTGACGATCACCATGGCCCTGCTATTGCTGCTGGTCCTTGTCAACAACGCCAAGTTGCGTGCTTTGCATGAACCCTTCGTGTTTCAGGATCATGAATACTTTCTCGACGCCCTTCGCTACCCGCGTCTTTACCTGCCCTTCCTGGGTTGGGCAAAAGTGGCCGGTGCCACGGCAGCAGCAGCTATCGCCATTGCACTGGGTCTGTTCGGGGAAATACCATCACCCGGTCAGTGGGATGGTAGCGGACTGGCGGGCATACAGTCAGCAATACTATTGACGGCGACCCTGCTCATCGCACTGGGCACAGTTCGACTGCCGACGATACATCTCCAACCCGAGCAGGATGTGAAAGCCCTCGGCTTGCTGGCTTGCCTGTGGAGCTACGGACGACACTCACGACAGCCCTGGCACGCCGCGTCACCCTTCGCGCAACTCAAGGCACCTGCGGCGACCGGGCCATTACCACATCTGGTCGCCATACAAAGCGAATCCTTCTTCGATCCCCGCCCCTACTTTCCTGGCATCCGCCCGGAGATCCTCAGTCAGTTCGATCTGTTGCGCCAGGAGGGCCTGGCCAGCGGGAAACTGCAAGTGCCTGCCTGGGGAGCCAACACGGTCCGCAGTGAGTGCGCATTCCTGACCGGAATCCCCAATGCAGCATTGGGCATTCATCGCTTCAACCCATATGCGGCATTGGCCGCACACTCACAACAGCTCGGCCTGGCGAGCTACCTCAAGCAGTTGGGCTATCGGACCATCCTGCTCCATCCTTATCATCGGCAGTTCTATCGACGTGACCGCGTACACACGATACTTGGATTCGACGAATTTCATGACATTACCGCCTTCAGCGACGCCGACCGCAGCGGTCCCTACATCGGCGATCTTGCCTTGGCCGACAAGGTTGCGGCCTGGCTGAAAGAGGCTCACACCCCGCTGTTCATCCATGTCATCACGATGGAAAACCATGGCCCCTTGCATCTGGAACAGTGCGACGCCAGTGACGTGCAGGCGCTGTATGACAGTGCGCCCGAGCCAGGCTGCACCGACCTGACGGTCTATTTACGCCATCTGCGACACGCAGACCAGATGATAGGCCGACTCCGCCAGAGCCTGGAACAAACCCCGCGGGGCGCCAGCCTGTGCTGGTACGGCGACCATGTGCCGATCATGCCCGAGGTCTATCGACATCATGGCCGCCCGCCCGGTGAAGTCGACTACGTCTACTGGAGTAAGGATCGTCGCAATAGGCAAGCACCCGGCATGATGCAGATCGAGAACCTGGCGCTGACATGGTTGCGTGAGCTGGGGTTGATAGTCCTCTGACCTCTGATATCAGCCTTCGGACGCAGACATGCGATCACCAAAAATAAGAATTCCCTCGCAATTGCATCATCGATGCCATCCAAACGACACCGGCATCGATAGCATTTCAGTGCGCCCTTCAAGCCTGACAAGCGCCCGGAACAGCCGTCCTGTCATCGCAGCGAAACCATATTGTCAGCCCACCGTCAGAAACCACCTCGGAACAACATAAGCGCACTGTTTGCCCCCTCCAAACAGCACAATCTGCGGCCTGGCGACACCTATCTCGACTATTCGTGGACAGCCCACAGGGCCTTTGCTAGCCTGACCTGACTCCACTCAAAATTACACATCCACATGCTCACTTCCATTCGCGCTCGCGTAGTCTGCGCCTTCGTTGCGCTGGTTGTCTTTTCCGTGGTGGTCAGCACCGCCACCAATTACCTGATCGCCCGGGATAGTATGTGGGACGCCACTGACAGCAATCTCTCCACATCCGTGAGCGACCATGCCCGCGTGATCGGCGACTGGGTAGCTGAAAAGACACACCTGGTCGACTCCTTGCAGGACGTCGTGCTGACCGACTCCCCCGACGCCATGCTCAAGCAGATCCAGGTCGCCGGTGGCTTCTACGATGTGGGCGTGGGCTACCCCGACAAGAAGACCAAGTTTACCGACTGGCCCAATATCCCCGCCACCTATGATCCCACCAGCCGTCCCTGGTACAAGGGCGCAGTGCAGGCCGGCAAGCCGGCAGCCATTCCCTATATCAGCACCAGCAAGCTCTTGCTGGTAGCGCTGGCCATTCCGGTGATGCGCGAAGGCACTCTCAAGGCGGTACTGGTGGGTGACGTCGCACTCGATAGCGTGGTGGACACGATCAAGTCGATCCACCCTACGCCCGAGAGTTTCGGGATGCTGATCGACCAGAACGGTCGCATCATCGCTCACCCCAACGCCGACCTGCGCTTCAAGCAAGTCACCGATATCGCCCCGGAATTCAGCCAGTTGATCTCCTCTGCTGAAGGCAATACGGCCGCCCCTATGAAGATCGTGGTCGACGGTCGCACCAAGCTGGTTCGCGCCCAGAAAATCCGCGGCACCGACTGGAGCATCGTAATCGCCATCGATGAAGCCGAAGCAATGGCCGGTGCGCGCTCTCTGCTCAATGCCTCGCTGCTGGCCCTGCTGCTCATCGTCGGCATCGCCTCGATGATCGGCGTAGCCGTGACCACGAAGGCGTTCCGTCGCCTCGGTCAGGTCAGCCAGGCCATGACGGCCATCGGCTCGGGCAGCGGCGACCTCACGCAACGCCTGCCCGATCAGGGCAAGGACGAAGTGGCCATCATCTCGCGCTCCTTCAACCAGTTCGTCGGCCAGTTGCAAAACGTGATGCTCGATATCCACGAAGCCAGCGAAGCGGTGCGCACCGCCTCCAATGAAATTGCCACGGCCAACCAGGATCTGTCATCGCGCACCGAATCGGCCGCGGCCAGCCTGGAGCAGACAGCGGCATCGATGGCCGAGATTTCGGAGACGGTGGGTCGTTCCACGGCCGCAGCGCAAGAGGCTGATCAGCGTTCCAGCACTGCCACCGAGATTGCCTCGCAAGGTGGCAAGGTGGTCTCCGACGCCGTCTCCACCATGGGCGAGATCGAAAAGGTATCCGGCCAGATCGGCGCCATCATCAGCGTCATCGATGGCATCGCTTTCCAGACCAATATCCTGGCCTTGAATGCCGCGGTGGAAGCCGCACGTGCCGGTGAACAGGGGCGCGGCTTCGCAGTGGTGGCACATGAAGTGCGCAGCCTGGCCCAGCGTAGCGCCGAGGCCGCGCGCGAGGTCAAGGAACTGGTCGAAACCACGGTGTCGCGAGTCTCTGCGGGATCGGTACAAGTGCGCCAGGCCGGCAAGACCATGGGCGAGATCGTGACCCAGTCGGCCGATGTGCAATCGCTCATTTCGGGGATCGCCCGCGCCACGGGCGAACAGACGCGCGGCATCCAGGAAGTCAATCGCGCAGTGATCCAACTCGATTCCATGGTGCAGCAGAACGCCGCCCTGGTGGAGCAATCGGCCGCCGCGTCGGCCACCTTGCAGACGCAGGCCAATACCCTGGCCTCCACCATCGGCCGCTTCAGGATATCCTGAGCATCAGTTATCAGTTGCTTGCGCCGTTGACGAACCTGACCTCCACCCGGCGATTGCGTTCGTCACTGGCGGCCAATCCCGGCAGCGGTTGTGAATCGCCATAGCCGGCCACGATCACCCGGCGCGCCGCTTGCGGGGCGCTGTGGCCGACCAGCAGCAGACGTGCTTGGCGGGCGCGAGCAGCAGAGAGCGTGAAATTGTCGTCATAGACGGTGCAATAGGCACGCACGTCGGTGACCGGCGCCTTGACCGGCTTGTCATCGGTGTGCCCTTCTACATAGATGCGGCCGGCCGGGTTGCGGGTCAGGTAGTCAGCGATACGCTCCTCGACCTGGGCGAAGGCCGCGCGTGCCTCCGGTTCGATGCAGGCACTGCCACGGCGGAAAGCGCCTTCCTTCAAGGTGATCTTGCCGGCCTCGGTATCGACGGCGACCAGGTTAGCAGCGCCCTGCTGCGCAAAGACCGTCTGTACCTCTCGCAACACGCCCGTCAACCCGGGACCGTCCGCTTCCCGGCGGGCCGTGCTTGTCGGTGCGGCGGCTGGCGCTGGTGTTGCTGCTGGCGCAGGCGGCGGCTGTATCGGCAGGGCGGCCTGCACTACGTGCGTGACACCCGCGCGGGTAGCGACCAATAGCACCATCAGTACCGCCGCCAGTGCAGCCATCAGGCCGCTGGCGGCCACCCATACATGGTCCGATTCCTTCATCGCCACCTCAGGAAGCACGCGCAGCGGTCTGCTGCAACGCATCCAGCAATTCGCCGTGGCGCAGGTGCGCGCGCTGGGCTTCGGCCTGTTGCGCCACCAGCAGGGCATTGCCGCTCTGGGTGATGGCCTCGACCAGGCGCTGCTGCTGCTGGGCTTGCTGCTGTGACTGACGCTGCACGGCGGCGTCGGTGAGTGCCTGGAGCGTCGCCAGACTCCAGGCCAGGCGCGCCTGTTCATGTGGACGGACGGTGTTCCAACTCTTCAGGATCAGAAAGGCGAGCAGGCCCCAGACGGCGCTCTTGAATTGGCTGCCCAGTGCATCAATGACGGACCCCAGCGCAGCTTGTGCATCAGGCACGCCCACTGCGCTCAAGGCCAGGCCCAGGCCGATGAAGGTGCCGAGCAGTCCCAGCATCAGCATCAGGCCGGGCAGCACGACGGCCCACCGTTCGGCGGCCGTGGCCACCGCCTGGCTCAGTTGTTCAGGAGTGGTGGTAAGAGGCAAGCTGGCCGGCTGGTCAGCGATGCGAATCAGGCGCGCCTGCCACTGCGCGGGTTGCGCCGTGCGTGCCAGCAGCAGCGGCAAGGCTATCACCGGGGCCAATGCCAGCAGCGCCAGCAAACATTGCAGGCCGCCATAGGCCGAGCCATCCCAGTGCGGCAAGAGAAAATTCCACAAGGCCTTATCCATGCTGATCTGCCCCCGCAGCGGTGTCGAACAAGTTCATCGCTCCCCCTTCGTCTGTTGTCATGTTGATTGACGACCAGCCTGGAAGATTATCAGAAACACTACACAAAAGTTCATATACCGCCATCACGCGCCCGCCTCATGGGCCAAACATGGGGCAGGAACGTTCAGATCTTCATACCGTGCGCTTGCGGGCCGTTTCCACTCCGGCGACAATCCGGCCATGCGTCTGCCTCCCTTTTTCCACTCCTTGCTGCCCTCTGTCATGCTGGCGGCCCTGCTGGCCGGCTGTACCAGCGATCCCTTGCGCCATGCCGATGCCATCTCCGACAGGAGCGACCTGCAGCGCGAGGAAGTGCGCGGCGGCCGCTTCCTGTTGACCAGCTATGTCCACGCCAGGAAGCGCGCGCCACTGCTGCGGGTCTATATCGAAGGCGATGGCCGCGCCTGGATCACGCGCAGCCAGCACTCGCTGGACCCCACCCCGATCACCGCCATGGGCCTGCGGCTGGCGGCCAACGACGGCGGCGACGTGGTGTACCTGGCGCGGCCCTGCCAGTTCACGTCAATGACACGCAATCCCGATTGCCAGCCCGCCTACTGGACCGGCCTGCGCTATGGCTCAGAGGTGGTGACGTCCATGGATGAAGCCTTGAGCTACTATGTGGCGCGCCTGCAGCCCGATAGGCTGGAGCTGGTGGGTTACTCTGGAGGTGGTTCGATCGCGGTGTTGCTGGCGGCGCGCCGCAAGGACGTCAGCGCCATCCGCACCGTGGCCGGCAACCTCGACCACGTCGCCATGAACCGCTGGCATGAGGTGTCACAGATGCCGCGCTCACTCAATCCCATCGACTTCGCCGCGCAGGTGGCGCACATCCCGCAACTGCACGTGAGTGGTAGCGAAGACAAGGTCATCCCCACCGCCATCACCCGCACATTCGTGGCGCGCGCCGCGCCCTGCGCCGCGCTCAAAGTGGTGCCGGGCATGAAGCATGAAAGCGACTGGGGTGCGCTGTGGCCGGAGCTGCTGCAGGTGCCACTGCCTTGCGCGGCGAACTCCTCTGATACCAGAGGACAATAAAAAAGGGTAGCCACCGGGCTACCCTTTTTCAATCCTGCTCAGCTCAATCCTGCTCAATCCTGCCCTACCAGCATTTACAGCGCCATGTCAGCCGCTGCATTGGCCTTGGGCTTTTCCATGCTGCCATTGACCGCATCCTTGGCCGCCTTGGGAGCGATCACCGGCGGCGGGGCCAGTTGCAGCACCTCGGCGGTATAGGCCCACTCCTTGGCGACCTGATCCGGGTGGTCGTTCAACTTGATGCCATAGCTGGGCACGATCTGGCGCACCTTCTGCTGCCATTCGGGCGTGGCCAGCTTGTCCTTGAAGACCTTCTGCAACACGCTCAGCATGATCGGTGCCGCCGTCGAGGCGCCCGGCGAAGCACCCAGCAGGCCGGCCATGCTGCCATCGGCCGACGCCACGATCTCGGTGCCCAGCTTCAACACTCCGCCCTTCTGGTCGTCGCGCTTGATGATCTGCACGCGCTGGCCGGCTTGCCACAGGCGCCAGTCTTCCTTCTTGGCATTGGGGAAGTATTCCTTCAGGGCCGCAAAGCGCTGGTCGTCGGAGAGCATCAACTGGCCGGCCAGGTATTCCACCAGCGGGTATTCATCGATACCGACGCGGGCCATGGGCCAGACGTTGTGGGTGGTGGTGGCCGAGAACAGGTCCCACAACGATCCTTGCTTCAAGAACTTGGTCGAGAAGGTGGCGAAGGGGCCAAACAGGATCACTCGCTTGCCATCGAGCACACGGGTATCCAGGTGCGGCACCGACATGGGCGGTGCGCCCACGGAGGCCTTGCCATAGGCCTTGGCCAGGTGACGCTCGGCAATGGCCGGGTTGTCGGTAATGAGGAAGGAACCGCCCACCGGGAAGGCGGCGTAATCACACGCCTCGGGGATGCCGGACTTCTGCAGCAACTTCAGGGCGCCACCACCGGCACCGATGAAGACGAACTTGGCATCGGTCTCGGTGAGGCTGCCATCCTTGAGGTTCTTGTAGCTGATGCGCCAGGTGCCATCGGCGTTGCGGGTGATGTCGCGCACTTCGCTGGAGAGCTTCAGGGCGAAGTTGGGACGGCTTTGCAGGTAGGCGGCAAACTGGCGGGTGATCTCGCCGAAGTTGACGTCGGTGCCCAGCGGGCTCCAGGTAGCGGCCAGCTTCTGGTTGGGATCGCGCCCTTCCATCATCAGCGGCACCCATTTCTTGATCTGCTCGTGGTCTTCCGAATACTGCATCCCGGCAAACAGCGGGCTGGCTTGCAGGGCTTGGTAGCGCTTCTTCAGGAAGGTCACGTTGTCCTCGCCCCAGATGAAGCTCATGTGCGGGGTGGAGTTGATGAAGGAGCGCGGGTTCTTCAACACGCCGTTCTTGACCTGCCAGGACCAGAACTGGCGCGAGATCTGGAAGGATTCATTGATCTCGATGGCCTTGGCAATCTGGACCTTGCCATCCTTGTCTTCAGGGGTGTAGTTCAGTTCGGCCAGGGCCGAGTGGCCGGTACCGGCATTGTTCCAGCCGTTGGAGCTTTCCTCAGCCACGCCATCGAGGCGCTCGACCATTTCCATCGACCAGCCCGGTTCCAGCTCATTGAGCCAGACGGCCAGCGTGGTGCTCATGATGCCGCCGCCGACCAGCAGCACATCGACCTTCTTGATATCGGCCGCCTGCGAGGCGGGCGTCACGACCAGCGCGACGACAAATCCCAGCATGGCCAGGAAGGATTTTTTCAACATTGTCTAATCCGTTTGTGATGGAGAGAGGGGCTGCCTCCCCGGCCCAGGGCTGGGGAGTCGGACAACCGGTACGGGACGTATCGAGCCGCGCCTGCCGTGGAGGGCAAGTGCGCCGGGATGCGTCACGGGCGTTGCCTGTGAGCAAAACGCCATCCGGGCATGGCTGCGCTGGGCCACGACGCACGCACCAGGTCTGTGCCTGGAGCCTGCCTGCCGGGTTCAACTGCCTGTCCGATTCCTTTCTCCGGCATTTGGGGAATGCCTGTATATCGTCTCCGTCAGAGCGGACCGGGATCGGGTCATGTCGAGGGGCGGCAGGGTACCATGAGCGGGAATATGCAGCGATTGCGGATATCCCTCATTCACGCCGGGTCATAAGCCTGTTGCACGCTAGGAAAATTCCCTATATCTGTGAGAGGATGCATGGCTGACAATGCCAGCACATATTCACCGTTCCTCACCGGGACGACTACAAGAATCATCAGGGGCCCCCATGCAGACCGTCATCAACAAGCCGGAAAATTTCGCGTCCTATGTCTACCATGACAAGGCCTTCGACTGCGCGACCGCCAAGATCCTGCCGGGGGAATATTTCTATACCGGTGAAGACATGATGATCGTCACCGTCCTCGGTTCCTGTGTCTCGGCCTGCCTGCGCGACCGCGTCACAGGCGTCGGTGGGATGAACCACTTCATGCTGCCCGATGGCGGCGGCGAAGCCGACAGCCCGGTCTCGGCCTCCATGCGCTATGGCACCTATGCCATGGAAGTCCTTATCAACGACGTCCTGAAGGCCGGTGCCCGGCGCGAGAACCTGGAATGCAAGGTCTTCGGCGGCGGCGCTGTATTGCGCGGCATGACTGCGATGAACGTAGGCGAGCGCAATGCCGCCTTCGTCAAGAACTACCTGTCGGCGGAGAAGATCCGCGTGGTGGCCGAAGACCTCAACGATGTCTGGCCGCGCAAGGTACATTTCTTCCCCCGTACCGGCAAGGTGCTGGTCAAGAAGATCAAGGATGCCGGCGCCGACCTGGTCAGCCGCGAGCGCGAATATGCTTCCAAGCTGCAGGCCAAGCCGGTGGGTGGGGAGATTGATCTGTTCTGAACTGGGAAATACGTTTACAAAAAAACGGAGCACATTAAATCTGCTCCGTTTTTCTTTTCTTGACTGAATGAGCGATACAGCTCTGAGTCCATCAAACCCTGAGCGTGGTCAGCCCCTGTTCCGCCAAATCCTTCAGCCAACCCAGCCCGGCCGAAGTTGCCCCGGCGGGGTTGTACTCGCAACCGATCCAACCCTGGTAGCCCAGAGTATCGATCAGCTTCAACAGATACGGATAGTTCAGTTCGCCCACGTCCGGCTCATGACGCTCGGGCACGCCGGCGATCTGGATGTGACCGATGCCGGGCATGTCGCGCTTCAACTTCACGGCCACGTCGCCTTCGACGATCTGGCAGTGGTAGCAGTCGAATTGCACCTTCAGGTTGGGCGCACCCACTTCGGCACAGATGGCTTGGGCATCATCCTGGCGGTTCAGGAAGAAGCCGGGGATGTTGCGGGTGTTGATCGGCTCGATGACCACGGTCAGGCCGGCGGCTTCGGCCTGGTGGGCGGCATATGAAAGATTGTCCAGGTACACCGCGCGATGGCGCGCGCGGTCTTGCCCCGGCTGGATCAGACCGGCCATGACGTGAAGCGTCTTGTTACCAATCACCGCGGCATACTTCAGCGCGTTGTCGATGCTGCGCTTGAATTCGTCTTCGCGGCCCGGCAGCGAAGCGATGCCACGCTCACCAGCGGCCCAGTCGCCCGGCGGCGCGTTGAACAGAGCCTGGGTCAGGCCGTTGGCCTCCAGACGCGACTTGATCTCTTCAGGCTGGTAGTCGTAGGGAAACAGGAACTCGACGCCGGAGAAGCCATCCTTGGCGGCGGCGGCGAAGCGGTCCAGAAAATCGTGTTCCACGTACATCATGCTCAGGTTGGCGGCAAAACGCAGCATCGGGTTCTCCTTGGTAACGAAGGGTGCCAGTGTAGCGCGCACAGCGCGCCAACACCGACGGTGCAAAAAACATCAAAGCCCGCAGGCAGTGCGTGCGGGCTTTGAACGGATGAAGAGCTTACTTGTTGACCACATCAGGCTTGGTGGCCAGGGTGGCAATCGAACCCACCACCAGCATCACGGCCAGCATGTACATGCCGGTGGCGTTGTTGTGGGTGAGATCCTTGAGGTAACCGATCAGGTAGGGGCTGACGAAACCGGCCAGGTTGCCCACCGAGTTGATGGCGGCAATACCAACGGCAGCCGCCGCACCCGACAGGAACGCGGTCGGCAGCGACCAGAACAGCGGTGCGCAGGTCAGCACGCCGGCCGCGGCCAACGACAGCGAGGCGATCGAGACAGCGGTGTTGTCGGCAAACAGAGCCGCACCGACGAAGCCTACGCCACCCATCAGGGCCGGCACCACCAGGTGCCAGCGACGTTCACGCAGACGGTCGGCGCTGCGGCCGATCAGGTTCATGGCAACGATGGCGCAACCGAACGGAATGGCCGAGAGCAGACCGATTTCCAGGTTACCCTTCACGCCGGTGGCCTTGACCAGGGTCGGCATCCACAGCGTGAGACCATATTGTCCCATGACAAAGGAGAAGTAGATCAGGCACATCAGCCAGACACGCGCATCCTTGACGATGGCGCCGAAGCCATGCTTGCTTTCCTTGCCCTTGGCATCACCATCGATGTCGGCTTGCAGGCTGGCCTTTTCTTCGTCAGTCAACCACTTGGCGCTCTTGACGTCATTGTCCAGGTACAAGACGGTTGCCACACCGATCAGCACGGCGGGAATGGCTTCGATCAGGAACATCCACTGCCAGCCTTCCAGGCCACCATTGTTGTGGAACGCATCCATGATCCAGCCCGACAGCGGGTTGCCCAGGATGCCGGCCACCGGGATGCCGGACATGAAGACCGCAATCACCTTGGCGCGACGATGCGAAGGGAACCAGTAGGTCAGGTACAGGATGATGCCGGGATAGAAACCGGCTTCGGCCAGACCCAGCAGAAAGCGCAGGATGTAGAACTGGGTCGCGTTCTGCACGAACATGAAGGCGGCCGACAGGATGCCCCAGGTAATCATGATGCGGGCGATCCAGATGCGGGCGCCGACCTTGTGCATCAGGATGTTGCTGGGCACTTCGAAGAGGAAGTAGCCGATGAAGAACAGACCTGCACCCAGACCGAAGACGGTCTCCGAAAAGCCCAGATCCTGCGACATCTGCAATTTGGCGAAGCCGACATTGACGCGATCCAGGTAAGCGATCACGTAGCACAGCATCAGGAATGGCATGATGCGCCAGAAGACTTTCTTGTACAGCCCATCCTTGGATTTGTCATTGACGTCGAGGCCGACGCCGGTAGTGCTTGCGGTAGTCATGGTGTTACATCTCCCTCAGAGTGTGGCGGCTGCAGAACAGCCGCTGGTTGCTTGGAGCCCGCGCGTTGACGGGCAATTTATGGATTCAATCGGGCCATCCGCATCCCTTGGGCGAGATGCGGATGGCGGGCATTGATTGGCCGGTCTGGTGCCGGCTTGGCTCCTGCTGGCGACCCACCGCCTTCCGTTGGGCGCAAGCAGGGCATGGCGGTCGGAGACGACCACCACGAAACGTTGTTGCAAATGGGTTGCGAAGGCTGCCCGGGTCTTACCAACGCGCCTTGAAAGTGGCGCGCAATTCCTGCAGAGCAGGTTCTTCCAGCGGCGTCGCCCGGCCACCGGCCAAGTGCCACAGCTTGGCGGTTTCTTCCAGTTCTTCCAGGGCGAACGCGGCCTTGGAGACCGAGCTTTCCCACACCACCGGACCGAGACGTTCCAGCAGCACGCCGCGTACCTGAGTGGCGATCTTCGCTACCTGCTCGGCCACTTCGGGAGCGCCGGGACGGGCATAGCGGATCAGCGGGATGTGACCGACCTTCATCACGTAATACGGCGTGATCGGCGGCAGCACGTCCGCTTCGCTGTAGACGCCATTGATGGTCAGCGACACCAGATGCGTGGAATGCGTATGCACCACGGCGTGCATCTCAGGGTTGTTGTCGTAGATGGCGCGATGCAGGACCAGGGTCTTGGAGGGCTTGTCGCCCGAGACCCATTCACCGGCCGCATTGACCTTGGCAATGGCGGCCGGATCGAGAAAGCCCAGGCAGGCGTCGGTGGGCGTGATCAGCCAGCCATCATCCAGACGGGCGCTGATGTTGCCGGCCGAACCCACGGTGTAGCCGCGCTGATAGAGCGAGGCACCGATGCGGCAGATCTCTTCGCGCAGTGCGCTTTCGTTGGTGGTGCGGCTCATGCTGTCTTCCCGTCGAGGTAGCGCAGGGCCTTCTCGAAGAAATCGACGCTGCCGAAGTTGCCCGACTTCAGCGCCAGGGCCACCGGTTGCTCATCCAGGGTGGCCGTGGCCGGCACGCCCGGATCGATCTGCGGGCCGATGCGCAGGGCGCGCACGTCCAGTGCCTGTACCACGGCACCGGAGGTCTCGCCGCCGGCCACCACGAACTGGCGCACGCCGCGTTGCTTGAGACCTGCGGCAATCGCAGCCAGTGCCTGCTCGACCAGGTGGCCGGCCTTGGCCACGCCCAGTTCCTTCTGCACCGCCTTGACTTCATCGGGGGTGGCGGTGGCGTAGATCAGCACCGGTTCGCTCTTGATACGTTCATCGGCAAAGGCCAGTGCCTGCGCCACCACGTCCTCGCCACGAGCCAGAGCCAGCGGGTCGATACGGAAGGATGGACGCTTGGCCTTCCATTCGGCCACCTGGGCATTGGTGGCCTTGGAGGCGGAACCGGCCAGCACCACCGACAGGCCATCGACCTTGGGCAGTTGCGCGGCTTGGCCGGCGGCCGTCAACAGACCGGCGCGACGGAAGTTTTCGGGCAGGCCCAGGGCCACGCCGGAACCACCGGTGATGAGTTTCAATTCAGCGCAGGCTTCGCCCAGCGTGAACAAGTCCTTGTCCGATACCGCATCGGCGATGGCCATCTTCACGCCTTCATTGCGCAGCGCGGTGAAGCGCTCTTGCGTGGCGGCAGCACCGCGCGCCACGGTGTCGTAGCGCACCAGGCCGACCTTGGATTTAGTCTGGCGTTGCAGTACGCGCACCAGGTTGGCATCGGTCATGGGGGTGAGCGGATGGTTTTCCATGCCCGACTCGTTCAACAACGTATCGGCCACGAACAGGTAACCACGGTAGATGGTACGGCCGTTTTCCGGGAAGGCCGGGCAGGCGATGGTGAAGTCCACGCCCAGCGCCTGCATCAGCGCATCGGTGACCGGACCGATGTTGCCTTCGTCGGTGGAGTCAAAGGTGGAGCAATACTTGAAGAAGAACTGCGTGCAACCCTGCTGCTGCAACCAGCGCAGTGCGGCCAGCGATTGCTCGATGGCGTCAGCGGGAGCAATGGTGCGCGACTTCAGCGCGATCACCAGCGCATCGGCGGCGACGGCCGGCAGCTCGGCGGGTACGCCGATGGTCTGCACGGTACGCATACCACCGCGCACCAGCATGTTGGCCAGGTCGGTGGCGCCAGTGAAGTCGTCGGCGATACAACCGAGCAGGGGACGGGATGGGGACATGTCGGACTCCTTATCGATACGGTCGCTGCGACTTACTTGGCCTTGGCCGGCGGCAGGTCGATGCCGGGGAAGATCTTGATGACGGCCGAATCATCCTCGCCGCCATGGCCGGCGGTGGACGCCATCATGAACATCTGGTGGGCCGCAGCCGACAGCGGCAGCGGGAACTTGCTGCGGCGGGCGGTATCGAGCACCAGGCCCAGGTCCTTGACGAAGATGTCCACGGCCGACAGCGGGGTGTAGTCGCCGTTCAGGATGTGCGGCACGCGGTTCTCGAACATCCAGGAGTTGCCGGCGCTGTGGGTGATGACGTCATACAGCGCATCCGCATTGACGCCTTCGCGCAGGCCCAGGGCCATCGCTTCGGCGGAGGCAGCGATGTGCACGCCGGCCAGCAGCTGGTTGATGATCTTGACCTTGGAGCCGATGCCGTGCGTATCGCCCAGGCGATAGACCTTGCCGGCCATGCCGGCCAGCACGTCTTCGATCTTGGCATAGACCTCGGCGGGGCCGGAAGTCATCATGGTCATCTCGCCAGAAGCAGCGCGCGCGGCGCCCCCGGAAACCGGTGCGTCCAGCAGCAGCAGGCCCTTCTCGGCCAGGCGCTGACCCAGTTCGACGGCGAAGTCGGGCGCCACGGTGGCGCTGGAGATGACCACGCTGCCCGGCTTCATCGCGCAGACGGCGCCGTTCTCGCCGAAGAGCACCAGCTCGGTCTGGGCGGCATTGACCACCAGGGTGATGACCACGTCCACCTTGGCGGCCAGTTCAGCCGGATTGGCACAGGCTACGCCACCGGCAGCGGCGAACTTGTCCAGGACTTCCTTGCGCACATCGCAGGCGTGGACGTTGAAGCCAGCACGCAACAACGAGCTGGCCACGCCATAACCCATGGCACCCAAACCGATCACACCTACATTCCTGGACATAATTGACTCCGTGTTGATGGCGCCGCTGCCGATGTCGGTGGGCAGTCCCATGCGCCGGGTTGATGATGCAACGCCGGCTCTGGCCGGCGTTCGAATTTCAATAAAACATTTAAATCATTTAGATCATTTATATGATTTACAGCCTTTTGAACCTGGACCATCCCTGCTTCAGGACTGCCCCTGGCTCAGACGTCTTGCCGCATTGAACATGTGCGTCTGCGCGGCATTGCGTGCAGCCATTTCATCGCCGGCACGGATGGCCGCGACGATGGCCTCATGCTCTTCGCGCACCTGGCGCGAGAAATCTTCGTAACGCGCTTCATTGCCGCGCGTGATGGCGGTGGCGGCTTCCAGATACTGGGACAGGAATTCCAGTGTCTTGATGAAGTAGGGATTGCGCGTGGCTTGCGCCAGTGCGCGGTGGAAGGCCACATCAGCCGCCACCCCATCCCCGCCTGCTGCCACATCCACACCGATCTGCGCCAGCGCCGCCTCGATGGCCTGCAAGTCCTCGTCGCTGCGGCGCTTGGCCGCCTGGGCCGCCACTTCGGCCTCAATGGCCCGACGCAGCTCGACGATCTGCAACACCGCCTGGGGCGAGCTGACCTCGGTGTAATCGATGCGCAGCGGCTTGATGCCCGCCTGCTCGGTCACGAACACACCACTGCCCTGGCGCGGCTCGACCACGCCCTCATGTTTCAGGCGTGCAATGGCCTCGCGCACCACCGTGCGACTCACACCGAACTGCTGTGCCAGCACCGCTTCCGTGGGAAGCTTGCTGCCGCGGGGGAAGGCGCCGGCGTCGATGTTTTCCAGCAATTGCCTGGCAACAGTGTCGCTGAGCGCCTGTGCGGGGATCTTCTGAAACATGGTGTCTCGCGGTCGTTTTAGTCAGGTTATCCGGTCATCATACAAATTTATTTTGAACGCGGCAATCCGATTTTTTCTCTTTACCCGGAGTAACACACTCGTTTAGCGAAGGATGTCAGAAGATAGCGAAATTTGGAGTGATATACGCGGCATTTCACCTCAGACATCAAGAATACGAATAAAGCCACCTATCGCTGCCACCTACTGCGCCCAGCGGCAGGCCGCTCTACAATCAGGGCTTTCCCGCTATGGATGCGCTGCAATGCCCTACGATCTTTCGGACAAGCTGGTGATCGGAATCTCCTCTCGTGCCCTGTTCGACCTGGAAGCCGAAAACGCCATCTACGATGAGCAAGGCGTGGATGCCTATGCCGAGTACCAGCGCGCCCATGAAAATGATCCGCTGCAGCCGGGCACGGCCTTTCCCTTGGTCAAGGCGCTGCTGCGCTTGAATGACCTGATCCCCGAGCGGCGCCTGGTGGAGGTGGTGGTGATCTCGCGCAATACGCCCGACACCGGCCTGCGCGCCTTCAATGCCATCGCCGCCCACAAGCTCGACATCAGCCGTGCCGCCTTTACCGGTGGCGGCGCCACCGCACCCTACCTGCAAGCCTTCAAGATCGACCTGTTCCTCTCGCGCGATACCGGCGACGTGCAGGAAGCCATCGATGCCGGTGTCGCCGCTGCTCAGCTCTATGCCGCCCCGCTGGACTACAGCGCGCCGGACAACCAGATCCGCATCGCCTTCGATGGTGACGCCGTGCTGTTCTCGGCGGAGTCCGAGCGCATCTTCGCCGAAAAGGGCCTGGAAGCCTTTGCTCGCCATGAACAGCGGCATCGCAAGAAGGCCATGAAAGAAGGACCGTTCGCCAAGCTGCTGCTGGCCTTGTCGGCGATCCAGAAGCAGTTCCCGCCCAAGCAGTGTCCGGTACGCATCGCCATCGTCACCGCCCGCAACAGTCCGGCGCACCAGCGCGTGATCCATACCTTGCGGACCTGGAATGTGACGGTAGATGAAGCTTTCTTCCTGGGAGGCCTCAACAAGGCCGAAGTCCTGCAGGCCTTTGGCGCACATATGTTCTTTGACGACCAGGAGGGGCATGTGCAAAAGGCGGCGGTGGTGGTGCCGTCGGGTCGAGTGCCTTACAAAGGCGGCACGCTGGAGGGAGGGCGGCCAACCCGAGGGCGGATCGCCAAGAGTGGATGACGTGGACGCTCCATGACACTACAGCCACTGACATTGTCGCGCACGGCCCTGCGCTATGCCTGCGCGCTGATCCTGGCCCTGCTCTCGAGCCAGGCATGGGCCATGGAACTGGTCAAGGTCGGCAACGCCATCATCCTCTCCGGCCCGGTCAACGGTGGGGAGCCGGCCATGATCAAGGATGCCTTTGCCGCCAATCCCGCCATCAATCTGGTCATCCTGCGCAACTCGCACGGCGGGGACGCCGGCACCGGATATGAAGTCGGCGAATTCTTCCGACAGAAAGGCGTGACCACGGCAGTCTCCGGCTATTGCATTTCATCCTGCTCCAGGATGTTCCTGGGCGGCAGACAGCGCGTCTTCACCGACGACTATCCCTTGGACCAGACCCGCGTGGGCTTCCACGGCCACTACGACGCACAAGGCAACCTGAACGGTGCGGCGGTCATCCGCGATGGACTGTTTGACTGGATCATCAAGTATTCCGATGGCAAGGCCGACCCGGAACTGGTCAGGCGCTGGATTGCCATCAAGAAAAACAAGGGCGCGGCCAACTTCTTTCACCCCGACCTGGCCGCCACCCTGGGCAGCAGCGTGTTCTTCTGCGATGGCCTGCAGCGCCAGAAGATCACCCATTGCGAACCGATCCCCACCGATGCCTTGCAGCGCGGCGTGATCACCGACCTGCAACGTATCCACAGTCCAGACCGGGGACCAGACGCACAGATCACACCGGGCCAGGCCGCTGCGAAGGACGCAGATTCACAATGAAAGCGCGGGTGGTGAGGTACAGCACGATACTGTTGGAGAGATGCCAGAACATGTGTGTACCGATGCTGAGATATTTGCACACCGCCATATCGGCCGAGCGGAACAACAGGGACAGACTGAACACCGCCACGGCCAGCAACAATGCCTGCGGTTCCTGCTTGCCGCTGCGCCAGTGATACACACCGAGGCCGGCAATGAACAGCCAGGCCGAACCATACGAGGACAGCGAGCCATTGAGCCATTGATCAGGCAAGGTGCTGACCCCGTAGGAAATGGCGAAGAAAGCGATCACCCACGCCCCCACCCCCGGCAAGGAAAGCCGCGCCACCTGGCGCAAATAGAACGCCAGGAACAGTAGCTGGTAGAACGAGATGGGAATGACATCGGCCAGCAAGGCCCAGCGCTCGGCAACGGTATGGAAGAGGAAACTGCCGATGCCGATCACGGCGATCATCAGCGTCAATATCCATGCGCTGCGGGAAGTGGGCGCACTGTATGACTTGAGCAAGCGCCACGCACAAAAGGCGGCGACGAAGAAACCCAGGTTCGACAAGGCATTGACAGGCTCGGCCCAGAATGCGGGGCTGAGTCGTTCACAGTACAGATCCACCGGGGCAAACAGCGAGGCATTCATGGTGTGCGCAAAGAGGGGCAAGAAAGAAAACGCTGCCATGATCGGCCAGCCCCGCCTTTTTTACCAGCACTGTCTCATGCATTGATTCCAGACGGCTCCAAGCGCTTGGTCAGGTCGACTTTGTGCTTGCCAGTGCGTCCGCCTTGATCACTCTGCCCGGCCGACCCGCCAACCATCCCAACAGCCCCATCAACGCCGCCCCGCCCGCACACAAGGCAAGCACCGCAGTCCAGCCGCCGCTGGCATCATGCAGGCGACCCATCACGATAGGGCCAGTTGCGGCCAGCAGGTATCCCACGCTTTGCGCCATGGCCGACAAGGCCGCTGCCTGCGGCGGAGTCGAGACCCGCGTGCCGACGAAGGCCAGCCCAAGGATCAGCACCGCGCCCGTGCCAAATCCGAACAGCGGTACCCACACGATGGAAGCCTGCGGCCAGGCAATCAGACCGATCAGACTCAGGACAGTGGCCGCCGACATACCGACTGCGACCGGTCGATGATCGCGCAGGCGCGGACCCAGTGGTACCAGCAGCAGGCCCGGCAAGGCCGAGGCCAGTTGCATCAGCCCATGCAGGTTGCCGGCCTGCAGCGGGCTATCGCCATTGGCGGCGAGAATGGAAGGCAACCAGGCCGTGACCACGTAATACACCAGCGAATTGGTGCCGAGGAAGAAAGTCACCTGCCAGGCCAGCGGCTGGCGCCACATCGATGCGGCGCGCGGCGGTGGCGCAGCGGGACGGGTGTCGCGCCGCAATTGCGGCAGCCACGCCAGCAGCGCCACCAACGGCAATGCGATGAAGGCCGCCAAGGCCCAGGCCCAACCCAGTGCTGCGGCCAGTGGTACGGCACAGACCGAACCCAGGGCGGAGGCGCCGCCCATGGTGAGGGCATAGATGGCGGTCATGCGGGTCAAATCATCGGGAAAATCGCGCTTGAGCAAACTGGGCAAGAGCACGTTGCCGCCCGCGATGCCGCAACCGATCACGCACGTGCCCAGCAGCAAAGCTGCCACCGAGCCGGCAGAACGCAGCGCGATGCCGCCCGCAATCAACAGCAAGGCCAGCAGCAGCGTGCGCTCCAGCCCTAGGCCACGCGCCAACCGAGCCGCCAGCGGCGAGACCAGGGCGAAGCAGAGCAGCGGCAGGGTCAGCATCAGGCCGGCTGCCCCCGCCGACAGCGCGAAGCTCCGCTGCAAGAGGCCGATGACCGGCCCCACCGCCGTCACCGGGGCGCGCAGGTTGGCTGCAATCAGCAGGATGCCGGCGATCAACCACAGGCTGCGGCTGGCGGGGCTCACGGAGTGGGGACGGGTGTCGGTGGCGTGCATGGAGGGCAGATAAGAAGGTCGAGCGCCAAGCTTAGTCAATCGCACTGCGCATGTATTTGGCTACAATGCCAGCATATTGCTAAAAACGGTCAACTCCACGGCCCACCCCAACCGCATATGACCACCCTCTATGCCAGCCTGATCGAGCACGACCCGGATCGCCTGAGCGCGGCGGTGACTGCCCTGCGCGTCTACACCAACCATAACGAGCGCGAGACACCGCTGCACAGCCATCGCAAGGGCCAGTTGGTGGTGGCGCTGCATGGCGCGGTTACCTGCGAGACGACCCAAGGCATGTGGATCGTGCCGCCGCAATCGGCGGTATGGATTCCGCCGGGCGTGCCGCACAGCAACCGGGTCACGCCCGATGGTCAGTTGTGTTTCCTGTTCATCGCCCCGCACGCGACCAGCCTGCCCGACCACTGCTGCACCCTGGCCCTGACGCCGCTGTTGGTGCAGATGATCTGCCACCTGGCCGAGCTGCCGCAGGACTATGCACCGCATGAGCGCACCGCGCGCCTGGCAGCGGTGCTGGTGGAAGAACTGGAAAGCAGCCAGCGTCACGTCCTGCCCTTGCACCTGCCCATGCCGCAACATTGGCGCCTGCGCGAGATCGCCCGGCATCTCAGCGAGCATCCGGCTGACCGCAGCACGGTGGCCGAGTGGGGCCAGCGTCATGCCATGAGCGAGCGTAGTTTTGCACGCTTCGTGCAAGCCGAAACCGGCATGAGCTTCGGTCGCTGGCGACGCCAGATCCATCTGATGCTGGCCCTGCAGCGACTGGCCTCGGGCAGCTCGGTGCAGCGCGTGTCGCAAGACCTGGGTTACGACTCGGTCAGCGCCTTTATCACCATGTTCAAGAAAACCCTGGGCAAACCGCCGGCGCGCTACATGGCGCAGCGCCAGGCCCCTCCCGCGCCCACGCCCGCCGCCCGCAGCGCGGCACCCTACTTCCAACCGCTACGGCCCACCTCATGGAAACCGAACTGAAACTGCTGCTCGCCCCCGAGCATACCAAGGCCTTCATCCGTCATCCCCTGCTCAAGCGCCACGCCTTGGCGGCGCCGCGCATCAAGGACCAGACCGGCACCTACTTCGACACACCCGAGCTGCTGCTGCGGCGTCATGAGGCCGGCCTGCGCGTACGGCGCACCGGCAATGAATACATCCAGACCCTCAAGGCCGGCGGCGGGGTGAGCGGCGGGCTGCACCAGCGCAATGAATGGGAGTCGCTGGTGGCGGGCGAACAGCCCGACCTGCCGGTACTGCGCGAGCTGGCCGCCAGCGATGAAGCCTGGGCCAAGAAAGTATTTTCGGATGCCACCGCGGCCCGCTTGACAGCCATTTTCAGCACCCGCATCCAGCGCATGGTGTGGGATCTGAAACTGGACGATGGCACAGAAGTGGAATGCGTCCTCGATCAGGGCCTGGTCGAACATGGCGCACTGCAGGTAGAGGTGTGCGAAATCGAGCTGGAACTCAAGAGTGGCCAGGCCGCTTCCTTGTTCGACTTCGCCCTGCAACTGCTGCAAGACCTGCCACTGCGCATCGGCATCCAAAGCAAGGCGCAGCGTGGCTATGCCCTGTTCCACCAAGCGCGCCGTGGCGACGCCGCCGCCAGCTCCTCGGCCAGCCGCGCCAAGCCCTTGCTGCTCACCCGCAAGATGCCGCTGGAGCAGGCGTTCCTGGCGGTGGTCAGCAATTGCCTGGAGCAGATCCAGGCCAATGACATCGCCGATCAGGACAGCGGCGACATCGAGCGCCTGCACCAGATGCGGGTCGGCCTGCGCCGGCTGCGCTCGGCCTTCACGCTGTTCCATGAGGTGATCGCCCTGCCTGCCGCACTGTCGGCCCAATTCGACTGGGCGGCGGAGGCGATCGGCGTGGCGCGCGACTGGGATGTGCTGGCCACGCAAACCCTGTCGGCATTGCCGGCGGCCGAGATCGATTCGATCGACCTGGAACGGGTGCGCAAGGCAGCCTTGATCGAAGCCGGCAAGGAACACGCGCAGGCAGTGCAGGCCGTGGCCTCGCCGCGCTACACCGCACTGGTGCTGCAGTTCAGCCGCTGGCTGTTGCAGGCGGGCTGGCGCGAGGGACTCGATGAGCACGGATTGCAAACGCTGACGCAACCGTTGTCGCGCTTTGCACACCAGATGCTGCGTCGGGATGAAAAGCGGCTCAACAAGCGCGGCGAACATCTGGAAGACAGCGACCGCGCCCGCCACCGCACCCGCATCGCCGCCAAGAAGATGCGCTATGACATCGAGTTCTTCCTGGCCCTGTATGGCGAGAAGAGCAGCCGCCCCTATCTGAAGGCCTTGTCCCGCCTGCAGGACCAACTGGGCCTGCAAAATGACCTGGTGGTAGCCGATGCCTTGTTGCAACAACTGCAGCACAAGCACACCAGGCTCGCCCCCAGCATCGGTTATGCGCGCGGCTATCTGGCCGGGCAGATGCGCGATGGTCACGAGCGCACGCGGCGCCTGTGGAAAAAATGGAAGGCGCAGGAATTGCCACAATGAAGCGAACAGGCCAAGCTGCTCTGGCGCCTCTCTCTTGACTTGGTGTTGCAAGGAGCAAACACGAGCCCGTGAACATTCCCATTCTTTCCTGACAACACGGCGCACAAAACCGGGGCATTCCGGTTGTGCCGTACTCCCCTCATCTTGCACCAAAAGGTGGCGCGCACATCAGGATCGTGCGCGCTTCTGCGCCCTCCTGCGACTTGGCCACGTCGCTACCGCCGCTCTCTCGAGCTCCGCTCAGCCACCGAAAGCCCTTGCCACACAAGGACTTCGCTGCCAATAATCGTCGCCGGATGTTGTATGCCAATCTTGTATATCAGCGTGGCACACAACTTGCTGATGAGGGGTCATGAGCACCAATTCTTCCGTCAAGTCGTCGTCGCAGATTGCGATCCGCATCACCGAGGCCATCCTCGCCAAGCAATTGGCACCGGGGACGCGCCTGGGCGAGCAGCAACTGGCCGACCTGTTCGGCGTCTCGCGTACCCAGGTGCGCGAAGCGCTGACGCACTTGATGGCGCGCGGCATCGTCACCGTCAGTGCGCGACGCGGCTGGTATGTCATCGAACCCACGCCCGAACAGGCGCGCGAAGCCTTCGAGGCGCGCCGCGTGATCGAACTGGGTCTGCTGCGCCAGGCGCGCGTGCGGCCCATCGGCAGCGAGGCGATCCGCCAGTTGCGCGAGCACATCGCCCGCGAAGAAGCGGCCATCGCCGGAGCTGACGTGGGGGTACGCAGTTACCTGCTGGGTGACTTTCATGTCTGCCTGTGCGAATGCCTGGGCAACTCGCTGCTTTCGGAAACCCTGCGCGACCTGACCGCCCGCACCACGCTCACTGCGATGCTGCACCAGTCGTCGGAACAGGCTGAGGATTCGTGTTCGGAACATGTATTGATCGTCGAGGCGCTGGAACGCGGCGATCTGGAACAGGCTGAGCAACTGATGCACACCCACCTGCAACATGTGGAATCAGGGCTCAACCAGGTGCGCAGCAGCGATCCGCTGGAACCGCTGCGGCAGGCGCTGGCTTCGGTCACGCGGCAGGGGGCTGCGGTCGGGACCGAAACCAAGCGCCAGGCAAGCAAAGGGCCGCAGTAAGCGCCGGCATTGCGCGCAGGGCCACTCATCAACGTCGTCAACCTAGGGAAACTGCTATGAAACTGACCAAACTCCTGCTCGGCCTGCTGGCCGGCGCCATGATGTTCTCTGCTTCGGTGGCCCACGCCGACGCTCTGGACGATATCCAGAAGCACGGCACGCTGCGCGTGGCGGTGCCGGCGGATTTCCCGCCGTTCGGCTCGGTCGATAGCGACCTCAAACCGCAGGGCCTGGACATCGACGTGGCCGGCCTGATTGCCAAGAAGCTGGGCGTGAAGGTCGAACTGGTCCCGGTCTCCAGCGCCAACCGCATTCCCTACCTGACCACCAGGAAGGTCGACCTGGTCATCTCCAGCATGGGCAAGAACGCCGAGCGTGAAAAGGTGATCGATTTCACCGCCGCTTATGCCCCCTTCTTCAATGGCGTGTTCGGCCCAGCCGACCTGCCGGTCAAGAGCGCGGCCGACCTGGCCGGCAAGACCATTGCGGTGACCCGTGGCTCCGTGGAAGATCTGGAACTGAGCAAGATCGTACCGGCCTCGGCCACCGTGAAGCGCTACGAAGACAACAACAGCACCATCAGCTCCTTCCTCTCCGGCCAGGTGCAACTGGTAGCTACCGGCAACGTGGTGGCCGCAGCCATCATCGCCAAGAACCCGCCCAAGAAGCCGGAAACCAAGTTCCTGATCAAGGATTCGCCTTGCTTCATCGGCTTGAACAAGGGTGAGAAGAAGCTGCAGGACAAGGTCGACGCCATCCTGGCCGAGGCCAAGAAGGATGGCAGCCTCAACGCCATCTCGCAGAAGTGGCTGGGCCTGCCGCTGCCGGCTGGCCTGTAATTTGCAATAGTCGAGCCGTATCGATGCATCGCCGGTGCGATTGCGCCCGGCACCGGCGATGCCAGCAGTACCCGTTTCATCCAGCTTCACCCGGCATCACCACGCAGCGCAGGCGCACCACCCGGCAGCACGCGGCACAGGCAAATAAAGGCAGGGCAGACACGACATCATGGCTTATCAATTCGACTTCCTTTCCACCCTTGACTACAGCGACGTCATCGTCAAGGGTGTGGCCACCACCATCGAGCTCATCGCCATCGGCGGAGTGCTGGGTGTGGCCGTGGGCATCTTCGGTGCCTGGGCGCGCACGCAGGGACCGGGCTGGCTCAAGCCCATCGTCAGCGGCTATGTGGAGATCATCCGCAATACGCCCTTCCTGGTGCAATTGTTCTTCATCTTCTTCGGCCTGCCTTCGCTGGACATCCACATCAGCGAAATGCAAGCCGCGATCCTGGCCATGGTGATCAACCTGGGCGCCTACAGCACCGAAATCATCCGGGCCGGCGTGCAGGCCATCCCGCGCGGCCAGATCGAGGCGGCGCAATCACTGTCGATGTCGCGTTCGCAGATCTTCCGTCACATCATCCTGCGCCCGGCATTGCAGAAGATCTGGCCGGCGCTATCCTCGCAGGTGGTCATCGTCATGCTGGGCTCGGCGGTGTGTTCGCAGATCGCGGTGGAAGAGTTGTCCTTCGCGGCCAACTACATCCAGGGCCGCAACTTCCGCGCCTTCGAAGCCTATATCGTGGCCACCGCCATCTACCTGGTGCTGTCCATCCTGCTGCGTCAGTTGCTGCGCCTGATCGGCCACTACTTCATCACCGCCCGGAGGAATGCATGATTTCCTTTACCACCTGGGACATCGTCCGCAACCTCATGCTGGCATGGCGCTGGACCATTCTCCTGTCGCTGGTCACCTTCCTGCTCGGCGGCACGCTGGGCCTGGTGATCTTGTTCATGCGGACCTCGCGCCAGAACTGGATACGCCAGATTGCTCGGCTCTACATCGAACTGTTCCAGGGCACGCCGCTGCTGATGCAGTTGTTCCTGGTCTTCTTCGGCATCGCCCTGTTCGGCATCGAAGTGCCGGCCTGGCTGGCGGCCGGTCTGGCGCTGACATGCTGGGCCGCTTCGTATCTGGCCGAGATCTGGCGCGGCTGCGTGGAAGCCATTCCCAAGGGGCAGTGGGAAGCCTCCTCGGTACTGGCCATGGGCTACTTCCAACAGATGCGCTACATCGTGCTACCGCAGGCCTTTCGTATTGCCATTGCACCGACGGTGGGATTTGGCGTGCAGATCATCAAGTCCACCGCAGTGACTTCGATCATCGGCTTCATCGAGTTGTCCAAGGCCGGTACCGTCATCACCAATGCCACCTTCCGCCCCTTCACGGTATTTGCCATCGTGGGTGCCCTCTACTTCGTGCTGTGCTGGCCGCTGTCCAAGTACAGCCAGTCTTTAGAAAGGAAATACAATGCCGCTCATCGCCATTGACAACGTCAAGAAACGCTTCGGCGACAACGAAGTCCTCAAGGGCATCAACCTGGACGTCGAACCGGGTGAAGTGATCGCCATCATCGGCAAGAGCGGCTCGGGCAAGTCCACCCTCCTGCGCTGCATCAACGGACTGGAAAGCATCGACGAAGGCAACATCAGCGTGGCCGGCGCCAAGCTGGGAGCAAGCGAACTGGAATTGCGCAACCTGCGCCTGAAGGTCGGCATGATCTTCCAGCAGTTCAACCTGTTCCCGCACCTCTCGGTGGGCCGCAACGTAATGATTGCGCCCATGATCGTCAAGGGCACGTCCGAAGCCGAGGCCATGGCTACTGCCAAGGCCAACCTGGAGAAGGTCGGCCTGGGTCACAAGTTCGACGCTTATCCCGACCAGCTCTCCGGCGGCCAGCAGCAACGCGTGGCCATTGCGCGCGCGCTGTCGATGAGCCCGCAGGCCCTGCTGTGCGACGAAATCACCTCGGCGCTGGACCCGGAACTGGTCAATGAAGTACTGACCGTCATGCGCGGCCTGGCCAAGGAAGGCATGACGCTGTTGATGGTCACGCACGAAATGCGCTTCGCCCGCGAAGTCTGCAACCGGCTGGTGTTCATGCACCAGGGCAAGGTCCATGAGATCGGCCCGCCGGAAGAATTGTTCGGCAATCCCAAGACGCCTGAACTGCAGCAGTTCATCGGGATGACGCAGGGGGCCTGAAGCCTGCGCTGGCTGCGGCGCTGTGGCTGGATGACACCCCAGGTCCGGAAGCTTTTCCGGGCCTGGTTTTTTTATTTGTACGATGGATGTGCTTCCGGCAGTATCGGCTGTCATCGCCGAAGCGCGTCCGGCGCTATGCGGGGCGGCAATACCAGCTCGGCGAGAGACATGAGGGCGCGCGTGGTGCGGGTACTGCCGTATAGCTGCAGCCTGAGCCAGGCCACCATGGCCGGCAGGATGCGGGGCAAGCCTTCGGCAGCGCAGTGGCTCATGCCGCGCATGAGCCAGACCTGGTGACCGGGGCGATGTGCCAGCACGGTGCTGTCTTCCTGAGGAATATATTGGTCGCGCTCCCCGTTGATCACCAGGGTCGGAATGCTTCCCGAGCGCTCCAGCAAGCCCTGGCGGCGCAGCGAGAACGGCCGCATCAGCGCGGCCAGGCTCTGTTCGTCGGGCATCCGGGTGAACCCGAGCGCGCTGGCGATGATGCCCGGCATGCCATTGGGCAGCGTGTGGACGAATGCACTGCCCGAGTCGAAGACCACGGTAGGGCCGCCGAGATCGACGGCGGCGTCCATGGCCTCCAGCAGCGCCAGTTTGGCCGCCCAGTGTCCGCCGAAGCTGACGCCCAGCACGGCTTTGCGTCCTGATGGGGCGAGTGCGTCGAGCCAGTGTTGGTACAGCTGATGGGAGTCGGCAGTGAGGGCGACGCCGCTCTCTGCGGTGCCAGGCATGTCCATGGCGGCGACACGGAAGCGGCCTGCCCGGCACAGCAGGCAGGCGAGGCGGTGCAATTCCATCTTGCCGGTATCGACACCTCCCGAGAGCAGCACCAGTGGCAGCTCTTCTGCGCGCCGTGGCGTGTAGAGATGGACCGGCGCGGTCAATGCGTTGCTGTCGCTGCACGTCAGGTATCGGCGCTCGAAGTGCACTGGAAATCCCGGTGCCGCGCGCTCGAAACACGCCACCTGCCGCTGGAGGGCATACGCCCGCAACGGTGTGGCCACGCAGGGAAAACGGGCTGCGCCATACAGCATCGATGCCAGCAGAAAACGTCCTTTGCGCTCCGCCGCCTCGGCCTCCTGAATCCATTCACGGCACCATCCGCCAGGTCCTTCATGCCAGCAATCGGTGATGCGCGACCGTACACGCCGGATCACCGGCCATGGGATGCCCCAACCGGCAAATTGCCGGCTGCGTTCGGCGAACAGCAGATGGGGATCAAGTTCGAAAGTCAGCATACGTGGCTAAAACCTGTTCACATTCAATCGGGGCGCTGAGCTGAGCCTTCATCGCTGCGCCAGCGCCAGCCTCACGCCCAGGACGACAAAGGCGGCGGCGAAAGTGCGGCGCAACCAAAGCATTGCTCTGTGACTGCGCAGAACGCGGTCGCGCACGGCGGCAGCGAACCATCCGTAGAGGGCGAAGATCGCCAGGGTCATGGCCATGAACACCAGCGACATGGACAGCATGGACCACATGGGAGAGATATCGTCGCTACGGATGAACTGCGGCAGAAAAGCGAGGAAAAAGATCGAGAGCTTTGGGTTGAGAAAGTTGACCAGCACCGCATTCTGGATGATCTCGTAATAGGTCTGCGGCCGCTGCACGCGCTCGACGCTCAGCAGATTCTTTTCCTTCATGACCAACCAGGCCATGCGAAGCAAATACAGTACGCCCGCATACTGGATCAACTCGAAACAGAAGGGGCTACTGTGCAAGACCGTGGCCAGCCCGGTGATGGCCAGCAACATGTGGGGAATGATACCCAGGGTGCAGCCCGTTGCCGCCACCATGGCCGCCCGCGTGCCATGGGAAAGCCCGGCGTTCAAGGTCACCAGCGCCCCGGTTCCGGGAGAAGCCACGACGATGAGCGATGTGATCAGGAATTCCGTGTGCATGCCAGCGCCTCCCAAGGTAGATGAAGGCTGCTGCGGGCGATGGCCGGCAGCAGCCCGTGGAAGGATCATGATGACCTGCACGCACGGCCAAGTCTTGAAGGAAATTGCAGGCTTTGCCGAGCGCCTGATACCGCCCTTGCATAGGCCCCTGGCGACAGCCCGAAGCTGCGGACGAATTGACGTGTCATGTGACTTTGATCGGCAAAGCCGCAGGAGGCCGCAACGTCCCGCAAGCTGCAACCCTGCCGGATCATCTGCCGCGCTAGATGGATGCGTCTTTGCACGATGTAGGCATGAGGGGTCAGACCGGTGGCGCGGTCGAAATGCCTGATGAATTGAAACCGGCTGAGATCTGCCTCGCGGGCCAGTTCGGCCAGCGTCCAGGCATGGGCAGGCTGTTCATTGATCCAGGATTTGGCCCGCGTGATGGCCCTCAAGTCTGCGTAACCTGGCTTGGGACAAGCCGGCCGTAAGAGGGCCTGGAGCAGCAACAGCAGGCTTTCATCGCCTGGCAAAGTCCAATCTGAGGACGATCGGGTGACGGCCTGGACATGGTGCCGAAAAATCCTGGTCAGCGCGGGATCGCGTCTGCGTGGTTGCGGGAACTCCATGCACGTACGAGGGCCGGTTTCGTTCAGATCGGCGACAGTCGCTTGCACCACTGCCACGTCAAGATAGAGCATCTGCCATGCGCGGCCCCCCTCTCCCAGAGGGGTACCGTCATGCACTTCTTCCGGGTTGACTGTGATGATATCGCCCGCGGTAGCTTCCACCACGCCACATTGACTCGCCGATTTCTGAGCACCCCGCAAGATGAGTCCCACACCGAACTGCTCATGGGTGTGCTTGCCAAAATGGTGGTCGGTGTCCGCAAACACCATCTGCATGTCCTGTCTGGCGCACGTCAGAATTCTGAATGGAGCTTCCTGCAAGAAGGCCTCTCATGCACAGAGAAGAAAATGGGAAGAGAATTATTTTAGTTTTCCGCCGAAAACCTTAGCAAACATTCTCTTCAAGCAACGAATCGAGAGCTCTTGGCGAACGCCCTGCCGCAAGCGCCCTTGCCAATGCAAAGCCGCGATTGAAACCGGGGCCTTGCATGACGCGAGGCAGCATGGGAGCGTCAGCGCTCCACTTCACATACTTTCCGGTCATTCTCATAAAACACCACCGGCCCCGTGGTGAACCGTTCCTTGGGAATAGACACCATCAAGTAATCCTTGATGCGATAGGATGCGCCCGAAGCCGGAGTGCGATAGAGGTAGTTCAGGCGCAAAGTCCCATCGCGCAGGCGCACCGACAGGGGCGTGAAGACATGCGGACGTTCGGCCGCATCGGGGGCGCTCATGGTGCGGGCCACCACCAGGTATTGCTTGCGTTCGAAATGATCGGGCGAGGGGCCGAAGGGGCGCTTGTCGTTCATGACCGGAGCCGGCAGCATCCAGTGGTCCCATTCGGCACGACTGCGGATCAGGGCGCAGAAGACCGGCTGGCGCTGCTCATCCCAGTTCCTAAGGAAGCCCTGATAAGAGCCGCTCAGGATGGTCTTGTACGGCACCACCGTCGGGTCTTCCGCTTCGGTCCATGGCATCATCGAACAGCCGGCCGTGGTCGCCAGCATCGTGCCACCCAACACCCACTGCATGGTACCCCTGATCATCTTGCGCATTCGTTTTCCCCAAGAAGCTTAGCATTTAATCATGTCTTGCCCATTGCTGGCGAGATTTCCTTGTATCTCTGCCCAAGTCCCGCCCCGCAGGACCCATGTGCGCTGCTGCTCAGAGCCTGCCGCACAGCATTGGTTCAGCCGGCTACTCGTCTTTACCTTTGTAGAGGCAGGTACAGATTTGCGTGATAATGCGGAGTCTGGAAGGCGGCCACATCGGCGCCATGACGTGTCGCACCACCTGCCGGGGATAGCCTCGGACCCCGCCTTCCCTGTTTCCGCCATTTTTGAAGGATCGTTTCCATGAGCTCAGCAGTCATTTCTCCCTCCGCCAGCGGCATCGCCCTGGACGGCTTCATCGCCGCCATGCCGAAAACCGAACTGCACCTGCACATCGAAGGCACGCTGGAACCCGAGCTGATGTTCGCCCTGGCCCAGCGCAACGGTGTCGCGCTGCCCTACGCCTCGGTGGAAGAGCTGCGCGCAGCCTACAACTTCAGCGATCTGCAATCCTTCCTCGACCTGTATTACGCCGGTGCCAACGTGCTGCGCACCGAGCAGGACTTCTACGACATGACGGCCGCCTACATTGCCCGTGCCCAAGCCGATAATGTGCGTCATGCCGAAATCTTCTTCGACCCGCAGACCCACACCGAACGCGGCATTGCGATGGCCACCGTGTTCGCCGGCATCGCTCGCGCCTTGCGCGATGCGCGCCGCCGCGACGGCTTTGGCAGCGTCATGATCATGTCCTTCCTGCGCCACCTTTCCGAAGAAGACGCCTTTGCCACACTGGAAGCCGCACTGCCGCTGCGCGAGCAATATGCCGACCTGTGGCTGGGCATCGGCCTGGACTCTTCCGAGCGCGGCAACCCGCCGGAGAAATTCGAACGCGTCTATGCCCGTTGCCGCGAACTGGGCTTGCGCCTGGTGGCCCATGCCGGTGAAGAAGGTCCGGCCGCCTACGTCATCGGTGCGCTGGACGTACTGCATGTGGAACGCATCGACCATGGCGTGCGCAGCGAGGAAGACCCGGCCCTGATGCAACGCCTGGCGCAACAGCGCACGCCGCTGACGGTGTGCCCGCTGTCGAACCTGAAGCTGTGCGTGGTCAAGGACATGGCCGAGCACAACCTGGCGCGCCTGCTGCAAGCCGGCCTGGCGGTGACCGTCAATTCCGACGATCCGGCCTACTTCGGTGGCTATATGAATGCCAACTACCAGGCCGTAGCCCGTTCGCTGAACCTCTCGCGCGAGCAGGTGCTGCAACTGGCGCGCAATGGCATCGATGCCTGCTTCCTCAGCGATGAAGACAAAGCCACGCTGCATCAGGAACTGGAACAGTACGCCGCTGCGCACTGATTGCGCCCGTCCTGCATCACACCGTCCGCCCGGCCTCGCGCCGGGCGTTTTTGTCTGTACACCGGTCAAGCACGCTTCTTGCATAGGTGTCCAGCGGGATTGGCGACGCTGTTGTACGCAAATTGTCGTATCCGGTCGGTGCCCATCTCCTTCGTTTTTTCCGCAATCCCGGCACAAATTGACAACAATTTTTGGAGCGGAGATTATGCCATGCAGCATCGGTTCCACCATTGGCCCGTGGGGCAGGAAAGCGGAACAGCACTGCGTCGCAGCATCGAAATCCGGATCATTGCTGACCCAAAGAAGGACACATGCTTTTCTTTTTGGTGCAGAATGAGCCCCATTTTGTTGCAAATCACCACCCATATTGTTGACGATCAATGCGCCTCGTTGTTGACCGGCAAACCCCTCCAGAGATCAACCCCAGCCAGAGCACGAGCATCATGAACAAAGCCAACAAGACTGCCCGCTCCCCCGCCGCCCCGGCGCGCGCCAGTACGCGCGAGCGTGAAAGCACGGGAGCGGTCGAGGAAAGGATGTACCAGGATATCTACGACGCGATCATGGAACATCGCCTGCCGCCGCGTACCAAGCTGACCGAGCAGACCCTGTGCCAGATCTACGACACGGCCCGCCACACGGTGCGCAAGGTGCTTTCGCGCCTGGCCTCGGAGGGCATGGTGGACCTGGAAGCCAATCGCGGCGCCTTCATCGCCAGCCCCTCGCACGCCGAGGTGCGCGACATGTTCGAGCTGCGCAACATCCTCGAACACGCGGTGCTGGAAAAGGTCGGGCGCCAGGCCGGCACGCGCCAGATCGCCGGTCTGCGGCGCATGGTGGAAGAAGAAAGGGATTGCTACCTCAACGGCGACCGGCCGCGCTGGATCAGGCTTTCCGCCCAATTCCACCTGGCGCTGGCGGAACTGACCGGCAATGCCCTGCTGGTAGAAACCCTGCGCAAGCTGGTCTCGCGCACCACGCTGATGATTGCCAAAACGGAGGCGCCGGGCCACAACGCCTGCTCCTTCGACGAACACGAGACCGTGCTGGAAGCCCTGGAAAAAGGCGACATCGAAGCCGCCCAAGAGCATATGGCACACCATTTGCATTTGTGCGAGGACCGGGTACGGCCGGATGCGGATGATCAATTCGATCTGCGCGCCGTACTGGGCAAGGGACTGTAACCCACAGGCCGGCGCGCAAAACTAACTTTTGACATGACGAAAAGTTAGGGAATTGGAAGAAAGAACTTAGAAAAGGGCCCCGTCGCGCGGCTCATGGCAGTAATGACCGTGTGACCACCACTATGCCGACAAGAGCATACAGGAAGTCCATCGAACTGCCCGGCCATCGCCGGGCGTGATTCGTTCCCTCAAAGCTTTCTCTCTGATGGAGATCCGCATGACGACCGACTCTTCCCCCGCAGCCAGCAGCTACCACAGCGGCGCCGACGATGCGCGCCTGACCAATGAAGACCTGGCCCCGCTGAAGAAGCAAACCTGGGGCTCCTACAACATCTTTGCCTTCTGGATGTCCGACGTCCACAGCGTGGGCGGCTACGTGTTCGCCGGCAGCCTGTTCGCGCTGGGCCTGACCAGTTGGCAGGTGCTCATCTCGCTGCTGATCGGCATCAGCATCGTCTATCTGCTGTGCAACCTGGTGGCGCGTCCCAGCCAGGCGCATGGCGTGCCCTATCCGGTGATGAGCCGGCTGTCCTTCGGCGTCTTGGGCGCCAACGTGCCGGCCATGATCCGTGGCTTGATCGCCGTGGCCTGGTACGGCATCCAGACCTACCTGGCCTCGGCCGCCTTCGTGGTGGTGGTGCTGAAGTTCTTCCCCGAACTCAAACCCTATGCCGACGTCCACGTCCATTCCTTCGCCGGCCTCTCGACGCTGGGCTGGGGCGGCTTCCTGCTGCTGTGGGTGATGCAGGCGCTGGTGTTCTGGAACGGCATGGAAACCATCAAGAAGTTCATCGACTTCGCCGGCCCCGCCGTCTATGTGGTGATGTTCATCCTGGCCGGCTGGATGATCTACAAGGCTGGCTGGCAGAACGTCGGCCTGAACCTGGGCGAGATCAAGTACAGCGGCTGGGCGGCGGTGTCGGTGATGATCACGGCCATCTCGCTGGTGGTCTCCTACTTCTCCGGGCCGATGCTCAACTTCGGCGACTTCTCCCGCTACTGCCATACCTTCGCCGATGTGAAGCGCGGTAACTTCTGGGGCCTTCCCGTCAACTTCCTGGCGTTCTCGATTGTCACCGTAGTGACGACTTCTGCCACCATCGCCGTCTTCGGCGAACTCATCACCGACCCGGTGGAAACCGTCTCCCGCATCGACAGCACCACCGCGGCCGTGATCGGCGCGCTGACCTTCCTGGTGGCCACCATCGGCATCAACATCGTCGCCAATTTCGTCTCGGCCGCGTTCGACTTCTCCAACCTCTCGCCCAGCCGCATCAGCTGGCGCGCCGGCGGCATGATCGCTGCCACGGCCTCGATCTTCATCACGCCCTGGAACCTGTTCGGCAATCCCGAAGTGATCCACTACACGCTGGACGTGCTGGGCGGCTTTATCGGCCCGCTGTACGGCATCCTGCTGGCCGACTACTACCTGGTCAAGCAACGCCAGGTCAAGGTCGAGGATCTCTACACCCTGCGTCCTGAAGGCCGCTACTGGTACACCAATGGCGTCAACCGCAACGCGGTCAAGGCCCTGATCCTGGCCGCCGCCGTCTGCGTAGCCTGCGTGATGCTGCCGCAACTGCGCAAGGCGGCCGACTTCTCGTGGTTCATTGGCGCTGGTCTGGGCGCGGTGTTCTACCTGATGTTCGTGCGCAAGCGTTAAGCATTCATGCAAAGAAACAGCGTCACCAAGGAAATCCCATGCGCATCAAGCTGATCAATCCCAACACCACCATGAGCATGACGGCGGCCATGACCGCCTGCGCCCGTACGGTGGCCGCACCCGGCACCGAGATCACGGGCGTCAGCCCGCAGATGGGCCCGGCCTCCATCGAAAGCCATTACGACGAAGCGCTGGCCGTCCCCGGCCTGCTACAGGAAATCGACCAGGGCGAGCGTGACGGGTACGACGCCTACGTCATCGCCTGCTTCGGTGACCCGGGCTTGGCAGCGGCACGCGAACTGGCCCGTGGCCCGGTGATCGGGATTGCCGAAGCTGCCATGCACATGGCCAGCCTGATCGCTCCCGCCTTCTCGGTCGTCACCACCCTGGGCCGCACCAGCGGCATGGCCTGGCATCTGGCCGAACGTTACGGAATGCAGCGTTTCTGCCGCAACGTGCGCGCCTGCGAGATTGCCGTGCTGGAACTGGAAAACCCTGCCTCCGACGCCCGCGCGCGCATCACCGAAGAATGCCGTCGCGCGCTGGCCGAGGATGATGCCCAAGCCATCGTCCTGGGGTGTGCCGGCATGGCTGAGCTGTGCGCGGCCATCGGGCGCGACATCGGCGCGCCGGTCATCGACGGCGTCACTGCCGCCGTGAAGCTGGCAGAATCGCTGGTGGCGCTGGGCCTGGGCACGGCCAAGCGTGGCGAGTGGGCGCAGCCCTTGCCCAAGGCTTATCATGGCTTGTTGAGCGGCTTTGCGCGCTCCTGATACCGGATTTCCAAGGCAGCGCTGCTGGTGGCGCTGCGATTCTCTTTCTTGACAGCTCATCGAATATCTTATGTCACAGCAATCCACCTATCCCCGCGACCTGGCCGGCTACGGCCGCAACCCGCCGCACGCG
Source organism: Herbaspirillum rubrisubalbicans (assembly GCF_003719195.1). NCBI lineage: Bacteria > Pseudomonadati > Pseudomonadota > Betaproteobacteria > Burkholderiales > Oxalobacteraceae > Herbaspirillum > Herbaspirillum rubrisubalbicans. Next base: position 4,973,554 of record NZ_CP024996.1, read on the forward strand.
CGCTGGCCTGGCCAGGCGCGCGTGGCGCTGCAATTCGTGCTGAACTATGAAGAAGGCGGCGAGAATTGCGTGCTGCACGGCGATGCGGCCTCCGAACAATTCCTCTCCGAGATCGTCGGTGCGGCGGCTTATCCGGCGCGGCACATGTCGATGGAGTCGATCTATGAATATGGCTCGCGGGTAGGCGTGTGGCGCATTTTGCGCGAGTTCGAGAAGCGCGGTCTGCCGATGACGGTGTTTGGCATTGCCATGGCCTTGCAGCGTTCACCGGATGTGACGCAGGCTTTCCTGGATCTGGGGCATGAGATTGCGTGCCATGGTTTGCGCTGGATCCACTACCAGAACATCGATATCGAGACCGAGCGGGCGCATATGCGTGAGGCGGTGCAGATTTTCCGGGAGCTGACGGGGAGCGCGCCGTTGGGCTGGTATACGGGTCGGGATTCGCCCAATACGCGGCAGCTGGTGGTGGAGCATGGAGGCTTTGCCTATGACTCGGACTATTACGGGGATGACCTGCCGTTCTGGACGGAGGTCGAGACCGGTGATGGGGTGAAGGCGCCGCATCTGGTGGTGCCTTATACGTTGGATTCGAACGATATGCGGTTTGCGACGCCACAGGGGTTCAATACCAGTGAGCATTTCTATCAGTATCTGAAGGATAGCTTCGATGTGCTCTATGAGGAGGGCGAGGAGGCGCCGAAGATGCTTTCCATCGGGATGCATTGCCGCTTGCTGGGACGGCCGGGGCGGTTCCGGGCCTTGCAGCGATTCCTTGACTATGTGCAGTCGCATGACAAGGTCTGGATTTGCCGGCGCATTGATATTGCCGAGCATTGGAAGAAGACGCACCCTTTTGCGGAGCGCTGAACACTAAGGGTTTTGGTTGTTGATACTTAGTTTTCTGTTTTTTTTAAATAAATAATACCGCCTTGGTTTTTTGGGGCGGTATTTTGGGTTTTGGGTTTTGGGTTTTGGGTTTTGGGTAGTCTGCACGGAAAACTTATGTGCGCTCTAGCTTAATTGTGTTCTTTCTCCGGTCAGAGCGGAGCGCCGGGGGGCAGAAGCACTGCTTCTGCCGGCAGCCGCTCACTTTTCTTGTCTCGCCAAGAAAAGTAAGCAAAAGAAGGCGACCGCTACTACCCCGCCCTCCTTCGGAGGGTCCCCGCGTCAGCGCGCATCAAAACGGGAAAAATAGAGTCGCTTCGCTCCGACTATTTTTCTGATCCGTTTTGATGCGCGCTGACGCGGCGGGGCAGAAGCGGACGACCTAAACGGCTCGCCTTCGGCCTCGCCCAGTCTCCGACTCGCCTGCGGCTTCGGGTTGGGGTTCTTCAACTTCGATACGTCGGTGCGCGACCACAGTCCGAACGGTAAATTATTTATACAAAAACAGAACATTGCCCGAAGAAAAATTCGATGCCGCAGGCGAGCCGGTTATGCTTTCCCCCTTGGGGGCCAGCCGCCGCAGCGAAGTGAAAAGTGGATCAGAAAAATAGTGGGAGCGCAGCGACTCTATTTTTCCCACTTTTCGCTTCGCTGCGGCGGGAACCCTCCGAAGGAGGGCTGGCTCTTAGGGGGCCGCTTTCTTTGCTTACTTTCTTTGGCGGGCCAAAGAAAGTGAGCGGCTGCCGGCAGAAGCAGTGCTTCTGCCCCCCGGCGCTCCGCTCCGACCGGAGAAAGATAAGAATTAAGCTAGAGCGCAGGACAGCAATCCGTGCAGACTACGCCAGACATAAAAACCAGAAAAGCCACACGCCAAGACAACCCCCATCAAAACCTCATTTGACAGGAGCCCCACTCTCAAACCATTTCCCGATAACAGCCCGCTCATCATCAGTAATATGGGTCAAATTCCCAAGCGGCATAGACTTCTGCACCACGGCCTGTTGATAAATCTGCTGCGCATGTTGGGAAATATGTTCAGGCGAGTCGAGCAGAACGCCCTTGCCAGGCACCGGCATAAGGGTAGGTTGAGACGAATGACACTGAATGCACCGCGCCTGAATCACCTGCTGCACCTGAGCAAACGCCCCACCGGCCTCAGCAACAGGAGCAGACGAAGCAGCAGAAGCAACAACCGGCTTAGCCTGCATAGCAGGACTCATCCAGACAATCACCGCCAGCAACAAGCCCACAGCAATCCCCGGATACCACCAGTTATAAACCCCCTTGTGCCGCAACACGAAGAACTGCCGAATCAACGCCCCCGCCGCCATGATGCACAACAACACCAGCCAGTTATGCGGCGCCGAATAAGTCATGCTGTAGTGATTGGACAGCATCGCAAACAACACCGGCAAGGTAAAGTAAGTGTTATGCACACTGCGCTGCTTACCCCGCTTGCCATGAATCGGATCAGGCACCTGCCCGGCCCGCATCGAAGCCACCATCTTGCGCTGCCCCGGAATGATCCACACCAGCACATTGGCACTCATGATAGTCGCCAACGACGCCCCGCTGATCAAGAACGCCGCCCGCCCCGAAAACAGATGGCACGCCGCCCACACCGACACCACCACCTGCAGCCCCACCAATAGATTGACCAAGCGATCCGCCCCCGGCCGATCCCCGATGGTGCTGCAGATGGCGTCATAGATCAGCCAGTTGAACACCAGGAAGGCAATCGCCGTACCCCCCGCCATCGAAGCCGACATCTCGAACACATTGGGGTCCACCAGAAACACGCTGGCATTGAACAGATACAACAGCGAGAACAAGGCAAAGCCCGACAGCCAGGTGCTGTACGACTCCCAATAGAACCAGTGCAGATGCTCCGGCAACACCTTCGGCGCCAGCAGGTACTTCTGCGGATTGTAGAAACCGCCACCATGCACGGCCCACAACTCGCCACCCACCCCCTTCTCCTTCAGCTCAGCATCAGCAGGCGCCACCAGACTGTTGTCCAGCCAGACGAAATAGAACGACGAACCGATCCAGGCAATGGCCGTGATCACGTGCAGCCAGCGCAGCAGCAGGTTCAGCCAATCGAGTAGGTATGCTTCCATGATGCTCCGCTCTCAAATCTTCAATCTTAAATCTCAACAAATTCAGTTCCAGCCACAGTGTAGCCAATTGCGCTCCAGCCCGAAGCACCCAACAAAAATGCCGGATCCAGGGATCCGGCATCGCCTTGGTGCTGCAAGCAGTCGGATCGACCGGACGGCTTAGAAGTGATACTCGGCGCGCACCATCGGGGTCTTGGCCAGCGAACCCGGAACGGTGTTGGGGTTGCCGAACTTGTTGCGCCAGTATTGGTATTCCAGACCCACGCGCAGCTTGTTCTTGGTCATCCCCATCGTGGTACCCAGGTCATACATGAGCTCACCGTCGAAGTTAACTTCAGGACTGGTAGGGCCACCGAACTCGTTCTTGCCCTTGGAGGCGATGTAGTTCATGTAGCCTTCGAAGGCCCAACCGGAACCGCCCAGCGGAATACCCCAGGACAGGTTCAGCATCGGGTGGGTGTCATAGGTATAACGGCCGGTCACGCCAATGGGCTTGTTGCTTTCGAACAGGGCCAGCACGCTCACGTTCAGGAAACCTGGGACGTCCATCATCAGGGTCGGGCCGACCACCCACATGCGCTTCTTGGAAGCGTAGCTGTTGTCGTTCTTGGTGTTCCAGTCAAAGCCCAGGGTCAGGCCCACGCCGCGCGCCGGACCGAAGGACAGGTCCTTGCCACTGATCTTGCCGATATCCAGGGTATTGCGATAGACGACGTAGAATTCGCGGGCATTGTCATCCTTGTGGTCCGACAGCAGCATGTCGATGTTGAGGAAGTTGGTGCCGTACTGGTAGCCGCTGGCGTGCTGGAAGTTGATGATGTTCTTGCTGATGTCCTGCGAGTTGAAGGGCTCGGCGAAACGGGTACCGTAACGGTAGCCGATCGAGTTGTCCGCCCAGTCCAAGGCATGAGCCGACATGCTGCTTGCCGCCGAGGCGACAACGGCTGCCATCATCCAGTACTTCCCCTTGATACCCTTCTTCATAAGTTTCTCCCTGTGTTGCTTGTCTAAAAAATTGCTGTTGAAGCGGATCCCCGCCTGCCTCCCGTCGGCGCCTTGCACTCTCCCCGCCGTCGGGTACAACCGAAGATCTGCGTGGATTTACTCCGTCATATACGGCCTGGCACATGGCTGACAGTACTGCCGACGCCCAAACCGACCGGACCGTTTACGCAAAGCCCGTGCCAGCCTTCCCGGCTAGCCCATCTTGCGTACCATTGCTGGCCAGCGCAGGCTTTAACGCGAGCCTTTAACGCGAGCTCTACACCTCGAAAAAGGCAACACGCCGCCCACGCAGGGGCGCAATCCTAGCCGAGTCAAGGCGTAATCCCAAGGGCTTGTGCGCAGTTCGACACGATGTAGGAAATCATTGTCGACAATTCAAAACACCAGTCGCATCACGACAAAAAACGCCTGAAGCCGCTCTACATCTGCCTTACAGCGCTGCAAGGTAAATTTTTTTAGTGCATTTTTTTCTACGAAGGTGCAGCGAAGCACCAAATTGTCGCAAATGAATTTTTTTATTGTCGACAAAAAATACTGGCGCTGTTGATCATCCCGGGCCGTGCTTGCCGACTACCCGCCCCCGAGGTGAGCCGGCAGAGCCCGTCCAGCGCCGTGCGAGCCGCCTGCGCGCAAGTGCATGGCACATTAAATGCTTTTGCAGCGGTGGGATCTGGCATTTCAAACGAACAAGGAAGGGAAGTCCACCGTGTATTCCAGCAAGTTCTTCAAGATCGGCATGAGCCTTTTGCTCAGTGCAAGCTGCTCGCTCGCCGTGGCACAGGAAACCAAGATCAAGTTCCAGTTGGACTGGCGTTTCGAGGGACCGGCAGCGCTGTTCCTGGTGGCCAAGTCCAAGGGTTACTTCGCCCAGGAAAAACTGGACGTCACCATCGATGCCGGCAATGGCTCAGGCAACGCCGTCAACCGAGTGGCCTCGGGCACCTATGACATGGGCTTTGCCGACATGGCAGCCCTGATGGAATTCACGGCCAATAATCCCGATGCACCGGGCAAGCCGGTGGCGGTGATGATGGTCTACAACGACACGCCGGCAGCGGTGTTCTCGCTCAAGAAATCCGGCATCAAGAAACCTGCCGACCTGGTCGGCAAGAAACTGGGCGCGCCGGTGTTCGATGCCGGACGCCGCGCCTATCCCATCTTCGCCAAGGCCAATGGCCTGGATGCGAGCAAGGCGCAATGGACCAGCATGGACCCGCCGCTGCGCGAAACCATGCTGGCGCGTGGTGACGTGGATGCCATCACCGGTTTCTATTTCACGTCGCTGTTGAACCTGAACGCGCGCGGCATCAAGGATGAAGACATCAACGTGATGATGTACCCGGACTATGGGGTGCGCCTGTACGGCAATACCATCATCGCCTCCGAAGCCATGATCAAGAACAAGCCGGAGGCCATCAAGGGCTTCCTGCGCGCCTTCGCCAAGGCCAGCCGCGACGTGATGGCCAACCCGGAAGCGGCCATCAAGGTCTTGAAGGAACGTGATGGCCTAATCGATGAGAAGCTGGAACTGCGCCGCCTGAAATTGGCTATTGCCAGCGCCATTGCCACCCCGCACGCCAAGGCCGAAGGCTATGGCCAGGTCAACAGCCCGCGCCTGACATTGATGGCCTCGCAGGTCTCGGATGCCTATGGCACCAAGACCCGCGTCAATGCGGACAAGATCTGGAATGGCAGCTTCCTGCCCTCCAAGGCCGAGCTGGACGTCTTCCCCAAGTAAATCATTTATATCATTTTCGGATTACCGGACCTGACTGGTCGCACGATGCCAGCAGGCCGGCGAGCCCCACCAGATTGCATTCATGAGCGAACCCTTCGTCGATTTCCGCCACGTCTACCTGGCCTATGATGGCGCTACCGAATTTGCGGTGGAAGACATCGACCTGCAGACCCGCGCAGGCGAATTCATCGCCATCGTCGGGCCGTCTGGCTGCGGCAAGTCCACCTTCATGAAGCTGGCCACGGGCTTGAAGCAGCCCAATCGCGGCAGCGTCGTCATCAACGGCCAGCCGGTGACCGGTCCGTTGAAGTTCGTCGGCATGGCCTTCCAGGCCCCGACCCTGTTGCCCTGGCGCACTACGCTGGAGAACGTGCTGCTGCCGCTGGAAATCGTCGAACCCTATCGTCGTGACTTCAAGCAAAAGAAGGCCCAGTACACCGAACGCGCCCTGGCCCTGTTGAAGACCGTCGGCCTGGACGGCTATGCCGACAAGTTTCCCTGGCAACTCTCGGGCGGGATGCAGCAACGTGCGTCGATCTGCCGCGCGCTGATCCATGAACCCAAGATGCTGCTGCTGGACGAACCCTTCGGCGCGCTCGATGCCTTCACCCGCGAGGAACTATGGTGCGTGCTGCGCGACCTGTGGGCCGAGCGTCGCTTCAACGTCATCCTGGTCACCCACGACCTGCGCGAGGCGGCCTTCCTGGCCGATACCATCTACGTGATGAGCAAGCGCCCCGGGCGCATCGTGGTCAAGCGCGATAATCCACTACCGCGCCCGTGTGACCTGGAAACCACCTATACCGATGGCTTCAATGCGCTGGTGCATGAACTGCGCGAGCACATCGGCCAGGTGCGCAACACCTGAGGCTCACCCCAACCAAGGATCAGCAGCCATGCAGACATCATCGAACGGCAAACTCAACCGGGCAGCCACCACGCTGGCGCCTTGGTTCCTGCTCATCGCCATCCTGGGCGTGTGGCAATTCATCTGCAGCGTGTGGGAGGTCTCCGACTTCATCTTCCCCAGCCCGGCTTCCATCCTCCAGGCCATGGTGGAGTATGCCGGCCCCATTACCCAGCACGCGCTGTCGACCTTTTGGGTCACCATGGTGGGTTTTGCCATCGCCGTCGGGGTCGGTGTGACGCTGGGTCTGGTGATCGGTTCTTCACCTATGCTCTATGCCGCCGCCTATCCGCTGATGACGGCCTTCAATGCCTTGCCCAAGGCGGCTTTCGTACCGGTGCTGGTGGTCTGGTTCGGCATCGGCGCGGGGCCGGCGATCCTGACCGCTTTCCTGATTTCCTTCTTCCCCATCATGGTCAACATCGCCACCGGCCTGGCCACGCTGGAGCCGGAACTGGAAGACGTGCTGCGGGTACTGGGTGCGCGTCGTCTGGATATCCTCTGGAAAGTCGGCCTGCCACGCGCCCTGCCGTATTTCTTCGCCTCGCTCAAGGTCGCCATCACGCTCGCCTTCGTGGGCTCGACCGTGTCTGAGATGAATGCCTCCAACCAGGGTATCGGCTACCTGCTGGTGTCGGCCGGTTCCTCCATGAAGATGCCGCTGGCCTTTGCCGGGCTGGTGGTGATCGGTGCCATGGCCATGGCCATGTATGAATTGTTTGCCATCATCGAGAAGCGCACCACCGGCTGGGCGCATCGCGGAAAATGAGATAAAGCGGGTCGGGCAGCACGAGGTGAAGGAAAAGGCTGCAAAAGCGGTATGCGGCGCGGCCCAATTTGTCTATGATGTCGCGCGTGCGCGCCGCCTGCCCGCTGCCATACGACATGAACACATACAACACCACAGGGAAAATCACGTGAGCGCAGTTCCACTCCGTCTTGAAATCAGCCATGTGCGCAAGGCCTATCCGGGCGTGCTGGCCAACGACGATGTCAGCCTGGCGGTGGCGCCCGGCGAGATCCACGCCGTGCTCGGGGAGAACGGCGCGGGCAAGTCCACCCTGATGAAGATCATCTTCGGCGCGGTCAAGCCCGATGCCGGCGAGATTCGCTGGAATGGCGCGGCGGTGCAGATCGCCAATCCACAGGTGGCGCGTAAGCTGGGCATTGCCATGGTGTTCCAGCATTTCTCGCTGTTCGACACGCTGACCGTGACCGAGAACATCGCCCTGGGCCTGGACGCCAAGACCGATCTGAAGGAACTGGCCGAGCGCATCACCCGCACCGGCGAGAAATACGGCCTGGAACTGGAACCGCAGCGCCACGTGCATACCCTCTCGGTGGGCGAGCGCCAGCGCGTGGAAATCGTGCGGGCGCTGCTGACCGAGCCGCAATTGCTGATCCTGGATGAGCCGACCTCGGTGCTGACCCCGCAGGCAGTGGAAAAACTGTTCGTGACCCTGCGCCGCCTGGCCGATGAGGGTTGCAGCATTCTCTATATCAGCCACAAGCTCGATGAAATCCGCGCGCTGTGCCACAGCGCCACCGTCATGCGCGGTGGTCGCGTGACCGGTAACTGCGATCCACGCAATGAGAGCAGCTCCAGCCTCTCGCGCATGATGATCGGCGATGAACTGGTACGGCTGCAGCGCGAGCGCAATCCAGAGTCGATGCGCAACGAGCGCAAGCTGCACGTCAATCGCCTGTCGCTGCCCAAGGCGCACCTGTTTGCCACCGAACTGAAGGACATCGAATGCGAAGTGCGGGCCGGTGAGATCGTCGGCATCGCCGGGGTCTCGGGCAATGGCCAGCAGGAATTGCTGGCGGCGCTGTCCGGCGAAGACCAGCGCGCCGCGCCCAACATGATCATGTTGAGCGGCAAGGCGGTAGGCGACCTCTCGCCCAATCCGCGCCGCGCCGCCGGCCTGGGCCTGGTACCGGAAGAGCGGCTGGGACGCGGCGCCGTGCCCACGCTGTCGTTGACGGCCAATATGCTGCTGTCTCACCAGAAGGCGCCCTATGTGAAACGCGGCATGATCGATTTCGGTTTTACGCGACGCGCCGCCGCCTCCATCATCGAGCGCTTCAAGGTCAAGGCAGCCGGCCCCGATGCGCCGGCCAAGAGCCTCTCGGGTGGCAACCTGCAGAAGTTCATCGTGGGCCGCGAGATGGAACGCAAACCCGCGGTCTTCGTGGTGGCCCAGCCGACCTGGGGGGTGGACGTGGGTGCGGCCGCGCAGATCCACGGCGAAATATTGAAACTGAAACAGGAAGGTTGTGCCGTGCTGGTGATCTCGGAAGAACTTGACGAATTATTCGCATTATGTGATCGCCTGCATGTCATCGCCAAGGGCCGTCTGTCGCCCTCCATTCCCATCGAACAGGCCACGCGCGAGCAGGTCGGCGTGTGGATGAGCGGCTTGTGGGATGAGCCCAAGGCAGCCGGTGCGGAGGTGCAGCATGGCTGATCGCATGAGCTTCCCGCTGCGTCTGGAATTGCGCGGCGCGCCGTCGCAAACGATGACCTATCTCTCGCCGGTGATTGCCATCATCGCCACCCTGTTGCTGGGGGCGCTGCTGTTCCTGGCGCTGGGCAAGGATCCGCTGGCCGGGTTGAAGGTCTTCCTGGTCGATCCCTTCAATGGCAAGCGCGCCATCAGTGAGCTGCTGTTGAAATCGGTGCCGCTGATCCTGTGCGCGCTGGGGCTGGTGGTGTGCTTCCGCGCCAGTATCTGGAACATCGGCGCCGAGGGTCAGTTCACGGTCGGGGCCTTATGTTCGGGCGCCATGCTGGTGTGGCTGGACGTGCCGGGACATGGCATCTCGGGTGGCATGGGACTGGTGCTGATGGTGCTGGCCGGCATTGTCGGCGGTGCGCTGTGGGCGGCCATCACGGCCTTCCTGCGCGACCAGTTCAATGCCAATGAAATCCTGGTCTCGCTGATGCTGACCTATGTGGCGCAGTTGCTGTTGATGTGGGCCGTCAATGGTCCCTTGAAGGATCCCAATGGCATGAACTTCCCGCAGTCCAAGGTGTTCTCCAGCGAATTCATGTTGCCCATGCTGATGTCGGGAACACGACTGCACGTGGGCTTTGCGGTGACCCTGGTGGCGGCCGTGCTGATGGCCATCTTCATGATGCGCAGCCTGCGCGGTTTTTCGCTGATGGTGGGAGGCGTGGCGCCTCATGCGGCGCGCTATGCGGGTTTCTCGGCGCGCTCGGCCCTGTGGGTGTCGCTGTTGATCTCGGGTGCCTTTGCCGGGCTGGCCGGCGCCTTTGAAATTGCCGGCCCGATCGGTCAGTTGCTGCCCTCGGTATCGCCCGGCTATGGCTTTGCGGCCATCATCGTGGCCTTCATCGGCCGCCTGCATCCGATCGGCGCCATCCTGGGCGGGCTCATCATGTCGCTGCTGTACCTGGGCGGCGAGCTGGCGCAGTCGCGCCTGGGGCTACCTTCGGCCATTACCGGGGTGTTCCAGGGCATGTTGCTGTTCCTGCTGCTGGCCTGCGATACGCTCATCGATTACCGCCTCGTGTGGCACAAGAAAGTCTAAGGATTCAGGACCGGACATGGAACAACTCGCTCCTCTCATCGCAGCCTCCATCAATGCCGGCACGCCGCTGCTGCTGGCGGCCATCGGACTGTTGATCAATGAACGCTCCGGCGTGCTCAACCTGGGCGCCGAGGGCATGATGCTGGTCTCGGCCATCGCCGGCTTCGCCGTGGGCTATACCACCAAGAGTCCGCTGCTGGGCTTTTTGGCCGGCGCCGTGTGCGGCATGTTGATGGCCTCGCTGTTTGCCTGGCTGGCACTGCAACTGGCCACCAACCAGGTCGCCACCGGACTGGCGCTGTCGATCTTCGGCGCGGGTCTGTCGGCCTTCGTCGGCCAGCGCTTCGTGGGGCTGGCCTTGCCGGCGCAACCCAATTCGATTCCGCTGCTGGGCGACATTCCCTTCCTGGGCACGGCCTTGTTCCACCAGCATTGGATGAGTTACCTGGCCTTTGCGCTGTGCCTGGCCAGCATCTGGTTCCTCTACCGCACGCGGGCCGGGCTGGTGTTGCGCGCGGTGGGCGAGTCGCCGGAGTCGGCGCACGCGCTGGGGTATTCGGTACGGGGCATCCGCTATCTGGCGCTGCTGTTCGGAGGCGCCTGCTGCGGCCTGGCCGGCGCCTACATGTCGCTGGTCTATACGCCGATGTGGGTGGAGGGACTGGTGGCCGGACGCGGCTGGATCGCGCTGGCCTTGACCGCCTTTGCCACCTGGCGTCCGGCACGTGTCTTGCTGGGCTCGCTGCTGTTCGGCGGCGTCACCATTGCCCAGTTCTACCTGCAGGGCATGGGCGTGACCGTTCCTTCGCAGATCCTGTCGATGGCGCCTTACCTGGCCACTATCGTGGTGCTGGCGCTGATCTCGCGCAACCCCGACTGGATCCGCCTGAACATGCCTGCCTCGCTGGGCAAGCCGTTCCGCCCGGGCGCTTCCTGAATTGTTTATAACGTTTTTGTAGCAGCACCTGCATTTATCCACTGACCTTGAGGGAGAACACAATGAAGATTTCGCGCAGGGCATCCTTGACGATGCTCGCCACCCTGGCGGCCGCAACCCTGATCGGTTGCGGCAAGAAGGAAGAACCCGCTGCCGCCGCGCCTGCTGCTGCGCCGGCCGCAGCCGCACCGGCGACCGATCCGTTGAAGGTGGCCTTCGTCTATATCGGCCCGGTCGGTGACGCCGGCTGGACCTTCGCGCATGACAAGGGCCGCAAGGCGGTCGAAGAAAAGTTCGGCGACAAGGTCAAGACCACCTTCGTAGAAAACATTCCCGAATCCGCAGCGGACGCCGAGCGCGTCTTCCGCCAGTTGGCTACCGATGGCAACAAGCTGATCTTCGGCACCACCTTCGGCTACATGGAAGCCATGCTGAAGGTTGCCAAGGAATTCCCGGACGTCAAATTCGAACACGCCACCGGCTTCAAGACCGCCGACAACTTGGCGCAATACGACGTGCGCACCTATGAAGGCGCCTACCTGGCCGGCGTGGTCGCGGGCAAGATGAGCAAGTCCGGCAAGCTGGGCGTGGTGGCCTCGGTGCCGATTCCTGAAGTGATCCGCAACATCGACTCCTTCACCCTGGGTGCGCGTTCGGTCAATCCGAAGGCCACCACCGCCGTGGTGTGGGTCAACAAGTGGTTCGATCCGGGCAAGGAACGTGAAGCCGCCACCACCCTGATCGGCCAGGGCGTGGACGTGCTGATGCAGAACACCGACTCGGCGGCCGTGGTGCAGACCGCGCAGGAAAAGGGTGTGTATGCCTTCGGTTGGGACAGCGACATGACCAGCTTCGGCCCCAAGGCCCACCTGGCGGCCTCCATGATCAACTGGGGCGTGTACTACACCGCCCGCGTGCAGGCCGTACTGGATGGCACCTGGAAGAGCAGCACCAGCTGGATCGGTCTGAAGGACAACGGCATCGACCTGGCCGCCTTCAATCCTGAACTGCCGGCCGAGGTGAAGACCCTGGTCGAAGAGCGCAAGAAGGCCATCATCGACGGCAGCGCGCCGATCTGGAAGGGTCCGATCAAGGACAATACCGGCAAGGAAGTGCTGGGCAAGGACGCCGTGGCCGATGATGGCTTCCTGCACGGCATCAAGTTCTACGTCGAAGGCGTGGATGGCAAGGTACCGGGCTGATTCCTGGCTTGCCGACAGGCGCGGTTGAGGTCGCGCCTGTACTTTATGAAGGTTCGTGAAGACCGCTGGCACCGTGAGGTGTTGGCGGTTTTTTTTGGGTAGGCTACGTCCAGTAATGAAGTCGCAGGTATATGCCAAGGCTCGACATGGCAAGTTGAACAATCACCTATATCCAGAATTTCGAAGGGTATCTCAGTATCTCAATCTGGTTGTCGTCACAGATGGCAACTCTTATGGATTTGCTGCAGACCTCGGAAGCAAAAGCATTACGTGGTCCTCAGTAGCGTCAAAGTCGGGACGGACACCGTTATCTTCTAACATTAGCGGCACGATCTTGTTGCGCACGCCCATTCCACGAGCATCCACATAACCATAATCACGCAGTACCTCTACGATGATCGGGTTGCGTGGTGACCTCTGACCCGCAAGTACTTTCTCAACCGTCATGGAGTTCTGTAGCGCACCGGGGCTTACAACCTCAAGCCTGTCGGCATATGACACGACTTCTACCTCCAACGCTCGGGTCCAGTCGCGGTGAGCCAACGCGTTGATGATCGACTCGCGTAGCGCTCCAGGCGGATAGTGCCAAGTCCGTTGGCGCCTCAACCCGTCTGCCAACTCGTCGTGTTCCACACTGACGAATGGTTGCATCCTGTTCATCAGGTCTTCGATCAACCCGCGTTCGATCAACTCTCTGGAGCCCCCTTGCGAACCGAAGCGACCAACGAGAGGAGCGTCCAGGATAGTGTCATCTAGCGCCCTGTAGGTCTTGTCATCCCCATCGAACGCCATCCAACGCACACCTGCCTGCCGCAGGAAGCGACGCGGCGTGCGACCAAACAAGACTAGGCCCGCAATCGTACATACAGGGGTGGCGACGCCCGTATCAGTCATGAATCCCAAGCCAACCATGCGTCTGAGCCATGCATCATCCGTCTCAGGCAACTCGCGGTCTCCTGCCAGTGTCAACAGGTAGTCCTGCAGGCGCTCTCGATCGAGTGCCTCGAAGGCCGCGCCAGAGACAGGTAGCATTTCGCTATGCAGCATTCCGCCGCTTTCAAACAGTCGGGCTTGCTGCTCACGGGTGGCTAGGCGTGATGTGCTGCCGACCCGCACATAGATATCTTCACGTCCATTGTGTCGGAGCACGTAGGGCTTGGACGTACCCGTAGCAATCGAGATCACGGCGACTCGATTGCCATCATCAAAGGTGACGACCTCGTAGAACGGCAACAGCAGAGGATGAACATAGCGACCGAAAACGGTGTCCATGACCCAGGTTTCGAGGTCGCCACGTTGAATACCGGATATAACGCCATCGTCTTCGACCCCGAGCAGAATCATGCCCCCTCGCAGATTCGCCAACGCCACGATTTCTTTGGCGAGTTGTTCTGGACGAACGTCATCCCGTTTGAACTCCACGCCCGAGTTTTCTCCATTCGCAATGATCTCCAGAAGCTCTGTTCTCAACATATCCTGTTCTCACTAGAAGCCATACTTTTCCTTGCGCTGGGAGAATGCCTCCCTCCCCCCTTCGAGAATCTCTGCGACACGCTCACGTATCTCCGGTATGTCAATGGAACCCTGAGCTTGCGTGGGCATCTCGGCGTGGGAGTCGGAAGCTGAGAAAATACCGATCCACTCTGCATCACCGAAAACCGGGATGTTTGCGTTGTGCGTGGCGAATAAGAACTGCCGCTCCGTCTTGGCGCTACGTAGTTGCGTGACGATTCGCTCGGCGATAAAAGCGTTGTCCAGATTATCCTCAGGTTGATCCATGATCAGCGGGTCGTCATTCTCCAACAGGAGTAGGTGCAGAATGGCTGTGCATTGCTGACCAGTTGACAAATGCGTCAACGGTTTGTAAACATCGCTTTGATGTGCAATATTGAGTTCGATCAGAATGCGATCCTGAAGGTCGATTTCTTCGAGCTCGAGAACTAAGCTCCGATCTAGCCGTGCCAGGGCTTCGACGACGGAATTCTGCATACCCCAATCCCAGGTCAATCTCCTAATGGCATCTTCGCCGTCACGAATGGCCTTTACCAGTGCGGGCACGGTCAGCTCATCTCCAACCTGTTCTATCCAAGCAAGTTTTTTCTCGCCAAGCCCCGGCACCTGTAGCAGAAACTCTTTCAATGTGTTTCGCTGCCCACCGATTTTCAGATTTAATCTAAGCTTTCCGTCGAGCTTGCGATTGAGCGCCTTGACTGCCGTCCGAAGTTCGTCACTGCGCTGGTTTCTAATACGATAGAACTCATCCAGAAGATTTCTGCGCTGGGCCTCTAACTCGGCCAAAAACTTATTTACGGTTTCCACACGCGTCTCGCTGGGCCGAATCGACTCAATCTCACGCAACAGTTCCTGATACGCGCGACCGACGTCGCGGCCAGGTTTTCCGGAAAACACCGGCAGGCTGGAAAAAACTTTTTCCAAAGACTCGGATTCCGCGCTGAGATGGCTCTTCAACTGCGCTTGATGAGCCTCAGCTACCACGTCAGCTTCAGCGAGCAACTTGCGCAGAGCGAAAAGATGTGTAGTGAAGTCCTTGCCAAGCATGTCCAGCGTGCTACGTATGGATGCCAGAAGCGGCGCATGTGGCAGCCCTTCCAGCGCCTTCTCACTCAGAAATGTCGTGTCCGGCAAGCTATCCTCCAGCACCGACAATCCTTCGCCGACACGCCCCATCTCTTCACTGATCCGCCTTGAAAGCTGGCGCTCACGTTCAAGCAGCGGCACGAGCGCAAGCTTACTTTCCAGACCTAGCGATTTGAACTGTTGCACCTGTTCGGTCAACTTAGGCAATCGTCCAACTTGGATTTGCAATTCGTCCTTCTGCCGCGTTGCAGCCAGCAGCTTATCGCGATTCTCAGTCAGTCGTTTGGCGATGGCTACCAACTCGGTGGCCAATGAGCTACCACTAGGAAGGAACCGATTTAGAATCGCAGTCTGGCTTGCAGAATCGCGGGCCAGCTCAAAAATTTCGTTCTGACCATAGATTTCGATGCGAGGCAACAAGTCGCGTGGGTGCAGTGTGGAGACCTGCCCCTGCTCATCCTTTACGATGGGCGGTTCGCCATAGCGACGGGAAACCAGATAGCGTCTACCATGCAACGTTCGGGAGATCACCTCCAATTCGATACGACCACCTGCACCGAGATTGGCTTTGACGATTTCATCATGTTGCCGACGAGCAGACGCCGCACGTGGTGGAACGTCCAGCACGTAACGCAGAGACTCGACCAAGGTCGATTTCCCGGTGCCGCGTCCACCAACGACTGCGTTCAGGTGCGCTGATAGCTCAATACTGATGCCATCCAGATAGCCTCCATGAAAGCGCAAGTTCTGCAGTCGGGAGTAATGCGCATCTGCCAGGGGACCAAGACGGATGCGCGACTCGGGGTCTTTGAAAGCAGTTACGAAGCTTTCAAAACTCGGACGCGTCATCTTGATCCAGCAACTGGCGCGAGAATCAGCGATGTCCTCCGGCTTGGCGACGTCCTTTGCATTGAGTAACGCGATGCGACGACGCTCACGCAGATAGGCAGGATTCTTGTTGAAGACGATGTCTTTGTAGTTGGGTGGCAAATCCTCCGGAGGCCCCGGAATCTGGCCAGCCTTCACCAGTTCGTCGCTCTTCCAGATGTGTACCAATCCCCCCCCATCCTGATTGAGGCGCAGCAATCCATTGGAGCCAGTCATGTGCGCCGCATACCAGAAGCCACCGAGATCGAAGATGATTTTCGCCAAGTCGAGACAAGTCTTTTGCGAGGGCAATACTGTGTCATGCAAGTCCGTCAGATCAAGCTTTCCCAGATAGCGATTCAGTTGGTCTTTACTGGTGCCCTCAGGAAACAAGCACACCATATGAATTTTCTCGCTGGAGGCAATCTCAAACCCTGGAAACACGACGATGCCATGCGGCTCCAAAAAACGGCGTAAACCATCTATCGCGTCGACGCTTCCGTGATCGGCAATGCCTACGACCTTAATGCCCTGTGTCAGGCAGTGGTCGAGCAACTGCTGGTTGTAGGAGTCTTCATCAAGCCCGTGTTCGGTGCCGCGATATTTCGATTGGTAGCCCGAAGGATTTACCTGAAGAGCGCAGCGCCAAAAGCGGGCAACGGTATAACTTGGCTGGCTCAATGTGTTGTTCATTCCTTGCGCCTCATGGATGGCTGCGAGAGATTCGCTACGGGTACATCAGCGCCTTCACGCAGCAATTTGTCGACTGCTTTACGCACCAGCCATGCCACACTCACATCTTCGCGTGAGGCGATCATTTGCAATGCATCCAGTTGCCGCTGCGGCAGCGTGACGGTCACTCGTTTAATTTCGGCGTCTACAGGGCGACTCATGGGAATGGGCATCAACTTGCATCAGGTTGCTTAATAATACTGCATCTTGATTCAACTGACATAAAACGGAGACGGGGCACAGTTGCAAAGGTCACCCTCGAATCCAATTCGGCAAAGCCCCAGTAAAAATCTAATACTTACTGTCCTGCTATTTGATCCCGGTGTTTTTGTTGTACTCACGCCGTGATGCGCTCGATCACGGGACGTTCCAGCTTGCCGGCTTCATGCAGGTCGTACTGCAACTGCATTCCGGCCCACAGCTCCGGGCTGGTCCCGAAAGCAGCAGCCAGGCGATAGGCCATGTCCGGCGAGATGCCGGCAGCGCCATTGACTATCCGTTGCAGGGTGACGCGGCTCATGCCTATATGCCTGGCCAATGCCGCAATTGAGCGGCCTTCGAAATAAGCTCTCAACACAGAACCCGGATGGGGTTGATTGAACATGCGTCGCATGGTTGCGCTCCTCTCATGCTTTGCATCGAAACGGGGTGTTGTCCGTATCGGTGACAAAAAAATCATGCAGTTGTCCCTCCCGCTGACCTGGCTCAGGATGCATCGATATTTTCCTAAAGACAACATCATTAAACACTCCAGCTACGCCTCAAAACTTCTGCCTCGCCACTCTGAAAACCCCCGCTCCAGCGCTATCGCCGCCGCATCCTGCCTGTATAATGCACAGCCAAACCGGGCGGAATGCTGGCTTTTTCCTTCACTTTCCGCCGCATTGAACTACAGGATTTATGCAAAAAACGCGCAAACCGATCGAGATCAAGATTTCCACTGTGGTTGCCATTTCGGCAATCCTGCACGAAACCGATCCAACTTCGCTGGAAAAAGCCCTGAAGGAAATGACCGGCGGCGTGGCCGATTTCTTCGAAGATGAATTCGCCGTGCTCGATGTGGGCACGCTGGATGCGGCAGCCGCTGCGGCCATCGACTGGACGGCGGTGGTGGCCTTGTTCAAGCGTTTCCGCTTGAATACGGTGGCCGTGCGCAACGCGCCAGAAGAGTTGCATAGCGGCATCGTATCCCATGGCTTGGCGATCGATACCTCAGCCGTGGCCGGCGCCGGCGCGGCCAATGCGCGGGCTCAGGAAGCCGCAGCCCAGGAAGCGACTCCGGCTGCTGCACCAGCCCCTGCGCCGCAGGCAGTGCAAGCGGCTGCCACAGCACCGGCGGCACCAGCAGCCAAGACGATAATCGTCGATACCCCGGTGCGGGCCGGCCAGCGCCTCTATGCGCGCGGCGCCGACCTGGTAGTGTTGGCGGTGGTCAACAACGGCGCCGAGCTCATCGCCGATGGCTGCATCCATGTCTATGCCCCGCTGCGCGGCCGGGCCCTGGCCGGTGCCTCAGGCAATACCGAGGCGCGCATCTTCGCGGCCTCACTGGAAGCGGAACTGGTTTCCATTGCCGGGGTCTATCGGACCTTCGAGAACGGTCATGCACCGGAGCTGGCAGGCAAGCAGGTGCAGGTGCGCCTGCAAGGCGAACGCATCGACGTACTGCCGATGTCGGCGTCGTAAGACTGCGGTGTAAATCATATAAACGAATCCCGCCGGAGCAAGCCGGCGTACTGTTCTTCTTAAGGAGTTTTTCGTGGCAAAAATCATCGTTGTGACTTCGGGTAAGGGCGGCGTCGGCAAAACGACGTCCAGCGCCAGTTTCGCATCGGGCCTGGCCATGCGCGGCCATAAGACGGCCGTGATCGACTTCGACGTCGGTCTGCGCAACCTGGACCTGATCATGGGCTGCGAACGCCGCGTGGTCTACGACCTGATCAACGTGATCAACAAGGAAGCCACCCTGAACCAGGCCCTGATCAAGGACAAGCACTGCGACAACCTGTTCATCCTGCCGGCCTCGCAAACCCGCGACAAGGACGCCCTGACCGAAGAGGGGGTGGAGCGTGTGCTGGGCGACCTGTCCAAGATGGACTTCGAATACATCATCTGCGACTCCCCCGCCGGCATCGAGCACGGCGCGGTGATGGCGCTGACCTTCGCCGACGAAGCCATCGTGGTGTCCAACCCGGAAGTGTCCTCGGTGCGCGACTCAGACCGCATCCTGGGCATTATCCAGGCCAAGTCGCGTCGTGCCTCCTCGGGCGGCGAGCCGGTCAAGGAACACCTGCTCATCACCCGCTATTCGCCCAAGCGCGTGGAAGATGGCGAGATGCTGTCCTATACCGATGTGCAGGAAATCCTGCGCATTCCCCTGATCGGCATCATCCCCGAGTCGGAAACCGTGCTGCAGGCCTCCAACCAGGGTTCGCCGGCGATCCATATGAAGGATAGCGACGTTGCCCAGGCTTACCAGGACGTGGTCTCGCGCTTCCTCGGCGAGACCGTCGAACTGCGTTTCACCACCTACGAAAAGCCGGGTCTGCTGCAGCGCATCTTCGGAGGTAAGTGATATGTCTCTGCTTTCTTTCCTGTTCCCCAGCAAGCCCAAGAGTGCGGTGGCGGCGAAGGAGCGGCTGCAGATCATCATCGCCCGCGAACGCTCCAACGGCCGTCAAGGCCCGGACTTCCTGCCGGCGCTGCACAAGGAATTGATCGAGGTGATCTCCAAGTACACCAAGGTCAACGCCGACGACATCAAGATCTCGCTGGACCGCCAGGGCAACCTGGAGGTGCTGGACGTGAACGTGGTGCTGCCCGATAGCGATGTACCGGCCACCTGAAACAGACCTGCCGTCACCGACAAGGGCAGCCCAGGCTGCCCTTTCGTTCATTTGCCTTTACCTCAATATGTCTTTAGTCTGACGCGATGAAAATCGGGATCATCTCTTCCGACGCCGATACCGTCACCCTGGTCACGCAACTGGCCGAGCGCCACGACACCACCGTCTATACCGGTGCCGAAGGCTTTGCCGCGGCCTGCGACGATGGCGCGCACCTGATGGTGCTGGATCTGGACGACCTGCAGCGTCATCCCCATGCGATCACCACCATCGTGCATGACCATCGACCGCCGGTCAGGAGCAAGGTGCGGCCGCTGGTGCTGCTCATCTGCACGCCGGCGCACCAGCACTGGCTGCGTAACCTGCGCCTGGCCGGCGCCGATGATTTCCTGGTCAAGCCGGTGCGGCGCCAGGAGCTGGCGCTGCGACTGGACCTGTTGCTGCTGGCGGCGCAGCCCTATGAGGCCCCGCCCAACATCGTGGAAGCAGCCGGTTTCGTGGTCGACCTGGCGCGCCTGCGCGTGACCCACCCGGCGCGCCCCGACCTGGACGCCACGCTCACCCGCAAGGAAGCCGAACTGGCACTGCTGTTCATGCAGCACCTGGGACGCCCGCTGTCGCGCGCCTTCCTGCTGGAACGCATCTGGGGCAATGAGCAGGAAACCCCGACCCGCACCATCGATACCCACGTCTCGCGTATCCGTACCAAGCTGGGCCTGCAACCGAGCAACGGCTATCAACTGGCCACGGTCTATGGCTATGGCTACCAGCTGGAAAAGCTGGAGTAAGCCGCTGCTGCCGATGAAAGTGGCTGTTGTATCCCCACCCGCCTGCATAGACCAATCCTGATCCATATCAGAGACATCTACCGATTATCAGGAGGCGACCCAACCCGATATTGGGCGAAGAGTATAATTATTCCCAAAACCGGGGCCGAATCTGTCTGATTTTGTTCGAATTGCATTGCAACGTTCGATTTCCATTCAGTTCGCAGCCATAGAAGTGAATTTCCCAGCTTATCGGCACTGCTGCCGCGTATTCCATGCATTTGCTCGCCGTCGGACTCAACCACACTACCGCGCCGCTCTCGTTGCGCGAGAAAGTGGCCTTCCCCGCTGACCAGATCGGTCAGGCGGTGGCGTCTGCGCGCGCATGGTTTGGCGGCAATGACAAGATCGTCGCCGCCGGCGAGGCTGCCATCCTTTCCACCTGCAACCGTACCGAGCTCTATGCGGCGGCTGCCGCCGGTCGCGATGGTGTGGAATTCGCCATCGACCGCACCGCGCAATTCCTGGCCGAGTATCACCAGATTGCCTACGCCGACCTGCGCCCCTACCTATATTCGCTGCCGCAGGACAATGCGGTGCGCCACGCCTTCCGCGTCGCCTCCGGGCTGGATTCGATGGTGCTGGGCGAGCCGCAGATCCTGGGCCAGATGAAGGATGCAGTACGCCAGGCCGATGCGGCCGGAGGCCTGGGCACCTATCTGCACCAGTTGTTCCAGCGCACCTTTGCCGTGGCCAAGGAAGTGCGCACTACCACCGAGATCGGCGCGCACAGCGTGTCCATGGCCGCCGCGGCCGTGCGGCTGTCACAGCGCATCTTCGATTCGATTACCGGCCAGAACGTGCTCTTCATCGGCGCCGGTGAAATGATTGAGCTGTGCGCCACCCACTTTGCCGCCCAGAATCCCAAGACCCTGACGGTGGCCAACCGCACCATGGAGCGTGGCGAGACCCTGGCCCATCGCTTCAGCGGCCGCGCCATCCGCCTGGCCGACCTGCCGGCGCAACTGGCCAACTTCGACATCGTGGTCTCCTGTACCGCCTCGCAATTGCCCATCATCGGGCTGGGCCTGGTGGAGCGTGCGGTCAAGGCGCGCCGTCACAAACCCATCTTCATGGTCGACCTGGCCGTGCCGCGTGATATCGAGGCCGAAGTCGGTCGCCTGGATGACGTCTTCCTCTACACCGTGGACGACCTGGCCTCGGTGGTGCAAAGCGGCGTGGAAAATCGCCAGGCCGCCGTGGCCCAGGCCGAAGCCATCATCGAGACCCGCGTGCAATCCTTCATGCACTGGATCGACAGCCGCGCCATGGTACCGCTGATCCAGGATCTGCAAGAAACCGGCGAAGCCCTGCGCCTAGCCGAACTGGACCGCGCCCGCCGGATGCTGGCCAAGGGCGACGATGTGGAAGCGGTGCTGGAAGCCCTCTCCAAGGGCCTGACCGCCAAGTTCCTGCATGGCCCGCAACAGGCCCTGCACCACGCCCAGGGCGAACAACGCAGCCAACTGGCTGCGCTGCTGCCGCAACTGTTCCGCGCCAAGCGTTAGCGTTTCCCTCTCCTGTCGGCCTGCCCGGGCCGGCAAGCCCGCGCCGCTCCCTCTGGCGGCTGCCGCTGTCCCTCCTTTTTTACCGGATTCGAACACCCATGAAACCCTCGATGCTTGCCAAACTCGACCAGCTCGCCGAACGGCTGGAAGAGCTCAACAGCCTGCTGGCCCAGGAAGATGCCACCGCCAGCATGGACAACTTCCGCAAGATGACGCGCGAACATGCCGAGCTGGGCCCGCTGGTGGCGCTGTACCACGACTATGTACAGGCAAATGAAGATATTCGCACTGCCCAAGAGCTGCTCTCCGACCCCGATATGAAGCTTTTTGCGCAGGAAGAAATCGATGCCGCCAAAGCCCGTATGCAAGCCCTGGAGCTGGACCTGCAAAAGATGCTGCTGCCCAAGGATCCCAATGATGAACGAAACATCTTCCTGGAAATCCGCGCCGGCACGGGAGGTGACGAATCTGCCCTGTTTGCCGGCGACCTGCTGCGCATGTACACCCGCTATGCCGAACGCCAGCGCTGGCAGGTCGAGATCGTCTCGGCTTCCGAATCCGAACTGGGCGGCTACAAGGAAGTGATCGCCCGCATCGTCGGCTTCGGCGCCTATTCGCGCCTGAAGTTCGAGTCCGGCGGCCACCGCGTGCAGCGCGTGCCGGCCACCGAGACCCAGGGCCGCATCCATACCTCGGCCTGCACCGTGGCGGTGATGCCGGAAGCCGATGAAGTCGAGGATGTCGACATCAACCCCGCTGATATCCGCATCGACACCTACCGCGCCTCCGGCGCCGGTGGCCAGCACATCAACAAGACCGACTCGGCCGTGCGTATCACCCACCTGCCCACCGGCATCGTGGTGGAATGCCAGGACGACCGCAGCCAGCACAAGAACAAGGCGCAAGCCATGAAGGTGCTGGCCGCGCGCATCAAGGACGTGCAGTTGCGCCAACAGCAATCCAAGGAAGCGGCCACCCGCAAGTCCCTGATCGGCTCGGGCGACCGCAGCGAACGCATCCGTACCTACAACTTCCCGCAGGGGCGCATGACCGACCATCGCATCAATCTGACGCTCTACAAACTGGACTTCATCATGGATGGCGACCTGGATGAACTGACCAATGCCCTCATCACCGAGCACCAGGCCGAGCTGCTGGCGCAACTGGGCGACGATTGAGGCCAGCCCACCCCCTGCCCTTTAGGCCGGGTGTAAAGACAGTCTGCCCGGCACTGCCTGTGCGGGCAGCGTGCAAGGAGGCGGGGATATCTCTACAATCGCGGGATGGCTGGATCGCCCACGCTAGCCCGCCCAAGCGCCTCAACTCTGTCCGTCCCTACTAACAAGACAATCCACCCACAACCATGAAATCATCCAAACCGGTTTTCCTGCTGGTCGCGCTGGTCTGCGCCGGCCTGCTGGGCTTTGCCATGTACCTGCAGATCGTCGAAGAGATGCAGCCCTGCCCGCTGTGCGTGATCCAGCGCTACATGTTCCTGCTGGTGGGCATCTTCGCGCTGATCGGCGTGGTGCTGCCGGCCTCGGCCCGCCGCCCGAGCGCAGCCCTGGGCCTGCTGGCAGCGCTCGGTGGCGCCGGCACGGCGATCTGGCATCTGTATGTGAAGGCGCATCCGGGCGTATCCTGCACCACCGATCCGCTGGAAACCACCTTGAATCATCTGCCCATGGTCAAGCTGTGGCCACCCATGTTTACGGCGGACGGCTTCTGCTCGGCCCCGTGGCCGCCGGTGCTGGGCCTGCAGATCCCGACCTGGTCGCTGATCTGGTTCGCGCTACTGGCTATCGTGCTGGCGGTACAAGCTTTCAAGCGCTCCCCGCGCACCACCATCTGGAAGTGATGCCAGCGCTCTCCAGCTACGCCGGCTGCACGCTGGCGACCGTACTGAAAACGGCGCCGCTGGAGCCGCTGGAGAACCGCATCCTGCTGTGCCACGCGCTGCGCCTCACGCGCGTGCAATTGATCACCCAATCCGAGCGACGCCTGGATGCGGCCGAGTCGGAGCGACTGACCGCCCTCTACGCCCGCCGTTTGCGTGGCGAGCCGATTGCCTACATCGTCGGCTGGCGCGAGTTCTATGGACTGGATTTGCGGGTCACGCCGGATGTGCTGATCCCGCGTCCCGATACCGAACTGCTGGTGGAACTGGCCATGGAAAGATTGCCCCAGGCCGGCAGCCTGCTGGACATGGGCACCGGCTCGGGCGCCATCGCCATCGCCATCGCCCACACCAGGGCTGACGCCGCCGTCACAGCGCTGGACGCCAGCGCAGCCGCACTGGCCATTGCGCGCGAGAACGCCAGCACCCACCAGGTGCGGGTGCGCTTGCTGGAAAGCGACTGGTATGGCGCCCTCGCCAGCGAAGAACAATTCGACGTGATCGCCTCCAATCCGCCCTATATCGTCGCCGGCGACCTGCACCTGTCCCAGGGCGACCTGCGTTTCGAACCGCTCGATGCCCTCACCGATCATGCCGATGGCCTCTGTGACCTGCGCACCATCATCGATGGTGCCCCGGCCCACCTCAAAGCCGGCGGCTGGCTGCTGATGGAGCATGGCTACGACCAGGCCACCGCGGTGCGTGCCCTGCTGGCCGGCACCGGCTTCACGGACGTGCAAAGCTGGCGCGACCTGGCCGGCATCGAGCGCGTCAGCGGCGCTCGCCTGGGCTGACCCGCCTGATCGCCCAGGCGATCGTTCAGGCCGCCTGCTTACCGCCTCCTTGCGGCGAATGTGAACTTTCCTTCTGCAACTGGGCCAGCAACGCGGCTTGCTTGTGCTGCGCCGCCTTGAGGTGACGTTCCTTGACATGACCATAGCCGCGGATCTCTTCCGGGATGCGTGCCACGGCGATGACCTGCTCCAGGTTCTCAGGCGTGAGCTGCGCCAGCAGCTGCGTCAGGGTGTGGCGATAGTCCGTAATCAGGGCGCGTTCCTGCCTGCGCTCCTGGGTATAGCCAAAGGGATCGAAGGCCGTGCCACGCAGAAAGCGCAAGCGGGCCAGCACGCCAAAGACCGGCATCATCCAGCTACCGAAGGATTGCTTGCGCAGATGACCCTGCTCATCACGGCGGGCCAGCAGCGGCGGTGCCAGATGAAAGCGCAGCTTGTAATCCCCCTCGAACATGCCGGCGATCTTGGCGCGGAAGGCCGGGTCGGTGTGCAGGCGCGCCACTTCGTACTCATCCTTGTAGGCCATGAGCTTGAACAGGTAAGTGGCCACCGCACGACTCAACTTCAGTCCGCGTCCCGCCTCGCCCAGCGCCGCTTCGCGCGCACGCACCTGCTCCACGAAGTCGCGGTAGCTGCGACCGTAAGCGGCATTCTGGTAGCCACTGAGGAAGCTTTCCCGGCGCTGCACCAGTTCCTCCAGCGTCGGCGTGCGCTTGAACGCGATCACCTGGGCCGTCATGCCATTGCGACCCGCAGCGGCCAGCACGAAGTCCAGATCATGGGCCGCCACCCGGCCCCAGGCGAAGGCTTGCCGGTTGAATTCCACCTGCAAGGCATTGAGCTCGATGGCCCGCAGCAGCGCCGCTTCCGACAAGGGGACCCAAGCCTTTTGCCAGGCATAGCCCAGCATGAACATGTTGGTGGCAATGGCGTCGCCCATGAGGGCGGTGGCAATGCGTCCGGCATCGATGAGCGCGAGATTGTCGCGCCCACAGGCCTTGGCAATCTCCCCTTCGCTGAAGGCGGTAGGGAATTGCCAGTCCGGATTGCGCACGAAGGCGGCCGTGGGCAGCTGGGTCGAATTGACCGCCGCGTGAGTGCGTCCCTCGCCCATGCGCGACAAGGCATCACGATTGGCGGTGACGATCACGTCGCAGCCGATCACCAGGTCTGCCATGCCGGTCCCCACCCGGGTGGAGTAGATATGATCGGGCGCCTCGGCCACCCGCACGTGCGACATCACCGGCCCGCCCTTCTGCGCCAGGCCGCTCATGTCCAGCACCGAACAAGCGCGCCCCTCCACGTGCGCAGCCATGGCGATGATCTGGCCGATGGTGATGACGCCGGTGCCGCCCACCCCGGTGACCAGGATGCCGTAAGGCTGGGCCAGGCCGGGCAGTATCGGCTCGGGCAACACAGGCAAGGCCGGCCCCGTGGCGGCCTTGTTGCGTGCCGGCTTCTTCAGTTGCCCACCCTCCACCGTCACGAAGCTGGGGCAGAAGCCATTGACACAGGAATAATCCTTGTTGCAGGACGACTGGTTGATCTGGCGCTTGCGGCCGAACTCGGTCTCCAGCGGTTCCACCGACAGGCAGTTCGATTGCACGCTGCAATCGCCGCAAGCTTCGCACACCGCCTCGTTGATGACGGCGCGCTTGGCCGGGTCGGGATAGGCATTGCGTTTGCGGCGGCGACGTTTTTCCGAGGCGCAGGTCTGGTCATAGATCATGGCCGATACGCCCGGCTGCTCGCGCAGTTCGCGCTGCACGG
The DNA here is from genome assembly GCF_003719195.1 of Herbaspirillum rubrisubalbicans. Classification (NCBI taxonomy): domain Bacteria; kingdom Pseudomonadati; phylum Pseudomonadota; class Betaproteobacteria; order Burkholderiales; family Oxalobacteraceae; genus Herbaspirillum; species Herbaspirillum rubrisubalbicans. The sequence goes on from NZ_CP024996.1 coordinate 4,999,745, forward strand.
CATCGAGTTCGCTGCGGTGGCGGATGGTCACGCCCTCGGCCCAGCGCGTGCCGGCCGGATACTTGTCCGGCTCATCGGTGACCACGATGATGGGGCTCACGTTTTCGGCGGCGAGCTGGCGCGAGATCATGGCCGGGTCCAGCGGGCCATCGAACTCCTGGCCACCGGTCATGGCGACCGCATCGTTGTAGAGGATCTTGTAGGTGATATTGACCTTGGCCGCCACCGAGGCGCGTACTGCCAGCAGGCCGGAATGGAAGTAGGTGCCATCGCCGAGATTGGCGAAGACGTGCTTTTCCGTCGTGAAGGAGGCCTGCCCGATCCAGGTCACACCCTCGCCCCCCATGTGGGTGAAGAGCTGGGTTTCGCGGTCCATCCAGGTCACCATGTAATGGCAGCCGATACCTGCCAGCCCACGGCTGCCTTCAGGCAACTTGGTGGAGGTATTGTGCGGACAGCCTGAGCAGAAATGCGGCACGCGATCCTTGTTGGGATCGGGCTTGCTGCTGATGTTGAGGGCGGCTTCCTTGGCCTCCAGATAGGCCACGCGAGTACGCACGCGCTGCTCCACCGGATGGCCGGCGAAGTAGCGCGAAATGCGCGTGGCGATGGCGCGGGCGATCTGTGCCGGATTGAGTTCATAGCTGGCCGGCAGCAACCAGTTGCCGTGGCCTTCGCGCTGCGAACCGCTCCATTCGCCGGTGTCATCGAACTTGCCCACCACGCGCGGACGTACATCGTCGCGCCAGTTGTAGAGTTCTTCCTTCAACTGGTATTCGAGGATCTGGCGCTTCTCTTCGACCACCAGGATTTCATCCAGACCTTGCGCAAATTCGCGCACGCCCTCGGCTTCCAGCGGCCAGGTCATGCCGACCTTGTAGAGCCGGATGCCGATGTCGGCGGCCACCTGTTCATCGATGCCCAGGTCTTCCAGCGCCTGGCGCGTATCGAGATAGGACTTGCCGGCGGTGATGATGCCGATGCGCGCACGCGGGCTATCCCAGATGATGCGGTTCAACTTGTTGGCGCGCGCATAGGCCAGCGCGGCGTACCACTTGTAGTTGATCATCCGCGCTTCCTGGCCCAGCACGGTATCGGGCAGGCGGATATTCAAGCCATCGGGAGGCAGTTCGAAGTCCTGCGGAATCTGGATCTTCACCCGCTCGGGATCGATCATCACCGACATGCCCGACTCCACCAGGTCGGTCACGCATTTCATCGCCACCCACAGGCCCGTATAGCGGCTCATGGCCCAGCCATGCAGCCCATAGTCGAGATACTCCTGCACCGAAGACGGATAGAGCACCGGAATGCCGCAGGCCTTGAGGATGTGCTCGCTCTGATGCGCGGCGGTGGAGGACTTGGCGGCATGGTCGTCGCCCGCAATGACCAGCACCCCGCCATGTTGAGAGGTACCGGCCATGTTGGCGTGCTTGAAGACATCGCCGCAGCGGTCCACGCCCGGCCCCTTGCCATACCACAGCGAAAAGACGCCATCGTATTGCGCGCCCGGGAACAGATTGACCTGCTGCGTACCCCACACGCTGGTGGCGGCCAGGTCTTCATTCATGCCGGGGTGGAACTTGATCTGCTTGGCTTGCAGGTATTGGCGCGCCTTCTCGGCGGTCTGGTCCACCGAACCGAGGGGTGAGCCGCGATAGCCGGTGATGAAGCCAGCCGTATTCAAGCCGGCGCGTTCATCGTATTGCCGCTGCAACATCGGCAGGCGGATCAGCGCCTGGATGCCGGTCATGAAGACACGACCGCGCTCCAGCGCAAATTTGTCGTCCAGCGATACATCGTCCAGCAGCAGGCGCTGCCCAGCGGGTAGGGGTGCGTTCATGTGGTCTCCGTGCCAAAAATCTTGTTTTTGCCTGCACATGCGTCCCGTCAACAATTCTGTCGGGATATGGAAACACCTCAGCCTTGTGGGCCGGGTTTTCTTAAAGTTGTAGCCTCAAGTTAGCACAAGGGTGAGCGCCCCGCTACGCGCGCCGCAGCAGGGTTTCCGGCCAGTTTGGGGTGATCGGGAACAGTTTTGGCAAGTCCTGCGGCATTTAGGCCGGGACGAAGAAGAAAATGCCGGAAAGAGAAAAACAACAATATTTCCGGCTGAAAAAAAAGTCCTGGCGGCCCCTCAAGTGTTACAAGCACGACGCGAATGTAACAACCAGTAAAAGCCATTGGACGTGCTTTCTCACTGACGTTTAATAGACCTCACTTGAACAGCGATTGATTGGTATCCGTTACTGTGCAAGGTTCCTCCCCTCTAGTGTTGAAAGCACCACTAGCTCGCGGATCCGGCCTCCCCCTGTCGGATCCGCTTTTTTTTTGCTCCTCACCGGCCCATGAAAAAACCGGACCAAGGTCCGGTTCAGGGTTTTGCTGAACGCGTTCCTGCGCTCATCGATTGGGCGGAAAATTCTGCTCTCCCGCTAGCAAGGTGCTGGCCGGCAAAGCTTCCTGCTGTTTCAGCCGTTCGTAGATAGGCGTGAAATCCGGCGCGGTATCGTTGAACAGTTGCTCGAAATCGCGGATGACGAAATAGGTTTCCTGGTAGGTGTCGATCTTGTAGAGCGTGCGCATGATGCGCTCCACCTGGAAGGGAACGCGCCGCGGCTGGCTGCTGGAGAGGCAATACTCGACCTCGCCGCCGGAAGACAGGATGCCGGCGCCATAGATGCGCAAACCGGCCTCGCTCTGGATCAGGCCGAACTCGATGGTGTACCAGTACAACCGCGCCAGGTAGGCCAGACCATCGAGCTTCAAGGCCTTCAGACCGCCCTTGCCGTACTCCTGCAGGTGATTGGCAAAGACCGGATTGAACAGCAGCGGCACATGACCAAAGAAGTCATGGAACAGGTCGGGCTCGACGATGTAGTCGAACTCGTGCTCCTCACGCAGCCACACCGTGACCGGGAAGCGGCGATTGGCCAAGTGTTCGAAGAAGGTGTGGTCCGGCACCAGGCCGGGCACCGCCACCAATTGCCAGCCAGTGGCCTGGTAGAGCGCTTCGGTGGTGCGGTCAAAGCGGGGGATGCCTTGCGCGACATCGAGGGCCTTGAGGCTGTCGATAAAGACATCACAGGCGCGGCCGGGAATGAGCCGGGCCTGGCGTTCGTAGAGACGCCGCCACAGCGCGTGCTGGGCCGGCGTATAGCCGTCCCAGTTCTGAGCCACCACGTAGTTGGCGTCGGCCTGGCTATAGTCGCCGCGCAAGGCTCCGCTATCGGACTTGGTGGCGACGGTGGCGAAGAAATCGTCGGTATTGGGATTGGTGCTCATGGCAGCCCCGTGATCAAAGTGAGGCGCATATTATGCGCTCCCCTGTCGGGATGGTCATGTGCGCTTGCGCAAGACGCGCCTCAGGCCGGTGGCGATGGAGGTGGCGGGGGTGGCGCGTCCTTCTTGCGGGCGCCGATGCCAGTCACGCGTGCGCCCCATTTGAGCAAGGCCTTGAAGTTGGCCTTGACGATGTAGTCCAGCATGGCAGCCTGCTCTTCCAGGGCTTCCTGGAAGACGGTCGCCGAATTGGCCGGCTTGATCTTGAGGTAGGCATCGGCCTCGCCATAGTCGCGATGGATTTCCATGCCGGCCTTCTTGGCAATGTGCATCATCACCTTGTTGGAAGAGAGGCAGTGCATGTACAACGTATCGACGTCGGCATTGCGGCAATGCATGGCGGCCCGCATGAACAACCGCGTCCCTACCCCGAGTCCACGCGCAGCCGCACTGACGGAAACACCGAATTCGGCCACCACCGGCTTGATGGTGGCGCCACTGATGCGCGTGGCTTCCTTCGGTGCAAAAGCCAGGTGGCCCACACCCAGCAGGCGCAGGCGGCGGTCATAAACGCCGAAGACGGTATCGCGCTCGAAGTTGATGCCTTCCACGTAGCGCGTGACCATGTCATCGGAAAGCTTGGAGCCGAAGCGCAGCAGGCGGTCCTTTTCTTCCAGCGCCAGGAAATGGCGCAGCAGGTGGCGGCGCGAGCGCGGCGAGAGTGCCTTGACGAAGACGTGCGGTTTCTCGTGCTGCTCATGCTGCCCGCCCTGCTCAGGCGGCCTGCCGCGCAGGCGTTCGATCAAACCGGAAAGGGGATGATGCATGGTGCGCTCCTCACTCCTGGGCCGGCCGCTGCTGTTGAACATAGGCCGCGACCTGCTCGGTACGCGCCGCCAGGATGGCCTCGGCAATGCGTTGCGGCTGTGTCTGCTGCTGGGCAATGGCGCCGGCATCGATCTGCTGCGCAGCCTGCAGCGCGCCTTCCAGGTAGGCCGCCTGCGGGAAGGCTTGCTGTTCCAGCCCGGTACGGCCGCGATGGTCGCACTCGGACGCACGCAGCATATCGAGGAAACGCTGCGGCTTGCGGAAGGCATCGCAGCGGGCAAAGAACTTCACCAGGGTATCGGGACGCATCTCGAAGGCGCGTCCCACATTGCCGTGCTCGCGGGCCGTCATCAGGGCCAGGTCGCGACATTCACCTGGCACCTTCAGGCGCATACAGACCTGCTCGGCCAATCGTTCACTGCGCGCTTCATGGCCATGATGACGCGGCCATATCTCGGGGGGCGTGGTGCCCTTGCCGAGGTCATGCAGCAGCGCCGCAAAGCGGATCGGTAAACTGAACGCCTGGGCGGCAGCCCAATCCACCACCAGCATCACATGCACGCCGGTATCGATTTCCGGGTGCCATTTTTCCGGCTGCGGCACACCCCACAGCGCCGCCAGTTCCGGCAGGATGCGCTGCAAGGCGCCACAACTGCGCAGCACCTCGAACATGCGCGAGGGCTTATGCTCCATCAAGCCGCGCGCCAGTTCCTGCCAGACGCGCTCGGGCACCAGGGCATCGACTTCACCCTCCTCGACCATGCGCTGCATGAGCGCATTGGTTTCCGGGGCCACCGTGAAATCGGCGAAGCGCGCCGCAAAGCGCGCCACACGCAGGATGCGCACCGGGTCTTCGACGAAGGCCTCAGAGACATGGCGAAACACGCGCGCCTCAAGGTCGGCGCGACCGTGATAGGGATCGACCAGGGTGCCATCCTCATCCTGCGCAATGGCATTGATGGTCAGATCACGGCGCGCGAGATCGTCTTCCAGCGTCACATCAGGCGCAGCATGAAAGGCGAAGCCCTTGTAGCCGGGCGCGGTCTTGCGCTCGGTGCGGGCCAGGGCATATTCCTCGTGGGTATCGGGATGCAGAAACACCGGAAAATCCTTGCCCACCGGACGGAAACCCAGCTCCAGCAAGGCCTGCGGCGTAGCCCCCACCACCACGTGGTCGCGGTCCTTCACCGGCAGGCCCAGCAAGCCGTCGCGCACTGCGCCGCCGACGGTGTAGGTCTTCATCGGCATGGCCTCACTTGTGGCCCGGAAGGATTTCCTTCTCGGCCAATGCTTCGGCAATCCAGCGCGCCACCGCCGGGTGCTGGCGCACGCGCTCGGCATAGGCTTGCAGGGCCGGCGCCAGCGGCACCTGGTAGCTCACGAAACGCATCACCACCGGGGCGTAGAAGGCATCGGCAATGGAGAAGTCACCGAAGAGGAAATCGTGATGACCGAACTGGGACAGGCATTCTTCCCATATCTCGCACACCCGCGCGATGTCGGCTTGTGCATCGGCAGTGCGGCCCTGGCCTGGGTAGCGACCACGGATGTCCATGCTCATGGCGCTGCGCAGGCCGGTGAAGCCGGAATGCATCTCGGCACAGATGCTGCGCGCGATGGCGCGGGCATCGGTGCGGACCGGCCACAGGGCGCGATCGGGGAATTGCTCGGCCAGATATTCGCAGATGGAGAGCGAATCCCAGATGGCAATGTCGCCATCGAGCAGCACCGGCACCCGGCCCGAGCCGGTGTAGCGGGCGATCTCGCCGGCGGTCTCGGGCTGGTCCAGCAGGACGCGCACTTCCTTGAAAGGAAGGTCGAACGCCACCATCACCACCCATGGGCGCATCGACCAGGAAGAGTAATTCTTGTTGGCGATGACCAGCGTGGGCATGTGACGACCAGCTTTTTGCAGCGTTTCGGACAATACCTGGTCCAGTTCTGTATCTTGCATGTGAGCTCGTTTCTCGAAGATCAAGGACGCGACGACTGAACCATTCAGCGTCGCGCGGTGCTGCGGAAAAAGTCGAATTGCTGTTGCGGGCTGCGCGGGGCGAGGTAGGTCGGGACCACCTCTTCCAGCGCGCGCGGCGTGAGTTGCAGCTCGGGCGCGATGGGGCCATGCAGCACATTGTCCACCCGCATTGAGGCCACGTTGTCGCGGCTCATCAGCTTGCCCGGCAGGTGTTCCAGCACAAAGGCCTGCAGCCATCCCAGCGCATCAGGCAAACCGATGATGGGGCGCGGATGGCCGCAGTACCAGCCTGACAGGCGCACCAGTTCGCGCAAGGTATATTGTTTCGGGCCGCCCAGTTCGAACACCTTGCCACCCAGGCGCGGCAGGTGCAGGGCCGCCATGAAGGCTTGTGCCACATCGCCCACATAGACCGGCTGGAAACGCGCATCAGGGCTGCCCAGCGGGATGATGGGGAACGCGCGGTTCAAGCCGGCGAACATGTTGATGAAGTGATCGCCCTCGCCGAACACCACCGAGGGTCGGAAGATGGCCACGTCCAGCGCGGCAGCGGACAAGGCTTCCTGCTCGCCCGCCGCCTTGGAGCGGAGGTACATCGACGGCCCTTGCGCATCGGCGCACAGCGCGCTCATGTGCAAGTAGCGCGGCACGCCCTGCTGCACGCAGGCGGCCACGATGCGGCGCGGCAGCAGCACGTGCTGGCGCTCGAAATCCGGGCCATAGGGGGCGCCGCCGCGCGCCGGGCGCGACTGCAGGATACCCACCAGGTTGATGACCACGTCGGCCTCGGCCACCAGGCGCGCCAGCACGGCGTCGTCATGGATGTTGGCCTGGACCACGCCCACCACGGGCGAGACCAGCAAGTGCTTGGCGCGCTCGTAACGACGCGTGGGAACCATGACGCGATAGCCGGTACTACTGCCCAGCAACTCGATCAAGCGGGTACCGATGAAGCCGGAACCGCCGATGACGAGGATCTTCTTGACTGCCATTTGTCACTCTCCGATTTCCTGTTGGCCGCCCACTGTAGTGGGCGGCGCGGGCGATGGGATCAGGGCAGGTCGGTGGCGACGTTGGAATTGGGGGCCACCGTGCCCATGCGTTGCTTCAGTGATTGCGGGCGGTTCTCGAACATGGCCGCATAGTAAGTGGCATTGGACATGACGTTCTTGACATAGCCCCGTGTTTCGTTGAAAGGAATGATCTCGGCGAAGATCGCGCCCTCCACCGGTCGCGGCAAGCTCGCGCGCCAGGTGCGCGGACGACCGGGACCAGCGTTGTAGCCGGCCGTGGCCAGGGTTTCGGAACCATCCAGGTTGTTCAAGACCATGTCCAGGTAACTGGTGCCCAGCAGCAGATTGGTATTGATGTCGTTGACCTGGTCGACGGTGAATTCGCTCATGCCGATCTTCTTGGCGACGAACTTGGCGGTGGCCGGCATCAATTGCATCAGGCCGGAAGCGCCCACATGCGAACGGGCCGACTTGATGAAGCGCGACTCCTGGCGAATCAGGCCATAGACCCAGGCATTCTCCATGCCCAGCGGACGCGTGGCGGCGTTCATCTCGGGTAGGTGCGGAGCCGGGAAGCGCTGGGTGAAATCGAACTCGCTCTTGGTGCGGTCGGAGGTATTGACCATGCGATCCAGCACGTCATTCTGGCGGGCATATTCGGCCGCGGCCAGCAACTGGCGGTCATTCATGTTGCGCAATTCCCAGTTCCATTCGCGGATGGCTTCGAAGCGCAGGTTCAACTGGTAGAACTTGAGCGAGCGTCGGAAACCGGCATTCTGCGAATACAGCGCCACTTCACCGGCGCCAGGCGGCGTGGGGCCAGGCGGGATGCTGATCTTCTGGCCCAGTTCTTCCAGCGCCAGTTGGCCATAGAAGCTGAAGTTGGGGGCGATCGATTCGAACAGGCGACGTGCGGCTTCGGTCTGGCCTTCTTCCTTCAAGGCGCGGCCCAGCCAGTAGACCCAGGTGGTGTCGCTGCGCAGGGGCGCAGGCATGGCTTCGATGGTCTTGCGCACGGTCTTCCAGTCGCCGTCGCGCAGGGCCATACGCACCTTCCATTGCATGGCGTCCTGCGACAGCGGCGCCTCCTTGGCGCGCCGCCAGTAGTCCGAGGCTTCCGGGACCAGCTTGTAGGACGCGGCCAGGGCGATCTGGGCCCAGCCCAGGGCGGCTTCCTGTGCCGTCAGGGTGCGTGCCTCGCTAAGGTAGGTCGCGGCCTGGGTCGGATTGCTCTTGGCAATGCGCCCCAGCGCGATGATGTAGAGCTGATGATTGGCCGCGCCCCGGCCCGGGCCCTTGGCCAGCATCAGCGCCGGGCGCTCCATCACCTGGGTCACGCTGACGTCGCCGCTATCGACCAGCACGGCGGCGCGGCGCGCCACGGTGGCATTACCATTCTCGGCGGCCTGGCGGATCTGGAACCAGACATCGGCGTCGCTGAACTGGCCGTTCTGGGCCAGCGTGGCGATCAGGTCGCTGCAGCCTTGGCCGTAATCCTTGGGATTGGTCAACAGGGCGCGCGCTTCCTCGGCCACGTTGGCGCCCTTCAAGGCGCGCGAATTGAGGGCGAAGCACTTGACCTGGGTATCGTCGTTGAGCACGAACTTGGGATACTGCTCATCGAACACGGTCCAGTTGCCGGTCTTGCCCAGCGCCAGCAGCCAGTCGTTGCGCAGGCGGTCGGCGATGGCCTGACCCTCCCAGCGCGCCAGGAAATCGCGGATTTCCTGTTCGCTGGCGCTGTAGTCGCGCACGCGCGGCTTCAAACGGTAGTAATCGACATAGGAGGCCAACTCGTAGCCGGACAGGCGGGACGCCAGATCTTGCGCCAGCGCGGCATTGTCGCTGGCGGCAGCCTGGCGCAGGGCCAGGAAGATATCGTCAGGCGCGGCATCCGGGGCCAGGCGCTTCTGGGCGTGGGCGGCGGGCGCCATGGTCAGCATGGCGGCACCGGCCAGCGCCAGGGGCAATGCCAAGGAGGCGGCCAGCGCGCGCAGGCGCTGGTTGAACGGATGATTCTTCGGACGCATACTCATGCAAGCTTCTTCATGCAGATTGATGGAACAGAAAATGAACCCAAGCATAGCACGCGACACGCTCGCCCCGGACACGGAGACGACCCGCGCCGCGCACCACAAAACCCTGTTGCGCAAGACATTGCTGGCGCGTCGCAAAGCCATGCAGGCCGAGGACCAGGCACGTGCCGCGGCCCTGATAGGGCAACGCGTACTGCACTGGTGCGCGCACCAGGCCATTGCCAGCCTGGCGGTCTACCAGGCGATCCGGGGTGAACCGGATCTGTCTGCGGCCTATAACGCGCTGGCCGCGCAGGGCGTGCACCTGTGCCTGCCAGTGGTAGTGGGACAAGAGGCGCCCCTGGAGTTCCGCGCCTGGCAGCCGGGCGATGTGCTGGAAAAGGATGCCCTGGGCACCCTGGTGCCCCCGGCCGGCGCGCCCATCGTGCAGCCACAGGCCTTGCTGATCCCCTGCCTGGGTTTCAATGCCGCTGGCTTCCGGCTGGGTTATGGCGGCGGCTTCTATGACCGTACCCTGGCGGTGAACCCAAGGCCGCTGGCCGTGGGTGTCTGCCATGGCTTCGGACTGGTGGAATTCGAGGCGCAAACGCACGACATAGCGCTGGATGACATCCTCACTGATGCTATATGAACGAAAAAAAAGCCGGACCATAGTCCGGCTTGGGAGGCAGGCGCCGCCTACTTCACCAGCTGCTGCCAGATGGCCTGGGTCGGTCCGGCCTGGTTCAGTGAATAAAAATGCAAACCAGGAGCACCACCGGCCAGCAGGCGTTCGCATAGCTGGGTGACCACTTCCAGGCCGAAGGCGCGGATCGATTCCGTGTCGTCGGCATAGCTGGCCAGCTTCAGACGGATCCAGCGCGGGATTTCGGTGCCGCACATGTCGGAGAAGCGCACCAGTTGCGAATAGTTGGTGATGGGCATGATGCCGGCGATCACCGGCACGTTCGCACCCAGCCTGGCGGCTTCATCGACGAAGCGGAAATAGGCATCCGCATTGTAGAAATACTGGGTGATGGCCGAATTGGCGCCGGCCTTGACCTTGCGCGCGAAGTTCTGCACGTCGTCCTGCGGCGAGCGGGCTTGCGGATGCATTTCCGGGTAGGCCGCCACTTCGATGTGGAACCAGTCACCGGTCTCGGCGCGCACGAACTCGACCAGCTCGTTGGCATAGCGGAATTCGCTGGACGCCTGGTCCATGGCCCCATAGCCGCTGGGCAGGTCGCCCCGCAACGCCACCAGGCGCTTGATGCCGTTGGCGCGATAGTCTTCCAGGATGGCGCGCAGGCTGGCGCGGGAGCTACCGATGCAGGACAGGTGCGGTGCGGCTTCATGGCCTTCGCCGACGATCTCCAGCACGGTGTCGCGCGTGCCTTGTTGGGTGGAGCCACCGGCGCCGAAGGTCACCGAGAAATACTTGGGCTGCAGCGCGGCCAGCTTGGCGCGGGTGGCGCGCAGTTTTTCCGCGCCTTCAGCGGTCTTGGGCGGGAAGAATTCGATACTGAAATTAGGTGTGCTCATGGATTCGATCCCGATTTGAGCAACAGGGTCGAGAGCGCCCAGGAGACGATGCTATAGAGCAGCGCGCCGCCCACGGCAGACCAGAAGCCGGCTACGTGGAAGCCGCCCACCAGTTGCGCCACCACCCAGAACATCAGGCCATTGATGACCAGGATGAACAGGCCCAGCGTCACTACCGTCACCGGCAGGGTCAGCACCACCAGCACCGGGCGCACGATGGTATTGACGAAACCCAGGATGAGCGCGGCCAGCAGCGCCGAGCCCAAGCTCTCGACCTGGACCGAGTGCATCAGGTAGGGAACGGCCAGCAAGGCCAGGGCATTGATGAGCCAGGTCAGCAGCAGGCGCACGGAAATTCCTTTCGACCCCGTCGGGGCAGTAATAGACACAGCCGCAGAGCTTGCACCACCCGGTCGGGCGATGCAAGCGCTGCGCTCTGCAACAAGGCTGATACAAGGTTGATATATGCCAGGCCGGCGCAGCGCCGGCCTCGGCAGCGATCAGTAGCGGTAGTGATCGGCCTTGTACGGACCTTCGATCTTCACACCGATGTAGGCAGCCTGTTCGGGCGTGAGTTCGCTCAACTGGGCGTTGAGCTTCTTCAACTGCAGACGGGCGACCTTTTCATCCAGGTGCTTGGGCAACGTGTAGACGCCCACCGGGTAGTCCTTGGTATTGACGAACAATTCGATCTGGGCAATGGTCTGGTTGGCGAAGGACGAGCTCATCACGTAGGACGGGTGACCGGTGGCGCAACCCAGGTTGACCAGGCGGCCTTCGGCCAAGAGGATGATGCGCTTGCCATCGGGGAAGATCACGTGGTCGACCTGCGGCTTGATGTTTTCCCAGGTGTACTGCTTCAGGGCGGCGACTTCGATTTCATTGTCGAAGTGGCCGATGTTGCAGACGATGGCCTGGTCCTTCATCTTCTTCATGTGCTCATGGGTGATCACATGGTAGTTGCCGGTGCAGGTGACAAAGATGTCGCCGTGTTCGGCAGCGTAATCCATGGTCACCACGCGATAGCCTTCCATGGCGGCCTGCAAGGCACAGATCGGGTCGATCTCGGTGACCCACACTTGCGCCGACAGGGCGCGCAAGGCCTGGGCCGAGCCCTTGCCGACGTCACCGTAGCCGGCCACGATGGCGACCTTGCCGGCGATCATCACGTCGGTGGCGCGCTTGATGCCGTCCACCAGCGATTCGCGGCAACCGTAGAGGTTATCGAACTTGGACTTGGTGACCGAGTCGTTGACGTTGATGGCCGGGAAGGCCAGCTTGCCTTCCTTGTGCATCTGGTACAGGCGATGCACGCCGGTGGTGGTCTCTTCGGTGACGCCCTTGATTTCCTTCAGACGCTTGGAGTACCAGTGGGCGTCCTTGGCCAGGTAGCGCTTGATGGCGTTGAACAGGCACACGGCTTCGTCCGAATCGGGCTTGGCCAGCACCGAGATATCGGTCTCGGCGCGGGCGCCCAGGTGCAGCAGCAGGGTAGCGTCGCCGCCATCGTCCAGGATCATGTTGGAATAGCCGCCGTCGGTCCATTCGAAGATGCGGTGGGTATATTCCCAGTATTCATCCAGGGTTTCGCCCTTGATGGCGAAGACCGGAGTGCCGTTGGCAGCGATGGCGGCAGCGGCGTGGTCCTGGGTCGAGTAGATATTGCAGGAGGCCCAGCGCACTTGCGCGCCCAGTGCTTCCAGAGTCTGGATCAGCACGGCGGTCTGGATGGTCATGTGCAGCGAACCGGTGATGCGGGCGCCCTTCAGGGGCTGGGATGCGGCGAATTCCTCGCGGATCGCCATCAGGCCCGGCATTTCGGTTTCGGCGATCTTGATTTCCTTGTGGCCCCAGTCGGCCAGCTTGATGTCGGCGACGATGTAGTCTTGTTGATTCGTTTGAGTAGTCATGGCAATGGCGCTGTTCACGCCCTCCTTTCATGTAAAAGCCAGAAAAAAAGTAACGTGAGCGCGGTTGCCAGGCGACCTGCGCCTGTTCACCGCTTCAAGCCTGGCAGGGATGTCCCTGTCGCAACGCTCCTTGCAGCGGTGAGGCATTGTGAGGTTTCGCATACCAGGCGCAATGCCAACGTCGGTACGGGTCGTGACCTGAAAGCCACGGGAACAGCATTGTAGCGCGGGACGGGCGTTAGTCAATCCTCCGAACAAGCGGTGAATTTCCACCACCCGGCCCGCGCCGGATGGGCTGGATTACAGACCGGCCGAAGCACGCAGGGCGGCGACCTTGTCGGTGCGCTCCCAGGTGAATTCCGGCTCTTCGCGGCCGAAGTGGCCATAGGCGGCGGTCTTGGCGTAGATCGGGCGCAGCAGGTCCAGCATCTGCACGATGCCCTTGGGGCGCAGGTCGAAGTGTTCCTGCACCAGCTCGGCCAGCTTTTCATCGCTGATCTTGCCGGTACCGAAGGTGGTCACCATGACCGAGGTCGGCTTGGCGATGCCGATGGCGTACGACACCTGGATCTGGCAACGCTCGGCCAGGCCGGCGGCGACGATGTTCTTGGCCACGTAGCGGCCGGCGTAGGCGGCCGAACGGTCGACCTTGGACGGGTCCTTGCCGGAGAAGGCGCCACCACCGTGGGGCGCAGCGCCACCGTAGGTATCGACGATGATCTTGCGACCGGTCAGGCCGCAGTCGCCTTGCGGGCCACCGATGACGAAGCGGCCGGTGGGGTTGATCAGGTAGCGGGTGTTCTTGAGCCACTCGGCCGGCAGCACCGGCTTGATGATTTCCTCGATGGCGGCTTCGTGGATGTCCTTCTGCTCGATGTCGGGCGAATGCTGGGTCGACAGCACCACGGTATCGATGGCCACCGGCTTGCCATCCACGTACTTCAGCGTGACCTGCGACTTGGCGTCCGGGCGCAACCAGGGCAGGCGACCATCCTTGCGCAGTTGCGACTGGCGCTCGACGATGCGGTGCGCGTAGTAGATCGCGGCCGGCATCAGTTCCGGGGTTTCATTGCAGGCATAGCCGAACATCAGGCCCTGGTCGCCGGCACCTTGCTCCAGGTCCACGCCACGGCCTTCATCCACGCCCTGGGCGATGTCGGGCGATTGCTTGTCGTAGGCCACCAGCACGGCGCAGCTCTTGTAGTCGATGCCGAAGTCGGCATTGTCGTAGCCGATGCGCTTGATGGTTTCGCGGGCCACATCGATGTAGTCGACGTTGGCGCGCGTGGTGATTTCACCGGCCAGCACCACCAGACCGGTGTTGCACAGGGTTTCGGCGGCCACGCGGGAATACGGGTCCTGGGTGAAGATGGCATCCAGGATGGCGTCCGAGATCTGGTCGGCGACCTTGTCGGGATGGCCTTCGGAGACCGATTCGGAAGTGAAGAGATATTGATTGGACATGCAAGCCTCGAACTGTAAACGATTTAGCAAATGTCGCGGCCCATCGTTAGTCGTGCCTGCGACGCTTTAGCGATATTTGTACCCCGTCTCGCAAGTTGTCATTAACTCGACGGCTTGTGCTATTTTACGCCTCTTGCATTTTTCTGCAATTTGACGGCGGAGCAACTCCGCCTTTTTGTTATCGGCAAGTATGCTCGTTTCTTTATTCCGCCTGCTCTCCTTCCTGCCGTTGCCGGCCTTGCACGCCATCGGCGTGGCGGTAGGCTGGCTGGTGTTCCTGCTCTCGCCCGCCTATCGCCGCCGCCTGACCGACAACATCACGCTGGCCGGCCACCGCAGCAGTCTGTTGAAGGCCGTGGGCGAAGCCGGCAAGGGCATGTTCGAACTGCCCTTCATCTGGTGCGCCAACCCCAAGCGGGTGCTGCGCACCGCCCGCATCGTCAACTGGGAGCTGGTCCAGCAGGCGCTCGATGCCAAGGCCGGCATCGTCTTTCTGACCCCGCACCTGGGTTGCTTCGAAATCTCGGCGCAGTCGGTGGCGCGCCACAGCAGCCTGAGCGTGCTATACCGCCCGCCGCGCAAGGCCGCGCTCAAGCCCTTGATCGAAGGCGCGCGCGCCCGCGCCAACCTGCACCTGGCGCCGGCCAACCTGGCCGGTGTGCGCATCCTGCTCAAGGCGCTCAAGAATGGCCAGGCCATCGGCCTCTTGCCCGACCAGGTGCCGCAAAACGGCGAAGGCGTATGGGCCGACTTCTTCGGCAAGCCGGCCTATACCATGACCCTGCCGGCCAAGCTGCAACAGATGAGCGGCGCCCCCATCATCCTGGCCTATGCCGAGCGCCTGTCCTGGGGCCGTGGCTATGCGATCCACTTCGTACCCTTCGAGGGCGAGCTGGGCGACACGCCCGAGCAACAAGCGCGCGCCATCAATTCCGCCATGGAAAAGCTGATCGCCCGCTGCCCCGCGCAATACATCTGGAGCTACAACCGCTACAAGACGCCGCGCGGCGTCACCCCGCCGGGAGCGGCACAATGAGGGCGCTGATCGGGCTGATGTGGCTGCTGCATTGGTTGCCACTGCCCATCCTGGGGCGGCTGGGTGAGGCGCTGGGCTGGCTGCTCTATATGTATATGCGGCCGCGCCGGCGCATCACCCTGATCAACTTGCGCCTGTGCTTTCCCGAAAAGACCGAACAGGAACGCCGCCGGATCGCGCGCCGCCATTTCCAGGCCTATGCCCGCAGCGCCCTGGAACGCGGCATCCTGTGGTGGGCGCCGGAGTCGCGCTTGAAGCGCCTGATCCAGGTCGAGCCCGGCATCCCCTTCGAAACGCTCGACAAGGGCCCCACCATCCTGCTGTGTCCGCACTTCGTCTGCCTGGAAATCCCCGGCATCGCGCTGGTGCTCAATTCGGACTATTCGGTCTGCACCATCTACGCCCGCCAGCAGAACGAGGTGGTGGACCAGGCCCTGCTCAAGGGCCGCTCGCGCTTTCGCCCGGTAACGCTGCTGGCGCGCGAAAAGGGCGTCAAGCCCATCATCCGCGCCATGCGCGAAGGCCTGCCCTTCATCATGCTGCCCGACATGGACTTCGGCACCCGCGATGCCGAGTTCGTGCCCTTCTTCGGCGTGCCGGCCTCCACCCTCACCGCCACCGCCCGCATCGCTGCGGCCACCGGCGCCTCGGTGGTGCCGGTGATCACCACCTTCCTGCCCGACTATCGCGGCTGGAAGACCACCTTCTATCCGGCCTGGGACGACTATCCGGGCCAAGACATCGTGGCCGCCACCCGCCGCATGAATGCCTTCATCGAAGAACGCGTGCTGGAAGCCCCGACCGAATATTTCTGGGCGCACAAGCGTTTCAAGAACCGCCCGCCGGGCCAACCGGACGTCTATCGCAAGGGCCAGCAATGACCACCCCGCCGCCCTGTGAATCGGGCGCGGCGTACTTATAATGATGTGATGAAAATCAAATTTACCAAGATGCATGGCGCCGGCAACGACTTCGTCGTGCTCGATGCCGTCAACCAGGCCATTTCGCTCACCCCCGCCCAGTGGCAATTCATCGCCGACCGCCGTTTCGGCATCGGCGCCGACCAGATGCTGGTGGTGGAGAAAGCGCAAGGTGCCGGAGTCGATTTCCGTTACCGCATCTATAACGCCGATGGCGGCGAAGTCGAGCAATGCGGCAACGGCGCACGCGCCTTCGTGCGCTTCGTCACCGAGAAGGGCTTGACCGACAAGCGCGCCATCCGGGTGGAAACCATGTCGGGCGTGATCGAGCCGCGCCTGGAAGAAGATGGCCAGATCACCGTGGACATGGGCGCGCCCATCCTGACCCCGGCCGAGGTGCCCTTCGACAGCCGCAACCTGCAACATCGCCAGCAAGCCGATGACACGCTGTGGCCGCTGGAGGTGGCCGGCAAGACCACCTGGATCTCGGTGGTGTCGATGGGCAACCCCCATGCGGTGCAGGTGGTGGAAGACAGCGAAGCTGCCCCGGTGCTGGTGGAGGGTCCGCTGATCGAACACCATGCGCGCTTCCCCAAGCGCGTCAATGCCGGCTTCATGCAGGTGCTCGACCGTCATCACATCCGTCTGCGCGTCTACGAACGCGGTGCCGGCGAAACCCTGGCCTGCGGCACCGGTGCCTGTGCTGCGGTGGTGGCGGGCATCCGTCGCGGCCTGCTGGATTCGCCGGTGGCGGTGCAGACCCATGGCGGCCTGCTCAACATTGCCTGGGCTGGGCCGGGCGCGCCGGTGATGATGACCGGTCCGGCGGTGACGGTGTTCGAAGGCGAGATCGAATTGCCGGATCAGCTTTGAGGCGAGGAAAACTTAGAGATCAGAGCTCTGACCTCTAAGTTTTGATATCAGACTCAGATGTAAAACCCAGATGTAAAAACACGGCTTGCTGGTTAGCTCCAGCAAGCCGTGTCCGTTTCTATGCCAGCGATGCCGTGGAACTCAGGCCGCCAGTCCCTGCTCTTGCGCCTCATCCTCTTCTTGCGACTGCGGCAGCACGGTCTTGAGACGATACAGCCGCTGGCGGTAATTACCCTCCGGGCCGCTGGGGCCGCAATCCATATCCTCGAACAGGCGGCCGATGCGGTTGAGCGCGCCGCGCTGCTCGCCGGTCTCGACCATGATCAGGCGCCGCTTGCTGCGGGCGTACTGGCTGCGGATATCGACCACCAGACAATGTCCGCAATCGGCCTGCTTGAGGTCGATCAGCAGGGCTTCCGGCCGGGTCAGGCCGAACAGCGCTGCCAGTTCGATGCGCGCCGCCAGGAAAGGATGAGCATTGATCTGCTCGCGGCTCAGTTGGGCCCGCGCCTGCACTGCCCAGGAGGCGGCCTGGGGGCGGTCGGCCACCTTGTCCAACAAGGCTTGCGCCTGTGAGGCGCCTTGCGTGGCAGCCTTTTGCAGCCAGTACAGGGCGCGCACGTCATTGGCCGGATCATCGCGCCGATTGCGCCAGGCACCCACCCCGCATTCCAGTTGTGCTTCCACATGCCCCATCTCGGCGGCGCGCTCCAGGTAATGCTGCACATCGGCAAGATTGCGCTGGGAAAATTCCGGCTTGAGGTAGATCCGCGACAGCACGTACCAAGCCGCAGCCATCCCCTGCTCGCCGGCCAGGGTCAGCCAGCGGATGGCCTTCTTGTAATTGGCCGAACCTTGGCCGGCAAAGCGCCGCGTACCGGAAGCATCGACCCTGCCATAGAGCAGGCCCAGCGCCAGTTGCGCATCGCGGTCGCAGGCCAGCGCGGCCAGCTCCAGCAATTGCTGGGCGTACAACAGGTCGGGGCGCTTGTCGGCCAGTTGCACCTCGGCCAGGCGCCGCAGCAACTGGATATTCTGCGCGCCCAAGGCCGCGGCCAGCGCCTCGGAGGGCGCATTGAGCTGGGCCACCAGGGCTTCGTGCTGGCGCAACATGGCATCGGCCAGCGGCTGGGCGCGCTGACCAAACGCGGCGAAGTCGGACTGCTGCCAGGCACGATCGGCCAGCGCATGTTGGGCTTGCTCGATGCCGGCGTCGGCAGCCTTCTGGGTCCATTGCTGCAAGGCGTCGGCCGCAACCACCCGCGCGGGCGCCGGTTCGCTGGCCGAGGCGACGGGGGCATGTTTGAACATTCGTTCAGCTTGGCGCGCCAGCAGCCACTGGGCATCCGGGTCGCCCTCGCGGGCGACGGCTTCCAGCGCGCGGATGGCTTTTTCCTTCATATCGGCGCTAGCCACCGCCGCACCGGCCGGGTGCTCCAGCACCAGGCGGGCATAGACCAGGCCGGCTGGGGTGAGGCCGGCATCAAAGGCGCGTTCATACCACTGTGCGGCCTCGTGCGGCTGGGCCAACGAGGTCACGACTTCATAGGGAATATGCTGGGCAATGAGCATCCAGGCATCGGCCAACCCTTGGCGGGCTGCCCGCTCCAGCCAGTGCAAGGCGGTGCCCGCACTTTGCGGCAAACCGTTGCCGCCAAAGAGGTAACGCTTGCCCAGGGTCAACTGCGCCTGGGCCTGTCCGGCACGCGCTGCGCGGATGATTGCAAGATCCTCGCGAGTGGCCATCCACCCTCCACATCAGGTCAGAAAGCCAAAATTATGCCCCACAATCGAATTTTTTTTAAAAAACACTCGAAAAGATTCGAAATGCATCGTTTTAACAACATCACTACGGGCGATACGCAACGGATCAAGTTTCGCGCTGCCATGCCGTTAAGAAGGGAGAGGCTGCAAGCCTAAATTTGTCTGTCAGGCATTGACGGGCAGGAAAGCGTTTGAAAAAAACAACACTCCTCCAGCGGATTGACGCTTTCAACCAAAATTCCGCCCTCCACGTGACCAATCTACGGCCACGCCAAATGAGAACCCTTAATGTCTCACCATCCGACCAGAAGTACGGATCCTCAAGACTATTTTTATAGAAGGATGTCAAATGAAAAAATCTCTGCTGGCACTGGCCGTCCTCGGCGCGTTCGCAGGTGCTGCTCAAGCACAAAGCTCCGTTACTATCTACGGTATCGTTGATACTGGTATCACCTACACCAGCAAGGTTGCTACCGGCACCGGCACCAACACCGGCAGCAAGTTTGCAGTGAACTCCGGCAACATCCAAGGTTCGCGTATCGGCTTCAAGGGCGTTGAAGATCTGGGCGGCGGTCTGTCGGCCGTGTTCCAACTGGAAACCGGCTTCACCAACGACAACGGCGGCCTGCAAGGCTCCGACTCCGTGACCTCCTCCAACCTGTTCCGTCGCAAGTCCGTGGTTGGTCTGTCGGGTGGCTTCGGTACCGTGCTGCTGGGTCGTCAAACCGACTTCGCTGACACCATCTCCGCCTACACCTCCGTCAACGACTTCGGTGGCGTGACCGGCAACGTCGGCCACAACCTGAACCGTCTGGAAGGTACCCGCACCAACAACTCGATCAGCTACACCACCGCTAACCTGAACGGTTTCACCGGTAACCTGATCTACGGCTTCGGCGAAACCGCTGGCAAGACTTCGGCTGGCCAATCGTTCGGCCTGGGCGCGAAGTACGACAACGGCCCGCTGGGTCTGGGTGCCAACTACTACCAATCCAAGCAAGGCACTACTCCTAGCGACACTTCGCTGATCCAAGGTGTGGCTCCGGCAACAACTGCAAGCGCCAACACGCAACTTCAATACGGTGTCGCTACCGGTCTGAATACCGCCAATGCAGGTAACACCGCACTGAAGGTGTTCAACCTGGTTGCCAGCTACCAGTTTGGCCCGGCACGTGTGTACGGTAACTGGTCGCGCGTCAAGCAAGACCTGAACACCGCACTGAACGTTTCTGGTCTGCGTGCCACCATCTCGGGCACCACTGTTACCCTGAACCCGCTGACCGCAGCTAACCGTGCCGCTGCCGCAACCCTGGGCCTGGCTAACAAGGCTGACATCTACGAACTCGGTACTGCTTACTCGCTGAGCCCGTCCCTGAAGCTGCTGGCTGCTGTGGAATACACCACCGCTAGCTTCGACGGTCTGAACGGCAAGGGCAAGCTGACTCAGTACAACCTGGGTGCTGACTACTGGCTGTCCAAGCGTACCGACCTGTACGCTTTCGTGTCGAACCTGCGTGCCAAGGACATGAAGAACCCGGGCGTGTATGGTGACTCCACCGGCAACGATGCTAGCCAAACCGCTGTTACCGTTGGCGTTCGTCACAAGTTCTAATTCATGGATTCAAAACCGATGTGAAAACATCGGTTCGAACCTGAGTTAAATTTGAGTCGTACCGAAAGAGGCCTGCGTGAGCAATCATGCAGGCCTCTTTCATTTTGCTCCACCCCAACGGCGCCGATGATTGTCAGGGTGTCCGATAGCGAGGATAATCTCGCGATATTTCCGGTACGCTACGTCTTGTGCGGCCGGCACACCAACACAGACCTCGCGACGATGACCACCGAACTGGATTCCAGCCTGATTGCCGACTACCTGCTCGATCACCCGCATTTCTTCGAAGAGCACGCGGAACTGCTTTCCACGGTCAAGCTGACCAGCCCGGTCATGGGCCGTGCCGTGTCCTTGCAGGAGCGTCAGATGGAAATCCTGCGCGAGAAGATCCGCGTGCAGGAGCTGCGCATGGCCGAGTTGATGCGCATCGCCCAGGAAAACGATGAAATCACCAACAAGTTCCAGGCCTGGAGCCGCGCCCTGCTGTTGACGCGCGATGCCGCCGACCTGCCGCGCGTGCTGGTGACGCAGTTGCAGGAGATCTTCCACGTGCCGCAAGTGACGGTGCGCCTGTGGAACCTGACTGACACGCACATGGACAACTGGGCGACCCAGGAAGTCTCGGAGGATGCCCGCATCTTCGCCAATGGCTTGTCCACCCCCTTCTGCGGTCCCAACAAGGAGTTCGAAGCCGCTTCCTGGCTGGATGATGCCGCCTCGGTGAAGTCGGTGGCGATGTTGCCGCTGCGCGTGGGTGCAGCGCCCGAAGCCTTCGGTTTGCTGGTGCTGGGTTCGCCCGACCCGAACCGCTTCACCATCGATATGGGCACCGATTTCCTGACCCGCATCGGCGAAACTGGCAGTGCCGCCCTGGCCTGCCTGCTACGCTGATCCATCGCCTGCGCTGATCCGGTCAGCGCTGCCAGCACTAGGAGTCGACCCATGGATGCTGCGGCCTCTTCCCTGATCGGACGCTATCTTTGCTTCCTGCGCAGCCAGCGCAAGCTCTCGCCGCATACGCTGGAAAACTACGGGCGCGACCTGCAGGAACTGCGTGCCCTGCTGGCGCCAGCGGACGACCACGACGGTGTTGCCGACACCACCCTGCCACACGTCAGCCAGCCCCAGATCCGCAAATGCGCCGCCCGCCTGCACGCACGCGGCCTCAACGCCCGCTCGATCTCGCGCAAGCTGTCGGCCTGGCGCGGATTCTTTGCCTGGCTGGCGCTGGAAGAGGGAATGGCATTGCCGGCCAACCCGGTCGACGGCGTCAAGCCGCCCAAGAAAAGCAAACCCCTGCCCAAGGCGCTGGCTGCCGATGATGCCATCCGCCTGGTGTCGCACGCCGATCCGGCGCGCGATCCCGCCTCTACGCTAGCGGCCTGCAACCGCGCCATGTTCGAGCTGCTCTATTCCAGCGGTTTGCGGGTTTCCGAACTGGTGGGTATCGACCTGGCCGATGTCCGTGAAGGCCGTTATGAATCAGCCGGCTGGATCGACCTGGCCGAAGCCGAGGTCACGGTCACCGGCAAGGGCGGCAAGAAGCGCAAGGTGCCGGTAGGAAAAGCCGCCCTGCAGGCCATCCAGGATTGGCTGCCCTTGCGCGCCGGCCTGGTCAGGGCCGATGGCGGGCCGGATGGGCACGCGCTGTTTCTCAATGAACGCGGGGCACGCATGTCGCCCCGGGTCACCCAGTTGCGCCTCAAGGCCCATGGCAAAGGTGTGGAAATGGCCACCGACGTGCATCCGCACATGCTGCGCCACTCGTTTGCCTCGCACGTGCTGCAAAGCTCAGGCGACCTGCGGGCGGTCCAGGAAATGCTGGGCCACGCCTCCATCAGCGCCACCCAGGTCTATACCGCACTGGACTTCCAGCGCCTGGCCCAGGTCTATGACCAGGCCCATCCGCGCGCCCATAAAGGCGGCAAAGGCGACAACAAATAGCCAACCCGCCGTCACGCTGGCGAAGGCCTTGCCTGCATGGGCTAAAATAGGGCTATCCGCACACTTGGTGCTGACGTTTTCTTCAGCCAGTCATCCTGGCGACCTGTGATCCTGCCCATGCCGACCATGAAAGCCAAAGCCGCCCTTCCTCCTTCCGCAGACACCGCCGCGCAAGCCGCCACGGTGACCGCGCTGGCCGAGGCGCAGTTGCGCGAGGCCGGGGTGCGCGTGACGCAAGCCCGGGTCAATGTGCTGGGGGCGTTGCTGGAAACCCGCAGCGCGGCGTCACACCAGGATATCCAGGACCGCTTTGCCGACATGGACCGGGTCACCCTCTACCGTGCTCTGGATTGCCTCACCGAAGCCGGCCTGGCCCACAAGATCTCCAGCGATGACCGCATCTTCCGCTACAGCGCTGGGGCCGATCACCCCGAGCATGGCCTGCACGACCATTCCCAAGGCAAGCAGCACCAGCATGGCCACTTCAAGTGCACCCGCTGCAACCGGGTATTTTGCCTGGATGCCAGCGATGGCACCGACTTCCTGGCCACCGTCCTGCCCGAGGCCGAACGCCACCAGTCCACCGCCGCGCAATTGCAATCGGCACTGCGCAAGACCCTGGGCAAGGGTTTCCAGAGTCACGAAGTGGAACTGACCATCAAGGGCTGGTGCGCCGATTGCGCCGACTGATTTCGGTAGACTTCTTCACTTCAACGCAGCGCTCCTAGCGCCACAAGCCGTCGCGGCAACTGCCGCACTGAACGAACCTTCACATCGACATAAGCCGGCAAGCGACTCAGCACCCGCTGCCCGCCGATAGGCCCCAGCAGCGCCTGACTGCCGCGCAGGTACTGGGTCACCCAGGCCGTGCGCACGCCCAGTTCGCGGGCGCTGCGCAGATTGTCCACCGTATCCTCGACCAGGATGCAGCGCCGCGGCGCCACCTTGTGTCGTGCCAGCAGCTTGCGCAGCAGGAGGCGCGAGGGCTTGGGCCGTAATTGCCGATGCACGTGCATGGATTCGATGGAAATGTGATGCGAGAAATGCCGCTGCAGCCCCAGATGACGCACCAGCTCGCGCGAATAACGACGCGGCGCATTGGTCAGCAGGATCTTTTGCCCCGGCAACTGCGACAGCCAGCGACCGATGCCACGCTCGGCGCGCACCATGCCGGGCAGGTCGTCGAAGAGATGCGCCTCGTGCAGGAATTCATCCACCCCCAGGCCGTGATGGCGCACCAGGCCCAGCAGGGTGGCGCCGTACAGCTTCCAGTAATGCCGCCGCAAATAATTGACCGCCGCTTCGTCGCTGGGCTGGCCATCATGGTCCAGCACCCGCTTGATGATGCGGTTCATATTGGTATTGATGGCCGGGAAGATAGCGTGCGAGGCGTTGTGCAGGGTGTTGTCGAGATCGAATAGCCAGAGCGGTGTAGTATTGGGCGCCATAAATGAGACCGGCGCGCCCGCCACGACCATGGACGCGCCTTGAACAAGCAAGGAAAGAAAGGCCAGCAGTGACCGGATTGATGCAACGTTTGATTATAGTGAGTTTGACCTGGCTGTCCTGCTTTAACTTCCTGGCCCCGGCCCGGGCGGCCACTACCGCCGACACGGTCCAGCCGGCGCCACCGCGTGGCGCGCTCTACCAGGTCTCCGATGGCCGTCACACGCTGCTGCTGTTCGGCACCATCCACGTAGGCGCCCCCGACTTCTATCCGCTGGAACCGCGCCTGACCCGCGCCCTGGCCGCCGCCCCCGTCCTGGCGCTGGAGCTTGACCCAGCGAACACCGGCGCCATGCAAAGCGCAGTGCAGCGCCATGGCCTGTACCCTGCCGGCGAACACCTGCTGGACCAGCTCGACGCCCCCTTGCGCGAGCGCACCGAGTCAGCCTTGCAAGGTCTGGGCATGGTGCCGGCATCGGTACAGCAACTGCGCCCCTGGATGCTGGCCATGGTCTTGTCCGTGCAGCAATACGTGCGCCACGGCTACCGCACCGACCTGGCCGTGGACAGCCACCTGGCCGCAACCGTGCGCGCCCATGGCGGCAAGGTGGTCGAACTGGAAAGCGCCGAGCGCCAGATGGCCATCTTCAGCAAGCTGGGGCAGGCGCAACAGATCCAGTTCCTGGCCGATACCCTGCAGGAGCTGGACGATGCCAACCTCACCCGCAAGCTCGATTTCCTGGTCGATGCCTGGCGCCACGCCGACAGTGCCGGCTTTGCCAATGCGCTCAAGGAACTGCAAGAGGACGGCAGCTTCTCCAGCCACTTCACGGTCCAGGCCCTGCTGCGCGAGCGCAACCCGGGCCTGGCCGCCGGCATCGCCGAGCTACTGCAGCGGCAGGATCAGGCCGTGGCGGCCATCGGCATCCTGCACCTGGTGGGGCCGGACAGTGTGCCGGTATTGCTGGGCAAGCGAGGCTTGCAGGTAAAACAACTTTATTGAGCCCATCGGCGACTGTCCGCGCGGCGAACAAAAAAGGGATGAGGTATAGGCTCATCCCTGGCTCATCCCTTTTGCTTGCGGGCTGACGCCTACGGATCAATGGGAACGGATCATGGTCCCGAAGGCCTGTTCGGTCAGCACTTCCAGCAGCAGCGAGTGCTCAATGCGACCATCGATGATGTGCACCGTGTTCACGCCCGACTTGGCCGCATCCAGCGCCGAGGAAATCTTGGGCAACATGCCGCCGGAGATGGTGCCATCGGCGAACATCTCATCGATCTCGCGCGCCGACAGGTCGGTGAGCAGCTTACCGGCCTTGTCCTGGACGCCAGCGATGTTGGTCATCATGATCAGCTTTTCGGCGTGCAGGATCTCGGCGATCTTGCCGGCCACCACGTCGGCGTTGATGTTGTAGGCCTGGCCATCGTCACCAAAGCCGATAGGCGAGATGATGGGGATGAAGGCGTCATCCTGCAGCGCCTTGACCACGGCCGGGTTGATCGCCTCGATCTCGCCCACGTAACCGATGTCGAGGTAGGCGCCCGGATGCTCCTTGTCCGGCATCTGCATCTTGCGCGCACGGATCAGGCCGCCATCCTTGCCGGTCAGGCCCACCGCCTGGCCGCCATAGTGATTGATCAGCATCACGATGTCCTGCTGCACCTCGCCGCCCAGCACCCATTCCACCACTTCCATGGTTTCTTCGTCGGTAATGCGCATACCCTGCACGAAGGTACCTTGCTTGCCGATCTTCTTGAGCGCTGCATCGATCTGCGGACCACCACCGTGGACCACCACCGGGTTCATGCCCACCAGCTTCAACAGGATCACGTCGCGGGCAAAGCCGTGCTTGAGGCTTTCCTCGGTCATGGCATTGCCACCGTACTTGACCACGATGGTCTTGCCATGGAATTTGCGGATGTACGGCAGCGCCTCGGCCAGGATTTCGGCTTTGATCTGGGGGGCTACGTGGGTCAGGTCGGTGGTCATGGCATGGTCCTGTGGATGGGATGGGGATGGGGATGCGTTTAGGGACGGGATTTTACATGGAAAGCAGGCCGACTTCGCAGCGCAACATGCAGCCTGTCCGATCCAGGCAACGTTGCCGTGCTCAGGCGCTGCAGGCGCGGATTTCCTGGTCGGGGAACGCACTCTTGATGTTCTCCAGGGCAGTGCGAGCTTCCGGTGTCAGGTCACGCAACTGGAACACCTGCTTGCCGGCCCCGGAACGACGCGCAATGATACGTGCGCTGCGCACCCCGCGCGAGATCAACTGGCCGACATAAGCCTTGGCTGCCTCCTCGGTACGGAAGATGCCCAGCGAGACGCCATAGCGCAGCGCCGGATTGGGAAAACTGTCGGGAATGACGTAGAAGTCGCCAATGCCTAACCGGCGCAGCTCGGCAACGCGGCGATCAGCGCCCTCGCGCCCTCCCTCGGGGGCGATATAGACCATGTGACTGGTCACGTCCTGGGTCAGCTTCTGGACCACCTTGTCACCCAGGTTCAGGCTGGCCAGTTGCTCCGAGAAGCGGCGCGCATCCGCAGCGGTGAAGTTGCCCACTTCGGTACAGGAGGGGGTGACGGCGACTGTCTGGGTGGCGGCAGTCGGAGCCGGCTGAGTCGCAGTGGTGGAGGTGGTGGATGTAGCGGGCGTGAGCGTGGCCGCAGCGGCCGGCGCCGTCGCTGTGGCATCCGCACTGGCCACCTGGGCTGTGGACGGCTGGGCGCGCAGTTGCGAGGCCAGCTTTTCGCTATTGGCCGGCAACACGCTCAACAGTTCAGGATGCAATTGCTGGGCCAGGCGCTGGGGTTCGCGGCGCTCGGTGGCGCTGG
The DNA here is from genome assembly GCF_003719195.1 of Herbaspirillum rubrisubalbicans. Lineage (NCBI taxonomy): Bacteria > Pseudomonadati > Pseudomonadota > Betaproteobacteria > Burkholderiales > Oxalobacteraceae > Herbaspirillum > Herbaspirillum rubrisubalbicans. Next base: position 5,026,208 of record NZ_CP024996.1, read on the forward strand.
CGCCGAAATAGCCACGCGTCAATCCGAACAGGACCACGTTACCTGCCAGCAATAGCCAAAAAAGCAGTTTCAGCTTCATCCTTGCCTTGTCTTTCCTTGCCCTGGTTGATTCTTCGATTGCCTGGATGGACCGGCGCTCAGCATTCCTGGTTCATCGCTACCTGCAGGCCGATGAGCACCAGATTATCCACCTTTTCCAGCGGCGTCTCGCCCAGCGCCAGGTAAGGTGCCAGCAGCAAGCCCGCGCCCCCGGCCAGCAGGCAGCGCAGGCTGGCCTGCGGACGCTGGCGACGACGTTCGGCCAACGCGTGCTCGATCGCCCCGACCTGGGCGGCGATGCAACCGGAGACGATGGCCTCCACCGTATTGTCGGCGAACACCCGCTCAGGCGGGGCGGCGCCATCGATGCGCGGCAACTGGGCGGTATTCAAGGCCAGCGAGGTCGCCATGGTGCCAAACCCCGGCAGGATCATGCCGCCCTCGAAGACGCCCTCGGCACTGACCACGTCGATGGTGGTGGCCGTACCGCAGGTGGCCACCAATAATTCCTCGCCGGCAAACAGCGCGCGCGCACCGATGGCAGCGGCAAAGCGATCGCATCCCAGCTGGCCGGGATGGCGGTAGCCATTGCGCAGCCCGGCCCGTTGCGGGGTGGAGGCAAACCACTCGACGATCACGCGGGGGCCGAACGCCTGTAGCAGGATGGCCTGCAGACTCTCATGCAAGGCCGCGCCGGCGACATTGGAGATGCACACCTGCAAGTCGCTGCCGGACCTGGCCAGGCCGGCCCACTGCGGCACCAGTGCCGAGAAGTCGGCGCGATCCACGGCCCCCTGCTGGTGCCAGCAGCCCAGCGCCGGAGCGACCGGGTCGGCCACGGCCCACTTGATGCGGGTATTGCCTGCGTCAACCAGCAGCATCATCCGTCCTGCAGACGCAAGGAGACATCACCGGCCAGCACCTCGATCTGCCCGGCCTCGGTATCGATCAGGAAGCGGCCCATCATGTCCACTCCCAGCGCAATCCCCTCATGGACCACACGGCCGTTATCGACGATCTTGACCGACTGCCCGGCATAGGCGTGGAAGGTTTCCCAACGCTTGACGAAGGCGCCGAAGCCGCGCTGTTCGAATTCGGTCAGCACCTCTGACAAGGCGCTGACGATGATGGCCAGCACCGTTTCGCGCGGCGGCTTCTGCAATTCGGGCGCCGATCCCACCGCGCGTTGCAATTCATCTTCCAGCCCCGACGGCACCCCCAGGTTCAGGCCGATGCCGATGACGGCCCAGGTCGCATCGGCACGGCCGCCCTCGGCAGCAGTCTCGATCAGGATGCCGGCCAGCTTGGCGCCATCGCGCAGCACGTCATTGGGCCATTTCAATTGCGGTCGTATGCCGAACACCTCCAGCGCCTCGGCCAGGGCCACGCCGACGGCCAACGGCAAGCCCAGGAGCGCGTGTGTGGGCCGCTGCAGGCGCCAGGCCAGCGAAAAGGTCAGCGAATCCTGCGGCTGGGCGCGCCAGGGCCGACCAGCGCGGCCACGGCCGGCGGTCTGGCGGTCGGCCACCAGCAGCAAGGGGCGCTGCAGGCTGGAAAGACGTTGCATCAGGTCGATGTTGGTGGAACCGGTCTGGGCTACCGCCTCGACGTCGATACGCTGCTGGCCTTGCGGATCGGAACCGGCCAGCAACATGCCGATGCGCTCGGGGCGCACCAGCGGTGCCGAATCGGGTTCGGCGGACAAGGGAAAAGTCAGGGTCATGCTGCGCATTGTAACGGCAGTGGGCCTGTGCGCGAATGTAAAGCCTGCTCTCGGTCAGCCCGAGGCCACCGAAATCGGTTACCCTCTGGCCCATGCCCGCCCCGCCCGACCACGCCCCCGTGCTTCCCGCCACCCCGGCCAGCGCTCCGGTGGCCTCGTCGTTCGCCCGCGTGAGCCTGCTGGTCTATACGCTCTTGATCGTCTATGCCAGCTGGTACCCCTTCTCCGGCTGGCGCGACATCGGCATCAAGCCCTTCGATTACCTGGGCGCGCGCCTGCCCTATTACTGGACCGGCTTCGACGTCTGGACCAATGTCGCCGGCTATGCCCCGTTGGGCCTGCTGCTGGTGCTGTCCCTGTATCCGCTGTTGCGCCCGTGGTGGGCAGTCTGGCCTGCTGCACTGGCCGGGGTGCTGCTGTCGGCCTGCATGGAAGCGGTCCAGACCTACCTCCCCACCCGCGTGCCCTCCAATCTGGATCTGTTGACCAATTCCATCGGCGTGACTCTCGGGGCCTTGCTGGGCGCGGCCTGCAGCCGCTACTTCCTGCAGGAGAGCCGTTTTTTGCTGCTGCGGCGACGCTGGTTCTCCAGCCAAGCCAGCCGCGGGCTGGTGGTCGCCGGGCTATGGCCACTGGCGCTGATCTATCCGCAGAACCACCTGTTCGGCCTGGGCCACCTGGTGCCGCCCGTATCGGCCTTCTTTTCCGACCTGCTCGACACTCCCATCGACCTGGCCACCACCTGGCTCAACAGTGCGCAACTGAGCGCCGAGCAATACTGGCTGGCCGACGTCATCGTCACTGCCTGCGGGCTGACCGGCGCGGCCCTGTTGATGTTGCTGCTGCTGGGCCGCCAGGCGCCGCGCCGACGCCTGGTCACGCTCTACCTGCTGGGCTGCATCGCCGCCAAATCGCTGGCCTGCGCGCTCTTCTTCGCGCCGCAGAATGCCTTCGTCTGGATCTCGCCCAGCGCCGTGGGCGGCATCATGCTGGGCACCATGATGATTGCCGGACTGACCTGGGCACCGCCCGCGGCGCAGCGCCGGGTGGCGGCGCTGGCGCTGATCCTCGCCCTGGTGGTGACCAATGCGGTGCCGGCCAATCCCTATTACCTCTCCACGCTGGAGACCTGGGTCCAGGGCAAATTCCTCAATTTCGACGGCGCTGCGCAATTCCTGTCGGTGCTGTGGCCCTTCCTGGCGATCTGGTTCCTGTTGCATCCGGTGCACCGCAGGCCAGGCTGAGCGGGGTGTATCATTGACGCTTTGCCAGGCGTTGACGACCAGCGCCGGCACTGTCGCCACTCTCCACAGGCCCTTCCATGAGCGATCAAGATCAACCCTACTACGAACACCACGTCTTCTTCTGCCTGAACCAACGCCAGCCGGGCGAGCGTACCTGCTGTGCCGACAAGGGTGCGCAGGCGGCCCAGGAACATGCCAAGAAACGCATCAAGCAACTGGGCCTGGCCGCGCCCGGCAAGGTGCGCATCAACAAGGCCGGCTGCCTGGAGCGTTGCGAGGAAGGTCCGGTGGTGGTGATCTACCCGCAAGGCACCTGGTACACCTATGTGGACCAGGAAGACATCGATGAAATCATCGACAGCCACATCGTCGGCGGCAAAGTGGTGGATCGCCTGAAAATCTGAAGATATGAAGGTTTGAACACCGACCTGCCCTGCAAGCCGCTTGCAGCAAGCTTCCCCTCATCCGTTTTTAGCAAGCCATGAACGTATACACCCAGCATTTCATGATCCCCGGCGCGGTCGGCCAGCTCGAATGCGCGCTGGACCTGCCGGACCCCGAGCAATTCGCCGCCCCGGTCGGCCTGGCCCTGGTAGCCCACCCGCATCCGCTGTATGGCGGCAGCATGGACAACAAGGTCGCGCAAACCCTGGCCCGCACCTTCCTGGCGCTGGGCTACGTGGCGGTGCGCATGAATTTCCGTGGCGTAGGCAAGTCCGAAGGCGTGCATGACCACGGCGCCGGCGAAACCGACGACATGGCGCTGCTGCTGCAGCACATGCGCACGCAATATCCCGACCTGCCGCTGGCGCTGGGTGGTTTTTCCTTCGGTACCTTCGTCCAGGCGCAATTGCAGCAGCGCCTGCTGCAACAGGACGCAGCCACGGCGGCCGAACGCCTGGTACTGGTGGGTACCGCCGCCGGCAAGTGGCCCATGCCGCCGGCTCCGGCCAATACCATCCTGATCCACGGCGAGCAGGACGACACCATCCCGCTGTCGGCCGTGCTGGACTGGGCGCGCCCGCAGGAGCTGCCGGTGGTGGTGATTCCCGGATCGGACCACTTTTTTCACCGCAAGCTGCAACATATCAAGAACGTGGTGGTCGAAAGCTGGCATCGCCGCCCGGCGCAGCTTCAGGCTTGAGTGTCTTTACGTTTTTTTACGCAACGCACCCAGGCATGAGGCCGGACGGCGCCGCACGATGCAGCAAAGGGCGCCATGCCGGTTTCGTGAGGGGATTTTCGGGGATGAAGATCCATTCAATTGGGAACGAAGCCGCGTGACGTTTTATAATTCAGTGCGTGCAGCCAGCCCGGCACTTCCCCGTGTCGCCGCCATGCTGCCGTCACCGATGGAACCAGACTGACCCGCCCTGCCTCACCCTCTTTTCAAACCAACAGCTACGATGTTCCCCCGTGCTGGCAATTTTTCTTAGGCACCGATGAAAAAGCTTCTCGCGGCGCTCGCCGCAACCGTCCTATCCTTTTCCGCACTCACCGCTTCCGCCCAGACCCTGCCGCCGCCCACCGTGGCTGCCAAGAGCTGGCTGCTGCTGGATGCCTCGGCCAACCAGGTGATCGCCTCCAGCGAACCCGACATGCGCGTGGAACCGGCCTCGCTGACCAAGCTCATGACTGCCTACCTGGCCTTTGCCGCCCTGCGCGACAAGCGCCTGAGCCTGGAGCAGGAAGTCAACGTCTCGGTCAACGCCTGGAAGGTCGATCCGAGCAGCTCCAAGATGTTCATCGAGCCCAATAAGCCGGTCTCCATCGACAATCTGCTCTACGGCCTGATCTCGGTCTCCGGCAATGACGCCGCCGTGGCCGTGGCCGAAGCCGTGTCCGGCACCGAAGACGCCTTCGTGCAATTGATGAACCGCGAAGCGCAGCGCCAGGGCCTGACCAATACCCACTTCAGCAACCCGCACGGCCTGCCCAGCCCGGACACCTATACCACCGCGCGCGACCTGTCGATCCTGTGCCGCAACCTGATCAACGACTTCCCCGAGTACTACAAGCGTTATTACTCGGTGAAGAAGTTCACCTACAACAACATCACCCAACCCAACCGCAACCGCCTGCTGTGGCTGGACCCGACGGTCGATGGCATGAAGACCGGCCACACCTCCAGCGCCGGCTATTCGCTGATCACCTCGGCGCACCGCCCGGTGCCCAATGGCGAACGTCGCCTGATCTCGGTGGTGATCGGTACCGTCTCCGATGCGGTGCGCACCCAGGAAAGCCAGAAGCTGCTGAACTGGGGCTTCCAGAACTTCGACGCCGTCAAGCTCTATGCCAAGGGCCAACCGGTCGATACGCCTGATGTGTGGAAGGGTTCGCAGAGCAAGATCAAGGTCGGCTTCAAGAACGACGTCTACATCACCATCCCCAAGGGTACGGCTGACAAGGTCAAGACCAAGCTGGATCGCAATGATCCGCTGATCGCCCCGATCTCGGAAAATGCCAAGGTTGGCACCCTGAAGGTGACCATCGATGACAAGACCGTGGCCGAGCTGCCGGTGGTGGCGCTGGAATCGGTGGGCCCGGCAGGCTTCCTGGGCCGCGCCTGGGATTCGCTGCGCTTGATGTTCAAGTAAGCTGCCAGCGGTACTGCTCGGTACTGCTTCAACAAAAACGCCACCGGCTGATTCAACCGGTGGCGTTTTTTGTTTCTTGCTAGTGCGAGTGCGGCTGGCGTATCACTCAGGCAGCCACTGCTTCCTTGGTCGCCGCCGGGGCCACGTCATCGGCCGAGGAGCGGATCAGGTGATCGAAGGCCGACAGGGCCGCCGTCGCACCAGCACCCACGGCGATGACGATCTGCTTGTACGGCACGGTGGTCACGTCGCCAGCGGCGAAGACACCCGGAATCGAGGTCTGGCCCTTGGCATCGATCTCGATCTCGCCGTGCTTGGACAAGGCCAGGGTCCCCTTCAGCCATTCGGTGTTGGGCACCAGGCCGATCTGGACGAACACGCCTTCCAGCGCCACGTGCTTGATCTCGCCGGTATCCCGTTCCTTGTAGCTGATGCCATTGACACGCTGACCGTCGCCGGTGATCTCGGTGGTCTGCGCCGAGGTCACGATGGTGACGTTGGGCAGGCTCTTCAACTTGCGCACCAGCACCGCATCGGCCTTCAGTTCGGCAGCGAATTCGATCAAGGTCACATGGGCGACGATGCCGGCCAGGTCGATGGCCGCTTCCACGCCCGAGTTGCCGCCACCGATCACCGACACGCGCTTGCCCTTGAACAGCGGACCATCGCAGTGCGGGCAATAGGCCACGCCCTTGTTCTTGTATTCCTGCTCGCCCGGCACGTTGACGTTGCGCCAGCGTGCACCGGTGGACAGGATCACGGTCTTGCCCTTCAACACGCCGCCATTGGCCAGCTTCACTTCGATCAACTTGTCGCCCGGCACCAGCGCCTCGGCGCGCTGCACGTTCATGATGTCGACGTCATAGGCCCTGACGTGCTGTTCCAGGGCGGTGGCGAATTGCGGACCTTCGGTTTCCTGCACCGAGACGAAGTTCTCGATGGCCAGGGTATCGAGCACCTGGCCGCCGAAACGCTCGGCCACCACACCGGTACGGATACCCTTGCGCGCTGCATAGATGGCAGCGGCGGCACCGGCCGGGCCACCGCCGACGATCAACACGTCATACGGCGCCTGTGCGCTCAATTCTTCACCCTTGCGGGCGGCAGCGCCAGTGTCGAGCTTGGCGAGGATCTCTTCGACGCCGGTACGGCCCTGGCCGAAGACTTCGCCGTTCATATAGACGGTCGGCACGGCCATGATCTGGCGCTGCTCGACTTCACCCTGGAACAGCGCGCCGTCGATGGTCACCGACTGGATGCGCGGGTTGATGATGGACATCACGTTCAAGGCCTGCACCACTTCCGGGCAGTTCTGGCAGGTCAGCGAGACATAGGTCTCGAAGCGGTAGTCGCCGTCCAGGTTACGGATCTGCTCGATGACCTTGTCGTCGAGCTTGATCGGGTGGCCGCCCACTTGCAACAGGGCCAGCACCAGAGAGGTAAATTCGTGGCCCATCGGGATCGCGGCAAATTCGACGCTGATGTTGGTCCCGGGGCGATGCAACTTGAAGGACGGAGTACGCGCGTCCTTGCTGGTACCGCGATGTTCGACCAGGCTGATACGGTCGGACAGCAGCACGATTTCTTGCAGGAGTTCCTGCATCTCACGGGATTTGGCGCCATCATCGAGCGACGCGACGATCTCGATCGGGTGGCTGACCTTTTCCAGATAGGCCTTCAATTGGGTCTTGAGATTGGCATCAAGCATGATGATTCACTTCCTCGTTGAGAGATTCAAAGTCGCCCTGACCACGGCCTCGCCCTTGTGGGGGTCGACCGCTTGCCCGGGGGGAGCGGGCCAGGACGGGTACTGCAGGGATGTTCTTCAGAGCATTTAATTGCCGAGTGGGCTAATTAGATCTTGCCGACCAGGTCCAGGGAAGGCTTCAGGGTAGCGGCGCCTTCTTCCCACTTGGCGGGGCAGACTTCACCCGGGTGCGAAGCGACGTACTGGGCAGCCTTGACCTTGCGCAGCAGTTCCGAAGCGTCACGGCCGATGCCGTTGTCATGCACTTCCATGACCTTGATTTCGCCTTCTGGATTGATCACGAAGGTACCGCGCAGTGCCAGGCCTTCTTCTTCGATCAGCACTTCGAAGTTGCGTGCCAGGGTAGCGGTGGGGTCGCCAACCAGCGGGTATTGCACCTTCTTGATGGCTTCGGAAGTGTCGTGCCAGGCCTTGTGGGCGAAGTGGGTGTCGGTGGACACGCCGTAGATTTCAACGCCCAGCTTCTTGAATTCAGCGTAGTTGTCGGCCAGATCTTCCAGCTCGGTCGGGCACACGAAAGTGAAGTCGGCCGGGTAGAACACGAACACGGACCACTTGCCCTTCAGGGTAGCTTCGGTGATGTCGACGAACTTGCCATCGTGGTAAGCGGTTGCCTTGAACGGCTTGATAGTGGTGTTGATCAGGGACATGTCGATTTCCTTTTAAAGGGGGGTTGAGTGAAGCGATGGATTGAATAGTAGAACGCCAAACAAAATAGATCAATTTTATTTAATCAATACTTTTGATTGGATTTAACTATCGATCTTGAGGATCAGCCTATCATCGGACTGGGCGAGCGCAAACGGCACCCTCGCCCGGACTACATGGCGACAGCCAGCGCCGATGCAAGCACGACGCTGGCCCCATGGCGAGACTGATCGCTTAAGATGGAGCACTTCCGTGCTCGCCCCGGAGCGGGGCAAGCGGAAGTGGGAGCAATGTTACTGCAAGCACGCCGTTCTTGTGCGAGCGCACAAGCCGACCAATCCTGATCCTTCATACCGATGAGCGAGCACCGTCCCCAACCTGGCCGCCGCGCCGATTTCCTTCATTTTCACGCGATTCAGACGCGCTGGATGGACAACGATGTCTATGGCCACGTCAACAATGTGGTCTATTACAGCTGGTTCGATACGGCGGTGAACCACTACCTGGTGGAGCGCGGCGTACTGGACATCGAACGGGGAGCGGTGATCGGCCTGGTCATCGAGACGCAGTGCAACTATTTCGCCTCGGTGGCCTTCCCCGACCAGGTCGAGGTCGGCGTGCGGGTGGCGCATCTGGGGCGCAGCAGCGTGCGTTATGAGCTGGGTATCTTCAAGGCGGGGCAAGAGACTGCCGCCGCGCAGGGTCACTTCGTGCATGTGTACGTGGATCGTGCCAGCCGCCGCCCGGTGGCACTACCTGAAGCGCTGCGCAGCGCGCTCATGCCCCTGACCGCGTTCATGCCCGGTTGAGGCCGGAACTACCGGCCAGCGGCGCTCAAAAAGAAAACGCCCACCGCATCCCTGCGGCAGGCGCTTCCTGTCTTCTCCGAACCGGTCAGCTTAGGCTGCCAGCTTCTTCTCCAGCTTGTCCTTCACGCCTTTCAGTTCGACCGGCAGCTTGTGCTTGAGCTTGTCAAACAGTTCTGCGTGCAGCTCCAGTTCCTTCAACCAGGCAGCCTTGTCGATGGAGGTGATGGTGGTGAATTGTTCGGCGCTGAAGTCCAGGCCTTCCCACTGCAGATCCTCGAAACGCGGGGTGATGCCGAACAGGTGCTCGACACCGCCGGTCTTGACGCCTTGCGGGTCTTCGATGCGGTCCAGCATCCACTTCAGCACGCGCATGTTGTCGCCGAAGCCCGGCCAGACGAACTTGCCATCGGCATCGGTACGGAACCAGTTGACGCAATAGATCTTGGGCAGCTCGGCCGGCGAGGCGGCGATCTTCTTGCCGATGTCCAGCCAGTGCTGGAAGTATTCGCTCATGTTGTAGCCAGCGAAGGGCAGCATGGCGAACGGATCGCGGCGCACCACGCCCTGCTGGCCGACAGCCGCAGCGGTGGTTTCCGAACCCATGGTGGCAGCCATGTAGACGCCTTCGACCCAGTTGCGGGCTTCGGTCACCAGCGGCACGGTGGTGGAACGACGGCCACCGAAGATGAAGGCCGAGATCGGCACGCCGGCCGGATCGTCCCAGGCCGGGTCGATCACCGGGTTCTGGGTGGCCGCCACGGTGAAGCGGGCGTTCGGGTGCGCGGCCTTGCGACCGGTTTCCTTGCCGATTGCCGGGGTCCAGTCCTTGCCCTGCCAGTCGATCAGGTGCGCCGGGGCTTCCTTGGTCATGCCTTCCCACCAGACGTCGCCATCATCGGTCAGCGCGACGTTGGTGAAGATGGTGTTGGCCGCGACCGAGGCCATGCAGTTGTAGTTGCTCTTTTCGTTGGTGCCGGGGGCCACGCCGAAGTAGCCGGCTTCTGGGTTGATCGCGTACAGGCGACCATCGGCACCCGGCTTGATCCAGGCGATGTCGTCGCCGATGGTGGTGACCTTCCAGCCGCCGAAGGCCTTGGGCGGGATCAGCATGGCGAAGTTGGTCTTGCCGCAGGCCGAGGGGAAGGCCGCTGCCACATAATGCTTCTTGCCTTGGGGCGACTCCACGCCCAGGATCAGCATGTGCTCGGCCAGCCAGCCCTGAGCGCGGCCCATGTTGGAGGCGATGCGCAGGGCGAAGCACTTCTTGCCCAAGAGCGCGTTGCCGCCGTAGCCCGAACCGTAGGACCAGATCTCGCGGGTTTCCGGGTAATGCACGATGTACTTGGTGGCGTTGCACGGCCAGGCCACATCCTTCTGACCAGCCGCCAGCGGTGCGCCCACCGAGTGCACGCAAGGCACGAACTCGCCATCGGCGCCCAGCACGTCATACACCGCACGGCCCATGCGGGTCATGATGCGCATGTTGACCGCCACATAGGCCGAATCCGACAGTTCCACGCCGATGTGAGCGATGGGCGAACCCAGCGGCCCCATCGAGAACGGCACCACGTACAGGGTGCGGCCAGCCATGCAGCCGTCGAACAGACCATGCAAGGTCTGGCGCATCTCGACCGGATCGGTCCAGTTGTTGGTCGGGCCGGCGTCTTCCTTGTTCTGCGAGCAGATGAAGGTGCGGTCTTCCACGCGCGCCACATCCGACGGGTCGGAGCAGGCCAGGTAGCTGTTGGGACGCTTTTCCTGGTTGAGCTTCTTCATGGTGCCGGCAGCGACCATCTCGGCGCACAGGCGGTCATATTCTTCCTGCGAACCATCGCACCAGTAAATGCGAGCCGGCTTGGTCAGCGCAGCGATTTCGGCGACCCAGTTGATCAGTTTCTGGTGTTTGACGTAGGCGGGCGCATTGATTGCGGGAATGCCTGCCATGAGGGGTTGGTTCATATGCTACCTCCAATGCCACAAGTTGATGAATTCGGTAGGCACGGCAGGATCGTCGTGGTCCGGGAAGCGGCGCAAAATCCACGCGCCAGCTCGACAATACGGCGATCTTGTCGATGGCAGCCGCCCTGTCCGGGTCTGGCTACCGGGCCCGACACCCGTGTTGGCGGCGGGCCTTGTTCACTCTTCGACAGTCGAGAGTGGAAGAAAGTGGCTGCGATTGTACCCCGATAAAACAGAATTTACGCAAATTTGTAGCGGAAAATACCCGACTTATGTAGTAGGTAATTACAAATCGGAAGAAATCTGTTTTTTCATTACCATGGCGTATAACAGCAATTTTCCGAAAAACCGCTTCAATACTGGATTTTCGCGGGATACAGCCGATCCAACCATTCACCATATGAATATCACTCCCCAAAAATGGGACGATTATTTCATTTTCGCTCTTTGGCAACGCATAGCCGGACAATGACTGACAGACCTTGTCAGCGTACAGGGCAATGCACTCTTCCACAGCGCCTACAGATGCGAGCGGTCCGTCATCCTGACAGGTATCACACCGGATCGGAGCAATCCCTTTATGATGTCGGCCAGAGGTCATCGGCCCGCTCGCGCGAGGGGCTGCTACCCCACCATTCACGCATGTCTACCAGGAGACCCTCATGAAAATCGCCATCCTCGACGACTACCAGGATGCCGTGCGCCACCTCGATTGCTTCAGCCTGCTGGCGGGTCACGATGTCAAGGTATTCAACAACACCGTGCGCGGCATCGGCCAGTTGACGGCGCGCCTGTCGCCCTTCGATGCCGTGGTCCTGATTCGCGAGCGCACGGCGTTGACCAGGCCGCTGCTGGAAAAACTGCCGCTGTTGAAACTCATCTCCCAGACCGGCAAGGTCAGCGGCCACGTCGATGTGGCCGCCGCCACCGAGCGTGGCATTGCCATCGTCGAAGGCGTGGGCGACCCGACCGCACCGGCTGAACTGACCTGGGCCCTGATCATGGCCGCCATGCGCCGCGTGCCGCAGTATTGCAGCGCCCTGCGCGCCGGCGCCTGGCAACAGGTCTCGCCTACGCCGCATCACAATATGATCGGCACCGCCCTGAAGGGACGCACGCTGGGCATCTGGGGCTACGGCAAGATCGGCAAGCTGGTGGCCGGCTACGGTCGCGCCTTTGGCATGTCGGTGCTGATCTGGGGACGTGAGGCCAGCCGCGAACAGGCCGTCAAGGATGGTTACCAGGCCGCGGCCAGCAAGGAAGAGTTCTTTGCCCAGGCCGATGTTCTGAGCCTGCACCTGCGCCTCAACGACGCCACCCGCGCCATCGTCAAGGCCGCTGACCTGGCCCGGATGAAACCGACCGCCTGCTTGGTCAACACCAGCCGCGCCGAACTGGTCGAGCCCGAGGCCCTGGAAGCGGCGCTCCAGGCAGGTCGCCCTGGCCTGGCCGCACTCGATGTCTACGAGCGCGAACCGTTGCCGGTGGAGTCGCCCCTGCTGCAGATGGACAACGTGGTGGCCGCGCCGCACCTGGGCTACGTGGAAAAAGATGGATATGAACTTTACTTCCGTGCGGCCTTCCAGAACATCGTCGACTACGCCGCTGGACGGCCTGCCAACGTTCTCAATCCTGAGGTTCTGGGGTAATACGGTGAATGGTTCTTACCGGCGGGTCATAGGCCAGTTGCGGCATCGGCCCGCCACGCTTCCACAAGTGCCGCCAGCCCGGTGGCCAAGGTAAGGGGGCTCCCGCATAGTCGGGGACGTTGCGCCGCACCGGGATCACCGGCAGATGCTCGGGCATGGCGTTGTGGTCATGCCAGCCCAGGCTGAAGGCATAGTCCGGCAGCAGCGTGGCACATACCTGCTCGAACCAGTTGGCGTGTTCCTGATCCTCCCCCAAGGCGCGCGCCAGCCCTTGCGGATCGAATTGCGCCAGCAGACGTGCCAGTTCCTCGGGCGAAGAAGAGGGCCCATCGCCCCAGCCCAGCACCGGATTGAAGTTGTAATCCGCGCCCGAGCCATACCAACCCTCGCGCCGGGGCCGTTCGATCCAGTTGCGCGGGCCGCTGAAGAGATGCCAGCGCCAATGCAGCCCGGAAGGCTTCGGCCAACTGTACAAGTAAAGCCGCTGGTAACCGGCCCGGTGCAGTTCGCGCACCATGGCCATGAGCCGTGCATGGGGCATCCGATCGGGGGGCGCGCGGCGAAACAGGATGGGCGTACCATCGGCGTGCTGCACTTCGTCGGAGGACAGGTTCAGGTCCAGGGTGCGCACTTCGCTGCCGAAGCGCGCAGAAATCCAGCCCGTCAACAGGTTGACGAGCACGATCACGCCATAGCCGCGATGGCGGTGGAAGATGACGGTGCCGGGTGCCAGAGGTTTCATATCCGGGCCATTATAAATGGCTTGGCAAAATCGCTCCCAAGGCCGGCGCCGACACACGAAAATGAAGCTTGCTGCGTGTAAGATAGCGCCTGGCCCGGGCGCAGCGCCCTTCTCCAGGGCCCGGGACCGCATCTTGCTTATCCCGTTTGATGAATTTTTTGACCAGTTGGAAGATAGGAAACCCATGAGCCTGCGCATCATCGCCACCGGCGGCACCTTCGACAAGCACTACGACGAAATCGCCGGCCAGCTAGGCTTTGGCCAAAGCCACCTGCCGGACGTCATCGCCCGCGCCCGCATCACTACCGAAGTCTGCCTGGAAACCCTGCGCCTGCTGGATTCGCTGGAGATGCAGGATGCCGACCGCCAGCGCGTGCTGCAAGCCTGCCAGGCCTCGCCCCAGCAAGCCATCGTCATCGTCCACGGCACCGACACCATGCAGCAGACCGCCCAGGTACTGGGCCCGGCGCTGAGCGACAAAACCGTGGTGCTGACCGGCGCCATGATCCCCTACGAGATCGCCAATTCGGACGCTCTCTTCAATTTCGGCTTTGCCTGCGGCGTGGCCCAGGTGCTGCCGCCGGGCGTGTATGTGGCCATGAATGGCCGCATCTTCGCCTGGAACAAGGTCGCCAAGAACCGCAGCGCCGGCGTGTTCGAACCCATCTGAAAAAATCTTACGCCTGGTGCGCTTGCTGCTGCGCCCACTGGCGGCAGAACGACAGCAGCGCCGCCAGGCTGGGCGAAGGTGCGCGGTGGCGGCTGACCACCATGTAGAAATGGCGGCGCAGGGTCGGCAGTGGCGTCTCCAGTTCGACCAGCTTGCCCGATTCGATCAGGTCTTCCACCACCGAGCGCGACAGGCAACTGATGCCCAGCCCTTCGGCCGTGGCGCGCTTGATCGCCTCGGAGTTGCCGAACTCGAAGGAGGACGGCAGGTGATGCAGGTAGGGAATCAAGGCGTGCTCGACCGCCTCGCGCGTACCGGAGCCGGCCTCGCGCAAGAGCCAGTCGGCCTGGCGCAGCATCTTCAGCGTGATCTTGCGCGCCTGCGCAACGATGGGGTGAGTGGGTGCAGCCACCACGATCAATTCATCGGTCATCCACGGCTCGACCCTGACGTCATCGGCATGGCACGGCCCTTCGATCAAGCCCGCATCCACCTCGAAATTGACCACCGCCTCCACGATGTCGGCCGTATTGGCCACCAGCGCCCGCACCCGGGCGCCGGCATGGATGCGCCGATACGCCGCGATCATGGCCGGCAGCAGATAGCTGCCGATGGTGGTGGAGGCCCCCAGGTGTAACTCGCTGCCGGCGGCCGGATCGCTGAACTGACGCTCGATGGTCTGTGCCGCATCCAGCATGTGGCGCGCCTGTGGCAGCAATTGACGGCCACTGTCGTTCAAGACCAGGCGCTTGCCGACGCGGTCGAACAACTGCACCCCGAGCAGGCTTTCCAGTTCATTCAAGGAGGCACTGGCGGCCGACTGCGACAAGGCCACCATGCCCGCCGCCGCCGTGGTCGAGCCAGACTGCGCCACCGCCAGGAAAATCTGCAATTGCCGAAGCGTGATCCTCATTGATCCTCCTTTATGCATTTCTGACATAGTGGTGTGCAGAAAACGCCACCTCAAATTTACCTATAAAACAGGTAGATATTAGCAAAATAACGCGTTTTTCTTTTATCAGCCCGACGCGTAAAGTGCACTCCATCGACAGCATCATCCTTCGTGGAGAGCATCATGCGTAGCGCAACCCAAACTTCCCCCCTGCATCCGGCCATAGCCGGCATGGCGCTCTCCGGCGCCGTGGCCTGGGCCGCCATCAACCTGGGCAATATCGGCTGGCTACAAAGCCATGGCTTCTCGGCGCTGACGGTAGCCATCGTGCTGGGCATCCTGATCGGCAACACCGTCTATGCGCGCATGGGCGCCTATTGCGGCGAAGGCGTGCGCTTTTCCAAGCAGACCTTGCTGCGCGCCGGCATCATCCTCTACGGTTTTCGCCTGACCTTCCAGGACATCGCCCACGTCGGCCTGGCCGGGGTGGTGATCGATGCCGCCATGCTCTTGTCCACCTTCGGCCTGGCCTGGCTGGTGGGTACCAAGCTGTTGAAGCTGGATCGCGATGCGGCACTGTTGATCGGCGCCGGCAGCTCCATCTGCGGCGCCGCCGCGGTGATGGCCACCGAACCGGTACTGCGTGCGCGCAGCGAACAGGTGACTGTGGCGGTCTCTACCGTGGTGATCTTCGGCTCGCTGGCGATCTTCCTCTATCCCCTGCTCTATACGCTGCAGGCCGAACCGATGTGGGGAATGCGCCTGCCGGACTTCGGTGTCTACATCGGCTCCACCGTTCATGAAGTAGCCCAGGTCCTGGCGGCGGCCCGCTCCATCGACCAGCACACCGCCGATGTGGCCGTGATCACCAAGATGGTCCGCGTGATGATGCTGGCGCCCTTCCTGCTGATGCTGTCGATGAAGGCCGCACCGAGCGTCTCGGGTCACCAGCACCAGCAAAAGAAGCTGTCCATTCCCTGGTTCGCCTTTGCCTTCATCGGTGTGGTGGTGTTCAATTCCTTCTTCCCGCTGCCGGCCCACCTCAACCAGCTGGTGCTGCAGGCCGATACCCTGATGCTGGCCATGGCCATGGCCGCCCTGGGCTTGTCCACCCACCTCTCGGCCCTGCGCAGCGCCGGCATGAAGCCGATGATCCTGGGCGCCGTGCTGTTCGCCTGGCTGGTCATCGGTGGCGCACTGGTCAACGGCGCACTGGGACGCTTGCTGGCCTGATCCTGATCGGACTACATCAAAGCAAGAAAGGCGCGATCCGCAAGGACCGCGCCTTTTTCTTGTGCATCAGGAAAACTGATTCAAGGGCACACCAGGTTCAGTTTCTTCAATGCAGCTCCCCGCGCTGGATCAGCTCGCGGATGATGCGCACCGTATCGATATCGGCTTCCTGGTAGGCCGAGCGGCGGAAGTTGTCGTAGAAGGCGGCTTCCCCGCTGACATCCTCGGGCTGGCCATCGTCATATTCGAAGCGCACGAAGAGCACCTCGGCCTGTGGTTCC
The DNA here is from genome assembly GCF_003719195.1 of Herbaspirillum rubrisubalbicans. Taxonomy (NCBI): domain Bacteria; kingdom Pseudomonadati; phylum Pseudomonadota; class Betaproteobacteria; order Burkholderiales; family Oxalobacteraceae; genus Herbaspirillum; species Herbaspirillum rubrisubalbicans. The sequence goes on from NZ_CP024996.1 coordinate 5,042,462, forward strand.
TCGATGGTCATGCTCATGCGCGAGGCCGGGATATCGCCCTGGGCCGGCACGTCGTAGAGCACCTGGATCTGCGGCAGGTAGCTCACCTGGTCGATGATCACCAGCTCGCCATAGCGCAGCTCGCGGCGCACGCGGTCCAGGCTTTTCTCCAGCAGGCGGCAATCGTCCAGGTGCGGCATGAACAACTGCGGCGACTCGGCGCGCATGACCAGGCCGCGCCACAACTGTTCGCGGGTCAGGGGATCGATCAGCGGGTTGAGCGGATCGTTGATCTGGATGAGGTGGTTGAATTTCATGGTAGCTCTCGTGATGTTGTTGCCGCCGGCAATGCGGCATTGTCCCACAGGCGTACCGAGACGGTGCGGGCGGGCTGCTACAATGGCACCTCGTTTCTTCTCCTGCCCACGCCGATCGCCTCCGTATGTCTGCCCCCTCCTTCGGCCTGAACAAGCCGCAAAGCGAAGCCGTCCACTACATGGCCGGGCCCTGCCTGGTGCTGGCCGGCGCCGGCTCGGGCAAGACCCGCGTGATCACGCAGAAGATCGCGCACCTGATCGAAAACTGTGGCTACGAATCGCGCAACATCGCCGCGCTGACCTTCACCAACAAGGCCGCGCTGGAAATGCAGGAACGCATCGCCAAGCTGCTCAAGGATCCCAAGCAAGCCAAGCACCTGACGGTCTCGACCTTCCATTCACTGGGGGTGAAGATCCTGCGCCAGGAGTCCAAGCATCTGGGGTTGAAGGACCGCTTTTCCATCATGGACAGCGACGATTGTTTTTCCCTGGTACAAGAACTGGCGGTGACCACCGACAAGGCCATCATCCGCGGCATCCAGAATTCGATTTCGCTGTGGAAGAACGGTCTGGTCGATCCCGACCTGGCCGAAAAGAATGCCCGCACCGAAGACGAAGCCCAGGCTGCCCGTATCTACCGCAGCTATGTGGCGACCCTGAAGGCTTACCAGGCGGTCGATTTCGATGACCTGATCCGCCTGCCGGTGGAACTGTTCCGCAGCAACGAGGAAGTGCGCGACCGCTGGCAGCGCAAGCTGCGCTATCTGTTGATCGACGAATACCAGGACACCAATACCTGCCAATACGAACTGGTCAAGCTGCTGGTCACCGGCGTGGGCAAGAAGCCGATGTTTACCGCCGTAGGCGACGACGACCAGGCCATCTATGCCTGGCGCGGCGCCACCATCGAGAACCTGAAACTGCTGGGCGTGGACTTTCCCAACCTGCACCTGATCAAGCTGGAACAGAACTACCGCTCCAGCACGCGCATCCTGCAGGCGGCCAACGCGGTCATCTCCAACAACCCCAAGCTGTTCGACAAGACCCTGTGGTCCGAGCACGGCCTGGGTGATCCGATCACGGTCATGGCCATGGATGACGAAGAAGCCGAAGCCGACCAGATCGCCATCACGCTCTCGGCACACCGCTTCGAGCGACGCGCCAAGTTTGCCGATTACGCCATCCTCTATCGCGGCAACCACCAGGCGCGCATCCTGGAAAAATCGCTGCGGCGCGAACGCATTCCCTACGTGATGTCGGGCGGCCAGAGTTACTTCGACCGTGCCGAGATCAAGGACATCATTGCCTACCTGCGCCTGATCGCCAACCAGGACGACGACCCCGCCTTCATCCGCGCCGTCACCACCCCGCGCCGGGGCGTCGGCCAGGCCACGCTGGAAGTGCTGGGCACGCTGGCCGGGCAATGGCAGTGTTCCTTGTTCGAAGCGGTCTACAAGGGCGGCCTGGAAGACAAGCTGACCGACCGCCAGTTGCTGCCGCTGCGCAAGTTCTGCGACTTCATCAATGCGCTGGAGTCGCGCGCCACCCGCCCCGGCCCCTCCGGCAGCGGCGCCGAGGCCGGCCGCGTGCTGGACGACATGATGGAAGCCATCAACTACGAGTTCTATCTCTACGACAGCTTCGAAGAACGGGCCGCGCAGGCGCGCTGGCAGAACGTGGTGGACTTCATCAACTGGCTGAAGGAACGCGCCTGCGGCGGACGCGATGGTGAAGGCGAAGAAAAGAACCTGCTGGAAATCACCCAGATGGTGGCCCTCATGAGTATGCTCGAAGGCCGCGACGAAGAGCAGGATGCAGTGCGCATGTCCACGCTCCATGCCTCCAAGGGATTGGAGTTTCCGCATGTGTTCCTGGTCGGCGTGGAAGAAGGCATCCTGCCGCACAAGGGCGACCCCGACACCCCGCCCGAAGCAGCCGCCGCGCGTGTGGAAGAAGAGCGGCGTCTGATGTACGTGGGCATCACCCGTGCCCAGCGTTCGCTGCACCTGTCCTGGTGCAAGCGCCGCAAGCGCGCCAAGGAAGTGATCGAATGCCAGATCTCGCGCTTCGTCAAGGAGATGCGCCTGGATGAAGGCGAAGCGGTGCCGCAGGAAAGCGAGAAGATCACGCCGCAGGCACGGCTGGCCAATTTGAAGGCCTTGCTGCAGAAGCCCAGGAATACACCAAAACAAAGCTAGGGCAGCCTTCAGAATTTTAAAGGCAGCGATAGGTCGCCTGGTCGAGATACTGCGACTGTGACAATCCAGACAAGCTCTTCTTACATTCAATAACGGAAAAAGAATGCACCCATCTCTGGTGGATCGCCCGGCTTGCGTTGCGCCTTGGTGGTCTTTTTGAGGTCCACGCCTGATGGATCTTTTAATCCAAGCACGGAAAATACGCGTTGTGCCGCTTTAGCGAATGGGGTCCATTGCAGCATCAGCATGAAAATGACAAAGGTCCAACCAAATGCAATCCCCCCCCACGCAATCCAAAACGGAAACTCAAAAATAACGCGGTTAAAACCAAAAGCTAGAAAACCGAAGTAGGTGACCGCAGGAGGAAATATTCCAGAAAAAATAAACCACCAGCGGAAAACCAACGTATAGAAGGCACGCCGCCCTCGCACGCAATGCGGATATAACGCAATTGTCCGGTCAGCAGGATTGGCAAGTGCGACCAGTTCGAAATACTCTCCCTGCCAAACAACCGCCGCATCGACGACATCGCCCTCTTTGAATGGGCTCCGCCATAGCCAGCCTTTAACTTTTTTTCCACCCAGATCGAATTCGACGTAGTCGGCTTCTTCCTGCAGACTGGCCGCATTTGAGGCAGTCGCGATTGCCTGTCCTCCCATGCCTGCCGCAGCCAGGGCAACGGAGACCATGCCCATCCTGGCTTTGTCTTTGCGCGTGAGAACAAAGCTCGCCTCGCCGCGCTCGCAGGTGTAATGTCGGATCGTGCCGCTGATCTTGATTAGCTCGCCGGTTTCAACCTGGCCAAGCGTTATCTGACATAGGGCGTTTGTTTCCATAGAGGGCATTTCAAATTCATTTAATAACGGAAGAAGAATGCGCCCATTTCTGGTGGATCGCCCGACTTGCGTTGTGCCTTGGTGGTCTTTTTGAGATCCACGCCTGATGGATCTTTTAATCCCAGCACGGAAAATACGCGTTGTGCCGCTTTACCGAATGGGGTCCATTGCAGCATCAGCATGAAAATTACGAAGGTCCACCCTAACGCTATTACAGCCCACGCCCCCCAGAAAGGCAGCTCAAAAAAATATCTGTAAGAACCGGTCAACCAGATAAGAAGAGATGTGCTGACTGGCGTGATTACTCCAGCAAAAATAAACCACCAGCGAAAAACCAGCGCATAGAAGGCACGCCGCCCTCGCACGCAATGCGGATATAACGCAATCGTCCGATCAGCAGGCTTCGCCAGTGCGACTAGCTCGAAATACTCTCCTTGCCAAACAACCGCCGCATCGACGACATCGCCCTCTTTGAACGGGCTACGCCATAGCCAGCCTTTGACTTCCTTGCCATCCAGATCGAATTCAACGTAGTCGGCTTCTTCCTGTAGACTGGCCACGTTCGAGGCAGTCGCGATTGCCTGCCCCCCCATTCCTGCGGCAGCAAGGGCTACAGAGACCATGCCCATTCCTGTCTTGTCTTTCTTGGTCAAGACAAAGCTAGCTTCGTCTCTTTTACTGACATAATTTTTTATTTCACCACTGATCTTTATCAGGCCATTTACCTGGCCTGGTGTTTCCAAGTACTGATCCATCATCCGACTCCTACCGCGATCAACTCTTTTCCCAGTTTTTATCAGTCGCTATTTTCTGATCCTTTAGTACTTGAAATAGAAAACCTCAAGTTCAGGAAGGCAGAAGCTTCCAGACTCGGATTTCGGCCACCATGTGAATGGTGTCCGGCGAGATGCTGATTTGCTCAATACCGGAAGAAGAATGCCCCCATTTCCGGTGGATCGCCCTGCTTACGTTGTGCTTTGCTTGTCTTCTTCAAATCAATAGAGGCCGGACTGGGCAATCCAAGTATCTGAAATATTCGCTGCGATGTCTTAGCAAATGGTGCCCATTGTCTCGCCAGCATAACAGTGACGAAGCTTAGACCAGCGACAACACCTGCCCCGGTTATCCAAAAATCTTCACCAAAGATAAATTCCGGTCGTCCGACTGCCCAAAGCGCTACTGCCGTTGAGGCAAGCCCGAACAATACCGCAAACGCAAACCACCATTTCAACACCGACGAATAGAAAGCGCCTCTTCCACGCACGCAATGCGGATACAAAGCAATAAGCCTTTCGGAGGGCTTTGCCATGGCCATGAGTTCGTAATAGTCTCCTTGCCAGACGGCCACTACATCCACATCATCAGCTTCAGAAAATGGACTTCTCCACAACCAGCCTTTCACCCGCTGTCCATTTAGTTCGAAGCTAACAAAATCAGCCTCTTCATTTATCTGTGACGCGTTCGTTGCTGTCCCTATAGCCTGGCCCCCCATACCGGTGGCTGCCAGGGCAACCGCGACCATGCCCATTCTGTATTTATCTTTTTTGGCCAAAACGAAGCTCACCTCATCTCGCTCGCAGGTGTAATGCCGGATCGTGCCGCTGATCTTGATCAGCGCGCCGGTTTCAACCTCGCCAAGCGCTACCTGACATGGGGCGTTTGTTTCCATAGTGGGTATTTCAAATTCACTTAATAACGGAAGAAGAATGCGCCCATCTCTGGCGGATCGTCCGGCTTGCGTTGTGCCTTGGTCGTCTTCTTGAGATCCACGCCTGATGGATCTTTTAATCCCAGCACGGAAAATACGCGTTGTGCAGCTTTACCAAACGGGATCCATTGCCGCATCAGCATGAAGATAATAAAAGTCCAACCTATCGAAAAACCGGCCCACGTTGCCCAGAACGGAAACTCAAAAAAGAAATCATTAGCTCCTGACGCCCAGATGATCAAAGACGTGCAAGTAGGTGGAAATATTCCTGCAAAAACTATCCACCAACGGAATACAAGCGTGTAAAAAGCACGCCTCCCTCGTACACAATGTGGATACAGTGCAATCATTCGGTCAGAGGGCTTTGCGAGTGCGACTAATTCAAAATAGTCCCCCTGCCAGGCGACCACCGCATCGACTTGATCGCCATCATTAAAAGGGCTTCGCCATAGCCAGCCTTTGACTTTCTTGCCTTCCAGATCGAACTCCACATAGTCAGCCTCCTCCTGCAGACTGGCCGCATTTGAGGCAGTCGCAATCGCCTGCCCTCCCATGCCTACCGCAGCCAAGGCAACGGAGACCATGCCCATTCCTGTCTTGTCTTTCTTGGTCAAGACAAAGCTAGCTTCGTCCCTTTTACTGACATAATTTTTTATTTTGCCACTGATCTTCATCAGGCCATTCGCTTGGCCTGGTGTTTCTAAGTACTGATCCATCATCCGACTCCTACCGCGATCAACGCTTTGCCCAGTTCTTCACGCTGCTTGGCCGCATCCTTGTATGCCGCCTCAGCTCCCTTTTTCGTACCAAAAACGCAGAGCGTGCACCAAATTTCCAAGTCATCATCGCTCAATGTCCAAATAGCCACCTGCACAATAAATAGCAGCACGCCAATCCACATCCCCGCAGACATAAAGAGAATCCGGCACGCAATTGCCGCAGCCACTCGAGTACCCACCAAATCCAGTGCCTGCGCGGCTGCTACACGTCCAGTCAGGCGCAGGAGAATTGGCGCTGCGTAGGTAAATGTCGAGGCACCGGTCGCCAGAATATTGACCACGCCGAAGCCGATTTTCAACGAATAGAGCACATAAATTCCACCCTGACCTTTACTACGCGCTTTAGTCAAATCCTGAGCATCAAACACAATCCCGATAATCCCCGCAGCAACACTTAAGCCCGCCCCACCCAACTTCATGACTTGATAAGAAGTCGCATTCGCCGTCTGCATTTCCTTGACCGCCACACCCCAGATATCAATGACGCCGCTAGCGATCGTCATCGCAGATGCCGCCAATCCAGCCCGACTCTTGCTATCCCCTTTCTCAATGCAGTCATGCATCATCTTCGCAAAATTGCCGCTCTCGATCAGCAGCACCACCAGTGCCATGCGCGCATCCCGCATGGCACTGGCGCTCTTCTCTGAATCACGGAAGGCGGCCCAGTCACGCTTGAGCGTCCTGGACGACACCGTTTCCTTTTCGGGGACTTCCGGCGCGAGCGGGTTCTTGGATGCTCGCACGCGCTCCAGTATGTCAAGCCGTCCAGTCATGGCATAACGGGCCTGCGCATCGGCCAGCGCACCCGCCGCTGCCACTTCCACACCGGCACGCAAGCCAAACCAGGTCTGGATGATCTTTTCGCAGGCCATGTCGGCCATCTTGCCGTCGAGTCTGAATTTCTTGAAGATGAAATCACCGAAGGTCGATGCCGTCTTGTCGATGCCGAACTGCCGGTAGGGTTCAAGCTTCACATTGAAGGCGACGTTGGTCCCGGCCTTTGCCTTTTCGTTGGCGTTGTAGACGCCTGCCGCTTTCTTGTATAAATCCGCGATGGCTTTCATCGACTTCTGGATATACGCATACCAGTTCCAGACCGTGGCTGCGGTCTGATCGCTCCTGAACGTCTCGGCCTGGATCAGGAATTGCGAAACTTCGGTTCGCGCCGCATCCTGATTCATGCTCAACAGGCGGTACATCAGGTTGGATTCCGCGATCTGCAGATCATTGACCCATTCGTCGATCTTGCCGCGACCGCTCTTGGTCGTGTTCAACAGGAAGGTGACTTCGCTGACATGCGATTCGAAGGCGACGGCATCCTGGATATCGTCGCCGTGGTACTCCCGCAGTCCATCCAGGAAATGCCGGGACTGCATCCAGGCGAGCATGTCGGCGGTGCGCTTTTCGATCAGGGCCGTCGCTTCATCCTGCAGGCTTTCGAAATTCTTCTTGAAGGTCTCGTAGGCCTTCATGTCGAGTTTCTCCGCATACGGTGGCCAGGCTTTTTCAACACGGCCTTTCCGGTAGGCGGCGCGTGACGTGACCACCGTGTCGGCATCGGCCTTGATCTGGGCATACTCCTTGTCACGCGCGGCGTCGGGCAGCATGGCGGCGCGCGTGATGCGGTTCTGGTAGACGTTGTCCACCTCGACGCCTTTGGACTGTACGTACTCCTGCACCTCGATCGCCTTGAGGAGTTTTTCCCTCGTATCGGCGGGCAGTTTTTGCGCCTCCGCCCGCTCCTTGACGAAGTCGTACTGCTGCGCGCGCTGCTTGGCTAGATCCGCATTGCGATCAACGACGGCACCGGCGTGATTTTCCAGCAGATCCTTGAGGCTGCTGATGGTCAGCATGCCATCGATCTGAAACGGCAACTCGGTGTTATAGCGATGCATCCACCCCGCTGGTTCGTTACGGAAGTTATTGAGTTCGATACCAATGCCCAGCGCGTCCCACACGCCCATGACCATGGGCTTGTATTTCTCGCCCTTGCCATGGGTGCAGATTTCTTCCATCTTGGCCACGAGAGGCTTGACCTCGTCCTTGCGGCTGAAGGATCGATGGATCGTGGTGTTGGCTTGAAGCTTGGTGCGGTTATACCTGCCGCTCGGGCTGCCGAATACCCCGGTGGTGGTCCTTTCATTGAGCAGGTCGGGGGAATAGGCCGGGTTGTATTCGAGCACCTTCTGTACGTTGCCCTCGGTGGCGACCATGCCGTGACGATAACCGCCCGCGCTGATCCACAGCTTGGGGATAAAGGTCTGCATACGCTGATCGCGCAGTTTGATGTCGCTGGCGAAAGCCTTGAAGGTGGCTTCACTCCAGGCATGCTGCGAAAATGCTATCCAGACACGACCGCACTTGGCAGGATGTTCGATGTGGATCACTGATGTCGGAATATTGTCGCCGCTGCGCGTGCACACCGGCTCCACGGGCACCGGTTCGGGATAGAGGTGCGAAGGTCGCTTCCACAGCCGGCCCTCGGGGGAGACAGCATAGGCTTCCCATTTGATGGTGATGTTGGAGGGGTGGCGCTCATAGAACAGGTAGACGAAACCTGCACGCAGCGTACGCAATACATACTTGTAGTTGGTCAGCGCGGTGCCAGTGACCTTGTTGCCCAGGGGGGCCGGGACGTCGCCCGGAATGTTGAGCGGCACAACAGCGTAACGCGCCAGCAGAATCGCCAGTCCGTCCTTGTTGCAATTTCTGCAGTCAGGATTTTGGGGGTTAGTGCAAGCCATAACAAGAATTCAATCCATCAGGTAGGTGGACAATTGCTCGAAGGGAAGACCCGACACGGCTTCGACGGCATCTACGAATGGCTCGCCGCCGGTGGTGCGGCGCCAGACCTCGGCCATGCGTGCATGAGTGTGAAAGCCGATGCCATGGCGCAAGCCACAGACCAGGAACAACATGCGGTCGTCCGCTGACGTCACGCCATAGGACGACGCCACGCCCAAGCTGTGTCGCAAGGCTTCGGTCACCGGGGTATCGCGGCTGATCAGGTCTTCGCCCAACAGATAGCTCCAGGCGGCATGTACGGTGGCGTAATCATTGACCTGTTGCCATTGCTGCTCGCTGAGCCGCAACTGTTCATCAAGGCGGTGGGGGGCGATCGCATCTGGGCCAGTGGCTGACGTCGATGGCGCGCTGAAGGACGCCAGCGCCTGATGCCGGTTCAGCGAGAAGACGGCTTTCACCGGGCGTAGCAGCAAGGCGCGCTGCCCGGCATCGAGATCCTGCCATAGCATCCCTCGCACACCGGGATCATGGAACCGCAGCAGGCGGGTTCGTCCTTGCACGAAATGCAAATAGCAGTGCCTCCCCCAATACGCGGCCACCTCGCGCGCACTGCGCTCACTGATGATCCAGCCACTGATCGGCTGCCCTCTGCGAGCCAGGAGAAAAGGTGTGCTCCAGGCAGTCCACGCGAGCTCGATGCTGGCCGCGAGAACGCAATCGTCGCTGAAGCGACTGAGATTCAAGGGGACTAGATAGGGGGCGAAACGGCGGTCGTAATTCGGATGCACGATGGGTATGCTGACGCGCAGACCAGGGTCGGTCTCTCCCAGGTCAGGCTCTCCTTGGGCCGGGTCAACCCAGACGAAACACCTGCCGTCGCCATGCTGATCGATCTCGCGATGCAACTGCTGCAATACGCCATCCCATGGCGGAGACGCTGGTGCGGCGCGGCCCGTGATCTGCTCGGTCGAAAGTTGGTCATCCAAGTTGGTCTCCAATACGGCATCGGCACGCTGATACGGCGCTTGCCTCCCGACTTACGTGCCGAATTCTCTTTGGCAAAATCGTCGCGTCGCGGCATGGCATGGCAAATATCCCGATGGATGCGGAACACATGTCATCCCTGCGCAGGCCCATGTCATGACGGCTGAGTTATTCGAAGGGTTGCTTTTAATTATTTCTTGCGCGCTGCGAGGAGATGGCGCGCGCGTTTTTGAGAGGGGCGATTGGACTTAGTTCCCGCATTGCAAGAACTAACGATGATGAAAAATCTACCTCCGCCGGCCCTGCCTGAACATTGCAACGATGCCACGTTTCAGCCGATTTTCTGCGCCTTTTTGACGCGCCATGTCCCGCCATCCGCCCAGAGCGGTTTACAATGCCGCCTGCAAAAAAATCCAAAATTACCCTAAAGCAACACAGCCCCTTGCGCCACCCGCGCTCACTGCCCTGTTGCACGCAACCATTCCAGACAAGGAAATCCACAAGATGATCAAGATGTTCTCCCGCCACGTCCGCGCGCTGGCGCTGACCGCCGGCTTCGTCGGTATGCTGGGCCTGGCCGCCTGCGGCAAGCAGGAAGACCAGTCGGCCGCCGCCCCGCAGGCTGCTGCGGCGCGCGTCTACGTGGTCGGCGTCGAGTCGGCCTATGCGCCCTTCTCTTCCGAAAACGAACAGAAGGACGTGGTCGGCTTCGACATCGACGTCATGAAGGCACTGGCCAAGAAGATCGGCATCCAGGTCAAGTTCGTGCCCACGCCCTTCGAAGGCTTCTTCAACTTCCTGGCCCAGGGCGACCGCGATCTGCTGATCTCGGCCATCACCATCACCGATGAACGCAAGAAATCGGTGGCCTTCTCGGATCCCTACTTCGTGGCGACCCAGACCATCGCCCTGCCGGCAGCCGATACCAAGGTCAACAAGATGGAAGACCTCAAGCCCCTGACCGTGGGCACCCAGAGCGCCACCTCCGGCGACGAACTGGTGCAGCAGGTGCTGGGCAAGAACAGCGCCAAGATCAAGCGCTTCGACTCCACTCCGCTGGCCCTGAAGGAACTGGAAAGCGGCGGCGTCGATGCGGTCGTAGCCGATGAACCGGTGGTCAAGAACTACATCGCCAACAACCCCAACAGCAAGCTGCGTACCGTCACCGATCCGAAGTTCCCCAAGGAAGACTATGGCATCGCCGTGCGCAAGGATGATCCTGAACTGCTGGCAAAGATCAACAAGGGCTTGGCCGAGATGAAGGCCGATGGCAGCTTTGCCGCCATCAGCGCGCAGTACTTCGGTAAATGATGGTAGTCAACAAGTTCAGCCTGAACAGGTAAGCCTCAGGCGCCATGCCCGGACGGCGCCGCCAGGCGGCCATCCGCTCTGGGCAGCGTGAACTTTCCTTCCATCCTCCTTTTTCCACCCACCAATCGAGTCCGACATGGATTTCCGCTGGAGCATCATCCAAGGCTATGCGCCGTTGTTCGCCAAGGGCGTTCTCATGACCTTGCAGGTGTCGCTGGTCAGTATCCTGATCGGCACCGTGATCGGCTTGCTGGTGGGGATGCTGCGCCTGGCCGAGGTGCAGCACGGCCCGTGGAAATGGCCGACCCGGCTCATGCGCTGGCTGGCCGGCTTGTACGTGGCCTTCTTCCGTGGCACGCCGCTGTTCGTGCAGATCATGCTGATCCACTTCGCGGTGATGCCGCTGCTGGTGCAGCAGGAACATGGCCTGTTGATCACGGGCGAGCTGGCGCGCACCATCAAGCAGGACTACGGCGCCTTCCTGTCGGGGACGGTGGCTTTGTCCCTGAATGCGGGGGCCTACATCTCGGAAATCTTCCGCGCCGGCATCCAGTCCATCGAGCGCGGCCAGTCCTATGCCGCCGCCAGCCTGGGCATGAACTATGGCCTGACGATGCGCTACGTGGTGCTGCCGCAGGCGTTTCGCCGCATGTTGCCGCCGCTGGGCAACGAGGCCATCACGCTGTTGAAGGATTCCTCGCTGGTCTCGGCCATCGGCCTGGCCGAACTGGCCTATGCCGCGCGCACCGTGGCCGGCACCTATGCGCGCTACTGGGAACCGTATATCACCATTTCCGTGCTGTATTTTTCCATGACCATCTGCCTGGCGCTGCTGGTGGCACGACTGGAAAACAAGTACCGCGCACCACATCGCCGCTGATGGCGACGCGTTCCTGCTGATCGACGCCATCACATCAATCGCGTGCGCTCACCGCAGCCCGGCGGTATCATGCCGCGCATGACACCGATGCAGACCCTCCCTACCCTGGCCCCCGGCAGTAGCCGCGTGGCCGTGATCGGCGCCGGCCCGGCCGGACTGATGGCGGCCGAAGTGCTGGCCGCCCATGGCGTTGCCGTGGACGTCTATGACGCCATGCCCTCGGCCGGCCGCAAATTCCTCCTGGCCGGACGTGGCGGCATGAATATCACGCACTCCGAAGCGCAACCGGATTTCCTGCCGCGCTATGGCACGCGTCGCGAACAGGTGGCGCCTTTCGTGCGCCGCTTCGATGGCGAGCAGTTGCGCGCCTGGATCCACGAACTGGGCATCGAGACCTTCGTGGGCAGTTCCGGCCGGGTCTTCCCGCGCGAGATGAAGGCCGCACCGCTGCTGCGCGCCTGGCTGCATCGCCTGCGCCAAGCCGGGGTGCAGTTCCATATGCGCCATCGCTGGCTGGGCTGGCAGGAAGATGGCGCGCTGCGCCTGGCCCATCCCGAGGGCGAGATCGCCGTGCGACCGGACGCCGTGGTCTTGGCGCTGGGCGGCGGCAGTTGGCCGCGCCTGGGCTCGGACGGTAGCTGGGTGCCGCTGTTGCAGGCGCGCCAGGTGGAAGTGGCGCCCTTGCTGCCATCCAATTGCGGCTTCGAGCTGGACTGGAGCGCGCATTTCCGCGAGCGTTTTGCCGGCGAGCCGGTCAAGCCGGTGGTGGCCAGCACGGCGCACGCCAGCGGCGGTGTGCAGAACCGGCGCGGCGAATTCATCGTCACCGCCGAGGGCATCGAAGGCAGCCTGGTCTATGCGATGTCGGCGGCGCTGCGCGATACCATTGCCGCCGAAGGTTCGGCCCGGCTCTATCTGGACCTGCTGCCGGACTGGCCGCTGGAAAAGGTGGAAGCCGAACTGGCCCACCCACGCGGTGCGCGCTCGCTCTCCAGCCATCTGCAAAGCCGCCTGCACCTGAAGGGGGTCAAGGCCGGCCTGCTGCGTGAATTGCTGAGCAAGGAAGATTTCGCCGACATGGGCAAGCTGGCGCGCGCCATCAAGGCGCTGCCGCTGACGGTATGGCGAACCCGACCGCTGGCCGAAGCCATCAGCAGCGCCGGTGGCGTCAGCTTCGAGGCGCTCGATGATGCGCTGATGCTGCGCGCGCTGCCGGGCGTGTTCTGCGCCGGCGAGATGCTGGACTGGGAAGCCCCCACCGGCGGCTACCTGCTCACCGCCTGCTTTGCCACCGGCCGCGCCGCCGGGGCCGGCGTACTGCACTGGCTCATCAGCGCCGACCGCGCCGCGGGCCTGAGCGCATCCCATGAGGAACAACACAAGTGAACCACGACGACCGCCTGATCGATATCGAGATGAAGATCGCCCACCAGGAAGACCTGGTCGATGAGCTCAACCAGACCGTCTATCGCCAGCAAAAGAAGATAGAAGAACTGGAAATGCTGCTGCACGCCCTGGCCAAGCGCTTCAAGGAATTGTCCGATACCAGCCAGGATCGCGCCGCGGCCAACGAGAAGCCGCCGCATTACTGATCCGGTTCTTCCTCGTTTGGAGCGCACGCTCATGAACCCGTCACGCCGCATCGCCCACCTCGACATGGATGCCTTCTATGCCTCGGTGGAATTGCTGCGCTATCCCGACCTGCGCGGCCAGGCGGTGGTCATCGGCGGCGGTTCGGCCACGCGTCCGGTGGAGTTGCCCGATGGCACGCGCCAGTATTTCCGTCTGCGCGACTATGCCGGGCGCGGCGTGGTCACCACCTCCACCTACGAGGCGCGTGCGCTGGGGGTGTTCTCGGCCATGGGCATCATGAAGGCGGCGCAACTGGCGCCAGAGGCGATCCTGCTGCCAACCGACTTCGAGGCCTATCGCAAGTATTCACGGCTGTTCAAGGACGCCGTGCGCAACATCGCGCCGTTGATCGAAGACCGCGGTATCGATGAAATCTATATCGATCTGTCGGCCTGGCCCGATACCGCCCATGAGGTGGCGCGCCAGATCAAGCAGGCCGTCCATGCGGCCACCGCGCTGACCTGTTCCATCGGCGTGGCGCCCAACAAGATGCTGGCCAAGATTTCTTCCGAGCTGGACAAACCCGATGGGCTGACCATCCTCATGCCGGAAGATATCCAGCGCCGCATCTGGCCGCTGCCGGTGCGCAAGATCAATGGCATCGGCCCCAAAGCCGCCGAGAAGCTCGCCGCTTTGGGCCTGGAGACCGTGGCCGATCTGGCCGGTGCAGCCCCGGAGCTGCTGCGCGCCCATTTCGGTCGCAGTTATTCGGAGTGGCTGGGGCGGGTGGCCCAGGGCATCGATGAGCGACCGCTGCAGACTTATTCAGAACCCAAGTCCATCAGTCGCGAGACCACCTTCGAACGCGACCTGCACGCCCGGGCCGACCGCGCGCAACTGTCAGAAATCTTCACTGCGCTGTGCGTCAAGCTGGCAGGCGACCTGGAGCGCAAGGGTTATGTCGGGCGCACCATCGGCATCAAGCTCAAGTATGCCGATTTCCGGGGCGTGACCCGCGACGTGACCTTGCCGGCGCCCACCGGCGAGGCGGCGCTCATCCGCCAGGCGGCCGGGGAGTGTTTGAAGCGCGTGCCGCTGGAAAAGAAGCTGCGCCTGCTGGGCGTGCGCGTGGGTACGCTGTCCAAGAAGGAGGCGCTGGCCGCGCTGCCCCAGGCGGTGCAGGGGGAATTGCCCTTCTCTTCCTGAGGCGCTAGCAGAAATCGCGGCTGTTCACACTGATGTCGCCCAGCAAATGAGACAGGTCGACCAGTCGCTTGGCCACCAGATGCTTGACGCCGGCATGGCTTTGCCAGATGCCGTAGACCCCCAGCAACGAGGCATTGAGCACTTCATTGCGCTGTTTTGCCACCAGCGCAGGCCAGACGATGACGTTGGTCGAGCCGGTCTCATCTTCGATGGTCAGAAAGAGGACGCCCTTGGCCGTGCCCGGCCGCTGGCGCACGGTGACGATGCCGCAACCGCGGGCGAACTGCCCATCCTGAAAACTCGCCATGACCTCGTGAGAAAGAAATTTCTGCTTGCTCAGCAGAGTCCGCAACAGGGCCAGTGGATGACGTCGCAGCGTCAGACCGGCACTGCGGTAGTCGGCCACGATGTCTTGCGCTTCGGAAAGGGGCGGCAAGCGCAGTGTGGCTTCACGTGAGGGTGCGCTGCGCAGCAGATCGCTGGTCGGTGCGGCGTCGAGTGCCTGCCACAGGGCTTCGCGCCGGTTCCCGCTCAGTGCGTGCAGGGCGTTGCCGGCGGCCAGCGCCTGCAGGTCGCGTTTATCGAGATGGGCGCGCAGGGCCAGGTCTGGCAGATCGGTGAAGGGCGCGCTGCGCCGCGCTTGTGCGATACGCTGCGCAGCCTCCTCTCTCATGCTGCCCAGCAGGGATAATCCCAGTCGCACCGCAGGTCGTGGCGCCTGGATTTCTTCCAGCGTACTTTCCCAGTGGCTGCACATCACATCCGCAGGCAACACCTGCACGCCATGACGGCGCGCATCCTGGATCAACTGCGAGGGCGAGTAGAAACCCATGGGCTGGCTATTGAGCAAGGAGCACAGGAAGGCTTCCGGTTCATGGCATTTGATCCAGCTGCTGGCATAGGCCAAGAGCGCGAAACTGGCCGCGTGACTCTCCGGGAAACCGTATTCACCGAAGCCCTGGATCTGGCGAAAGATGGCTTCGGCAAATGACTTGTCGTAACCGCGTGCGAGCATTCCATCGATCAGCTTGATCTGATATTTGTCCATGCCGCCTTTGCGCTTCCAGGCTGCCATGGCGCGCCGCAGTCCATCGGCTTCGCCGGGGGTGAATCCGGCGGCCAGCACCGCAATCTGCATCACCTGCTCCTGGAAAATGGGAACGCCTCGGGTGCGCTCCAGGGCCTGGCGCAGGATTTCCTTGGGATAGGTCTCGGCCTCTTCACCGGCACGCCGGCGCAGGAAGGGATGCACCATGCCGCCCTGGATCGGCCCCGGCCGCACGATCGCCACCTGCACCACCAGATCGTAGAAACGCCGCGGCTGCAAGCGCGGCAACATGCTCATCTGCGCCCGGCTTTCGATCTGGAACACGCCGACGGTGTCGGCCTGGCAAATCATGTCGTAGGTGGCGGGGTCTTCGCGCGGGATGTCCTGCATGGTGAAGGGTGCGCCGCGCCGCTGGCCCACCAGCTCCAGTGCGCGCCGCAAGGCCGACAGCATTCCCAGCGCCAGGATATCGACCTTCAGCAAGCCCAGCGATTCAAGATCATCCTTGTCCCACTGGATGACGGAACGCTCGGGCATGGCGGCGTTTTCGATGGGCACCAGGCGCGAGAGCTTGTGGCGTGCAATCACGAAGCCGCCCGTATGCTGCGATAGATGACGCGGGAACTTGATCAATTGCAAGGCCAGCATGGCCCATTGCTGGGCGATCGGCGAGCTGGCATCCAGGCCGCATTCGGCAAAGCGTTCCAGCATGTTGTCGCGACTGTCGAACCACTGCTGCGATTTGGCCACCTTGTCGACGATGGAGGCATCCACCCCGAGCGCCTTGCCGACGTCCCGCAGGACACCGCGTGGCCGATAGGTATGGACGGCGGCTGCAATGGCGGCGCGCATCCGGCCATATTTGCGATAGATGTACTGGATCACCTCTTCGCGCCGCTGGTGTTCGAAATCGACATCGATGTCGGGCGGCTCGCCGCGCTCCTTGCTGATGAAGCGCTCGAAGAGCATGACCGAACAGGTCGGGTCCACCTCGGTGACACCGAGACAGTAGCAGACCACCGAGTTGGCGGCGGAACCTCTGCCCTGGCGCAGGATGCCCTGGTCCTTGGCGAAGCGGACGATGTCATAGACCGTCAGAAAATAAGCTTCATAGGCCATGTCGTTAATCAGAGTCAGTTCATGTTCGATCTGATCGATGACTTTTTGCGGGATGCCTGCGGGGTAGCGCAGATGGGCGCCCAGATAGACTTCCTGGCGTAGATAGCCGGCGGGTGTCTGCCCGTCCGGTACCAGTTCTTCGGGATATTCATAGCGCAATTCGCTCAACTTGAAATGGCATAGCGAGGCGATGCGCAAGCTTTCCTGCAAGGCAGAAGCGGGGAAGACATTGGCTAGCCGCAAGCGCGAGCGCAAGTGCTGTTCGGCATTGGGGGCCAGATCGTAACCGCACTCGCTGACCGCCTTGCCAAGGCGAATCGCAGTCAAGGTATCCTGCAATGGCTTGCGTGAACGCACATGCATATTGACTTGGCCGAGCGCTGTGACGGGCAGGCCATGACGCCGGGCGACAGTGTCAATCACGCTGCGATGCAGGGCGTCGAACGGGCGATACAGTTGCGTCAAGCCCAGCCAGGCACGCTGTGGAAAAGTCTCTTGCAGCCACCGGGCCTGACGCTCCAGGGTGGCCGCATCGGCCGGATAATGCGGCGCCAGGATCAAGAGGCAATCAGGCAGCCCGCGCAAATGGCGATGCGAGGCGGGTGGTGCGGCCAGGTCATCGAGGCTGAGGTGGTAGCTCCCTTTCTCGACACGGGTGCGCCCCAGCGTAATCAATTCGGATAGATTGCCGTAGCCCTCACGGTTCTGCGCCAGGGCAATGAGGGTGAGCGGGGGTTTTCCCGCTTCCCATTCGATGCGGAAAAAGGAGCCGATGATCAGTTTGATGCCAGCATCCCGGGTTTCCACGTGGGCGCGTACCACCCCGGCCAGGGAACATTCATCGGTCACGGCCAGCGCCGTATAGCCGAGCTGGACTGCGCGGGCGGCCAGTTCTTCGGCATGGGACGCGCCTTCCAGAAAGCTGAAGTTGGACAGGCAGAACAATTCGGCGTAATCCGGAATGGCTGACGCCGCTGGGCCGCCCAGGGGCAAGGTGTGGCTCATGATGCGTCGCTCCTTGCCTAGCCGAATAGGCCGTGCAGATACCACTGTGGCTCAATCCCCTCGACATCGCCGATGCGCTCACGGTAGATCCAGTACTGACAATGCTTCACATCCTCGGCGATGTAATAGTCGCGGGTCACCAACTGGCCGTTCCACCAACCGGCTTCGATCCGTTCGGGCGGCGAGATCGGGCGCAGGCGCGAGCCGTAATAGGGACGGTGTTGACGCAGACTTAATGCGATGGGCTGCTCCAGCAGCCAGGTCGGACGCGGTGCAAAGGGATGTGCATCAAACGGATGCTCATCAAGCCGGCCCGCCGGCGTCATCACGGATACCCAGCGGTTGGCCTGTTCCGGGCGATAGTCGGCCAGTGGCGAGGCTTGCCTCACCTGCTCCGGGCCCAGGCGGGCGATCAGCAATTCGACCAGCCGCTGGTAGTCCGCCGGCGAGCCGCCCGGTTCGGGAAAGAGATCCTCGCTGGCCGGGGCCATGGCCTCGGTTTGGGTGGCTTCCAGTACCGCAGCAATGACCGGCGCGCACAGTTCGAGCTGCGCCAGGCGCTCCTTGAGCAAGCGCATCAGATGCGTATCCACCCAGGTGGGTTCGGCCAGCGAGAGCTGGATCATGGTCGGTGCCACGGCTTGCCGACCGCGTTCATGCTCCAGCGCGACCTGCACCTGGGTGACGGCCAACTGGCGCGCACTGAGCCAGCCGCAGAGTTGCACCAGCAAGGCCTGGATGGCATGTTGCGCAGCCTCGGCAGACTCGATGCGCGCATTGAATTCGATGCGTTGCCGGAAACTCGGCGGCATCTCGATCCAGGTATGCAACTCCGGGGCCGTGCCATAGGCGCGATCCAGCAACTCCAGCATCCGCGCATCCGCGCGCCGCTGCACACCGGCGCGCGGCAAGCGGCGCAAGTCGGACAGGGTACGGCAACCGATGCCGTCCAGCCAGTCGAGATAAGGGCCGGCTGGCGGCAAGGCGGCCACCGGCAGTCGATCCAGTTTGCGATGCAGATGAGCCATCTGGAGAACATTGCCGGCGCCGTAGCGCGCCAGCAGGGCTGCGCCAGCCGCAGTCGGTGCGCAACTGACACGCGCCGTCAGCCCGAGTTGCTTCACCGTCTGGCACACCCGCCGCCGCAAGGCCCGGATCCCGCCGAACAGACGGAGGCTGGCGCCGATATCCAGCACCAGGGTGGCATGGTCGCTGACACTGGCTTGCGGCGTGTATTGCAGCAAGGCGGTGGCCACCGCGAAGCGTTGTTGCGCTTCGCGCTCGGGGGCGCGATCGTGCAGCGGCGCTTGCGGCAACAAGGCCAGCACGCCACCGCGCGTCATGCCCACGCGCACCCCGGCCTCCCGCGCGCCGGGGGAAGCGGCGATGACGCGCGCGTGCTCCAGCACGACGGCCGCAGCGTCATCCAGCCAGTTCGGATAAAACACCTCCAGCGGCAGCAAAGGCAGGTGTACGGCGATCCACAGGCGCATGAGGCAAGAGATTCAGAGAAGGTAAGGAAACAAACAGGGGGGCGGCGCGCAACGGTCCGCGTCGCTTGATGAAATCGATCGCGATGCCCCCTGGTGCCGCTGTCAATGCCAGTCGCAACGGCGCCGGCGAGGCATCCTGCGCGCAACTGCCTGGGCGCAGCATGACGAACAGCGTCTGGCCGCTTTGTGCCGCCAGATGCAGGCGCCGCACACTCTCCGGGCGCAGGTGCCGCTGCCACAGCAGCAGGGCGGCGCAACTATCGGATTTGAGGATCTGTTCCGCCGCCCAGGCCGCGTCGGCGCTGGTGGTGGTACGCACCGCCAATAAGCGCGCAGCTTCCACCCCGATCTGTTGCCAGCCGATGAGGTGGGGAGCATGGGGTGTCTGCACCAGGGCAATCCGGCGCGGCGCCAGGGATTGCAAGGCCGGGCCCAGCAAGCGCAGCTCGCCCACGCCGGGTTGTTGCAACAGGAAATCGATCAGCGACCCGGTCGGCCACCCCCGTCCCGGCAACTCTTGCGCCAACTCGGCAAAGCCGGTGTCGATACAGCGCGCGCCTCCCTGGGCCAACTGGGAAGCGCGCCAGAGCGAGTGATGGATACTTTGGGGTGAAGGGCGCAACATGATCATCAATACTGTATATATGTACAGTATAAATGACTTGTTGTGTTCGTCAACAAAAGCCCATTGTTCTGCTGGCTGCTGACCGATGTTTGGCAATGAGCTTAGAAGTTGTGCAGGATGCCCGTGTGGAGCCCGGCCTGGACCCGGCCGGGCAGCAGATGTTGTTCCGGGCGGACGCTCTTGAGGCCGGGCGTGCTCGCCGCCTGCGTGAGCGAGCTGGGGTCGGACCGATGGCGCAGGGAACCGATATGACCAAACCACTGCGTGTGCTTGAACAGCGTGTATTGCACCATCCCGCCCCTGCCATTGGAGAGCGGATTCAGGTAAGTCAGCGCACTGTCCGTCAGTAGCGCGCCATGCCTGCGCTCCAGGGCAGACCTGCCCGACAGCGGCGCCAGCGCGTGCTCGGTATCGACGCTGCCCTTGCCGGCCAGCAGATCACGGCCGCCCAGCAAGCCGCTCCAGTTCAAGGAAGTCAGGCCGATCCAGAACCTGCGGATCTGCGCCCCCAACTGGTCGGCCCGGCCCTTGAAGGATTGCGACTGGTAGAACACGCCCCGGTTGTCAGCGGCCAGATCCTCGGCTTCGGTGAGGTTGAGAAAGCCGGTGCCGTCTGCGCCGCTATCCTGCGGCATCGGACTGGCAAGCTTGTCTTCGGATGCCGGCACCGGGTTCAGGTAACCCAGTGCGACATCGCTGCCCGGCGCCAACCCGGCCTCGGATTGCGCCTGTACATTGCCGGCCGACAGGCCGATGAGCAGCATTGCCGCAGCGGCCCTGGTATGCGTGTTCATGAATTCGCCCCTCCCTTTGGATTGCTCATATATCTGACCTCTTACCTCTTACATCTGAGGTCTGATCTTATCTGTCGATTTTTTTGACTACAAATGTACTAAAGTGCAGGTTTTAGGAGAAACGCAACAACTTAGTTTTAGCGAAAATAAAATCCAGGTGGTGTGAAGAAAAAATTTCCATCCTTATCTCCACCCATCTCCTAAAAGGCGCTTCCAGACTAGGTTTTCAAAAAATAAAAAACACCTTGGAGGCCATCTTTAGCACCCTGCAAAAAGATTCTTCATCGAATTTTTTTAAGTAATCTCACAGATTTTTCTATGCGCCTCGCCACGCCATTCAAACGAAAAATGACATGCTAGAATCGCGCCCTGATATCTGACCTCTCCCCTCCAGGCCGAGCCGATCCGCCCGGCTTTCGATAGCAAGGAAGAACAACAATGACAGCCCGCATTCCAGCCTATCGACTCGCCCAGGCACAAATCAAACGCTTCATCGAAGAACGCGGCCTCACGCTGGGCGACGCCCTGCCGCCCGAGGGAATGCTGGCCGAGGAACTCGGCATGAGCCGCCCCTCGCTGCGGGAGGCGGTCAAGAGTCTGGAGTCGCTGGGCATCCTGGAATCGCGCCACGGCGAAGGCATCTATGTCAAAGGCTTTTCCTTCGACACCATCCTCGACAACCTGCCCTACGCCTTCGCCGCTGATGGCAAGCAATTGCGCGAACTGTTGCAGGTACGCGCCGCCATCGAGACCGGCGCCGCGCCGGCCATCCTGCAGCACATGTCGGCGGCCCAGCTCAAGACCCTGCGCCAGCAGGCCGATCACATGCTGGTGCTGGCGCGCTCGGGGGAAGAGGTCGGCGAAGAAGACCGCCAGTTCCAGGCCACCCTGTATGGCTGCCTGGACAACGCCTTCCTGAGCACACTCACCGACCTGCTCTGGCGCATGTTCCATCGCATGGGCGAAGCCCGCCTGGCGCTCGATGGCCGCCTGGCCGAAGCCACCGCACGGGATCGCATCCAGCTCGCCAATATGATCGAGGCCAAGGATCTGGAGGGGCTATTGCAAGCCTGCGAGAAACACTTCCAGCGTCTGCTGGCCCAGCTGGAGGTGTCGCCAGCGCAGCCCGGTGACAAGCCAGGCAAAGCCGGCAAGCGCGCGGCAAGCGCCAGCAGCGGCCAACAGCAAAACTGAGGCACTCAAGCAAGCTCATCATTGGCAGCAAGCTTCGCAGGATTTACAGCAGGAGATGAACAATCCGACATCGCTTGTCCCAGGTCGGACGTGTAGAATCTCCCTTTTTGCCCCCTGCCCCGGAAGCTTATGTGGTTTAAGAATCTACAGATCTATCGTCTGCCCGCACCGTGGGCGATCACCGCCGACGAACTCGAATCCCATCTCGCACCGCAGGCCTTCACCGCCTGCTCCAGCCTGGACATGCAAAGCCAGGGCTGGGTGCCGCCGCGCAACAATGACAAGCTGGTGCACGTGGTCAATCGCCAGCTGCTGATGAAGCTCGATACCGAGAAGAAACTCTTGCCCTCCACCGTCATCAACCAGGTCACCAAGGCCCGTGCCGCCGAACTGGAAGAACAGCAAGGTTTCCCGCCCGGTCGCAAGCAGACCAAGGAATTGAAGGAACAAGTCACCGATGAACTGCTGCCGCGCGCCTTCTCGGTGGTGCGTAGCACCTGGGTCTGGATCGACCCGGTCAATGGCTGGCTGCTGGTCGATGCCGGCTCGCCGGCCAAGGCCGAGGAAGTCTTGAAGCTGCTGTTCAAGGCCATCCCCAAGTTCCCGCTGGAAACGCTGCGTACCGTCATGTCGCCGGCTGCGGCCATGACCGACTGGCTGGCCAGCGACGAAGCCCCCAACGGCTTCACCGTGGACCAGGATACCGAGCTGCGCTCCACCGCCGAGAGCAAGGCCACGGTGCGCTACGTGCGCCACACGCTGGAGGCCGAAGACATCCGCCGCCACATCGAATCCGGCAAGCAATGCACGCGTCTGGCGCTGACCTGGGCCGACAAGGTGTCCTTCGTGCTGACCGAGAACCTGTCGGTCAAACGCATCGCGCCGCTGGACGTGCTCAAGGAAGACAGCGAGATCGCCGGCAAGAACGATGATGAACGCTTCGATGGCGACTTCATGCTCATGGCCGGCGAACTGGCCAAGCTGCTCTCGGCGCTGGTCGATGCATTGGGTGGTCAACTGAAGGAAAACGACGGCACGCTGGCGCGCGCGGCGTAACTGGCACTGCCGTATGAAGAAAAACGCCGCGATGGGCAATCCATCGCGGCGTTTTTTTCATATTGCGCTACGCTGGACTGACCAGTTGGCGCACGATGTGCTCACCAATGGCCAGCGAGGAGGTCGCCCCCGGTGAGGGTGCGTTACGGATGTGGGTGACGCGGCGGCTCTGGCGGATCACGAAGTCGTCCACCAGACGCCCATCGCGCTCCATGGCCTGCGCGCGAATGCCGCGTACCGCCGGGGTAACGCTCACCTCGGCCAGCGAGGGCACGTAGCGCGCCGCTTCGCGCACGAATACCTTGGCGCTGAGGACGGTCTTGAGCTCGCGCAGCGTCGCCGGCACATTGCGGCCGGCGAATTTCCAGAAACCCGGATAACCCAGGTAGTCGGCAATATCACGCAGGCTGAAACAATCGCCCAGGTAGTTTTCGCGGCCCAGCGAGATGAAGGCATTGGGACCGATCGTCATCTGGCCATCAATGCGCTTGGTGAAATGCACCCCCAGGAAGGGGAAACGCGGATCGGGCACGGGATAGATCAGGCCCTTGACGTGTGTCTTGAAGGCTTCGTCGATGACGTAGTACTGCCCGAAGAAAGGCACGATGCGCGGGGTGGCGCTGTCGCCCGAGTGCTGTGCCAGGCGGTCTGATTGCAGGCCACTGCAGGCGATGGCCGCGTCGAAGGCCTGCGCGTGCAGCTCGCCGGACTGCAGTTCAATATGCACCTGCTCACCCCGTTCGACAATGCGGCGCACCGCGGCATTGAGGCGGATAGTGCCACCGCGCTCCTCGATCTCCTGCGCCATGCGCTGGGCAATGCGGCCATAGCTGACGATGGCCGTGCGCGGCGAATACAGAGCCCGCAGGCCGACGCAGTTGGGTTCGATCTCGCGCAGGCGACCGGCATCGATCATTTCCACATCCGGCACGCCATTGGCCAAGGCCTTGCGGTAGATGGCTTCCAGCCGCGGCAACTCCTCTTGGGTGAGCGCCACCACCACCTTGCCGCATTCGTCATAGGGCAGCGCGTTCTGTTGGCAATAGGACTGGACCAGTTGCACTCCGCGCCGGCACAGTGTGGCTTTCAGGCCGCCCGGTTCATAGTAGAGCCCGGCATGGACCACGCCGGAATTATGGCTGGATTGGTGGCGGGCCACCGCATCTTCCTTCTCGAAGACGGTGACCTCGACATCGGGACGATCCAGCAACAACTGACGGGCCACGGCCAGGCCGTTGATGCCGCCACCGATGATGGCATAGCGCAGGGGTCTCATGAGCTTGGTATTGATCCTGAAAGTACGCTTTCCAACGGTAGCATCGCGGGCTGCAGGGTCGCGGCCAGGCGCGCGCTGGAGACGCCATCGCGTGCGCCCAGCGCCAAGCCATTGAGAAAGCTGGTGTAGAAATCCCCCAGGGCGGTGACATCGGCATCGGCCCGGATCTCGCCTTCGCGCTGGGCCTGCAGCAGGCGCGCGCGGATTTCGTTGCGGCGCTTGTGGCGACGTTGCGAGAGCGCATCACTGTGCTCGCTGTTCTCGGGCGCACAGTTGATGGCCGAGACCACCACCATGCAACCCTTGCCGACCGGCAAGCCGGGCAGCGTGGTCTTGCCGGAATACATGCGCACGCTGGCGCGCAGCATGGCCAGCAGATCCTGGTAAATGCCTTTGCCTGCCTGCAACAGGCGCAAGGGCTCGGCGCTGACGGTGCGCGCATAGACCTCCACGACTTCACGAAAGAGCGCATCCTTGTCGCCAAAGGCGGCATAGAGACTGGGCGCCTTCACCCCGATGGCCGCAGTCAGGTCGGCCATGGTGGTGCCTTCGTAGCCCTTGCTCCAGAACACTTGCATGGCCTGATGCAGCGCCTGTTCACGGTCGAAGCTGCGCGGGCGGCCGCGGGTTTTTATCATCGGTTTCCTTTGCAGGGTATTACCCCTGGCGGTAATGGTATTGCCTGGCAGTGTAGTTTATTTTAATCAGCGTTACAAAAATAAATCACCAGCCCTTGAACTTTGGTCGCGACGTTCCTATTATCTAATGCTCGTTACATAAATAAATGGTGACGAGCCACATCATTCATCAAAGATTAACCCGGCAATACAGAACCCAGCATTTGACGGCACCATCGAAAGGACATGCCATGAGCCGCAAGACCCGAATAGAAAACTACCGCAACATCGGTATCAGCGCGCATATCGACGCGGGCAAGACCACGACCACCGAGCGCATTCTTTTTTATACGGGTGTGAACCACAAGATCGGTGAAGTGCATAACGGTGCGGCCACCATGGACTGGATGGAGCAGGAGCAGGAACGCGGCATCACCATCACCTCGGCGGCCACCACGGCCTTCTGGAAAGGCATGGCCGGCAATTATCCCGAGCATCGCATCAACATCATCGACACCCCCGGTCACGTGGACTTCACCATCGAGGTGGAGCGCTCCATGCGCGTGCTCGATGGCGCGGTGATGGTGTATGACTCGGTGGGCGGCGTGCAGCCGCAGTCCGAGACCGTCTGGCGCCAGGCCAACAAGTACAAGGTGCCGCGCATTGCCTTCGTCAACAAGATGGACCGCGTCGGCGCCGACTTCTTCCGCGTGCAGAAGCAGATCGAGGAACGCCTCAAGGGTCGTGCCGTTCCCATCCAGATTCCGGTGGGCGCGGAAGACCATTTCTCGGGCGTGATCGACCTGGTCAAGATGAAGGCCATCATCTGGGATGAGGCCAGCCAGGGCGTGCTGTTCAAGTACGAAGACATCCCGCTGGAGCTGGAGGACACCGCACGCCAATGGCGCGACCACATGGTCGAGCAGGCCGCCGAAGCCAATGAGGAACTGCTGGAGAAATATCTCTCCGGCAATCCCCTGACCGAAGACGACATCAAGCGCGGCCTGCGCCTGCGCACGGTGGCCAACGAGATCGTGCCGATGCTGGCCGGTTCCGCCTTCAAGAACAAGGGCGTGCAAGCCATGCTGGATGCGGTGATCGATTACCTGCCGTCACCCGTGGACGTGCCAGCCATTGCCGGGCATGGCGAGGACGATAGCGAGATCGAGCGCCATCCTTCGGATGAAGAACCGTTCTCGGCGCTGGCCTTCAAGATCATGACCGATCCCTTCGTGGGTCAGTTGACCTTCTTCCGCGTGTATTCCGGCATCGTCAATTCGGGCGACACGGTCTACAACCCGGTCAAGGGCAAGAAGGAACGCCTGGGCCGCATCCTGCAGATGCACGCCAACGAGCGCAAGGAGATCAAGGAAGTGTTCGCTGGCGACATCGCTGCGGCCGTGGGTCTGAAGGATGTGACTACTGGCGACACGCTGTCGGACCCGGAGCATCCCATTATCCTGGAACGCATGATCTTCCCCGAGCCGGTGATCTCGCAGGCAGTGGAGCCCAAGACCAAGGCCGACCAGGAAAAGATGGGCATCGCCTTGAATCGCCTGGCACAGGAAGATCCGTCCTTCCGCGTACATACCGATGAGGAATCAGGCCAGACCATCATGTCGGGCATGGGCGAGCTGCACCTGGAAATTCTGGTCGACCGGATGAAGCGCGAGTTCAACGTCGAGGCCACGGTCGGCAAGCCGCAGGTGGCCTATCGTGAAGCGATCCGCAAGGCCGTGGAAGATGTGGAAGGCAAGTTCGTCAAGCAGTCTGGCGGGCGTGGGCAGTATGGTCACGTGGTGATCAAGCTGGAACCGCAACCGGCCGGCAAGGGCTATGAATTCGTCGATGCCATCAAGGGTGGCGTGGTACCGCGCGAATTCATCCCGGCCGTGGACAAGGGCATCCAGGAATCGCTCAAGGCGGGCGTGCTGGCCGGTTACCCGGTGGTCGATGTGAAGGCGACGTTGACCTTCGGTTCATACCACGACGTGGACTCCAACGAAAACGCCTTCCGCATGGCCGGCTCGATGGCCTTCAAGGAAGCGATGAAGCGTGCCGGCCCGATGCTCTTGGAGCCGATGATGCAGGTCGAGGTGGAAACGCCCGAGGAATTCATGGGCAACGTGATGGGCGACCTGTCCTCGCGGCGCGGGATGGTGCAGGGCATGGAAGACATGGTGGGCGGCGGCAAGCTGGTGCGCGCCGAAGTGCCGCTGTCGGAAATGTTCGGCTACTCGACCACGCTGCGCTCGCTGTCACAGGGGCGGGCGACCTACTCGATGGAGTTCAAGCACTATGCCGAGGCACCGCGGCAGGTGGTGGAGCAGTTGTCGGGGAGTAAGGCGAAGGGTTGACCTTCGCTGGCCTCAGCGTGACGAAGCCGATGTATCTTGCGATGCATCGGCTTTTTTTCAGCTAGGCAGATGAGAGAAAACAAAGCGCAAAAACAAAAACGCCCCATTCTTTCGAATGAGGCGTTTTATTTGGCGGAGCGGACGGGGCTCGAACCCGCGACCCCCGGCGTGACAGGCCGGTATTCTAACCAACTGAACTACCACTCCTAAAACCGTTTCAGCCGTCCTTGCTTGCTGAAAGATCGCTATTATAGGAGAGACTTTTTCAAAAAGCCAGGCCTTTTTTAGAAAATTGCGAAATTTTTTACGACCCGGCTTCAGGCCTTGAATTTGCCCTCGAACGCCAGCTTGGACAGCGGCTCGCGCGGGCTCGGTACTTCACGCGCCTGCAGGCCTTCGGGCAGGGTCGACTTGTCGCCCAGCTTGCCTACCACCACCATGGCTTCCACCGAGAATTCGGCCGGCACATTCAGTTCGGTACGGGCGCGCTCCTTGTCGAAGCCGGCCATGCCGTGGGCGTGCCAACCGGACAGCGAAGCTTGCAGGGCCAGGTAGCCCCAGGCCGAGCCGGTGTCGAAGGAATGGGTCGGGGCCGGCACGGCTTCCGTGGCGCCCGGGGGGACCATCACGGTGCGCGAGAGCACCACGATCAGGGCCGAGGCGTTGGCGCACCAGCTGCGGTTGAATTCATTCAACAGGCCCAGCAGGCTATCCCAGGCCGGGGTGCCGCGACGCGCATAGACGAAGCGCCAGGGTTGGGCATTGTAGGCCGAAGGCGCCCAGCGGGCGGCTTCCAGGAAGGTCAGCACGGTCTCTTCGGAAATCTCGGCGGCGCTGTAGGCGCGCGGGGACCAGCGGTTCAGGAATTGCGGATCGATGGGATAGTCGGCATTGCGTGGATTGGCAGACATGTTCTTGTTCCTTTGCAGAGGGTTGAAGGACGATTCAGACAGCCGGCATCTTAGCAGCGCCCTCTTTTTCCTGCAGAGCAGTGGCACACAGCCATAAAAAAACCCGCGCACCTTGCGGCGGCGGGTTAAATCCAATTCTCAGGGGTGATGAATTGGAGGGGGAGGAACTTCAGAATAACGATGCTCCTCTTTCACCTCCAAGCTTTTTACACGCTGTAACATCCGTTGCAATTGAGCAGTGGAACTTAGGGAATCTGTCAGGAATGAAGACCACGCAGCCACGCCGTCTTCACCTCACTGCCGAGCTTACTTGCCGATACAGAAGCGCGAGAAGATCACCCCCAGCAAATCATCCGACGTGAACTTGCCGGTGATGCTGGAGAGCCGCTCCTGCGCCAGGCGCAGCTCTTCGGCAAACAGATCCAGTGCATGGTCGCCGGCTTCATTGTCCAGCGCGGCATGAGCAGCAGCATGGGCCAGATGCTCATCGGCCGCCTTCAATGCCAGCAGGTGCCGCTCGCGGGCAAGATAGCGCGACTCCACCGTCTGCTGCCAACCGGCGATGCGCAACAGCTCGGCACGCAGCAGGTCCACGCCCTGCCCTTCGGCCGCCGACAGATAGACATGGGTGGCGTCGGACATCTTGTCCACGGCCGGCTTGTGCCCGGAACGGTCGATCTTGTTCCAGATGCGGATGATGGGCACGCCATCGGGGAAGCGCGCGGTGATCTTTTCATCTTCCAGGGTCGGGCCGCGATCAGCGTCCAGCATATGCAGGATGACGTCGGCCTTGGCCACCTCGGCCCAGGTACGCTCGATGCCGATGCGTTCGACTTCATCCGGGCCACTACCATCCTCGCCCGCTTCGCGAATGCCGGCGGTGTCGATGATGTTCAGGGGCATCCCTTCGATCTGGATGGTCTGGGTGACCTTGTCGCGGGTGGTGCCGGCAATGGGGGTGACGATGGCCACGTCCGAGCCGGCCAGCACGTTCAGCAGCGAAGACTTGCCTACGTTGGGCTTGCCGGCCAGCACGGCATTGAGGCCGTCGCGCAGCAGCGCACCTTGCGCGGCGTGCTTGAAGACGTCTTCCAGCGTACTGCGGATGGTGGCGAGCTGGCCACGGGCATCGCTCTGCTGCAAGAAATCGATTTCCTCTTCGGGGAAGTCCAGCGTGGCTTCCACCAACATACGCAGGCGCGTGACCTGGTCCACCAGTTCATGGATCACCTTGGAGAAGGCCCCCGAGAGCGATTCGGAAGCCGACTTGGCCGCCGCCTCAGTGGTGGCTTCGATCAGGTCGGCCACGGCCTCGGCCTGGGCCAGGTCGATCTTGTCGTTCAAGAAGGCACGCTGGGTGAATTCACCCGGCTCGGCCAGGCGCAAGCCGATCTCGCTACCGGCCTGCACGCAGCGCGCCAGCAGCATCTGCATCACCACCGGGCCACCATGGCCCTGCAGTTCCAGCACGTCTTCGCCGGTGTAGGAATGCGGACCAGGGAAATAGATGGCCAGGCCCTGGTCGATGACGCTGCCGTCTTCATTCTGGAACGGCAGGTAGGTGGCATGGCGCGGCGCGAGGCTCTCACGCCCGCATACGGCACGCATCACCGGCGTCAGGTTGCGGCCGGAAATGCGCACCACACCAATGCCGCCGCGTCCGGGTGCGGTGGCGATGGCGGCGATAGGAGAAGAATCTAAAGTCATCTGCGAATACTTGTTGTTGTGTTGAACTGAGCCCGCGGCATCCCCCTCGGAGCAACGGCTTTGACAATGTTAACCCCGCTGGCACAGTAGGACCGAAAAAAAACCCGTGGATTCCACGGGTTTTTTCTTGGATAGCTGACCAGAATCACTTACTTGGTCTTGCCGCTCTCGATGTTGCGGGTGATCACCCATTGCTGGGCGATAGACAGGATGTTGTTGGTCACCCAGTACAGCACCAGGCCGGACGGGAAGAAGAAGAACATCACCGAGAACACCAGCGGCATGAACATCATCACCTTGGCCTGCACCGGATCGGGCGGGGTCGGGTTGAGCTTGGTCTGCAGGAACATCGAGGCCGCCATGATGATGGGCAGCAAGCCGATAGGCATGTTGAAGTAAGGCAGCGTGCCGAACAGACGATCCGGTGCCGTCAGGTCATGCACCCAGCCCAGCCACGGTGCGCCGCGCATTTCCACCGAAGCCAGCAGCACCGAGTACAGCGAGATGAACACCGGGATCTGGATCACGATAGGCAGACAGCCGCCCAGCGGGTTGATCTTCTCGGTCTTGTAGAGCGCCATCATCTCGCGATTCATGGCCTGCGGATCGTTCTTGTGGCGTTCGCGGATGGCTTGCATCTTGGGCGAGACCGCCTTCATCTTGGCCATGCTGCGGTAGCTGGCGGCCGACAACGGGAAGAACACCAGCTTGATCAGCACAGTCAGCAGGATGATGGTCCAGCCCCAGTTGCCCACCAGGTTGTGGATGTGGGTCATCAGCCAGAAGATGGGCTCGGCGATCACGGTCAGGTGGCCGTAGTCACGCACCAAGTCCAGGCCCGGGGCAATCGCTTGCAGGGTCTTGGAGACGGTGGGACCGGAATACAGCTGGCTGTCCATGGTCACGCTGGCGTTGGGCGCCACCGTGCCCAGCGGCAGAATGGAACCGATCGCATACAGGTTGTCGCCAACCTTCTTGCTGAAGATGTCGCGCTCGGCCTTCTGGGGCGGGATAAAGGCCGACACGAAGTAGTGCTGCACCATGGCGATCCAGCCGTTGTCGGCCTTGTTCACGTGCTGCTGCTTGCCGTTGGCGATCTTTTCGAAGTCCAGCTTTTCGAAGTGTTCGGCATCGCTATAGACGGCCGGGCCGGTGAAGGTGCTGTAGAAGTGCGATTCGCCACCGGGCTTGTTGCCGTCGCGCACCAGTTGCAGGTACAGCGAAGGATTGATCGGCGCACCGGTGGTGTTGGTCACCGTGTGCTTGACGTCAATCAGGTAGCTGTCGCGCTTGAAGGTGTAGGTCTTGGTCAGCTTCACGCCGCCCTGCTCGGCCACCAGCACCAGTTGCACTTCATTGCCGTTGTCCAGCGTGCGCGGACCCGGCTGGGCGGTGAAGATGGTCTTGTGGTTGGGGAAGGGACCGCCGATCAAGCCCGATTCGGCCAGGTACATGTGGCCCGGTTCGGAGTCGAACAGCACAACGTTCTTGGTCGGATCGACCACGTCGGGTTCCTTCAACAGTTCCAGGCGCTTCAATTCACCGCCCACGGTATCGATGCTGGCCTTGACCAGGTCGGTGGTGATGGTGATGGTTTCGCCCTTGGTGGCAGCGGCAACCTCAGCACCCGGCACGGCGCCAGGGGCCGGCGCCGGCGTGCCAGCCTGCGGGACCGGGGAACCGGTCGGGCTGGCGGTGGGCGAGGCCGGATTGGCGGCGGCTTGCTCCTGAGTCGAAGTGGCCGACGGGAAGAACATCGACTGATGTCCGTTATGGCGCATCCAGCTATCCCAGAGCAGCAGCAGGGAGAAGGAGAATACAACCCACAGGACGGTACGTTTGATATCCATATGCGTATTGATGAGTTCAGGAGTGGCTGCAACCGTCAGCGGCCACAGGGGGAGAAACCCGCGCAGCCGAGGGCTGCGGCGAAGTAGAGGGGGAGTCAGATACACACCCGGAAGCGGACCCGGCAGAGGTAGATGAAGACGCTTGCATCGCCTGCGCACGCGCCTGCTCCGAGCCGGGCACGAAGTCCAGGCCACCGGGATGCCAGGGATGACACTTGCACAGGCGCTTGCCGGCCAACAGGCTGCCCTTGAGCGCGCCATGCAGGCGCACCGCCTCGGCAGCGTAGTCGGAACAGCTGGGATAGAAACGGCAATTCTGCCCCAGGAAAGGGCTCACTCCCAGCTTGTAGGCACGTAACAGCAGGAGCAGAGGCGTCTTCATCACTTCCGGTTTTCCTGGCTATTTCCTGGCGAACGCAGCCGCGCTCGGCAGGAAGGCGAACAATTGCGTCAGTTCGGCACGCAGCATGGCCTTGACGACCGCACTGCGGGCCGGATCTTTCCTGGTATTGACCGGGCGCGACAGGCGCACGATGCAGTCCACGGCAGGCAGTTGCGCCTGACGAAACAGCTCGCGCGTGGCCCGTTTGATCGTGTTGCGGGTCACCGCACGCGGCGCCAGCCGCTTGGCCGCCACCACGCCCAGACGGGCTTGCGACAGACTGTTGCGGCGGGCGTACAACACGAAATGCTCGGTACGATACACGGGGCGCAAACGAAAAACGGATGAAAACTCATCCGTTTTAACGATTCGCCGATCGCGTGGGAAGTCGCCTGCTTGACGTGCTGGAAGCGGTGAACGGACGTCCGTCACACGAAACGGCAGCGCAAAGCCCCGGCTTAAACTGCAGCCAGACGCTTGCGGCCCTTGGCGCGACGGGCGTTGATCACGGCACGGCCGCCACGGGTGGCCATACGGGCACGGAAACCATGGGTACGCTTGCGACGCACGACGGAAGGTTGGTAAGTACGTTTCATGTTGGACTCGCTAAGTTGGGCTGCCTTGGAGCAAACAGCAAAAATAAATCGGAATTCTGGAACCGCTTTCGGTGTGCCTGTTCCGCATCACCGATGCCCTGCCGCCCACCAAGCCGGCAGCCCCTGCATCGCTGACACCATTAACTCTGTTGGCCTCTGCCGCCTCCCGGTGGACAACCTGGGCAATACCCTGGGTAATCGTCCGGTGGGCAACTGAAACAGCACTGCGACGGCACCGCGCGCAATTCTTCAGATGGTGAACCCTGAATTAGACTGCATTTTCTACTTAGCTGTCAATGACTTATGCGCTTTTACCCCCCACGCCGAGAGGCTGACGGCCGAGTTTGTACCGGGAGCGTGGCGGAATTGCAAAAATGGGCGGAAACAGCCCCTATGAAGTTGCTTGCAGGACATCACTCGGGATTCAGCACAAGCCTTCACATCATGCTATTCCGGTATGCAAAAAAACGGGACAACCCATGCGCGCCACGCATGAACAAATCCGTAAATCATCTAAAGCATTTTTGCAGCGCTGCTGAACGTCCTTGCACGCCAGTCGGGGTGAGGCGGATCAGCAACAGAGAGGCAGCGCAATCGCCCCGGTTACAAAAAAGATGCTTTACCTTGGCTGTACCCTGCAATATGTCAACCATGGCTGGCACGATTCCAGCTATAAGGGGATATGAAGTAAAGAGATCGGTGCGCGGGACACGCGAATTGCACCGGCAGGAGGAGAACGGCAGCATTGGCAAGACCAGTCTTTCTGGCCTGCTCAACCGCCCGACAGGCATTGTCCGCCTGTTTTCTCCCGCCGGCCATCAGGTTTTTCATGATGGCACGCTGCGCGAAAATAGCGCACCGTGAGGTCAACCGCTGAAGCGATCCGCACATTGAAAGAGCATGAAGTGAAATTCCCTTCAGGCCTCTCCGCGCAGGCGAGGAGATCGAAGCATCACCTCAATAGACGGGAAAGCGCAAAAAAATCTGGCTCTGATGAACAAAGCTGCACTATAGGGATCATCAAGCAGAAGCAAAAAAAGGACTAGAATAAAAACGCGATCTAAAAAAATCTTCACATCGCGCTGTTGATGCTACGGCTTTCAAAGAACACACCGGCAATGACGCAACACAGAGTCACCGACGCGTTCTTTGATAACCGCAGATGGCAAGTCCAGACATATGAATCTGTTTCGTACTTTTTTGAGAGCGACGGAGGTGGTATGGATATCTACAGCAGCTTTGCAAGCCGGTTCGACAAGACCAGAGAAGAAGAATTATCGCTTGAAGAGTATCTGAATCTTTGCAAGAACGACCCGGCAGTCTATGCATCGGCTGCCGAACGGATGCTGATGGCCATCGGCGAACCGGAGAAGGTCGACACCCGGGAAGATCCGCGCCTCTCGCGCATCTTTGCCAACAAGGTCATCAAGGTCTATCCCGCCTTCAAGGAATTCTATGGCGCGGAAGAAGTGATCGAGCAGGTTGTTTCGTATTTCCGCCATGCCGCGCAAGGCCTGGAAGAGAAGAAGCAGATCCTTTATCTGCTGGGCCCGGTCGGTGGCGGCAAGTCCTCCATTGCCGAGCGCTTGAAGCAGCTCATGGAGCAAGTGCCCTTCTATTCCATCAAGGGCTCGCCGGTCAACGAATCGCCGCTGGGCTTGTTCGACTATGACGAAGACGGCCCCATCCTCGAAGAGCAATACGGCATCCCGCGCCGCTATCTCAAACCCATCCTGAGCCCCTGGGCGGTCAAGCGCCTGCACGAGTACAACGGCGACATCCGCCAGTTCCGCGTGGTCAAGCGCTACCCGTCCATCCTGCGCCAGATCGGCATTTCCAAGACCGAGCCGGGCGATGAAAATAACCAGGACATTTCCACCCTGGTCGGCAAGGTCGACATCCGCAAGCTGGAACAATATTCGCAGGACGATGCCGACGCCTACAGCTATTCGGGTGGTCTGTGCCTGTCCAACCAGGGCCTGCTGGAATTCGTGGAAATGTTCAAGGCCCCCATCAAGGTGCTGCACCCGCTGTTGACGGCCACCCAGGAAGGCAACTTCAAGGGCACTGAAGGTTTCGGTGCGATCCCCTTCGATGGCGTCATCCTGGCCCACTCCAACGAATCGGAATGGAAGGCCTTCCGCAACAACAAGAACAATGAAGCGCTGCTGGACCGCATCTTCATCGTCAAGGTGCCTTACTGCCTGCGCGTGTCCGAAGAAATCAAGATCTACGAAAAGCTGATCCGCAGCTCGTCGCTGGGCAAGGCGACGTGCGCCCCCGGCACGCTGAAGATGATGGCGCAGTTCTCGGTACTGACGCGCCTGAAGGAGCCGGAAAATTCCAGCCTCTTCTCCAAGATGCAGGTCTATGACGGCGAGAATCTGAAGGATACCGACCCCAAGGCCAAGTCCTATCAGGAGTATCGCGACTATGCCGGTGTCGATGAAGGCATGAACGGCATCTCCACGCGCTTCGCCTTCAAGATCCTCTCGCGCGTGTTCAACTTTGATACCACCGAGGTAGCGGCCAATCCAGTGCACCTGATGTACGTGCTGGAACAGCAGATCGAGCGCGAGCAATTCCCGCAGGAAGTCGAGCAGAAATACCTGTCCTTCGTGAAGGACACGCTGGCCTCGCGCTATGCCGAATTCATCGGCAAGGAAATCCAGACCGCGTATCTGGAGTCGTATTCGGAATATGGCCAGAACGTCTTTGACCGTTACGTCACCTATGCCGATTTCTGGATCCAGGATCAGGAATACCGCGATCATGATACTGGCGAGAGCTTCGACCGCGCAGCCTTGAATGCCGAGCTGGAAAAGATCGAGAAGCCGGCCGGCATCAGCAACCCCAAGGACTTCCGCAACGAGATCGTCAACTTCGTGCTGCGTGCAAGGGTCAACAACGGTGGCAAGAATCCGCTGTGGACCAGCTATGAAAAACTGCGCGTGGTGATCGAGAAGAAGATGTTCTCCAACACCGAAGACCTGTTGCCGGTGATTTCCTTCAACGCCAAGGGCTCCACCGAAGAAATGCAGAAACACGAAGACTTCGTCAATCGCATGGTCAGCAAGGGATACACGCCCAAGCAGGTGCGCCTGCTGTGCGAATGGTACCTGCGCGTGCGCAAGTCCTCGTAAGCGCCGCTGTTGCGCATCGCCCGCTCCATGCATGGCGATGCGCGCGGCGACCCTTCGGCGCCGTGCGCCTGGCGCACCGCCGACCACTAGCAGGAGAACCGAGTGCTGCATCAGATCATCGACCGCAGGCTGGCTGGCAAGAACAAGAGCATCGCCAATCGGGAGCGCTTCCTGCGGCGCTTCAAGGGACATATCCAACGTTCGGTGGCCGACGCCGTGCGCGACCGGAGCATTACCGATCTGGAAAAATCGAAGAGCATCAGCATCCCGCGCAAGGATGTCTCGGAGCCCTTCTTCCATCACGGCAAGGGAGGCAAGCGCGAAGCCGTGCATCCGGGCAACCAGGATTACCTGCAGGGTGACCGTATCCCGCGCCAGAACGGTGGCAGCGGTGGCGGGGGTGGCAGCAGTGCCAGCAATGAGGGCGAAGGCCAGGATGATTTCACCTTCGAGCTGACCCGCGAAGAATTCATGCATTACTTCTTCGAGGATCTGGAACTGCCGCGCCTGGTGGAAACCAATCTGCTGCAAGTACCCAACTGGAAAAACCAGCGCGCCGGTTATTCGGTCGACGGCTCGCCCAACAACATCGACGTGGTGCGCTCGCTGCGTTCCTCCCTGGGCCGCCGCATCGCCCTGGGCGGGCCGCTGCAGCGGCAGCTCGATGCGGCCGAAGAAGCGCTGGCCGAGATGAAGCGCAAGCCCGGGGAGCACAGCGCCGATATCCCGCTGCTGGAAGAAGAGGTGAAGCACCTGCGCGCCCGCATCCTGCGCATCCCCTTCATCGACCCCTTCGACCTGCGCTATGTGAACCGGGTGCGTCAACCGCAACCGTCCAGCCGCGCGGTGATGTTCTGCGTCATGGACGTGTCGGGCTCGATGGATGAGCAGCGCAAGGATTTGTCCAAGCGCTTCTTCATCCTGCTCTATCTATTCCTGACGCGTAACTACGAGCACATCGAAGTGGTCTTCATCCGCCATCACACGCGTGCCGATGAAGTCGATGAAAACACCTTCTTCCATTCGCAGGAAAGCGGCGGCACCGTAGTCTCCAGCGCCCTGGAGCTGATGCACGACATCATCACCAAGCGCTACTCGCCCAGCGAATGGAATATCTATGGTGCGCAAGCCTCGGATGGCGACAACTGGAACGACGATTCACCCAAGTGCCGTGAACTGCTGGAGTCCTCCATCCTGCCGCTGACACGCTATTTCGCCTACATCCAGGTGGCCGAGCCGGAACAGAACCTGTGGACCGAGTACATGCAGTTGATCGAATCGCATCCGCACTTCGCCATGAAGAAGGTGCAATCGGCCGCCGAGATCTATCCGGTCTTCCGCGAACTCTTTGAAAAGCAGGTGCACGCATGAACAGCCGCTTCAAGCATGACCCGCTGCCTTGCCCCTCGGACTGGAGCTTCGAGCTCATCGAGCGCTACAACGAGGAAATCGCCAGGGTGGCCAAGGGTTACGCGCTGGACATCTACCCCATCCAGCTGGAGATCATCTCGGCCGAGCAGATGATGGATGCCTATGCCTCGCACGGGATGCCGGTCAATTATCGGCACTGGTCCTACGGCAAGCATTTCATGTTGACCGAACGCGACTACAAGCGCGGCCAGATGGGCCTGGCCTACGAGATCGTGATCAACTCGGACCCCTGCATCGCCTACCTGATGGAAGAGAACACGATGACCATGCAAGCCCTGGTCATCGCCCACGCCGCCTACGGCCACAACTCTTTCTTCAAGGGCAACTACCTGTTCCAGTTGTGGACCGACGCCAGCGCCATCATCGATTACCTGGTGTATGCCCGCAATTACATCGCCGAGTGCGAAGAACGGCACGGCTTCGAACGCGTGGAAGAATTGCTGGACTCCTGCCATGCGCTGATGAACTACGGCGTGGACCGCTACAAACGTCCGCAACGTCTCTCGCTGGCGCAGGAAAAGGCGCGCCAGCGCGAACGCGAAGCCTATATGCAATCGCAGGTCAACGAGCTGTGGCGCACCTTGCCGGCCAAGAAGGAAACGGCGGCCGCCGCTGTGGAAGGCCGCTTCCCGTCCGAGCCGCAGGAAAACCTGCTGTATTTCGCCGAGAAGAATGCGCCCCTGCTGGAGCCGTGGGAGCGCGAGGTCATCCGCATCGTGCGCAAGGTCGGCCAGTACTTCTATCCGCAGCGCCAGACCCAGGTGATGAACGAAGGCTGGGCCACCTTCTGGCATTACACCCTGTTGAATACGCTCTACGACCAGGGCCGCCTGACCGATGGCTTCATGATGGAATTCCTGCATTCGCATAGCAACGTGGTGTTCCAGCCGCCCATTACCAAACCGTATTACAACGGCATCAATCCCTATGCTCTGGGTTTCTCGATGATGAGCGACATCCGCCGCATCTGCGAACACCCCAGCGACGAAGACCGCGAGTGGTTCCCCGACATAGCCGGCAGCAACTGGCTCGATACCCTGCAGCATGTGATGCGCAACTACAAGGATGAGAGCTTCATTGCGCAATATCTCTCGCCCAAGCTCATGCGCGACATGCGCATGTTTGCCGTGCTGGACGATGAGGCACGCAGCGAGATCGAAGTCTCGGCCATCCACAATGAGCGCGGCTTCCAGTACGTGCGCCAGGCGCTCTCGCGGCAGTACGACATCAACCATCGCGAACCCAATATCCAGGTCTGGTCGGTCAACACACGCGGCAACCGCAGCCTGACGCTGCGCCATTTCCGCAGCGATGGCCGCTCGCTGGGCGACAGCACCAACGAGGTGCTGCGTCACATGGCGCGGTTGTGGCAGTTCGACGTCTATCTCGAAAGCGTGGACGACAATGGCTACATTGTGCAGCGCTATGAATGCGTGGCCGAGAACCGCTATGCGCTGCGTTCATGAGTGACTTCCTTGAGGAGTAATCATGCCTGCTGCCCCCGCCACGCCGCGCCCACCGATCTCGGCCCAGACCATCCCGCTGTTCCCGCTGGCCAGCACGCTCTTTCCGCAAGGGCGGCTGCCGCTGCAGATCTTCGAGGTGCGCTACCTGGACATGATCCGCAAGTGCATCGCCGAGGGCAGCAGCTTTGGCGTGGTGGCCCTGACGGATGGATCGGAAGTACGGCGGCCCGGCCAGACCGAGCGCTTCGTCGGCGTGGGCACGGTGGCGCGCATCCAGGAATGGAGCACGCCCTCCCCCGGCCTGATGCGCATTGCCTGTCTCGGCAGTGAACGTTTCCGTATCCTGCAGGCCGAGCAGCAAAAGCACGGGCTGTGGACGGCACAGGTGGAGATGATGGAAGCCGACCGCGCCGTGACGGTGCCCGATGAATTGCGCAATACCGCACAGGCGCTGGAGAACCTGCTGCAATCGGTACTGCGCCAAGGCTTGCCGGACAGCGAAGTGCCCATCGCCGCGCCTTACCAGCTCGATGACTGCGGCTGGGTCGCCAACCGCTGGGCCGAGATGATGCCCATTTCCGTGAACCTCAAGCAGAGCCTGCTGGCGCTGGACAATCCGCTGCTGCGGCTGGAACTGGTGCAGGATGCCTTGGATGAGCTGGGTTGGTTGAAATAGTTAGTTTTTTCCTTGCGGAAACTGACACTTCGGATTTGCGATTCTTAGTTTTTCTTCCCTCACGGCGCCACGCCACTGATTCCCGCCTCGGCCAGCAAGGCCGCCATGCCCGACCAGAAGATCTGGATCCCGATACACAGCAGGATGAAGGCCGATAGCCGCAGCACCACCATGGTGCCCAGGCGGCCCATCAGGTTGACCAGCTTGTGCGCATAGTTGTAGCAAAGGAAGATCACCAGCGCGGTCAGTGCAGCGCCCAGGGCGGCGCTACCTACCGAAATCACCCAATCCAGCAGGCGCGTGGGCGTGTTGGCGCCCAGGGTGATGGAGGCGGCGATGGTGCCAGGGCCGACGGTCAAGGGGAAGCTCATCGGATAGAAGCTGCGCGCCTTGATTTCTTCATCGGGCAGGTCTTCGTCATAGGACTTGGCCACCTGGGTGGGAATAGCGCTGTCCTGGCTATTGTCGTTCAGCAGCTTCCAGCCCGACACCGCCACCAGCAGGCCACCGCCCACCCGCACGATGGGCAGCGAGATGCCGAAGAAGGTCAGCACGTGCGAGCCGATGAAGATCGCCGCCACCAGCATGAACCAGCAATTGATGGCGACCTGGCGCGCGATGCGCTTTTCGGTGCTGCGACTGACATTGCCCAGGAGGTTGGCGAACACCGGCGCGATGCCCAGGGGATTGAGGATGGGCAGCAGCGTGACCGGGATCAGCAGGACGGCCTTGAGAAAGAGGATGAGCATGGCGCAATCAGAAAAAAACGGCATTGAACGTTGACCCGGCAGCGTAGCTGAAAGCCGCTACGCTGCCAACCACGGCCGCATCTGCCGTTGCGGCGTAGCGCGTTGCTCTCTCAGGCAGCCCGCAGGCACATTCCGCGCACCCCAAGGTTTCTTGCCAGCCGTAGTTGTCGACGAAATGCTGGACGATGGGCCGCCACTTTAGTGGCGGACATTTTGAACGTACAAAATACCGCCCCCGACAACTACCCCCAACAGGGTCATTAGCAAAGAGACCAGGCGGCGAATGTGCCTGGGACCATAGCCGTCTGCATCTGTATTAACGACAATTCCCAGGCTCGCGTATTTTTGAAGACGTGCCGCTATCAGTGAGAAGTTTGATAAAAATCGTCTACCACCGGTTACATCGCTTTCTGCAACATAAGGACTTAATCGCGTATAGACGAGCGAATTCGACCATACAATTTCGCTTCGAAAGTGCTCTAAAAGAAGCCGCAGAGAGGCCAGCAATTCCCCGTCACGCCGTATAGACCTTGCCAAAGACTCTACGCCACGGCCATAACAGCATAAGTCATCGGCGATAGTCACAATACGTATCAATTTCCATTTCTCGAATTGCAAGGGTGCCCGATGCAATATAAAGCCGATATCCAACGACACCTCTGAGATGCTCGGTATCGAAATGACGGAATTGCCTTTATCGCGTACGATTCTCACGCCGTATTCTTTGGCGAGTTCGTCAAATGGGGGCGTGACATTCATACTTTTCAAGACGCTCGCGGATTAAAGTTAAACACGTTGAAACTTGAGCGTAGATCTGCGATGCAGATAACCTACATAGAAAAACGCCATCCGGGCCACCAGGGCGCGAACGGCGTTCGGCAAGGAAAGCCGGCAGCCTCAGCCCACGTGATACAGATGCACAGGCCGGAACCCCAAGCGCTCCTTGTGACGGGCAATCTTCTGCAGCATCAGCAAACCCTCTTCATGCCCGGCCACCACCACGCGGCGTACTGCGCTGCGTACTGCGCTGCGTCCTTCGATGCCATCCCAGGCTTGGGTGAGCACCCAGTCGCCCAGCAGGTCCTGCACCAGGTCCACCGTGAAGATGGCGCGCGTCTTGCCATCGGTGAAGTGCAGGCGCGTGGCCACGGTCACGGGCAGTGCATGGGTGACGTGGTCAGCGGAATCAATCATGGCAAAAAGCGGGGCTACAGAACGGCGGGCGTGGATGATAGCAGGACGGCGGCGGAATACAAGGACCAACGGCAAGGGGCAAGGGCCTGAAGCAAACCGTCCGGCGCGAGGCCGGACGGTTATCTCCGTAAATATTTAAATGATTTACAGGTTGGGTGCCAGCCAGCGCTCCAGTTCTTCCCTGGGCACATGGCGGCGTTCGGCCATGTCGACCACCTGATCTTCGCCGATCTTGCCGACCACGAAATACTTCGATTGCGGATGGGCGAAGTAGAAGCCGGACACCGAAGCACCGGGGAACATGGCATAGGACTCGGTCAACTGCATCCCGATCTCGTCGCACTGCATGACGCGGAAGGCATCAGCCTTGACGGTGTGCTCGGGGCAGGCCGGATAGCCGGGTGCGGGACGGATGCCGAGGTATTTTTCCTTGATGAGCTCAGCGCTGTTCAAGTTCTCATCAGCCGCATAGCCCCACAAGTCCTTGCGCACGCGCTCATGCAGGTATTCGGCGAAGGCTTCGGCCAAGCGGTCGGCCAGGGCCTTGAGCATGATGGAAGAGTAATCGTCATGCGCATCCTCGAAGCGCTTTTCGTATTTCTCGATGCCCAGACCCGCGGTCACGGCAAACATGCCAATGTAATCCGGCACGCCCGAGTCCTTGGGTGCGATGAAGTCCGACAGGCACTGGTTGGGACGGGCCACGCCATCGACCACCGGCTTTTCGGTCTGCTGGCGCAAGCCATAGTAGGTGAAGGCCACCTGGCTGCGGCTGTCGTCAGTGTAGATCTCGATGTCGTCTTCATTGACGGTATTGGCCGGCAAGAGCGAGATGACGCCATTGGCGGTGAGCCAGCGGCCATCGATGATCTTCTTCAACATGGCCTGGGCTTCCTGGAACACCTTGGTGGCGGCTTCGCCCACGACTTCATCGGTGAGGATCGCAGGATAAGGACCGGCCAGATCCCAGGTCTGGAAGAACGGGCCCCAGTCGATGTAGTTGGCCAGCAAACCCAGGTCCACATTCTTGAACAGGCGGCGGCCGATGAACTTGGGCTTGACCGGGGCGAATTCCAGCTTGGTCTTGTTGGCGCGGGCAGCGGCCAGCGACAGCATGGGCGCGGCCTTCTTGCTGGCGTGCTGTTCGCGGATGCGGTCGTAGTCGGCGTTCAGTTCAGCCACGTACTGGGTCTTCTGCTCGTCGGCCAGCAACGATTGCGCCACCGAGACGGCGCGCGAGGCGTCCGGCACGTAGACCACCGGGCCTTCGTAATTGGGCGCGATCTTGACCGCCGTGTGCGCACGCGAGGTGGTGGCGCCGCCGATCATCAGCGGCATCTTGAGACCCGCGAAATACGGATCGCGCTGCATTTCCTTGGCCACGTAGGCCATCTCTTCCAGCGACGGGGTGATCAGGCCGGAGAGGCCGATGATGTCGGCCTTCTCTTCCTTGGCCTTGGCCAGGATCTCGGCGCAGGGCACCATCACGCCCATGTTGACCACTTCGAAGTTGTTGCACTGGAGGACCACGGTGACGATGTTCTTGCCGATGTCGTGGACGTCGCCCTTGACGGTGGCGATGACGATCTTGCCCTTGGGCTTGGCCACTTCGCCGGTGGCGATTTCGAGCTGGCGCTTTTCTTCTTCGATGAAGGGAATCAGATGCGCCACCGCCTGCTTCATCACGCGCGCCGACTTGACCACCTGCGGCAGGAACATCTTGCCCTGGCCGAACAGATCACCGACCACGTTCATGCCATCCATCAGCGGACCTTCGATGACGTGGATGGGGCGGCCACCATCGGCGGCGATCTGCTGGCGCACCTCTTCGGTGTCTTCCACGATCCATTGCGTGATGCCGTGCACCAGCGCGTGCGAGAGGCGCTTGGCCACCGGCAGGTTGCGCCATTCGAGGGTGGCTTCTTCCTTCTTGTCGCCGGCCTTGAGCGTCGCGGCGTATTCGATCATGCGCTCGGTGGCATCTTCACGGCGGTTCAGGACCACGTCTTCCACACGCTCGCGCAACTCGGCCGGCAGGTCGTCATACACGCCGATCATGCCGGCATTGACGATGCCCATGGTCATGCCGGCCTTGATGGCGTGATACAGGAAGACGGTATGGATCGCTTCGCGCGCCGGGTCATTGCCGCGGAAGCTGAAAGAGACGTTGGAGACACCACCGCTGATCTTGGCGTAGGGCAGGTTCTGGTGGATCCAGCGGGTGGCTTCGATGAAGTCGACCGCGTAGTTGTTGTGTTCCTCGATGCCTGTTGCGACCGCGAAGATGTTGGGGTCGAAGATGATGTCTTCGGGCGGGAAATCCAGCTTGTCCACCAAGAGGCGATAGGCGCGTTCGCAGATCTCGATCTTGCGGGCGAAGGTGTCGGCCTGGCCCACTTCGTCGAAAGCCATGACGATCACGGCGGCGCCATAGCGGCGGCACAGCTTGGCTTCGCGCAGGAATTTCTCTTCGCCTTCCTTCATCGAGATGGAGTTGACGATGGACTTGCCCTGCACGCATTTCAGGCCGGCCTCGATCACTTCCCACTTGGAAGAATCGATCATGATGGGCACGCGGGCGATGTCGGGTTCGGAAGCGATCAGGTTGAGGAAGCGCGTCATGGCGGCAACCGAATCGAGCATCGCTTCATCCATGTT
This sequence comes from Herbaspirillum rubrisubalbicans, assembly GCF_003719195.1. Lineage (NCBI taxonomy): Bacteria > Pseudomonadati > Pseudomonadota > Betaproteobacteria > Burkholderiales > Oxalobacteraceae > Herbaspirillum > Herbaspirillum rubrisubalbicans. Next base: position 5,086,324 of record NZ_CP024996.1, read on the forward strand.
GATGTCGATGATCTGGGCGCCGTTCTCGACCTGCTGGCGCGCCACTGCCAGGGCTTCGTCGTACTGTTCGTTGAGGATCAGGCGGGCGAAGGCCTTGGAACCGGTGACGTTGGTGCGCTCGCCGACGTTCACATACAGCGAATCGTCATTGATGGTGAAGGGCTCCAGGCCCGACAGGCGCATCTCATGCGTGGGCTCGGGAACCTTGCGCGGGGCGATCTTGGCGACCGTCTCGGCAATGGCCTTGATGTGCGGTGGCGTGGTACCGCAGCAGCCGCCGGCGACGTTGACAAAACCGCTCTCGGCGAATTCCTTCAACAGGGCCGAGGTGACATCCGGGGTTTCATCGAAGCCGGTATCGCTCATCGGATTGGGCAGGCCGGCGTTGGGATAGATGCAGACGTAGGTGTCGGCGATCTTGGAGAGCTCTTCCGCATAGGGACGCATCAGGGCCGCACCGAGGGCGCAATTCAGGCCCACGGTCAATGGACGGGCATGGCGGATGGAGTTCCAGAAGGCGGTCACGGTCTGGCCCGAGAGGATGCGGCCGGAGGCGTCGGTGACGGTGCCCGAGATCATGATGGGCAGGCGCTTGCCGCTTTCCTCGAAGAAGGTATCGATGGCGAACAGCGCGGCCTTGCAGTTGAGCGTGTCGAAGATGGTCTCGACTAACAGCACGTCGGCACCGCCTTCGACCAGCGCGCGGGTCTGCTCCAGGTAGGCCGTAACCAGTTGATCGAAAGTGACGTTGCGGGCGGCCGGGTCGTTGACGTCCGGCGAGATCGAGGCGGTCTTGGGCGTGGGGCCGAGGGCGCCGGCGACGAAGCGCGGCTTGTCCGGGGTCGCGTACTTGTCGCAGGCGGCGCGTGCCAGGCGGGCCGACTCCAGGTTCATCTCGTAGACCAGATGCGCCATGTGGTAGTCGTCCTGGGCCACGCTGGTGGCGCCGAAGGTATTGGTCTCGATCAGGTCGGCACCGGCAGCCAGGTATTGCTCGTGGATTTCCTGGATGATGTGCGGCTGGGTCAGCGAGAGCAGTTCATTGTTGCCCTTGACGAAGAGCTCCTTGCCGGGAACGCTGAAGTCCGCAAAACGCTGGCCGCGATAATCCTCTTCAGTCAGCTTGTAGCGCTGGATCATGGTGCCCATGGCGCCATCGAGGATGAGGATGCGCTGCGACATCAGGTCGCGCAGCAGCAATTCGGTCTGGCACAGTTCGTTCGGCTTCATCTGGCGTTTTTCTCTGGTTACGGCAACAATGCGGGCCTGGGATGTCGCAACCGGCAAGCTGCGACAAAAAAACCGGTCAGGCAAAGACCGGTTTGGCAGGCAAAAAGTGACACAAATTATACGCGAAAGCCCCCACCACCCCGCGGCGGACGGCCTTGCCAAGCGGCTCTCGTTGCAATCCGTTAACTATTTATTCATATCGATGCCAGACCACGCTCCCATCCTGATCCTGACCGCCCTGGAAAGTGAACTCAATGCCGCCGCTGCTCCGGCGGGCGTACAGGTGCGCTATTGCGGCGTCGGCAAGGTCAATGCCGCGCTGCACACTACCCAGGCCATCCTGACCCACAGCCCGCGCGCGATCATCAATTTCGGCACGGCCGGCAAGATCGATCCCCAGCATGATGGCTTGCTGGAAGTGGCCGCCGTGCTCCAGCGCGACATGGACGCCACGCCCCTGGCGCCGCGTGGCGTGACGCCGCTGATGGACCAGGTACAACAGCCGGTGCGGCTGGAATCGGGCTATCCGGGCGTGCTGTGCGGCACCGGCGACAGCTTCGTGACGGCGGCCGATGACTGGCTGCTGGAGCAAAAGGTCGATCTGGTGGATATGGAATTGTTTGCCATCGCCCGCGTGTGCCGTCACTTCGGCGTGCCGTGGCGCGCCTTCAAGTTCATCACCGACGGCGCCAATGACGATGCCGCGGATGACTGGCAGGCACGCGTGCACCTGGGCGAGGAATTGTTCTGGCGCCATCTGCCGCATGTGCTCAAGCAGATCGGCTGAGGCCGGCCAGCGCAACGGTTCAGTCCAGACGCCCACCTTCCATCGGGAATCCCGTCAGGAACTGCGCCGCCGGCAGGCGCTTGCCGCCGGGCTTCTGCAATTCGGTCAGCAGCAGCGCGCCCTCGCCACAGGCCACCACGATGCCGGCCTGGGCATCGGCTGAGAGCACCTGGCCGGGCTCGCCCTGCTGGGCGACCTTGACCGGACGCGCCTGCCACAGCTTGACCACGGTGTCGCCGAAGCGGCCAGTGGCACCGGGGAAGGGATTGAAGGCGCGGATGCGGCGCGCCAGTTGTTCGGCGCTCTGGCTGAAGTCCAGCGCCGCTTCTTCCTTGGCGATCTTGGCGGCGTAGTTGGCGCCCTGTTCCGGCTGCGGTGTGGCTGGCAGCTCGCCGCGCTCCAACTTGTCCAGCGCCTCCACGATCATCTTGCCGCCCAGCGCGGCCAGCTTGTCATGCAGGCTGCCGGTGGTGTCGTCCTCCTGGATGGGCAGGCTTTCGATCAACATCATGGGGCCGGTGTCGAGGCCCTCTTCCATCTGCATGATGGTGATGCCGGTCTCGGCATCGCCCGCTTCGATGGCGCGATGGATGGGCGCAGCGCCGCGCCAGCGCGGCAAGAGCGAGCCGTGGATGTTGATGCAGCCGTAGCGCGGAATGTCCAGCACACTGCGCGGCAGGATCAAGCCATAGGCGGCCACCACCATCACGTCATGCGGGGTCGATTGCAACAGCGCGTGGGCTTCTTGCGCCACGTCCGGGTATTTGCCGTTCAGGCGCAGGGATACCGGTTGCGCCACCGGGGTGCCGTACTTGAGGGCGCATTGCTTCACGGGCGAGGCCTGTAGCTGCATCCCGCGTCCGGCGGGGCGATCCGGCTGGGTCAGCACCAGGGTGATCTGGTGGCCGGCAGCGTACAGTGCTTCGAGCGCCACGGCGGCGAATTCCGGCGTGCCGGCAAAAATGATCTTCATGAAAAACTCCAGATGCGGCGCGAGCCGCCACGGTTAGAGATTGCGTTTCTTGTGCGGGGCGCGGGCGAAGGCCATATCGTACAGCCAGTTCGGCAGCAGCCTGAGCAGCTTGGCCACCACGCCCATCTGCCAGGGAATGACGCGATAGCTGACGCCCTCGGCGATGCTCTGTACCGCACGCTGGGCAAAGCGTTCGACCGGCATCAGGAACGGCATCCGATAGCTGTTCACGCGGGTCATGGGGGTGTCGATGTAGCCGGGGGCGATGGTCACCACCTTGATGCCGGAAGCGTTCAACTCCACCCGCAGCGATTCGCAATAGCTGATGACGGCGGCCTTGGAGGCACTGTAGGCGCCGGCGCCCGGCAGTCCGCGGATGCCGGCTACGCTGCCGATACCGACCAGCCGGCAGCGACGGCGCTGGGCCTCCGGTTGCGCCTTCATGCGCGCCACGAAGGGCGTGAAGGTGGCGAAGGTGGCCGTGACATTGACCGCCAGGATGCGTTCGAAGGCGGCCAGGTCTTCCTGGTATTCGGTCAGCGTGCCCTGCGAGATGCCAGCGTTGGCGATGACCACATCGGCCATACCGAACTCGGCCATGAAGGCCTCGGCGGCGGCCGCCAGGGCGGCATGATCAGTGACGTCCAGCACATAGATGCGATGGCGCTCAGGATGCGGCAGGCTGGCGCGCAAGGCTTCCAGTTCGGCGGCGCGGCGCGCCACCAGGCCCAGCACGGCGCCGCGCCGGGCGTAGGCCGAGGCCAGGGCCATGCCGATGCCACTGGAGGCACCGGTCAGGAAGACGCGTTCCTGGGCTGCAACGACGGGGAGGGTGGACATGCCTGCTCCTGAGAGGATATGAACAATTAGAACATCCGGGCGCCAACGAAAACGGCCCGCGGCCTTGCGGACGCGGGCCGTTCAAGACAGGTGAAGCTTATTTCTTTTTAGCGGCAGTGCTGCCAGCGGCCTTCTCGGCGGCGACCTTGGCAACGAGGTGATCCATCACCTGCAAGGCGGCGGCTTGCTGCATCGATTCCGGCTGGTTGGCCAGGGCCACGCCGACCACGGCCGGCGAAGTCACGTAGCGGCCATCGATGGCGATCATCGGCACGCCATCGACCTTGTAGGCTTCCTGCAGCTGGGCGGCGCGGCGGGCCTTGGTCTGGATGCCGAAGGAGTTGTACAGGTCGAGGAATTTCTGCTTGTCCAGGCCGATCTTTTCGATATAGGCCAGGATGGTCTTGTCGGTGTTGATGCGTTCACCATCAACGTGGATGGCGCGGAAGATCTTGGGGGTCAGCTCTTCGGCTTTGCCCATGGCTTCCAGGGTGTAGTAGAGCTTCTGCTGCGGCACGAAGGTATCGCGGAAGGCCACCGGCACCTTCTTGAAGTTGATCTTGTCGCCCTGCTTCTTGACCCAGGCCGTCAGCGACGGATCCCAGGCCGCGCAGTGCGGGCAGTCGAACCAGAAGAACTCGGTGACTTCGACCTTGTTGCCGGAGTCGGTGGGCTGAGCCTGCTCCAGCACACGGTAGTCGCTGCCCACTTGCGGATTGGCCGGCGAGGCCGAGGCGCCGACACTGGCAGTCATGGCCAGCAGGCCGAAACTGACCGCAGCCAGCAACTTTTGATGAAAACGCATGGTATTACCCTCTCTGATGGATAGTCGGTGGGAGCGGCCACTGGCCGTTCCGCGCCCGTCGTGCCGGTCGGTTATCCCCTGCCGCCGGCATCTACGGTGCAATCTGGTTTATTTGGGAATGCGCACGATGGCAGCATCGACCCCGTTATCGGACAACTTGCTGCGCGTGCGGTTCATCGCCTCGGCATGTTCGAAGGGACCGATGCGCACCCGGTACAGCACGCCACTGTCGGCGCTGCGTTCGGTGACCTTGGCCTCGAAGCCCAGCAGGGCCAGCTTGGCGCGGGCGCTTTCGGCATCGGCCTGGTCGCGGAAGGCGCCGGTCTGCAGGAAGTAGGTCCACTTGTCGTCGTTGGTGTCGTTCTTGGCGGCCGAGGCCGATGGCATGGCGGCCGCAGGCTTGCTAGCGGTCTCGGTGGGCTTGCTCGGCGCGGTGGCCGCGGGTGTGCTGGCTTGCGGGGCCGGCGCCACCGGTGGCACCGGCTGGGCAGTGGCGGTGTTGGGCGGGACCGGCGTCTGCGACTGCTGCTGGTCGCGCGCGGCCTCACGGGCGATATCGCGGTTACCGTAGAGCGGACGATTGGGGTCGGCCGCCTGGGCCGGAGTCGGGTCGGTGCGCTCGGGGCGCGCGACCTTGTTGACGAAGGGGATGGGCGACTTGGTAATCATCAGCGCCACACCCACGGCAATCCCCAGGCCGACGATCAAACCCAGGATCAGGCCGAGCAGCGTACCGCCGGCCTGCTTGTGATATTTCGCGTTCAACGGTTTCACGTTTCTCTTTAGCTGCTTGTTTTAGCTTGTTTTACATTCTGGCCGGAGCCGATACGCCCAACAGTGCAAGGCCATTGCGCAGCACCTGGCGGGTGGCGGACAACAGCGCCAGACGTGCGGACCTGGTTGGGACATCGTCGACCAGCACGCGTTCCGCATTGTAGTAGCTATGCAGTTCGCCTGCCAGATCGCGCAGGTAGAAGGCGACCTGGTGCGGTCCCAGCTCCTGCAGGGCGTGCGCCAGCATGTCCGGGTACTCGGCCAGCTTGGCCAAGAGCGAGGCTTCGCGCGGGGCGGTCAGGAGCGACAGGTCGGCGCTGGTCTTGAGCGCCTCTTCATCCACCCCCGACTTGCCTAGCACGGTGCAGATGCGGGCGTGCGCATACTGGACGTAGTAGACCGGGTTTTCATCGGACTGCGCCAGCGCCAGGTCGACGTCGAAGACGAACTCGGTATCGGCCTTGCGCGAGATGAGGAAGAAGCGCACCGCATCGCGGCCGCGCGTCAAGTCGCGTTCCTGGCCTTCGACCGGTTCGCCGGCCGACCATTCGATCAGGTCGCGCAGGGTGACGTAGGAACCAGCGCGCTTGGAGATCTTGACCTCTTCGCCATTGCGCATGACGGTGACCATCTTGTGCAGCACGTAGTCGGGATAACCCTGCGGGATGCCCACGCCCACGGCCTGCAGGCCGGCGCGCACGCGGGCGATGGTGCCGTGGTGGTCGCTGCCCTGGATATTGATGACCTTGCCGTAGCCACGTTGCCACTTGTTGATGTGATAGGCGACGTCGGGCACGAAGTAGGTATAGGTGCCATCGGTCTTCTTCATGACGCGATCCTTGTCGTCGCCATAGTCGGTGGTGCGCAGCCAGAGCGCGCCATCCTGCTCGTAGGTCTTGCCGGCGGCGACCAAGGCGTCGACGGCGGCGGCCACCTTGCCGTCGGCGTAGAGCGAGGACTCCAGATAGTAATTGTCGAACTTCACGCCGAAGGCCTGCAGGTCGAGGTCTTGCTCGTGGCGCAGATAGGCCACGGCGAAGCGGCGGATCGATTCCATGTCTTCGACGTTGCCGCTGCCGGTCACCGGTTCGCCATCGCTGGCCGAAACGGTCTTCTGGTCCAGGAAGTCGCGTGCGATATCGGCGATGTAGTCGCCGTTGTAGGCCGACTCGGGCCACTCGGCGTCCCCCGGCTTGAAGCCGCGCGCACGCGCCTGCACCGAGGTGGCCAGCGTAGCGATCTGCACGCCGGCATCGTTGTAGTAGAACTCGCGCAGCACCTCAAAGCCCTGCACTTCCAACAGTGACGACAGCGCATCGCCCAGCGCCCCCTGGCGACCATGGCCCACGTGCAGCGGACCGGTGGGGTTGGCGGAGACGAACTCGACCAACACCTTCTGCCCGGCACCGGCAGTGCCACGGCCGAAAGCCTCGCCCTGTTCGTGGATCACCTTGACCACCGCCTGCTTGGCCGCGGCGGCCACGCGCAGGTTGATGAAGCCGGGGCCGGCGATCTCGACCGACTCCACCAAGCCTTCACGGGCCGGGTCGGCCATGACGGCGGTCACGATGGCTTGCGCCAGTTCGCGCGGATTCTTCTTGAGCGGCTTGGCCAGTTGCATGGCGATGTTGCAGGCGATGTCGCCATGCGAGGCGTCGCGCGGACGCTCCAGGGTGATGGTCGGCGTCAGGTCGCTGCCGGCCAGCAGCGGCTGCAAGGCGGTCGAGAACAGGTCGGAGATGCGTTGTTTCTGTTGTGCGAGCATGGGAATGAGGGGTAAAGCGGAAGCGGCCGGGGCGCTGATCTGACGTGCTGCGCCGCGCGGAGGGATCGCTTGCAATTGGTTGAGCAGCCGAGATTATACCGGCTAGGCGCACCGTGTTGGCTGCCCGAACAAGCGGCTTGCGCAATGGCAAGCTGGGCATTAAGCCAAAGCACACATAAAGAGCGCTCAAAGATGCCGGAATCACAACAAAAAGCAGGCCAGCCGCCTCATCAGCTCAGACTTCAGAACTCAGATATCTGAACTCAGAGCTCTGAGTTCAGATATCGACCGGATCGACTTCCAGCGACCAGCGCACGCGCGTCTTCACCTGGCGCAACAGGGCTAGCCATTGCTTGAGGAAGCCCTGCAAGGCCGGGCGCGAGGGGCATTCGAGCAGCAATTGCGCACGTTCCACGTTGGCCACCCGTACCAGGGTCATGGGGATGGGTTCGTTGATGGTGATGGCGGGCGCCTCCAGCAAGTGGGCGGCCTCCTTCAGGAAGTCCATGGCCGTCTCCAGCTCGCGCGCCTCGGCGCGCAGCAGCGCCTGGTACATGAAGGGAGGGAAATATGCCTGGCGCCGCTCTTGCAGCAAGTCGCCGGCAAAGCCATCGTAGTCATGACGCATCACCGCCTGGTACAGCGGGTGATGCGGATAACGGGTCTGGATGAGCACCTCGCCCGAACTACCATCGGCCGACAGGCCGGCCCGGCCGGCCCGGCCGGCCACCTGCATCAGCTGCGCAAAGAGCCGTTCACTGGCGCGGTAGTCGTGCGAGAACAGCGCGGTATCGGGATTGAGCACACCGACCAGCGTCAGTTTTTTGAAGTCATGCCCCTTGGCCACCATCTGGGTGCCGATCAGGATATCGACTTCGCCCCGGTGCACGCTGTCAAAGGCGCTCTGGGCCGAGCCTTTGAGGCGGGTGGAGTCGGCATCGATGCGCAAGACGCGGGCTTCAGGGAAGATCGCTTGCAAGCCCTCTTCCACCCGCTGGGTGCCGCGCCCCAGCGGCTGCAGGTCGACGTTGCCGCAGGTCGGGCAAGCGCGGGGAATCTGCAGTTCCAAGCTGCAATGGTGGCAACGCAGGCGGCGCTCGGGGCGATGCACCACCATGAAGGCGTCGCAACGCATACAGTTGCTGATCCAGCCGCAGGCGTCGCAGGCCAGCACCGGCGCGTAACCGCGGCGATTGAGGAACAGCAGCGACTGCTCGCCCTGCTCCAGGCGCTTGCGCACGGCGGCAACCAGGGTCGAGGTGAGGCCATCGACGGGCTTGTCGCGCTCCATGTCGATCACCTTGACGCTGGGCAGCACCGCCTGCTGGGCGGCGCGCTGGCGCAGTTCCAGGCGGCGGTAGCGGCCGGCCTGGGCGTGCTGCCAGGTTTCCAGCGAAGGCGTGGCCGAGCCCAGCACGACCGGAATGCCCAACTGGTGCGCGCGCCACACGGCCAGGTCGCGCGCCGAATAACGCAAGCCTTCCTGCTGCTTGTAGGACGGATCGTGCTCTTCGTCGATGACGATGAGCTTCAGGGTCGGCAGCGAGGCCAGGATCGCCAGCCGCGTGCCCAGCACGATGTGCGCCTGGCCCAGGTGCGCGGCCAGCCAGTTGCGGGCGCGCTCGCCCTCGGCCAGGCCGCTGTGCAAGGCCACCACGTTGAGATGCGGGAAACGGGCGCGGATGTTGCCTTCCAGCTGGGGCGTGAGATTGATTTCCGGCACCAGTACCAGGATCTGCGCCGGCGCCGCCTGACCGGGCTGCGACTGGCCAGCCTCCTGTGCAGCACGCTGGAGAATGGCGGCAGCGGCTTGCAAGTAGACCTCGGTCTTGCCGCTGCCGGTCACACCGTACAGCAACAGGGGCGCGAACCCCTGGGCGCCGGCGATGGCCTGCACCGCCTCTTGCTGGGCGGCATTCAAGGGCGGCGCTGCGCCCAGTTGCAGCGGGTCAGGCGGGGGGATGCTCGCTGGCGCGTCGGCCTGGACCTCGCTGTGCACGTCGGTCTTGCGCCTGGCCTTGGATTTCTTGGGAGCCGTGAGGCGGCCCAGGGCCTTGAGGGCCTTGTCCAGCGCCACCGTGGTCAACGCACGCAGGTTCTTGGGCAAGCCCGGCAGCATCACCTCGCCCAGCGGGCGCTGGTAGTAGTCCGCCGCGAAGCCACACAGCGCCAGCCAATGTGCCGACAGCGGCGGCAACTGGTGGCGCACGGCAATCACATCCTTGATCTTGCCGGCCTCCAGTTCGGTCTGCGCCACATGCCCCACCACTACCCCCACCGCCTCGCGACGACCGAACGGCACCACCACCAACTGGCCGATGGCCGGTATCGACTCATCCTCAGTGGCGGCCTGCCAGCGGTAATCGAAGACGGTATGCAGGGGCGTATCGAGCGCGACCTGGAGCAGACGTTGTTCCACGAACTTAATGTAAATCCTCAGAAACCGGGCTAAGCCTCGGTTTAATCGCCATTTTTGAACCTATCCACAAATACTGTGGATAACTTTGGGGACAAGTGCCTCTTGACATGTCCCCGCGCAGACTGGATGCGGCTTGCGACGCCATGCCCAAATGCGGGGCAAAAAATTAACTCAATAAAATCAATAACTTGCGTTGAACACATCAAGCGCGAAAAATATTTTTGCTAGGAAGCTTTGTGCATGTGCAAAATGCTTTTGGTGTGCATAAGTCCAAGTCCGGGGAACATGGCAAGGGCGTTTGTCAAGTCCTCACCGACAAAAATTCGCCAGCTTTAGCTGGCAAACTGTTCACTCGCTATCCTACAAACTTAACGTAAACCTTCAAAAAAACCGGTAAACGGCGGTTTTGTAAACACTTTTGCGTCTTATGCACAGACGTTGTGGATAACTTTGTTGACAAGTGGCTCTTGACAAGTCCACAAGCCACGACCACGGCGGTTTCCAGACCAGACCGTCCTGATGTGGAGAAAAATAACTCCAATCAAATCAACGACTTGTCAAACACCCTCAAGCACAAACCTTCATATTTCAATAAATTTTATGATCAGCAAAAAATCCTGGACAAATGTGCATAAGTCCATCTGGACTGGCAAGGATGTGCATATAGCCTTGCCAGTCCACACAAATATGAACGAATAAGGACAGATTCGCGCCGATCAGGCACGCATCTCACGGCTGATTTCATGCACTGCCTGCGCCAGGGTGGCGACTGCGTCCGGCGGGGTGTGCTGAGAGATGCCATGGCCCAGGTTGAAGACATGGCCGCTGCCGGCACCGGGACGGCCGAAGGATTCCAGCAGCTTGCGCACTTCGGCGCGGATGGCAGCGTCACCGGCAAAGAGCACATTGGGGTCCAGGTTGCCTTGCAACGCCACCTTGTCGCCGACGCGGTGCCGGGCTTCACCCAGGTTGACGGTCCAGTCCAGGCCCACGGCATCGGCGCCGATGGCGGCAATTTGCTCCAGCCACAGGCCGCCGCCCTTGGTGAAGACGATCACCGGGATCGGCTGGCCATCCTGCTGGCGTTGCAAGTGGCTCACCACCTGCTGCATGTAGGCCAGCGAAAATTGCTGGTAGATGCCATCGGCCAGGGCGCCGCCCCAGGTGTCGAAGATCATCACAGCCTGCGCACCGGCGGCGATCTGGGCGTTCAGATAGGCGGCCACGGCATCGGCATTGGTCTTGAGGATGTGATGCATCAGGTCGGGGCGACCGTAGAGCATACTCTTGACCAGGCGGAAATCATCCGAGCCGCCGCCTTCGACCATGTAGCAGGCCAGCGTCCAGGGGCTGCCGGAGAAGCCGATCAGCGGCACCCGACCATGGAGTTCGCGGCGGATCTGGGTGACCGCCTTGAAGACGTAATCCAGCTTGCCCAGGTCGGGCGCCTGCAACGCCTTGACCGCAGCTTCGTCGCGCAGCGGGCGCTCGAACTTGGGCCCCTCGCCATCGGCGAAGTACAGGCCCAGGCCCATGGCGTCGGGCACGGTCAAGATGTCGGAAAACAGGATGGCGGCATCCAGCGGATAACGCTCCAGCGGCTGCAACGTCACTTCGGTGGCGTAGTCCGGGTTGGTCGCCAGGCCCATGAAGGAGCCGGCGCGGGCGCGCGTGGCGCGGTATTCTGGCAGGTAACGACCAGCCTGGCGCATCAGCCACAGTGGCGTGTAGTCGGTGGGCTGGCGCAGCAGCGCACGCAGGAAGGTATCGTTGGTGAGCGGAGCGAAGGTGGACATGGAAGAAGTGGAGGACATGGTCGGCCTGCAATGCGATCTGACGACAATCCGCCATTATCTCATCCCAAGCGCCGCTGTTCCGGGCTAATTGTCGTCATCGGCGTGCGCTGCAATTGATGCAGGTCGTGGCGACGGGTTTTGCTATGATCGGGCGGCTGTCTGCGCAGAGCGCATCACCCTGCCAGCAGCCGGCCCTTTCCACCAAGAAAAAACGGGCCGCTCCGCCCAACCTGCACGAGGACATCGCATGAAACACATCATCCGCACAGCCCTGCTGCTAGCCCTGGCTGGCCTTTCGCTCACGCTCTCGCTGTCGGCCGCCCGCGCCGATGACAACCCGCCGGGCTCGCGCCTGGACCAGGTGCTCAAGGCCGGCAAGCTGCGCATCTGCATGACCGGCGACTACAAGCCCTTTACCTACTATCGCCCCGACCAAAGCTTCGAGGGCATGGACGTGGAGCTGGGCCAATCACTGGCCAAGTCGCTGGGAGTCGAAGCCCAATTCATCAAGACTACCTGGAGCACGCTGATGAATGACTTCATCGCCCAATGCGACATCGGCATGGGTGGCATTTCGGTCACGCTGGAGCGCGCGCGCAAGGCCGCCTTTTCCGATGTCACCATGGTCGATGGCAAGGCACCCATCATCCGCTGTGCCGACAAGGACAAGTTCCGCAATTTCGACATGATCGACCGCCCCGGCACGCGTGCCATCGTCAATCCGGGCGGCACCAACGAGCGCTTCGCCCGCAGCGGCTACAAGCACGCCACGCTGCTGCTGCACCCAGACAACGTGACCATCTTCCAGCAGATCGTCGATGGCAAGGCCGATGTGATGGTGACCGACGCCAGCGAAACCCTGTGGCAATCCAAGCTGCACCCGGAGCTGTGCCCGGTCAACCCGGACCAGCCCCTGCAGTTCGCCGAGAAGGCCTACCTGCTGCCACGCGGCGATGTCGCCTTCAAGGCCTATGTCGATACCTGGCTGCATCTGGCCAAGGCCACGGGCGAGTACCAACGCATCTTCGACAAGTGGCTCAAGTAATGCGCCCCTGACCCTGGCCCGGCGCCGTGCGCGGGATCAGTCGAACTTGAGATTCTTCAGTTCGGGCTTGGGGTCGGGGAACTTCAGCTTGAGCTTCTGCAAGGTCTCCAGGATCACATTGGCCACCAACAGGTTGCGATGGGTCTTGGAGTCGGCCGGCACCACATACCAGGGTGCGTGCAGGGTGCTGGTCGCGCGCAGCACTTCCTGGTAGCGCAACTGGTAGGCATCCCAGTACTTGCGCTCGGCCAGGTCCTGGGGATCGAATTTCCAGTGCTTGTTGGGATCATCGATGCGCGATTGCAGGCGCGCCTTCTGCTCGGCCTTGGAGATGTGCAGGAAGAACTTCAGCACCACCGTCCCGGTCTCCCATAACATGCGTTCGAAATCGTTGATCTGGCGATAGCGGCGCTTGCATTCCTTGTCATCGATCCAGTCGTGCACGCGGGTAATGAGCACGTCCTCGTAATGGCTGCGATTGAACACCGCGATCTCCCCCGCCACCGGCACCTGCGCATGGACCCGCCACAGGTAGTCGTGCGCCAGCTCGATGGCAGTGGGCCCCTTGAAGTTGGCGATGCGGATGCCCTGCGGATTGACGGCGGCGAAGACGTCATTGACGGTGCCGTCCTTGCCGCTGGTGTCCATACCCTGCAGGACCACTAGCACCTTGTGCTTGTGGCCGGCATAGAGCATCTGCTGTTGCAAGCCGATCTCTGCGGCCAGGCGCTGCACGGTGGCGCGGTCGGCTTCCTTGTTGCCGCTGGAGAGCGGCTTGGTGGTGGCGTCGCTCTCCTTGAGGAGGTACTTGGGATGGACCATGAATTGCGGGCCGATTTTCTTTGCCATGCTGTCTCGCTGTTCGTTATAAATATTTTCCGGATTTCACCGGTTCGGAATTGAAATTACCATTGAAATTACAACACGCCGTGGAACTGACCCATGGCATGTTCGATCTTGATGCACTTGTCCATGATGACCTGCAGACCTGCTGCGCGGGCGCGCTCTGCTGCTTCTTCATGGACGATGGCTAGCTGCATCCATACGCAGTGGGCGCCGATGGCAATGGCCTCCTCCACCACCGGCGGAATGTCGGCCGACTTGCGGAAGCAATCCACGATGGAAATGCGCAAGCCTTCCTTGGCCAAGGCCGCGCTGGCCTCCCGCAGGCTGGCGTGGCAGTGCTCGCCGAGGATGGTCTGCCCCGCATACATCGGATTGACGGCAACGATGCGGTATCCCGCTGACTGCATATACGCCGCCACGTCAAAGCTGGCGCGCTCGGGGCGATTGGACAGGCCGACCACGGCAATGATGGGCTTGCCGTTGGCGTGCGAGGCGAGCGGCGCCTGGCTGGCGGGGGATGCGACTGAAGACATTGCGGCTCCTGTCTGGGTGGATGAAGAAATGGAGGAAAACTCTTTAAATGATTGACGCGAACCGGATTGGTTCGATGCCCTGTTGCGCGAACGGAAGACTTTACCTGATCGAGGCAGTTGCCGCAGCGGCATTGGCGCCAGACTTGATGCAGATTAATGGGCCCTGGTTGGCGCGGTCAGACGCGGTCATTTCCGCCCGGCTAAGGCTTGGAACAGGCGTAGATGAACAATGCTGTCACCCCACCCCTCTGCAAGCGGCACAGGGCGATGGTGAATTGAAGAGAGGTGAAGGAAAAGAGAAGACAGCTCACCGGCCAGTTGCGCCTGAAGCGGCGCGATGAGGTCAAACATGGAGGCCAAGAAAAAAGGCAGCCGAAGCTGCCTTTCGAGGTACTGCTGTGCTGCCGTGCCGCGGTGTTCTTCCTGGGAAAAATCCGAAGAAACCGCGCCGACCGATCAGCGCTTCTGACGCAACTTCTGGATCGCGGCCAACTGTGCCACAGCGGCAGCCAGTTCGGCCTGGGCTGCAGCGTGGTCGATCTTGGAGTCGCGATTGACCAGCGCTTCTTCGGCCAGACGCTTGGCTTCGGCGGCCTTGGCTTCGTCCAGGTCGGCACCACGGATGGCGGTGTCGGCCAGCACGGTCACGGCGTCGGGCTGCACTTCCAAGAGGCCACCGGCCACGAACACGAATTCCTCGTGCGCCTGACCCGGGATCTTGATACGGACAGCACCTGGCTTGATGCGCGTGATCAGCGGGGTGTGACGGGGATAGATACCCAGCTCACCCGCTTCGCCCGGCAACGCGACGAATTCAGCCTCGCCGGAGAAGATTTCCTCTTCCGCCGAGACCACGTCCACGTGAATAGTATGTGCCATGTCGTTTCCTAGTCGATTGACCGCCCCTGCGAACAGGGGCGGCGCCAATGAATCAATGATTACTTACCTGCTGTGGTCAGCTCCGGTGCTACACCGGAGGTCGACCACGGCATGGTCAGTCTTAGTTGATCTTCTTGGCCTTTTCGATTGCTTCGTCGATGGTACCGACCATGTAGAACGCTTGTTCCGGCAGGTGGTCCAGTTCGCCGCTGGCGATCATCTTGAAGCCCTTGATCGTGTCCTTCAACGAAACGTACTTGCCCGGGGAACCGGTGAACACTTCGGCGACGTGGAAGGGCTGCGACAGGAAACGTTGCATCTTGCGAGCACGTGCGACGATCAGCTTGTCTTCCGGTGCCAGTTCGTCCATGCCCAGAATGGCGATGATGTCGCGCAGTTCCTTGTAGCGCTGCAGGGTACCCTGGACCGCGCGGGCGGTCTCGTAGTGCTCCTGGCCGACCACTTGCGGGTCCAGCTGGCGCGAGGTCGAGTCCAGCGGATCGACGGCGGGGTAGATACCCAGCGAGGCGATGTCACGCGACAGAACGACGGTCGAGTCCAAGTGGGCGAAGGTGGTTGCCGGCGACGGGTCGGTCAAGTCATCCGCAGGGACGTACACGGCCTGGATCGAGGTGATCGAGCCAGTCTTGGTCGAGGTGATACGCTCTTGCAGGCGGCCCATTTCTTCGGCCAGCGTCGGCTGGTAGCCCACGGCGGACGGCATACGGCCCAGCAGCGCGGACACTTCGGTACCGGCCAGGGTGTAACGGTAGATGTTGTCGACGAAGAACAGCACGTCCTTGCCTTCGTCACGGAAACCTTCCGCAATCGTCAGGCCGGTCAGCGCCACGCGCAGACGGTTGCCCGGCGGTTCGTTCATCTGGCCGTAGACCATGGCGACCTTGGAGTTGGTCGGGTTTTCCAGGTCCACCACCTTGGCTTCTGCCATTTCATGGTAGAAGTCGTTACCTTCACGGGTACGCTCACCAACACCGGCGAACACGGACAGACCGCTGTGCGCCTTGGCGATGTTGTTGATCAGTTCCATCATGTTCACGGTCTTGCCCACACCGGCGCCACCGAACAGACCGACCTTACCACCCTTGGCGAACGGGCAGACCAGGTCAATCACCTTGATGCCGGTTTCCAGCAGCTCTTGCGAGGGCGACAGTTCGTCGTACGCGGGAGCCTTGCGGTGGATCGACGCGGTTTGCTCGTGCGAGACCGGACCGCATTCGTCGATCGGGTTGCCCAGCACGTCCATGATGCGACCCAGGGTCGCGGTACCGACCGGCACCGTGATGGGCTTGCCGGTGTTCGAGATGGTCAGGCCGCGGCGCAGACCGTCCGACGAACCGAGCGCAATGGTACGAACCACGCCGTCGCCCAGCTGTTGCTGGACTTCCAGGGTCAGATCCGAACCTTCCAATTTCAAGGCATCGTAAACCTTGGGCATCGCATCGCGCGGAAACTCCACGTCCACCACAGCGCCGATACACTGAACGATTTTGCCATCAGCCATTTTCGTTCCTTCAATAGATAAAATTTAAATTCTGTTTCGCTACGCTACGCCAGCTGATCAGCCGACCGCAGCCGCACCGGCGACGATTTCCGACAGCTCTTTGGTAATGGCGGCCTGGCGAGTCTTGTTGTAGACCAACTTCAACTCACCGATCACGCTACCTGCGTTGTCGCTGGCGGCCTTCATCGCGACCATGCGCGCCGATTGCTCGGAGGCCATGTTCTCGGCGACGGCTTGATAGATCAGCGCTTCGACGTAACGCACCAGCAGTTCGTCCACCACGGATTGCACATCGGGCTCATAGATGTAGTCCCAGGAGTGCGCACCCTCGTCAGCCTTGAGCTTGTCGCTGGTCAGCGGCAGCAGCTGTTGCAGGGTGGCTTCCTGCTTCATCGTGTTGATGAACTTGGTGTACACCAGGTACACCGCGTCCAGCTTGCCTTCCTGGTAAGCGTCGAGCAGCACCTTGACGGGGCCGATCAGCTTTTCCAGGTGCGGCGTATCACCCAGTTGCGTCACGTTGGCGGCCACGCGGGCGCCGATGCGATTCAGAAAACCCAAACCCTTGTTGCCAATGGCGACGGATTCGATGGACTTGCCCTGGCCTTCCAGTTCACGGAACTTGTTGGTCAACAGGCGCAGCGAGTTGGTGTTCATGCCGCCGCACAGACCCTTGTCGGTCGTGACGACGATGAAACCAACGCGCTTGGCCGTGTCTTGCTGGACCATGAACGGGTGCACGTACTCCGGATTGGCCTGCGACAGGTTGGCCGCAATGTTGCGGATCTTGTCGCTGTACGGGCGGGCTGCGTGCATCCGGTCCTGCGCCTTGCGCATTTTGGATGCCGCGACCATTTCCATCGCCTTGGTGATCTTCTTCGTATTTTCTACGCTCTTGATCTTGCCACGTATCTCTTTACCTGTAGCCATGAGTAAGACTCCTTATAGCTTCAGTAAGAATTAGTACGCGCCGGATTTCTTGAAGTCAGCGATGGCGGCTGCCAGGGCTGCCTCAGCATCCTTATCCAGTTGCTTGGTGTCTTCGATCTTCTTCAACAGCTCAGCGTGGCTGGTCTTCATGAAGTTGTGCAGAGCCGACTCGAAGGCCAGGATCTTCTTCACTTCGACGTCGTCCATGTAGCCCTTGTTGACGGCGAACAGGGTGACGGCCATGATCGAGATCGATTGCGGGGTGTACTGAGCCTGCTTCAGCAGTTCGGTCACGCGCGCACCGCGGTCCAGCTGCTTGCGAGTGGCTTCGTCCAGGTCAGAAGCGAACTGCGCGAAGGCCGCCAACTCACGGTACTGTGCCAGGTCGGTACGGATACCGCCGGACAGGCCCTTGATGACCTTGGTCTGGGCAGCGCCACCGACGCGCGACACCGAGATACCGGCGTTGATCGCAGGACGGATACCGGCGTTGAACAGCGAAGTTTCCAGGAAGATCTGGCCGTCGGTGATCGAGATCACGTTGGTCGGAACGAAGGCCGACACGTCACCTGCCTGGGTTTCGATGATCGGCAGTGCGGTCAGGGAACCGGTCTGGCCCTTGACTTCGCCGTTGGTGAACTTCTCGACGTAGTCGGCGTTCACGCGGGCAGCACGTTCCAAGAGGCGGCTGTGCAGGTAGAACACGTCGCCAGGATAGGCTTCACGGCCCGGCGGACGGCGCAGCAGCAGCGAGACCTGACGGTAGGCCACGGCTTGCTTGGACAGGTCGTCATAGACGATCAGGGCGTCTTGACCGCGATCGCGGAAGTATTCGCCCATGGCGCAACCCGAGTAGGCCGACACGTATTGCATCGCTGCCGATTCGGAGGCGGTCGCTGCCACGACGATGGTGTATTCCATCGCGCCGTGCGCTTCCAGTGCGCGCACCACGTTCTTGACCGACGAAGCCTTCTGGCCGATCGCAACGTAGATGCAGGTCATGTTCTGACCCTTTTGATTGATGATGGCGTCGATCGCAACGGCGGTCTTGCCGGTCTGGCGGTCACCGATGATCAGCTCGCGCTGGCCACGGCCGACGGGCACCATGGAGTCGATCGACTTCAGGCCGGTCTGCATCGGCTGCGACACGGACTGACGGGCGATCACGCCCGGAGCGATCTTTTCGATCGGGGCGGTCAGCTTGGCGTTGATCGGACCCTTGCCGTCGATCGGCTGGCCCAGTGCGTTGACCACGCGGCCCTTCAGTTCGGGACCGATGGGCACTTCCAGGATGCGGCCGGTGCACTTGACCAGGTCGCCTTCGGAAATGTGTTCGTACTCGCCCAGGATAACGGCGCCCACCGAGTCACGCTCCAGGTTCAGCGCCAGGCCGAAGGTGTTGCCCGGGAATTCCAGCATCTCACCTTGCATCACGTCGGACAGACCATGGATACGGCAGATACCGTCGGACACGGAGATGACCGTGCCCTGATTGCGAATCTCAGCGGTATCGCCAAGGCCTTGGATCCGGCTCTTGATCAGCTCGCTGATTTCAGATGCGTTGAGTTGCATACTAACTCCTAAAAATTGTTCTTTCGCTTAGCCAGCCAGAGGCACTTACGCGGCCAGAGCAGCTTGCAGCTGCTGCAGCTTCGCGCGCACGGAGGTATCGAACACTTCGTCGCCGACCACGACGCGCACACCGCCGATGAGGCTGCTGTCGACCGTCACGGAGGGGTTCAGCTTGCGGCCGAACTTCTTCTCCAGTGCCGAGACCACATCCTTGACCTGGGCATCGCTGAGCTCAAAGGCGCTCACGATGTTGGCATCGGCCGAACCTTCCGCCGTGTTCTTGAGCACGTGGAATTGTTCGGCGATCTGCGGCAGCAGCACCAGGCGGCCGTTGTCCACCAGCGTCTTGACGAAATTGGTCGCCTCGACGGACAACGGGGTCTTCACGGCGGCGGCAAACACTTCAGCCAGCTTGTCGTGCGTTACGGAAGGATTCTGCGCCAGGGCCTGCACCTCGGGATGCGCTGCCACCTGGGCCATCTCGTCGATGAGATCGGACCAGGCTGCCAGGCTGCCTGCCTTGGCCACACGGAACAAGGCTTCGGCGTAAGGACGAGCGATCGTTGCGAGTTCGGCCATATTACAGCTCTGTCTTCAGTTGATTCAGCAAGTCGGCATGAGCCGCCGCATTCACTTCGCGCTTGAGGATCTGTTCCGCGCCCTTGACGGCGAGCGTCGCAACCTGGCCGCGCAGTTCTTCACGCGCCTGGTTCACTTGCTGTTGAGCGTCTGCACGGGCGTTGGCGATGATGCGGGCAGCTTCTTCAGCAGCCGTCTTCTTGGCTTCTTCGATGATCAGCTGAGCGCGCTTCTCGGCTTCGCCGATACGCTTCTGGCCTTCATCACGTGCCGATGCCAGTTCGCCCTGGATGCGCTTTTCGGCGGCGGCCAGATCGGCGCGACCGCGGTCAGCGGCTGCCAGCCCGTCCGCAATCTTCTTGGCGCGTTCGTCGAGCGCCTTAATCAACGGCGGCCACACGAATTTCATCGTGAAGCCGGCGAGGATGAAGAAGACCACGAACTGTGCAATCAATGTTGCATTTAAGTTCACGGTAATTTCCTTCTCAGAATAACGAGTGCCGGAACCAATCGTCCGGCAGATGAGAATCGGCTATGAAGCGCGAATTACTTGGCGATGAACGGATTTGCGAAGGCGAACAGCATGGCGATACCAACGCCGATCAGGAAGGCGGCGTCGATCAGGCCAGCCAGCAGGAACATCTTGGTTTGCAGGGTGTTCATCAGTTCAGGCTGACGTGCGGATGCTTCGAGGTACTTACCGCCCATGATCGCGATACCGATACAAGCGCCGATAGCACCCAGGCCAATGATCAAACCGCAAGCCAGAGCAACGAAAGAGACATCAGTCATGACAATTCCTTAAGAAAAGTTAATTAAATACAAAACCAAAAAAACAAACTGAAAAACAGGTACTGCAAGCCTTGTGTTAGTGCGCTTCGTGCGCCTGGCCCAGGTAAACCAGTGTCAACATCATGAAGATGAATGCTTGGAGCAACACGATCAGGATGTGGAAAATTGCCCAGATAGAACCGGCGATCACATGGCCGATGAAGCCGAATGCGGTCGCGGTCGATCCCAGCAATGCGATCAGCAGGAACAACAGTTCGCCTGCATACATGTTGCCGAACAGTCGCATCCCCAGGGAGACGGTCTTGGCGGCGAATTCGATGATGTTCAGCAGCAGGTTGAACGGCGCCAGCCAGATGCCGAAAGGTGCTGCAAACAGTTCATGGATGAAGCCGCCGGCGCCCTTGATCTTGACGCTGTAGTACAGCATCAGGGCCAGCACGCCCAGGGCGATGCCCAGGGTGCCGTTGAGGTCGGCGGTGGGAACGATACGATGATGCATTTCACCCAGGCCGAACACGCCCAGGATGCTGGAAGCCAGGTCCACCGGCAGGAAGTCCAGCGAGTTCATCAGGGCCACCCAGACGAACACGGTCAGGGCCACCGGAGCGATGAAGGTGCGGTCACCGTGGACGATGGCCTTGGACTGGTCTTCCACCATTTCCACGACCATCTCGACGAAGGCCTGGAAACGGCCCGGCACACCCGAGGTCGCCTTGCGGGCGGCCAGGAACATGAACAGGCAGCCCACCACACCACAGAACACGGACCAGAAGATGGTGTCCACGTTGAGGATGGAGAAATCGACGATCTTGGTCTGATGATGGGTGGAGAAGTGTCCGAGGTGGTGGACGATATATTCAGAGGCTGTCAGCGCGTGCTCTGCGGCTTCTACGGTCATGGTCGGTGTCTAAACAGTAAAATGAAATAACTCTTAAGCACCACGATGAAGCTCAGCACAAATGCGAGCCAATGAACACCGTGGTACAACCAAACGATCGCGCCCATGAGCGCAAAAGTCGTAGCAATCTTGATAAATTCCCCGAAGAAAAACGTCATCGGGTTGGTACCACCGGGTTTCTGTGCACTGACGTGAAGTCGCAGGGCAAACAGGGCGTTGGGGACGACACAGCAGACTCCCCCCAGCAATGCGGACCAAAGCGCCGAAACTCCGCCCAACATACCCGCCACCAGGGCAGCGACGACCGTGGTTACGAGCTGCATGAGAATGATGCGCAGCATATCTATCCAATATCGTGCGTGCGCCGCACTCTTTACGAGCAGACGGCATCTTAAAAGCCCGGCGATTATAAAGGTTCGTTTTCTGGTAAGTCAAACCTTTTGCTGCCAGATCAGGGGCTTATCTGGGGCACTTCGCGGTGAGTTGTGGCAAATAAGCAGCCACTTCAATTTTTTGCGGCGCAACAAAAATAGATGGCGCCATTTCTCTTCCCTGGCTAGCCTTTTTTCACCACGCAAGGGCATCGCCTGACTGTTCTTTTATTCAGTTTTGCGTATCCCGCAGGAATATGCAGGAATAACGCGCACAAAAGCCCGGAAATGAGCCCGGTTTTTGAAACAGCGCTCAATTTAATCAAAAAAGCTCTCAGACGCTAGTGAAATATCCCACAAATTCAATGATTTAGAGCAAATT
Source organism: Herbaspirillum rubrisubalbicans (assembly GCF_003719195.1). NCBI lineage: Bacteria > Pseudomonadati > Pseudomonadota > Betaproteobacteria > Burkholderiales > Oxalobacteraceae > Herbaspirillum > Herbaspirillum rubrisubalbicans. Next base: position 5,108,062 of record NZ_CP024996.1, read on the forward strand.
GCCAGACGCTCGCAATCGTCCACAGACTGGACTGACATTTTGTCAGGAAAATGGGAGTTGTCAGACGACCAAGCTCGCTTTTTCCTTCATATGTTGCAGTACAGCGCAAGCTTCTTGGAAAAGTGAGCCCGATGGACTCTGGCGGACGGTGGCATTGCCGCGCCAAGCTGCAATTGCATGAAAGGAATAAAAACCCCTGCCTGATCCTCGCTTGCCTAGCTTGTCACGCGTGCTCTAATCTCATGATCGTCACCCCGCCAACCCGTATCCGAGGCTGCATGATGTCGAACTTCTGGCGCGGCAAGCGCGTTTTCATTACCGGGCATACCGGTTTCAAGGGTGGCTGGCTAAGCCTGTGGCTGCACATGATGGGCGCCAGGGTCAGCGGCTATTCCCTGCCGGCACCGACCAACCCCAGCCTGTTCCATCTCGCCCGCCTGCACAATTGCCTGCACACCACCACGGGCGACGTACGTGATCCACTGCACCTGGCGCAGAGCATGGCCGCAGCGCAAGCCGATGTGGTCTTTCATCTGGCGGCCCAGGCACTGGTGCGCGACTCCTATCTCACGCCCGTCGATACCTACGCCACCAATGTGATGGGCACCGTACATGTGCTGGAGGCGGTGCGCCAAACCCCCAGCGTGCGCTCAGTGGTCGTGGTCACCAGCGACAAATGCTATGAAAACCGTGAATGGCTGTGGGGCTATCGTGAAGACGAGCCCATGGGTGGTCATGACCCTTACAGCAGCAGCAAGGGCGTGGCCGAACTGGTGACCGCGGCGTATCGGCGCTCCTTCTTTGGCAAAGCTGGCAACGAGCAGGTCGGCATTGCCAGCGTGCGGGCCGGCAATGTCATCGGCGGCGGTGACTTTGCCGCCGATCGGCTGATTCCCGATTTCATTCGCGCCCTGGAAAAAGATGCCCCGGTCAGCATTCGCAACCCCACTGCGGTACGTCCCTGGCAATTCGTTCTGGAGCCGCTATCGGGATATCTGCAGATCGCACAGTTGCTCTACGAACACGGCAGCCAATATGCGGAAGGCTGGAACTTCGGCCCCGCCGAAACCGACCCGAAAACGGTCGGCCAGCTCTGCACCACCTTCAACCAGGCACTGCAACAGCATCAGGTCGCGCCGGCACGAGTAGTGCTAGAACCCCAGGCAAACGCTCCGCACGAAGCCCATCTGCTGCGCCTGGACATCTCCAAGGCACGCCAGCGCCTGGGCTGGGAACCTCGAATGGAACTGAGCGCGGCGCTGGAGCTGACCGCGCAGTGGTATGCCGGCCACCTCAACAATGAAGATTTGCGCGCACTGAGCGAAGAGCAGATTCACTTTTACCAGAGTCTGACATAATCGCGCTGTTGCCAACTTACCAAGCGAATCTGATATGAACATCCTAGTTACTGGCGGTGCCGGCTACATCGGTTCTCATACCTGCGTGGAACTGCTCAATGCAGGCCACGAGGTGATCGTCTTCGACAACTTCTGCAACAGCAGCCCGGAATCGGTGAAGCGGGTGCAGCAGATCACTGGTCGCTCGCTATCGCTGGTCAAGGGAGACATCCGCAATCGCGATCAGTTGGAGAGCGTGCTGCGTGAATTCAAATGCGAGGCCGTGATCCATTTCGCCGGTCTCAAGGCGGTCGGTGAATCGGTCGAACAGCCGCTGAAGTATTACGACAACAACGTGGTCGGCACGGTGCGTCTGCTGGAGGCGATGGAAGCGGCCGGGGTGAAGACCTTTGTCTTCTCCTCGTCGGCCACGGTGTATGGCGACCCGCAGTATCTGCCACTGACCGAATCGCACCCGCTGTCGGCCAGCAACCCCTATGGCCGCAGCAAGATCATCATCGAGGACATGCTGCGCGACTACTACCGCGCCCATCCCGACTGGAAGATCGCCCTGCTGCGCTACTTCAACCCGGTCGGTGCCCACGAGAGCGGCCTGATCGGCGAAGATCCAAGCGGCATCCCCAACAATCTCATGCCCTATGTCGCCCAGGTTGCGGTGGGACGCCGCGAACGACTCAGCATCTGGGGCGGCGACTATGCCACACCCGACGGTACTGGCGTGCGTGATTTCATCCACGTAGTGGACCTGGCTATCGGCCACGTCGCCGCACTACAGGCGCTGACCGCACCTGAATGCTTTGCCGTCAATCTTGGCACCGGCATCGGCTACAGTGTGCTGGATGTGGTCAATGCCTACGAAAAGGCGGCCGGCAAAGCCATCCCCTACACCATCGCGGCGCGCCGTCCGGGCGACATTGCCTCCTGCTATGCCGACCCTGCCGAGGCGCGACGCAAGCTGGGCTGGGAAGCCAAGCGCGGGCTGGATGCCATGTGCGCCGACTCCTGGCGCTGGCAGCAAATGAATCCCAATGGGTTCAAGTCCTGATTTGTCCCACACCGTGGCTACCAGACAGGGCACTGCCCGCCTCACCAATAATGACTGGCCACGGCAACAATATGGCGATAATCCAAGGAGAACATTGAGATGACAGCGGCATCGCAAGCAAGCCGGCGCAAAGGCATCATCCTGGCCGGCGGCTCCGGCACCAGGTTGTATCCAGCTACCACCGTGGTATCGAAACAGCTCATGCCCATCTACGACAAGCCGATGGTGTATTACCCGCTGTCGAGTCTGATGCTGGCGGGCATTCGCGACATCCTGCTCATCTCCACACCGCAAGACACACCGCGGTTTGCCGAGTTGCTGGGCGATGGCCAACAGTGGGGGCTCAACATCAGCTATGCGGTACAGCCTTCGCCCGATGGCCTGGCGCAAGCCTTCCTGATCGGCCGCGACTTCATCGGCGCTGATCCCTCGGCGCTGATTCTGGGCGACAACATCTTCTACGGTCGCGATCTGGAACTTCCCATGCGCCAGGCTAATGCACGGCTGGAGGGTGCCACCATCTTCGCCTACCATGTCCAGGATCCCGAGCGTTACGGCGTGGTCGAATTCGATAGCCAGCGCCGCGTGATCGGCATTGAAGAAAAGCCGCTCCAGCCCAAATCCAATTTCGCCGTGACGGGCCTGTATTTCTACGACAACCAGGTCATTGACATCGCCCGCGAGATCAAGCCTTCGGCACGCGGCGAACTGGAGATTACCGACGTCAACCGCGCCTATCTGGAGCGCGGGCAACTGCAAGTGGAATTGATGGGGCGCGGCATTGCCTGGCTCGACACAGGAACCCATGAATCACTGCTGGATGCAGGGCAATTCATCGCCACCATCGAGAAGCGCCAGGGACTCAAGGTAGCCTGCCCGGAAGAAATTGCCTATCGGCGGGGCTACATCGACGCGGCCCAGTTGGAACAGCTGGCTGTGCCGTTGAAAAAAAATGCCTATGGCAAGTATTTAATCCAATTACTCAACGACAATAGTTACTGAGGCAGTTGGCCCATGAACCCTCCTGTATTTGCTCCCTTACCCTATGCTGGTTAAAACCACTCCCTTGGACGGCGTACTGCAGATTGAACCTCGTGTCTTCGGGGACAGCCGCGGCTTCTTTTACGAAAGCTTCAACGAACGCGTCTTTCGCGATCAGACGGGTATGGATGTGCACTTCGTCCAGGACAATCATTCCCGTTCCGCGCGTGGCGTACTGCGTGGACTGCACTACCAGATCCGTCACCCGCAAGGCAAGCTGGTGCGCGTGGTACGTGGCGCGGTGCTGGACGTGGTACTCGACATCCGCCGCACTTCACCGACCTTTGGCCAGTGGTTCAGTTCGATCCTGAGCGAAGAGAACAAACGACAAATGTGGATCCCGCCAGGCTTTGCGCATGGATTCTCGGTCTTGGAAGACGACACCGAGTTTCTCTACAAGACGACTGACTACTGGATGCCCGAGTACGAACGCTGCATCCTGTGGAACGACCCGGCTCTGGCGATCGACTGGCAATTGCAGGGCGAACCGATCATGTCGGAGAAGGATAAACACGGCACGCCTTTCCTCAATGCTGAGGTATTCGAGACACCATGAACTCGCCCACGTTGATGAAAGCCGGATCATGAAATCCACGCGTATCCTGCTCACCGGCGCCAGCGGCCAGATCGGGGGAGAATTGCTGCGGCGCTTGCGTGCCATGCCGGCCGGCGTCGAGGTGATCGCCCCCACGCGCGCGCAACTCGACCTGGCGGACCTGGACGCCCTGCGTGCGGCTGTGCGCCACGCCCAACCCGATCTGATCCTGCACCCGGCAGCCTACACCGCCGTGGTCAAAGCCGAATCCGAACCAGAACTGGCGCGTCGCCTCAATGCCGAGGCCCCCGCCGTGCTGGCCGAAGAAGCCGCGCGATTGGGGGCGGCACTGGTGCATTTTTCGACCGACTACGTGTTCGACGGCCGCCATGACGGACGCTACACAGAAGACATGCCGACCAACCCGCTCAACGTGTACGGTGCGACCAAGCGCGAGGGAGAGCTGGCCATTGCCGCCAGTGGCGCGGCGTACTGGATTCTGCGGACCAGTTGGGTCTACAACCTGGCTGGCAACAATTTCATGAAGACCGCCATCCGCCTGGCACAACAGAAAGAAAGCTATACCATCGTCGGCGACCAGTTTGGCGCGCCCACCTGGGCTTCTACCATCGCGGCAGTCTGCTGTCGGATGTTGGCCGGAGCCGGTGGCGGACGCGAGAAAGTGGCGGCCACCAGCGGCATCTATCATCTCACCGCCGCTGGTGCGACTTCCTGGCATGGCTATGCCTCATTGATCGCAAGCGAACTGATGGCACGCGGTGTCACGCTCAAGCTCAAGGGGCTGGAGCAGATCACGCCGGTGCCGACTTCCTCCTACCCCACGCCACCCGAACGCCCGCTGAACTCGCGCCTGGATTGCAGCAAGCTGGAGCGCAGCTTCGGCCTGACCCTGCCCGCCTGGGATGAGGACGCACTGGCTTGCCTGCAGCAGATCATCGCGCACTACCAGCTCGACCAGGGGCGTCTGCTGCCTGATTGACGCCCATACGAGGCCTGATGCCGGAGGCTCAGTGACTAGGTACGTACTTGGTCTGGTCGCCGCGGGTAAGCAGGTTCAACTGGCCGAAGAAGCGCATGTAGCCGGGGTCGCCATAACGGCTACGCAATTCACGCAGAAGCAGGTAACTCCCCAGGCGCTCGGCACAAAAGGCCCAGGCACGGGATTGGTACCCCTCGCGGCGGGTCTCGTAATGCTGCACGCAATACCAGGTGACGGCCTCGATCTGTTCGACTGTGCGCAGCCAGAAATCGGCCGGGAACACCCCCATCTCGATGCCGCCCATGAAGAAGGTCTTTTCATTGAAGAACAGTTCGGCCTCACTGCGGCCGAACACCCCCAGTTCGGTCGCGGCAGCGGCATAGCGCAGCAGGTCTTCGGCATGGTGCGAGACCGCGTAGTGCGACAGATAGCCGGCGCTCTGACCGCCGACGTTGAAGCCGCAGGTCTTGCCGACCAGGAAGTCCTGGCTGCCCGGTTCCAGCATCTGTTCCAGGGACTGCCGGGCCAATTCCTTGTCCGACACCACATCCATCATCCAGTTGTCCTCAGCCGGTACGCCACTGATGCGCTCGCGCGAAACGAACTTGCGATACAAGCACACGCCCACACGCTTGACCTTGGGATAGTCACGCAGGATCAGATTGCGCAAGGCGAAGTTACCCAACATGCCGGCCACGATGGGGTGATACGGCACCCACTGCGGGGCCAGATCGCGCAGGTTGAGCGCCCCCTCATGCTGGGCCTGGCCGAGATAGATGGGCAGAACGTAATCGGGAAACTTCACCGGCAGTGGTACGTGGGTCATACAACCGAACACCAGTTCGCCGCGCGCGGCCTGGGTGGCTGCCGTATCGGGCACTTGCGCCAAAGTCAGGGCACCGCCGAGCTGCGAGACCGAGCGCAGCCGCTCAGTGGCCACCGCCGCGGCGCTGGGCGGCGATGATGGCAGGCGCCGCGCTTGACGCAGGTGCGCGCTGTGGGCCTCGAAACGCTGCAAGTCGACCGCCTCGCCGCTGGCGGCATAGGCCGAGCGCAAGGCATCGAGTTCGGCCATGTCTGCGGCAGGCAGGGCCTTGGCCGCCGGCATCAGCGTGCTCGGGCAATGCCAGACCTGTAATTGTTGATCCAGCGCCAGCACCAGCGAAGCCAGGCGCTCGGCCAGCAGGGACTTGGCGGTCGCGCCTGACGCGGCCTGGGCTTGCAGCGCTACGCGCAACGGGCTATCCGCTTGCTCGGCAGCCAGATGCAGGCGTTCAGCCAGATCGAACCAGGTCTGCCAGAAAGCCGGCTTGGCCACGATGAAGCCATTGGGCACATTGTTCTGCCACTGCGGCAAGAAGTGAGCGGGGTCCAGTTGCAGACCCAGAGATTGCAGGAAATCCTGCGCCGTACGGGCGAACCCGCTCAACATGCGCTCCCCCTGCAGCAGCAGGTTGAGGTTGCCGCAAGCCTCCAGCGGCGTGGGGAAGAAGGTCCAGGCATGGACTTCGGGATGAGACTGGATCAACGCGCGCAGGCCTGCCGCATCCAGTCCGGTCTGATTCAGGAAATCCGTTCCGACGAAGCCGTAGCAGGAGGCCGTATCGATGTCCTGTTCGCGGAAGAAACGACGCATGGCCTCCAGATCGCCCCAGGCCCCCGGCGTGGTGCCGAGCACTGGCAGGAAACCGGGAGCGGCCGAACCGCCAGGGGAAACGATCTGCAAGAGATGGATGTTCATCGTAGCCCCCTCACCAAACCTGCAACTGCGGCACGGCGATGGCAAAGCGAGCGCCCCAGGTACGGATCTGCGCCAGTTGCTGGGCGACTTCATCCTTGATGTTCCAGGGCAGGATCAGCACTACGTCCGGCTTTTCCTCCAGCAGGCGCTGCGGCGAAACAATGGGGATATGGCTGCCTGGCATGTATTTTCCCTGCTTGGAAAGAGCGGCATCGGCGACCATGGGCAACAGGTCGGGATGCACACCCGAATAATTGAGCAGCGTATTGCCCTTGGCCGCCGCCCCATAGGCCAGCACCTTCTTGCCGGCGCGTTTCTGTTCCAGCAGGAAGGACAGCAACTGCAGCTTGATCTCTTCGGCACGCGCCTGGAAACCGGCATAGCCCTCGATGCGCTCCAGCCCGAAGTCACGCTCGCGCGCCAGCATGGCCGCTACCGCTGGCGTGGTGGCGATGGCCGCATCGGCGTGACAGGCGTAGATGCGCAGGCTGCCGCCATGGGTCGGCAATGCCTCCACGTCATACACGCGCAGCCCCTGGGCCTGCATCACGCGCTGCACGGCCACCAGCGAGAGGTAGGAAAAATGCTCGTGGTAAATGGTATCGAACTGCGATTGTTCGATCAGGTTCAACAGGTGCGGGCATTCCACCGTGACGGTACCTTGCGGTGCCAGCAGGGCGGTCATGCCGCCGACGAAATCATTGATGTCCGGCACGTGGGCCAGCACGTTATTGGCCGCGATCAAATCGGCCGCGCCGTGGCTGGCGCGCAGGCGCTGGCCCAGCGCCACACCGAAGAATTCCTCGACGATGGGAATGCCCTTGGCACGCGCCGCATTGGCCGTGCTGGTGGTGGGCTCCACCCCCAGGCAGGGTATCCCCTTCTGCTGCACGTATTGCAGCAGGTAACCGTCATTGGCCGCCAGTTCCACAACCAGGGATTGGCTGCCCAAGGCCAGACGTGCGGCAATCATGTCCACATAGCGCGCGGCATGTTGCAACCAGGTGCTGGAAGTCGAGGAGAAATAAGCGTAGTCGTTGGCAAAGAGCTGGTCGTAATGCGTGTAATCCTCGGTCTGCACCAGCCAGCATTGGCGGCACACCATCACCTTGAGCGGATAGGTAGTCTCAGGGCGGCGCAGATCCTCGGCCTTGAGATAGGCGTTGGAGGGCGGCGAGAAGCCCAGGTCGATGAAGGTGTCATGCAGTTCAGTCTGGCAGTGGCGGCATTTCATAGCTTGATTCCATCGAAATCGGGAGCCAGCAAGGGATGCTGGAGGTCGCGCGGCGACAGGTTGCACGGCGGCAGCGGCCAGGCGATGGCCACGCGCGGATCATCATGGCGCACGCCGCCTTCGGCGTGCGGTGCATAGGGAGCAGTATGCAGGTACAGCAGCGCGGCACCGCCTTGCAGCACCTGGAAGCCGTGCGCGCAGCCCTCCGGGATCAGCAGCGCGCGGTCATCCCCGGCAGCCAGCTCGATACCGCGCCATTGCAGGAAGGTGGGCGAGCCGGCGCGCAGGTCCAGCACTACATCGAAGACACGTCCGGCCAGGCAGCGGATCAATTTCTTCTCTGCCATGGGCGCGTACTGGAAATGCATTCCGCGCACGCTACCGACTTCTTCGGTAAAGGAATGATTGATCTGCACGATGTGACTGGTGCCCAGTACCGGTGCCAACTCTTCCTCGCAGAACCAGCGCGCGAAACTGCCACGCGCGTCGCCCCGACGCCGGCTCGATATCAGCACCGCCCCGTCGATGCCGGTTGGCATGATCTGCAGGTTCATCTGCGCTCCCGACGCTGCGACGGCGGCCTCAGTTCCAGGTCTTCCATCGTGCCTGGCCCTGCTCCCACATCTGGTTGAGCTGGATCTTGTCGCGCAGGGTATCCATGCATTTCCAGAAGCCGTGATGCGGCCAGTTCAGCAGCCTGCCATCGCCGGCGATCTGTTCCAGCGGTGCGCGCTCGAAGATGGTGGCTTCGCCATCCTGCAGATAGTCGAACACGCCCTGGCGGCAGACCATGAAGCCACCGTTGATCCAGCCCAGGTCACCGGGCGGCTTTTCGCGGAAATCGCGAATGAAGCCGGCCTCATCGGTCTGCACCATGCCGAAACGCGCTTCAGGCTGCACCGTGGTCATGGTCACCAGGGTCTGCGGATGAGCTTGGTGGTGGGCCACCAGTGCGCTCACATCGACATCGGAGACGCCATCCCCGTAGGTCAGCATGAAATCGTCTTCCTTGAGATAGTCACGCGCGGCCAACAGCCGACCACCGGTCTGGGTGTGCAGGCCGGTCTCCACCAGAGTGACCTTCCAAGGCTCGGACTTGTTGCGGTGGACCTCCACCCGGTTGTCAGCCAGATCGATGGTGACATCGCCCTGGTGCAGGAAATAATTGGCGAAGAATTCCTTGATCAGGTAACCCTTGTAGCCCAGCAGGATCACGAATTCATTGAAGCCGTGCTGTGAATAACCCTTCATGATGTGCCACAGGATGGGCTTGCCGCCGATCTCCACCATGGGTTTCGGGCGCACATCGGTTTCTTCCCCAAGCCGCGTACCCAGGCCGCCGGCGAGAATGACGACTTTCAATTTCTACCCCTAGCTGATTGATGTTCCGTGAGCCAGGAAAACATTGCAATGAAAGCAAGGTTTTCACCAAAGATGCCTATGTTACCGGCTTTGCCATTGGGAACAACCGTGGGTCTGGGCGGTTTATCGGCGCCAATTTGGCTTTTTGCAGCGTCCTGGCGACCCGTTCATTCGAGGATTTGTCACCCTCTTTGCCGCCAATTCAGCTCATTCCGCCAAAAAGGGCGCTGCTATACTGCCCCGATTGCATAAGGCCGGCCGTGCAGACAGTGCGGCAAGAGCCGCACGGCCGGGAGCAAGACGACGCGGCGCTGTCACTTGCGCAGATCATCGAGACCCCAGAGACAGACCACCGAGTAGCATATGAGACCAGATTTGTTCGCCCGGCTTCACTCCCCGTATTACATCTTCGCTCCCGCCTACGCCACCCACACGGAAGAAGCCCTGCTGCTGCACCGGCTGTGCCATGCGTTGAACCTGTGGGGGGAAGAAGCCTATGTGACCGATGAAGGCAGTACTGCCCTGCGCACGCCGCGCCTGACGCAGGAACTGATCAATGCCCACCTGGCCGCTGGGCGTAATCCCATCGTGATCTATGCCGGCAGCGTAGACGGCAATCCGCTATCGGCCCTCAACGTGGTGCGCTATCAGCTCCAACCCGGCCAAACCGCGCGGGCGGGCGAGTTCCCGCTGGCCTGGCGGGCCGACCTGGCCGATGCCGGCGTGCCCCTATTGGAATTGCCGCTGGTGCCCGACGCCACCTTTGCTGCCCGCCGTGATCAGTTGGCGCGCCAGCTCGACGATTTCATCCTGGCCAGCCAGCGTCGCTTCAATGCTCCCGCCGCAGCGATGACGACTGCGGCGGCGCCTCTTGCTGCACCTGCTGCCGCAGCTGCCAAGCGCAAGAAGCGACTGGTGGTGTATTCGGTCGAATCGACCTGGAGCCCCTGCCCGCAGATCCGCCTGATCCGGCCCTTCGCGCACCTCAAGGATGAATGGGAGCTGGTCTGGGGGATCCAGAACGGCAAGCTGCAAAGCGACTACCTGGCCGACGCCGACCTGATCCTGCTGCATCGCTACACCCCGGGACTGATGTCGCTGGATGTGCTGCGCACCATCTTCAGTTCCAGCATCCCCATCATCTATGAGTCCGACGACCTGCTCAACGACATTCCGGCCGACCACCCGGAGGCCCAGCAGGGCGCGGCCTGGAAGAGCGGCATCGAATTCTCGGTCAAGCACGCCAAGGCGGTAGTGGTCTCCACCGAATTCCTGGCAGCCAAGTACCGCGAACTCAATGCCCAGGTCCACGTGCTGCCCAACTACATCGACTTCGACTTGTTCTACCGCCCGGTGCCGCAGCACCAGAACCCGGATGGCCGCATCAACATCGGCCTGCTGGGCTCCTCGATCCAGCCCTCCAACTTCGCGCTGGTCGATCAGGCTCTGCGCGCCCTGGTGGAGCGCTACGGCGCGCGCCTGCACATCGACTTCGTTGGCTGGGAATGCCCGCAGGGCTGGGCCGGCCATCCGCTGACCACCTTCCATACCTTCGTGCATCAGTACGTGGACTACGCCGCCCAACTGCGCCAGTGGAACTGGGATATTGCACTCATCCCGCTGGCCAGCGACCAATACAATCAATGCAAGAGCTACATCAAGTGGCTCGATTACTCGGCCGCCGGCATCGCTTCGATCTTCAGCGATGTCTCGGTCTACAACCAGGTCGTCACCCATGATGTCACCGGCCTGCTCATGCCCAATTCCAGCCAGGCATGGCTGGACGCCATCACGCAACTGATCGAGTCGCCCGAGAAACGCCACGCCCTGGCTGCAGCCGGCCAGCAGGAAGTGCGCGAAGGTTTCGACCTGGCCGCCAAGGCGGTGCATTACAACGAGGTCTATAGTCGCTGCCTGAAAGCCTGAAGACCATGAACAAGCACATCCTGCAGATCCACTATGACGAAGCCAGCCGCCGTATGCTCGACCCCGGCTTCACCCCGCTTGAGATCACCGGCAACCCCCGGCCCGATTGGCGGGAATACTGGGGCATCCGCAACTACTTCCTGAACAACTCGCTCAACGAGGACCATTACTACGGCTTCCTCTCCCCGCTGTTCTTCGACAAGACCCGGATGAACGCGCAGCAGGTGCGCGACTTCATGGATAGCCGGCCTGGTGCGGATGTCTACACCTTCTCGCCCTCGATGTCGGACGCCTCGGCCTACCTGAGTGTGTTCGAACAGGGTGCGCGACGCCATCCCGGCATCGTGCAGGTGGCGCAGGCACTGATGGCCGACATCGGGCTGGAGGTCAATCTGCAATCGCTGGTCAACGATTTCCGCACCACCGCCTATTGCAATTACATCATCGCCAAGCCGGTGTTCTGGGACAAATGGTTTGCCATCAACGAGCACATGTTCGCGCTGGCCGAAGCCAATGCCACGCCCCTGGCGCGCAAGCTCAACGAGGTCACCGACTACGGCAAAAGTACGGTCCAGATGAAGGTTTTCATCATGGAGCGCATTGGTTCGCTGGTGATGGCGCTCATGCCTGAACTGCAGGTGAATAATCTGAACATTGCGGCCATGCGCTTCGGCGACCCCATGTTCTATCCCTGCCGCGATGAGATGGTGATGCTGGATGCGCTCAAGACCGCCTACCTGCATTCGACCGACCAGGCCTACCTCGACCGTTTCTACGCCTTGCGCCACGACCTGCTGCGCCGTTGCGACCCGGAATACCGGCGCGACCGGCCGAGTCCCTTCTTCTGAGCAGGACTGGTCGTCGGCACCTACTCCCCCCGGCGGCAATTCAAGTTTTGCCTTTTCTTTCCGTAGATGAACACATCAGTGCGGGCTGGCACACCTGCGCGTTGGCGTTCCGGCAACGCTGCCCATGCGAGAAATAAGGGGCAAGTTGCATCGCTAATGTGGCCGTCATCGGCCGGCCCAAGCTGTCAAGATGCAAGCATGGGCAAGACTCTCTGTGACATTTCACCCAAGCAACATCCGTGCTAATGCAAGCGATCGGGGTGGATGCAGATGCCTCTGAACATTCCGACCGCATCAGCAATGGCGAGCGCAGCACAATCCAGGCTGCAAGTCTTCAATATTAGGGAATCACGCGTAGATATGAATATTCTGGTCACTGGCGGCTGCGGCTACAAAGGCAGCGTTCTCGTCCCCAAACTGCTGGCACGCGGCTACAAGGTGCATGTGCTGGACATCATGTGGTTCGGCAACTACCTGGCGCCGCACCCCAACCTGACCGTGACCGCCGGCGATGTGCGCAACATCGACCAGATCAACCTGGATGGCGTGGACACCATCATTCACCTGTCCTCGGTGGCCAACGATCCTTGTGGCGATCTCGATCCCAAGCTGACCTGGGAAGTCAGTGCACTGGCCACGATGCAACTGGCCGACAAGGCCGTGCGCAAGGGCGTCAAGCAATTCATCTACGCATCTTCGGGCAGCGTCTATGGCGTCAAGGAAGAACTGCAGGTCACCGAAGACCTGGAACTGAAGCCCATTTCCGAATACAACAAGACCAAGATGGTCTCCGAGCCGGTGCTACTGAGCTACAAGGACCGCATGATCGTGCAGATCGTGCGCCCGGCCACCGTGTGCGGTTACTCACCGCGTATGCGCCTGGACGTATCGGTCAATCTGCTGACCATGCAGGCCTTGGCCAAGGGCAAGATCACTGTATTCGGCGGCACCCAGGTGCGCCCCAATATCCATATCGACGACATCACCGACGTCTACCTGCACCTGATCGATCACCCGGAAATCACCGGTGTCTACAACGCCGGTTTCGAGAACATCTCCATCCTGGACATCGCCAAGATGGTGGCCAAGCATATTCCGGTGGATATCGTGGTCACCGAATCCAACGACCCGCGCTCCTACCGCGTGAACTCCGACAAGCTGCTGGCCACCGGTTTCAAGCCCTCCAAGTCGGTCGAGACTGCCATCACCGAAATCATCGAGAAATTCCAGAGCGGCGTGCTCAAGGATGAAGACCGTTACTACAACCTGAAGTGGATGGAGCAGACCGTGCTGGCTCCCAAGGCCGCATGAGCTCCGCGCAGTTGTCGGTGACCGCCTTTCAGGACTACGCTGCCCGCCTGCAGGCGGTGCTGGCGGGTTCGGATTGGAGCGGCGTGGGCCGACTGGCCCAGCACATGCAGCAATGCTGGCTGCAGGGCCGCCAGGTATTCTTGTGCGGCAATGGCGGCAGTGCCGGCAATGCCATCCACCTGGCCAACGATTTCCTTTATGGCATCGCCAAGCGTACCGGCGGCGGTATGCGGGTCTCGGCACTGTCGGCCAACGCCGCCGTGCTGACCTGCCTGGCCAACGACATCGGTTACGACCACATCTACTCGGAACAACTGGCCGTACAGGCACAGCCGGGGGATTTGCTCATCGCGCTCTCGGGCAGCGGCAACTCGGCCAACATCCTGCGCGCGCTGGAACAGGCCAGGAAAATGGATGTGATCTCCTGCGCCATCCTCGGCTACAGTGGTGGCAAGGCCAAGGCTCTGTGCGACATCCCCATCCACTTTGCCGTGGACGACATGCAGATCGCCGAAGACATGCAGGTGATCGTGGGGCATATGGTCATGCAGTGGCTCTACGAAAACAAACCCGCAGTGGAATGAACATGTCGGAAAAATATCTCGTCATCGGCAGCAACTCTTTCTCCGGTGCCAGCTTCGTCGATTACCTGCTGCGCCAGGGTCATGACGTCATCGGCGCGAGCCGCTCGCAGGAGCCGCACCAGGCCTTCCTGCCCTATCGCTGGTCGGAGCATCAGGCCGCGTTCAAGTTCTACCCCTATGACCTGAACAAGGATCTGGCGGCCCTCACCGAGTTGATCCATCGCGAAAAGCCCGCCTGCGTGGTCAACTTCGCCGCCCAGAGCATGGTGGCTGAAAGCTGGAAGAACCCGGAGCACTGGTTCGAAACCAATGTGATGGCCACCATCCGCCTGCATGAAGTGCTGCGCCAGTGCGACTTCCTGGACAAGTACGTGCACATCACCACGCCCGAGGTCTATGGCAGCACCGACGGTTTCATCAAGGAAGACACGCCCTTCAACCCCAGCACACCCTATGCGGTGTCGCGAGCGGCGGCGGACATGAGCCTGAAGACCTATTTCGAGGCCTACGGTTTCCCGGTGGTCTTCACCCGGGCCGCCAACGTCTACGGCCCGGGCCAACAGTTGTACCGCATCATTCCGCGCACCATCCTGTCGGTACTGACCGGCAAGAAACTGCAATTGCACGGCGGCGGTCTGTCACGTCGCTCCTTCATCCACATGCGTGATGTCTCCAGCGCGACCCATGCCATCGCAAGCCGTGGCGTCAATGGCCAGACCTACCATATCTCCACCGACGAAATCGTCAGTGTGCGCGAGCTGGTCGAGCGCATCTGCGCCAAGCTGGGAGTGGATTTTTCCGCCAACGTCGAGATCGTCGGCGAACGCCTGGGCAAGGATGCCGCCTACATGCTCGACAGTAGCAAGTTGCGCCAGACCTTGGACTGGAGCGTGAAGATCTCGCTCGACGAAGGACTGGATGAATGCGTCAACTGGGTGCAGCAGAACCTGGACGCGATGAAGGCCATGGAATGGAATTACGTCCATAAGCCCTGATAGCCCTGATCGCCCTTCAGTTGCAGCCACGGCAAATGCCACATCGTTTTTGCTGCCCGTTTGAGAAAACGGGCATTGCTTTTGGATAGATCCTTATGGCTCCAGACATCACCTCGTTGAAGACCATCGCCAGCCAGTTGCGTGGCCGCATCATCGACAACGCCCACCGCACGCAGACCCCGCACCTGGGCTCCTGCCTTTCCTGCGTGGACATCCTCACCGCCGCCTATTTCAGCACGCTGCGCATTGATCCCTCGCAGCCGGCTGACCCGTTACGCGACCGCTTCATCCTCAGCAAGGGCCACGGTGCTGCGGCCCTGTTCCAGGTATTGGCGCTGCGTGGCTTCTACCCCCAGTCCCTGCTGGATGACTATGGCAAGGATGGCGGCATCTTCGCCGAACACCCGCCGACGCCCGACCATCTGCCCGGCATCGAGGCGGCGACCGGCTCGCTCGGACATGGCCTGCCGATCGGCCTGGGCATGGCACTGGCCGGGCGCATTCAGCAACGGCGCTATGACGTCACGGTGCTGCTCGGCGATGGCGAATGCAACGAAGGCTCCGTATGGGAGGCGGCCATGATGGCAGCAGCCCAACGCGTGGGCAACCTGATGGTGCTGGTCGATTTCAACAAATGGCAAGCCACCGGTCGCAGCGAAGAGGTGCTGGCCTTGAATCCCCTGGTGGACAAGTGGCGCGCCTTCGGCTGGGACGCTACCGAAATCGATGGCCACGACATGAGCACACTGGTCGAGCTCATGGGACGTCCGCGCGCCGCCGACAGCAAACCCATCGCCGTGGTAGCGCATACCATCAAGGGCAAGGGTGTCTCCTTCATGGAAGATGACAACAACTGGCACTACCGGATTCCCAACGCAGACGAAGTGGCCGCCGCCTATCAGGAACTGGGAGTACAGGCATGAGAAACGCGTTTGCAGACGAAATCACCAAACTGGGCAGCAGCGACCCACGCGTGGTACTGCTGTCGGGCGATATCGGCAACAAGCTGTTCGACAAGTTCAAGGCGGCCAATACCGGGCGCTTCCTCAACTGCGGCATCGCCGAAGCCAACATGATGGGAGTGGCGGCCGGCATGGCGCTGTCCGGCTTGCGCCCGGTGATCTATACCATCACCCCGTTCACCACCACCCGCTGCTTCGAACAGATCCGGGTGGACGCCTGCTATCACAACGTGCCGGTAATCATCGTGGGCACCGGCTCGGGCCTGTCGTATGCCGAACTCGGCCCGACCCATCATTCCTGCGAAGACCTGGCCATCATGCGCGTGCTGCCCAACATGACGGTGCTGGCGCCGGCCGACGAGGTCGAGCTGCGCCAGTGCCTGCGCGCCGCCCTCAAGCTCAACGGTCCGGTCTATATTCGCATCGGCAAGAAGGGGGAGCAGATCGTTCCCAAGAAAGATGAGCACTTCGAGATCGGCCGCGCCATCAACGTGCGCGCCGGTGACGATGTCTGCCTGATCGGCGCCGGCACCTTGCTGCCGACCGTGATGGCCGCCGCCGAATTGTTGCAGGCGCGCGGCATCTCGGCGCGCGTCGAGAGTTTCCATACCGTCAAACCGCTCGATGAAGCGAACTTGCAACAGGCCTTTGCCGGGTACGCAGTGGTGGCGGTCGTGGAAGAGCACAGCCGTATCGGCGGCCTCGGCGGTGCCATCGCAGAATGGCTGGCACAGCAGGAGCCGATGAAGGGACGCCTGCTGGGCTTCGGCGTGGAAGACAGCTTCATGCACGAAATCGGCTCGCAGGAATACGCCCGTGCCAAGTATGGTCTGACTGCCGACAACATTGCTGCCAAGGTGGAGGCTGCGTACCGGAAAGCGGCGGGCTGAAATGCGCATCGGTCTGGATTTCGATAACACCATCGTCACCTACGACTCGCTGTTCCACAAGGTCGCCAGCGAACAGGGGCTGGTACCGGCCAGTCTGCCGGTGTCCAAGGTGGCGGTGCGCGACTACCTGCGCGAGGCCGGCAACGATGCCGCCTTCACCGAAATGCAAGGCTATGTCTATGGGGCGCGCATGGGCGAGGCCCAAGCCTATCCGGGCGTCTTCGAATTCATCCGCCACGCCCATGCTCAAGGGGCCGAACTGCTGATCGTGAGCCACAAGACGCGCCACCCCTTCAAGGGACCGCAATACGATCTGCACGCGGCCGCCACTGGCTGGATTGATGCCACGCTGCGTGCGGCCACGGGTAGCGATGCGCTGCAGGCGGTGTATTTCGAACCGACCAAAGAAGCCAAGATCGCCCGCATCGCAGAGTGCCAGTGCGATTACTTCATCGACGACCTGCCCGAGATTTTGCGTCTGCCTGGTTTCCCGCCGCAGACCACCCGCCTGTTGTTCGATCCCGAAAACAACCATGCTGCCGCGCCGGATCTTACCCGGCTAACAGGATGGGCCGAGATCCAGGCCTTCTTCGAGGGCAGATGGTGAACGCCGGGTTGGACGCCACCCTCTCAGGCTTGCTGATGCAGGCCGGGCTGGATGCCCGCGGCCTGACACTGACGGCCATCGGCGGCGGTGGCAACAACCGCGTCTATGCCGTCGATACGGCCACCGGACGTTATCTGGCCAAGGCCTATTTCAGCGATAGCGCCGATACCCGCGACCGCTTGGGTGCGGAATATGGTTTCCTGCGCTACGCCAGCGCGCTAGGGCTGCGCTGCGTGCCGCGCGCCCTTGCCTGCGATCAAGGACAGCGCGTGGGGCTGTACGAATTCATCGACGGCGTAAAGATCGATGCCGCACAGCTGCAGTCTGCCCACATTCTGGCGGCGGCCAGCTTCCTGCAAGCGCTCAATGCCGCGCCCCGTGACGGCAGCAGCCTGCCAGCGGCGTCAGAGGCCTGCTTCGACCTGACGCAACATCTCACCACCGTAGATCGCCGCATCGCGCGTCTGCAGGCCATCACGCCCGACGATGCGCTGGCCACCGAAGCAGGCGTGCTCATTGCCGATATCGCGGCAGTCTGGCAGCAGCATCGCGGGCGACTGGCCGCAAGCGGGCTGCCGGCGCTATCGGTGGCCGATCGTTGCCTCTCCCCCTCGGACTTCGGCTTTCACAATGCCCTGCTCAAGCCGGACGGCACGTTGTGCTTCATCGATTTTGAATATGCCGGCTGGGACGATCCGGCCAAGATGATCGGTGACTTCTTCTGCCAGCCTGCCGTCCCGGTACCGGCCAGTGAGTTTGACGCATTTGCCGCACAGGCACTGGCCTGGTCCGATCATGCAGCCGCCTTGCGCGAACGCGCCAGCTTGCTATTGCCGGTCATGCAGGCCAAATGGTGCTGCATCATGCTCAATGAATTCCTGCCCGAGGCAGCGCGCCGTCGGCAGTTTGCCGACGCCTCGATCTCTGTGACCCAGCGCAAGCGAAGCCAGCTTGACAAGGCACGCCAATTTTTCCAATCCAGACTGGTATAAGACATGGCCTATATCGATTTCCTCAGTTCCGTTCACAAAAGCACCCAGCGCGACTACCTGGCGCGCGTGAACGATCCCGAGTTCCCCAAGCCCAAGGCGGCCGAACTGGCCAAGCAATGGGGCGTTGACTACTGGGACGGCGACCGTCGCATCTGCTATGGCGGCTACCGTTACATGCCGGGCCGTTGGGCACCGGTGGCGCAGGCCATGATCGACCACTATGGCCTCAAGGCCGGCGACAAGGTGCTCGATGTCGGCTGCGGCAAGGGTTTCCTGCTTTACGAAATGTCGCTGCTGGTGCCTGGCCTGGAGATCCATGGTATCGATATCTCATCCTACGCACTGGAACACGCCAAGGAAGAGATCCGCGACCGCCTGCAACTGGGCAGCGCCACCAGCCTGCCGTTCCCGGATCAATATTTCGATTTCGTCTTTTCCATCACCACGCTGCACAACCTGCACAACTACGATCTCGACAAGGCCTTGCGTGAGATGGAGCGGGTCGGCAAGAAGAAGTATGTTTGCGTCGAGTCATATCGCAACGAAACCGAAAAGGCTAACCTGCTGTACTGGCAAGTCACCTGCGAAGCCTTCTGCACCCCCGAAGAGTGGGACTGGTGGTTCCGCCAGACCGGTTACACCGGCGACCATTCCCTGATCTATTTCGAGTAAAGCCCATGAGCATCCCCAAGACCATGCGCGCCGCCATCCTGGCGCAACTGCAACAGCCCCTGATCGTGGACGAAGTCGAATTGCCGCCGCAACTGGAAGTCGGCCAGGTACTGGTGAAGATCGGCGTGAGCGGTGTCTGCGGCTCGCAATTGGGTGAAATCGACGGCGCCAAAGGCGAGGACAAATACCTGCCACACCTGCTGGGTCACGAGGCCTCGGGCATCGTGCAGGAAGTGGGCCCCGGCGTGCGTTTCGTCAAGCCAGGCGACCATGTGGTACTGCATTGGCGCAAGAGCCAGGGCATCGAGTCGCTGCCCCCCAAGTACACCTGGCGCGGCAAAACCCTCAACGCCGGCCTGATTGCCACCTTCAACGAGTACGCCATCGTTTCGGAGAACCGCGTCACCCGGATCGATCCCTCCAGTGACATGGATGTGGCCGCGCTGTTTGGCTGCGCCGTCACCACCGGTTTTGGCGTGGCCGAGAACAATGCCGATATCCGACTGGGTGAATCGGTCGTGGTCTTCGGTGCTGGCGGAGTGGGCCTCAACATCATCCAGGCAGCCTCGCTGCGCTCGGCCTATCCCATCATCGCAGTGGATCTGCACGAAGGTCGCTTGGAGCTGGCCAAGCAGGTCGGTGCCACGCACCTGATCAATGCCAGCAAGGTGGACGCCAGGACCGCGCTGGTGGAGCTGATGGGCAAGCAGGGCATCGACGTCTTCATCGACAACACCGGGCAGCCTCCCATCATCGAGATGGGCTATGAACTGACCAAGGCCCAGGGGCGAGTGGTACTGGTGGGCGTACCGCGTGCGGGGCGCAATATCAGCATCTATTCGCTGCCGCTGCATTTCGAAAAGACCATCAGTGGCTCGCATGGCGGCGAGACCGTGCCGCACGTCGATATCCCACGCTATACCAAGCTGCTCGACGCCGGCCTCATCCAGCTCAAGCCGCTCATTACCGAACACTTCAAGCTGGACGACATCAACGTTGCCATCGAGCGTATGCGTAGCGGTGCGATGTCCGGTCGCTGCCTGATCCGCATGGACCACTGACTCTGCCATGCGCGCACTTCTGCTGGCTGCCGGCCTGGGAACCAGGCTGCGTCCCCTGACTGATTTCCTGCCCAAATGCCTGGTCCCGATCGCAGGTCGGCCATTGCTGGACTACTGGATCGAAACGCTGCTGCGCCAAGGGGTGGAGGATATCCTGATCAACACCCATTATCGTGCCGATCTGGTAGAGCGCTATATTGCCGCCAGTACCTGGTGCGACCGCGTAACGCTGGTTCATGAACCGCAATTGCTGGGCACGGCCGGCACGGCGCTGACCCACCGGCAATTCTTTGGCGAGCAGCCATTCCTGCTGGCCCACGCCGATAACCTGACCCGCTTCGATTGTCGCGATTTCCTGAGCACCCATCGGAACAGGCCCCACGGCACAGCCCTGACCATGATGCTCTTCGAAACCCCGGATCCCCAATCCTGCGGCATTGTCGAGCTCGATACCAGCGGCGTAGTGCAGGTCTTCCACGAAAAGCAGCCCAATCCCCCTGGCAATCTGGCCAATGCCGCCGTCTATGTCGTGGAGCCTGAGGTACTGACCTGGCTGGCGAGTCTGGGCCGGCACGAGATCGACTTCAGCACCGAAGTCATTCCGCGCTACCTTGGTCACATTGCCACGTTTGCCAACACTTCCTATCACCGGGACATCGGTACCGTGCAGAGCTGGGCCCAGGCGCAGCGGGACTTTGCCATGCCACCGGCGCAGCCCCAAAACCAGCAAGCATGGACGCAACTGCTCGCCTCACTGGGGCCAGACCTGCCCAGCTTGATGGCGCAGCTATCGGCCTCCTGAACGCAGGCAGGTGCTGCAAAACGAATATTTGGCGGGTATTTGCGGGGCCGTTTCGCGGATGGCGAGGCAAAAACGGGTGATATTCTTGCCCAATTGCCTGCCACACCGGCAGGCGGGTAGCCACCTCTTCTTGCTGTCATTTTTGCTGTATTGAAAGGGACATGAATCCGGATCTGCGCCAATATCGCTTCCAGAATCCCGAAGTCATCTATTCGGACATGGAAGTCGTGACCGCCTCTCGCGCGGACATACTCCACCTGGAGCAGCTATCTGCCAGCAATGCGCGCCAGCGGGTACGCCTGTGTGCGCATGACAGTCTTGAGGATAGCCTGCATGAGATGCTCATCGTCATCCAGGGGCCCAGTGCCTATGTGCGCCCCCACAAGCATCCAGGCAAGTCGGAATCGATGCACGTGATCTCCGGTCGCGTCGATCTGGTCATGATGGACGATGCAGGTGCGGTCACGCAGATCATAGAAATGGGCGATTACGCTTCGGGACTGCCATTCTATGAGCGCGTGGACCGCCCCATCTTCCACACCCTGATCATCCGCTCCGACGTCCTGGTCTTCCACGAAGTCACCAATGGCCCCTTCCTCCCGAATGCCACTGTCTTCCCCGATTGGGCGCCGGATGGCAGTGATGCCGCGCTGGCCGAGCGTTACGTTGGGGAACTGGAACAAAGAATCAAATCTGCCACGGAAAAGCAATGAAACAAATCATCCATCGCCGCACTACCTGCCGTGCCTGCGGCAGCCACGATCTTGATCTGGTGTTCGCCTTGAAGCCTACGCCTATCGGCGACGACTATGTCACCCAGGAGCGTGTGGGCCAGACTCAGCCCAGCTATCCCATCGATCTGTTCATGTGTGGCCAGTGCGGCCTGGCGCAGATTACCGACATCATCGATCCGGAAATCCTCTATAACAACTATATCTATGTGACCCAAAGTTCCGTGGGCCTCAATAGCCACTTCCACGCCTATGCACAAAGCGTGGTGCAGCGTTGCAAGCTCGCACCAGGTTCGCGGGTGATGGACCTGGGTTCCAATGACGGCACCCTGCTGCGCTCGTTCCAGGCACTGGGCATGGATGTGCTGGGGGTGGAATTTGCCGCGCATATCGCGCAACAAGCCACGGCCAGCGGCATCCCGACCATCGGCAAGTTCTTCGAACGAGATCTGGCCAAGGAGATCCTGGCCTCGCAGGGGCCGGCACGCGTGATTACGGCCAACAATGTGTTTGCCAATATTGATGATCTGGGCTCCTGGGTCGACGGCATCAACACCTTGCTGGCCGAGGATGGGGTATTCATCTTCGAGAGCTATTACCTGGCCGACCTGATCGAGAACATGGTGTTCGATTTCCTCTATCACGAACATCTGTCATCGTTCTCGGTACGCCCGATCCAGGCGCTGTTCGAACGGGTCGGGCTGGAACTGACCGCCATCGAACGCGTGGCCACCAAGGGTGGTTCGCTACGCTATTTCGTCCAGCGTCCCAATGGCCCGATACAAAAAGACGGCTCGGTTCAGCAGTTGCTGGATGAGGAACAAAGCAAGGGCATCTACCGCAAGGAAACTTATGTTGCCTACGCGGCCAAGATCGACAGCTTGAAGCAGCAGACCCTCTCCTTCCTGCGCCAGGCCAAGGCCGAGAACAAGACCGTGGCGGGCTTCGGCGCCTCCATCACCGGCACCACGCTGATCTACCATTTCGAGCTGGGGCAATACCTCGACTATCTGGTCGATGACAACCAGGCCAAGCAGGGACGATATAGCCCTGGCTGGCATCTGCCGGTGCTGCCGTCCTCAGCGATCTATGAGCGCAAGCCAGATTACGTGCTGGTGCTGGCATGGCGTTTCGCCGATCCTTTCATCCAGAAACATCAGGCTTACCTCGACCAGGGAGGGCATTTCATCGTGCCCGTCCCCACCTTCAGAATCGTCTGAAATGGGTGAATCACATTACCTGGTCGTCGGCGGCAGCAAAGGGACCGGCCTGGCATTGGTAGAACATCTGCTGGCAGACGGGCAGCGCGTCTCGGTGCTGGCGCGCAGCGCTTGCGCACTGCCGCCGTCACCGCTGCTGACATGGCTGCCGGTGGATGTGACCGATACCGTCGCCTTGCATACAGCTCTGGACGCGTGCGTAGCCGGCCAGGGCAAGATCGATAGTGCCGTCTTCATGCAGCGCCACCGGGCCAGTGACGATGCCTTCGAAACCGACCTTGCAGTGGCACTCACAGCCACCCGCGCCACCATTGACCATCTGGTTGCACGGAAACATTTCAGCGGTAGCGCGCAGGGCAATGGCATCGTCATGGTCAGTTCGATTGCGGACCACTACATCGCCCCCGAGCAGGATCTGGGCTATCACGTCAGCAAGGCCGGACTGGTACAACTGGCGCGCTTTTATGCCTTGCAGTTGGGGCCGCTGGGGTTGCGTGTCAATGTCGTGTCGCCCTGCGTGGTCATCAAGGAAGCAGCCCAGGAGTATTACCGCCAGAACAGCTGGATCACGGACCGCTTCGAACACTTCATACCGTTACGTCGTGCTGGCTCCTCGCAAGACATCATCAACGCCATCCTGTTCCTGACCGGGGCGCAGAGTAGCTATATCACCGGCCAGAACATCGTGGTCGATGGCGGCCTGACCTTGCGCAGCCATGAATCGATCATCAGGGATT
Source organism: Herbaspirillum rubrisubalbicans (assembly GCF_003719195.1). Taxonomy (NCBI): domain Bacteria; kingdom Pseudomonadati; phylum Pseudomonadota; class Betaproteobacteria; order Burkholderiales; family Oxalobacteraceae; genus Herbaspirillum; species Herbaspirillum rubrisubalbicans. Next base: position 5,131,716 of record NZ_CP024996.1, read on the forward strand.
TCCCTCAACACTGACAGCATCATCAGCACACAGAAGCCGCCCGGCAATGGACCGGATGAGGCAAGGCATCGGAGGATCAATTGGACAGTTCGTCTACCACTGACATCGCAGAAATCAATAAGGCCAGGGCCTTGGCAGGCAAGGACGCGCGCATCGTCTTCGTTGCGGGCAACTTCAATACCGTGCACCCCGGCCACTTGCGCTTGCTCAAGTTCGCCTCCGAGTGCGGTGATTTCCTGGTCGTCGGCGTAGCGGGCGACCATGTCCCCGGTGCTCTGCTTCCGGCCCAACTACGTTTTGACGGCATTACCGCAATCAGTTTCGTCGATCATGCCTTCGTGATGACCTCGTCGCCCGAAGAGATCATTCGTGCGCTCAAACCCAGCATCGTGGTCAAGGGTGACGAACATGAAACCCGATTCAATCCGGAACAAGCTGCCGTGGATGAATATGGCGGCAAGCTCATGTTCAGTTCCGGCGAGATGCGCTTTTCCTCGATTGATCTGCTCAAGCGCGACATCCTGGAGCCCAACCTGTCTTCCATCGTGTTGCCGCGCGATTATCCTGAACGTCATGCGTTGACGATGAAGGATTTGCGCCAGACCATGGAAAAATTCAAAGGCCTGCGGGTGGCGGTGCTGGGCGACCTGATCGTGGATGAATATGTCAGTTGCGAAGCGCTGGGCATGTCGCAGGAAGATCCGACCCTGGTGGTTACCCCGATTCTGCTGGAACGCTTCATCGGCGGTGCCGGTATCGTGGCCTCACATGCCCGCACGCTCGGGGCGCAGGTCAATTACTTCTCGGTAGCAGGCAAGGATGCCGCCGCCGACTTCGCTCGCGAAAAACTCAGTGAATATAAGGTCACTGCCACCATCTTCGAGGATGAGAGTCGGCCAACTACGCTCAAGCAACGCTTCCGCGCTGCCGGCAAAACCCTGCTGCGCGTGAGTCACCTGCGCCAGCACGACATTGAACAGCGTCTGGCCCAACGCTTCGTCGATGCGGTCAAGGCCAAGCTGGATGCCTGCGACCTGGTGATTTTTTCCGATTTCAATTACGGCTGTCTGCCACAGGTGGTGGTGGACCAACTGGTTGCTGCCTGCACCGAACGCGGGATTCCCTTTGTTGCCGACAGCCAGTCATCGTCGCAGATGGGCGATGTCTCCCGCTTCAAGGGCGCCATGCTGCTCACCCCAACCGAACGCGAAGCACGATTGGCCGTACGGGACTACAGTTCCGGCCTGGTCGTCCTGGCCGAGAAACTGCGCCAACGTTCGCAGGCAGAAAACATCATTCTGACTCTGGGGGCAGAAGGTATCCTGGCGCACGCCCAGTCGGAAGGAGAATTGGCTTGGCTCACCGACCGCTTGCCGGCCTTCAATAGTTCGCCCAAGGACACCGCCGGGGCCGGCGACAGCTTCCTCACCTGCACCTCGATGGCCATGACGGTGGGCGCAGACATCTGGCAAAGCATGTATCTGGGATCGATTGCCGCTGCCTGCCAGGTCAGTCGCGTCGGCAATATTCCTTTGTCGGCAAGTGATCTGATGCAGGAGTTGGCTGATCAGATTTGATGCCTCGGGTGGCAAGGGCAGCAGAGGGGATGTTTGTCGGCGCCGCTGAGCCACTGTTTCGACGTGCAGCCTAGACCAATGTTAATTTGTCCCTCTCCAACTGAGCCGCCTTCCACAGCCGGCTGAAGGCCGCCACACGGTCATAGGACCCTTCGTCATTGTCGTGAACCTAGAGAATCACGAACAAAAGACCCTATCCATCGTCCGTAATTGATATCGCGCAAAGTATCCATCTCACAACGCCCCCATACTGTTTCCCAGCAGAATACGTTGCTGTTTTTACAATTTTGTATCTGGCGTGGCGCTGGATTGGTAGGTCGGTAAGAAGTGGCGCGGCTGGCGGGGATCGAACCCACGACCCTTGGCTTCGGAGGCCAATACTCTATCCACTGAGCTACAGCCGCGCTGATGGGGAGAACCCCGGAAAGGCCTGAAGGATACCGTCTTTCCAGCGGGACGTCCATGGTGGCGGCGGTTTTTCCGTGTCAAACGGAAAGCATTGTGACTATAATCAAGAGTTCGGCGAGAGAGCGCAATGAAAGCCCTGCCTGATCCTAGTCCACGCAATGCCAGGCGATAAGGCGATACAAAGGGAACCGACGTTTTCCGCCCCAATTTCGAGGAATCATTACGGAGGGACGCCAATGAGCTCAGCTCAGCATGAACACGAGTCAGCAATCAGGACTCCCAAACAATTGATCGCAGCCGTGGTCGCAGGTTTTATGGTCCCCATCGTGTGCATCGTGCTGCTGGTGCAGTACGTGACCAATGGCCAGAAAACCGGGGCCGGCTCCGATAGCCAGACGCCCGAGATGATCGCGGCCCGCATCAAACCCGTCTCCGACGAAGGCTTCACCTTCCGTGATGCCGCCGGTCCCAAACAACTGCTCTCCGGTGAAGAAGTCTACAAGACCACCTGTGCCGCCTGCCATGGCGCTGGCGTAGCCGGCGCCCCCAAGGTGGGCGACGCTGCTGCCTGGCAGGCGCGCATCGCGCAAGGCTATGACACCCTGGTCTCGCACGCCATCAACGGCCTGCGCGCCATGCCGGCCAAGGGCGGCAACCCTGACCTGGACGATGTGGAGATCCAGCGTACCGTGGCCTACATGGCCAACCAGTCCGGCGCCTCCTTCAAGGAACCGGAAGCCAAGGCTCCTGCCGCCGACGCCGCAGCCAAGTAATCGCTGCCATTGCTGGGCCGGTTGTTGCGGCACAGACAAAAAAATCCCCGAATCGGATTCGGGGATTTTTTCATTTCTGGCGACACGCAACTCAATAACGCTGCGGCGGGGGATAACCGCCCGGCGCATAGCCACCCGGAGGCTGCTGGGCCGGCGCTGCTGCCTGTTGCTCGGCCACGAAGATTTCCACGCGACGGTTCTTGGCGCGGTTGGCGTCGCTGGTGTTGGGCACCAGCGGTTCATGCGAGCCACGACCCATGATGGTGAAGCGGTTGGCGGCCACGCCGCGCGAGGTCAGGTAATCGCGAGTGCGGGCGGCACGCTCTTGCGACAGCGGGTCGTTGATGGCATCGCTGCCGGTATTGTCGGTGTGGCCGACGATGGTGACGGTGGTGGCCGGATTCTCCACCAGGGTGGCAGCGAAGCGGTCCAGCACCGGTCGCATTTCAGGCTTGATGTCGGCACGCCCCGTATCGAAGGAAATGTCGCTGGGGATTTCCAGCTTCAGGCGGTTGTCGGCGGTCTGGGTGACTTGCACGCCCGTGCCTTGGGTCGCCTGTTCCATGGCGCGCTTCTGGTTTTCCATACGGTTGGACCAGATGTTGCCGGCCACCGCGCCAATGGCGCCGCCGATGGCCGCACCTCCCAGTGCGCGGCCGCCACCGCCGCCACCGGTGGCCGCGCCGATGATGCCGCCGATACCGGCACCGATACCGGCGCCGGTGGCCGTGCCACGTTGCGTCGGGCTCATGTCGGCACAGCCGGAGAGCGCCAGTACGCCGGCGATTGCTGCAATGGAGAGTTTTTTCATGTCATGTCCTTTCTTGCCTTGTCAGTCTTGTTGTCCAGGCCATGGGCCGGTGTCCTTGAGAACGCGATCTGGCCAATATGTTCCTGTCGCGCTTGGTCTATATGCAACAAAGGCACCCGGAACCCGGATGCCTTTGCAGAAAACTTCATACGATCCCATCGGCGGCCGCGCCAGCCCCCATCAGTCGGGGGGCAGCGAATTTTCCTTCATATCCACCTCTTCCGGCGCGTTACCACGCTGGCTGAAGTAGTACGCCAACCCACCCACCGCCGCCATCACGCCACCCAACAGCATGGGCTTGCGCAACCAGCGGCGCGACAGCAGCGAGGCGCCCGTCATCAGCAGCGGCATGACCGTCTGCAGATTGACGCTGCCCAGGCCGCCGGCGCTGAGGGATTTGATCGACTGCACCGTCTTGCCGCCACCGAACAGCGAGACCGCAAAATGGCCCACGCGGCTCAAGGCGCCCTTGGCCAGCGACTCGGCACTGAGGTTTTCGCGCACCACTTCGCGCGCTTCCATCACGCCCAGCCGGTACAGCGCACCTTGCGCCAGCACCTTGCGCTTGCGTTCCTCGTGGGTCATGCCGTGATCCGGGTCTGTCATGCGATCCTCACTGAAATTGTCCATCACAACAGCGCATCGCGGTCCTTGCGCAGCTCACCCATGGTCTGCGGCAGCGACAGCTTGCCTTGCAACAGTACCGAGCGGGCGTACCACACCAGTCCTGCCGTGGCCACGCTGAAGATGAAACCCAGCAAGGCCAGGATCTTCCAGCCCCAGGTATCCCAGGCCAGCATGACGATCAACACCGACCAGAAGGCGATGGCAAACCACAGCGCCACCGCCGCCAGCACGAAGATGACGGCAAATCGGACCAGGTTGGCACCGATTTCCGACATCTCCAGCGAGGCCAGCTCGATGCGGCTGATGATTAAGCCCAGCAGGTTCTTGGCCAGGCCCAGCAGGCCCGCCGTCAAGCCCGGATTGGCGTGGGCGGCAGGCGCGGCCTGGTCTTGCTTGCGGGAAGTCGCCATCGACGCGGCGCTTACTTGCTGCGGCCGATGACCAGGCCCACCAGCAGGCCCAGGCCGGCCGAGATGGCCACGGCGCGCCACGGGTTTTCGTGGACGTAGTCGTCGGTCTTGGCGGCCACTTCCTTGCCCTTTTCGATGGCGGCAGCCTGGGCGCTCTGGGCGGCTTCGGCCGCGGCTTCCAGCAGGGTCAGGCCGCGTGCGCGCAGCTCATCGGCCTTTTCACCGGTGGCAGCGGCGGCTTCGGCGAACAATGCCTGGGCGTCCTTGACCAGAGTCTTCATATCGTTGCGAACGGTCTTCAGTGCGGGGGATTGGGGCATTTAAATTCTCCTTTTTGCCGATGATGGAAAAGACAAGCAAGTCGCCGCTCCCTGAACGCAGCCCAGCGTGCGGGCTGGTCTTTGCTGCGTTGCGACGACTTTTTGATTCTACAGAGTCCGCCGCCAGGCGGATAGCGCAATACAGCCGTGCTGCAAGGGCTTTGCAGCTGGCTTGCGCCAGCGCAAAGAGGGTTCGATGACGCTCCCGGCCTTAGGTTCCAGCCAATCAGAAGCGGGTTTCGCGCGCTGCCCTCAGGAAACTGTCGAGAATGGGCGTGCAATCGAGCAGCTCGGCGCCGCCGGCGCGGTGGAATTCCGGGTGCCATTGCAGGCCCATCACGAAGGGCGCCTTGCGATAGCGAATGGCTTCCACGATCTGGTCCGGGCCCGACACCGCCTCCACCGACAAGTCCCGCCCCAGGTCGCGCACGGCCTGGTGGTGGATGGAATTGACCATGGCATTCTCAGTCTTGACCATGCCCGCCAGCGACGAACCCTGCGGGAAATGCAGCGCGTGGTAATTGCTGTCGTATTGCTCGTTGACGTGCGGGATGGCGGTGGGCACATCGCTGGCGATGTCCTGATAGAGCGTACCACCGAAGGCCACGTTGATCAGTTGGCAACCGCGGCAGATGCCCAGCACCGGCTTGCCGGCCTCGATGAATTCATGCAGCAGTTCCAGTTCATACATGTCGCGCACGCGGTCGCCGCTCCATTCGGGACGGGTGGCGGCCTGCGCATAGCTCTGCGGGGAAACGTCGGCCCCACCCTGCAGCACCAGGCCATCGAGATGCTTGGCATAGTCGCGCAGACGGATATTGCTGGGGTGGACCAGACCATTGGTATTGACGGTGGGGATCATGAACACCAGCACGTCGCGCGACATGACCCATTGCGCAATCGATTCTTCCAGGTATTGCAGGGTCTTGCTGCGCAAGCCCTTGGCCCCGCTTTCCGGGTGGAAGATGCGGGCCGACACACCGATCTTCAGGGTGCGTTGCATGACCCGACGCCCGGCCTTGTCAGACATCTGACGTAAGCGCGCAGCGAGGAAGCGCCAGGTCTGCGCCCAGGGGGCGTCGCCGGCATGATGCGGCGGCGGGGGCAGCGAGGAATACGGGCTTTGCTGTGCCTGAGGGGAGGCCTGTGCATGGGCCTGTGCCTGGGTGGCTTCGCCAGCCGGCTGGGCGCCGGGACCAGGCTGCACCGGGGTCACAGCATGGTCAGTACTGACCTGCGGCTGCACCGGATTCTGGGAGGCCGCCGCTGCCCCGGAGGCGTCGGCCGATACGGGCTTGGCCGCGCCCGAGGCGGTACTCGTCGAGGTGCGGTCTGGCGGCAGGTTGGCTTCGGAATCTTGGATGTCGGACATGGCTGCAATAAGTGAAGAGGATGGATGAACTGCGGCGAGTGTGAGCGTCGGCACGCAACTCGACAATGACGCGACGGGCCCAGGGAGTGGCTGAGTATAAGCGTATTGCCCAGCTTTGGACACCCGCCGCAGGGCCATGCAAGTAGCTCGATGGCGAGCAGTTTCATCCAAGCCGCCAGGATGCTTTCGTGGCACACTCCCTTGCCTTGCATAGGCAGACAACGCAAATGCCGCGCATGTTCCGCGCAATTTCACCGGGACCGTGCGACGGCCTGCGCCGCCATCACCACCATCAACCGTGCCGCCACCATGCCCAAGGTCTTGATCCTCTACGCCCATCCCGCCGCCGAGCTCTCGCGCACCAATCGCCTGATGCTGCAAGCTGCGGCCCGCCTGCCCGAGGTGCAGATCCACGATCTCTACGAACGCTACCCGGATTTCCACATCGACGTCGAACACGAACAGCAATTGCTCACCCAGGCCGAACTGATCGTGATGCAGCATCCCATCCACTGGTACTCCATGCCGGCCCTGCAAAAGCAATGGCTGGATCAGGTGCTGGCGCGCGGCTGGGCCTTCGGCCACGACGGTCATGCCTTGCACGGCAAGCGCTTCTGGCTGGTGGCCTCCACCGGTGGCGAGGATGCCTCCTACCGTAGCGACGGTCGCCACGGCCATCCCTTCGCCGACTTCCTGCCACCCTACCAGCAGACCGCGCGCCTGTGCGGCATGAGCTGGGTGGAACCACTGATCCTGCATGGCGCCCATCATGTGCCACCGGTGGAGTTCCAGCACCACGTACAACGCTACCTGGAGGGCTTGCAGGCATGAGGCATGACTTCCACCAGCGCGCCGCGCGTCTCCCCTTCACCACTGGACTGAGCCATGGATGAACAACTGCTGATCGCCCTGGTCTACCTGCTCGCCGCAGTGGCGGCAGTCCCCCTCGCCAAACGCCTGGGACTGGGCGCGGTGCTGGGCTACCTGCTGGCCGGCATCGTCATCGGGCCGTGGGGACTGGGCCTCATTACCGAGGTCAAGCACATCCTCGAATTTTCGGAATTCGGCGTGGTGCTGCTGCTGTTCCTGATCGGCCTGGAACTGGACCCCAAGCGCCTGTGGGCCTTGCGCCGCTCCATCTTCGGCTGGGGCAGCGTGCAGGTCGGCGCGGTCTCGCTGGCACTGTTTGCTGCCGCACTGGCAGCGGGCGTACCCTGGCGCATCGGTTTGATTGCCGCGCTGGGCATGTCGCTGTCCTCCACCGCCATCGCCCTGGCCACACTGGGCGAGCGCAAGCTCACGGCCACCCCGGCCGGGGCGGCGGGCTTCTCCATCCTGCTGTTCCAGGACATTGCCGCCATCCCGATGATGGCCGCCGTACCGCTACTGGGCGTGGCCGCCAGCCAGGGCAGCGGCCAGGGCTGGCTCCATGCGGGCCAGGTAGCGCTGGTGATCGCCTTGCTGATCTTCGGTGGCCGCGTACTGATGCGCCCCATCCTGCGCATCATCGCCAAGACCGACATGCGCGAAATCTTCACCGCCTTCGCGCTGCTGCTGGTCATTTCCACCTGCCTGCTGATGCAATCGGTAGGCATGTCGATGGCCCTGGGCACCTTCCTGGCCGGGGTACTGCTGGCCGATTCCGAATATCGCCACGCCCTGGAAAGCGACCTGGAACCCTTCAAGGGCCTGCTGCTGGGATTGTTCTTCATTGCCGTGGGCATGTCGGTGGACTTCGGCGTATTCCTGGCGCAGCCGTGGCGCATCATCGGGCTGGTGATCGGATTTTTGGCCATCAAGACCACCGTGATGTGGTTCCTCGGCCGCTGCTTCGGCATCCCGCGCGGGCAGCAATTGTTCTTCGCCTTCCTGCTCTCCCAGGGCGGAGAATTCGCCTTCATCGTCTTCGGCGCGGCGGTCACGGCCAAGGTCTTGACGCCCGAAATCTCTTCCCTGCTGGTGGTGGTCGTGGCCCTGTCGATGCTGGTCACGCCGCTGCTGTTGCTGGTGCATGACCGCCTGCTGGTGCGCTGGCTGGAAGGCGGCAAGCGCCGGCCGGAAGACCGGATCGGCCCGCAGGACAATGCCGTGATCATCGCCGGCTTCGGCCGCTTCGGCCAGATCATCGGGCGCCTGCTGGCGGCCAACGACATCAGTGCCACCGTGCTGGATCACGATCCTGACCAGATCGATTTCCTGCGCAAGTTCGGCTTCAAGGTGTTCTATGGCGACGCCACCCGCATCGATCTGTTGCGCACGGCCGGGGCTGACAAGGCCCGCGTGCTGGTGATCGCCATCGATGATGCGCAAGCCGCCCTGGAGATGGTGGACAAGGTGCGCGAGGAATTCCCGCACCTGCAGATCGCCGCGCGTGCCCGCAATGTCACGCACTACTACGACCTGATGGACCGTGGCGTGACGATATTGGAACGCGAGACCTTCGAAAGCGCCCTGCACATGGGGCGCCAGGTCTTGCAGCAACTGGACTTCGGCGCCTATCGGGCGCGCGAGGCGGCCATGAAATTCCGCGCCCACAATCTCAAGACGCTGGCCGCGCTCTACCCGCACTACAAGGACCAGGCGCAGATGGTATCGATGGCCGTGCAGGCACGCGAAGAATTGCAGGCCATGTTCGCCGGCGACCGCGAAGCCATGCAACGCGATCATGCCCATGACCAGTGGCGTGGCGAGCCACCACCGTCCTCACCCACATCTGCACCACCCACGACAGAATAAAAAAAGGCCGGACACGCTTGCGCATATCCGGCCAAATCCCTCACTGCTTACTGCTTACCACTTACTACTCACTGCTTACTGCTCACCGGTACTACTCACTGCTAAACCTTGCTCAACGGTACTGAGGCGTCGATCATGCATCTCAATTCAGCGCCAACGGCACGAAGATCTTTTCGTCACCACGTTCCACCAGCAGCGCCACGTTCTTGCCGGCCTCGCTGGCCAGCTTGCGCAACTGGGCCACGCTGGTCACGGGTGTGCCATTGAGTGCCAGGATCACATCGCCGCTCTGGATGCCAGCCACGGCTGCCGGACCACTGGCGTCTTCCACCAGCAAGCCTTTCTGACCACCCAACTGGGCTTGTTCATCCTTGTTCAGCGGGCGCACTGCCAGCCCCAGACGGCCCTGGTCATCGGACTTGCCCGTCTTGGCATCACTCTTGGCCTGCTTCATCTCACCCACGGTGACATTGATGGTGCGGACCTTGCCAGCGCGCATGACTTGCATCGGCTTGGTACTGCCCGGTGCCGTATCACCCACCAGCGTGGGCAGGTCGACCGAATGGTCGATGGCGTGGCCATCGAAGCTCAGGATCACGTCACCGGCTTCCAGGCCAGCCTTGTCCGCCGGGCTGCCCTTTTCCACCGAACTGACGAGCGCACCTTCGGCCTTCTTCAACCCGAAGGATTCGGACAAGGCCTGGTTCAAGTCCTGCACCGAGACACCCAGGCGACCGCGGGTCACCTTGCCATGCGTGACCAGTTGCTGCTCCACCTTCATGGCCACATCGATCGGGATCGAGAACGACAGGCCCTGGAAGCCACCGGTCTGGCTATAGATCTGCGAATTGATGCCGATCACCTGACCATTCAGATCGAACAGCGGACCACCGGAGTTACCGGGGTTGACCGCCACGTCGGTCTGGATGAAGGGCACATAGTTGTCGTCCGGCAGGCTGCGCGACTTGGCGCTGACGATACCGGCCGTGGCCGTGTTGTCGAAGCCGTAGGGCGAACCGATGGCCAGTACCGGCTGGCCGACCTTGACCTTGGAAGGATCGCCAATCTGCACCGTCGGCAGGTTCTTGGCATCGATGCGGATGACGGCGATGTCACTCTGCTTGTCGATACCCAGCACCTTGGCCTTGAACTCGCGGCGGTCGGTCAGCTTGACCACCACTTCCTGGGCGCCATCAACCACGTGGGCGTTGGTCAGGATCAGGCCATCGGAGGAGATGATGAAACCGGAACCGAGACCATGCATGATGCGCGGCTGCTGCGGCATCTGCAGTTGCGGACCGAAATGCTTGAAGAATTCGAAGAAGGGATCGTTGGGATCCATGCCGTTGTCGTCGTCATCGGCCACCTTGCGGGCCTTGCCGGTGACGCTGATGTTGACCACGGCCGGGCCGTAGCGCTGCACGATGCCCGAGAAATCGGTCGCCGCCGCCACCACCGGTCCGGCCGGGGCAGTGGGCGCGGAGTTGGACGCCACCAGCGGGGCGTTGAGCGCGGCCGCGTGCGCCGACGGCAGGTCGGCACCGCGAAAATAGACATAGCTGCCGCCGACCACTGCGGCAATCATGACGGCCAAAGTGTTACGAACAAAAATGATGCGACGGCTCATCTTTTTCTCCTTGATCGAACGGGATATCGATAGTCGGGGCCCTGCTGCAGCGCTTGCGCGGCTTGTTGGCCTCAACCGTTGGAGTGAAGATTAAGCAGTGAAAATTAAGACAAACTTAAGGCAAAAAAAAGAAGCACTTAGCCAGGATTAATCCCGTCCAGACTGGCGTGAGGCGGCCAGCAAGGGGAATTCCACCCTGGCCTGCAAGCCATGACCGGTATTGCGCAAGCCCACCGGCACCCGATGCAGGTCGGCGATCTGGCGCACGATGGCCAGCCCCAGGCCGCTGCCGAAGGCGGCGCGCGAGCCGCCCTGGTCGTGCCCACGCTGGGCCCGATAGAAGCGGTCGAACACCCGCGGCAACTCGCTCTCGGCAATGCCCGGCCCACTGTCCTGGATTACCACCGTGCAAGCACCGGGTGTGGATAAATCGAATCCCACATCGACCACGCCGCCTGCCGGCGTATAGCGCAAAGCATTGTCCACCAGGTTGTTGAAGAGGATGCGCAGGGCATCGGCATTGCCCTGCACGCGCAGCGGGCGACCATCGTCGCCCTGGTCCGACAGACCCAGATCGATACTTCCATGCTCGGCCACCGAGGACAGATCGCCGACCACGCTGCCCAGCAGCGCACGCAGATCGACCTCGGCAAAGTTCATGGCATCGGGTTCCTGACGGGCCAGCGTGAGCAGTTGGTGCACCAGGTGAGTGGCGCGTTCCAGCCCGCTCTTGAGATCGGCAAAGGCGGCTCGGCGCTCGACTTCATCGGTGGCGCGTTCGGCCAGTTGCGCCTGCAACCGCAATGCAGTGAGCGGCGTACGCAATTCATGCGCAGCATCGGCCACGAAGGCGCGCTGGGTTTCGGTGGAATGCTTCAGGCGCGCCAGCAGGTCATTCAAGGCGTGGGTAAGGGGCTGGATTTCCTGCGGCATTCCCACATCCGACAGGGGTTGCAGCGAATTCATGTCACGCGCGGCCACTTCGGCGGCGGCCTTGCGCACCGGCGCCAGGCCACGGCTGACGGCCACCCAGGACAGCACGCCGATCAGGGGGAACAGCAGCAGCAAAGGCACCACCGTCTTGACCGCCATCTGCGCCGCAATTTCATCGCGCGCGCTTTGCGGCTGCGCCACCTGCACCACGGTACTGCCGATCTGGGCGCTGTAGACGCGCCACATGCCATTGGGGCCACTCACATTGGCAAAGCCCAGTTCAGCCTGGCGCGGCATGGCGCCGCGCGCGTGCGAGTGATAGATGACCGCACCGCGGCTATCCCAGATCTGCATCATGATCTCGTCTTCCAGTTCCGGGAATTGCTGCCCCGGCGAGATCGGCGAGAAAGCCTGGCGTGGCAATGAAGCCGCGATCTGGCGCATCTGGTAATCGAAGATCTGGTTGGCCTCGCCACGTGCCTGGAAGTACAGCGCCACACCGGCCAGCACGATGATGGAAAACAAGCCCAGGCCCAGCCACAACAGCAGCTTGTTGCGGATCGATTTCATGCCGGCACCAGGTAACCGACGCCGCGCACGTTCTTGATGAAGTCGCTGCCGACCTTCTTGCGCAGGGCATGGATGTGGACTTCGACGGCATTGCTCTCGATGCTGTCATCCCAACCGTAGAGTTTTTCCTCCAGTTGCGCGCGCGAGAGCACTACCCCAGGTCGATCCATGAAGGCCTGCAGCAAGGCGAACTCGCGCGCCGACAGGTTGACCGGATTGCCGCCCACGGTGACCTCATGGGTGGCCGGATTCAACACCACCTCGCGCACCTGCACCAGGCTTTCCGCACGCCCGGCCTGGCGCCGCGAGAGGGCACGCATCCGGGCCGAGAGTTCCTCCAGGTCGAACGGCTTGATGAGGTAATCGTCAGCCCCCGCATCCAGCCCGGCCACGCGATCTGCCACCGCATCGCGGGCAGTGGTGATGAGCACCGGGATGGTGTTGCCGCGTTCGCGCAAGGTGCGCAACACCGCCAGTCCATCCTTCTGCGGTAGGCCCAGGTCCAGCAGCAGCATGGCATAGTCCTCGGTGCGCAAGGCCACGTCGGCCGACTTGCCATCCTGCACCCAATCGATGGTAAAGCCATCCTGGCGCAAACCCTTGCGCACCGCTTCACCCACCATGGGATCGTCTTCTACCAGCAATACGCGCATGTCACAGGCTCCTAGTGGGACTCAGAGAATCTTCGCCAGCAGGAACACCACCACCGAGATCAGGATGGTCGAGGCGAAGGGCAGCGAAAAGATGCGGCCGAACAGGCGGAAGCGCAAGTCTCCCGGCAGGCGACCGATGCCCAGCTTTTCCAGCCAGGGCAGCAGCGTCGAGAACACGATGACGGCCAGGAAGATGACGATGATCCAGCGTATCAAGGGCGTCTCCTCAGAGCCTGTGGGTGCGGTCGTGGCGCAGCATCCGGGCTGGCCATTGGACATGCTTGCCGATGGCCAGCACCTTGAAGAGCTCGCCCATCTCAGCCGGAGAAATCAGTTTCTGCATCCCGTTGGCCAGCGGCAGGTAACGTGCGCTGTCCTCGGGCGAGGTGCGCAGAAGCAGCTCGCCGATACCAGCATTGAGCAGGAAGGCGCCCTGGCTGGTATAGGCCAGCACCTCGGCGCCCTGCTCCACCGCGGCCACGGCCATGGCCGTGAAATCGACGTGGGCGGTGATGTCCTGCAACCCCGGCCAGTAGAAGGGATCGGTATGGGCGTGATGACGGTAGTGGCACATCAGCGTGCCCTGGTCGCGGTCGTACAGATAGTATTCCGCAGCGGGGAATCCGTAATCTGGAAGGATCGCCAGCGCCCCCGGCCCATTGGCCACCATGCGACCCAGCGTGCGCATGAAACCGATGGCCACCGGCGATAGTTCGGTGAGATAGCCCGACGGCAAGTCCTCGGCATCGGGAATCTGCGCCAGTGGCAGCCCGGCCACGGCGCGATCCTCGAAACGCAGCTGCCCTGCGCCATCCAGCGCCACGCCGCGTTCCAGCCAGCCCTCGGCGGCCTTCACGGCCAAGCGCACCGGCATGGCGTCCAGCACTTCATTGCCCACCACCACGCCGGAAAAAGTTTCCGGCAAAGCATCGAGCCACTGCACTTTCGGTGCGAAGGCCACCAGGGTTTCCTGTTGCCGCGCGCGCAGTTGCGCCGAGATTTCCACGATGAAATAAGTCTCGGGCAAGGCATCGCGCGCCTGCAATTCGGTGAGGATGTCATGCGCCAACTTGCCGGTGCCGGCGCCAAACTCCAGCAATACGTTGGCCACCTGGGGACTGGCGGCGATCACTTCGGCCGCCAGATGGGCCAGCGTGGCGCCATACAAGGGCGAGATTTCCGGCGCGGTTGTAAAATCCCCCTCTTTGCCCAGTTTGGCCGAACCGCCGCTGTAGTAGCCCACTTGCGGCGCATACAGGGCCAGTTCCATGTAACGTTCGAAGGAGATCCAGCCGCCGGCCGCGGCGATCTCGCCGGCGATCAGGTGCTGGAGGGTCTGCGAGGCGGCCTGTGCGTCCTCGCCTGGTTCGGGTAGTTGCAGTTGCATGGGCCGTATTGTATTGGAGTATTGGAAACCAGGAATATGACATCACCCTCTTCTGCAGGCGTTGCGCTGGTCACCGGCGCGGCACGCCGTATCGGTCGTCACATCGCACTGGCCCTGGCGCAAGCGGGCTGGGACGTGGCGGTCCACTACAACCGCTCGCGCCAGGAGGCCGAAGAGCTGGTACGCGAGATCGCAGCCCTGGGCCGGCGCGCCCTGGCGGTGCAGGGCGAGCTGGGCGATCAAGCTCAGGTACGTGCGCTGCTGCCGCAAGCCGCGCCGCTGGGACGCATTTCCTGCGTGGTCAACAACGCTTCGCTGTTCGATTACGATGACGCCGCCAGCTTCGGCAACGACCGCCTGCTGCGCCACATGAGCGCCAATGTTGGCGCCCCGGTGCTGCTGGCGCAGGCCCTCTTCGAGATCACGCCGGCAGGTGAGCAAGCGGTGGTAGTGAACCTGCTGGACCAGAAACTGTACAATCCCAATCCCGACTTCCTGTCCTACACCCTTTCCAAGGCTGCCCTGCACAGTGCCACCACCCTGCTGGCGCAGGCATTGGCGCCCAAGGTGCGGGTGGTGGGCGTGGCGCCCGGGCTGACCATGGTCTCGGGCGACCAGACCGAGGAACAGTTCGGCAAAGCCCACACTGTCACGCCTCTGGGCCGTGGCAGTACGCCCGAGGACATCGCCGCTGCGGTCTGCTACGTCGCTTCGGCGCGAGCCGTGACGGGCACCACCCTGCTGGTCGATGGCGGCCAGCATTTGCTTCCCCTTTCGCGCGACGTCATGTTCGTGGCGAAATAACCTTTACTCTTTTGATCATGCTCTTCCTGTCCCATCCTTCCCTGCAAGATTGCCGCCGCCTGTTCCTGCGCAACTACGAGGTGTTCATCAACATCGGCGTGCACGAATTCGAAAAGAAGGGTGAGCAGCGCATCCTGATCAACGTCGATCTTTACGTCCCGCTGGCCGAGACCACGCCCACCGCCGACCACCTGGACGAAGTGGTGGACTACGACTTCATCCGCTCCACCATCGCCGAACGCATGGCCCGCGGCCACATCCATCTGCAGGAAACCCTGTGCGACGACGTGATGACGGCCATGCTGGCCCACCCCAAGGTGCGCGCGGTGCGGGTGTCGACCGAGAAGCCGGATGTGTACCCAGATTGTGATTCGGTGGGGGTGGAGACTTTCCGGATCAAGGCTTGATCTCCATTCGACAGATCACTCTGCCCGACTGGCCCCGCTTCATGCGGGGCTTTCTTTTTTCGAGATCTGGCCGAAGTTTTCCCCTTCCATCCTGCTACCAAGGTGGTAGCATGTTACGGTGTGTTGATGCGCATCATTGCCCTCTCCACACTACGGACTTTCTGGACCGCCCATCCTGCCGCGGAGACTCCCCTGCGTGCCTGGCACGCGCTGGCCAGCCGGGTGAACTGGAAAACGCCGGCCGATATCAAGGCGGCCTATCGCAATGCCAGTTTCATCAGAAACAACCGTGTGGTGTTCAACATCAAAGGCAACGACTACCGGCTGGTGGTCGCCGTGCGCTACGACAAGGAATTGATCTACATCCGCTTCGTCGGCACGCATCGCCAATACGACGCCATCGATGTGGAAACGATTTGAAGGAAGTTCATATGCAACTCAAACTGATACGCACCCGCAAGGATTACCGCGCCGCACTGGCCGAAGCAGAAAGACTGTGGGATGCCCCTGCCCGCTCGGAGCAAGCCGATCAACTGGATGTACTCACCCTGCTGATCGCGCACTACGAGCGCGCACACTTTGCCATCGATGATCCTGACCCCATCGACTTCCTGCTGCACGTGATGCAAGCGCGCGGCATGACGCGCAAAGACCTGGAACCCTATCTGGGCCCACGTAGCCGCGTCTCCGACATCCTCAATCGGGTGCGTCCGCTGACCCTCGACATGATCCGCAAGCTCAGTGCAGGCCTGAATCTACCTGCTGACCTGCTGATCCAGCCCTATCCCGTGAGAACGGCCAGCAGCGAACTTCTGAGCGCCTGAAGCCCCCAAGAAAAATGCCGTTCAGTCTGCACCGAACGGCATTCATTTCTCCAAGACGCCCCAGCGTCTCTCCTGCTACATCCCCATATACCTTCCGGCCCGGTGATTCAAGGCAATCACCAGATTGGCCGTCACTGCCCCCAGGATCGAGGCCAGCAACACGCGCGGCGTCACCACGAACAGCGAACACAGCACGATCACCACATCCACGCCCATCTGCAGCTTGCCGGCGCGCAGGCCGTAGCGGTCCTGCAGGAACAGCGTGACCACGTTGATGCCGCCCAGGCTGGCGCCGTGACGGAACAGCATCACAAAGCCTACTCCCATCAGCAAGCCGCCCAGCACGGCGCTGTAGAACAGGTCCAGCTTGGCATAGCCGATGAAATGCGGATGCATCAGCGAAAAGCCCGATACCAACGCCACCGCGCAGAAGGTCTTGCCGGTGAAGCGCAAGCCCATGCGGCGAAAGGCGAAGTAGTAGAACGGGATGTTGATGGTGAAAAACACCACGCCAAACGGCAGGCCGGTGAGGTAATGCGTCAGGAAGGCCAGACCGGCGGTGCTGCCGGTCAATAGCCCCACCTGGCTATACATGTTCACCGCCAGCGAGACGAAGAGCGTGCCGGCCACCAGGGCCAGCACGTCTTCATAGCTCTTGTGGCGCAGGTCGGCCACGGAAACGGCGGCCTTGCTTGCCACTTCAGCCACGCAGTACCTCGGCCATGGTTTCGGCCACGCGTGCGACGTTGCTGTCGTTGAGGCCGGCCACGCAGATGCGACCGGTGCCCACGGCATAGACGCCGAACTCTTCACGCAGACGATCCACCTGGGCCGAGGACAGGCCGGTGTAGCCGAACATGCCGTTCTGACGCAGCAGGAAGGAGAAGTCTTGGTCCGGCACCGCGCTCTTCAATTGCGAGGCCAGCTTGACGCGCATGTCGCGCACCCGCACGCGCATCTCTTCGACTTCGGCGCGCCATTGCGTGGCCAGCTTGTCGTCGCCCAGCACATGCGCCACCAGCAATGCGCCATTGCGGGCCGGGCTGGAATAGTTGCGACGCACGGTCAGCTTCAACTGGCCCAGTACGTTGGCGGCCTGGCCCGACTGCGGGCAGAACACCGACAAGGCACCGATGCGCTCGCTGTAGAGCGAGAAGATCTTGGAGAAGGAATTGGAGAGGAAGAACGGGATCTGGCGACGCACCGCTTCACGCACCGGCCAGATATCTTCATCCAGGCTTTCGGCAAAGCCCTGGTAGGCCAAGTCGAAGAAGGGCAACAGGCCGCGCTTTTCGACCACGGCGATGATCTCTTCCCACTGCGCGCGGGTCGGATCGACCCCGGTCGGGTTGTGGCAGCACGGGTGCAGCAACACTACTGCGCCCTTGGACAGGGAGTCGAGCTTGGCCAGCATGGCCGGGAAGTCCAGGCCCTTGGTCTGGGCATCGTAGTAAGGATAACGCTCGGTCTTGAAGCCAGCGCCTTCGAAGATGCCGACGTGGTTGTCCCAGGTCGGATCCGGCAGCCAGATGGTGGGTTGCGGGAAGAAGCGCGCGATCAGGTCGGCGCCCACCTTCAAGGCCCCCGAACCACCCAGGGTCTGGACGATGGCCAGGTGCTCGGTCGACGGCAGATCGGCGCCGAAGAGCAGCTTGGCCACCGCCTGGCGATAGGCGGCATGGCCTTCCATGGGCAGGTAGACATAGGGCGCGCCGGCTTCGGCCACTGCCGCCGCGGCTGTGCGCACCGTGGGCAATACCGGCACCACGCCCCGACCATCGGTGTAGATGCCGATGCTCAGGTTGACCTTGTTGCTGCGCTCATCGCGCTGGAATTGTTCCATCAGGCTCAGGATGGGATCGCCGGCATACGGCGGGAGATGCGAAAACATGTGGACCTCTTAGGATGGAGAAACGCCGCTGCCGGCGCAGTCGCGCTTTGCCGGCAAAACCGCCATGGTAGCGCGGCGCGAGGAAAAATTCCTGTTCTGTGCGCACGCACGCGGATTTTACGGGGGATTGAAGAGCCATACCATGAGGCGTCGATGCCACGCTGACAGGCCGTCAGCCCACGCGAAAATGGCGGGAACCGGCGCTGCATGAGAAAATGCCGCTCCTCCGCCCGCACGCAGCCTCCCGTCCATCAACTATTTTTTGTTGATGCACGGCAATATTGCTGATCCGGCAGCAACAGCATACCGATTGAAGGAATTCCCCATGAACGACATTGCGGCCACAGTGCAACTGTCCGACCTCGCCGAACTCGACGACCTGCCCACCCAGGGCGAGAGCGGCCAACCCGAAGTGAGCGCCCGCGGTTCGCGCCGCTTCGATATCCTGGAAAAAGGCATCCGCCGCCTGACCGGCCGCGCCATCGCCGACTTCGACATGATCCGCGACGGCGACGTCATCATGGCCTGCATGTCGGGCGGCGCCGACAGCTACACCATGCTCGACACCCTGCGCTACCTGCAGACGGTGGCGCCGGTGAAGTTCGAGATCATCGCCGTGAACCTCGACCAGAAGCAGCCGGGCTTCCCCGAGCACATCCTGCCGGAGTATTTCGAGCGCATCGGGGTGCGCTATCGCATCGTCGAGGAAGACACCTACAGCATCGTCAAGGAAAAGATCGCCCCCGGCAAGACCACCTGCTCGCTGTGCTCGCGCCTGCGGCGCGGCATCCTGTACCGGGTGGCCAAGGAACTGGGTGCCACCAAGATCGCCCTGGGTCACCATCGCGACGACATCCTGCATACCTTCATGCTCAACATGTTCTACGGCGGCAAGATCAAGACCATGCCGCCCAAGCTGATCGCCGACGATGGCCAGAACGTGGTGATCCGCCCGTTGGCCTACGTGCGCGAACCCGACATCAAGAAGTACGCGGCGGCCATGCAATTCCCCATCATCCCCTGCAACCTGTGCGGCTCGCAGCCCAACCTGCAGCGTCAGGCCATGCGCGAAATGCTCAACCAATGGGAAAAGACCAATCCCCTGTGGATCAAGAGCATGTTCACCGCCATGGCCAACATCGCGCCCTCGCACATGCTGGACCGCAGCCTGTTCGACTTCAGCAGCTTCAAGCCGGGTGCCGGCAAGGAAGCCACCGGCGACACCCTGTTCGACCGGGATGACAAGCTGGACCAGGGTCAGTCGGTAATCAACCTGCTCTGATTCCCGAAACCGGATGCCATATTCTCGCCAGTTCAAAAAACTAAGTCTGGCGAGACACATCGTTTCACCTCAGCAGTCCGAAAGCCCGCTTACAGCGGGGCTTTCGCGGCCCTGGATAGTCTTCAAACACTGATGCAAAAGTAAATTTTTGTTGTCATACGGCTATAGTCTGGGATTGGGCATCAAATACCCTCCTCTTCCACGCTTGAAGGCGAAAACACGCATGTTCTAATCTGTCCCATCGCAGTGAAGCGCCGCGAGGCCACACCGCCAGGAAAGAAAAAACATAACCATGCAGTCGTGGTTTCGCAGGGA
This sequence comes from Herbaspirillum rubrisubalbicans, assembly GCF_003719195.1. Lineage (NCBI taxonomy): Bacteria > Pseudomonadati > Pseudomonadota > Betaproteobacteria > Burkholderiales > Oxalobacteraceae > Herbaspirillum > Herbaspirillum rubrisubalbicans. The sequence continues at coordinate 5,151,443 of NZ_CP024996.1, forward strand.
AGCGTGATCCCGACAGGAACATCAATCAGTTGGGCCGCCTGGTAACGCCATGTGAGTCAATGATCGACTTCGCGCCTCTGCCCCCGAACGACTCTCTGCCATACGTGTATGAGGCTGCCTGATGGCTAACTTTTGGCGCGACAAGCGCGTTTTCATCACCGGTCATACCGGCTTCAAGGGGAGCTGGCTGACCCTGTGGCTGCACCTGATGGGTGCCAGGGTGAGCGGCTACGCCTTGCCGGCTCCGACCAATCCCAGCCTGTTCCACCTGGCACGGCTGCACAACTGCGTGCAGACCACCACGGGCGACGTGCGCGATCCGCGCCACCTGGCCGAAACGCTGGCGGCAGTGCAACCGGACATCGTGTTCCACCTGGCGGCCCAGCCGTTGGTGCGCGACTCCTATGCCACGCCCGTGGATACCTACGCCACCAACGTGATGGGCACCGTACACCTGCTCGAAGCCGTGCGTCATACGCCCAGCGTGCGTTCGGTCGTGGTGGTGACCAGCGACAAATGCTATGAAAACCGCGAGTGGCTGTGGGGCTATCGGGAAGATGACCCGATGGGCGGGCACGACCCCTACAGCAGCAGCAAGGGCGCCGCCGAACTGGTGACCTCGGCCTATCGCCGCTCCTTCTTCGCCAACCAACCGGACAACCAGGTGGGCATTGCCAGCGTGCGCGCCGGTAATGTGATCGGCGGGGGCGACTTCGCCGCTGACCGTCTCATCCCCGACTTCATCCGTGCCCTCGAAAAAGAGGAGCCGGTGGTGATCCGCAATCCGCACGCGGTCCGTCCCTGGCAATTCGTCCTGGAGCCGCTGTCAGGCTATCTGCAGATCGCGCAACTGCTCTATGAACAGGGCGGCGCCTATGCCGAAGGCTGGAACTTCGGGCCGGCCGATACCGACCTGCAGACCGTGAGCCAGCTATGCGCCACCTTCAACCACTCCTTGCAGAAGAACGATGTGGGGCAAGTGGAAGTACGCCTGGAAGGCCAGGCCCGCGGCCCGCACGAAGCGGCACTGCTGCGCCTGGATATCTCCAAGGTCCGCCAGCGCCTGGACTGGATTCCAAAGATGGAGCTCTACACCGCCCTGGAACTGACCGCGCAATGGTATGCAGGCTACCTGAACAACGAGGATCTGCGCGCGCTCTCGGAAAACCAGATCGCGTTCTACCAGAGCCTGAACTGAAGCCGCCCACTGCATTGCCGCCCGGCGCATACGCACACGGGCGGTCTGCAGCGCTCAATAGCCCATCTTGCGGATCTCGGCCATGGTCTGGGTACGCAGCACCAGGCGTTCGAACTCCTCTGACCACTCTCGCGTGAGATTTTTCAACAGCAGACTCTTGCCGGCACGGGTCACGCGGCGGCGCACGTCTTCGTTGTGCAGCACCATCTGCAGGTTCGAGGCCAGCAGCTCGATATTGCCCACCGGGTGCATCAGGGCATTGACCCCATTCTTCAGGCCGATGTGGCGATAGGTCTCCAGGTCCGACAGGCAGACCGGCACATCCAGCTCGAAGGCTTCCCAGATCGTCAGCGGCTGTGATTCGCTGGAACTGGCCAGCACATAGGCATCGGCCGAGGCCAGGTAACGCAGGACTTCCTCATTGGGCAGCTCGCCCAGGAAGCGATAGCGCTCCGGCAGCGCCTCGGAGAGCTTGCGCGCACCCTCGCCCAGTTGCAGGTACTTGCCGATGAACAGGCATTCGGTGTTGGCACGCTGCTCGGCGCTCATGGCGTTGACGGCCATGATGGTATCTTCCATGCGCTTGCGCGGCTCGATGGTGCCGATGCAGACAATACGTTTCTTGTCCTTGGGCTTGGCCTGCAGATCCTGCTGGCGATAGATGGCGTCATTCCAGAACGGCAGCACATGCACCATGGCCGGGCTGTCGAACAGGAAGCTGCCATAGACCAGGCGCTGGAATTCGGTCTGGAACACGATGTGCGAAGCGCTCTTGAAACCCTGTGCCATCTGCGGATAACGCAGCAGCAGATCGCGCCCGATCTCGGCCTCGTGGACCCACCAGATCACCGGGCAGCGCGCCCCCAGCTCGCCCACCAGCGAACCCGAGAGAATACAGTTGGAGATCACCACATCGGTCCCCGCAGGCAGATCCCTGACGATGGGAATGCCCATCGCCTCGAATTGCTTGCGCACCTCGCCCTGACCATCGATACGCGGCAGCACCGACACCTCATGGTTCTGCACCAGACGTTCGGCCAGGCGCAGCATCGCGATGCTGGCGCCGGTGGTATAGAACTCATCGTTCAACAGAAGAATCTTCATGCACTTTCCAAGCGGGTTGGGCCACAGCCGCAGCAGTGGTTGTCATGGGACAAAGTCCCGGTAGCTTCTCATGGTAAAGGCCGGCGCCGCGCATAAAAACCGGATTACAGCGGCAAAGGCCCTTCAGCTTCATATTTTGGCAGCGAGAGCAGGCGAGCAGACAAATCGGGAGATGCGCCATGCTAGACTTTTGTTCTTTGGCTGATCCATTCCTTCATCACCTCATGAACATCGTCATCCTCGCTGCCGGCATGGGCAAACGTATGCAATCCTCGCTGCCCAAGGTCTTGCACCCCCTGGCCGGCAAGCCCCTGCTGGGCCACGTCATCGATACCGCGCGCGAACTCGCCCCCACGCAACTGTGCGTGATCTATGGCCATGGTGGTGATGCCGTGCCCAAGGCCTTCGCCGGCCAGGGTCTGTCCTTCGCCCTGCAGGAACCGCAACTGGGCACCGGCCACGCCGTCATGCAAGCCCTGCCGCACCTGGACGATGCGGCGCCCACCCTGGTGCTGTACGGCGACGTGCCCCTGACCAGCGCGAGTTCGCTGCAACGCCTGCTGGTGGCCGCCGGCCAGGACAAGCTGGGCGTGCTCACCGTGACCCTGGACAACCCCACCGGCTATGGTCGCATCGTGCGCGAAGACGGGCGGATCAAGCGCATCGTCGAACAGAAGGACGCCAGCCAGGCCGAGCTGGCCATCGACGAAGTCAACACCGGCATCATCGTGGCCCCCACCGCGCGCCTGCGCCAATGGCTGGCCAAGCTCTCCAACCACAATGCCCAGGGCGAGTACTACCTCACCGATGTGATCGCCGCAGCAGTCGCCGATGGCGTGGAAGTGGTCTCGGCCCAGCCCGACGATGTGGCCGAAACCCTGGGCGTGAACAGCAAGGTGCAACTGGCCGAGCTGGAACGCGTCCACCAGCGCAACATCGCCCATCGCCTGCTGGAAGCCGGCGTCACCCTGGCCGACCCGGCCCGCATCGACGTGCGCGGCAGCCTGGAATGCGCACGCGACGTCAGCATCGACGTCAACTGCGTCTTCGAAGGCCAGGTCAGCATCGGCGAAGGCAGCACCATCGGCGCCCATTGCGTCATCCGCAATGCCCGCATCGCTGCCGGCGTGGAGATCAAGCCCTTCACCCACATCGACGACGCGGTGGTCGGTGCCGGCGGCAAGATCGGCCCCTACGCGCGTCTGCGCCCCGGCACCGAACTGGCGCAGGACGTCCACATCGGCAACTTCGTCGAGGTCAAGAACAGCATCGTCGGCGTGGGCAGCAAGGCCAACCACCTGGCCTATGTGGGGGATGCGGATGTGGGCAGCGGCGTCAACGTCGGCGCGGGCGTGATCACCTGCAACTACGATGGCGCCAACAAATTCCGCACCATCATCGAGGATGAGGTCTTCATCGGCAGCGACAGCCAACTGGTAGCCCCGGTGCGCGTGGGCAAGGGCGCCACCATCGGCGCCGGTACCACGCTGACCAAGGATGCACCGGCGGGCCAGTTGACACTCTCGCGGGCCAAGCAATTGTCGCTACCGGGGTGGCAACGGCCGGTCAAGATCAAGAAGTAGGTATGGGGATTTCCCCTGTGGACAACTTAAGTCCTTGGAGGGGTGGTTCTGAGGTGATATGAAGTAAAAAGCACCTACTACCGCTACCAATCGACTTACCCACAGACATGAGCGGCCGATATATGAATATATCGGCCGTCAGGTTGATGACGAACCCCGTGTTTTCGAACACGGGGTTTTGTTTTTCAGGCGCAGGTAATTTGCAGATGGTCGATGGCGCAGAAGCCAAGCAAGGCGCGCATTTTTCGCTGTAGCCACTTTTGTACGCTGGCAGAGGCGCTCAAACCGTGTAAAAGCGCGCGCAAGCGCGCCACCAACAGGGCAATCTTCTTCATGTTCTGGGCCGCCGCCGCCAACAAGCACTGCTCGGCGACCTTGCGCAATCCCCGCATACGGGCATAACGATGTCCGTGCAATTGCTTGGCGTCGGCGAAGCTGCGTTCTACCGTTTCCTTGCGTCGGGCATAGATGCGCTTGCCCCATTCGGTACGACGCCGATCATCCACCTTCTCCTTGGAACGCTCCCACACATGGCGCGTCACCACCTTGACCGCATTGGCGCTATTGGTGCATTGCTCGCGTACCTTGCAGCCTCGGCATTGCTCAGGGTTGGATTTGTATTCCCGATACCCGAGTCGATTGGTCGTGCTGTAGCGCAAGGGTTGACCCTGCGGGCAGATGTATTCGTCACGGTAGGCATCGTACTCATACGCCCGTTTAAAGAATGTCCCCGGCTTGTGGTTGGGTGTGCGGTAGCCCATCACGCCGCTGATCTCGCGATTCTCCAGTCCCTGGCAGACGGCCGGTGTGAAGTAGCCCGCATCCAGGCCAACGGCCTGTACATCAAATCCGAACGTCTGGCGCTGACGATCCAGGCGTGCCAGATAAGGCTGACTGTCATGGACTGAGGCGGGCGTGACATGGGTATCGGTAATGATGGAATGCTTGGCATCGACGGTGCGGTGATCCAGGTAGAAGAAGCCCTTGGGCTTGTCGTCGCGCACCATGTAGCCGCTCTCGGGATCGGTGCGACTGACCTTGATCTCTTTGGTGGGCGGCTCATCATCGTCGTCACGCTTGAGCGGTTTCTTGCCATGCTCGGCACGGTCGATATCCACAGCGGCATCCAGTTCGGCCAGATAGGCCGAGGGGGTCTGGGTAACTTGAACGTAGTCGAACTTGTTCTTGTTGGCGTTGGCCTTGAGGTGGGTGCTGTCGCTGTAGAGCACACGGCCATCGACCATGCCGCGTCCAATGGCCTGGCGCACGATCTCGTCGAAGATCTCTTGATAGACGGTGGTATCAATGAAGCGGCGGCGCCGGTTCTGGGAGAAGGTGGATGAGTCCGGTACCTTGTCGGTCAGACGGAATCCGGCAAACCAGCGATAGGCCACATTGACCTGGACCTCGCGGATGAGCTGGCGCTCGCTGCGGATACCGAAGAGGTAACCGATGAACAAGAGCTTGAAGAGTACCACCGGGTCCAGTGCCGGGCGGCCATTGTCGGCGCAATACAGATGCGCCACCTTCTCTCGGATGAACTCGAAATCCACCGCCGCGTCGATCTTGCGCAGCAGGTGGTCCTTGGGCACGAGCATCTCGATGGTCACCATCTCTAACTCGTGCTGGGCGGCTGTCGGTTTTTTGAGCATGACCGATTAAACAACAAAGCCTTGGCTTTCGCCAAGGCTTTGTCATCAATCTGGCGGCCGATATATGAATATATCGGCCGTTTTTCATGAGGCTTCGTCGGTGTCGAGAAGGATCGCGGTCTCGAACTTGCTGCGATGGATGGAAAAATAGCTGCGCACATTGCGCACATTGCGCTGGGAAGCAAAGAGCCGATGCGCCAACGCATGATAGGCCGGCATATCCCGCACCAGCACCACCAGCACGAAATCCGGCCCTGGCGAGACGCGATAGCACTGCTGCACCGCCGCCTCCCCGGCCACCAGCGCCTCGAAGTGCTGCTGCTCTTCTTCCCCTTGCCGATCCAGCGTGATCTCGACAATCGCCGTCAAGGTCGACGCCAACTGTGCCGCATCCAGCAAGGCCACCTGGCGCGCGATCACGCCCGCCTCCACCAGCCGCTTGACCCGCCGCAGACAGGTCGGCGGCGAAGCATGGACCTGTGCGGCCAGTTCCTGGTTGGTCTGACTGGCATCGGTCTGCAAGGCTTGCAGGATGCGACGATCGAGGTCGTCCAGTGCGATGGAAGGTTTCATGGGTAGCAAGGGGGAGGTGGCAGCGCTTGAATCTGCTCAAGCAGCATTGTCATTAAAAATCAAATATCTTCATATTATTAAATTTTATTTCACAATCTATCATATAAGTAATAATAGTTCATAAGTACATATTTTTAGAAATCATATTTCACATCGCCTCCCCTAATATGCTCACACATCTTTTCCAGTGAGGCATTCCATGTGCGGCATCGTCGGCGCAGTAGCGCAACAAAACGTCACCCCCATCCTGCTCGAAGGCCTCAAGCGCCTTGAATACCGCGGCTACGATTCCTGCGGCGTAGCGCTGCACGTGGATGGCAAATTGCAGCGCTCGCGCAGCACCTCGCGCGTAGCCGACCTGCAGCAACAGGTGGCGCAGACCGGTCTGTCCGGTTTCACCGGCATTGCCCACACCCGCTGGGCCACGCATGGCGCCCCGGCCACCCACAACGCGCACCCGCACTTCTCGCGCGAACGCATCGCCTTAGTCCACAACGGCATCATCGAGAACCACGACGAACTGCGTGCCGAACTGCAAGCGGCCGGCTACGTCTTCGAAAGCCAGACCGACACCGAAGTGATCGCCCACCTGATCGACCACATGTATGACGGCGACCTCTTCCACACCGTACAGCAAGCCGTGCGCCACCTCACCGGCGCCTACGCCATCGCCGTCTTCTGCGCCGATGAACCGCACCGCGTGGTGGCCGCACGCCAGGGTTCGCCGCTGATCGTGGGCGTGGGCGAAGGCCAGAACTTCGTCGCCTCCGACGCCATGGCCCTGGCCGGCACCACCGACCAGATCATCTATCTGGAAGAAGGCGACGTGGTCGACCTGCAGATACAGAAAGTTTGGATCGTCGACGCCGCCGGCAAGCCCGCCGTGCGTGAGGTGCGCACCGTACAGGCCTACACCAGCGCCGTCGAACTGGGCCCCTACCAGCACTACATGCAAAAGGAAATCTTCGAGCAGCCGCGCGCCATTGCCGACACCCTGGAAGGCGTGGTCGGCATCATGCCCGAGCTCTTCGGCGACAAGGCCTACAAGGTCTTCAAGGGAATCGACTCGATCCTGATCCTGGCCTGCGGCACCAGCTACTACGCCGGCCTAACGGCCAAGTACTGGCTCGAATCGATTGCCCGCATCCCGGTCAACGTCGAGATCGCCAGCGAATACCGTTACCGCGACAGCGTCCCCAATCCCAAGTCGCTGGTGGTCACCATCTCGCAAAGCGGCGAGACTGCCGACACCCTGGCCGCCCTCAAGCACGCCCGTAGCTTGGGCATGTTGCACACGCTGACCATCTGCAACGTCGCCACCAGCGCCATGGTGCGCGAATGCGAACTGGCCTACATCACCCGCGCTGGAGTGGAAGTGGGCGTGGCCTCGACCAAGGCCTTCACGACCCAGTTGACCGCCCTCTTCCTGCTCACGCTGGTTCTGGCGCAGAGCCGCGGCCTGCTGACCGAAGAACAGGAAGCCGAACACCTCAAGGCCATGCGCCACCTGCCGGCGGCGCTACAAGGCGTGCTGGCGCTGGAGCCTTCCATCGTAGCCTGGGCCGAAGCCTTTGCCCGACGCGAGAATGCGCTGTTCCTGGGCCGCGGCCTGCACTACCCGATCGCACTGGAGGGTGCGCTCAAGCTCAAGGAAATCACCTACATCCACGCCGAAGCCTATGCCGCAGGCGAACTCAAGCACGGCCCGCTGGCGCTGGTGACCGAGCAGATGCCGGTGGTCACCATCGCGCCCAATGACGCGCTGGTGGAAAAGCTCAAGTCCAACATGCAGGAAGTGCGTGCGCGTGGTGGCCAGTTGTATGTGTTTGCCGATGGCGATTCACGCATCACCTCGGCAGAGGGCGTGCATGTGATCCGGATGCCGGAACACTATGGCGCGCTGTCACCGATCCTGCATGTGGTGCCGTTGCAGTTGCTGTCTTATCACACGGCATTGGCGCGGGGGACGGATGTGGATAAGCCGCGTAATTTGGCTAAGTCGGTGACGGTGGAGTGAGGGATGGGGAGGGGTGGTTGATGATCATGTTATGACTAAAATTACGGCTTAAATTGAGCCGTAATTTTCAATTGTTACTATAAAAATACATTACGGCTTCTAATTACAATTAGAGCCCGTTGCACTCTTTATATTAACGGCCAAATGCTTTAGACCACGGCCGCCCCGTAATACATGCTCAGCTAAAACCTCAGCTGAGTATCTATCATGTCGATACCCAGTTGAAGAGACCCGTTTATTTACCGTATTACCCTGCCGTTTACCCTGGCGAAATTTGTGGCTCCTGGCTTTCACGCATCAAATTCCACAACACACTAGGCATATGGAATTCCGTACTTGCTAGTCTCGGCATCTTTCAGGAACTGCGGTTTCGAGTTTTTGACTTACATCAGCCACCCGTTGCGCTTAGCTTAGTACTTCACTATTTGGGGACGACATTGCACGACGCGATGGCGAGCATGTCTACGGTGCCATATAGCCGGACGTTTGACGCAGCGACGCCTAGCCGGCGCCATCATCTCCCGAGATTCTGCTCCCTATGTATCGCAGATGACATCGAGTCACACGGAGAGCCCTACTGGCATACCGAGCATCAATTACCCAACGTATTGGTCTGCCGTCTACATGCAGTTCTCCTACGTGACAGATGTCCCGCCTGTGACAAAATCCTAGCCACCAAAAATAAGTTTCTAGTCGAGCCCCTTACTCATAACTGCATATGTGGAGCTGATCTTCGTGCATTGCCGCGGCGGAAGATATCGACGACTCATAAGCTCTACGCACTCTCAGAGATCAGCTATCACGCGCTTAGCGAAAAGGGCGGCTCCTTAGATCTGCGCCAAATCATCGCATTTCTTCTGAAGAAAACCAAATCTGCGCAGGGACTTCATCAACTACTCCAACACGTTTGGGGGCGACATCCCGAAGTAGAAATATTCTGGAGCACAGACCATGCACTGACTAACATGCGCGCCTCCGATATTGCCGCCGCATTAGTAGCTCTAGGCCTCAAATACGATGAGGCAATTGGAAAAATTACCTCGCCCGCAACACATGGATACCTCACCCAGGGCGAAAAGAGGCGAAACAAGATGCCCGCCACTCTGGACGACGCCAAAAGGTCTATGTGTGATTTCTCAGAACGCTTCCCGGGGAAACGCTTAGCAATGAATAAGGTTGCGTACGAATACTTGCTCATTCACGATCTTGATTGGCTTAACCGAGTCTTTCCATCAGAGCGACCACGGCGCTTGCCCTCGATTCATTCTGATCGCCAATCAATCCACTCAACGATACAGCGCTGCGCAGAGTCTGGAAAACCGCACTTCATTACGACCTATCCCGAACACATTAGAGCGCAAATCCGTGATTCTGCTTGGCTTGATGCCTACCGAGCTAAGGCTAAAAAGAAAAGTGGCCCCAAAGATGAAACGTATGAAGAAAAGTCTCAAAGCAGGGTGAGCGAACTTATCGAAGCTATCCGCCTGTCTGAAACTCTTTCTACGCGCCCGAGAAAGATAACTACACGTACCTTATCGTGGCGACTCTGGAATGCAGAACCATAACAGTAGCGAAAATGCCACCGGCAGCATGCCACCCAGCAAGAAGAGGCCACGCCAGCCATAGTGGGGCAGCACCAGGTTGGCGAAGAGACCGGCCAACATTCCTCCCAGGGGAACGCAGACGATGGTCGCGGTGACGGCAAAGGTTCGTATCCGGGCCGGACTGAATTCTGCCGTAATCGTGGTAGAGACAGGCAGGGCACCGCCGATTCCGAGGCCGGCGAAAAAGCGCAGGATTGCAATCGTGGTGATATCCGGAGAAAGCGAGATCAGGCTGGTAGCGATCCCGAACACGAAGACACTGCCAATGATGGCCAGGCGGCGACCGAAGCGATCTGCGAACAAGCCGGCAAAGGCGCTTCCCAAGCCCATGCCGACCAGGCCCGCGGCCACAGCCGGAGCAAACGCATTGCGTGTGACGCCCCACTCCTTGATCAGGCTGGGAATGGCAAAGCCAATCAGCTGCCCGTCGAATCCGTCCATGACGATCGACAGCGCTGCCAGGATGACCACCATCTTCTGGAAGCCGGTAAACGTCCCTTCATCCAGCACGCGCCCGATGTCGACGACCTTTGCTTGATCGATCCCGTAGGTGCTCATGTGCGCTCCCGGATCGTGTCTTCGATGATGGCCGGGGCGAACGCATTGATGCGGATTGGATCGTGCTTGTGATGCAGGTGCCAGGATGTCATTTTCATGGCTGTCTCCTTGGTTGTATCGCACGGGTCCGGTCATTGCCGGCCCGCATTGGCGATTGTTTTTATAGCGGGACGGCGTACCGCCCCGCGTGCAGCGAACTCCCTCAGAACGGGTACTGGCGCTGCGAGGTTTGAACCGTGATCCAACGCAGATCAGTGAATTCCGCCACCCCGGCGCTACCGCCAAAATGACCGAAGCCACTGGACTTCACTCCGCCGAAGGGCATATGCGCCTCGTCATGCACGGTCGCTCCGTTGATGTGGCAGATCCCGGACTCGATACGGCGTACCAGGTTCAGTGCGCGGGCGATATCACGGCTGAACAGTGCGGCCGAAAGACCATATTCATTGTCGTTGGCACATGCAATGGCGGCATCGTCATCCTTGACCCGCACGATGGGCTTGACCGGGCCGAAAGACTCCTCGTGATAGATGTCCATCTGCGCTGTGACATGGTCCAGCAGGGTCGCTGGCATGAGCGTGCTCTCGGCCTTGCCGCCGCACACCAGGCGTGCGCCCTTGGCAAGGGCATCATCGATCAACGCGTTACAACGCTGCACGGTTGCCAGGTCGACGACCGAACCCAGTACCACCGGCCCTTGGCGTGGATCACCCAGCGGCAGGCTACGAGCTTTGGCCACCAGGCGTGCCACGAAGTCATCCGCCACACGTTCGTCAACGATAATGCGCTCGGTGGACATGCAGATCTGCCCTGAATTGGCGAAGGCGCCGAAGGCCGCTGCCTGCACCGCAGCCTCGATGTCTGCATCGTGCAGGACGATGAAAGGTGCCTTGCCCCCCAGCTCCAGCACCGAAGGCTTGAGGTACTTGGCGCATTGGCCTGCGATGATGCGGCCTACACGGGTCGAGCCGGTGAAATTGACACGTCGCACTGCCGGATCGGCGATGATGGCTTCAACAATTTTTCCTGCATCTTCCGGCGCATTGGTGATGAAGTTCACCACGCCGGGTGGCAATCCGGCATCCTGAAATGCGTCAATGATGAGGCCATGCGTGGCCGGGCAGATTTCAGAGCCCTTGAAGATCACGGTATTGCCGCAGGCCAGCGGAAGTGCGACGGCACGCACGCCCAGGATGACAGGTGCATTCCAGGGTGCGATGCCCAACACGACGCCAGCGGCCTGGCGAACACCCATGGCGAGGTTGCCTGGGACATCGGAGGGAATGAGCTGCCCCGCGATCTGGGTCGTCATCGCTGCGGCTTCGCGCAGGCCGTCGGCGGCCAGATGCACGTTGAAAGCCGCCCAGTGATGAGACGCACCAGTCTCGGATGCCATGGCCTCCGCAAAGGCGTCTGCGCGGGCTTGCAGCGCATCAGCCGCACGGGTAAGCAGGCTGCGGCGTTCTCCGGGGCCCATCGCTGCCCAGGCAGGGAAAGCCTCAGCAGCAGCGCGAACGGCCGACTGTGCATCCGCGACGGTCGCCGCCGGTGCTCGCGAGGCAACGCTCTCATCGAGCGGATTGCGCCGCTCAAAGCAAGCACCGCCAGTGGCTGAACGGCGCTGGCCGTTGATCAGCATGTCAACTTCTTTCATAGTCTCCTCCTGTTGTTTCTAGCTTCTATCTCGCTGCCAGGCCATTAGTATCATTTGCAACCAAGCAGAATCCTAACGAAAACAATCAGCGCACCACGACTTCTACCAGACGGGGTTCATTCGACGATATCGCCGTCTGCAGTGCCGCGGCCAGCTCGCCGGGCTCACTCACACGCACCCCTTGGCATCCCATCGACTGCGCCAGTGCAACGAAGTCGAGGCCGGGAAGATCAGTCCCTTGGACCACGTCGCCGGCACCGAAGCCGAAAACCGGCGCGAAGTCCTGCAGGGCGGCGTAGCGCCTGTTGTTGATGATCACGAAGGTGAGGGGAAGACGCAGCTGCACTGCGCTGTAGATGGCTTGCGGCGAGTACATGGCAGAACCATCCCCGATCAGCCCGATGACGCGTTGCTGCGGCCTGGCCAGGGCAACCCCCACCGCCGCCGGCATGCCATAGCCAAGACCGCCGCTGGCCATGGTGTAGAAGGTTCCCGGGCGTGTAAAGGGCAGATAGGCCTGCATGGTCGGACGAGATCCTGGCGCTTCCTCGACGACGATATCCTCTGCTGCGCGCACTTCTGCGAGGGTCTGCATGGCAAAGGCCGCTGACATCGGTGTCTCCGGCTCGGCGCGGGGACGCGCAGCACGCGCAGGTGGCAGCGGACGAGCGGCGGGCGGATGCTTCAGCAGCTGCGCCAACAGGTCTTGCAATCCCAGCTGGATATTGCCGACGATGGCGGTCCCGGACGGCGTCCAGGAAGCCGTCACCGGATCATCAATCAATTGGTACAGCTGCGCACCGGATGGCAGATGCGGCCCACTGCCTTCGACGTGATAGGTGAAGGCCGGAGCGCCGGCTACGAAAATCAGGTCGTGGCCATTGAGCAATTGAACGATCTTCTCGCGCATAGCCGGCAGGAATCCAGCGAACAGGTGATGGTCTTCAGGGAAGCTGCAACGCGAGGACATGGGCGCAACAAATACGCGTGCGTTGGAGACCTCGGCCAGACGAAGCACCTCATCCCAAGCCCCGGCACGGTCCAGTTCCGAACCGACGACGATGGCCGGACGCTCACTGCGGTGTAGGGCGGTGGCAAGGGCAGCGATGGCGTCCGGCTCGGGGCGGCTGCGCGTGGTGACTTCGGTGGCCTCGAGCAACTCCCCAGGCTGATCCCAGTCATCCACGGGAATGGAAACGAACAGGCTGCCACGCTGTCATACTCCCCTGATATCCCGCCTTCTCAAGTCCAGAACATATCAATTGAAGAAAGGCGCGCTGCTCATGAAATCGGAGTACATGGACGACGATCGACGATATTGAGCAATTTGGTCATAATATTTTCCAATATGGCCAATTTACCTCGCCTTTCGCAAGGCTTTACAAGACGATATGTCACGCATTGCAATCTCCGATCCAACTGTTGCACCCAAGGACGTCGATGGCGTCTCGCGCCCCGTCCTAGCCCTGAGCGCTACATCTGTCGCAAAGGATTGGGAAAACGCCCGGCATCAGCATCGCAAGGCGCAACTGATCTACTCGGTACGCGGCATCCTCAACTGCGAAATCGAAGAAGGTGTGTGGATCGTGCCGCCACAGTGCGCCGTATGGATACCGGGCGACTTGCCGCACGCTGCACGGGGTGCCGGCGAAACCGAATGCTATTGCCTGTTCGTCGAGCCAGATGCCGCACCAGACCTGCCCAAGACCTGTTGCACGATTTCGGTATCGCCATTGCTACGCGAACTGATACTGAAGGTGGCTGGCTTTGCTGAGTTATATCCGCTGGGGGGAAGGGAAGACCGTTTGATTGCCGCCTTGCTCGATGAATTGGCAACCGCGCCGGTGGAAGACCTGCACCTGCCCATGCCGCGCGACCTCCGACTACGCCGGCTCGCAGAAATGATTCTGGCAGATCCCTCGGACAAGACCTCGAAAGCCGATTGGGCGATGCGCATTGGCATGAGCGAACGCAGCATGAGTCGCCTCTTGCTGCAGGAAATCGGAATGAGCTTCGGGCGCTGGCGACGACAGCTGCATGTGATCCTTGCACTGCAACGTTTGACCAAGGGTGAAAGCGTGCAAAGCGTGGCATTGGAACTGGGGTACGAAAACGCCAGTGGGTTCATCACCATGTTTCGCAAGGCAACCGGCAAGTCTCCCGCACGCTACCTTTCGGATCGCACGAGCGGCGCGGAGCATACGTCGGTGCCCGGAATCATGCTCCCGGATGAATTCTCCACCTGAATGGAGCAGGCTGTCTCGGCCCAAAGCGGCCACTGGCTTCTATCCTCCATCATGCTCCTTTGCGGAGTTTGCGACATTTGGAACACGTGGTGGTAATGATGAAAACCGGCTCCGTATCAGGAACGAAGCCCTCCTGGAATACCAGCAACTGCAGGCGTTTGCGGAATGCAAGGTCTTCAATGAAAACCAGACGCGCACCACAATGACAACGCAATGTGACGTATTGGTGCTCTGGCGTCTCCGGTTTGATCGCATAGAAGGCGCGCCCACGCGCGCCTGCCGTGCGAACCAGCAGGCCGGCCGCCCAAAGATCGTTGAGCGCTCGGTAGACCGATCCTTGCGCAAGGCTGTCGAACTGCGTGCTGAGGAGGAGATATATCTGGCTGGCATCAAGACAGCTGGGAGCAGCCTTTTCCAAGGTGCTTAACACCCCGGCACGAGCATTCGTCGGCCGCAGTCCATTCGTTTCCAAACGTTGTTGCTGTGACGATGTCGGCAATCCCGTCTCGGCACGGCTTGTCACAACAGACTTTCGCTTGTGTTTGACTGACGGAAGCTTCTTGCTGCCGAATGGCGCAATCGAGTCAACCATCCCACCCGAGTCATCGTATTGCTTCATATTGTCGTTCCTTAGCGATGCCGGACCTCGGTTGCCGGTCGCAACACGAAGCAGCATGGCGCATGGGCGGTCCTGCTGCCGGCGCGAGGTGCTGTCACCACCTGGCTGGCATCCGTCACCGCGGGCGCACCACAGCCTATTCCCATCCGCCACCCAGCGCCTTGAATACGCTGACCTGTGCAGAATTTAGCCGTTGATCGGCAGCGGCCACTTGCGATCTCGCATCGACCAGGCTGGACTGCGCAACGATCACGTCAAGGTAACTGATCGATCCGGCACGGTAGCGCTGGCCTGCCAACTGAAAAGCTTTGTCCGCCCGGTCACGTGCTTGGATCAGTGCCTGCCGCTGCTGCATGGCCGCGCCATAAGCGCTCAAGGATTGTTCGGACTCTTTTAGCGCATTGAGTACTACGCCATCGAAGCTGGCCAGTGATGCTGCGGCTTGTGCCTTGGCCTGCACGATACGGCTGCGTACAACCATCGTGTTGGGAAAGCTCCAGGAAATCAACGGCCCCAAGGAAAACGACCAGGTGCGATTGCCATTCAGAAAGTCATTGCGCAGGTAACTTGCCGAAGCACCCAGTGTGACCCGTGGATAGAGGTCGGCCACCGCCACGCCAATGCGAGCAGTATCGGCGGCCAGTTGGCGCTCGGCCTGGCGCAAGTCCGGGCGGCGGCGCAGCAGCGCGGTGCCTTCACCGATAGGCAGTGCGCCTGCGACCTCGGGAGCCTTGGTGCAGGCGCGCGCAGACGTGGGCACCTGCGATGGCGTGCGTCCCAGCAGAGCAGCCAGTTCGAACAGCGCGGCCTCCTTCTGGTTTTGCAACGGCGGCAACGCCGCCTGGGCCTGGGCCAGGGTCACGCCGGCCCGCTCCACGTCCAGAAGCGAAGCCGCCCCTGCGTGTTCCTGGCGTCTTATCAGATCCAGACTGCGCTGGGCCAGTTCGATGGAGGACTGAGCAACCTCAATGGATTCGCCATACGTGCAGGCATCCAGGTAGGCCTTTGTGGTGTCGGCGACGACGACCACCTTGGCAGCATCATGGGCAGCCGCTACTGCCTCGGTATCATCCCGGGCAGCCTCGATATCGCGTTTGACCCGACCAAACAGGTCGACTTCGTAAGATATGTCGATGCCGCCGTTGTAACTCAACTGCGTAGGTGCTTGACCGGTCCCCGTCCAGGTGGTCTGGTCTCGGCCATAGCTGGGGCTGATGGACAAGTTGCTCGAAGGGTAGAGGCCGCCACGTGCCTCCTTGTAAACGGCCCTTGCACGGTCGAGGTTGGCCAGCGTTACGCGCAGATTGGTGTTGGCCGTCAGTGCTTCTTGCACCAGTTGGTCGAGCGCGGGATCGTTGTACAGCTTCCACCAGTGCGCAGGAAGTGGTGCAGCGGTGTCGGTATTGGCTGGCTTGCTGACGAAGGTTCCGACCGCAACCCTCGGCGAAGCCGGCAGATGATAGTCTGGGCCGCTGGCGCAACCCGTGTTAGCGATGGCAGTGACAATCACAATCAAAGCAACGCGGCGAGAGATGAACAGCGACGCACCGGAAGCATTGGACATGGTAGGGGTCAGTTTAGAGTGCGACATCAGGTGCCTCCGCAGTAGCCAGTTCGCGGGCACGGGCGCTTTGCGCTAATGCACGGTGATCTTTGGCGATAAAGCTGTAGATGGTAGGCAGCACGAACAGCGTGAAGAAGGTACCGATCATCATGCCCATCACCACCACGATGCCAATGGAGAAGCGGCTGGCCGAGCCCGCGCCGTTTGCGAACAGCAAGGGCACCAGGCCTGCGACCATCGCCGCGGTGGTCATCAACACCGGGCGCATCCGCACGGCGGCAGCCTTCTCGATTGCATCGATGCGGCTCAGGTTTTCGTGATGCTGGATATGGTTCGCAAACGTGACCATCAGAATGCCGTGCTTGGAAATGAGCCCGATCAACGTGACCAATCCGATCTGGGTATAGATGTTGAGCGTGGCATAGCCTAGCCAGAGCGGCACGAGTGCTCCGCAGACCGCCAGCGGAACTGTCACCAGGATCACCAGCGGATCACGCAAGCTTTCAAACTGCGCCGCTAGCACCAGGAAGATGACCACCAGCGCGAAGCAGAACGACACCAGCAGGCGGTTGCCTTCCTGCACGAACTGGCGGCTGTCGCTGAGCCAGTCCACGCTGGTGCCAGGCGGTAGTGGCTGCGATTGCAAGAAGGCAACCGCTTCGCCCATGCTCACGCCGGGTGCCGGTAGCAGTTCCAGCGTTGTCGAGTTCATCTGATTGAATTGCGCGAGCTGGTTCGCCTGCGGCCGCATTTCCACCTGGATCACGGTGGACAGCGGCACCATTGCACCGGAGCTTGCCTTTACGTAGAAACGACCGATATCTTCCGGCGTCATGCGTTCGCTACCACGTACCTGCGGAATGACGTCGTAGGAGCGGTCATGGAAATTAAAGCGGTTGACGTAGTTTTCTCCGACCAGCACTGCCAGTGTGTCAGCGATAGACTGCATGCTCAGGCCCATCTGGCTGGCTTTGGCGTTGTCGATGGTGATATGGGCCTGCGGGCTGTCGTAAGACAGGTCGTTCTGGGCGTAGAGGAACAAGCCACTGGCATAGGCCGCATTCTTGATCTTCTCACCGGTTTCATAGAGCATCTTGAAGTCATCGGGTGAACGCAACACCATCTGCACCGGCAAGCCCCCGCTGGAGCCGGGCAGCGGGGGCAATTGCACGGCAGTCAGGGTCTCGCCGTCGATGGCGCCGCCGGCCGCCTGAATCTGGCTCTGGATGTCAGTCGCCGATCGCTTGCGTTCCGACCAATCCTTCAGGATCGCGCCCCCGATCATCATGTTCTGGCCACCGGCATAGTCACCGATGTTCATGAAGCTGCTGTCGAATTCCGGGATCGACTCGAACAGCTTCTCGATCTGTTGGGCGTAGCGGGCCGTGTAGCCTACTCCGGCATATTGCGGTGCCTTGGTGACGACGATGATGGCACCCTGGTCTTCGGTGGGCGCCAATTCGCGACGCGTACCGGCAAACAACACCACGATGGCGGCCAGCACGACTGCACCGACCAGAAGGACCGCGCCGCGAGCGGCCAGTGTGTGGGCAAGGATGCGCTGATAGATTGCCGTCAGCGCTTCCATGGAGTGTTCGATCCGCTTGGCTAGCCGACCCTCACCTTGCCTGGAACTGAGCAGCATCGAGCTCATGACCGGCGAGAGCGTCAGTGCGACGACTCCCGAGACGATTACCGAGCCTGCCAGGGTGAAGGCAAACTCCTTGAACAGTGCTCCGGTGAGCCCGCCCATCATACCGATGGGGGCGTAAACCGCTGCCAGCGTGATGGTCATGGCAATCACCGGTCCGACGATTTCGCGCGCACCGAGCAATGCCGCACGCACAGGTGAAAGACCTTCCTCGATGTGGCGATGGATGTTCTCCACCACGACGATGGCATCGTCCACCACCAGCCCGATGGCCAGAACCATGGCCAGCAGTGTCAGCAAGTTGATCGAGAACCCGCAGGCCAGCATCAATGCCGCCGTGCCGACCAGGGACAAGGGGATGGTGACCACCGGAATGATGACAGCTCGGAATGTGCCAAGGAACAGGAATATCACCACGATAACGATCGCGATGGCTTCGACCAGTGTGTGCTGCACTTCCTCGATGGATGCATTGACGAAACGTGCCACGTCGTAATTGGGAGCCACCGTGAGTCCCGGCGGCGCCATCGCCCGGATCTTGGGAAGCAGTGCATTGGCGCGCTTGACGATCTCAAGAGGATTGCCATCAGGCGTAGGCTGAAGGGCAACGAAGATGGCGGGCACTCCGCTTGCGAAAGACAGGTTGTTGTAGTTCTGGCCGCCGACCTCGATGGTGGCTACATCCGACAGCCGCACAATGCCGCCTGCGGGGCTGGACTTGACGACCATTTGACGGAAATCGTCAACGCCGCGCAGGTCGGTGGCGGCGCTGATATTGGTCACCGTCAAGGAGCTCTTGAGCTGGCCCGGTGCCGACTGGACGTTGTTGGCACGCAGCGCGGCCGATATCTCCCCGGCCGAGAGGCCATGCGCGGCCAATCGCACCGGGTCGATCCATATACGCATGGCCAGGGCTTGCCCTCCGAATACATCGGCCGAGGCCACGCCGGGAATGCTCGTCAGCAGGGGTTGTGCCACCCGTGAGGCGAAATCCGTCACCTGCGGGATAGACAGGGTATTGCTGTAGAACGCGATGTACTGGACCGCCGTGCCACCTTCGGTGGATTTGCTGATGACGGGATCGGTCACTCCCGCAGGCAACTGATACTTGACCTGCTGCACCTTCGCGAGGATTTCGGTCATCGTTCGATCGGCATTGGCATTGAGTACGAGGCGTGCCTTGATCTCGCTTCTGCCCTGCTTGGTGGTCGAACTGAGGTATTCGATACCACTGGCCGTCGCGATGGACTGCGAAATCGGCGTGGTGACAAAGCCCTGCATCACGTCCTGGGTCGCACCAGGAAGCATGGTGCTGATCGTGATGGTGGCGTTTTCCAGATAGGGATACTGACGTACGGGCAACAGGAATACCGCGGTGGCGCCCATCAGCAAGATCAAAAGGCTCACCACCAGTGCCAGGATGGGTCGTCGAATGAAGATGTCGGTGAAATACATGGTGCCGTCCCTTACTTTGCGCCAGCGGTGGGCGCGGCCGCCGCGGGGGCATTGATCTTCACCACGGCCCCGGGAGGCAGGCGGTTCTGACCGGCCATCACCACGATGTCGCCGGCCTTGACGCCCTGCGTCACCAGGACTTCCTCATTGAGCCGCTGACCGGTCACGACCGGTACCGCGACCGCCTTGCCGATGCCCTGCGCGTCAGCCCCGCGCACGAGCACCACGCTGTCACCCGATGCCGATGTCTGGATCGCCGTCAAGGGCAACACGATGCCATCCTCCACAGCAGGCAAGTCCAAGCGTGCAGTCGCGTACATGCCGGACTTCAGGAGCCGGTCGGCATTGGGCAAGATGGCCTGCACGGCCACGTTACGGGTTTCACCGTCGATGCGCGGTTCGATACTGCTGATCTTGCCGGTGAATACCCGACCCGGCACAGCGTCCACGGAGACCTGCACCGATGCGCCTACCGTGAGCCTGGACAAGTCCTGCTGGGGGAGCTGGAAGTTCACGTAAAGCGGGTCGGCCTGGGTCAGCGTGGCGATCGCATCACCGGCATTGAGATACTGGCCTGGATTGACATGCCGGATGCCGATCTGGCCGGAGAACGGTGCCCGTATGTTCTTCTGCTCGATACGCGCGTCCAGCTGCCGGACGGCGGCGACGGCCTGATCAGCGTCTGCCTGGCGTTGCTCCAGCAATTCACGCGACTCGGCGCCGGCAGGAGACAGTTCTCGCGAGCGTCTCAACTGGAGCTGGGCGAAATCGGCCTTGGCCACTGCCGCGGCGCGATCCGCCTGTTCGGGAGCGTCATAGAGCTCGACCAGCAAGCCGCCCTGCTTGACCGTCTGGCCGGACTCGAAATGGATGGCGGTCACACGGCCGGATGTGTCCGGAGCCAACTGCACTTCCCGCACGGCTTGCAAACTGGCGACGACCTGCAAGTTTTCGGGCACGGCACGAGCTTCGGCGCGGATCGTCGAAACCGGCAGCGGGGGCATGGCGTAGTGTTCAGCACCACCGCTGCGCAAGGAACGCACGGCATAGAGCGCGCCGAAGACCACCACGAGGCCGACGACGCTTATGGCAATGGGCTTGGCTCGGAAGCTGGAGGCAGCAATCATATGGCTCCCCAAGCGGCCATCATTGATAAGGACGAGTGGAATCGACTGTGGAGAGTCGATAGACGAAGGCAAGGTAGGGGCATCAGTTGGTTTCCTGGGGATAGAACAAAGTGCTTGTGCGACCGGCTTGGCGCGCCGGGTTGAGGCATGACTAGAACTCATTTCATAGATAGGCGTGAGTGCGAGCGCGTCCCGTTTGGGATGAAGTGCAAGGCGCGAATTTGGGTCAAGACTGGGCGTCTTGACCCAAATTCGTAACGCAGCAATTCGCCCAAACGGGCCGCTCCCTTCGGGTTCTGCTCAGAAAGGGCGCTGGCCGCGTTGCGCTCCTTGCGTGTGGCACCGCCACACGACGCGTCGCGCGCCTTGCCAGCGCCCTTTCTGGGCAGAACGCATCTCACGCCTATTTATGAAATAAGTTCTAACCACAATGACGCATAGCGTACCCATACCAAGGAACTTCCGCATTGCGAAATCAGGTCAGAATACTTTTCAATACGGCCATCCGACGGCAATCGTCACGATTGGCCTAATCGGATAACAATCTGGCCTGGTTTCGCTACTCCCCCCTCTTTCCCCCATTGTTAAATGCTGTGTCCAAATAACAATGATTATCGTTTATGTCCTCTCTCAAAGCTGTTTCGAAATCCCGTCGATCAGTCGACCTGCGCGCAAATCTCCTCACCTATCCTGTTGTCGATAGGCCCTACCTGGGCATAGTCAGGGATATGCCTCGCACGGTATTGAACTCGGCCGTCGCCGCTGCAGTTCTCATGAGCGCGCAGGGCGCCTTCGCCGCCGACTCGTCACCGACACAGAACAAGTCTGATGCGGCGCCTCAAGAGCAGACAGCCTTGCCGACCGTCACCGTCTCGGGGCGCTCCGATACGGCAACCACCGAAGGTAGCGGCTCCTACACCACAGGCACCACAGCGGCCGCCACGCACCTGCCACTATCGCTGCAGGAAACACCTCAGTCGGTGACGGTAGTCACGCGCCAGCGCATGGACGACCAGCAATTGAATTCGGTGCAGGGTGTACTGGATAACACGCCGGGGATCTCGTCTTACCAGTCCGATAGCGAGAGGACGAGTTTCTATTCACGCGGGTTCTTGATCAACAACGTTCAGTACGATGGCATTCCCACTGTCGTCGGCAACACCGTCAACGGCAGCGGCATCAGCGCCATCGATACCTCGTTCTATGACCGTGTCGAGGTGGTGCGTGGCGGTTCTGGCTTACTCACCGGAACCGGCAATCCCTCGGCAGCCATCAATCTTGTGCGTAAAAGACCGACCCAAGACTTCTCGGCATCGGCCTCGCTCAGTGCAGGGAGCTGGGATACTCACCGCGCAACGGCCGACATCTCGACGCCCTTGACTGCGGACGGTCGCATCCGCGCGCGCGTGGTCGCAACCGATCAAGAAGGACACTCTTACATCAATGGCTACAAGCCGGAGAAAAAATCGTTTTACGGCATCGTCGAGGCCGATCTGAGCCCGAGAACGACGGCGAGCCTGGGCTTTGACTACCAGGACTTGACGTCCACGGGTTCTACCTGGGGCGGTTTGCCGCTGTGGTTCAGCAACGGTACGCAAGCCAGTTACTCCCCGTCCCAAAGCTACGCGCAGGACTGGAGCCATTGGGACAACACCTACAAGACGGCGTTTGCCGCAATTGATCACCGATTCGACAATGGCTGGAAACTGCGTGCCATCGCCAACCAGTACCGCACCGAATACAACGCCGAACTGCTCGGTCTGGTCGGCCGTCCCGATGCCAGCACCGGATTGGGCTTCTTCCCCAACGGCGCGTATCCGGTCGGGCTCGCCTCCAACGGTAGCAGTCGTCAAAATACCTTCGATGTGATGGCCAGCGGTCCCTTTGAACTGCTGGGCCGTCAACATGAGCTGGTGGTGGGCGCCACGACTTCGCGCCGCACTTCCAACCAGAACGACGTTGCACCGTTCTATGCTGGTTTTAGCCCAGTCAATATCTATGACCTGAGCACCCCCTTTGCCCGCCCTGACTTCGCGGCGATGAACTGGGCGCCGACCCGCACCGAAATCAAACAGAGCGGTGTCTATAGCGCAGCCCGGTTCTCGCTGGCCCAACCCTTGAAACTCATCGTTGGCGGTCGCTTGAGCAACTATGAAATCGACGATAGCGTCAGCGGCTCGGCAATGCACTACAAGAAGAACAGTGTCTTCACTCCCTATGCGGGATTGGTCTACGACATCAACAACATCTATTCGACCTACGTCAGCTACACGCGCATCTTCAACCCGCAAACCGACTATCAGGATAGCAAGGGCAACGTGCTCACGCCGGCCACCGGGAAAACCACCGAAATCGGCCTCAAAGGCGCTTATCTGGACGGGCGTCTGAATGCATCGGTGGCCGTGTTCGAGACCAAGCTGGACAACGCGGCCCAAATCGTGGCCGGCGCCTTTACACCGAGTGGCGCCCAAGCCTACACAGGCGTAGATGGCACCAAGTCGCGCGGTATAGAAGTGGATCTGCAGGGTGAACTGACACGCGACTGGAACATTTATGCCGGCCTCTCTCACTTCGCGGCGCAAGATGGCAATGGCGTGCGCTTGAATTCGCAAATCCCGCGCACCACGGCGCAACTTTTCACTACTTACCGACTGCCCGGACAGTGGAGCAAGCTGACGCTGGGCGGCGGTGTCAAATGGCAGAGCCGCTTCTACGAAGCGGCCAATACTGGCACCAGTACGCTGGGTGGAGAGCAGGGGGCTTACGCCCTGGCATCACTGATGGCGCGTTACGCAGTCTCGACGAAGACCACCGTGACGGTCAACGTCAACAACCTGTTCGACAAGAAATACGCGTTGCAAAAGGGTGATTTCGATACCGTGACGTATGGCGCACCACGCAACGCGATGGTGACGCTTGCCTACAAATATTGATCTTCCCGCAGACACGCGCTTGTCGCCCATCGGACAAGCGCCAACATTGAATTCTTCATTATCGAGAACACTTCCATGTCCCAACAGCCCTCACCTTCCTCCGCCTCCAACCGGGCCATGAGCCCCCCAAACAAGACCGCCTTATTCTGGTTGACCACAGCCGTTGGCGCCGTGCTTTTCGTGACCTTCCAGTTGTTCTTCTACGTCAATGACTTTGTCAGGGCGCATGGAGCAACACCGGCCATCACATTCGAGACCAATGTCCTGTGGATGTTTTCTGCGTACTACGGCTGCTGGATCGTCACGGTGCTTCTGGCACTGACCGGAACCCGCAAGGCGCAGTGGCTTACCCTGGTCCTGGGTGCCCTGCTTGTCGTTCTCAATACCCTAGGCGGAATCTCCGACGGCTTGCGCGATGGCTGGCACGTCGCCTTCTCCGCAATATTCTTCATTTCATTGCCCGGTGTGTTCGCCATTGCGGTCACCTGGCGCAACATCAACAACAAAGGAAACAGCCATGTCGATGAATAATTCAGATTTCCCCCTGGTATGGATGAGCTTTACGCGAGAGCCTGGGCATGATCACGAGCAGGACTACGCCGACTTCGAGGCCAATTTGCAGCGCGAGGAAGCCTTCGTCATCCTGACCGATACCGTCCCTGAAGAAAACCATGAGCATTCACCGGAAGAAAAGAAACGCACTGCGCTCTGGATGAAAAAGCACAAGGATCAATTGCGAAAGCTGGTTCTGGCAATGGTCGTGGTCGAACCCAACTCGGCGAAACGTCTTGGCTTCAAGGCTTTTTCTGTAGTTTTCGCCAAGTTCTGGGGCTACCCTCTACTGCTGGCCAGCTCACGTGAGCAGGCCGAGCAGATGGCCAGAGAACTCCTCGCGGAGAATGTGAAATCATCGGCCTGATGACTCAGGCCCGTGTGGAATCATCCAGATTGCAAATAACGTGATCGCCGAAGCGACGCTATCGGTCAGCGTGTGCAGCATCGGCGATCAGCGCCCGGTTCTGGATCAGAACACTCGCCACAGCCTGTGTCCTTGTCTCATATCGCGCGCTCAATCCGTCATGGATGACCGCTTCGACCAGAACTTCCAGAAGGCCGGACCTGCCCCCTGAACCGCTGGCGCTTCCCCTTCGTCCTTGTCATGCGCCAGCTTGTACAACAGCGGCAACACCAGCAAGGTCAGCGCCGTCGAGGACAGGATGCCGCCGATGACCACGGTCGCCAGGGGGCGCTGGACTTCCGCACCGGTTCCGGTGGCAAGAGCCATGGGGACAAAACCGAGGGAGGCCACCAATGCCGTCATCAAGACCGGACGCAAACGGGTCATGGCTCCCTCGTCAATGGCGTCATCCAACGAACGCCCTTCCTCGCGCAAACTACGGATGAAGGAGATCATCACCAATCCATTAAGCACCGCCACGCCTGACAAGGCGATGAAACCCACAGCGGCCGAGATCGACATGGGAATGCCGCGCATGGCCAGCGCGAGAATGCCGCCGGTCAGTGCAAACGGAATACCGGTAAACACCAGCATCCCATCCTTGACGTTGCCAAACATCGCAAACAACAGGACGAAAACCATCAACAAGGCAACCGGAATGACGATCTGCAGACGCTGTGTCGCCGATTGCAGGTTTTCAAACTGGCCGCCCCACGTAGTCCAGTAGCCGGAAGGAATCTTCACTTCGGACTGCAACTGGCGCTCGGCATCGGCCACAAAGCCCCCCAGGTCGCGGCCACGCACGTTGGCACTGACCACGATGCGACGCTTGCCATCTTCCCGGCTGATCTGATTGGGACCGGGAGCAATGTTGAGCGTGGCCACCTCGCTGAGCGGGATATAGCTGGTGCGCGCGGCGTCCTCTTGCAAAGGCAATGCGAGCGGCAGGCGACGGATCGCCTCCAGATCGGTACGTGCATCGTCGGGCAGGCGCACCACGATACCGAAGCGGCGGTCGCCCTGGAACAGGGTGCCAGCTTGCTTGCCGCCGATGGCGGTGGCAATCGTATCCTGGATGTCCGAGACGTTGAGCCCATAACGCGCCGTCTTCTGGTGATCGATGTCCACCGTCAGCATCGGCAAGCCCGTGGTCTGCTCAATCTTGACTTCGGTGGCGCCAGGGATCTTCTCCAGCACGGCCGAAATCTTGCCAGCAGTCTCATTGAGCACGTCCATATCATCGCCGAAGACCTTCACCGCGACGTCACTGCGCACGCCTGAGATCAACTCGTTGAAGCGCAGTTGAATGGGCTGCGAGAATTCGTAGTTATTCCCCGGGATCTTGGCCACTTCTGCCTGAATCGCTGCCAGCAACTCCTCATGCGTCTTCCTGGGCTTGGGCCACTGCTCTTGCGGCTTGAGCATGATGTAGCCATCGGAGATGTTCGGCGGCATCGGATCGGACGCCACTTCTGCCGTACCGGTACGGGCGAACACCCGTTCCACTTCGGGGAATTTCTGTTTCAGCGTCTTTTCGAGCTGCTTTTGCATTTCGAGAGACTGGCTCAGGCTGGTGCCCGGAATCCGCAGCGCCTGGATCGCCATGTCGCCTTCGTTCAGGCTGGGGACGAATTCGGTACCCAAGCGCGTGGCGACGGCGCCGCAGACGACGATAAGCGCGCCAGCAAAGGTCAGCACGACGGCCTTGTTGTCCATGATGCGCTTGAGCATGGGCTCATACATGCGCTTGGCCCACACCACCATGAAGTTTTCTTTCTCGGCCACCTTCTCGCCAATGAACAGGGCAATGGCCGCCGGAATGAACGTGACCGACAGGATCATGGCCCCCATCAGGGCCGCCACCACGGTAAATGCCATCGGCGTAAACATCTTGCCTTCGACCCCGGTCAAGGCAAACATCGGCAGATACACGATCATGATGATCAACTGGCCGAACAGCAGGGGACGGCGCGCCTCCTTGGCGGCGGCAAATACTTCATGGAAGCGTTCGCTGCGGGTTAGCGTTCTGCCGTGATGCTGCTGTGCGTGGGCCAGGCGGCGCACGCAGTTTTCCACGATCACCACGGCGCCATCGATGATGATGCCGAAATCGAGCGCACCAAGACTGAGCAGGTTGGCACTGACCTTGTTGGTCACCATCCCGGTGAAGGTAAAGAGCATGGCCAGCGGAATGACGGTCGCCGTGATGATGGCAGCACGGATGTTGCCGAGGAAGACAAACAGCACTGCCACCACCAGCAATGCGCCTTCGACCAGGTTTTTCTTGACCGTGGCGATGGCCTTGTCGACCAGTACCGTGCGGTCATAGACGGTGACCGCCTCCACTCCCTTGGGCAAGGTACGATTGATCTCGCGCATCTTCTTGTCCACCGCCTGCGAGACCTTGCGGCTGTTTTCGCCGATCAGCATGAACACGGTGCCCAGCACCACTTCGCGACCATTTTCGGTGGCCGCACCGGTGCGCAGTTCGCGGCCGATGTCGACTTGCGCGACGTCGCGCACGCGAATGGGCACGCCCTTCACATTGGCCAGCACGATATTGCCGATATCCTCGGTCGAGCCGACCTGGCCGGGAGCGCGGATGAGGTATTGCTCGCCGCGGCGCTCGATATAGCCCGCGCCGACATTGTTGTTGTTCTTTTCCAGCGCCTTGATGACCGTATCCATCGTCATGCCGTAGGAAGCCAGCTTTTCCGGGGACGGCGCCACCAGATATTCCTTGGCGAAGCCGCCGATGGTATTGATCTCGGTCACGCCTGGCACCAGGCGCAACTGCGGCTTGATGACCCAATCCTGGATTTCGCGCAGGTCGGTCGGGGTATAGGGTGTGCCATCGGCTTTGCGCGCATCGTCTTTGGCCTCGACGGTCCAGAGATAGATCTCGCCCAGCCCGGTCGATATCGGCCCCATACCGGGGTCGATGCCGGGCGGCAGTTGACTTCTGGCTTGCTGGATGCGCTCATTGACCAACTGCCGGGCGAAATAGATATCGGTGCCATCCTGGAAGATCACGGTCACCTGCGACAGGCCGTAGCGCGACAGCGAGCGCACCTGTTCCAGATGGGGCAAGCCGGACATGACCGTCTCGATCGGATAACTGATGCGTTGTTCGGTCTCCAGCGGCGAGTAGCCCGGCGCTGCCGTATTGATCTGCACCTGCACGTTGGTAATGTCGGGGACGGCGTCGATAGGCAGCTTCTGGTAGCTGTAGAGCCCATATGCGCCCATCCCCAGCACCGCCAGCAGGACCAACCATCGATGCTCGATGGCAAAGCGAATGATGCGTTCAAACATGATTGTCGTCTCTCTTGAAGTCGCCGCTCTCAGTGGCTGTGCTCGGCGGAACCCTTACCCAGTTCCGCCTTGATGGCGAAGCTGCCGGTAGCGGCATATTCGGTACCGGCATCGATGCCGGACTTGATTTCAACGAACTTTCCACTGGCGCGCCCGAGGGTCACCTCCTGGGCCGCGAAACCGCCGGGCACGCGCACGAAGACCACGTTCTTGCCATCAACGGTCTGGATCGCATCGGCTGCCACCGCGACCGGCACCTGCGCCTCATCGGAGACCACCTCGACATTGACGAACAGACCCGGGCGCCAGATCTCGCCGGTATTGGGCAACACCACATGGGCCTTGGCCGTGCGGCTCTGTTCACCAATCAGGGAACCCACATACGAGATATTGCCTTGGGCACTAGCGCTCAACGCGGTGGCCTGGACCACGACTTTCTCGCCGACGCGAACGACCTGCATGTCCTTGGGCGACACAATGATCTCGGCCCACACGCTGGAGAGATCGGAAATCAGGAAGGCGTTGACGTCTTCACGCACGGCCTCGCCCAGGCCGAGATGTTTCTCGACCACGGTCCCATCGAAGGGTGCGCGGATTTCATAACGGTTCAGGCTGCCAGAAGACCCGCTGGCCCCAATGGCGCGCAACTTCTGCTGTGCATTGCGCACCGCCACCTCGGCTTCACGCAAGGCGCTCTGGGCTTGCAGATAATCCTGCTCGGCAGAAATCTTTTGTTCCCACAGCTTCTTTTCGCGCTGATAGGCCGTGCGGGCGAGGGACAGACGCTGCTCGGCATTGAGCAGTTCGGAACGCAGCTCCGAGATGGCGCTGCTGTTGATGACGGCCAGCACCTGTCCCTTCTTCACCTTCTGCCCCAGAGTGGCCGATACCGACTCGACGATGCCGGCCACCTGCGGCACGACATGGGCGGTGCGATCTTCATTGAAGCGA
Organism: Herbaspirillum rubrisubalbicans; assembly: GCF_003719195.1. NCBI lineage: Bacteria > Pseudomonadati > Pseudomonadota > Betaproteobacteria > Burkholderiales > Oxalobacteraceae > Herbaspirillum > Herbaspirillum rubrisubalbicans. The sequence goes on from NZ_CP024996.1 coordinate 5,180,205, forward strand.
ATCTCGCCCGGCAACTGCAGGCTGGAAGTGATCTGCATGGCGCCGGCCGTCTTGAGCTCGATGGCAGCAGCGGCCATCTGCTCCTGGTCCAGTGCGATCTTTCCCTCTTCCTTGTGATCGCTGCCCTGGTCCTCGCCGGGATGTTCGTTGTCCTGATGGCCGCCCTCTTCCTGATGGGCAGATGGCTTTGCGTTCTCCCCTTGCGAACCGTTGCCCTTCATCAGGGTGATCCCCGCGACAAGCGCTGCCATGACGATGATGGTCGCGATGGTGAATGTCTGTTTCTGGCTCATGTTTTATCTCACTCGGCTGGAGAGGTCTCGATGCCGGCCAGACGATCCAGGTCTGCGGCTGCTTGGAATGCAGTAGAAAGCGCTTTCCAGTACTGCGCTTTGGCTTGGAAATAGGCGCGTTGGGCGTCAAGGACATCCAGATATCCGAACTTCCCCAGTTCGAATCCTGTGCGTGCTGCCTGGTAGGCCGATTGCGCTGCGGGGACGATCTCATCGCGCAAGGCGGTGGCCTCTTCCCTGGCATTGCGCAGGCGCTCGAAGCTCTGCGCGGCCTCGCTCTGCATCTGCACTTCGATGACTGACAGCGTGTCCCGCGCGATATCGACACGTTTGAGGGCTTCGAGCTCATTGCCTTTGTTGCTGTCAAAGACAGGAATGGGAACCGAAAAGCCGACCACCCACATGTTCCGAGCGTTTGATTCATCGCGCTTGTTGCCCAGGGTCAGGCTCACATCGGGCGTGCGTTTGCTGGTCTCGATACTGGCCAGCGCACGCCGACGCTCCACTTCCAGCTGGGCCAGCCTGACGGTGGGACCGCTAGCGACCTTCTCGGTCAGTTGCGCAATGGCCGGCAAGGGCGGCAGCGACTCGACGCCATGGTCGGTCAGTTCAAAGCCATTGCCGACGCTGCCCCATAAGGTCGCCAATTTCTTCTGCGCGACAGTGAGATCGCTATTGGCTTCATTGAGCTCCAGCCGCGCACTGGATTGCGCTACCTGCGCCTTGGTTTGCTCGACGGGAGAAATCTTTCCTGCCATGACGCGCCGTCCCGTCATCTGCGCCGAGGTGTTGGCCAGACCCAGCAGTTCGCTGGCCAGACGCTGGCGCTCGGCGGCCACCATGACGTCGTAGTACGCAGCCACTACGCCGGCGCGTATTTCGGTACGCTTGACGGCATAATCCAGCAATGCCATATCGCGCGCACGCTGGGCAGCGTCAATACGCACGCTGCGCTTGCCGCCAAGTTCGATGGGCTGCGTGATCTGGTAGGTGGTAGTCCGGCTGGACTTGCGGAAATCCTCGATCAACGCCGAAAACTCTGGATTGGGTCTGGCGCCGGCCTGGAGGATCGTCGCCTCGACCGCCTCGATCTCTTTTCTGGCGGCGGCGAGCGTCTTGTTCTGCTCGAATGCCAGGCTGATCGCAGCCGGCAGCGACAGCAGTCGAGTTTCTTTATCTAACGCTGACGCCGTGGAGGGCGGATTGTATTGCGTAGTTGAAGGCGCAATGGATTGCGCTTGGCTGGAGCCGGCCGCGAGCAGCGCGAGCCCCAGCAAGAAGCTGTGCCGATACATCGAATTCTCCGGTAATGAAAAGGGGAATTCGGCGAGAGCAGTTGGTGTGTGGGGATTGTCCTCGCCGAGTCAAGCGGCGAGCGGCCAATTGGGCTTGTCAGGCCCGTCGGCGATATGCGAGGCAGGATGGGGAAGGTGGGCTGGAGACGAGGCCTGCGCCGTGGCTGGTGCAATGATGACGATGGTGCTACCGGCCTGGACCGACTTCATGGCACAAAAGTGGCACAGGGAACAGTCCATGTCGCGGTCACCGGGCTTTGATTTTTGGTAATCAGCCTGTTCATCCCCCTTCAAGGAAGGATGATCGTGATGCCCCAGATGCATCGGAACCCTATCATTTTCCGCTTGGCAATATGAGCCCACTGCCGCCCAGGAGAGCTGCACCGGCAACAGGAAAGCAAGCAAGAGGATCAGAGTGCGCATGGTTGGGACGAATGCTACGGCAGAGGTGCGAACAAAAAGATTGCCTGGTGATTACTGATTTGTAATGAATGCCGGAGTTGACTCGGTCTGCGTCTTGTCGGCATTCCCGATCTGGACGATGCCGTCATGCCGAAATGCCGTACTGAGTGCGGGCAGCGTCTGTCAGGCGCATCAGCATAGGCTCCACCAAGGCCTACCCGGCAACGCCGGAATAACGATCACATGGGCATTTCGGCATCCTGCGCACTATTGGCATATTTCCTGCTAGAAGAGAAAGGTGTTGCACTCCTGCCGCGCCGCCTCAACCAGTCGTCGCGGCAGTGCAACAAATCCTTTACCATGCGCCCCAGCAGCGGTTGTCGACGACAGAAGGCAGCCGCAATGCATTGGCTGCACCGGCTTACCCGCTGGCCTGGCCATTGACGTGACGCATTCGTTATCCACGATCGATGATTGGTATTGCCATGACCACTTCCACCGCCCCTTCCGCGACCTCTTCCCCCATTGCGTCAGCAGGCGAACGCAGCACCCCGGCCACCACCGTGCGCCACAACTGGATCGACAATCTGCAGGGCCAGCTCTTCGGCGTCGTCATGATCGCCTTCGGCATGTCCATGCTGCACAGCCTGGGGCTGATCATCGGTCAGATAGCAGGGGTCGCCTTCCTGGTGACCTATGTCACTGGCATGAGCTTCGGCATGGCCTTCACCCTCATCAACCTGCCCTTCTACCTGCTGGCGGCGCTGCGCATGGGCGCGGCCTTCACCTGGCGCACGCTGGCAGCCGTCACGGCGGTGTCGGTGCTGACCAATATCGCCGGCAACTACATCAGCTACCGCCATCTCGATCCCATCGTCGGTGCCGTGCTGGCAGGCCTGTGCGTGGGCATCGGCCTGATCGGCCTGTTCCGCCACCAGGCCAGTTGCGGTGGCATGAGCATCCTGGCCTCATATGTCCAGGAGCGCACCGGTTTCAAGGCTGGCTGGCTGCTGATGGGTTTCGATCTGGTGCTGTTTGCCACGGCCGCCTTCTTCCTGCCGGCGGAGCGGGTCCTGTATTCGCTGGTGGGGGCCATCACCATGAATCTATTCGTGGCCTGGAATCATCGCTACGAGTGGTATATCGCCAGATGAGCGCCGCATAAAAGCGCGCAGGGCGCTGCCGTCTGCCTGGACGATTCCATTACAATCGCGGGAAATTCATGCATCCTGTGAATACGACTAGCCCTGCGATTTTTATGTACTTCCCATGAGCAACGTCCTCAACTACCTGATCACCGCCCGCCGCTGCGAAGTGGAAGAGCTGCAACGCCTGGCCCGCACCTGCCAACTGGTCTTGACCGTGGGCAAGCTGGTGCATTGCCTGCAGCAGGAGCGCGGCATTTCCAATCTCTACCTGGGCTCGCGCGGGGAACGCGACGCGCAGGCCTGGCAGGCGCGTGTGGCCGCCAGCCAGGCGGCGCAGCGCGAATTCACGGCCTGGCTGGATTCGACCGAGCACGACAACGCGCTCTCCAATGGCGCGCGTCTGTACACCCGCATCGCCTTCGCCCTGCACGCACTGGATGGCCTGCCGCGCCTGCGTGCGGACATTGCGGCCCTGGCCTGCTCGCCCGCGACCAGCTATGAACGCTTCAAGACCCTGGTGGGCGCATTGCTGGCGCTGGTGTTCGAGGCCGCCGACGTGGCGGTCGACCCGCAGATCTCGCGCCTGCTGGTGGCCTTGTTCAATCTGATGCAGGGCAAGGAATTCGCCGGCCGCGAGCGCGCCACCGGGGCCGCCGCCTTTGCCATGGGCAAGATCACGCGCGAACAGGAACAGAGCATCGAATACCAGATCGAAATGCAGGAACAGGCGCTGCGCCGTTTCGAATCCTTCGCCGAGGGTTTTCGCAACGAATGGAGCGCCATGCAGGCCACGCTGCCGCTGGCCGATCTGGAACGGCTGCGCCGCAAGCTGCTGACTGCCCACGAGCGGCCACTCGATCCGCAACTGGCCGAGACTTGGTACCAGTGCTGCTCCATGCGCATCGACGGCCTGCACCGGGTCGAGATCCATCTGGCGCAATACGTGCAGGCACAATGCCGCGACAAGATCGTCGAGCTGCAAAAGGAACTGGATGACCAGGGCCAACTCTTCAGTCAATCCGAGGGACTGGACCCGCTAGCACCACTGACCGCCTTTTCTTCCAGCCTGGAGGGCCAGGCGCTACAGGACGAACCGATGCACTCGGGCGTGGGACCGCACCTGACGCACTCCATCGTCGATATCCTGCGCGCCCAGTCCGAACGTCTGCAGAACCTGACCCAGGAATTGGCCACCGTGCGCGAGAGCCTGGAAGAGCGCAAGCTCATCGAACGCGCCAAGGGCGTGCTGATGATGAAGCAGGGCCTGAACGAAGAAAACGCCTACCGCCTGCTGCGCAAGCACGCCATGAACCAGAACCGGCGTATCGCCGAAGTGGCCCAGGCCATTCTGTCGCTGACCGAGATCCTGCCGCAGGCCTGAACCACTGCGCTGGCGACTCAGCCAGACGTGGCTGCCCGGGCTGGCGTGGCGGTCGGCGCGGGCAAGCCGATCTGTCCCAGGTACGTATCCAGGCTGGCGCGCCAAGCGGCCGGATAGTGGTAGATGAAATGACCATCATGGCCGTTATAGGGCACGATGACCAGTGTGGCACGGCCCCCGGCCGCGGTGAAGGCGTCATGACAGGCCTTGATCGTGGTGACCGGGTAACGACTATCCTGCTCGGCAAAGATCCACAGCATGGGTGTGCGGGTGGTCTTGCCGCTCTCTCCGAAGCCGCGGATCATGGTCGGGATGAGGGCGCTTGAGCCAAAGCCGCCATTGTCGTTGCGCCCCCCGGAAAAATTGATGGCCCCGATGACACCGGGCAGATTCAGGCTGGCCAGGTACATCGTGGTATAACCGCCCGCGGATTGACCGGCGATGATCATGCGCGAGCCATCCAGTTGGGGCAGCGTGCGCAGCATCTCGATGGCTGGCAGGACATCGGCCGCGTGTCGCCGTGCCGCATAGAGCGCGTCACCATCGGCCCGACTCCACGACTGCTGGTACAGCCCTTCGGACATGCCCACCCCGCGCCGAGCTGGAAACGCCACCGCCACGCCATTGCGCAAGAATTCGGCAGCCACCGTCATGTCGCGCAAGCGCTGCTTGTAGCGGATGGAAGAAGAGTCCATTTCCACATCACCATGACTGAAGATCATCACCGGAAACGGCCCCGCCCCATCCGGCAGCAACAGCGTCATCTCCAGGTGGATATCTTCGCCCGGGATCGCATAGCGCATCACCTGTTCGCGCCAGGCCACCTGCGCGGTCGGACTACCGATGAAATCGGCGACCGTGCGTCCGGCCAGCAAGTCCGCTACCAGGTCGGCAAAGGGGACTTCCAATCCAGTCAGGCTGGCCTGTCTGCCCTTGCCGCAGCCTATGGTTTTCTCGGGCTCGGGATAATTGGCTTGGATCAGGCGCAGATGCTGCTGGCTGGCGACCCACTGCTGCTCGTAGAAGGGAATGGCCGTGCATTTGGCGCTGGGCACGGCCACCAGCGTGACGCGCCCGGACAGGGCACTCCAGTTCGTGGTCCGTGCCTTCTGGAAGTCGCCCGAGACGACGATGGCCTGCGGCGTGCCGGATTCGGACTTAAGAAAATCCAACAGCGGCTGGCCGGCGTTGCCATAGCTGCCGTAGGCCAGCGGCACGCCGGCAAAGCGCTCATGCAGGTAGCCTGCGGCCTGGCGCAGATCGCGCGCCAGCTCCTGGCTGCGCTGGATGGTACTGCGGCCATTGGCATCGCTGGCCGCATCCATGTACACCACCTCGATACCCCGTTGTGCCAGCAGACCGGCGGCACGTACCCAGGGCGAGAAACTATTGAGCTTGCCGGCGACGATATTGGGTTGATCCGCCGAACCGGCCACCAGTACCACCGAAGCCGGCGCAGGCACGCCCACCGACAGTGCCAGGGTCAGGCTTACCGCACGCCCGTCGCTGGCGCGATAGGACAAGGTCTGCATTGACCAAGCCGCCGCAGGCGCGTCGCTGCTCTGGCCCGAGGCCGGTGAAATCAGCAGCAAGGCCAGCGTGGCACACAGGATCACCCGCATGGGATGCATCAGACCAATGAACAGACGGCGCACTGCACTCTCCTCCATCAGCAACACCGTGCAGGCGACATGCCGGCCGGCCCACGCCAGGATCGGCGTGACCGGCATCATACTGTGCCCGGCTAGCTCGCGATAGAGCGCCGCCCCACCAGAGGCCGTCCATGTGCGCGCTGCAAGGCATCGGCCATGCCCAGCAAGGCCTGGTCGGCAAAGGCCGGGCCGAACACGGTGATGCCCCAGGGCAGGCCATTCTTCATGAAATTCATGGGCGTGGCCACGGCTGCGTAGTCCAGCATGTTCATGAAGTTGGTGTACCAGCCCAGGTCGGAATTGCGCTGCACGGGCTGCTCGCGCAATTCCTCCAGCGTCACCGGGCGCGGATAGGCCGGGGTCACCACGCAATCCAGTCCAGCCAGGATGCGGTCGCAGTCGGCCTTCAACTGCTGCAGCCGATACTGGGCGCGGAAGGTATCGACGGCGCTGTACTGCGGGGCCTTGCGCAAGACGTCGCGAATGACCGGCAAGACTTCTTCGGGCTGTTCCTTGAGCAGGGCTTCGACGGTGCTGTAACGCTCGGCGACCCACGGTCCCTCATAGAGCAGGCGGGCGGCTTCCAGGAAGGGTGTGAAATCGATGGGCACGGCCACGCCGCCGATGGCTTCCATCTGTTCCAGTGCCTCCACGAACAGGACCGGACTTTCGGCGCAGCCGAGAAACTCCAGTTGACGCGGCACTCCGAAACGAAAGCCCCGACGCGGTGGCTGGAAGGCCGAGGCATCGTTATGCGGCAGATTGCCGCGGCTGTATTCATCACGCTCATCAGGCCGGGCACACAGTGCCAGTAGCTGGCTGGCTTCAGCCGCCGTGGCGGTGAAGAACGTGACGCAATCCAGCGTGCGACAGGCCGGCACCACCCCGGCCGTGGAGAGCAAGCCCTTGGTCGCCTTCAGCCCGACCAGGTTGTTGAGCGCCGCCGGCACGCGTCCGCTGCCGGCCGTGTCAGTCCCCAGCGCAAAGCTGCTCAGGCCCAGCGCCACCGCCAACGACGAACCGGAAGAAGAACCGCCTGAGGGATAGTCCGGGTGCACACTGTTGCGGCACGCGCCATAGGGTGAGCGCGTACCATTGAGGCCGGTGGCGAACTGGTCGAGGTTGCACTTGCCGATGGGAATGGCGCCCAGCGCGATCAAGCGCTCCACCAGCGTGGCACTCTCGCGCGGCACATAACTGAAGGCCGGGCAGGCAGCAGTAGTGGCAATGCCTGCCAGATCGATGTTGTCCTTGATGGAAAAGGGCACGCCATACAAAGGCAGGCTGTGCGGGGAACAGGCCTCCAGCGCTTGCAGATAAGGCTCGCTCTCCTGCTCGTTCAACAGGTGGATGTAGAGCCGATATTGCGCATTGAGGGCGCTGGCGCTCTCGCGCAAACGACTGACCACCTGGCGCGGCGTCAAGCGTGCTTCGCGATAGGCGGCGATGAGCGCATCGATGCGCAGGTCAAAGGAATGGATCATGCGCGCTCCTGCCCGCTGGCTTCCATCACCAACACGCATTGCCCCGCGCGCACCGGGCTGCCGGGCTGCACGCGCACCTCGGCAACAATACCGGCCTCGGGCGCGGCAATATTGATTTCCATCTTCATCGATTCCAGGATCATCAACAATTCCCCCTGCGCCACGCGCTGCCCCGGACTGACCTTGACCTGCCACAGGTTGCCGGCAATCGGCGCATCCACTGCCATCTGCCCCGCTTGCAGAGGCGGCCCCTGATCACTGGCGGCGCTGGCTTCCTCAATCTCGAAGTTGGCCTGGCCACTGGCGATCCAGCGCTGCCGCTCGGCATCGAAGGCGGCTTGCTGGTGCTCGCGGAAGGCGGCGATGCCCGCGGCCTCCTGCTGCAGGAAAGCCTGGTAATCCGAGAGACTCAATTGGGTCTGTTCGATCTGCAGATCGAAGCGACCCAAGGGAAAATCGCGGCGGATGGTCAGCAACTCCTCGGCTGTGACCGGGTAGAAACGGATCTGGTCAAAGAAGCGCAGCAGCCAGGGCTTGCCACCAAAGGCCGCGACCTCGCGATAGCGGTTCCACATCTGCAGGGTGCGACCGACGAACTGGTAACCGCCCGGACCTTCCATGCCATAGACGCACAGATAGGCGCCACCGATGCCCACCGAATTTTCGGCCGTCCAGGTGCGCGCCGGGTTGTACTTGGTGGTCACCAGGCGATGGCGCGGGTCCAGCGGCGTGGCCACCGGTGCCCCCAGGTAGACATCGCCCAGGCCCATGACCAGATAACTGGCATCGAACACGGTCTGGCGCACGGCACCGAGATCCTTGAGATCATTGATGCGGCGGATGAATTCGAGATTGCTGGGACACCAGGGTGCATCCTTGCGCACGGTGGTCATGTATTTCTCGATGGCGAGCTGACAGGCCGGGTCGTCCCAGGACAGAGGCAGATGCACGATACGCGACGAAACCGTCAGGTTTTGGCGAGCGCAGACCGCATCCCACAACCCGGCTACGGTATCGAGCAACCGCTGCAAGGGCAGCGCCTCAGGCTGGTAATGCACCTGCAGCGAGCGGATGCCGGGGGTGAGGTCGATCACGCCGGGCAACGCCTGTTCTTCCAATGCGGCGATCAGGGCATGGACGCGGAAACGCAGCACCAGATCCAGTTGCGGACTGCCCACTTCCAGCAGCAGATTGGCATCCCCCGACAGGCGCGCTACCAGGCGCCGGTCGTCGTGGCCCAGGTCCAGCACGATGGGCGAGGCCAACGCGACCGGCGCCCACGCCACCGCCTGTACCTGCAACGCGGTGATTTCCTGGTGCGCGGCCAGGGCGATGCGGCGCGCGGCGGCCACATCCACCGGCACGAAGCGGACCTTGTCACCGGCCTTGAGCTGGCCGATCTGCCACAGGTCGGCTTCGATCACGGTCACCGGGCAGACAAAACCGCCCAGGCTGGGACCGTCCGGTCCGAGAATGACCGGCATGTCGCCCGTGAAATCGACCGCACCCACGGCATAGGGATTGTCATGGATGTTGGAGGGATGCAAGCCGGCTTCGCCGCCACTGTCGCGTACCCATTCCGGCTTGGGGCCGATCAGGCGCACGCCGGTACGACTGGAATTGAAGTGCACTTCCCAATCGGTGGCGAAGAAGGTATCGATATAGGCCGGCGTGAAATATTCCGGTGCGCCATGCGGCCCATAGATCACGCGCACTTTGCGTACCGGTTCCAGCGGCGGATACAGTCCTGGCGGTAGCGCCTGCCCGACCTTGGTCGCAGCCGCCTCGGCCAGCGGCGCCAGGTGCAGGATATCGCCGGTGGCCAGCGCCCGGCCACCATGGCCGCCGAACTGTCCCAGCGTAAAGGTACTGCGGCTGCCCAGGTAGGTCGGCACTTGGAGGCCGCCGCGCACGGCCAGATAGCTGCGCGCCCCGGCTCCGCGGATGACACCGAGCTTGAGCGTACTGCCCGCGGCAATGTGCAGGACGGTGTGCATGGGCTGGACCACGCCGTCGATCTGCACCACGATGTCGGCACCGGTCACGGCCACCACCGCAGCGGTGTTGAAGCGCAGCGTCGGGCCGCTCATGGTCACTTCCAGTCCCGCCGCGTCGCTCGCGTTGCCCAGCAGGCGATTGCCCAGCCGCAGCGCGCGCTCATCCATCGGGCCCGAAGGTGGTACTCCCACCGCCCAATAGCCGATGCGGCCGGGATGGTCCTGCACCGTGGTTTGGGTGCCGGGCGCGAGCACCTCCACCGTGTCGGCATGATAGGTCAGGTGCTCCAGGCAGCGCGTCCATGGCTGGCCGCTGGCGAAAGGTGCATCGGCCAGGATCTGGCGCAGGTAGTGCTGGTTGGTTTCCACCCCGTAGAGTTGTGTCGCTTCGAGCGCAGCATCGAGCGCCAACCGGGCGGCTTCGCGGGTGGGTTGCCAACTGATCAGCTTGGCGATCATGGGGTCGAAGTAAGGCGGGATCTCGCAACCGGCTTCGACCCAGGTATCGATGCGCAAGGCCCGGCCATCGGCGGGTGGAAAGGCTACTGCCGTCAACAGTCCCGGGCAAGGCTGGAACTGACGGCCCGGATCTTCCGCGTACAGGCGCGCCTGGATCGCATGACCACTGGGTTGCAGGGTGGCGGCCAATTGCGCCAGCGGTGGCAGTTCGCCGGCCGCCAGTTCGATCATCCAGCGCACCAGGTCCACGCCCCAGACTTGCTCGGTCACGCCGTGTTCCACTTGCAGGCGGGTGTTGACCTCCAGGAAGTAGAACTGTCCTGCCTGGCTGTCGTAGACGAATTCCACCGTGCCGGCGCTACGATAATTCACCGCCCGCGCCAGCTTGATGGCCGCTGCGCACAAGGCATCGGCCATGCCCGCGGGCAGGTTGGGGGCGGGCGTTTCTTCCAGTACCTTCTGGTTGCGCCGCTGCACCGAGCAGTCGCGTACCCCCAGTGCGATCACCTCGCCCTGGCCATCACCGAAGACTTGCACTTCCAGATGACGCGCGCGTTCGATATATTTTTCGATGAACACGCCAGCATCGCTGAAATTGTTCTGCCCCAGTCGGCGCACCGACTCGAAGGCATCGACCAGTTCTTCATCGCTGCGACAGACGCGCATACCGATGCCGCCGCCGCCCGCCGTGCTCTTCAACATCACCGGATAAGCGACCTGGGCGGCAGCGGCCAGCGCTTCTTGCAGGTTCTCCAGCAGGCCCGTTCCTTCCAGCATTGGCACGCCCTGCTCGCGCGCCAGGGCGCGGGCCGTATGCTTCAGGCCGAACAGGCGCAACTGCGCGGGAGTGGGGCCGACGAAGGCAATCCCGGCTGCTTCGCAGGCTTCGGCAAAAGCGGCATTTTCGGACAGGAAGCCATAGCCGGGATGGATGGCCTGGGCACCACTGTCGCGGGCGGCCGCCAGGATCTTGTCCACCGCCAGGTAGGTCTGGGCGGCCGCGCCTTCCCCCAGCGAGATGGCACGGTCCGCCTGCAACACGTGCAGGCTGCCGAGATCGGCTTCGGAATAGACGCACACGCCGGTCACCTCCAGCGTGCGCAAGGTGCGCAGGATGCGGCAGGCGATGGCGCCGCGATTGGCAATGAGCAGATGGTCAAACATTGAGTTGGCCTTGAAATCCGGGTCGTCCCGTGATTCGGAAAACCGGCTCGCGGTCGTCCGCGAGGGTTGTAGCGCAAAGCAGGGAGCTAGCAGGCAGGATCAGTCCCACACCAGCACTTCAGCAGCGGTTGGATTCCAGCCGTTGCAGGGGTTGTTCAATTGCGGACAGTTGGAGATCAGCACGATCAAGTCCTGTTCGGCGTGCAGCTCCACGTACTTGCCCGGCGCCGAAATGCCATCCTCGAAGGTCAAGCCGCCCTCGGGCGTGACCGGCACGTTCATGAAGAAATTGATGTTGGCGCCAATGTCGCGCTTGGTGAGTCGGCCATCATGCAGGCAGGCACACAGGAAGTTATCGCGGCAGCTATGCATGTAACGCTTCTCCAGCGCATAGCGCACCGTATTGCTCTCCTGCGCGCAGGCCCCGCCCAGGGTGTCATGGCGACCGCAGGTATCGGCCACGATGGTGGCCAGCGCACGCCCCAGATTGGAATAGAGCACGCTGCCCGCCCCCAGGTAGGCGCGGTTCTGGCGTCGCAGGGTGCGTTGCGGGTCGTAGCGCTCGCGCGGATTGGCGGCGCTGTAGAACAGGGTGTCGATGGCCTGGTTGCCTTCCAGGTCCAGCAGGCGCACGGTCTGGCCGGCCTTGAGATTGAACAGGTAAGGCTCGCCGGCCGGAATCACGTGACGCAACACGGCATCTGCAGGTGCGCGCTGGCTTTCGATGATGTGCATGGGATGGTCCTGATGTCAGAGATAGAAGCGTTCGGTGTTGTGGAAGGCGCGCTCATTTTCGGGGCGCGAATGGCGGCAGGCATGGGTGCTGTCGTCGCTGTGCGTGTCCAACCACTCCAGCCTGACCGGGCGCGGTGCGTAGTGCGGGTGCGGGTCCATGGGATGCTGCAGGGCGGTCAGGATGATGAGGGTTTCCATCGGGGCGGCCAACTCGATGTAGTCACCAGCCTTGGCGTTGCCGGGCACGAAGTGGAACACGCCCTGCTCATCCACGGCCACGCGCGAGAACAGGTTCACCACCATCAGCAGGTCTTGCAGGTCGAGGTTCCACTTGCCCATTTCCACCAGCAGGTTGTCCACGCCATTGCGATAGAAGCCATTGCGCAATTCCTGGTAGCGGCCCTGGCCATATTTCTCTTGCACTTCCTCGGCATTGAGCACGCCGCCGAAGCTGTCATGCCAGCCGCAGGTATCTTCGGTGATGGCCGCCAGCACCCGTCCCATGTCGGAGTACAGGCAATGCCCGGCCTGCAGACGCGCGGTGTGCTGGCCCTTCAGGGTATCGGGCAGGTTCAGGCGTTCGCTGGGCTGCTGGGCATTCAACATCATCATGCTGACGTTGGCCCCGCCTTCGATGTCGGTGATGCGCAGCGATTGGCCGCGCTTGAGGATGAAGGACGTATGGCCGCCGCCGGGCAGCAGTTCTTCGTAGAGTCTGGCCTGAAGGGCCAAGGCTTGCTTGCTCATGTCAGCTTTCCTTTGCAGTGATGAGGGAGGCCAGCTTGCCGGCCTGTTCGCGGGCGCGTGCCTCGTTGAGGGCGATGTCATAGGTGATGTGGGCGCCATAGGCCTGCGGGTATTGCGGATCGACGCGCACCTTGTCGAACACCAGCAGGCGGGTGCCCAGGGTGAATCCTTCGGAGAGGTCATGCGTGACCATGAAGACAGTCAGGCCGCTGTCTTGCCACAGGTCCAGCAGCAGGGTATGCATCTCCTTGCGAATGCCGGGGTCAAGCGCACCGAAGGGTTCGTCCAACAGCAACACGCGCGGGCGCACAATGAGCGCCTGGGCAATCGCCAGCCGCTGCTGCATTCCGCCCGAGAGGCTGCTGGGATACAGGTTCAGTGCATGACCCAGCCCGACGCGATGCAGCAGTTGCGCCGCCTGCTCGCGCGCGCGGCGCTTGGAACCGCCGAACAAGCGCCCCAGCAGCGGGGCTTGCGGAAGCTCCAGGCCGATGGCCACGTTATCCAGCACATTCAGGTGAGGGAACACCGAATAGCGCTGGAACACCACGCCGCGCGTGGCATCGGGCTCGGCCGGAAAAGGCTGGCCCTGCAGCAGCAACTGGCCCTTGCTGGGCCGCTCCTGCCCCAGCAGCAAGCGCAGAAAAGTGGACTTGCCACAACCGGAAGCGCCCACCAGGGTGCAGAACTGCCCTTCTTCCACGCGCAGGTTCAGACGCTCCAGCACCACGTTCTGGTCATACTGTTGCCAGACGTTGCGGATATCGATGTAGCTCATGCGCGACCTCCTTCGGCCCAGGGGAAGAAGCGCCGGTGCACGGCGCGCAGCAGCCAGTCCATCAACCAGGCCAGCAGCGTGATCCAGACCACGTAAGGCAGGATCACGTCCATGGCCAGGTAGCGGCGCACCAGGAAGATGCGATAGCCGAGACCCGCCGTGGCCGAGATCGCTTCTGCGGAAATCAGGAACAACCACGCCGCCCCCAGCGACAGCCGCAGCGAGACCAGCAAGCGCGCCAGCATCTGCGGCAGCGCCACCCGCAATACCAGGGTCCAGCTATTGGCGCCCAGGGTCTGTGCCTTGATCAGTAGTTCGGCGGGAATGGCGCGGCCGGTATGTTCCAGGTCGCGCGCCAGCAAGGGGGTCACGCCAATGACGATGAGCATCACCTTGGATAATTCATCCAGCCCCAGCACGATGAACAGAATCGGCAGGATGGCCAGCGGCGGCACCATCGAGATCACCGTCAAGAGCGGTGAGAAACCGGCGCGCAGTACCGGGAAGATGCCATTGGCGATGCCCAGCACCAGCCCGGCCAACGCGGCGATGCCCAGGCCCAGCAACACCCGCTGCAGGCTGGCCAGGGTGTCGGCCCAGAGCAGGTAGTCGCCGGTACGCGGGTCTTCCATGAAGGCCATGTGACGGATCGCATCGACCATCTGCGCAAGGCTGGGCAGCAGCTTGTCATTGGGATTGTCGGCCAGGCGCGTGGCCGAGCCCACGGCATAGAGCAGTATCAGGATAAGGAAGGGCAACAAGGTCAGCAGCCATTGCCCGGAGCGGCCCGGATGACGGTTCAGGAAACGCATGGTGCGCCTCCCTGAACGAGAGACGGACCCAGCGGCAACGCTGGGCGGTGGGACCTGGGGATGCAAGCAGCGATCACGTGAGACTCCGGTCGGGGTTGAACAAAAGCAGGAGCAGCGCGGCACCTTGAGTGCAACTCTCTCCCGGGCTTTTGTCCCGCCGTGTAACCTCGACCGAGGTCGCCGGCTCTCGGACCAGTCATCTGCCTGCGGCAGACCGGAACCCTAGCCAGCTATTTGAACTTCTCCGTGCAGCCGTTTTTGATGAATCAGATCATCGATGCGGACTGCTCTGCGTGTAAGACGATTTCAGCAAATTCCATACCATCATCGACTGCGCCGCAGCCAATGCAGGGCCTGCGTCCAGGCCAGCATCAGGGCCTCGATGAGCAGCAGCGAAGTGCGCATCCGTCCGCACAGCGGTAATGCTTGTGCGGCATCGGCAGAAAAAGCGATAGAAAAAATGGCGGCGTCGGTTGATCGGGTCATGGGCATGGTCTTCTCCTGCGAGCATGGCCTGGCCGTCCAGGATGGTTGTCGAAGCCTGCGCTACTGTCCGTGCTCCGACCCAAGTCGTCTTGGCTCGCCCTATGCGAGAACGACGATCTTGTATGCAAGTTCCAGGCCAAGCGCTCTCGTCCCATCCATGCCGCGCAAACCCGCGCCACCACTGGGTGTGAGTACCAACACCGGCAATGCCCAGGCAAGCCAGGCGCAAGTGTGGTGCAGCGTGGCACCGATTTGGCGCGTGCGCACTGCGCCATCGCTGCTCATGCACATCTGGATGTATGAGCGCCTGATGCGCTGGCGATGATTCGCTATTAATAGCGAAAAGCGTCTCCACGATCTCTGTGAGGATTGGCACGAACCTTGCTGAAAAGCGAGTGGGAGCCGGTGATACCGGTCTTGAGTAAGCACAATTTGCAATGGACAGCTAGGGTTCCGGTTCGCTGTTGCGGATGTCTGGTCCGAGAGCAGTCGACCTCGCAAGGGGTTACACGGCGGGAGAAAAGCCCGGGAGATGACGCGTTCGCAACGACCGCGCCGCTCCCGGGCTTTTTCCCTAATAAACCCTTCGAGGACCATCCGCCGTGTACAACATTTCCCGCATCCTTGGTGGCGCCGCCATCGCCCTGGCCGCCTTCGCAGGCGCACTCTCATCCGCTCACGCTGCCCCGCGCACCGACTTCAAGGTCTGTACTTCCATCTATGCCGGCTGGATGCCGTGGGGCGAAGCGCAGGCCCAGGGCATCCTGGCCAAGTGGGGCAAGAAGTACGGCATCACCATCAGCGCCGTGCAATTGAACGACTACGTCGAATCGATCAACCAGTACACCGCCGGTAAGTTCGACGGCTGCACCATGACCAACATGGATGCGCTGACCATTCCCGCGGCCGGTGGCGTGGACTCCACCGCCCTCATCGTGGGCGACTATTCCAACGGCAACGATGGCATCGTGCTCAAGGGGAAGAACAAGAAGCTGGCCGACATCAAGGGGCAGTCGGTGCAACTGGTGGAGTTCTCGGTATCGCACTACCTGCTGGCGCGCGCACTGGAATCGGTCGGCCTGCGCGAGCGTGACGTCAAGGTGGTCAACACCAGCGACGCCGACATCACCGCCGCCTTTGCCACCCCGGCCGTGACCAGCACCGTGACCTGGAACCCCATGCTGTCGTCGATTGCCGCGGCCCCCGATGTCTCGCTGGTCTACACCTCCAAGCAACTGCCCGGCGAGATCATGGACCTGATGGTGGTCAACACCAAGACCCTGCAGGACAATCCGGCCTTCGGCAAGGCGCTCACCGGTGCCTGGTACGAGATGATGTCCATCATGACCGCCAAGGATGAGCGCGCCACCCGGGCACTGAGCGCCATGGGCAAGGCCTCCGGCACCGACCTGGCCGGCTTCCAGTCGCAACTGGCGGCCACCGCCATGTTCTACCAGCCCAAGGCCGCGCTGGAGTTCGCCACCAAGAAGGACTTGCCTACCATCATGGGCCGCATCGCCAAGTTCAGCTTCGATCACGGCATCCTCGGCCCCAACGTCAAGAGTGCCGATGGCATCGGTATCGCCTTCGACGGCAATGTGATCGTGGGCGACAAGAAGAACGTCAAGCTGCGCTTTGACCCGAGCTACATGAAGATGGCCGCCGATGGAAAACTCTGATTTCCTCGTCACCCGACACGACCGACACTAACAGCTCAGATATCAGAAGTCTTATTTTTTGCGGGTCCGGCAACGGACCCGCAGGGCCTCTGTCTGCCCACCGCTTTATTTGCCCCACCCTGCTGACCTCAACAATCACCAACACGGAGAGAACCTTGACTACTCACATCCCCACCCGTGCGCGCACTACCCTGGCGGCCTGCGCCGTTTCGCTCACAGCCCTGCTGGCTGGCGCCCCGGGCCTGGCCCTGGCCGACGATGCCGCCCCTGGCGCCACTCCCGCCGGCCCCTGGACCATTACCAAGCATATCGACCTGGCCTCGCGCTATGTACTGCGCGGCGCCACCACCACCTATGGCAATGGCCAGCCGCTGGGCAATGCCGGCGCAGATGCACCCGAGTCCGACCAGCCGGCGCTGCAGTGGGGCATCGACTTCGTGCACAGCAGCGGCTGGAGCTTCGGCTACTGGGCCTCCACCATCAATTATTCCTACAAGCAGCTGGGCCGTTCCTACAGCGACCGCAGCATCACCGAATTCCAGAAACCGCGTTCGGTGGAAAACGATCTCTACTTCGCCTATGCCGGCAACATCAGCGGCGACCTGGGATATACCCTGGGCATGACCGGCTACTACTATGCCAACGGCAGTCATGCCAACGCACTGGAAACCAAGGCCGGCCTGACCTGGGGCGCCTTCTCGCTCAATGCGCAGACGCTGTTGAACGACGTCATCTGGGGCAACAAGGGCGACACCTACTGGACCCTGGTCTACACCAAGCCGCTGCCGTATGACCTCACCTTCACCAGTACCCTGGGCGCCTATACCTATAGCCGCGAAGGCAAGTACCTGGGCACGCGCGATACTGCCACCGGCACTGCCTGCGGCGCCGGCCAGGCCTTCGTGGTCAACGGCTGCTTCGCCGGCAACGGCCCCAGCAGCGGCGCCTTGCGTCACTTGACGCTGGGTCTGTCGGCCCCCTTCCCCAACTCCTCCATCACCTGGTCGCTGCAAGCCATCCTCGGCGGCTACAACCGCTTTGACGTCAAGCAGGGCAACCAGCTGGTGGGCATGTTGAGCTGGGGCTTCTGATCAAGGGGTAGAGGTGCGCAGCCGGACCATCCAGGCTGCGCATTGAAGCTCCACATCCTGCAGGATTGATGGCGCGAGCGGCGAGCAGCACGGCGCACGCTCCATATGCACGGCATAATGGCTGCCCGAGCCAACCTCACTGCCGCATCGTCGCCATGAGCCAGTCTTTCCATCGCTATGAACCACGCCACGGCCACGGCCTGGCGCATGATCCCATTCCCGCCATCCTGGGGCCGCGTCCCATCGGCTGGATCTCCACCTGCAACGCCAATGGCCGGGCCAACGTCGCGCCCTATAGCTTCTTCAACATCTTCAACTATCGTCCGCCCATCGTGGCCTTTGCCAGCGTGGGCAAGAAAGATAGCGTGCGCAATGCCGAAGCGACCGGGGAATTCGTCTACAACCTGGCCACCCGGCCACTGGCTGAGCAAGTCAACCTGAGCAGCCTGGAGCAAAGCGAGGTGGATGAGTTCGCGCTGGCGCGGCTCACGCCGGCACCGGGCATGGTCGTGGCCGCGCCGCGCGTGGGCGAAAGCCCGGTGGCGATGGAATGCAAGGTGACCCAGATCCAGCAACTCACGGCCCTCGATGGCCGCACACTGGAGACCTGGATGGTGTTCGGGGAAGTGGTGGCCGTGCATATCGACCAGACGCTGCTGGTCGATGGCGTCTATGCCACTGCCGCGGCGCAACCCATCCTGCGCGGCGGCGGCCCGGCGGATTATTTCCAGGTCTTGCAGGAAGGCTTGTTCCAGATGCGCCGGCCCAAATAAGAAGGACTGGCTAGCGCAACGGACGATAGCGGGTGATGATTTCCTGCAATAGCTCCTTGAGCATCTCCACCTTCTGCGGATTCATCGACGCCAGCACTTCGCGCTCATGCGCTTCGGCCAGTTCGATCAGGCCCGATACCAGGCGGCGGCCATTGCGCGTGACCTTCACCAGCGTGAAGCGACGATCATCCTGGCTGGTGGTGCGTTCCACATGCCCTTGCGCTTCCAGGCGCAGCAGCAGGCGCGTCACGGTGGGCTGCTTGCTCACGGCGGCATCGGCCAGGGCCGAGATGCTCATGCCGCCATTGCTGGCCAGGATAGACAGCACGCGCCACTCCAGCACCGACAGACCATGTGCTTCCACCACTGCATGAAACTGGGTCGACAACAATTGCCAGGCCTGGCCCAGCAGTGCTGGCAGGTAGTTGTCGACGAATGCCTTGGACTTTGCCATTCCCCTCGCCGCCTCTTCTTCCGAAAGCAGCAAGGATACTCCGTCCCCGGGCGCGATGGGGAGCCCCGAGGGCTCCTTAGGCGCCCCTTTATTGACCACGCTCAATATCGCCCCGACAGCAGCGAACCGAAACCGGGCACGGTAGTGTCCAATTCCAGTCGCTTGAGCATCATGTAGGTGGTCGCCACCGAAGAGGACAAGACCGGCAGCCCGGTACGATCCTCGATGGCCTGCACCGAGGCCAGCGAAGGCATCTGCACGCAGGCCGAGGCGACGATGGCATCGACCCCGCTAGTGTTGAGGCGCTTGGTGATCTCGATGGGAGCACGCGGATCCTGGCGACCGACTTCCAGGTTGTCCGGGATTTCCAGCGAGATACTATCCACCACTTCGATGCCCTCGTTCTCGATGTAGTCGATCACCAATTGCGTAAGCGGCTTCATATAGGGTGTGAGGATGGATACCTTCCTGGCACCGATGGCGTGCAAGCCATCGACCAGGGCGCCGGCGCTGGTGACCACCGGGGCCGCGCCGCCATTGTCCACGGTGCGCTGGTGCAGGCGCTGTTCGGAGACCCGATGGTAACCACGTCCCATGCTCATGATGGCCACCAGGCAGGCATAGCCCAGCACATCCACCCGCGCGTCCGACAACTCCAGCGCGCAGCGGTCGCTGTCGCCATCCATGGCGGCCAGCTCTTCCTTGGTGACATGCTTCATGCGCATCCGGCTGGAGTGGAAGGTAAAGCGTTCCGGCAGGTTCAGTTCGCGCGCGCGCAGGATGGCCGGGATCTCGGTTTCCATCGTGGTGTTGGAGGACGGCACGATCTGGCCGATGCGATAACTGCGGGTGCTGCTCATGGGTGATCCTCCATCAGGTCGGTCAGCGTCGGGGCCGGGGCCTCTTCCGCATAGCCTTCACCGCCGGCGAAATGGGCGGCCTGCAAGGGCTTGCGGTTGACGCTGAGATTGAAGACGTCGAAGCGGTTGTAGTGGCCGGTGATGTCATGCATCTGGCGCGGTTGAATGCAGCGCGAGAGGTCGATGTCGGCATAGACGATGCCTTCTTCATCGATCAGCGGCGTGCCGATCACGCGGCCATCGGGGCCCAGCACGCCAGAAAAGGCACTGTTGCGACGGGACAGCAGCGCCCGCGCCTGCGGATGGCTGGCTTCCATGGCCTGGATGATTTCTTCCGAGACGGTGGAGCAGGACACGATGGTGAACACCTTGCCCTCGAAGCAGTGGGCGGCGGCGCGCACCTTGATGGCTTCGGCCATGTCGTAGTCGGCCGGCGCCACCGGCAGCGCAATGTAGCTGGCCACGTGGACCAGCTCACCTTGCGCCAGCAGCGAGAAGCGCGCCAGAGTATTGGTGTTTTCTCCACAGGCCAGCGCCCCCAGCGGACCGACGCTGGTCTGGTGCACGCGCAGGCCGGAGGCGTCGCCCGGCGCCCAGGTCAGCTTCTCGGCCCAGGTCGGCACCAGCTTGCGATGGCGGCCGATGATACGGCCATCGTCGGCAATGGTGACCACGGTGTTATAGATCGTGCCAATGCCGTGACGATTGCGCTCGTTCACGCCGACCACCACGTTGACCTGGTGGCGCGCAGCGGCTTGCGCGATCTTGCTGATCTCGGGGCCGGGAATCTCAATGGCCGAGCGCGCCAGGCGCTCGAACCAACTGCTGCCCTCGATGGGGTTCATGATCCAGCTCCAGTAGGGATAGCCGGCCACGAACACTTCCGGGAAGGCCACCAGCCTGGCGCCATGGCTGGCCGCCTCGGCGATCAACGCCACCACCTTGTCGACGGTGGCGTCGGTGTTCAGAAAGACCGGGGCCGCCTGGACCGCCGCAGCCTTGAAACGTTGAAGTTCGAGCATGTCAGTTCCTTGTGATTGAACAGCCAGATGGGCGTGGGTTCAGGCCTTGCCCGGCGGCAGTTCGCCGACCGCCACGATGGGGTTGCGCAGGCTGCCGATCTTCTCCACGGTGGCCACCACCACGTCGCCCGGCCACATCCATTCTTGCGGCGAGCGGCCTGCGCCCACGCCAGCGGGGGTGCCGGTGGCGATGATGTCGCCCGGTTCCAGGGTGATGCCGGCGCTGATGTCGGCGATCAGGGTATCGACCTTGAAGAGCATGTGGCGGGTATTGGAGCTTTGCTTGGTCACGCCATTGACGGTCAGGCTCAAATCGAGATTGTGCGGATCGGGGATCTCATCGGCGGTGACGATGACCGGGCCGAAGGGCGCGTAGGTATCCTGGCCCTTGGAATAGATCCACTGGCCGGCGCGGCGATTGTCGCGAGCGCTGATGTCGTTCATGACGCTGTAGCCGAATACGTAGTCCAGGGCGCTAGCCTGGCTCACGCCCTTGGCCTGCTTGCCGATGATGACGGCCAGTTCCACTTCCCAGTCCATCTGGCGGGTAATGGCCTGGTTATGCTCGATGGCGTCGCCCTGGCCGATCACGGTGGTGGGCGGCTTGGAGAAGATCACCGGCTGCTTGGGCAAGTCCTTGGAGGTATCCAGGGTGCGGCTGGACTCTTCCACGTGTTCCACGTAGTTCAGGCCGATGCCGAAGATGTTCTTGCGCGGACGCGGGATGGGCGCCAGCAGCTTGACGTTGACCAGCGGACGCGCCACGCCCACCGGCCACTGCCCGCGATAGCGTTCCAGCAGTGCAGTGGTGCTGGCGAGGGCACACGGGCCCAGATCGATGAAGTCCAGCATGTTGTCGGGCAGTGCTTCCCCGGCGTGCAGGCCCAGTTGTTGCAGGTCGACGACCAGCTCATCGACGATGGCGCCCAGACGGGCAGCGGCGCTCACGTTGGCGCGGTAGGTAACCAGTTTCATTGCATCTCACTCCTGTTCGATTGTGACGGGTTGTTTCGGGGTCGGGCTAATGGGGCGTTAATGGGACATTAATGGATGTGAAGTGGAGATTAATGGCCCGTTAATGGATCAACGACTAGGATCAACGACTGGGATCAACGACTGGAGTCAGCGGCTGGTGTCCGTGATGCTCGGCATAGGCTTCTTCGCGATACAGGCCCAGCTTTTCCATGACCGGCAGGTCGCTGAAGCAGAACAGGCAGGCGTCTTCGCTGGCGCTGCCGTTGACGTGCTCGTGCCAGGCCCAGGAGGGAACGCAGAAGATGTCGCGTTCCTTCCAGTCCAAGCGCTGGCCATCGATGATGGAATATCCCTGCCCCTTGGCGACCTGGTAGATGAAGCTGCCGGTGTGGCGATGGGCGCGGCCGGCAAATCCGGGGCGCAGCAACTGCATACTGGCGCCGATGGTGGCCATGACATGGCCGCCGTGGACCGGGTTGGTGTAGTGCATCAGCAGGCCATCATAGGGGCTGCCTTCGGCGGCGCGTGCATAGCGTTGCAGGGCTTCGTAGGTGGGGCCCCACTGGTACTTGAAGAGCGGCGAGTAAGGCTTGTTCCAGCCCACGTCATGCGGACGCAAGCCCGGCGCGCCCCACAGAGCTACGGCATCATCCACCGCATGGGCCACGGCTTGGTGCAGCTCAGGATGCACGGCATAGAAGCCAGCTTCCAGGGCATTGACCAGCGGGATGTCCAGGCCATCCTGCCAAATGCAGGGCAGACCATCGGCTTCCACCCCATGCTCATGCCAGGTGCCATTGGGGGTGAGCACGAAGTCGTTGGCTTCCAGCGTCATCTTGTGGCCATCGACGATGGTGTAGGCGCCGCGCCCTTCCATGATGAAGCGCAGCGCCGAGGACGAGTGCGCATGGGCGCTGGCGACCTCGCCCGGATGCATCACCTGCAGGCCCGAATACAGCCAGCCGACCGCCGCCGAGACCTCGCGCCGCCCTGGATTGTCCAGATAGATCACGCGCCGGCCCGCCTTCTCCGGCGAGACCAGCGCCACTGAGCGCAGTACGTGTTCACGCAGCTCGGCATAGCGCCACAGCACCGGCACCGATTGCGATTTCGGCTGCCAGGGTTCGATCTTGTTGGCTACCGTCCACAGGGCGCCGGTCTTCAATTGTTCCAACTGGCGGTAGTAGGCCAGCAGTTCCGGCGTGTCCGAGACATCGGCACGGCCGGCCACGCTTTCGCGGTACTGATCGTAGTTTTCCTTGCTCACGATGCTTTCCCTTTCCTGGATGACGGCGACCGGCTTACTGGCGCGCCGGGGCGAAACTGCGTTCGAGCTGATCACGGCCCCACTGGTAGGCCGCAGGCCAACTCACCTGGCGCCAGCCCTGGCGCGCACTCTCATGCAGCAACCAGGCAGGGTCGGCCAGGAAGGGCCGCGACAGTGCGCACAGGTCGGCACGACCGGAGGCGACGATGCCATTGACCTGGTCAGCCTCGGTGATGGCGCCCACGGCGATGGTGGGTACGCCGGCTTCGTTGCGGATGCGATCGGCGAAGGGGGTCTGGAACATGCGGCCATACACCGGCTTCTGCGCCGGCGTGACTTCGCCCGAAGACACGTCGATCACATCGGCGCCCTGCGCATGGAGCTGGCGTGCGATCTCGACGGCTTCATCGACGGTGGTGCCGCCGGCGGCCCAGTCGGTGGCCGAGATACGTACCGACAGCGGCAGCTGCGCCGGCCATACGGCGCGCACGGCCTGCACCACTTCCAGCACGTAGCGCAGACGGTTTGGCAGCGACCCGCCGTACTGGTCCTGGCGCGCATTGGTCAAGGGCGAGAGGAAGCTGGAGAGCAGGCAGCCATGGCCGGCCTGCAATTCCAGCCAATCGAAACCGGCAGCAGCGGCGCGCCGGGCGGCGGCCACGAAGTCTTCCCGGATCTGCGCCAGTTGTTCGATGCTGGCGGCGGTCGGCACCTGCGAGACGCCCTCCAGGTAAGGCAGTGCGCTGGCCGAGACCAGCGGCCAGTTGCCGCTGGCCAGCGGTCGGTCGGGCTGTTCCCAACCGAGCTGGGTGGAACCGCGCCGACCGGCATGATTGAACTGGATGCCGATGCGCGCTTGACTGTTGCGGTGGACAAAGTCAACCACCTTGGCCCAGGCCTGTTGCTGTTCTTCATTCCATAGGCCCGGACAGCCGGGCGTCATGCGGGCCTCGGGCGAGACGGCGGTGGCTTCGGTCAGCAGCAGGCCAGCCCCACCCAGAGCGCGTGCGCCCAAATGGACCAGATGGAAGTCGCCCGGCACGCCCTCGCGGGCTGCATACAGCAGGGTCGGCGACACCACCACGCGGTTCTCCAGTTTGATCTCACGCACCTGGAAGGGCGTCAGCAGCGGCGGCGTCGGACGCGCCCCATCGGTGGCCAGGCCGGCGCGCTGCGCCAGCCAGCGCTCGTAGCCCTCCAGCCATTGCGGATCACGCAGGCGCAGGTTTTCATGCGAGATGCGCTGCGAGCGGGTCAGCAGCGAATAGGCAAACTGTTCCGGTTCAAGATCTTCATAGCGGGCCACGTTCTCGAACCATTCGGTGGAGTTGCGCGCCGCATTCTGGATCTTCAGCACTTCCACTGCTCGCACTTGTTCATATCGCTCCAAAGCCGGGCGCAGGCTGCCCGGCTGCTTGAACATGTTGGACAGTTCGATAGCATCTTCCAGCGCCAGCTTGGTACCGGAGCCGATGGAGAAGTGGGCGGTGTGGGCGGCGTCGCCCATCAACACCACCGGCACTTCTGCACCCGCCTCGCCATGCGGACGAGTCCAGTGCACCCACTTGTCGCAGATCACGCGCGGGAAGCGGATCCAAATGGCCGAGCCGCGCAGGTGGGTGGCGTTGGAGATGAGCTGTTCGCCATCCAGCCAGGGGGAAAACAGTTTTTCGCAGAAGGCCACGCCATCTTCCTGCGACATCTGGTCGATGCCAGCGGCTTGCCAGGCGGCATCGGTGGTCTCGACGATGAAGGTGGAAAGACCATTTTCGAAGCGGTAGGCATGGGCCTGGAACCAGCCGTATTCGGTGGGGACGAAGATGAAGGTAAAGGCATCGAACACCTTGCGCGTGCCCAGCCAGACGAAGCGACAGTTACGCTGGTCGATGTCGGGACGGAAGGTATCGGCATAACGGGTACGCACGGCGCTGTTGATGCCGTCGCTGGCGATAAGCAGGTCGGCCTGGTACTGGCGCGCGATCTCCTGGTCATCCTGCACCTGGGTTTCAAAGACCAGTTCCACACCGAGCTCTTCGCAGCGCGCTTGCAGGATGTTGAGCAGGCGCTTGCGGCCGATACCGATGAAACCGTGACCGCCGCTGCTGATGACGCTGCCCTTGAAATGCACATCGATGTCATCCCAGCGGCTGAACTCGCCGGTGATGGTGGCGGCCGATACCGGATCGGCCTCGCGCAGGTTGTCCAGCGTGGCATCCGAGAACACCACTCCCCAGCCGAAGGTGTCATAGGGGCGGTTGCGTTCGACCACCACTACACGATGAGACGGGTCCTGCAGTTTCATCAGCAAACCGAAATACAAGCCGGCGGGACCGCCGCCGATACAGACGATGTTCATGTCGCACTCCTTGGTTGTTGGTTGGCCCCCGTCTCCAGGGCATTGCGCAGCAGGCCGGGTATATCGATAGAGCGATGCGTCTGCAGCGAGGTACACACCAGCACCTGCCGCACCTTCATGCGCAGTTGCCCATCGGCTCCGGTACAGGACAGTTGCAGCGTGATCGACTTGCCGCCCAGACGCTCCACCTCCAGCGCCAGCGTGACCTGGTCGCCCATGCGGCTGACCGCCTCGAACTGCGCGTGCAGC
Organism: Herbaspirillum rubrisubalbicans; assembly: GCF_003719195.1. NCBI lineage: Bacteria > Pseudomonadati > Pseudomonadota > Betaproteobacteria > Burkholderiales > Oxalobacteraceae > Herbaspirillum > Herbaspirillum rubrisubalbicans. Next base: position 5,205,764 of record NZ_CP024996.1, read on the forward strand.
TCCACGGTGGGCAGGCCGTACTGCAACTGGCCGATGTAGCCGGCGAAGCCGACTTCGGGTAACAGGCTGTCGATCCAGGCTTCCAGCAGATCGTTGAAGAGCACGAAGTACTGCGGATAGAAGACAATGCCGGCCGGATCGCATTCGGAAAAACGGATGCGGTGGGGACGTTCAAATCGAGTCAGGGTCATGGCAGCTTCCTCATTGCAGGGCGTGCTGTTGCAGGCTGGCGCGCAGCTTGTGGCCGTGTTCATCGGCCAGGGCTGCCTCGCGCAGTTCACGCAGCACGGCCGGGGCCAGGGTATGGGCATGGCGGTCCACCACCTGCATCAGGGTGTCGTAGTTGCGCAGGCCGCGCGCATGGGTATCGCTATACCCCTTGACCAATCGCTGGCACTGCGCCACTTCCAGCGCCAGGGCGGGGTTGAGGGCGGCGATGCTGGCCACACGCTGCCACCAGCGTTCGATGCGCTCGGTTTCCTGGGCATAGCGCAAGGTGAGGCGACGGCAACGCCGCCAGCGCGACAGGCCGTACAGCAACAGGAAGCCCGGCAGCGAACTGGTCTTGATGACGCGCCCCTCCTGGGTATAGCGACGCACCAGGCGATGCGCCCAATGCGGGCGCGCCAGCCAGCGGCCCAGAGCGGCCGGCAGGGTTTCGCAGATTTCTTCCAGGCGCGGGTGCATGAATTCGTTGATATCGACCAGTTGCTCCTGCTTGGCCCGCACATCGCCGCGCACCCGGGCAAAACGGCTGCTACGGGTCTTGATGTCGGCCACGCGGATGGTGTCTTCATAGGACATCCACAGCGCCAGGTAGCGTGCTGATTCCGCCAGCAGTTCGTCATCCCGGCCACCGGGCACTACAGCCACTGCTGCCAAGGCATCCAGGCGCTGCAGATAGAGGGCGGCGTAATCGGGATCCTGATAGTCGATCAGGCGGCGCACACCTTCCACCGCAATGGGCGCCACTGCCGGGGGATAGGCTCGTGCCTTGCGTACCAGTTGCGCCACTTGCTGGTCTGCGATGGCGGCCACATCGACTGGCTTGAACAGCGGCGCGTCCTGGGCCGTGCCCGGCGCCGCACGCTCGGCCTGACGCGCCTGATCGTGGCCCACGGCAAAGGCTTTGAGGCTGGGCTTGACGCCCACACCACCACGCTCGATGGTGGCTTCGAACTGGGCGCGACTGAAGGGCAGCACGCCAATGCCGCACAGGCTACCGAAGAGCACCGCGCTGATCACGCTGCCCGCACGTTCGGCGGCCTCGGCCATGTCGAAGCTGACAAAGCGCTTGGCAGCCTTGCGCGCATGTTCCACCAGCGCGCTGCTATCGACCCGGCCATCACCCATGGCGGTACGTTCGCCGATGGAATAGACGCGGTGGGTGGAACACAGCAAGTTGGTGCGATCCGGCGTGACCAGTCCACGTTGCACGGCGCGGCCGGCTTCCATCAGTTCGGAGGCCAGCACCACATCGACGTCGCCAGGCATGGGCATGAGCGCCAGCACCGGGCTGCGTGCATCGGCTTGGCCGGCGCCGGGGAACAGCTCCACGTAATAGATGGTGGCTCCGGTACGCTGGGCCACGCCGGGCACGGAGGTGGTCTGGGCAAAATAACCGTTGGCTTCGCCCAGATCGACGATCCAGTCGGCCAGTACGCCGCCGCCCTCGCCGCCCATGGCGAGAATGGCAATCTTGATCGGCTTAAGGGACATGGCGCAGCTCCATCATGGGTGGGTTCTTGTTCATCAGGGTCATGGCAGTGGACATGCATCAAAAGGCGTAACGGGCGCGGCGCTTGGCATCGCGGTCTTGCAACCAGCCGATGACCAGCGTGCGCACGCGTTGGCGCAGGCGATCCATACGGCTCGGGTTGCTGATGATCTCGGCGCGGAAGAAAGAGGGGCACAGCACTGCCGCGTGCGAGACCTCGCCGCACAGGCCGCAACCGACGCAACTATCGACCACGGTGGCCACCGGGTCGCGCCGCAGCGGATCGGGATTGCTCTTGATGGACAGCGAGGGACAGCCGGAGAGACGGATGCAGGAATGGTCGCCGGTGCAAGTCTCGGGATCGACGCCGAAACGTTCACGCACCACGCGCTGACCGGCGGCGATGGCCTTGCGCACCTTGGGTTTTTCGCGGCGCTGCAGGTTGAGCATACATTCGCTTTGCGCCACCAAGACCTTGGGGCCCTTCTCGCTGGTGGTAAGAGCTTCGCGCAGGGTGCTGGTCATGCGTTTCAAGTCATAGGTGCGCTTGATGGTGCGTACCCACTTCACCCCCACGCCCTTGACTGCAGCCTCGATCTCGTGACCGGTGCTGCGGGTCGCGTTGAGGGCGCGCGAGGACAGGATGTCCTGGCCGCCCGTGGCCGAGGTGTAGTTGTTGTCGATGATGATGGTGAGGTTGTCGCTCTGGTTGAAGACCGCGTTGGCCACGCCACTGGTCAAACCGTTGTGCCAGAAACCGCCATCGCCCATCACCGAGATGGCGCGCTTGCCCGCCGGCGCATTGAGCGCAGCCGCACCGGCGCCACCCAGGCCGTAACCCATGGTGGTGTTGCCCAGGTTGAAGGGCGGCAGGATGGAGAACAGGTGGCAACCGATGTCGGCGCTGATGTGGTGCTCGCCCAGTTCGCGCTCCACCAGTTTCATGGCGGTGAAGATGGGACGCTCGGGACAGCCGGTGCAAAATCCCGGTGGCCGCGCATGGACCGACTGGTCCAGCGTGGGCAGCTTGGCCTCGGTGATGGTCTTGCTGGTGGCATTTGCATCGGCGATGGGAATGACGCGCGCGGCGGCGGCCACGGTGGCCGGTACCGATGCCGGCTGCGCCGCGATGATCTGGTAACGCTCCAGGAATTCGCGCACCCCGGCCAGCACGGTGGCGGTGTTGTATTCACCGGCCAGGGGCAGCAGGTCCTTGCCGTGCAGCAGCGTACTGGAACCAAGCTGGCGCAGGATGTTGGCCACGTTCTGCTCGACGAAGTTGGGCTGGCCTTCTTCCAGGACCAGGATGGCGCGCTTGCTCTGGCAGAAACGCTCGAACTCAGCATCCACCAGGGGATAGGCCACGTTCATCACATACAGCGGGATCTTCGATTCACCGAACACGTCGGCCAGGCCCAGCTGTTCCAGGGCGCGGATCAGGGTGTTGTAGTTGCCACCCTGCAAGGCGATGCCGACGTCGGCGGCATCTTCCGAGAAGAACTCGTTGAGCTGGCGGGAGCGAATGAACTCGATGGCAGCCGGCCAGCGCTGTTCCACCTTTTCCTTTTCATGCAGGAAGCTGGCCGGTGGCAAGACGATGCGACTCAGGTCGCGCGTCGGGTTTTCCAGCGCATCCTTGACGGTGAAGGCCGGACGGCGGTTGGCCGAGGTGACGAACTGGCCATGTACGTGGCAGGAGCGGATACGCATCTGCAACATCACCGGCGTGCTGCTGGCTTCGGACAGATCGAAGCCATCCTTGACCGCCTGCACGATGCAAGGCAGGTTGGGACGCGGATCGAGCAGCCACATCTGCGACTTCATGGCAAAGGCATGGCTGCGTTCCTGCATGATGGAGGAACCCTCGCCATAGTCCTCGCCGACGATGATGAGCGCGCCGCCCAGCACCCCGCCCGAGGCCAGGTTGGCCAGGGCGTCCGACGCCACGTTGGTGCCCACGGTGGCCTTGAAGGTGACCGCGCCGCGCAGCGGATAGTTGACCGAGGCGGCCAGGGTGGCCGCAGCAGTGGCTTCGCTGGCGCTGTTTTCGAAACGGATGCCATGTTCGGCCAGGATGTCCTGGGCATCGGCCAGCACATCCATCAGGTGCGAAATCGGCGCGCCCTGGTAACCGGCCACGTAGGCCACGCCGGATTCCAGCAAAGCCTTGGTGACGGCGAGAATGCCCTCGCCACTGAATACTTCTCCTGCGCCCAGGCGCAGTTTCTTGACTTCTTCTACGAATGATCGCTCGGCCATCGTGGTCCCCGTGTGCAGTGAATACGGCATGAAACGTCTATGGATTGCACTTTCGTTTCTCGGGACGCTTGCGTCAATACATGATTAATCATGCATTATGAGTTTTGGCAGAGGCTGGATAAAAGGCGCATTACGGGGATAGAAATGCAGGAAGTTGCCTGTCTGCCACCGTCGCCTATGGGGTTCTGTCAGTTTCCCTACTGGCCTTTAACAGAGCGGAAAGTAAATGGTTTATTCCAGTTGATTGTTGCCCGACAACTTTTCTGTGGAGATCCAGTGACTTCATGTTGCAGCGCATATTGCGCCCATGGGCCTGGCAATGAGATAAAGGCAATACAAGAACTAAAGCATGATTATTCATGCACATTGGCACGGAACTTGTTAGGGAAAGGAAGTCATTCCGCCCTCTTGCCTTCCGCCATTACGACAAGAGACACGATCGCCAGACTAGCTCTGCAGAGGTAGCAGCCATGATGAATGCACTCCACTCCGAATCCCGCGCGCCGCGCATGGCCATGCCGACTTCGGTCGAACGCCTGCTCAACGGCTCCAACAAGCTGTTGTTTGCCTCCTCCGACCTGGACGAAGTCCGCTCCATGGTCGGCCGCGTGATGAAACCACATCGACTGGACCTGACCGGACACGGTGAACGGCTGGACGCCCGGATGCACTACACCGCCCTGGGCGACCTGTCAGTGAGCCGCCTGCGCTATGGCTCGGCGGTGCAGATCGAACCGGGCGCACTGGATAGCTTCTTTCTGGTGCAGATGCCTCTTTTTGGGATGGCCAGCATCGAAAGCGGTGCGCAGCGCATCGATTCCTCGGTCGAACTGGCCTCGGTGCTCAGCCCCGAAGAAACCACCCGCATGACCTGGATGGCCGGTACCGACCAGTTGATGCTGCGACTGTCGCGCTCGTTGGTGGAGCGCACCCTGGTGGGTTACCTGGGCCATCCGCTGAACGAACCGCTACGCTTCGAACTGGGCTTTCGCTGGCGCGACTGTGCACCCTGGCAATGTATGTTGTCCTACCTGCTCGATTGCACCATCCAGCATCCCGACCTGGCCATGCACAAGATCGTGGTCTCGCAGATCGAGCAACTGGCCGCCTCGATCCTGGTCACCTCGCATCGTCACAACCATTGCCAGGACACGCCGGCGCGGCGCAGCACCATCCTGCCGCGCCACGTGCGGCGCGCCCAGGATTATCTGGAAGCCCATGCCCACGAACCGGTCTCGGCCGAGCAACTGGCGCAGGCAGCGGGGGTGAGCGTGCGCAGCCTCTATGCCGGCTTCAAGGACTTCCTCGGCGTGAGCCCCATGCATTACCTGCGCGACCTGCGCATGGAACGGGCGCGTGCCGAGCTCATGAGTGGCGACGCCAATCACGTAGCCGGGGTGGCCTTGCGCTGGGGTTTCGCGCATATGGGACGCTTCAGCAATGAATACAAGCAGCGCTATGGCGAGTCGCCCAGCAAGACGCTGCGCACCCACTAAACCGACTCTGCGCACATAAAAAAGGACGCCGAAAAAAACCGGCGCCCCAAACCCTCCAGACCAGAGAGAAGACCGTTTTCAGCGCGGCGCCAGCCGTTGCGCCACCAGATACCCGGACCCGGCTCCCAGGCCCGGCCCCGGATGGGTACTGGCACCAATCTGGAAGACATTGGCCACGCTGGTCTGATGCCCGCGCGCACCGTGACTGCCGGCGAAGGGCCGCAGCCAGAAGAACTGGTCCGGCGAACACACCCCCGAATAGGGGTCGCCACCGACCAGATTGCAATTGAGCGCTTCAAGATCCGCAGGTGAATACGCGCGCCGGCCCACGACGCGCTGCCCCAGTCCCGGCATGACCTGTTCCAGCCGCGCCTGCACGCGGTCGGCGAAGGCTTCACGCACGGCCTCGTTCCAGCGCCCATCGGCAGGAACGGCAATCTGGCCGGCGCCATCGCCCTTGATGCGGCTGGGCAGTTCCTGCATCTGTATCCACAGGATCCAGCCGCCCGCTGGCGCCCGTCCCGGATCGACCACAGTCGGCTGACCGATGGCCAGGGTCGGGCGGGCCGGCAGCCAACCATTGCAGGCTTCTGTGACATTGGCGCAGACCTGCTCTATGCTTTCGGTGAGGTGTACCAGCGGCACCTGCAGCAGTTCCGGCGTGCGCCAGGCCGGAGGCGCATTGAGCGCGAAGTGAATCTGCATGGCTCCACGCCCGAACTGGTAGCCCTCGGCGCGCTGGCGCAGCTGGGCCGGCACGTCTTGCAGCAGACGGCCATATAACTGGGGCGGCGTGACATTGCACACCACGGCCTGACGCGCTTGGAGCTGCGTGCCATCGGCCAATTGCACACCGGTCGCGCGCTGCTGGCGACCCTGGCCGGTAGTGAGAATGCGCGCCACCTCGGCCTGGGTGCGCAAGGTGCCGCCATGCGCGGTGATCACCTGTGACAGCGCCGCCACCAACTGGCTGCCGCCGCCCTTGACCACCGGCATTCCGCCACTGACCACGGCAGCAAAGGTGAGCTTGCCGATCAGGGCCGAGGTGGCGTCATCCGGGCCCAGGCCCGAATGCAGTACCCAGGGCGCAATCATGGCGCGCGCCAGGTCGGACTTCAGGTTACGCTGCGCCCAACGCCGGAAACTTTCCATCGACTCGCCGCCGAAGGCCAGCAAGCCATCCAGCCCACGCTGGCGCCACTGGGAAAACAATAGCCGCAGCAGCTTCCAGCCATACGGGTCGCTGCCCAGCAAGCCGAAAGTCAAGGCCGCGTCCTGGCCGAACAGGCGATTGGCCATGGCCAGCAGGGCCGCGCCATCGCCCGGCGCCAGCGCATCGATGCGCGCGGCGGCGTCGGCCAGGTCCTGACGCAGTGCCAGACCTTGACCATCGGGGGTGACCAGGCCGGTGGCATAGGCCGACTGCAAGAATTCCAGGCCGGCTGTCTTGAGGTCATCGGCCAGTTCGGCATAGCCGGGACTGCCCATGAAGAGCGGATACCAGGACGACAAGACCTCGTGGGTATAGCCGGAAAACAAGGTCTCGGTGCGGATGCAGCCACCGGCGCGGTCATTGCGTTCCAGCACCAGCACGCGCTTGCCGCGCTTGGCCAGCAAGGCCGCGCCGACCAGCGAATTGATGCCGCTGCCGACGAAGATCACATCGGCCGCATCCACAGCAGAAGAGGAAGGTACGCTGGTCATACCCTCACTCCACCAGCGCCAGCACGCGCAAGGGACTGCCAGAGCCGCCTTCGATCTTCAGCGGCGCCGAGAAGATCAGCGCGCCTTGCGGCGGCAACTGGTCCAGGTTGCACAGGCATTGCAGGCCATAGCGATTGGCGCCATGCATCAGGGTATGGCAGGGATAGGGCAGCGGCCAGGCATAGGACTGGCCGGCATCGGTATTGATGGTTTCCACGCCGAAGCCATGCACACGGCGCTGGTGGATCAGCCACTCTACCGCAGCCTGGGTGGGGCCTGGAGTGTGGGCGCCATCTTCACGCAGGTTGAGGAAGGCAGCAGCATCATTCACACGGTGCGACCAGTCGGTGCGCAACAAGACCCAGGCACCGGCGGCAATGGCGCCGTGGCGCGCTTCCCATTGCTCCAGGAAAGGCACATCGAGCAGCCAGTCTTCATTGGCCGCCACTGCGGCGCTGGCATCGATCACCACCGCTGGCGCGACGAAGTTGCCGGGGGCGATGGTGTCTACACTGTTGCCGGGATGGTCGCGCCCGCTGATCCAGTGTACCGGCGCATCGAAGTGGGTTCCGGTGTGCTCGCCGCAGGAGAAGTTGTTCCAGTACCAGGCCGGGCCGGCTTCATCGTAGTGCGAGATGCGTTCGATCTTGAAGCCCTGCACCTGACCGAATTGCGGCGGCAGTTGCAGCGCGGGGAAGGACGGCGAGAGGGTCTGGGTCAGGTCGACCACGCGCAGGCGGCCATCGGACAGACCGGCAGCCAGGGCGGGCAACAGTGCAGTGGATGTGGCGGGGGATGCCATGGAGGGCTCCTTGTGGGGATCGGTCAGGACGAGGCCTGCAGCGCCGTAAAGCGCCCGGCATGGAATACCAGCGGTGCGGCCGGCTGGTGGTTGGTGCGCACGATGCGCCCGACCATCAGCAGGTGGTCACCTACGGTACGGCAATGGTCATGCTCGCACACCAGCACCGTCAAAGCATCCTCAACGACGGGTAAGCCTTCCGGTGCGTGCGCCAGGGACACACCCTCGAACTTGTCGACGATGGCCGGGCTGGCAAAGCGGCGCGCCAGTTCTTCCTGACCATCAGCCAAGACGTTGATGGCGAAGTGCGAACAGTCGCGGAAGGCTTCCAGGTTGGGCGAGTGATTGACCAGGCTCCACAGCACCAGTGGCGGATCCAGCGAGAGCGAGGCAAAGGAATTGATGGTCAAGCCCACCGGGCGTCCGCTGGCGGTGCGCATGGTCACGATGGCCACGCCTGTGGGATAGGCGCCCATCAGGTTGCGCAGGGTGCGTGGGGCGAGGTCGGTCTGGCCCCAGGGAGCCAGGACCGGAGCGGGGTCGGCGGCGAGCAGGGTGGCGGTGGTGGACATGATCGCTCCTCAAGCCGCAACCGCAAGGGCCTTGGCCTGGTGGCCGGCCACCAGTTCATCACAGGCCTGGGCATCGGCCCACCAGGGGAAGTAGCGCGGCGGGTGATTGAAGCCTTCGGCGATTTGCTTGGCCAGCGACGGCATCTGGCCGGCGGCGCCCAGTAAACCCAGGATATGCGGCGGCGGCGGGGTCAGCAGCGAATTGGTCCATTGCACCACCCACTGGGCGTAGTCCCAGAATTGTTCGAAGGTCTGTTCCATCCAATCGCGGGTATAGGGCTTGTCGCCGTGGGCCAGGATCGCATCCAGGTAGACCTTGGCGGCCTTGGTGGCATTGTTGGCACCCTGCCCCGTGATGGGGTCGTTGGTGGCCACGGCATCGCCCAGGCCGAACACCAGGCGGCCCGATGGTAGCGTCAACACCGGCTTGCGCACGGTGGGCGCAAAGGAACCTGCGAGGATGCCCTTGTCGTCGGTCAGTTCGATCTGTTCTGCGCGCGAGGCTTCCCAGGGCAGGTAGGTCTGCAAGAAACGCTTGGAGGTTTCCAGGTGCTCCTGCGGCGTGCGCACTTCGCGCCAGCAATCCAGCGGGCCGCCGGGGATGCCTTCGAAGACCATGATGTCGCAGGGACCGGAGAGGGTCAGGGCCGGGAAGACGAAATATTCGCCCACGCCGGGGATCAGGTTGAAGGCCACGCTGGAATACTCCGGCTGGGGCTTAAGGCCATGCACGTAGGTCAGCGCCAGCGAACGCTGCGGCTTGTCGAAGGGAGAACGGGTGGCATCGCGTTCGAACAGCTTGACCACTTCGCCCTTGCCGGCGGCCAGGATCACCAGGTCATGTTGCTCGGCCAGGGTTTCCAGTTCGGCCACGCCGGCATCCTGGATCAAGACCTTGCCGCCGCGCACCTCGACCTGCTCCAGCCAGGACGACATCTTCAGACGCTGATCCACCGCCTGGGCCGGGCGGTCCAGGCGTGCGCTCCAATCGATGGCCTTGGCACCGGCCACTTCGGGATGTGGCACGGCAAAGCTGATGCCCTGCACCGGCGGACACAGGGCTTCCCAGTCATTGATACCCAGGTCGCGTTCAATCTGCAGCGATGGATCGAACATACACTGGCTGGACATGACCTTGCCACCGCGCAGGTCATCAGGCGTGCGATTGGTCACCACGGTGACCTGGTAACCTTGCTTGAGCAAACCAAAAGCCAGCGGTAGACCGGCTTGACCACCACCTACGATAGCGATGCTACGCATGATATTTCTCCTCTCGATGTCAATCGACTAAATTGTTATAAATCGTATAAATCATTTATCGTTTCATTGCGCCAAACGTGGAATGGCTGGCACCGCCTGCTCCGGCCCCATCGCCGAATAGCCGCCATCGACTGCATAGTCGGCGCCGGTGACGAAGGACGCATGGCCGGAGAGCAGGAAGGCCACCACGTCGGCCACCTCTTCGGGATTGCCCACGCGCTTGAGCAGATGGAAGTCCGCAGCCACGCGGTCGGTCTTGGCGCGGTCGCCACCGGTCAACTCATCCATCACGCGCGACCAGGTCCAACCGGGCGAGACCGAATTGACGCGGATGGCATCGCCAGCAAAGTCCATGGCCATGTTGCGCGTGACCTGCACCAGCGCCGCCTTGGAAACCGGGTAGAGCCAGCGCCCGGTCTGTGCCACCTTGGAAGAGATGCTGGTGAAGTTGACGATGGCGCCGCCCCCACCCTTGACCAGGTAGGGCCGCACAGCATGGGCGGCCATCACCGCGCTGACCAGGTTCACGTCCAGGGTCTTGAGCCAGTCCTGACGCGAAGAGGCGGCGCCATCGTCCAGGTAGGACGCCGCCAGGTTGACCAGGAAGTCGAGCCGGCCGAAATGCGCGGCCACTTCTTCCACGGCGTGGCTCACCTGGGCGTCATCGGTGATGTCCACGCGCCAGAAGCGACAGGCGCTGCGGTCTTCGCCCGCAACCCGCTGGCCGCCATCGGCATCGATGTCGAACAGCGCGACCTTGACGCCATAACTGCGCAGGCGCGCAACCACGCCTGCACCGATCAGGGTGGCGCCGCCGGTGACGACAGCCACTTTGCCTTCGAGATCTTTCATTGCGCTAACCCTCTGTTGTCTGTTGTGGTGAAGCAGGACGGAGCTTGTTGCTACGCCGTCGCTGCGCCTGCAATGAATAATGGACGCAGCACGGCGCAACACCCTATCCGCCACGCGCACGGGCTATCCATCATTTGCGGCAATTTGAGGATGGCGCGCTGCGGTGGCTGCCTGCTTGCCACAGGGCAAGCAGGAGTTCAGCGCAGCCGCAACTTTTTGCAGCCAGGGGATAGCGATGACCGGATCTGGATCATCGCTTTGGCATCGATAGCTTGATGATTGATCTGCCTCAATTCACCAACACGCCAGGCCACTCCACCAGCCATGCGGGATGTCGCGCACGGCGGACCGGCAAGTGCTGAAGCGAGCGCGTCGTTGACGTCTGACCTGACACCCACCATTTCATACACAGAGGGAAATCATGAAGAAAGCCAAACGCAACACCCTGGCACGCGCCCTGGGACTGGGCTGCAGCCTGGGCCTGGCCATCGCCTGTGTGCCGGCCCACGCCACCGAAGGCAGCGGCCTGCCGTCCTATCCAGATGGTCTGGAAAACTTCGGCTCGGGCGCCCTACCGCCGCCGGGCATCTATGGCATGGTCTATACCGGCTATGCGCAATACGACAAGATCCGCGGCGACCACGGCCAGGACATCGGCCCGCCGGACTTCCGCGTGAAGGTGGGCGTGCTGGCGCCGCGCGTGGTATGGGTGACGCAGCAGAGCATCCTGGGCGGCCAGTTGGCCTTCCATGCGCTGGCGCCGCTACTGGATGTGGATGCGCCTGTGGCAGGCCGCAGCTTCCATAGCCGTGGCCTGGGCGACATCACGGTCGGCCCGGCCCTGGCCTATCACGCCTCGCCAGCCCTGCACTATGCGCTGGGCTTGGACATCACCATGCCCAGCGGCCAGTACAGCCTCACCAATCCCTCCAGCCTGGGCAAGAACATCTGGGTCTACCAGCCCTTGGTAGCCTTGAGCTACATCCAGCCCGAAGGCGTCAACGCCGACATCAAGTTGATGTATGACTTCAACGGCCGCAATGGCGCCACCCAGACCCGCTCGGGCCAGGCCATCCACGCCGACTATGCGCTGGGCTGGGGCTTTGGCAATGGCTTGGTGGCCGGGGTCGGCGGTTACCTCTACCAGCAAGTGACCAACGACAGCGGCGCCAATGCCGCTGCCGGCAAGTCACAGGCGCTGGCTATCGGCCCCAACCTGAAGTACGACAACGGCAAGGACTTCATCATCACCGCCAAGTTCCAGCAGGAATACGACGCCCGCAATCGTCCCGAAGGCAAGCAGTTCTACGTCAAGGCCATACTGCCGTTCTAAAGCAACCGCCGCCCTGGCTCACCCCGCCATCGACGCTGCTTGCCGATGGCGCTTCCTGCTCCCGGCTGCGGCCGGGATGCTTCGCTCTGGAGACCTGGCCCATGAAGACTCACCACTCCGCATCCCGACCGCTCCCCCTGGCGCTGCGCATTGCGCTGACCTTCGGCACTTTGTTGCTACTGTGCGTGCTGGCCGGCGCCATCGGCCTGTGGCAGTTGCACCTGGTCGGCAGCAAGCTCGATGCCGTGGTCAATGACGGCAACCGCAATCTGGCACTGGCGCAGGATCTTTCACAGCAGGTACACATCGGTGTGGAATCCTTTCAGAGCGTCATCATCATCAGCGACAAGGCGGCCGCCGAGGCAGCCATGCAACGCGGCGGCGCCGCACATGAACGTTTCATCACCCAGCGCAAGGCCTTGCTGGAAGCCGTTTCCGACCAACAGACCCGAGGCCTGGTGGAGACCATCTTCGCCATCAATGACCAGCGGGCCGAACCGGCCTTTGGTCGCTTCGTGCAACTGAGCATGACGGGCCAGCGTGAAGAGGCCGGTGCCTGGCTGGCCACGCAATTGAATCCGGCGTTGTCGCAATTGCAGGCGGCCATCAAGGCGTTGATCGATTTCCAGACCGCGCGCAACCAGCAACTGCAGCAACAAAGCCAGCGCGACAGCACGCGTGGGCGCTGGCTGATGGCGGCCTGCTTCTTGGCGTGCATCCTCTTTGCAGGTGGCGCCGGGTATGGCCTGATGCGCACCATGCGCAAGAGCCTGGGTGGCGAGCCGCACGATGCACTGCAGGTGGCGCGCGAGATCGCCGATGGCAATCTGATGGTGCGCGTGCCGGTAGCCGGTCACGACCAGGCCAGCATGATGGCGGCCATGCGCGAGATGCGCGACAAGTTGATCGAGGTGGTCGGCGTAGTCAACCACAACGCACAGGCAGTGGCCGCGGCCAGCCAGGAAATTGCACATGGCCACCATGATCTGTCCGAGCGCACCGAGATCCAGGCCAGTTCGCTGCAGCAGACCACCGCTTCGATGGGGGAATTGAGCAGCAAGGTGCGCTACACGGCCGAGCAATCGGCGCTGGCCTGCCGGCTCTCGGAGCAAGCCGCCGATGCCACCCGCAGCGGGCGTGAAGTGGTGGAACGGGTCATCACGCAGATGCAGGATATCGATACCAGTTCGGGCAAGATCGTGGACATCATCTCGGTGATCGAAGGCCTAGCCTTCCAGACCAATATACTAGCGCTCAATGCAGCCGTGGAAGCAGCCCGTGCCGGCGAGCAGGGCCGCGGCTTTGCGGTGGTGGCCACCGAAGTGCGCACGTTGGCGCAACGGTCGGCGGCAGCCTCGCGCGAGATCAAGCAACTGATCCTGGCCTCGGTGGACAGCAGTGCTGCGGCCAGCAAGCTCTCGCGCGAAGCGGGCGCGGCCATGCAGCAGGTGGTGCAGAGCATCGACCGCGTGAGTGCGGTGATGAACGATATTTCCTCGGCCAACCAGGAACAGAGTACCGGTATTGGCGAAGTGAACCAGGCGCTGATCCAGCTCGACGATCTCACGCAGAAGAATGCCGCCCTGGTGGAAGAAGCGACGGCGGCCTCGATCTTCCTCAAGGACAAGGCGAGTGAACTGAAACGTTCGGTATTGACTTTCCAGTTACCGCTCATCGTCTGAAGCGCGCTGCAAGCGGGCCGCAACCGGTGCTGTGTTCAATCTGAGCTACCGCCACCGCTGGCAAGAGAGCTTGTCATGGTAGCCCTCGGCTGACTCAATACTTCACATTGGCCGAGACATACACCGCCCGACCATCCCCGGGAGCATGACGGGTCTGGTCATTGATCCACACATATTCATAGTAGCGATTAGCCAGGTTCTTGAGCTGCAACTCCAGGCTCAAGCTAGGCGTGACCTGATAGGTGGCGCTCGCATTGAACAGCGTATAGCCGCCGAACTTGCCGCCTGTGTTGGCGGTGGTGAGGTAGTAACTGCCCTGTCCATTGACCGAGGCTGAGAGCTTCAGAGCGGCGCTGGCCTGGTAATCGACGCCACCGGAATAGACGGCACGCGGCACGTGGTCGATTTCCTTGCCCATGGTATCGGGGGCGCTGGGGTCGGGCGTGACGATCTCGGACTTCTGGCGTGAATAGGCCAACCATACGGTGGTGCGCTTGCCGGCGCGCAGGTTGAGTTGCAGATCGACGCCACTGCGCTTGGTGCGACCGACGTTTTCGGAGTCGCCGGTGGGGTCGTTGAGACGTCGCTTGACTTCATCGGAGGCGCGTTGCTCCCAAACGGCCACGCGCCCATCCAGCCAGTCGGCGGGCGTGAACTTGATACCGGTTTCCCAGCCATCATTGATGGAAGGACGCAGGTCATTGTTATTGGACTTGTAGGCGGCCGCGCCGGCACCGACCTGGAAGGTACGCCCCCAGTTGGCATACAGGCTGGCTTGCTGGAAGGGGGAATACACCAAGCTCAGCTTGGGTTGCTTGATGATGCCGTAGTCCTGGATACCATAGCTCACCCCGCGCGAAGGATCGTTGAAGCGGCCCCCCACATGATCGACCCGATAGCCGGGAATGATACGCAGGGAGGAGACTGGCGTGATCACCGCCTGCACATACGCGCCCACGGTATCGAAGACGAAATGATGATCACGCGTCTGCACCACGCGGACCTTGTTGACGGTGCTGTAGCGTGGGCTCTGGTCCTCCTGGCGCTCCAGGTTGAAGCCACCCTCCAGCGCCAGGTCGTTCAGGCCCGCCAGTGCCTTCCACTGGGGACGATAGGTGGCCGTGCTCAACAGACCATAGTGGGTTTCATCGATGATGCGTTCCTGCTGCGAGGTGGTGGAGGAATAGCGCAGCCAGCGCTGGTCACGCACGCGGTTCAGGTAGAGCTTGGTGGCCAGCGACAATTGCGCATCGACCTCGGCATCGAAATGCAGGCTGACCTGGTCCATCTGGCGGTTGCCGCCGTCGGACTGGGCATAGGCATAGGACGCAGTGGGATCACGGCGTGCATCCTGGGCGGTCAGGTAACCCGGTTCCTGAGCATAGCCATTGGCGTGGCGGATGCTCAGACCGGTGCGGTAACGTCCGTCGTCGCTGGTGTAGAACCACTTGCCGGAAAAGGCGATGTTCTCGCCTTGCGCGTGCTGGCGATAGCCATCGGACTTTTCATAACCGAGGAAATAGTTCTGCGACCAGTTACCGTTCTCCACGCCCTTGACCACCTGCAGCTGGCGCGTGTTGAAGCTGCCATAGGTCAGCCTGGCCTCATCATAGTTGCCACCCTCGCGGGTCAGGATGTTGATGTTGCCGGCGATGTTGTGCAGGCCGTAGCGCGCATCATTAGTGCCGCGCACGACTTCGATGCGTTCTATGTTCAGCGGAAGCAGCGTCCCCAGGAAGGGCATTCCGCCCGCATTGTCATTGCTGGGGACGCCATCGATGAGCAGCTTGACCGCATTGACCTCACCTTCGCCATTGAAGCCACGCAAGGATAGCTTGCCCGACTCGTTGCCCTGGCGGAACTGGGTCAGCATCACGCCCGGCGATTGCGCAAACAGTTCCCAGTTGTATTGCACCTGTTGTTGCTGGATGTGATCGGCACCGATCAGGTCCACCGAGGTCAGCACATTGTTGAGTTGTAGCGGGCCGCTGCGGCGCGCATTGACTTCCACCGTGCCCAGCGAGAGCGAGGAATCCTCGGCCGCGCTGGCCGACTGGGCCAGCGCCCAGGGTGCTGCACCCAGTGCCAGCAAGCCGGACAGGGCGGTGAGTTTGACGATGGGACGAACGCGATGCAGATGCCTGGGCCTGCGGCCGGAAAGTTTGCTCATTGGTCTTGTAGTCGTAAAGGACACACGGCCTCGCCCAGCAGCATAGGCTGCTGTCCCCTGGAAGCCGCGTGGAAAAATCAGGAGCGGCAAGGATAAGCTGGGGTGACGACCAGGAGAATGTGGCAATTTGTCGCAGGCCTGGAGCAACGCCGCCAATAAAAAACCGGATCGGTGTATATCGCACCGATCCGGTTCTTCTGTTTTCGCGTGCCGCTTTTAGGCCGCCAGGCTGGCGTTGTCGATCACGAAGCGATACTTGATATCACCCTTGAGCATACGCTCGTAGGCGCTGTTGATCTCCTCGGCACGGATCAGTTCGATGTCGGCGACGATGCCGTGCTGGGCGCAGAAGTCCAGCATCTCTTGCGTCTCGGGGATGCCGCCGATCAGGGAGCCGGCCAGCGAGCGCCGCTTCAGGATGAGGTTGAAGACATTCGGCGACGGGTGCGGCGTGGCCGGAGCACCGACCAGGGTCATGGTGCCTTCGCGCTTCAACAGCGAAAGGAAAGCGTCGAGGTCGTGCGGGGCGGCGACCGTGTTGAGGATGAAGTCGAAGCTCTTGGCGTGCGCAGCCATCTCCTCGGCATTGCGCGAGACCACCACTTCATCGGCGCCCAGGGCCTTGGCAGCGGCGCGCTTGGAATCCGAGGTGGTGAAGGCCACCACGTGCGCGCCCATGGCGTGGGCGATCTTGATCCCCATATGGCCGAGGCCACCGATGCCGACCACGCCGACCTTCTTGCCGGGACCGGCGCCCCAGTGGCGCAGCGGCGAATAGGTGGTGATGCCGGCGCACAGCAGCGGCGCGACGGCCGCCAGGTCGGCTTCGGGGTGGCGGATGGTCAACACGTAGCGCTCATGCACCACGATCTGCTGCGAGTAGCCACCCATGGTCCAGCCGGGAGCGTCGTCGGTCTTGCCGTTATAGGTGCCGACCATGTTGTCGCAATAGTTTTCCAGACCTTCTTCACAGTCGGGGCAGCTCTGGCAGCTATCGACGATACAGCCCACGCCGACCAGGTCACCAACCTTGAACTTGCTGACGTGCGCGCCCACGGCGGCTACGCGGCCGACGATCTCGTGGCCGGGCACGCAGGGATATTGGGTCCCGGCCCATTCGGAACGGACCTGGTGCAGGTCGGAGTGGCAGATGCCGCAGTAGGCGATGTCGATCTGGACGTCGTGTGCACCGGTAGCGCGGCGGGTAATGTGCAGGTGTTCGAGCGGCTTGTCGGCCGCGTGGGCGCCATATGCGTGTACTTGCATGGGATCTCCTTGAGTAGGCTGGCGTTGAGATGCACAGGCTGGGGGGTAGGAAGCCTGCTATGAAAATAGGACATTGTGGCGTGAAGCAACAGGGGAAAACAGACCTATTCCACTACGATTCTTGCCTAAAATTCCGGGGAGAAATGCTGCATTTCCGTGACGAGCCCGGGCTTCATTGGGCTATCGGAGTGGACGATTGGTTCCGCCATCGACGCATTGGCAGAGCGACGGCTGGACAATGCAAGACACCGCAGAGCTCTTACCTCTGACATCAGAGCTCTGGGGATGATTCACCGTTTCTTCGATGACGGACTGCGATCCATATCCGCGCTGATCGGCTTGCGCGGACGGCCGCCCTTCTTGCCATTTTCGCGCACGGCCAGCACCTTGGCGGCGCTGCTGCGGCTGCCGTTGCGCTTGGCCACAAGCGTGGAAGCCAGTTTCATCAACGATGGGCTGGCCGCGACCAGCCCCACGATGGACACATGCCAGTCACGCTCTTCCAGGCACAAGGCACTGCCGGCGTAGCCGAGCTTGATGCGCGCCAGTTCGGTCGCGCTCAGTTCGGCCAGTTCGGGGTAATTGCCGATGGGTAGCAGGATTGCCGTCTTGTCGGCAAAGCCCACTGCCAGGGCGCCCAGCTTGGCAAGATAGCTGACCTGTGTAGCTTGCGGCGTCGTATTGCGACGCTTGCGCCCAAGTTCCAGGGCCTGCTCAAGGACTTCCTCGGTGACGGGCGCATTGTCCCGTTTTTTCGCTTTGATGGTGCTCATAGCTCGATCTCCAGTTGGCTGGATTGCCCTGCGAGTTGGACTATCGTTCGGTCGCGCCAGGGGATGTAGCGCGCCCATTCGATCTCAATGGTGTGGCTTCTGAATACGCTCGGGCGGACCACCTCTTCACGATGCGGATCCCAATGCTGGTGATCCATGCAGACCGAGCGGCGACTTTGCCACCAGCATTGACGGGCGTACCGCAAGTTGACCGGCTGCTCGATCACTTGCCGCAACTCCTCCAGCAGCGCGCTGCCGGGGCAGTGGCGTATCGGCGTGACATCCCACAGGGCCACGCCGCCATGCCAGAAGCTGAACCGGTAACGTGCATCCCAGCGCTCGTTGCCGACATGGACATGCGGCGGGCAATGCTCATTCCGAGTAAACACGGAAACCACCAAGCCTTGATGCGTGCAAATTCTCATAAACCTAACCGTTAGGTTATTGGAACAAAGGCCCCGATGCAAGTCCTGCGCGTAGGCAAGCTGGCGCGCCGATACAACAAACAGAGGGATGGGCAAGGGGGAGCGAATGCGGCACCGTGCCAGACGGGACGGACCGCATTCGGAGCAGGCTAAGGAGGGAACAGGGAGATGTCAGCAGCGCTACGCATATAGCGCTGTTTTATTCAATTTTTTCAGTCACGCACACCTAGGCGATACGCCGTGGTCTGCCGATACACCTGCCCGGGTCGCAGGATCACCGCCTCGCGCAAGGGGCTGTTGACCTGGTCTGGATAGGACTGGGCCTCCAGGCAGAAGCCATCATGGATGGCATAAGGCTGCTCGCCCCGCCCCTGCACGCCGGAGAGGAAATTGCCGCTGTAGAACTGCAGGCCGATCTCGGTAGTCGAGACGCGCAGCTCGCGCCCGGAGGCCGGTTCGTAGACACTGGCCACCTCGCGCAAGCTCTGCGCCACGCGGCTCTGGCCGGGAGCCGGCTCATGCTCGCTGCGCAGGCAATAGCAGTGGTCGAAGCCCCCGGCCAACTTCAGTTGCGGGTCCGGCCAATCCAGGCGCGGGCCGATGGGGGCCGGCTGGCGGAAGTCGAAGGCGCTGCCGGCGACCTCGGCGCGACCTTGCGGAATAAGCTTGGCATCGACCTGCAGATAGGCATCGGCATCGATGGCGATGATGTGGTCGCGAATGTCACCGGCGCCACCGTTGAGATTGAAGTAGGCGTGCGAGGTCAGGTTGATCGGGGTGGCGGCGTCGCTGGTGGCGGTGTAGTCGATGCGCAACTGGCCGTCATCATCCAGGCGATACAGCACCGAAGCCATCACCGTGCCGGGAAACCCGGCTTGCCCGGCCGGCGAGACCAGCATCAGGCGCAAGCCTTCCGGGTCCGGCTGGACCTGCCAGCGCTGGGTGTGGAAGCCCGCGCTGCCACCGTGCAGGTGGTTCTGGCCTTCGTTGCAGTCGAGCTGGTGCGCCACGCCATCGAGCTCGAAGCGCCCTGCCGCGATGCGGTTGCCCCAGCGGCCGACGATGGCGCCGAAGTAGGCCGGATTGTGCTGGTACTGCTCGACGCGGTCCAAGCCCAGCAGGATATCGGCCTGACGACCATAACGGTCGGGCGCCCACCAATTGACCAGGGTGGCGCCCAGGTCACTGATGGTCACGCGCATTCCGGTGTGGTTGCGCAGGGTGTAGAGACGGATGCCGTCGGCGGCAGTGGTGTGGGAGAGGGTGAAGTGCGTCATTTTGTCGTGGTGAGGAGGGATGGCCCTGCGGTTTTCTTTTTGGGCCGCGGCGCGGGGGCGGGCGAACGCTCCAGCCCGGCGGCGAATTGTTCCTGGTACTCCCTGGGGGTGCAGCCCAGTTCGCGTTTGAAGACAGCGTGCAGGTATTGCACGGTGGTAAAGCCACAGCTCACCGCGATCTCGGCCGCGTGGCTACCGGCCTGTTCCAACATGCGCTTGGCGGCATCGAGCTTGAAACGCAGGATTTCGTCATGGACGCTACGGCCCAGCTCGCGCCGGAAATACCACTCCAGCGAGGAGCGCGAGATGCCCACGTAATCGGCCACCTGATCGGTCTTGATGCCCTGGCAGGCATACTGGCGAATGAAGTGCAGCGCCTGCATCACGTGCGGGTGGTTGCGCACCTCGTGGCGGCTGGAAGCCAGCACGTTGATGCCCACCGGCGGCACCATGATGCGGGTATCGGGAAAGCGCGCCCCATGCAGCATCTGGTGCAACAGGTGGGCGGCGGTGCGCCCCATCTCGACGCTGCCCTGGATCACCGAACTCAATGGGATGCGCGTCAACACCCGCGCCAGCGGATCGTTGTCGATGCCGATCAAGGCCACCTGCTCCGGCACCGCAATGCCGGCAAACAGACAGGCCTGCAGCAACTGGCGCGCCCGCGCGTCGGTCACGGCGATGATGCCCACCGGCTTGGGCAGGCTGCGCACCCAGGCAATCTGCTGCTCCACGGCGGTATCCCAGGACTGCGCACTGGTGCCCACGCCGCGATAGATGTGGCCGGTGATGCCGTCAGCGCCGGTCAGGTCGGTGAAGATGCGCTCGCGCTCCTGGGCCCAGCGGTTGCAGGGCGACTCCGGCAAGCTGAACAGGGCGAAATGCTGCAGACCGGCCTCGATCAGGTGGTCGTAGGCCAGCTTGACCATCTTGTAGTTGTCGGTGGCCACATAAGGCCGGTTGGCCGGATATTGCGAGGGATCGGCGTAAGAGCCACCGATGGCCACCACCGGCAGTTGCACGCCTTCCAGCGCGGCCGTGGTAACGGGATCGTCGAAGTCGGCAATGATGCCATGCCCGGCCCAGCGCTCGATGCCTTGCGGACGGCAACGGAAGTCCTCCTCCAGGTACAGGTCCCAGGAGGCGCGGGTGCTGCTGATGTATTCGCCGATGCCGGCAATGATTTCGCGGTCGAATATCTTGTTGCCGTTGAAGAGCAACGCAATCCGGTGCACCGTGGGTGCTTTTGCCACGCTGTGTCTCCTGTCTGGCGGCGTCGATGCTGACTTCGCTAGCGCGCCGTTTTTTATCTGGTGAACGATTGTAGCGAGCCATGCCCGCCCTGACCGATATGTGCTGTTGCAATAAAAAGAATCACTAAGCCATTTGGTCAATTTCGTAATTGTAGAGTGGATTGACGCGGGGCTAGTATCCCCCTCGCACCATCATGCGGCGTGGACATATCCTGACAAGCTCGGCCCCACGCGCCCCCGGCAGCGAATGCCCCAAAACGGGCCACCCTTTCCACCGGACCATGCCGCTTCAAAAATCATAATCAATTCAAATTTCATTCGGAGACTGGACTATGAAGGCAATCCTGAAGAAGACCGTGCTGGCGCTCATGACTGTGACCACCCTGTCCATGGTGGCTGGCAGCGCCATGGCCGACGCCAAGAACCCCAAGATCGGTTTTTCCATCGATGACCTGCGCGTGGAGCGCTGGGCGCGCGACCGCGATTTCTTCACCGCCGCCGCCGAAAAGCTGGGCGCCAAGGTCTACGTGCAATCGGCCGATGCCAGCGAGCAACGTCAGATCTCGCAGATCGAAAACCTGATCTCGCGCGGCGTGGACGTGATCGTGATCGTCCCCTTCAATGCCACGGTCCTGACCAACACCATCAAGGAAGCCAAGAAGGCTGGCATCAAGGTGCTGTCCTATGACCGCCTGATTCTGAACGCCGATGTGGATGCCTACATCTCCTTCGATAACGAGAAGGTCGGTGAAATGCAGGCCGAGGGCATCCTCAAGGTCAAGAACAAGGGCAACTTCTTCCTCTTGGGCGGCTCGCCCACCGACAACAACGCCAAGATGTTCCGCGAAGGCCAGATGAAGGCCTTGAAGCCCTACATCGACAAGGGCGACATCAAGATCGTCGGCCAGCAATGGGTCAAGGAATGGAACCCGACCGAAGCGCTGTCCATCGTTGAGAATGCGTTGACGGCCAACAACAACAAGATCGACGCCATCGTCGCCTCAAACGATGGCACCGCCGGTGGCGCCATCCAGGCCCTGGCCGCACAGAAGCTGGCCGGCAAGGTGCCGGTCTCGGGTCAGGATGCCGACCTGGCCGCAGTCAAGCGTGTGGTGGCCGGTACCCAGACCATGACCGTCTACAAGCCCTTGAAGCAGATCGCCACCGAAGCCGCCAAGCTGTCCGTGCAACTGGCCCGCAACGAGAAGCCGACCTACAACGCCCAGTATGACAACGGCTTCAAGAAGGTCGACAGCCTGCTGTTGAAGCCCATCCTGCTGACCAAGGACAACGTCAAGGTCCTGGTCGATGACGGCTTCTACACCCAGGCCCAGATCGACGGCCGTTGATTCCCGGGTGACCAACGCCGGCTGCCGTAACGGTCGCCGGCGTCGCCCTCTGCGCCCCCGGCACGTCCGCCGGGCGCAGGATCCAGAGGCTTCTTGGAAAGAACAGGCATGTCCGAGTATCTGTTAGAAATGAAAGGCATCGTCAAGAGCTTTGGCGGTGTGCGCGCCCTGGACGGCATCGACATCAAGATCCGGCCCGGTGAATGCGTGGGCCTGTGCGGTGAAAATGGCGCGGGCAAATCGACGCTGATGAAGATCCTCTCCGGTGTCTATCCGCATGGCACCTGGGAAGGCGAGATCCTGTGGGACGGCAAGCCGCTGCAAGCGCATTCGGTGCGCGATACCGAAGCGGCCGGCATCGTCATCATCCACCAGGAACTGATGCTGGTACCCGAGCTGTCGGTGGCCGAAAACATCTTCATGGGTCACGAGATCACCCTGCCGGGCGGTCGCATGAATTACCCCGCCATGTATCGCCGCGCCGAAGAACTGATGCGCGAACTGAACATGCCCGACATCAACGTGGCCCTGCCGGTCTCGCAATACGGCGGCGGTCACCAGCAACTGGTAGAAATCGCCAAGGCGCTCAACAAGGATGCGCGCCTGTTGATCCTGGACGAACCCTCGTCGTCGCTGACGGCTTCCGAAATCGCAGTGCTGCTCAAGATCATCAAGGACTTGAAGGCGCGTGGCGTGGCCTGCGTCTACATCTCCCACAAGCTCGACGAAGTGGCCGAGATCTGCGACACCATCTCGGTGATCCGCGATGGCAAGCACATCGCCACCACCCCGATGCAAGAGATGGATGTGGACAAGATCATCACCCAGATGGTCGGCCGCGAAATCACCGCCATGTACCCGGAGCGCAACCACGCCATCGGCGAGGTGGTGCTGGAGGCACGCCACATCACCTGCTACGACATCGACAATCCGCGCCGCAAGCGGGTCGATGACGTTTCCTTCAGCGTGCGCCGGGGCGAGATCCTGGGCATTGCCGGGCTGGTCGGCGCCGGCCGCACCGAACTGGTGTCGGCCATCTTCGGCGCCTATCGCGGCCGCTATGAAGGTCAGATCCTGCTGGAAGGCCAGCCAGCCGATACCGGCTCACCCTTGAAGTCGATCCGTCAGGGCCTGTGCATGGTGCCGGAAGACCGCAAGCACCACGGCATCGTGCCCGACCTCGACGTGGGCCAGAACATCACCCTGACGGTGTTGAACCGCTTCTCACGCGGCAGTCGCATCGACAGCAGCGCCGAACTCAAGACCATCCAGGGCGAGATCAACCGTCTGCGCGTCAAGACCGCCAGCCCCTTCCTGCCCATCACGGGCCTGTCGGGCGGCAACCAGCAAAAGGCGGTGCTCTCCAAGATGCTGCTGGCCCAGCCCAAGGTACTGATTCTGGACGAACCCACGCGCGGCGTGGACGTGGGCGCCAAGGCCGAAATCTATCGCCTCATCTCGGATCTGGCCAAGGCGGGCCTGGCCATCATCATGGTCTCTTCCGAACTGGCCGAGGTGCTGGGCGTGTCGGACCGCGTACTGGTGATCGGCGAAGGCCGCTTGCGCGGCGACTTCGTCAACGACAATCTGAGCCAGGAAACCGTGCTGGCCGCAGCGATCAACCAACCCGTGCCGCAAGCGAACTCGCGCGCGGCAGCGGGTTGATCAAAAAAACACAAGGTGAATCCGGTATGACTTCAAGCACTCTGAGCAACATGGGCAATATGGCCAATCTCAAGCAGGTGTTCCGCCGCTACAAGATCATCGCGCTGCTCATCGCCATTGCCATCATCTGGGGCTTCTTCAGCTTCATGACCGATGGCGGTTTCGTGACACCCCGTAACCTCTCCAACCTGCTGCGCCAGATGTCGGTGACCGGCATCCTCGCCTGCGGCATGGTGCTGGTCATCATCGCCGGCGAAATCGACCTCTCGGTGGGCTCGCTGCTGGGCCTGCTGGGGGGTATCGCCGCGCTGCTGGACGTGAGCTACCACCTGCCACTGGCCTTGAACCTGGTGCTGGCGCTGGGCTTCGGCCTGGGGATGGGGCTCTTGAATGGCTACCTGACCGCCTACCTGGGCATCCCTTCCTTCATCGTCGGCCTGGGCGGGATGCTGGCCTTCCGCGGCATCCTGCTGGGCATTACCGGTGGCCTCACCATCGCCCCGGTCTCGGACAACATGGTCTACCTGGGCCAGGGCTACCTGCCGCCGCAGATCGGTGCCGCGTTGGGCATTGCCCTGTTCGTGCTGGCGCTGGCGCTGACCTGGATGAGCCGCGTCAACCGCAGTCGTCACGGCCTGCCGCTGGTGGCGCTGTGGCGCGACGGCTTGAAGGTGGCCGTCATCGGCGCCGTGCTGCTGGCCTTCGTGCGCACGCTCAACAGCTATGACGGCATTCCCGTG
Organism: Herbaspirillum rubrisubalbicans; assembly: GCF_003719195.1. Taxonomy (NCBI): domain Bacteria; kingdom Pseudomonadati; phylum Pseudomonadota; class Betaproteobacteria; order Burkholderiales; family Oxalobacteraceae; genus Herbaspirillum; species Herbaspirillum rubrisubalbicans. Next base: position 5,230,359 of record NZ_CP024996.1, read on the forward strand.
CCGGTGCTGCTGTTGCTGGCACTGCTGGGCCTGTTCAGCTACGTCAGCACCCAGACCGTGTTCGGCCGCCGCATCTATTCGGTGGGCAGCAACATGGAAGCCACCCGCCTGTCGGGCGTGAACGTGCAGGCCGTCAAGCTGTGGGTGTTCGGCATCATGGGCCTGATGTGCGCGCTGGCCGGGCTGGTCAATACCGCCCGCCTGGCCGCCGGATCGCCCTCGGCGGGCAACATGGGCGAGCTCGATGCGATTGCCGCCTGCTTCATCGGCGGCACGTCCATGCGCGGCGGCTCCGGCACCATCTACGGCGCGCTGATCGGCGCGCTGGTGATGGCCAGCCTCGATAACGGCATGTCCATGCTGGACGTGGGCACCTACTGGCAGATGATCGTCAAGGGCAGCATCCTGGTGCTGGCCGTGTGGGTGGACGTGAGCACCCGTTCGGGCCGCTGAGCGCAACAAGCAAAAACTGTTTATATCGTTTCCGGGCCGCACCTGCTGCCCATCTTATCCTCTGGAGTACCAAGCATGACCGCAGCTACTACCCCCGTCTTCGAACACGCCCTCTATCGCAGCCTCGCCGGCAAGCGGGTCGTCATTACCGGCGGCGGCAGCGGCATCGGTGCGGCACTGGTAGAAGCCTTTGTCGCGCAAGGCGCCCAGGTGTACTTCCTGGACATCGCCACCGCCCCTTCCGAAGCTCTGGTGGAAGCGCTCAAGGCGGCGCCGGTCGCCCCGCGCTTCTTCCCCTGCAACCTGATGAACCTGGAAGCCCTGCGCGCCACCTTCACCGAGATCGAAACCATTGCCGGCGGCGTGGACATCCTCATCAACAATGCCGCCAACGACGACCGCCACAAGACCGCCGACGTCACTCCCGCCTACTGGGATGAACGCCTGGCAGTCAACCTGCGCCACCAGTTCTTTTGCGCCCAGGCAGTGCTGCCGGGAATGCGCGAGCGCAAGAGCGGGGTGATCCTCAATTTCGGTTCCATTTCCTGGCACCTGGGCCTGCCCGACCTGACCCTGTACATGACCGCCAAGGCCGGCATCGAAGGCATGACGCACGGCATGGCACGCGACTTCGGCCGCGACGGTGTGCGTGTCAACGCCATCATCCCCGGCGCCATCCGTACCCCGCGCCAGACCCTGCTCTGGCACACTCCCGAAGAAGAGGCGAAAATCCTGGCTGCGCAATGCCTGCCCGTGCGCGTCGATCCGCATGATGTCGCGGCCCTGGCCCTGTTCCTGTCCTCCGACAGCGGCGCCAAGTGCAGCGGCCGCGAATATTACGTCGACGCCGGCTGGCTGGGCGCATAACCCATCCATACGCCTGCGGGCCAGAGGAATCCATGAACAAGCCAAACGTCACCCCCCGTCGCTTCCGCTCGCAAGACTGGTTCGACAATCCCGACCACATCGACATGACTGCGCTCTACCTGGAGCGCTTCATGAACTACGGCATCACCGCCGAGGAACTGCGCTCGGGCCGCCCCATCATCGGCATCGCCCAGAGCGGCAGCGACATCAGTCCCTGCAACCGCATCCACCTGGAACTGGCCAAGCGGGTGCGTGATGGCATCCGCGATGCCGGTGGCATCCCGATGGAGTTCCCGCTGCATCCCATCTTCGAGAACTGCCGCCGCCCCACCGCCGCTATCGACCGCAACCTGGCCTACCTGGGCCTGGTGGAAATCCTGCATGGCTATCCCATCGATGCCGTGGTGCTCACCACCGGCTGCGACAAGACCACGCCCTCGCAGATCATGGCCGCGGCCACCGTTGATATCCCGGCCATCGTGCTCTCGGGCGGTCCCATGCTGGATGGCTGGATGGATGGCGAGCTGGTCGGTTCCGGCTCGGCCATCTGGAAGGGCCGCAAGCTACTCTCAGCGGGCAGCATCGACAATGAGAAATTCCTGGAAATCGCCGCCGCCTCGGCGCCCTCTTCCGGCCACTGCAACACCATGGGCACCGCCTCCACCATGAACGCCATGGCCGAAGCACTGGGCATGTCGCTGACCGGCTGCTCGGCCATTCCTGCGCCCTATCGCGAGCGCGGCCAGATGGCCTACGAGACGGGCCGGCGCATCGTCGGCATGGCCTATGAAGACCTGCGTCCTTCCGCCATCCTCACGCGTGAAGCCTTCCTCGACGCCATCGTGGTCAATGCCGCCATCGGCGGCTCCACCAATGCCCAGCCGCACATCATGGCCATGGCGCGTCATGCCGGCGTGGAGCTGCATTCGGAAGACTGGATGAAGTACGGTTACGACGTGCCGCTGCTGCTGAACATGCAGCCGGCCGGCAAGTACCTGGGTGAACGTTTCCACCGTGCCGGCGGTGTGCCGGCCATCATGTGGGAGCTACAGCAGGCCGGCAAGCTGCGCGCCGAACGCATCACCGCCAGCGGCAAGACCATGGCCGAGAACCTGCAGGGTCGCCAATCGAACGACCGCGAAATGATTTACCCGTTTGCCGCCCCGCTGCGCGAACGCGCCGGCTTCCTGGTGTTGAAGGGCAACCTGTTCGACTTCGCCATCATGAAGACCAGCGTCATCTCCGAAGCCTTCCGTGAGCGCTATCTCAGCACCCCCGGCCAGGAAAACATCTTCGAATGTCGCGCTGTGGTCTTCGATGGGTCGGACGACTACCATGCCCGCATCAACGATCCAGCGCTGAAAATCGACGAAAACACCCTGCTGGCCATCCGTGGCGCCGGTCCCGTGGGCTGGCCCGGCTCGGCCGAGGTGGTCAACATGCAACCGCCCGATGCGCTCATCAAGCGCGGCGTGTCCACCTTGCCCACACTGGGCGATGGGCGCCAGTCGGGCACCTCCGACAGCCCCTCCATCCTCAACGCCTCGCCCGAGAGCGCCGTGGGCGGCGGCCTGGCTTACCTGCGCGATGGCGATCGCGTGCGCATCGACCTCAACACCGGTGAGTGCAACATGCTCATCAGCGAGGAAGAGCTGGCGCGCCGCAAGAGCGAGGGCATCCCGCCGGTGCCGCCCAGCCAGACCCCCTGGCAGGAAATCTATCGCAGCACGGTGGGCCAACTGGAAACTGGCGCCTGCATGGAACTGGCCCTGAAGTACCAGGGCGTGGCGCAGACCATGCCACGGCACAACCACTGATATGCTGACCCTGCACCGTGAAATGACCATGCCACCGGCCCCGGTGCAACGCATCAAGGGGCCGCGGCGCATCGACGCGCACCAGCATTTCTGGCGCTACCGTTCCGAGGACTATCCCTGGATCGGTACCGGTATGGACCTGCTGGCGCAGGACCGCCTGCCCTACCAGTTCCAGCCGCTGCTGGAGGCGCAAGGCCTGCACGCCTCCATCACGGTACAGGCACGCCCCGGGCGCGAAGAAACCGCCTTCCTGCTGGAGATGGCACGCCGCGATGCGCGCATCGTCGGCGTCATCGGCTGGGACGATATCGCCTCGCCGCAACTGGCCGATTGCATGGAGCAATGGGGCCGCCACAAGCTGCTGGGTCTGCGTCACGCCATGCCGGAAACGGACGACGCCGCCCTGCTGCTGGCCCAGCCGCAATTCAACCACGGCGTGCGCTGGCTGCAGGAGCGCGACTACGTGCTGGACGTGCTGGCCCATGAACGCCACCTACCGCAACTACGCCAGCTATGCACCCTGCACGACCAGCACTGGATCGTCTTGAACCACCTCGGCAAGCCCGCCCTGAAGGAATTCCGCAAAGGCCGCGCCGCCTATGAACGCTGGCGCCGCGAGTTGCGCGAGCTGACCGCCATGCCGCATGTGGCCTGCAAGATCTCGGGCCTGTTGACCGAAGCCGACTGGCTGCGCGGCCTGTGTTCGCGCGACTTCGATCACATCGTGCAATGCCTGGATACGGCACTGGAACTGTTCGGCCCGCAGCGTCTGATGTTCGGCTCGGACTGGCCGGTCTGCCTGCTGGCAGCATCCTATGCACGGGTGGTGGCAGTGGTGCGGGAATGGGCCGCCAAACGGCTTTGCGCTGCCGACCAGGACGCCTTGTGGGGCGAATCCTCGGCCAATATTTATGGCCTGATGACATAAGCTTTTTATCGGTTTCCTTTTCATTGCCAAGCGCCAATCCCGATGCGATATTGAGCCGGGGAACGCCTGTCAAAGGTAGGGGAGACTAAAATCAAACGCCTCAAACGCAACATGACCCTGACCATCAGTTCGCTTGCACTGATGGCGGTCATCATCACCAGCATCGTGCTCTATCAAAGCTATCGGCAGATAGAACGCACGTCCATCAACCACGCCCTGAACGTGACGCGCATCGCGCAGCGTTCGATCTCGCGCAACGTCGAACTGCTCTCGCTGGCACTGGACAGCCTGGTGTGGCGGTATCGCCATACGCAGTTGCACCAGATGCCGCCGGCGCAGCAACTCGATTTCCTGCTGGGCGAAAAAGTCGAAGCCAGCTACATCGCTGCACTGGGCATCGTCAATGCCGAGGGTGAACTCATCGTCGGCTCGCCCAGTCTGGCCGAGATCATGCCGGGCAATTTTGCCGGGCGCGATTTCTTCGAGCAGCAGCGCCATGAGCTGGCCAGTGGGCTCTACATCTCATCGCCACTGTCGGTACGCATGGAGCGACGTCTGCACGTGCTGGTCCTGTCCAAGCGGCTGGTCAATGCCGATGGGCGCTTTGCCGGCATCGCCTTCATGGTCCTGTACCTGGATTACTTCCGCCAACTGTTCGAGGGGCTGTCGCTGGAAAAAAATGCGGTCATGTCGCTCTACACGACCAGTGGCGTGGCCTATATGCGCCTGCCCTACGACGAAGCCTTCATCGGTTCGCGCCTGGACAACGTCCCCGACCTGCAGCGCATGACGTCCCCGCAAGCGCCGCAGCAGGGCAGCTATTTCGCCCGCTCGCGACAGGATGGGGTCAAGCGCCTGTATGCCTATGTACGCGTGCCGCACACCAATTGGGTGGTCTTCATCGGTCGCACCAAGGCCGAACTGTTTCGCGACTGGACACGCATGTTCTATGCGGTATTGCTGCTCACGGCGGCCTTCAGCACCGCCAGCATCTATCTCATCAGCCGCCTGCGCGAGGAGTTCTTCCGGCGCGGCAAGCTGGACCTGCAACTGGAACAGCAAGCCCGCACCGACAAGCTGACCTCGCTGCTGAACCGCCGCGCCCTGGACGAAGCATTGCAGGAAGCCTGGCACAAAAGCCAGCGCAATAGCACCACGCGCTTTGCGGTCCTGTTTGCCGATGTCGATTTCTTCAAGCTCTACAACGACACCTACGGCCACAAGGCTGGCGACTATGCGCTGGTGGCGGTGGCCCGTTGCATCCAGGGAGCGGTGGCACGGCAATGCGACAAGACCGGTCGCTTCGGTGGCGAGGAATTCGTGGCCTTGCTCGACGAAGCCGATGCGCAAGGCGCGCTGCACGTAGCCAGCAATATCCTCACGAGCTTGCAGGCCTTGAAGATCCCGCACGAGCGCAGCCCCTTCGGGCGACTTTCACTGAGTATCGGGGTAGCCTGCCTGGATCGTGACTTGCACCAGAGCATGGAGGAAGTAGTGAAGGCCGCCGATGAAGCGCTCTACCAGGCCAAGCGCGCCGGGCGCAACCGGGTGCAGTTGTACCGGCCGGCCCGGGCCGAGCAGGCCAACGACCTGGTCCTCAGTTCAGCGAGCAGTTGAGCCACTTGGCGATGCGCACGCCATCCAGGCGCGAACCATCGGCGCTACCGCTGCCGAGCATGGTGACGATCACCGGACGGCGGTCATGCACCAAGAGGCGCAATACCATGTTGTGGCCGGACTCGTTGATGAAACCGGTCTTCTGCACCGTGGCATTGACCTGGCCATAGCGGATCAGGCGATTGGAATTGATGTACTGCAACTGGCCACGACCGATGTTGATCATCTTTTGCTTGTCCAGCGAATCGTTGCGGATCAACTGGTAACGATTGGCGGCCTTGACCATCTCGGCCAGCTCGCGCGGGGTGGAAACATTTTCCGGCGAGAGTCCGGTGGCATTCTCGAAATGGGTATGGCTCATGCCCAGCGCCTGGGCACGCGCATTCATGGCCGCAATGAAGGCCGGCCGACCACCCGGATAGTCGCGGCTCATGGCCGCAGCGGCGCGGTTCTCGGAAGACATCAGGGCGATATGCAGCATGTCCGCACGCGACAGGCTGGCACCCACGTTCAGGCGCGAATGGGTGAACTTCAAGGTATCGAGGTCGTCCTCGCTCACTTCCAGCCGGTTGGCCAGCGGCAGCGGCTTCTGGTCCAGCCAGACCATGGCCGTCATCAGCTTGGTCACCGAGGCAATGGGCGCGACCGTGTCGGCATCGCGTTCGAAGAGCGGAGTATTGGTCTGTTCATCGAGCACGTAGATGCCGCGCGAGAAGAGGTGGCGACGCGAGGCTTCGGTGAAGCCGCAGCGCGGCAGCAGTTCGGGCTTGGTGTTGGTGGCCACAGCCGTGGCAGTCTTTGCGCTGGCCTCAGCCGGAGCCGCAGTCACCGCTGCCGCCGTCGCTCCCGCTGCGGTCACGGCCGCCGCCGCTGTTGCCGCCCCATGCGCCCGGCCACGTCCATGACGCCGGGGGTGGGAAGGCGCGCGCGCCTTGCTCTGCACCGGCGTCTTCTTGCGCAGGTTGCGCTTGCGGCCTTTGACGCCCGTGGCCACGGCCCGGTGCTTGCCGGCGGTGGAGGTGGCGGCCTGGGCCTCGCTGGTTTTACCGGAAATGACGCTCAACACCAGCAGCAGCGCACTACACAGGAGCAGCCGGGCCAGCAGGCCGGCACGGCGCAGGAGCAACAGGAAAAAGGGGAAATCATTACCGGAACGGGACTGCTGCGTGCAAAACATCGTCGAAACCTTAGTCGGTGCATTCATCCAAGACCGGCCATGATACGGAAACTTGGACTTTGCTGCAGCACACTTCAGCTGTGGATAACTTAAAGTGAAGAAAATAGCAAAAAAGACAAGCCTCTTCCCACCCACAATTTGCTTCCCTGGCTGCAACCGGGCGGCGCATAATCTGTCCATTCCAGGCCGGGGCGCCCTACCATCCGGCGCCCACGTCAGACTGATCCACATCGATTCACATCCATTGTTCATGTCCAATCTCATCGTACACGGCGGCCGCCCGCTACGCGGCGACATCACCCCCTCTGCCAACAAGAACGCTGTCCTGCCCATCCTCTGCGCCACCCTGCTGACCGACCAGCCGCTGCGCCTGATCGGCATTCCCGAAATCACCGACGTCAAGAAGATCCTGGAGATCTTCCGCGTGCTGGGCAGCGAGGTCGCGGTGGACTATGCCAGCGGCATCCTGGAGCTGCATCACCGCGCGACCCGCTTCGATCCCAAAGTGCATCACCTGCCCGAGGAAATGCGCTCTTCCATCATGCTGGTGCCGCCGCTGTTGGCGCGCTTTGGCGTAGCGCGGCTGGAAAACGACGTCAAGGGCTGCACCCTGGGCGTGCGCGAGATCGATCCCCACGTGGAAGTGTTCCAGCGCTTCGGCGCACGGGTAGAAAGCAGTCCCGATTCGCTCATCATCCGCAGCGCCGCCATGCAGGCCAACCACCACTGGCTGGACTATGCCTCGGTCACGACCACCGAAAACTTCGTGCTGTGCGCGGCCGCCGCCGCTGGCGAATCGGTGCTCACCAATGCCGCCTCGGAACCGCACGTGCAGGAGTTCTGCCGCTTCATGGCCATGATGGGCGTAGAGATCGAAGGCATCGGCACCTCGCGCGTGACGGTGCGAGGTGGCGGCAAGCTGGGCGGCGGCGAATTCCGCTTCGATGAGGACTTCCACGAGATCGCCACCTTCCTGGCCATGGGCGCCATCACCGGTGGCCAGGTGCGGGTGCGCAACAGCGCACCTGAGCAATTTCCGCTGATCGACCGCACCTTCGCCAAGTTCGGGGTGGAAGTGGTGCATGAAAACGGCTGGTCGCACACCCGCCAGAACGGCCCGCTCAAAGTGGTCAAGCCCTTCACCAGCAATATCCTGACCAAGGTGGAAGCCGCGCCCTGGCCTTACCTGCCGGTGGACCTGCTGCCCATCTTCATCGCGCTGGGGGTCAAGGCCGAAGGCAATACCATGTTCTGGAACAAGATCTACGATGGCGCCATGGGCTGGAGCAGCGAACTGTCCAAGTTCGGTGCCCACGTGTTCCTGGGCGACCCGCATCGCCTGATCACCTTCGGCGGTCTGCCACTGTCGCCGGCCTCGGTGGAAAGTCCCTACATCATCCGGGTGGCCATTGCGCTGTTCATGGTGGCGGCCAGCATCGAAGGACGTTCCGAGATTCGCAATGCGCTGCCGATCCGGCGCGCCCATCCCAAGTTCGTGGAAAACCTGCGTTCGCTGGGGGCGGTGGTGGACTGGGTGGAAGAAGACTGAACATTTCTGAGGGATAGGGCAGAGAAGGCGCCCGCAGACTGCCTTGCCTGCCCATCCATGGGGCCGCTTTTCCCCTGTATGAACTTATCTTCCTCCATCGCACTTTACCCTCCTCGCCCGCAGAATGCGTGAGCCCTCCAGGCGATCTCGCGCCATCCCGCCAAGCCAATCCCTTTCCCTGCGGCACGCTTTTTTGTTCCCCGTCACAAGCCACCCGATCGACTTTTTGAAGCATTCCAAAAGACGTGCCTCTTTCCCTGAAAAATCGAATTTATTCGACAGATCAACGGCCATCGGCCACGCATAATTTCCGCCGTTAATCTACGTCGTGGCGGAAGTTTCAGTCACGCAAGCTGCGCCCGGTGAATCCACAAGAAAACAAGACAAGGAACACTGGCGTGCGCTGCGGACAGCGCTTCATCACTCCTCCACCGAGACAGGCTTCGCCCCACTGATCCGAGAGCAGACCCTTCATCCGGACAGTCCTGTCTCAATCGCAATGATCGTCATGCTGCTGTCCTTTCGGATAGCAGCCTGGTATTTATCGCCCTGCGGTTGGCGTAGTCGTGATCAACATGCATGTCGGACGATGCGATCCGGCATGTTCTCAACCACAAGACAGCCATCATGACCATTACCGTATTGAACCTGACCGAAGCCAGCAGCCTGCTGCGCACCATCTACAAACGCGACATCAAGGACGTGCGTGCCATTGACCTCGATCTGGTCCTCGTGCTGGAAAACGGCCACAAGATCATCATCAGCCGCGGCGCCGTCAGTGCCGTGAATACGCCCCAGGTGCAACTGGAATTCGCCGATGGCGATGTGGCACTGGGCGAGGTGTTCGAGAAACTGAACCATATCGAAGTACCCGCTGACGCCGCCCTCACCGTCACCTCCAAGGAAATCACCCGCTACGGCATCAAGCGCGTGACCAAGGGTGAGGCCGGCAAGAAGGACAAGGATGTGGAAGACGCCCCGCTCAAGCTGGAGCTTGACGAAGGCAAACCCACCGAGGCCCTGGCCAGCGCCGCCGGCAAGTCCGGCGGCAGCTTGAGCGAGCAGGCCGATGCCGGTAGTGCGGCGCGCACGCCGTCTTCTTTCTCCTCGCCATCGTTGGCCGACCCGGGTGCCACCACCGGCAACGATACAGGCACCAGCATTTCCTGGCCGGTGGTGGCCGGCGGCCTTGCCTTGCTGGCCGCCGCCGGGGGCGGAGGTGGAGGTGGCGGCGGGAGCGGCGCGACAGCGGCCAGCAACCCTGGCAACAACGCCGCCAATACGACTCCGCCTGCCCCTCCGGTGCCTCCCGCCACCCTCTCTGGCGCGACCGCACTGGGTCCACTCAACAACGCCACCATCACCGCCTACGACAGCCAGGGCCATATCATCGGCAAGGCGGTACCGGTGATCAATGGCCGCTATTCGCTGGTGCTGGACCAGCCCGGCTACAAGGGCCTGTTGCTCTTGGTCGTGCGCGACAATACACCGGGCGTGGCCGACAACTTCGCCGATGAAGCCACCATGCGCATCACCGACCTGGGCAATACCGTGTTGCGCTCGGTGGTGCTGGCCGATGGCAGCAACCAGACCATCAATGTCACGGCCCTGACCGAACTGGCCACGCTCAAGGCAGGGCTGGCGGCCGGCCAGACCAACCTGGCCGCCAGCCAGGTCGGCGCCACCATGGTGGCCGGCGCCAATGCGGCAGTGAGCGCCCTCTTCAAGGTCAACATCACCTCCGGTGAAGTCGTGCCACTGACCACCACCGATGCCCAGGGCACCGCCGTACTCAATCCCGAGTTCGCCCGCAGCAATAGCACCACCGGACGCAACTATGGTATCGCCTTGAAGGCGATCGCCAACCTGACACAGACCGACCCCGGCCGCTATGTCGACCAGGGTGCAGCCATCCAGAAACTGGCCGACAGCCTGCAGTTCAGCGATGCCCTGCTGAGCAAACTGAAGTGGAGCGATGCCATTACCCAGGCCGACCTTTTCAGCGAACGCCTCAACGCCCGCGCCAACGATACCGGCCTGAGCGACGACCAGCGCCAGCGAGCGCGCACCCTCCTTGAGTCGCTGCAGAAGCTGCCCAACGGCAGCAGCGTGACCGACTACCTGCTGGAAAACCACATCGGCATCCTCGAACCCACCATCCTGATCAAGAACACCACGCCGGGTGCGGCCCCCTGGCAGCCGCCGTCCAGCAACGGCGCGATGGTGCTGGACCAAGCTCAAATCCTGGACGGTGGCCTGGCCGTGAAGGCACCGCCGCAATCCAAGGTCGAAGTGACCCTGATCGGCCATGACGTGCAGGGGAAGGAATTGAGCGTCAAGCTGCCGGTCAGTACCGCCGACAACAGCGGCTTTGCCGTCCTCAAGGCCGACCAGGCCGCCATCGACCTGTTCAAGCAGATGACGCGCGAGCGTCCGGTCTCGGCGCGGGTCACGGTGACCGATGGCGATAATAGCCGCGTCAACGACAACGTCTGGAAGAACCACGTCGACGTGCGCATCGACCTCAACACCCCGCCCGGCCTGGCCGACTTCGCCGTCAACCAGATCGTGCTGGTCAACGACAGCTTCTACGGCGGCGGTGACGGTAACGATCCGCTGCGCACCACGCCCCTGGGCAACGATGACCAGATCACCAGCGACGCCGCCGTGCGCGTGGTGCTGACCCGCCTGCTCAAGCCCGAAGAGCACCTGCAATTCGCCGTGGCCACCGGCGTTGGCCCCGATGGCAAACCGCGCTACGGTAACTGGATCGATCCGGCCGAACTGGCGGTGGAACGCACCGAGAGCAATGGCCAGGTCCGATACGTGGCCCGCAACCTCACCAACAGCGAGGGCCCCGTGTGGATCAAGGCGCGCATCCTGCCCACCGGCAACCCATCGGGCGAAGGTCGCGGCAATGCCCGCGAGATGGACACGCCGCTGCGCTTCACGCTGGACAAGACCGCACCGGCCCAGGTGCAACTGAACATGGCTGACAACCGCGACGATGGCGCAAGCAACCAGGACGGCATCTCCAGCCAGACCCAGATCACGCTGCAGCCGCTGGCCCCCTTCGAAGCCGGTACCGAAGTCCATCTGCGGCTCTTGAATGGCACCGGCACCGACGCCGGCACACTGCAACTGGTGCGCCCCAATGGCGAACGGATACCGGTCGTGCATGGCAGCTGGATTCGCTGGCAGGCCGGCGACCAGTTGCAACTGATCGGCGAGACCCTGCGCGGCAATGGCAAGGCGCGGATACAGGTGCGCCAGCTCGACCAGGCTGGCAACTTCACCGACACCACCCAGACCTTCATCGCCGACAGCACCCGCGTGATCGAGCAGACCGTGCTGCTGGCCAACCGCGAAAAGGCGGTGGAGCAGGCCAAGGCCGACGTCATCCGGGCGCAGGAAGCCTACAACCAGGGCGCCGCCGAAGACAAGGCCGCCAAGCAGACCCTCCTGACGGCGGCGCAGAGCACGCTGCAACAGGCGCAGGCTACACGCGACCTGGCCCTGGAACAGGCCCAGGCCGCACTCATCAAGAGCGATGGCACGACCCGCCTGTCGGAGATCATGGAACGGACCATCGATCCCGCCTTCGTGCCGGCCGTGGTGCGCGCCGTGGCCGCCGTGGCTGACCCGGAGAAGGTCAATGAAGCCATCAGTCTCAAGCTGCTGATCAACAGCACCATCACCGCCGCCAGCAACGCCCTGGCCAAGGCCTCGGTGTACGGCGACAACGACAGCAACCCGGCCCCCACCACCAGCGACTTCGAACGCATGGCCATCTTCGGCACCGACCAGTTGTCCACGTTGACGCTCACCAATGCCGCACTGAAGACCCTGCCGGTGGCCCGCACCAATACCATCGCCGCACTGCGCAACATCGTGGCCGCCGCCGCGCGCGTGGCGGCACTGGCCGATGGCATCCCCGGCAACAGCGCCGAGTCCGCCCTGCCCAGCGCGGCCGACTACAGCACCCTGGGCGTGAGTACTCCATTGAGCGCAGCGGGGGCGCGCGTGACCGGTCAGGTCATCGATGGCAAAGGGCTCAACGAAGTGGCCACCACGGCCCTGCTGGAGAGCATCGCCGCCGCGGCCCAGCGCGTGACGCAACATGCCGCCGGCAACAACCTGCCCACCCCGCTGGTACCGCAGGACTTCAGCGCCCTGGGCATCCGTGGTGTGACCACCGACAACGTCGCCCGGATGGCTGCCGCATTGCGTGAAGTTCCGGCCTCGCTGCGCGACAATCACACGGTCGATGGCGTGGTCGATACCCTGGCCGAGATCAGCGCCATCGTCGCACTCGACCTGGGCACGCTGCAGACGCTGATGAACTTCGCCCAGCACATCACGCCCATCGATCCTGAGAACCCGTCGCTGCTGGCCCCGACCATCGCTCAGTACAACCATCCAGAGCTGCGTGCCGCCGGTGCCGAAGTCACCGCCGAGCGCCTGACCTCGATCAACGACGCCCTCTCCAAGGTGGGCGTGGAAGCCGTCGATGCGTGGAGCAAGATCGCCGCGCTGGTCAAGTCCTATACCGCCATCCTCAACGCCGCCGATGGCATGAGCAATACCGCCGTCCTGCCGACCGAGGCCGACTACAGCCGGGTTGGCGTCAAAAGCCTGCTCAGCCAGTTCCCGACGGCGGCCGACGCAGCCGCCCGACAGAATGCCGCCACCCTGCTGAGCCATGCCATCGACCGCAGCAACCGTGATGAAGTCGATACCGTGGCCGAGCTCGACAGCCTGGCCGACATCGCCAGCCGCATCATCCGCATTGCCGCTGGCAAGTCCGATACCATCAGCGCCGACGAATGGAAGCGCCTGCACCTGAGCCCCGAACTGACGGCCGATCAATTGCGCATCGTCCTGCCGTCCATTGCCGCCACCGCCGATGACGGCAGCCAAGTCAATACCCTGGCATTGCTATCGGCGCGCGCCAGCAACGCCCTGGGCAGCGCCCAGCGCATCAGCCGCTATGCCGATGACGCCACCCAGAGCGAACCACTGCCGGGCGACTACCAGATCCTCGGCGTGACCGGGGTGGACGACGCCCTGCTGTTGGGGGCAATCAATTCCGCGCTGGCAAGCGCCGCCATCGACGCCGAGCAGGTGCGCCTGCCCGCGCAGGTGCAAAGCATCGTCAATGCCTATCGCGTCATATTGGCGCAGATCGGCAATGGCAACGCAGCCCGTCCGACGGCGGCAGCGAGCGACTATGAAGCCATTGGCGTCACCCCGCCGCAAACCACCGCCAGCCTGAGCCTGCTCAACTCGGCCCTGGCCAACGGTGGCAAGCGACGTGAAGATATCGACACGGTCAACAAGCTGCTGCCGCTGGTGCGCGCCAGCGACACCGTCATCCACATCGCCGCCGACGACCTGAGCGACTTGCCCGCCACTGCCGCCGATCACGCCCAAGCCTTGCAGAGCGCGCTGGGCCAACTGGGCGTGAGCGGATTGCGTGCCGATAGCATGGCCGCGGTACTGGCCGTACTGCGCGCCAGCCGCGACGATGGCAGCCAGGTCGATACCCTGGCTGAACTGCAGACCCTGGCCGACACCGCCCGCAACGCGCAAACCCGCATCAACGCCTATGCCGAGGATGCCGCCCAGAACGCCCCGACCCTGGCCGACTACACCGGTATGGGCGTGACCGGCGCAGACCGGGTGGGCGTGAGCGCGCTCAATTCCGTCCTGGCCGGCGCCAAGATCGGCGCGGCCCAGGTGACCAGCCCCGAGCTGCTGCAAGGCATCGTGGACGCCTTCGAGCGCATCCTCTCCGAAGCCAACGAAACGCCGACTTCGGGCAACCGCCCCGCCAGCGATCAAGACCTGGTGGACGACGCCACGCCGGGAAACGATCCGCTGGCCGCGCACTACACCACCCTGGGGCTGACCATCTGGGGCTTGACCGACCCGGCCGGCCCCAGCGACAAGACGGCCGAACACCTGAGCCTGCTCAACGACGCCCTCAAGCACAAGAGCCGCGACCAGGTCGACAGCCTAAACAAGCTGGAAGCCCTGGGCGCCGCCGTGGCCCTATTCCTGGATGGCCGGGGCGTGAGCACGCTGGACGAAGCGGGGCGCCAGAAATGGGCCGAGGCTGCGCGCCTGCTGGGTCTGCACAATCTGGTAGTGAGCGCCGAGGGCGGCAACCTGGATGCGCTGGTGCAGACCATCCGCAGCAAAAACGCCGACCAGATCGACACCGTGGCCGAACTGCAAGGCCTGCTCGACCGCGGCAACGACGCGCTGGCCGCCATCATCGCCTATGCCAACGACAGCAACGCCAACCCGCCACCGAGCCTGGCCGACTATGTCGCCACGGGAATTACGGCTGGATCGGGTGCGGTGACGGTGGATATGAATAATCATTCCAACATCAACGCCGCCGTGGCCAAATTGACCGGGCCTGATGTCGAAACGCGCACAAAACTCAAGACCGTAGTGCAGGCCTACAACACCATCCTGAGCGCCGCCGATGGCGCCATGGGCGACAACTCCGGTGCGGCGCTGCAGGCCAGCCATTACCGCGCCATCGGCGTGAACCTGGACAGCCTGGCTGGCGCCACCCCGGCCAACCCCATCGATGCCGACAAGCTGGCCCTGTTCAACAGCGTGGTGGGCGCGCAGACCAAGGCCGGTGTCGGCACTCCAGAGCGCCTGGAAAGCCTGGCGGCCACCGTCGGCGACCTGATCCGCCTGGCCCGCGAGAGCGCGGCCGATCCGGTCTCGGCGCAACAAGCCTTCACCCTCGACCTGACCCGCCTGCACAACCTGGGGCTGGGGGTGATCACCGATGACGCCACGCGCTGGGCCTTCCTCAATGCAGTGCGTCTCAAAGGCAATAGCGTCGATCCGGTGACCCGCGCACCAAGCTCGGAAGACACCGCAGCCACCCACGATGTGAGTGGCGTCAACAGCATCGAGGAACTCTCGGCCATCGCCGGCAGCTACGCCAAGCTGATGGCCTATGTGCGCACTGCCGCCGGGGCCGCCCCGCTGCGCGAGGATTACCTCAACATCGGCGTGGCACTGCCCACCGTCAATGCGTCCCAGGGCTTGCAACTGTTGAACAGCGTCATCCACGCCCAGCCCGATGTCACCAAGATCAACACCGTCGCTGGCCTGAACCGGCTGGCACTGACCGTGGAGCAGTTGATGCAGGTGACCACCGTCGCCCCGCTACCCGGCACCACACCGGCGCACTATCCCGCCCCCAGCAGCCCGCTCAGCGTGGCCGAGCTGCAATGGCTGGGCGTGAACGCAGTCAATGGCGACAATCTGGCATTCCTGCTCAACAAGCTGCAAAGCACTGCCGACGATGGCAGCGCCCTGGTCTCGCTGACTGCCCTGCAAGGCCTGGCCGAGGCGGCCGCCAGCGCCCGCAACCGCATCGTCAAGCTGGCCCAGGACAATAGCGGCGAGGCCGTCACCGCCGCCGATCTGGAAGCCATCGGCCTGAGCCTGCCGGTCAACGGCAGCAACAGCAATGCCGAATATCTCAAGCTCTTCAACGAAGCCCTGCAATCGTCGGCCATCGATGGCAATCGCGCCAACACCCCGGCGCTGCTGCAAACCATCATCGACGCCGCCCAGCACGTGGTCGACAGCACGTCCGGCCATGTCCCGCAAGCCAACGCGCGACCGACCGTGGCCGACCTGGAAGCGCTGGGCCTGCCGCATCGTGACGTGGACAATGCCGGCCCTGTGGCCCTGGAGATGTTGATCGACAGCATCACCGCCCGCCCCTTGGTCGAACTGGGCCGCGATCATGCCGGCACTGCCCTGCCCTTGCCGGGCAAGCTGAACCATTTGCTGGGCCTGATCACGGCACTGCGCGATTCCGCCTCCATGGGCGTGGTCAAGGACAGCCTCACCGCCGCCGAGCTGCAAGAGCTGGGCGTGAATCTGACGGCCTATTCCGACGCCAGCGGCGCGGCCGGCCATCACCTGCCGGCCATTCTCGCCGCCATTGCCGCCAGCCGCAGCGACGGCAGCCAAGTCAGCCGCCTGCAAAGCCTGGCCGAGCGTGCCGGCATCGCGCAGGACAAGATCCTGAAATATGCCGATGAAAGCCGCTTCCCCAATGCCCCCGCCCCCACGGCCGCGGACTATCGCGCCATCGGCTTGGCGCAGCACGACACCGATGCCAACGGGGCACGCGCCGCACTGCTCAGTGCCGAGCGCGTGGAGGCCATCAATGCCGCCCTGCATGGCCCCGGCATCAGTGCTGCCCAGGCCGATACTCCGGCCGAGCTCAAGCGCATCGTCGTAGCCTACAACGCCATCCTCGATAGCGCCAATGGCCGCGCCGGCGACACCGGCGTGGCCCTCACCGCCGAGCAGTTCCGCGACATCGGCGTGACCATTGCCGGCGTGACCCAGCCCAGCGGCGGCGGCACTGCCAAGGATGCGGCCCTGTTCTCGCTGTTCATCTCGCTCATCGACAGCGTGCCGGCCACAGAGGTCTCCAGCCCGACCAAGATCGAAGCCCTGGGCGCGAGCGTGGCCAAGCTGATCGGCCTGGCGGGCCAGCCGCGCAACCAGCCGGTCGCCAACGCCCCCAGCAGCAGCGAGTTCGATACCTTCGGCGTGCGCACCCTGAGCACTGATGAACGGGATGCCCTGGTCGCCGTGCTGCAAACCAAGGGTGCGGCCGACTTCGACACCCTGGGTGAATTGCAGACCCTGGCCACCAGCGTGCGCAGTGCCTATGCCCGCGTGATCGCCTTCGCCGACACCAATGGCGGCAGCGCACCCACCCTGGCCGATTACCAAGCCCTGGCCATCACCGGCATGAGCGACAATGACGGCCACCGCGAGGCCGTCAACGCCGCCCTGGCCACGGTCGCGGTCAGCGGCAGCACGGTTGCCAAGCTCAACGCGCTGCAAGCCGTGGCCGATACCTATCGCTTGCTGCTGCAACAAGCCGATGGCACCGCCGACAACACCAACACCGCCAACCTGGCCAAGCTGGACGACTTCGAGCGCATCGGCGTGGACATGAGTTCGCTCAGGGCCCTCGATAGCAACGCGCCCGGCGCCACCGGCAATGCGGTGCAGTTGCTCAGTTCCATCATCGACAGCCGCCGTGCCAGTGCGGTGGACACGCCCCAGGAAATCCAGCAACTGGTGAGCCTGGTGCAGAAACTGGCCCTGGCCGAACAGGGGCGCAATGCCGAGCAATTGCAGGCGGCTGACTTCACCCTGATCGGCATCAACGTGGAGGCAGCCAGCCTGGCCACCTTGCGCCAGCAGCTGGAGCAGTTGCCTGACAACGGCAGCAGCCTCAATACCTTCAGCCAGTTACGCACGCTGGTGTTGAGCGTGACCGGCGTGCCGGCCTGGAACGTGGTGGCCGGCGACGATGTCATCAACCTGGCCGAACGCACGGCTGGCGTGACCTTGAGCGGCAGCGCCGGACCCAACGATGTGCTCACGCTGTTCTATCCCGATGGCACGGTCATGAAGAATGGCATCACCGTGACCAACGCGGGCAACAACCGGTGGGTATGGAGTTACACCTTGACCAGCGAGAACTGGGCCCGCCTCAACGCCGACGGCGCCGATGGCGTGGAAAAGGTCTTGCAACTGCAGGCCAGGAACACCAGCACCGGGGTCGATTCGATCAAGGTGACCCACAAGGTGACCATCGACACCGTGGCCCCGCCAGCCAACCTGTTGATCAAGCTGGAGAAGGACAACGGCAGTTCCGAAACGGATGGCGTCACCAACCAGGGCAAGGTCAACGTCAGCAACCTGGCCCCAGGCGCGCAGTGGGAGTACCAGATCGACAATGGTCCCTTCCAGACCGGCTCGGGCAACAGCTTCGAGGTCACGCAACAGGGCGCACACACCCTCACCGTGCGCCAGTACGACAGCGCCGGCAACCGCAGTGCCGCACAGACCCTGAGCATGACGCTGGACACCACGGCCCCGGCCGCGCCGGTCATCGCCCTGGCCACCGTCGGCGGCACCGTCAACGACCTGCCGGTCACCAACAACGACACTATCCGCATCAGCGGCCTGGAGCCCAATGCCACCTGGCAATGGCGCGTGAACCGCAACGACTTCACCGATAACCCGGACTGGACCAACGGCAACGGCACGAGCTTCAACCCGGCTGGCCTGAACCCCAACCAGAACCGCAACCTGTATGTGGAAGTGCGCCAACTCGACCAGGCCGGCAACCCCGGCAGCGTGAGCCGCTTGAGCTTCACCATGGACACCACGCCACCGGCCGCGCCCCGCCTGGTCCTGGCCAGTGCGCGCGGCAACGCTGCTACGGGGCTGTTCAGCAACAGCGGCAACATCGATGTCGAGGGCCTGGAACCGCTGGGCCGCTGGGAATATTCCCTCAACGGCGGCAGCAGCTTCATCGCCGGCACCGGCAGTCGTCTGACCCTGCCGGCCGGCGACGGCCAGAAGACGGTCATCGTGCGCCAGTTCGACCTGGCCGGCAACCGTACCGAGAGTGCGCCCTTGAGCTTCACGCTGGACACCCGCAAGCCCGACGCTCCCGAGCCGCGCCTGCACAGCGACGCCGGTATCAAGGACAACGATGGCATCACCAACAACGGCCTGGTACGCATCGACAACCTGGAAGCCGGCGCCACCTGGGAGTACAGCCTGGACAACGGCCGCAACTGGTCGACCCAGGGCATTTCCGCCGACAACACGCTCAACTTCACCGATAACGGTACCCGCAGAAGCCTGCTGGTGCGCCAGATCGACCGCGCCGGCAACGTCAGCGATCCCAGCGGCAAGCTGGAGTTCACCGTCGATACCACGCCGCCGCGCACGCCGCTCCTGGCGCTGGCCAACAACAGCAGCGGTGACGAAGTGCTGCGCATCACCAATAACGGCAACATCAACGTGCGGGACCTGGATGCGGATAGCACCTGGCAATACAGCACCGATGGCGGCACCACCTGGAGCAATGGCAGCGGCAACAGCTTCACCGTCAGCGGCGATGGCGACAAGCAGTTACGCGTGCGACAGACCGACGCGGCCGGCAACACCACCACCAGCGCGGTGCTGACCATGAAGCTCGACACCACCCCACCGACCAAGCCGGGCCAGGCTGCGCTGGCCAACGACAACGGTGCCTCCCGCACCGACCTGCGCACCAACGATGGCCACCTGCTGCCGCCGCCGGCCAGCGAAGCCGATCTGCGCTTCGAATACAGCGTCAACAATGGCGCGTGGACCTCCTTCAGCGAGCCCGTCAAGGGCTTCAAGGATGGCGACCGTGACGGCGACAAGAACGTGCGCGTGCGTAGCCGCGACCGCGCCGGCAACGTGAGCGAAGCCAGCGATGTCTTCCGATTCACACTCGATACACAAGCACCGGCCAAACCTGCGCCGGCAGGATTGGGGATCGATACTGGTGAGTCCAGGACCGACGGCATCACCAACAATGGTCAGTTGATACCGACCGCGCCGGACGAACCCGGTGTGATCTATGAATATAGTGTCGATAACGGAGCCTGGACCGACATCAACATCGCCATCAAGGGTAGCAAGGACGGGGGCGCGGATGGTCTCAAGCGTGTGCTCCTGCGTACCAAGGATATGGCCGGCAACGTCAGTCAGGCCAGCGATGTCTTCACCTTCACGCTGGATACCACACCCCCCGCCAAGCCCACCCTGACGCTGGCCAAGCCGGCCATCAACAACGGCGCCACCGACGATGGCACGGTGCGGATCGGCAACCTCGAAGCCGGTGCGCGCTGGGAATACAGCCTGGATCGCGGCGCCACCTGGACCGTAGGTACTGGCGACAACCTCAAGGTCAAGGGCCTCATCGATGGCAACGGCAACACCGATGGCGTCAAGAGCGTACAGGTACGACAGATCGACAAGGCGGGCAACACGACCGATAGCGACGTGCTGCAATTCAACCTGGTCACCCGCATCGAAGCGCCGAGCGTGACCGTAGTCTCGCCCTTGAAGACGCTGGCCGATGGCACCGTGGTGGTGGATGCGGCCACCGGCCCCAACAAGACGGTGACGCTGGAGCTCAGCGGACGGCGCGGCAGCGTGGCGGTGTTGACGCGCGACGATGGTACCGAGATCGAGCGCAAGAGCTTCGACAGCGCCGGCAAGGCCAGCTTCAATCTCAATCGCAACCTGACCGTGAGCGGCCTGAAGACGGTTGCCGGTGGCAATACCACGGCCAATGCGGTCTACACGCTGCTGTCCTCGGACGACGTCCTGACCCTGCGCAACAGCGGCGGCGTCCCCTTCAGCGCGGCCTACCTGGCCACGGGCGCGGTCGCCATCGACCTGAGCAAACCGGTCTATAGCACCGGCAATGGGGCCGGCGACTGGTTCGTCTGGTCGGCCATTGGCGGCGGCTATGTGATCTCGCGCAAGAACGACAGCAGCGAGTGGTTCCGCGAAGCGCCCTCCAGCCAGCCGGCGCAGACGCCGGAGGCAGTCAGCGCGTGGCTGGCGGTCAATCGCGGCGCCAGCCTGGTGGCCGATGAACTGCTGCGCAACAATGGCGCCTCCAGTCACCAGAGCCGGCTCAATGGTGTGAACCTGGTCAATGCCAATGGCACGCGCGATGCCGCCTGGGGTTACAAGGTCAAGCAGATCGATGCCCAGGGCAGGAGCAGCGACGTAGCGAACCTGAAGCTGCAGATGGTCACCAACGTACCGCCGCAACTGGATCTGGATGCCTTTACCGATGGCGTACAGGCCAGCCGCAGCATTACCGTCACCAACGCCGAAGTGGCCACTGCCAATGGCGTCTCCCTGATGCCGCAGTTGGCCACCCCGAAGGCCAGCGATATCCGCTTCATCGAACTGGTGTCCGACAATAGGGGGGCCTCCCCGGTGGACTCGCTGCTCCTGGACCGCCTGGTCGGCATCAACAACAACCTGGCGCAGGTCGATAACCGCAGCATCGGCGGCGTGGCTGGCCTGAGCTACAAGATCGTCACCGTCGCCAACAAGAGTACGGTGACCCTCACCAAGACCGACGGCGGCGCCTTCACCGGTGACGAAGCACGCAATGTGCTGCAATCCCTGCGCCTGCAGAACACCAGTTTCAGCAGCGAGGTGAAAGCCCGCAGCTTCGACATCAGTCTCGGTGACGGCAGCGGTCATCGCAGCGTGGATCTGAACCGGGTGACCGTGCAGACCGATGGCAGCGGACTTGGACTGGATCTGAACGCCAGCCGTGCCGGAGTGCAGACCACCAGCACCCGCTATGTCAACGCCAGCAATCAACTCTCGACGTTTGCCGGAGCAACGAGTTTTGCCGGAAATGTCGTGCCGCCAACGGCGGTCATCGGTGGTATCGCGGTGAGCTTCAACGGTATCGACAACAGCACCGACCGCATCATCTTCGCCGATGTCGTCAACAGCTCACCATCCCAGCCGGGTGTATTCCACGGTGCCATCGGTGGTGTGACCGGCTTACTGTGGTTCCTGTCACCTGATCGTCCTGGCCTGACGGTCATCCGCAAGGAAAGCGGCGCTGCACTGACCAGTGCGGAAGTCAAAGCCATCGTGGAAGGGATCAAGCTCCAGAGCAGCAGCCAGGCCAATATAGAGCGCAGCATGGACATTACGCTGGTGAGCCCCTCCAGTGGGGCCGGCATCACCTCGCGCGCTATCCTGGCAGTGGACACTGTCGCGCCGATCCTGGACCTGGACGCCAACGCCGCCGGCATCCAGACACGGAGCAGCCAGTCCTTCAGGCTGGCCGATGCGGCCAATGGCGTCAAACTCATCAACGGCGAGATGGCCGCGCCGATTGCCCAGGACATCGCCATGGTGCGCCTGACCCTGCCTGGCGGCAGCGACGCCAGCAACGACAACCTGATCCTGGGCAATGAGCGCTTCACCACCCGCAACAACTTCGACTTCACCGGCGGCAACCTGGGTGGCGTGAACGGCGTGGAACTGCATTACGTTGCCTCCACCCGTCAGTTCACGATCAGCCGCACCGGTGGAGGGGCGCTTGATGGCCTGCAGGTCAAGGCCATCCTGGAATCGCTCAGGTACAGCTTCACGCCGCCTGCCGTGGGACGCATCATCCCCATCGAACTGGTAGACCAGGCCAGCAACGTGGCCCGAGGCGAGCTGGTGCTGTCGCTGGACGACGTCGCGCCGACCCAGTTGAACACGGTCTTGGTGCCGGGTTCGCAGAAGGCTTTCGGATTGGTCAAGATGGAAGATATCTTCGGCAGCACGTTCTACCCCGTGACCCACCCGCACAACCTGACCAAGGGGGAAGGGATCCCCACGCCGCTGCCCACAGGCTTTACCAGCGCGGCCAGCTTCCTGGCGGCGATCCGCGGCATCTCGGCCGAATGGGGCGGCACCGCCATCGTGGGCAGTGCCGACAGGAGCGACCCCAACCAGAAGAGCTACAACCTGTTCAATCAGTCGCTCGCCTCCGGACAGAAACTGGCCGTCATGCAGCAAGGAGCGGGCAGCGACGTGCTGGGCGCCTGGCTCAGTTTCACGCTGAAAAGGCAAACGGGCAAGGCAGCCGATGACCTCTTCATCGACCACCTGGGCAGCTTCTCCCTGGGCCGCCAGGATCTGTACCAGGCCACACCCGCCGCGGACGAGAGCCGCACCGGCATCGATCTGGCCAATATCGGCCTGCTCTACCAGATCGACACCAACCGCCCCAACAAGACCCCGACCATCCAGGTCGGCTATGACGGCGGTCGCGCCGCCGTGGGCGACGTGGTGGCGCTGTTCGAGGGCAGCACCATGCTGGCGCGCAAGGTCTTGACCAGTGACGATGTCGGTCCCGGCAACAAGGCCGTGAACCTGACAGTGGTGCAAAGCCTGGCGCCGGGCGAGCATGACATCGTGGCGCGCTACACCGATACGGCCGGCAATACCGTCAACGGCGCCGCGCAACACGTATCGGTGGCCAGCGGCAGCAATGCGGTGACCCTGACCGACCTGGCCGTGCGCAGCAGCAACCAGGCGCCCGCTTCGGCGCGGGCGCTCAACGCCTCCGAGTCCAGCTATGTCACCCTCAACGACCTCGATAGCTCGACCGCCTTCGGCCATCCCGCTAGTGGTCCGGTATTCTCGGGTAAGGTCGGCGGGGGCGGCAGTAGCGACCGTTACGTTGTGACCATCGAAATGGGCGGCAAGGTGCTGGCCTTCGATGAAGTGGCGGCGGGCGACTTCTCGATCACCCTGCCGGCCGCAGCCCTGGCGCCGGGCCTGTACCGCGACCTCACCGTCACGGCCTCGCGCTCCAACGGTGAAAACCTCGGGCAGAGCACGGCAGTGCAGGGCTTGAAGCTGGGGTGGTACTGGGCTGCGCAAGCGGCGGGCGATATCATGGGCGGCAACGGCAATGACGACATCGTCGTCGGTGCGACCCGCGCCGGTGCGGCCACCTTCATCCAGACCGGTACGGGAGACGATAGGATCATCGTCGGCTCCTTTGGCCGTAGCGACAACCTGGCCGCGACCGTGGGCGATTTCACGCTGGGGGTGGACAAGGTACAGGTGTTCAACCAGAACCTTACCGCGGCCAACCTGTCGCGTTTCGTGACGGCCTCCGCCGGCCCCACGGCTAACGACACGCGCCTGGTGATCGATCTGGATGGGGCCGGACCGGGGACGCTGACCTATACCTTGCACTTGCAGAACGTGGTGTACAACAGCGTCAATACAGCCACCATTTTCGGGGTATGACGGCAGCAGGACGGCCTGCAGGGCGTGCCATGAAGCACCGTGGCTGCCCTGCGGCAATCATTCCTGCGAGTTATCAATGGCAAAACAAAAGCAAATAGTCCTCGCTAGCCCGCATCGCTAGACTTCTGGTCACAGACCTGCACGCCCGGCTCTTCACTAGCCGGGCGTGATTGCGTCCGACAACGAAAAAACCAAGGAGACTCATGCTAAGCAGAAGACATTTCCTGGCCGGCAGCCTGCTGGCCTGTAGCGGCCTGCGCGCTGCACTGGCGCAAAGCGTTCCCAATTCGGCGGGGCAGCAGCCACCGCGGCTGACGGCGCCGGCCTTGAGCTGCGACAGCCATCACCATATCTACGATGCACGTTTCCCGGTCTCGCCGCATTGGCGCGGGGGCCGCCCGGATGGCGCCACCGTGGCGGACTATCGCCTGCTCATGGCCAAGCTGGGCATCGCCCGTCACGTGGTGGTGCAGCCCTCTACCTATGGCAGCGACAATCGTTGTCTGCTCGACGCCCTGCGCCAGTTCGGCACGCGTGCACGCGGTATCGTGGTCATCGAAGATGAGGTGCCGATGGCGCAATTGCAGGAGATGCACCAGTTGGGCGTGCGCGGAGTGCGCGTCAATTTCCTGTCACCCCAGACCTGGGGCATCACCACGGTGGAGCGGCTGCGTCGTACTGCCGAAAAGATCGCGCCGCTGGGTTGGCATGTGCAGGTGTTGATGTCGGGAGCGCAGATTGCCGAGCATGAAGCGGTGCTGGCTGGCCTGCCCACACCGGTGGTGATCGATCACCTGGGCCGCATCCCGCAGCCGGCCGGTCTGGAGCACCCGGGCGCGCAAGCCATCCTGCGCCTGCTGCGGCAGGGGCATACCTGGATCAAGCTGTCCGAAGCCTATGCCGATACCTTGCAGGGTCCACCCGACTATCCCGATACCAGCCTGCTGGCACGCGCCTACGTGCAGGCAGCACCGCAGCGCGCGATCTGGGGCAGCGACTGGCCGCATCCGACCGAAAAGATCAAGCCCGATGACGCCGTATTGTTCGACCTGCTGTCCGCCTGGGCGCCGGATGCCGCCACCCGCGAACAGATCCTGGTGCACAATCCGGCCGCGCTGTTCGGCTTCACCTGATCCCCACCAACGTACAACGAAAAAAGCGACCTGCTTCCTAAAATTTCTCGGTCATAAAGCATGATTTTTCCGGCTGCGCTGAACTGGTATTTCATGGAGAAGACAATGTACCTCTCCATGAAAAGCGCTTTTGCAGAAGACGATCTGATTCGCATCAATTCAATTTATATGCCTTGAGATTTATGGACATCAAGTTTTCTTATCGCTATGAGCAAAGCACGCTCCCGGATGTTTCTGGGCAGTTGAAAATGCTGTGGCGTACAGCCGTTTTGTTAGACCAAGTTGGCGTACCTATGGCCGACTGGTGCCCGCCCGCAGATACTCCAGAAAATTCATTGCGAAACAAAGCATTCGATGATGACGGTCCATCTCAAGCTGCATTAGCCATTTTCAAAGAGGAGGACAAAGACCGTGACGAGAAGGATGTTCGCTCAATGGCCGTTTGGAATGGACTCCTTGAAGAGGGCTCAATTTTGATGAATCACACTCTGGTTGTACGTGAATACCCTTCCAAGTCCACCTTCAGCCTTCAATCTACGTCTGTTCCGGCGCTAATGGAAAAGTCGAAGATGATTCAGGTAGTGAAGGGATTGTTGGAGATTTGGCCAGCACCTTTCATTTCCGTCACCGATCCGCCCTATGATGCGATACATAAGGTATTTGACGATCGTCCGGGCGTTGGCTGGATGCTTTATCTCCCCAAAGTGATTAAAGCTTCTCAGGTTCCTGAAGCGCAGGAGTTGATTCCCGTTGAGGACAGCACTGGGAAACAAAAAGGGACTATCGTCGTTAGTATCATGGACGAGCCCTTTTCGGTGCAAAACGAGGAGCACATCAAGGTGGCTACCTCCATTGAAATAAGGCTCGTAGAGCAGGATTTGCTTCCTCGCCGTAGTGAAATGTGAGCCACATCGTCATGCGGTGGAATTTTGCCTCAAGTGCTAAAGGGGTGAGTCTCAAAAAAGCCGCCTGCTTGCGCAAGGCGGCTGCGGCTTTTTGTTTTCTACAGCGCGGCGGCTGATCAATGCGCCGCTGGCTTGGCCGTCGCCGCGACCGTGGCAGCCGGTGTACGCGACTTGCGCGACAAGAACAGCAGGATCGCCACGCTCAATACCGACAGGCCCACCAGCGGCAGCAGTGCCAGCGCGAAGCTGCCGGTGGCACCCTTGACCCAGCCATAGACGTTGACCATCAAACCGCCGCCAATGAGGTTGGAGACGGCATTGATGCCGGCCAGGCCGGCCGCCACCGAACCGGTCGCCAGCCAGTTGGTGGCCATGGCCCAGAACGGCCCCTTGAAGCAATAGGCACCGATCAACACCAGCGTGAGCATCAACACCACCGGGATCAGCGAGTGGATCAACGTGGCGCAGGCCAGGCCGCCGCCGATGAGCATGAGCGGGATGGCGGTATGCCAGCGACGTTCGCCGCTGCGGTCCGAATGACGTCCCCACCACACCATCAGCACCGAGGCGATCAGGTAAGGGATGGAATTGACCAGTCCAGTCTGCATCACCGACAGGCCGAAGGACTTGAGCAGCTGCGGCTGCCATACGTTCAAGACCGAACCGGCCGCCGAGGCGCAGGCGCACACCAGGGCCATGCCCCATACATGCGGCTGGCTGAACAGCTTCCACAGCGGGATGTGCTGCTTGGCGGCGCGACTGGCAGCCTCGCGGTTCATGGTGGCCACCAGCCAATTGCGCTGGTGCTCATCGAGCCAGCGCGCCTGCTCTGGACGATCGGTCAGGAACATCAGGCAGACCACCCCCAGCAGCACGGTCGGCAAGCCTTCCAACACGAACAGCCAGTGCCAGCCGCGCAGCCCGCCGATGCCATCCATCTGCAACAGCAAGGCCGACACCGGCGAGGCCACGAAGCTGGCCGCCGGAATGGCGACCATGAACAAGGCCACCATGCGCGCCCGGTAAGCCGAGGGCACCCAGTAGGTCAGGTACAGCACCACGCCGGGGAAGAAGCCGGCCTCGGCCGCCCCCAGGATGAAGCGCGCCACGTACAGCGAATGGGGGCCCTGTACCAGGGCGGTACTGGCAGAAATCAAGCCCCAGGTGATCATGATGCGCGCCAGCCACTTGCGGGCGCCAAACTTCTGCAGCGCCAGGTTGCTGGGCACCTCGAAGATGAAGTAAGCGATGAAGAACAGGCTGCTGGCAAAGCCGAACATCTTGGGCGAGAGCCCCAGATCGTGATTCATCTGCAGCGCGGCCATGCCGATGTTGCCGCGATCGATGAAGGCAAACAGATAGCACAGCATCAGGAATGGCAACAAGCGCCAGGTGACTTTGCGGACGGTTTCCCGCTCCAGCCGCTTTTCGTCTTGGATGGTCTCCATGTCTCTCTCTCGGAAGTGGGCGCCGCCTGTCTCGGCGGCTAGCCCGTAGTGATGATGGATCAGGCAGGCTGGGCCTGGGTGTTCAACACGGCCAGGACGTTGCTGGCCGCGCCGGTGCCCATGGCGATATAGGCATCCGTGGTCACGCCACCGATGTGCGGGCTCAGGATCGCATTGCCGACCTGCTGCAGCGGATGAGGCGCGGCAAAGGGTTCCTTCTCGAAGCTGTCCAGCCCGGCGGCAAGCAACTTGCCCGAGCCCAGCGCGGCGATCAAGGCCTGTTCATCGATCAAGCCACCGCGCGCGGTGTTGACCAGGATGGCGCCATCCTTCATGCGCGCCAGCGACTGGGCATTGATCATATGCTTATTCTCGGCCGTCAGCGGGCAATGCAGCGAGACCACGTCGGAGCCGGCCAGCAGCGTATCGAGATCGACTAGTTGCACGCCCTGCGGTGCTTCCTTGGCATAAGGATCGTAGGCCAGCACCGGCATCTCCAGGGCCACCGCGACTGCGGCCACGCGGCGACCGATGGCGCCCAAGCCGACCAGGCCCAAGGTACGTCCCTTCAACTCCAGGCTCTTGTGAGTGGACTTGTCCCAGTGGCCGTCGCGCATCCGGCGATCCAGCCCGACCACGTTCTTGGCGCAGGCCATGATCAGCGCCCAGGTATGCTCGGCCACGGCCGGGGCATTGGCGCCGGCGGCAGCCTTGACCACGATGCCACGCTGCTGCGCAGCCTGGCTGTCGATGGTGTCGATACCGGTGCCGTGCTTGGAGATCACACGCAGCGCCGGGCTGGCATCCATCACGCGCGCACTGACACCACCGTAGCGCACGATGATGGCCACCGGCTGGTGCTGTTGTGCCAGCTGGACCAGGTCATCCTCGGTCGGCTTGGCGCCAGCGTAGACCAGTTGGTAGTCGCGCAGGATAGCCACGGCGGCCGGCGCCAGGTCCACGCCGGTGACGATGATCACTTCCTTCTTGCTGGCGCTCACAGCGACTCTCCTTCGGCCAGCACGCCACCCTTGCGCAGCGCGCTTTCCAGCCAGGTCGGACGCAGCGGGCCACCGCCACGGATTTCAGTCAAGCGCTTGGTTTCGTCGGCCACCTTCTTGGCGGCTGCGGCCAGCAGCGAGGCCGCCTTTTCGCGCTCGACCACCACCACGCCATCGGCGTCGCCCACGATCAGGTCACCCGGCGCCACGGCGGTGCCGCCCACCGAGATCGGCCAGTTGACGCGGCCGGCGATGTTCTTGGTCGGACCATTGGGATTGGCGCCCACAGCATAGACCGGGAAGCCGATCTCGCGCAGCGCTTCGGTATCGCGCACCGAACCGTAGATGATGATGCCGGCCAGGCCGCTGGCCTTGCACTGCGAGACCATGATCTCGCCCATCAGTGCGCAAGTCTCATCGCCCTTGCCATCGATGACCAGCACGTCGCCCGGCTTGGCGATGGCCATGGCGGCGTGGATCATCAGGTTGTCGCCGGGGCGCACTTCCACCGTCAGTGCCGGGCCGGCCACACGCATGGAAGGCGACAGCGGCGCCACGCGACTGCACAGGGTGCCACGACGACCGGCTACGTCAGCCAGGATGGAGGCGGCAAATTCGGAAGCCTGGGCGACGATGGCGGCATCGACACGTTCGAAGTCGCGGATGAAGTCGGGTTGCGTACTCATGATGATCCTTTACGGTAAGTTGACAATGCGTGATGACGCCGATGCTCAGGCGTGGGAATACATGGGCAGACCGGCCACCGGTACCTCGGCGCGCAGGATGGAACCGGTCTGGGATTCGGTAATGAACAGGCTCTTGCCATCCGGGCCACCGAAGGCCAGGTTGGTGGTGGAGATACCTGCAGTGGAACGGATGCGCAGCAGCGGTTCGGCAAACTTGGACAAGCGCCAGATGGAACCGAAACCGGTATGCGCGATGTACAGGCAGCTCTCGGCATCCAGCGCCAAGCCGTCGGGACCGGCCATGCCGCCATGCAGGTTGGCAAACACTCCGACCTTGCCGACCACACCGTTGTGATGCAGCGGAATGCGCCAGATCTGCTGGGCCCGCGTGACTGCCACCAGCAAGTGATTGAGCGCCGGATCGTAGACGATGCCGTTGGGGCTGGGGATGGTGTTGATCAGGCAGGTCAACTGACCATTGGGGTCCAGCCGGTAGACCCGGCCAGTGGCGTCCTGCAGGCCGGTCTGGCCCTGGTCGGTGAAATAGATCTCACCCTTGGGGCCGAACACCAGATCATTGACGCCCTTGAAGCCTTCCGAGCCGACCGTCTCCAGCAGCGGCGTGACCGTGCCGGTATCGGCATCGAGCTGCACCAGGCCGCGCTTGTAGTCGGTGATGACGATGCGACCATTCTTGTCGATCTTCAAGCCATTGGGCCAGCCGTCGTATTCGGTGATCAGTTCCCACTGACCGTCCATGGAAATGCGGAAGATGCGGCCATAGGGAATGTCGGTCACATACAGCCGGCCCTGGCGGTCGAAGGACGGACCTTCGAGGAAGGAATCGATGGGCAGGCCGCCGCGGTTGGCATCGCCCCAGGCATTCTTGCGGGGGGTGCGGAAATGATCCGGCAGGCGGGTGAAGACGGTGGCATCGACCACCGGCGGCGGGGCAAAGAAGCTCATGATGTTTCCTTGGAAGTGGAGTGCACACGGGCAGGATCGCCCAGCGCCAGCGTGATGACCGCACCCAGCAGCAGCGCACCGGCCACGAACAGCAGCGGATAGGTGAAGCCCTGGGTCGCCTCACGGATGAAACCGATCACCGAGGGACCGACGAAGCCGCCCAGGTTACCGATGGAGACGATCAGCGCCAGTCCGCCGGCTGCAGCGCGACCGGTCAAAAAGCCCGAGGGAATGGCCCAGAAGGTGGCCTGGAACGAGAGGATGGACGCCACCGCAACGGTGATGGCCAGCATCTTCAGCAAGGGCGTATGCAGGAAGGCCGATACTGCCAGCGAAACCGCGGCCAGCACGATGGCCCCGGCCACGAACAGCAGGCGGCGTTGGCTGCGATTGGCCAGCCGGGCCCACAACGTCATGGCAATCGCACCGACCACGTAGGGCAAGGCCGCCACCAGGCCGACCTGGTGCGCAGGCAGGCCGAATTCCTTGATGATCTGCGGCAGCCACAAGCCGATGCTGAGCGAACCGATGATGCCGCAGAAGTTGGCGCCGGCCAGGGCGAACACGCGCCAGTTGGTGAAGGCATCCTTCAACTTGTTGCCGTGGCGCTGGGCCAGTACGTTCTGCTCGGTGGACAATTCATTTTCCAGCCATTGCTTTTCGGACGGGTTCAGCCAGTTGGCCTTGGCCGGACGGTCCGGCAGCAGGAACAGGCACAGCACGCCCAGCAACACCGCCGGCAAGGCCTCCAGCAACAGCAGCACCTGCCAGCCCTGGAAGCCCCACATGCCATGCAGCTCCATGAGCGCGCCCGAGAGCGGCGAGCCGATGATGTTGGCCACCGGAATGCCGATCAGGAAGAAAGCCGTGGCCTTGGCACGCCAGGGCCCAGGGAACCACTGCGTGAAATACAGATAGATACCCGGCGTGAATCCGGCCTCGGCCATGCCCAGCAGGAAGCGCGCCAGCGCAAAGCTCTTGGGACCGACCACGAAGGCAGTGGCCATGGAGATCAGGCCCCACGAAATCATGATGCGCGAGATCCACATGCGCGCGCCAAAGCGATGCAGGGCCAGGTTGCTGGGAATCTCGAAGAAGAAATAACCGATGAAGAACAGACCCGCGCCCAGACCGAACTGCGAGGGGGTCAGGCCCAGTTCCTTGTTCATGGTCAGCGCGGCAAAGCCGACGTTGATGCGGTCCAGGTAGCTGACCACGTAGCACAGCAGGATGAAGGGGATGAGGCGACGCATCACCTTCTTCATGGTGGCCTGTTCGCTCACGGCGGCGGTACTGACGGGCGCGCTGGCGATGGAATTGATCGATGCCTGTGACATGGGAGCTTCCCTTAGAAGTGGTAGAGACGGGCGGGGTTGTCCACCAGCACGGTATGGATCATCTGTTCCGATCCCAGCCAGCCGATGAGCGCATCCAGCAAGCGCGCATCATCGGGCTTGTGCTGTTCGGTCGGATGCGGCCAGTCGCTGCCCCACACCACCTGGGTGGGCGCAACCTCGACCAGCGCGCGGGCCAGCGGCGCCACGTCTTCGTAAGCAGGTGCACCGCGCTTGCTAAAGAGATAGGCACCGGACAACTTGACGCTGGCGCGCTGCTCGCGCATCAAGGAGGTCACCAGGTCGAACACCGGATCACCAGCGCCTGCCTGTAGCGGAATACGGGCAAAGTGATCGAACACCACCGGCACCGCCAGTCGTGCCAGCAAGGCGCCATTGGCCAGCAAGACCTCATTGGACATGTTCACCTGCAGATGCCAGCCCAGCGCTGCTACGCGGCGCGCCAGCGGTTCCATCATCGCCACGGTGGTCACCGAACCCAGCGCCAGGTTGAAGCGCAGACCGCGCACCCCGGCCTGATGCAGGCGCTGCAGTTCCTCATCGCTGACCTGGTCGTTGACCACCGCCACGCCGCGCGCAGTGGCGCCGAACTGGGCCAGGGCATCGAGGGTGCAACGGTTGTCCACGCCGTAGGCGGAGGGCGTCACCACGACGTTGCGCGTACTGCCCAGGCGTTGCTGTATCTGGCGGTACATGGCCACGGTGGCGGGCGGATGCAACAGCTTGGCGCCGGGCGCCCAGGGGAAGCGCGCATCGTAGATGTGCATATGGCAATCGCAAGCATTGGCCGGCAGGCGAGCCACGGGAAGTGCGTCGCCGGCAGAATGCGGATAGCTCACATTCTGTGCCAGGGCGATGGGCATATAGGTAGCCGCGCCCAGGGCGCCGGCGAAGCGGATACTGCGGCGCAGGAAATGGCGCCGCGAAGGCTGGTCAGGCATCGTAATGGTCTCCATATTGTCGTTGCCACTGACGGGCAAGGTTCTTGTTTGGAGCGCAGTCTACGCGGCAGGATATTTAATGTATATTTGCTTTTATTTTAGATTCAATAACTTTGAGGAATGAATCATGGACTTCCGCGACCTCAAGTATTTTGCCGTCATTGCTGAGGAAGGCCACGTAGGACGCGCTGCCGAACGGCTCTTCAAGACCCAGCCGGCGCTGACCAAATGCATTGATCGTCTGGAAGAACAATTGGGCGCACCACTGTTCGAGCGGGCCGGTCGGGGTATCCGTCTGACCGCCGTGGGCCAGGCGCTGCTGAACCGGGCGCGCCAGATCAGCCTGATGATGGATGAGACCGCGCGCGAGATCGGCGACTACGCCCACGGCCGCGAAGGCAACATCCGCCTGGGTTGCATTCCCACCCTGGCCGAGCACATCCTGCCGGGTCTGTGCCAGGAGTTGCTGAGAGAGGCGCCCAAGGTCACTATCGAACTGAAGGTCTCGATGAACGACGTGCTGCTGGCAGGCTTGAAGACCGGTGAGCTGGATATCGTGCTGGGGCCGATGATCCAGGAAGATGAGGTGTTCCATACCGAAGAGATCATGCAGGACCAGATGGTGGTCATGGCCAGTCCGCACCATCCCATCTTCGAGCGCCGCATCAAGCTGCGCCATCTGCTGGAGTACCAGTGGGTGCTGCCGGCGCAGTCGGTGCTGAGTCGCCAGTGGCTGGACAACGTGTTCGATCGCCATCATCTGCCCCGGCCCACCGTGCAGATCATGCCTACGGTGCTCAACATGATCATGCCCTTGATCGAGCGCAGCAACCTGCTGGGCTTTGCTTCCAAGCTGAACCTGCAGGCCGGGCGCGGCCATCTGCGCGAAGTGGTCCTGAAGGAAACCACCATGCTGCGTCGCATGGGGCTGACCTACCGCCGCGACATCTACCTGTCACCCGCGGCCCAGCGGCTGCTGACCATCATCCGACGACGGCCGCTGATGAGGAAGTAGCAGGACCGTATCGCGGCATGACAAAGGGCAAGGGCAGCCTTGCGGCCGCCCTTGGCGTTCTCACGGTGATGCTGCAACGATGCTCAGAACAACAGGATCAGCAGCAGGATGATGGGAATCGGAATACCCAAGAGCCAGAGCAGAATGGCGCCCATGTCAGTCTCCTATCAAAGTTGGTGTTCGGGTCCGTCGACGCGGGGATCGTGCACCGGGTGATGCAGCACCGGCTCGCCATAGAGCTCATTGCGGTCACGCAGGCGACCGCCATAGGTGGCCAGCAGGCTGGCGATAAACGCCCCGCACAGCAGCGCCAGGAACATCCACAGCGACGCATAGGCCGCGGCCTTGCGAGCAGCATCGGCGGCTTCCTTGGCCTTGGCGGCAGCGTCATCGAGATTGCGCTGGTAGGCGGCAAAGGTGTCGGCGACGCGCTTTTCGGCATCAGCTTGCGCCAGGCCGGTGTGGCGCGCCACCAGCTGTCCCAGATAGCGCTTGTCGTTGTCGGCCAGTTGCTGCTTGGCCAGCGAATAGCCGAACACGCGTGCCACTTCCATGCGCTGGGCCGAGCTCAGTTCACGGCCATCGGCGGGCGTCGGTGCGGCCAGCGGTGCCATAGCAGAAGCGCTGGCGGCATCGCTACCGGCAGGCGGAGTCAGCGGCGCGGCGGGCGCCGCACCGGTGCTTGGCGCAGCGGCATTGCTGCCGGTGCGGAACATCGAATCGATGAAATAGCCCGAGGCGCGATCGGCCAGGTTACCCGCCTGTTGCGCACCGTCCGGCCCCATGGCAGCGGCAGTGGTTACAGCACCAGCGCCCAGCGCGCCACCTGCGGCACCCAGGGTCTTGGCGCCGCCGGAGATGACGCTGCCCACGGCCGAGCCCAGCAGGGCGGCGGTAGCCAGCGAAGCCACGGCCCAGGCCAGCAGGCCATGCGCGGTGTCGCGGAAATACACTTCACGGGTATGCAGGCCGGCCCACTTCACGCGCAGGCGTCCGGCCAGAAAACCGCCGATGGCGGAGGCCGCGATCTGTGTGAAGAGCAGCCAGCCGGCGGTCGAGTAGCCGATGGCCTTGGCCGAGATCCCTTGGCCGGACCACGGCGAGATCGAGGAAAAGCCCAGGCCGAAGCCCAGCATCACCAGGATGAAGGAAAGTGCGGCGGCGGCAAAGGCGCCGGCCAGGATGGCGCCCCAGGAGACGCCGGAGCCATTGGGATTGACGGCTTCGCTGCTGGCCGGTGGGAGGGAGTGAAGGGTTGAGGTGGTCATGAATCTCCTCGCGTTTCTTGATGGATTGATCCCTGCAGCGTGCACAGGGCCGGGGGCATTGCCACGAACAGACTGTAGGGGCGCGCCGGGCCAGGCGCCATCGGCGCAGTTCGGCTGCTGGCGTAGGAAAGCGCGAAAAATGCCGAGAGAAATAAAGGAAGAGGGGAAAGAGGATGCGCAAGAAAGTGCACAGCACATCCGCAGCGGCTCTTATAGAATGGCCGCCTCAGCCCTGCCTGCAGGCATGGGTCGTTTTATCTTTCACCACTCAGCGAGTGCACAGCCGACATGACCATCACCCATTTCCTGTTCGACCTCGACGGCACGCTCATGGATAGCGACGCCCTGCATCATGCCGCCTTCAACACCATCCTGGCACGCTGGGACCGCAGCATCGACGTCGATTACTACAAGACCCACATCATGGGCGCCTCCAATGCCATGATCTTCGGCCACCTGTTCCCCGGGATGCCGGCCTCCGAATGCCAGCCGCTGGCCGAAGAGAAGGAGCAACTGTTCCGCTCGCAACTGGACCAGCAGGTCGCACCCACGCCGGGTATCGAACGCTTGCTGGAACACATCGCCCGCATCGGTGGCCGTAGCGCCGTGGTGACCAATGCCCCGCGCGCCAATGCCGAGCTGATGCTCAAGGCCACGGGTCTGGCCGGGCGCTTCGATACGCTGGTGATCGGCGACGAACTGGCGCGCGCCAAGCCCGATCCCCTGCCCTACCTGACCGCGCTGCAAGTGCTGGGCGGTCAGCCGCAGCAGGCGGTGGCCTTCGAGGATTCCAGCTCGGGCGTAAAAGCCGCCAGCGGTGCCAAGGTCTGGACCTTCGGCATGTTGGGGGGATTGGATGAAACGCGCCTGCGCGCCGCCGGGGCCGATGCGGTGATCCGCGACTTCAACGCCGCTGCCTTGTGGGACAAGCTCGGCGCCTGATCACGGGCGTGGTCAAGGACGCGCTTGCTCGAAGTGATGGTCCGGCAGGAACCACAGCAGGGCCAGCAAGACGTAGATGGCGGTGGCGCCCATGGGCGTGAACAAGGACAGTGGAATGGCCACCGCATAGAGCAGGATGGACAGCGCATTCTTGCGGCCATGGCCGATCAGCGCCGCCAGCGAAGGATGGGCCGCTTCGCTATGGTGCAATGCCAGCTTGAGCAACAGGAACGACACCGAGCACATCAGCAGCACCACGCCATAGCAGGCCACCGGCGCGCTCTGGCGATGATGATGGGCCACCCATGAGGTGACGAAGGGCAGCAGCGACAGCCAGAACAGCAAGTGCAGGTTGGCCCACAGCACGCGGCGGTCGACCTGCGTGACCAGTTGCAGCAGGTGGTGATGGTTGACCCAGTAGATGCCGATGTAGACGAAGCTCAGTACATAGCTCAGCAGTGGCGGCATCAGCGGCGCCAAGTCATCGAGGCTGGCGCCCTGGGGTGTCTGCAGGCCCAGCACCATGATGGTGATGGCAATGGCGATGACGCCATCGCTGAAGGCTTCCAGCCGCGACTTGTTCACTTGGCCAGCGCCGAGGGAGCAGGTTGGCGCCATTCCCAAACGATCATGGCCACCAGGATCAGCACCGGCACGATCAGCCCGGCAAAGCCGATGGCGTGATAGGCAAAGGCCGCCGCAATGGCACCCACGCCGAAGGACAGCACCGGCCAGACGAACTTGACGCAACGCTCGGTGGTGCCGGCATCGGCCGCACCGCGTAGCATGTCGACCATGTCGATCACCACCTGGGTGACATTGCCGGTCATCAGCGAGGTCGGCGCCAGGTGAGACAGCAACAGGCGACTGATGGCGTTGTGTACGCCCATGGAAGCGGTGCCCAGCAGGCCCGCGGCCATCACCCAGCCTGCGGTAGGCGACTGCACCGGCGCGGCCGCGATGCCGCAGAGCATGAAACCGATCAACAGCACCAGTTGCAGCAATAGCGACCAGGCCAGCGCCCGACCATGGGCGCGCTGGATGGCGGCGATGAACACACGTGCCACCGCCACGCCCAGGATGAAGGCCGGGAAGGCGAGGAACTTGAGCAGGATCGACATCTGCGAGGTATCGGCCAGGGCCGCGCCGATCAGGATGAAGTTGCCCGTTACGTGCGCCGTGAACAAGCCGAACAGGGCGATGAAACCCAGCGTATCGACATAGGCGGCGAGGAAAGCCAGTCCCGAGGACTGCAGGCGGTTGCGT
Source organism: Herbaspirillum rubrisubalbicans (assembly GCF_003719195.1). Lineage (NCBI taxonomy): Bacteria > Pseudomonadati > Pseudomonadota > Betaproteobacteria > Burkholderiales > Oxalobacteraceae > Herbaspirillum > Herbaspirillum rubrisubalbicans. The sequence continues at coordinate 5,267,398 of NZ_CP024996.1, forward strand.
TGGGCGACATTCATGAGGGTGGGTCTCGCTTGGGTGGAGGATGGTGGAGCCAGGCCGCACACCATAGCACCGCGCGCCCGGCGCGCCCATTATCCCTGCGGATAGGGCGCAGGCGCCGGACAAGCAAATGCAACAAAGGCGTTTTTTACAAAAAACAGCACATTCGTACAATCCAAACCCGACTCGAATGCAGATGATGGCAGGCAATGCACAGCATGGCCTGATGGCGCCCCTGACCGCCCCTGTATCGGCCCCCTGCCTGCGCAATGATTTTTGCAACCCGGCAAGACGGATGGAACCATGGAAAGTACCGTATATGTCGTCGACGACGATGGCATGGTCAGGACGGCTCTGCTCAGACTGCTGGCCGCGGCCGGTTACACTGCACGCGGCTTCGCCTCGGCCGATGAATTCCTGCAGGTGCCGCTGCCCAGCACCCCCTGCTGCCTGCTGCTGGACATGAAGATGCCCGGCGCCGATGGCTTTGACGTGGTGCATCGGCTGGAACAGCGGGGCGACGCCATTCCCGTTATCTTCATCTCGGGCTACGGCACCATCCCGACAACGGTGCAGGCCATGAAGGCTGGCGCCCATGAATTTCTGACCAAGCCCATCGAGGATGAACGCCTGCTGGGTGCGGTGGAAGAAGCGCTGACCGTGGCCGGACGGCAGTTACACAAACGGGTGGAGCACGCGGCCAACGCCTCGCGCCTGGAAAAGCTGACCCCGCGCGAACGCGAAGTCCTGGAGCTGGCCATCGGCGGCCTGCTCAACAAGCAGATCGCCACCGAACTGGGCATCAGCGAAATCACCGTCAAGGTCCACAAGCGCCGCGTGATGGACAAGATGCAGACCAAGACCCTGGCCGACCTGGTGCGGGCGGCGGAGCGTTTGCAGATTCATTCGGCCAGGCAGCGGTAGACGGCCAGCGCTTTTCTGCAACCACGCATTCCTGAGCACCGGTGGTCAACATCAAGCGAGGTGGCCCTCCAACCAAGATCGCAAGGGCACAAGCGATTGACTTATGCCGGGGGGTGCGTCTTGAGCCAAATTCGTCACGCAAATTCGCCCGAACGGGCCGCTCCCTTCGGGTTCTTCCTATTGATGAAATGGGTTCCAGTGCTTTGGTGCCGGTTTTATATGTAGCTACAAATAATCGTTGATCCGCACATTTATCGTAGCTACGATAATATGCATGGACATCGTATTCGACCCCGCCAAAGATGCGGCCAACCTTGCCAAACATGGCGTCTCACTTGCGCTGGCCGCCAAGATGGACTGGGAAGATGCGCTGATCAGAACCGATGACCGGCACGACTACAAAGAGCAAAGAGAAATTGCCATTGCCTTCATCGGTATGCGGCTCCATGTGGCTGTATACGTCATACGGGCTGACCAGCGGCGCATGATCAGCCTGCGCAAGGTCAATCAAAGGGAGTTTCAACTGTATGCCGAAAATTAAACAAGGGGCGCTTCCCCCCGGCGATGAGGAAGATGCAGCGATCACTGCGGCAGCCTTGTCAGACCCGGACAATCCACCTCTGACTGCCGAGGATTTTGCAGCCATGCGGCCAGCGCGCAGCCGTGGCCGCCCGGCGGGTAGCGGTACGAAAGTGCAGGTGACGATGCGCTTCGATATTGATGTGCTGGAGGCTTTCAAGAGCGAGGGCGCGGGCTGGCAAAGCCGAATGAACGGCGCCTTGCGCGAATGGCTGGCACAGCATCGTTGAAGCTGCAAGCTGCCCGGAAGAGCTATCCATTCGAAGACGCGGAAGCCAGGTGGGGCCTTAACTTCACTCGCTGTCTTCGAATCACGAATCCCGCACCCACACCATCGGCCCCATCCCCATCACCTGCTTGAACACCCGGCTGAAGTGACTCTGGTCCGAGAACCCGCATTCCAGCGCGATGGCCGTCATGCTCTTGCCGCCCTCGCGCAGCAGGCCGCAAGCCAGGGCGATACGTTGGCGTTGCAGCCAGGCGTGCGGCGGCAGACCAAAGCTGAGCTTGAAAGCCCGTGAAAAATGCGCGCGCGACAAGCCGCATTGCGCGGCCAACTCCGCCAGGCTCAGACGCTGACCCAGATGCGCCAGCATGTAGTCACGCACCCGCACCTGCTGCCATCCGGCCAGCCGCCCGCTGCTGCGCGGCGCCGCCTGGCCGCCGTAACGCTGCGCCAGGTGGGTGTGCAAGGCCAGCGTGACGGTGTCGATGAAGACCGTGTCACTGTCGTTGGCGGCCTCGCCCAGCACGGGCAGCAAGGCATGGACCAGGTGCCATACCACCGGATCCTGCAACGCCTGGCCCGGCTGCAAGCCACTGATGCGACGTCCGCTGTCCTGGCTCAATTGCTCGATGGCGCTGCGCGGCAGGTGCAGGCGTACATTGTCGTAGCCCGACAGGTGCTGGCAACGCCACTGCTCGCGCAGGTCGGTGATGGCCATCTCGCCGCGCCGGTGGCCGCCGGCATGGACCAGTTGCCGGCCGCGCCAGAGCTTGTGATGGCGGAAGTCCTGCAATTGCACGATGATCGAGAAGGCGTCATCCTCGGGAATGTCGATCACCGGCGCCTGCTCTGATGCCACACCCTGCGCCGCACGCACCAGCGTGATGTCGTCCTGCAGGTGAAAGCGCTTCATGCCACGGGTGGGTAAGGGCTGGGTCACGCGAAAAAACCATGGAAATGAAGGATAAAGAAACCGCCCCGCCACCATAGCGCGGGACAGAGCGGTCCACCAGACGCAGTGTGAAGGAAAACGCAAAAAAGGCAGGGCCGTCAAGCCCTGCCTCAAGTCCTGCCTTTGGTGCCGAAACCGGCACGCCTCACATCGACGTGCGTCCCGATTCGAACAGGAACCAGGCCCGCTGCTCGGCCTCATCGATCCAGTTTTCCAGCAGGCTGGCGGTGGCCACGTCGCCGTGCTCATCGCACAGCTCATGCGTGGCCAACATGAAACCGACCAGACGCAGATTGTCCTCGCGCAGTTCGGCCAGCATGTCCGAGGGCGTGACGAAGTCGGCATCGTTGTCGGCCAGCCGTTGCAGGCGACCGACATGCCCGGTGGAACGCAGGGTGGTGCCGCCGATCTTGCGCACCCGCTCGGCCACCGCATCGGTGATGACGATGATCTGCTGGGACTGGTCGTCCAGCAGCAGGTGGTAGTCGCGGAAATGCGGGCCCGACATGTGCCAGTGGAAGTTCTTCGTCTTCAGATACAAGGCGAAGATATCGGCCAGCAGCATGGTCAAGGCGCCGCTGATCTCCTTGCTGGCCTGCGCCGACAGCACGCCGGGCGTGGCCAGCGGCGCCTTGCGGCGTTGCTCCAGTTGCTGGCGTTGGGTAGCGTCCAGGCTCATATTGCTTACCCCTTCAGGAAGGCCAGCAGGTCGGCGTTGACCTGGTCCTTGTGGGTGGCGCACAGGGCGTGCGGGGCGCCGCCGTAGATCTTCAGTTGCGCGCCCGGCACCATCTCGGCGACCAGCTTGCCGGTGGTCTGGATGGGGACGATCTGGTCATCGTCACCATGGATGACCAGGGTGGGGAAGTTGAATTTCTTGATGTCTTCGCGGAAGTCAGTACCGGAGAAGGCGCTCACGCAATCCAGGGTTCCCTTCAGCGAAGCCAGCATGGCGATGTTGAAGGTCTGGGCCAGCACTGCCGGGCTGACGGCGTTGGACTTGCCGGGACGATTGGTGCCGAAGAAGACGGCGGCGAAGTCGCTGATGAACTGCGCGCGATCCTTCTGCAACCCGTCCTTGATGCCGGCGAAGACCTCGGCCGGCACGCCCTGTGGGAAGTCCGGGGCCTGGCCGAAGATCGGCGTGACCGCACCCAGCAGCGCAGCCTTGGCCACGCGCTTGCTGCCGTGGCGACCGATGTAGCGGGCGACGTCGCCGCCGCCCATGGAAAAGCCCACCAGGGTCGCGCCTTGCAGGTCCAGCTTGTCCATCAGCTCGGCCAGGTCATCGGCGAAGGTGTCGTAGTCGTAACCGTTCCAGGGTTGGCTGGAACGACCGAAACCACGGCGATCATAGGCGATGACGCGATAGCCGCGCTCGGCCAGGAAATTCATCTGGTATTCCCACATGTCGCCGTCGAGCGGCCAGCCGTGACCGAAGACGACCGGTTGGCCGCTACCCCAGTCCTTGTAATAGATTTCGGTGCCGTCGCGGGTGATGATGGTGCTCATGGTGTTACTCCTTGATGAGGTGTGAGGGGGGCATGTCGATTGCTGCGCCCTGCGTGGAGCAGCCGCCTTGTGCATGGCAAGGCGGCGGCCGGGAGAAAACTAAGTTTTTCAGCTACTGGGACTTACAGACTGCACGGTAGAAACTTAATTCCTACTGCTGGGCTACCGCGCGTCCCAGGCGCCATTGGCCCGGACCGCACAGCGCGATGGCAGTGAAGATCACCAGCAGCAGCCAGCCGAATTGACCTTCGGCAATGCTCCAGTCGGGATGCACGGCCAGCATGGCCACCAGCAGCACGCCGATGATGGGCAGGCAGGCCAGGCGGGTGAACAGGCCCAGGGCGATCAGGACCGGACACAGTGCTTCAGCCAGGATGGCCGACCAGAGTGAAACCGTCGGGCCCATGCCGAAGGGGTCTTCGATCACGGTCAGTTCATGCGCGTAATGCATGAGCTTGGGCAAGCCATGCACATAGAACAGCATGAAGCTGCCGGCCAGGCGCAAGAACAGCAGACCCAGGTCCAGGGGCGGCACCGGCAATGCCTGCCGGCGGGTAGGATGACGCGTTTGCATGAGCAGCCCCCATCAGAACGCGAAGCAGCTGCAACCCAACGCGCCCCAGAAACCGGCGAAGTTGGAGACCGGGACACTGGACTTGCGCGCCACGTCATGAGCGTGCCCGTGGACGCCGCAGGAGCCCACGCAGGCATGGGGCAGCATGGCCTTCTTCTGGCGCGCGGCATCGCTCTTGGCCACGGCCCGGTAGTGACCCGGCACCTTGGCCACCGGCGACCACTCGGGCAGTACCGGGATCTCGCCCGGACCGTGCGCCGAGAACGGGCCGGCGCCATAAACCACCTTGCCATCGACCACCGTCATGACCGATTCGATGCTCTTGATCTCATCTTCATGCACGCTGAAGAAGTCCGCCGAGAGCACCGCCAGGTCGGCCAGTTGGCCGGTCTGGATGCGGCCCTTCTTGGCCTGCTCGCTGGAGAACCAGGCGCTGCCGGCGGTCCACAGTTCCAGTGCGGTTTCGCGCGGCAAGCGGCCCGCCGCGCCATACAGTTTGGCGCCGCCCACGGTGCGGCCCGAGACCAGCCAGTACAGGGCGGTCCAGGGGTTGTAGCTGGCCACGCGGGTGGCGTCGGTGCCGGCGCCGACCGGCACGCCCATTTCCAGCATCTTGGCAATCGGCGGCGTGTGCTCGGCCGCCTCGGCGCCATAGCGGTCGATGAAGTATTCCCCCTGGAAGGCCATGCGATGCTGGATGGCAATGCCACCACCCAGAGCACGGACGCGCTCGATGTTGCGCTCGGTGATGGTCTCGGCGTGGTCGAACATCCAGTGCAGACCATCGAAGGGGATCTCGCGATTGACCTTTTCGAACACATCCAACATGCGCGAGATCGATTCGTCATAGGTGGCGTGCAAGCGGAACGGCCAGCGATTGGAGACCAGGTGACGCACCACGCGTTCCAGTTCTTCTTCCATGCCCTCGGCCAGATCCGGACGCGGCTCCAGGAAGTCCTCGAAGTCGGCCGCCGAAAACACCAGCATTTCACCGGCGCCGTTATGACGCAGGAAGTCGTCGCCGTCACCCGGCTTGACCATGCCGGTCCACTTCTGGAAGTCGGCCAGTTCGCCGCCCTTGCTCTGGGTGAACAGGTTGTAGGCAATGCGAATGGTCAATTGCCCATCGGCGGCCAGCTGGTTGATGATCTGGTAGTCATCGGGATAGTTCTGGAAACCGCCACCGGCATCGATGGCACTGGTCACGCCCAGGCGGTTCAGTTCGCGCATGAACTGGCGGGTCGAGTTGACCTGATATTCCTGTGGCAGGGTCGGGCCCTTGGCCAGGGTGGCGTACAGGATCATGGCATTGGGACGGGCGATCAACATGCCGGTCGGATGGCCCGAGGCGTCACGCACGATCTCGCCGCCCGGTGGGTTGGGCGTGTCCTTGGTATAGCCGACCGCTTGCAGCGCGGCACGATTGAGCAAGGCGCGGTCGTACAGGTGCAGTACGAAGACCGGGGTATCGGGGGCGGCGGCGTTCAATTCGTCCAGCGTGGGCATCCGTTTTTCGGCGAACTGGAATTCGGTCCAGCCACCGACCACGCGCACCCATTGCGGATGCGGAGTACGCGCGGCCTGGTCCTTCAACATGCGCAGGGCATCGGCCAGCGAGGGCACGCCTTCCCAGCGCAGTTCCAGGTTGTAGTTCAAGCCACCGCGGATGAGGTGCAGGTGGGAGTCGTTCAGGCCGGGGATGACGGTGCGGCCACCCAGGTCGATCACCTTGGTATGGGCTTGCTTGCTGCGCATCACATCGGTGGCGCTGCCGACATCGAGGAATTTTCCGCCACCGATGGCAACGGCCTCGGCGATGGGGTTCTGCTGGTCGACGGTGTGGATCTTGCCGTTCAACAGGATCAGGTCAGGGGTAGGACTGGCTGCGGTGGTCATGGAGGCTCCGGGCATGGAATAGGGCGATTACGGCGATGAAGAGGGGCGTATTGCGTACATGGTGAGCCACTGTGTTGGCAGCAACGCCCATCCCATACGCTTTTATTGGTGCTGGCAGTGTGCAAAAACGCCGTGCCAGCGTCTAGCTATACGAACAGATAATGGCAGCGCCCGTCCCGCTTGCCTATGATCGCCTCCGGCAGCCTGACTCCCGCTGCCCGCTGGCTGGCGTGGTTTCCCCGCCGCCAGACCAGCACTCTCCTCCACATACACACACTACCCACCTACGGAACGATCATGACTACCAATACCAAGCTCGACGTGCTGACCCCGACCAACTGCCAGTTCATCATCATCGACCACCAGCCGCAAATGGCCTTTGGCGTGCAATCGATGGACCGCCAGGCGTTGAAGAACAACGTCGTCGCCCTGGCCAAGTCGGCCAAGGTGTTCAACATCCCCACCATCATCACCACCGTGGAAACCCAGGGCTTCTCCGGCTATACCTACCCGGAACTGCTGTCGGTGTTCCCCGAGCACGACATCCTGGAACGCACCTCGATGAACTCCTGGGATGACCAGAAGGTGCGCGACGCCCTCAAGGCCAACGGCAAGAAGAAAGTGGTGGTGGCGGGCCTGTGGACCGAAGTCTGCAACAACAGCTTCGCCCTGTGCGCCATGGCCGAAGGCGACTACGAAATCTACATGGTGGCCGATGCCTCCGGCGGCACCTCCAAGGAAGCCCACGACTACGCCATGCAACGCATGATCCAGGCCGGCGTGATCCCCGTGACCTGGCAGCAGGTGATGCTGGAATGGCAGCGTGACTGGGCCCGCAAGGAAACCTACAACGCCGTCATGGACATCGTGCGCGAACACTCCGGCGCCTACGGCATGGGCGTGGACTACGCCTACACCATGGTGCACAAGGCCGAACAACGCCCGCACGGCAATCAGAAGACCCTGGCTCCGATCGCGGCCAAGTAAGTCCGCCTTGCACGCCGCCGCCCTGCCCGCTCTCCGTGTACGGCGCAGGCGCGGCGGTGCGCCATCTTCATGAGGAGCCGGGCCATGTCCGCTTATCTGATTTCCCTGGGCGCCGGCATGTTGATCGGCGTCGTCTATGCGCTCTTCAAGGTGCGCTCACCGGCGCCCCCGGGCATCGCCTTGATCGGCCTGTTGGGCATGGTGCTGGGCGAACGCCTGCTGCACTGGTTCGGTACCTGAATAGCTGAGGTGAGAGTACGCATGAAACCTTATTTGATTTCCCTGTTGATGGGTGTCCTGGCTGGCCTGATCTACGCTGCCCTGCAGGTGCAGTCGCCAGCACCACCGATCATTGCGCTACTGGGCTTGCTGGGCATGTTGATCGGTGAGCAGGTGGTGCCCATCGTGCGTCGCAAGCTGGCCGGCGAACCCTTGACGGCATCGTGGTTCCACCGGGAATGCATTCCCAAGATCACCGGCACGCCCCCACCCGAACAGAAGTAAGCCAACGCATCATGATGAGCGAAGGGGAGAACTTGTCGCCATCGCATCGCCCCATCGCGGTGATCGATGACGATCTGGGGGTGCGGGCTGCCTTGTGCAACCTGCTCGATTCGGCGGGATATCGCAGTTGCAGCTTCGACTGCGGCGAAGATTTCCTGGTCAGCCCCTGCCTGGAGCAGGCTTGCTGCGCCATCGTCGACCTGGGCCTGGCACGCATGAGCGGCTTCGAGCTGGCCGAGCAACTGGCGCAGCTGCGGCCGACGCTGCCGCTGCTGTTGATCTCGGCGCAGGTCACGCCACCGCAGCGCCAGCGCGCCCTGGCGCTGGGTTTTCCACTGCTGACCAAGCCGGTCGATGCCGACACCCTGCTGGTGTTGCTCACCGCCACCCTGCTCTACGGCCGTACCTGAAAATGGCGGATCGGGCACAATGCGGCTTTAGCCCGCTTGCCTACCTTTGCCCCCTTGCCCGCCAGGAGACCGACTTGCCGTCCGCCCCGCCTGTTCCCGACGACAACGATGCCCTGCTGCACACGCTGCGCGCGCTGTGCGCCTTGCTCGATCCGACCCAGTTGAAGCCGGCCATCACCCGCGCCGTATGCTGCCTGGCCGGTGCGCAGCGTTGCCTGCTGGTGCAGCAAGCTGCCGGCTTGCCGCTCATCGAGGCCGAGGCGCGCCAGGATGGCCTGCACGTCTGCCATCCCCAGGCGCACCGCATCGCCACTTCACGCGAACTGCAAGCAGCGCAACTGGTACTGCCACTGCATCACGATGGTCAGACACGCGGCGAACTCTACCTGCATTACGACGCCCAACCCACGCCGGCCCTGGCGCGCTGCGCCCACCATATCGCCGCCCACGCGGCGGTGGCGCTGGCCAATGCCGAGCGCCATGCACGGGCCTTGCGGGAAAAGGAACAATTACTGTGCGCCGAGCGCGAACTGCGCACCAGCCAGGAATTGCTCAAGCAAGGCGAACGCTTCAATCACGCCGGTAGTATGCGCTACCTGGTGCGCGAAGACCTGATGTTCTGTTCCGACGAACTGTGCCGCATCTACGGCCTGGCAGCCGGGCGCAATTGCATCACCTACGAAGAATTCGCCTCCATCATGCACCCGGATGATCGTCAGGAAGTGCTCGATACCGTCAATGCCGCCGTGGCCATGGGGGGCACCATCCGTGTGGAGCATCGCATCTGTCGCCAGGATACCGGCGAAATACGCTATCTGTCGGGCATCGGCAAACCGGTCTGGGTCGATGGCACCTTCACCGAATACATGGGCACGGCCACCGACATCACCGTGCGACGCCAGGCTGAATACGCCATCCGCGCCGCCCAGGTGGACGTGGAACGGGTCGCCCGCGCCAACACCGTGGGCCAGTTAACGGCCTCCATCGCCCATGAAATCAACCAGCCCCTGATGTCCATCGTCTCCAATGCCGGCGCCAGCCTGCGCTGGCTGAATCGGCCGGTGCCCGATCTGGAGCACGCCCGCGCCGGGCTGCGCGACATCATCAGCGAAGGCCAGCGTGCCGGCGGCATCATCAGTGGCTTGCAAGACCTGACCCGCAACCGCGCCCCGGAATTCGAGCGGGTCAATCTTCATGCGCTGATCCGCCACATCCTGACGCTCTCGCGCAGCCAACTGGAGCAGCGTGAGGTATCGCTGACGCTCTCACTGATGCCGGCCGATGTCTTCGTGCTGGGTGATCCGGTGCAGTTGCAGCAGGTCATGCTGAACCTGGTGATCAATGCCATCGATGCCATGACCAGCGTGGTCCCGAACACCCGCCTGCTCGGCATCAGCGCCAGTTGCTGCAACGAGCAGCGGGTCGAGGTCAGGGTGCAGGACAGTGGCGTAGGCATTGCCGCCGAGGCCATGTCGCGGGTCTTCGATGCCTTCTACACCACCAAGGAAAATGGCATGGGCATGGGGCTGGCGATCTGCCGTTCCATCATCGAGGCCCATCGCGGACGCCTGCGGGTAATGGCCGCCGAGCCCCAGGGAACACTGTTCTTCTTCGATCTGCCGCGCATCCCTTGATGCTGCCGGTCAGCGCAACTTGCGCCGCCAGGCCCCGGGCGTAGAACCCACCACCTGCGAGAACACGCGGCTGAAATGGCTCTGGTCATAGAAGTCACACGCCACCGCAATCTCGGCCAGCGAAAGCTGGGTATGGCGCAGGTATTCACGCGCCATTTCCACCCGCTGCACCAGCAGCCACTGGTGCGGCGTATAGCCGGTGCTGGCCTTGAAGGCGCGCAGAAAATAACTGGCCGACATATTGCACTCGCGCGCGATATCGGGAATGCAGACATTACCCTTGACCTTCTGCAACAACATCTCCTTGGCGCGCTCTTCATGCAGGCGCGACAACCGCACCGGACGCGTGGTGGGCAGCGTCACGCCGCCATAGCGTTGCAACAGGTGGGTGCCCATGGCCAGGCCCAACTGGTCGATGAACAATTGATTGTCTGGATCGGGCCACGCCAGTGCCGGTGCCAGCGCCCAGGCCAGATGCGCCAGCACCGGGTCGGCCTGGCCGGTGACGGTGGACAGGCCGCTCACGCGGCGACCGCGCAGCTCATCACTGGCCGCGGCAAACCAGGACAAGGGCAACTCCACCAGCAGGAAGTCGAAAGGCGTCTGCAGGTCGGCGCGGTAATCTTCGGAAAAATCGCGGGTATAGACCGCACCGGGTGCGAAGTCGAACTGGGTGCGCTGGCGACCGCGCAAGATGCTGCGCTGATGCCGCGGCGCCAATGAGATCCCCACCAGGAAACCGCGGTCGGAGGCCGGCGTATAGACCTGCGAAACCTCCTGGCCTTCGACCCGCTTGCGATAGAAACTGAACTCACTACCCTGCAGTTCCTGGCTTTGCTTCAAGTGCGTGGCCGAGCAACCCAGCGAATCGCTGCGCACGGCATGGGGAGAGACAGTAGCGAGTGCGGACATGGACGACCTCATTGGAATGCGATGTGAGGCGTCTGCACGCCGGTGCTGCGGATTCTACACAGAGCCGGCATTTCGTGTGCGAGGATGCGCGAGTATTGCTTCCTTGCTCACGCTTGTTCACTGTTGCTTGAGCGCAGCCTGTTCCTGCATGGCTTGCCCCAGCGCCGTGTGACCCGCCGCCTTGAGTGCATTGGCGGCACCTTCGATGTCGCGCACTTCCTTGTTCTGGCTGAGCTTGCGCTTGCCTTCCAGGCGCGTGATTTCGATTTCGATGCCGACGATGGCTTGCAGCAGGGTATCGGTGAAATCGGCTGGCGCATCCGACATCTTCCAGGGTTGTGGCTGACTCGCCTCGTGGGTGCGCGTGAGCCGCGCCACCACGCCGCGCACATAGCGCTCATCATCGCGGATGGTGACCCGGCCATGGGCATGGGCCACGCTGTAGTTCCAGGTCGGTACCTGGCGATGCGCCTCATGCTTGCTGGGGTACCAGTTGGGCGAGATGTAGGCATCGCCCGCCGAGAACACCACCAGCACCGCATCGCCATCGGCCAGCTCGCGCCACAGCGGATTGGCCCGTGCCACGTGCAGATGCAGCGTGCCCAGCGCGCCCTGCGCGGGATCGAGATGGCATGGCAAGTGATTGGCATCGAGCCCGCTGGCGGTGTGGGAGACCAGCACGCCTAGGGGATGGGCTGCGATCAACTGGTGCAGGCTGGCCGTGTCGTTGTCGGCGAAGTGGGCGGGGATGTACATGGTGTGAGTGTGCGCGTTGGGATGGGAGGCAATGAGAGCGTTCTATTCTATTGCATTGCCCCCCTCATCGCGCCCCTCTAGCGCGTCTGGACTGCCGGCGCGGTGAGCGGCATGGCCGAGCTGGGCAGTCCGAAGATGCGGTCGAACAGCAGGTTGAACAGATAGGTATAGATCATGAAGAAGACGATCAACCCAAAGTCCAACGCCAGTGCTTGCCACAGGCTGATGCCCAACCACCAGGCGAACAGCGGCACCAGCATCACCACCAACCCGCCTTCGAAGCCGATGGCGTGCGCGGCGCGCCGGGCGAAGTTGCGGCCACGGCGGGGCTGGCGCGCTTCCCAGCGCTCGAACAAGGTATTGAAGATGAAATTCCAGAGGAAGGCGATGGTCGAGGACACCACCGCGGCCGCCAAGGAATGCGTGCTGTCGTGGCCGGCGAACACGGTCAGGCCGACGGTCGTGAAAATGATGGCCAAGCCTTCGAAAAGGCTGGCATAGACCAGCTTGCGTTTGAATCCTTGCATGACATTCTCCTGATACTGCAGATACGGCAGAGGCTGCGCCTGTGGATAAGACAAACTGAAACCAGCGCACCTGGCCTTGGGATGGAAAGCATTCTATGATGAGTTTTTTGATAGAAGAAGTCGGCTTCTTTCAGTTTTACTGATAGGTAGCCGACCACCCTGCAAGGATGCTGCGATGGCTTTCTCCAGTGACAACGTCAAGGTCTTTCTGGCCGTGCTCGACAGTGGCTCCTTCTCGGCCGCTGCGCGCCAGTTGGGGCGAGTGCCCTCATCGGTGAGCATGACCATCAGCCAGCTCGAAGCGGAGCTGGACCTGCAATTGTTCGACCGTACCGCGCGCGACGCCCGTCCCACCGAACTGGCGCGCGCCCTGGAGCCGGATGCGCGCCTGCTGGCCAGCACCCTGCGCCAGCTCGATGCCCACGCGCTGGCCATGCACCAGGGGCTGGAGCGCAAGCTGACGCTGGCCATCGCACCGGAGTTGCTGTCGGTGCCCTGGGCCAGGCCGCTGGCAGTGCTGGCGGCGGAGTTTCCTTCGCTGGAGGTGGAGGTGCTGTCCTCACCGCAGGCCGACGCCATGCAAATGCTCTATGACAATACGGCGCAACTGGCGCTGGTGTTCGAGCGCCATGCCGGTGATGACAGCGAGGCTTTCCAGGAATTGAGCAGCGAGATGATGGTGGCCGTGATCGCCCCCGACCATCCGGCGCGGCTACGCAAGAAGCGCAAATTGCGCTACGAAGACCTGTACGACATCCGCCAGATCGCCGTGGCCAGCCGCGACGCCAGCATCTCGGATCCGCGCTTTTTCCTGGCGCGCCACATCTGGCGCACCGACAACCACCTGGCCACCTTGTCGCTGGTGCGTGAAGGCCTGGGCTGGGCCTATCTGCCGCACAGCCTGGTGCAGGCGCAGATCGAGGCCGGCACGCTGGTGGTGATCGACTTCGACAACATCAGCAACCAGCAGCGCATGTGGGTGGACGTGGTGTGGAGCAAGGACCGGCCCCTGGGATTGGGGGCACAGCGTTTTATCGCACTGATGCGGGAAATGGCGCCAAGCCGGCGCAAGCGCAAGTGACCCCGGCCACTCAGAATAAACTCGGTAAATCTCGATTTTTTTCGAGGTTTTTGAGCGAAATTTTGGCAGGCATTCGGCTACGATTGGATAAAAAACACACCTACAACCTCCCGGATATGAATCCGGGCCAACGCCGGACTGTCTCATGTTCCTCTATCTTCCTTTCCTGCTGGCCTTCCTGACCGTCCTCGGGATTTCTTTCGGCTGGAAATCATTGAGCAATAAACTATGGTTGGCAACAATGGGGCTGACTCTGTGGCGCTTCAGCCCCTACCTCCAGCTCCCCCAGGGCCTGGTCCTGTAATCGCGCCGTCCCATGGATCGCTCTGTCGTCTTCACGCCGCGGGATCCCGTCCTGCCGGGCGGGATCTTTCTCAATTGCCTGTGCCTGCTGGCCGTCAGCGGCTGCCTGGGGCTGCTGCTGTACTACCAGTGGATGCTGCTGGAGCCAGCCTGTCCGCTCTGTCTGCTGCAGCGTATCGGCATCATCCTCACCGGCATCGGTTTCCTGCGTAACCTGCGCTTCGGCGTCAAGAGCGCGCATTACGGGATGGCGCTGCTGGGGGCGTTGCTGACCGGCGTGGTGGCCCTGCGTCAACTGTCACTGGAGGGGATGGCGGGCCAGCAGGCGCATGGGGCGCTGATGCTGGGCCTGCATTTCTACACCTGGGCGATCCTGTTCTCGCTGGTAGCGCTGGTGGTCATCGCCGGTCTACTGGGTTTCAAGAGCGCCGAATATCCGGCCACCCTGTTGCTGCTACAAAGCGCCGAAGCGCCGAACGAACCGCGCCGCATTCCCTGGGGGCGGATCGTCGTGGGTGCCATCTTCGTGCTGCTGGTAGGCGCGCAGATGGTGCTCAGCATGACTGGCTGCAATCGCAACGCCTGCGATGACAACCTGATTGATCGCCTGCAACTGCCCGGCGCAGACCAACGCAAGTCGCCATAAAAAACGGAGCACACTTGCAGCAAGCAGGTGGGCTCCGATCAAAACAGCTCAAGACTATTGCGACCCGATAGCGCTCACACGCACCGGGCCAGGCTCCCAGTGCATCAGAAGCGGTGCTGCATCCCCATGGTCATGCCGAACTGGCTATTGCCAAAGCCCACGTCATCACGCGACAGACCCACCAATTGGTTGTTCTTGGCCTTGGCATAGGCCGTGCTCAGGTACAGGTCGGTGCGCTTGGACATCGCATACTTCAAGCGCAGCGAGTACATGATCGGGTCCGCATCCTTGGCCACGTTCTTGATGTTCTGGTAGTAGATGGCGCCAATGACCGTCATGGCAGGCGTGAACTTGTAGCTCACGCCGCCCCAGTAGAAGTCGCTGCGCAGGTCGGTGGCGCCGCTGGCCAGGGTCTTCTTGTAGTAGCGGTAGCCCAGATTGAACTTCCAGGCATCGGCCAGTTGGTAGCCCGCTGCCAGATGGGCGCTGGTGGCACGGTCGTAGGCGGTATTGACGGTGGTGGTGCTGTTGTTGCGGTCATAGGTGGCGGCCAGGCTGAACGGGCCCGAACCCCAACCCAGGCCGACGCCGTACTTGGCGCCATTGCTGGTCTGGCCGGCCACTTCACCGAAGCCATACATGGCGCCGATCTTCACGCCGCTGAATTCGCCCTGGTACTTGACCAGGTTCGACACGCCGGTCGGCATCCCATCCTTGCGGCCACCGGTGGCACCGGCCGAAGTCACCCACGAATAGTTGGCCGAGTAACCCATGGGGTCGAACGGGGCGATGAAGTCATAGGTGGTCGAGTAGGAGCGACCAGTCACCACGCGCCCGAAGCCCCCTTCCAGGCCAACGTTGGACTGGCGGTTGAAGATCTGGTTGGCATCGCCATCGAAGCCACCAGTATCGAGCTTGAAGCCGTTTTCCAACTGGAAGATGGCTTTGAGGCCACCGCCCAGGTCTTCGCTACCACGAAAACCGATGCGCGAAGTGTTCATGTTGCCCGAGCTCAAGCGCACCACGCTGTTGCCGGCTGCGTTGGCATTGTTGAGATATTCCACACCGGTATCGATGAGGCCGTAGACGGTCACCGAGGTCTGGGCCTGGGCGCCGCCGGCGGCCAGGGTAGCGAATGCGGCCAGCATACTGGCGGCGAGATGATTCCTTTGCACTGAGGTCTCCTTGGTTGAAAGCTTGAGGTATTGCGTCGGTACGGATGCGCCGCGCGACGTCTTCTGGTCATGCGCCCGGCCACGCCGCAAGCCGGGTGGTACGGGCGGAAGCGACAACGGGTAGTCATCGCTTCCGGGTCTTCATCGATCAAGATGAAAGGGTCAAAAAACTAAGTCGATGTATCGCAAAAACTTAGTATTGGGAAATGCTCATCTAAGTATTCAGAATGCCCACAGCGCCTGTTCCGGCAGCGACAGCCAGTATTGGCCCTGGTCCAGGCGCTGCGGTGCATAGGCGCGCAGGCCGACCGATCCGGCTGGACCGCCCTCGACCTTGAACAGGCATTCCCAGCGGTCGCCCAGGTACATGCAGGTAGACAGCGGCAGGCGAATCGCATTGTCGGTCTGCTCGCCCGAGATACGGACCTGCTCGACGCGGATGATGCCGGTCAGTTGCTCGCCCGGCTTGGCATCGTCGCGCCCGCGCAGGGTGGCCACTGCCGTGCCGCCATCCAGTTTCAGGGTCACGCGCTCGCCCTCGCGGCTGAGCACTTCGGCGGCCAGCTTGTTGTTGCTGCCCATGAATTCGGCGGTAAACAGGGTATTGGGGGTCTGGTACATGCTTTGCGGCGTCCCCTGCTGTTCGATGCGGCCATTGTTGAGCAGCAGGATGCGGTCGGAGATGGCCATGGCCTCGCCCTGGTCGTGGGTCACCATCAGGGCCGACAGGCCCAGGCGCACGATCAGTTCGCGCAGGAAGGCGCGGGCTTCCTCGCGCAGCTTGGCGTCCAGGTTGGACAGCGGCTCGTCCAGCAGGATCACCTGCGGGTTGTAGACCAGCGCGCGGGCAATGGCCACGCGCTGCTGCTGGCCACCGGAGAGCTGGTGCGGATAACGTTCGCCCAGATGCCCCAGGCCCAGTTGCGAGAGCACTTCCTTGACGCGCTTGGCGATCTCAGCCGAGGGTGTCTTGCGCAGCTTCAAGCCATAGGCCACGTTGTCGGCCACGGTCTTGTGCGGCCACAGCGCATAGGACTGGAACACCAGCCCCAGGTTGCGTTCTTCGGCCGGCATCTCGAACTCGCGCGCGCCATCGAAGACGCGGCGGCTGCCGATGTCGATGGTCCCGGCCTTGGGCGACTCCAGCCCGGCCACGGCGCGCAGCAAGGTGGTCTTGCCGCTGCCCGAAGGCCCTAGCAGGGCCACCACTTCGCCGCGCTGCAATTGCATGGAAACACCCTTGAGGATGGGGTTGGCAGAGGCGCCGGTACCGTAGTCCAGGTGCAGGTCGTTGACGGAAAGTTCAGTCATGATGATTCCTTAGAATGCGCTATCAGGAGGCCGGCGCATCCATGGCGCCGGCCGGTGCAATTGAGAGACGGGCTCAGTCGTGCAGCTTCACGCCGAAGCGCAGCGCAATGCCCAGGCCCACGGCCACCAGCGTGATGTTGATGAAGGACAGCGCTGCCACCAGTTCCACCGCGCCCGCGGCCCACATGGAAACGATCATGGAGCCGATCACCTCGGTGCCGGGCGAGAGCAGATAGACCCCGGTGGAGTACTCGCGCTCGAAGATCAGGAACACCATCAGCCAGGCACCGACCAGGCCATAGCGCACCAGCGGGATGGTGACGTCGCGGGTGACGCGCGAACGCGAGGCGCCCACGGCACGTGCGGCTTCTTCCAGTTCCGGGCCGACCTGTAGCAGGGCGGTATTGATCAGGCGCAGGCCATAGGCCATCCACACCACCGAGTAGGCCAGCCAGACCGAGAAGATGGTCGAGCGCAGGCCGCGCAGGGCGGGAATGAAGCTTTCTACCAACCATAGGGCGATGGGGTTGTCGATGCCCTTCAGGGCCGAGTCCAGCAGTGAAGGAACGAACAGGAATACCCATAGGAAGGACAGGCCGGCCAACAGGCCCGGCACCGCACGCGGCACCAGCACGCTGTAGTCGAGGAAGCGCGTCACGCCATCCTGCTTGCGGTGCATGGCCAGGGCGATGGCGGTATAGCAGGCCACCGCCAGGGCGCCGCCGATGACGCCGATCAAGACCGTATTGATGATGCCGCGCACCAGCGAGGGTTGGTCCCACACGTTCAACAGGTTCTCGAAGGTCAGCACCTCCAGCAGACTCACACCATCACCCCAGTGCGAGACGAAGGTGCGCAAGCCAATGCCCGAGAGCGGAATCACGACGGTGAAGAGCAGCCAGCCGGCGATCAAGGTGAAGGCCACCCAGCGCCATTTGCCCAGCGGCAGCGCCTTCTGGCGCGCGCCCTTGCCCTTGATGGCGACATACTTGTTGGCCGAGCGCAGCAGCCAGCGCTGCAACATCACCAACGGCATGGTCACCGCCACCAGGCACACGGCCACTGCCGCCATCAGGTGATAGGAGGGCGTACCCAGCTTGTTGGTGAGCTTGTAGAGATAGGTGGGCAGCACCAGGTGGCCTTCCGGGTCGCCCAGCACCAGCACCAGACCGAACACCTCGAAGCCGAGGAAGAACACCAGCACGCCGGAATAGGCCAGCGCCGGGGTGATCATCGGCAGCGACACATTCAGCGCCACCTGCAGTGGCGATGCACCGGCCACGCGGGCCGCTTCTTCGACGTCCGACCCCAGGCTCTTCAAGGCTGCCGAGGCATACAGGTAGACGTGTGGCACGTGGGTCAGGCCAGCGATGATGACGATGCTGGTGAAGGAATAGATGTTCCAGGGATCGCCCTCGAAGCCAAACACCGACAACAGATTCTTGACCCACACGGTATAGAAGCCCACCGGGCCCATCGAAACCACATAGCCGAAACCGATCACCATGGGCGAGACGAAGATGGGCACCATCAGTGCCGGGGCGATGAGGCTGCGGCCCGGCAAGTCGGTGCGCACCATCAGGAAGGCCAGCATCCCGCCCAGGGGCACGGCGATCAAGGCCAGGCCGGTGGCCAGCGTCAAGCCATTGATGAAGGCTTGGCGAAAGTCCGGATCATCGAAGATGAAGCGGTAGGAATCGAAGGTCAGTTCCTTGACCGGCGCGAAGAACGGGGCCGACAGGAAGCTCTGGTAGAAAATCAGCAGCAGCGGCACGAAGATGGCCAGGGCCGTGAGCAGCACGACCAGGCCGCGCGGCCAGTTCAGCCGGAATCGGCGGGCCGGCAGGGCTTGCTCGCTGCGGGCCAAGGTAGTGGTGGTTTGCATGTTGCGCCTCTCGATGGGGCTGGTGGCCTCCGCACCGGCCAGCGATGACGGAGGTAAAACGGTACCGATGGAGACGCCTTGCGGCGCGCTCCATGCGGATCAAACGCGATTTTTTTGCGATGGTCGCCTTACTTCTTGGTGGCTTCCTTCCACTGCTTCAGGAAATCCAGGCGCTTCTTCTGGTCCAGGTATTCCAGCAGTTCGGTGGACACCGGCATGGGCTTGAGAGAGTCGCCCAATTGCTTGGTCAGTTCGGCCGAGGTGGTGGTACCGGTCACGTCAGCGCGGATGGCGAAGAGCTGGGCATCGTTGGCGATGATGGTCTGGCCGCGCTTGGAGAGAATGTAATCCACCCACAGCTTGGCAGCATTGAGGTTCTTGCCAGCCTTGTTGATGAAGATCACGCGCGAGAGCACCAGGTTGTAATCCTTGGTGAAGGCCACGCCGATGGAAGGATCCTTCTTGGCGCGCACCAGGGCGTAGGGACCGAGGATGTTGTAGCCGATCAGGTTTTCACCGGAAGAGATGCGTTCCAGCATGGTGCCGGTGGAGGATTGCACGCGCGCCGCCACACCGCCCATGGCACGGGCAAAGTCCCAGAATTGCGGGTTGTATTTCAGGTCATAGGTCATCAGGCTGAAGCCGACGCCGGACTTCTCGATATCGTAGGTGGTGACCTTGTTCTTGAACTTGTCCTGCTTGCTGGTCAAGAGCTTGGTGAACTCGGCATGGCTGGTCGGCACTTCGGCTTCGCTCACAAGGCGCTTGTTGTAGACGATGGCGGCGGGCTCGAAGGTGGTGCCGTAGGCGGTGTCCTTCCAGTTGGCCCAGGCCGGCAGGGCGGCGGCTTCGGGCGACTTGTAGGCAACCGCATAGCCTTCGGCGGCCAGCTTGACCTGCAGGTCCATCGAGGCCGACCACATCACGTCAGCCGTGGCGCCACCAGCGGCCGCTTCGGAGATGAAACGGTTGTAGGCTTCGGTGGAATTCATGTCGTTGTATTCCACCTTCACGGTCGGATAGAGCGCGCTGAAATCCTTGATCAGTGCTTCGGCAGCCTTGGAATCGGTGGTGCTGTAGATCACGACCTTGCCTTCCTTCTTGGCTCCTTCGATGACCTTGGCATAGTCGGCGGGATAGCCGGCCGGGGTATCGGCGTGCGCCACACCGCTGAAAGTGACAGGCAAAGCGAGGGCCAGGCCGAGCGCAATGCTCAGGCGACGTTTGTGCAACATGGGTTCTCCTTGATGATGAAACGGACCTTGCGCCGGCCGGGCTGCAGAGCACGCCTGACGGCGTGTGCAGCCCTGCTTGTCAGCGCACCAGGCCCAACTCCTGGGACTGCTTGCGATAGCGCGCAACGGTCTGCGCGATGTACTCCGAGAGCGGCTTGCCGGTCATGGCAAAGGCTTGCAAGCCGCCGATGCTGCGCTGGCGATCGAATTCAGGATCGGCCAGTGCCTGCTCAAAATACTGTACCCAGCGCCGGTAATCGGCATCGCTGGTATGCGGACTCATGTAGAAGCCGCGGATGATCGGCCAGACCACGTCATAGCCTTGTTCACGTGCGGTCGGCACATCCTGCAGCGGGCCTGGCAGGCGTTTTTCGGACAGCACCGCCAGGATCCGCACCTTGCCCTCGGCGATGAAATAGGCCGCCTCCGAAGCGTCACCCGAGATCACCTGGACGTGGCCGGCCTGCAAGGCCGCAAACGAATCGCCCCCACCTTCCAGCGCCACGAAGTGGAACTGGCGCGCATTCATGCCGGCGCGCTCCACCAGCATGGCCATCTTCAGCCAGTCCTGGCTGCCCACCGTGCCCGACAGGCCGATGGTGGTATTGGTCGGATCCTTGCGAATCGCCTCCAGCAACTGCTTCAGGTTGCGCCAGGGCGCATCGCTGCGCACTGCAATCATGCCGTGATCGATCCCGATACCGGCCACCCAGCGCACATCGCCCACTTCAGCGCGACCATACTTGCCTTGCGCCAGTCCCAGCAGCGAACCACCGGAAAAGGCCACCAGCGTTTGCGGCCCGCCGCGCCGGTGCGACACCACCGAACTCCAGGCCACCGCACCGATGCCACCGGGCAGGTAAGCCAGTTTGAACGCCTCATGCTGGCCCTGTTCCTGCATCACCCGGCGCAACAGCTTGCACGAGGCATCCATGCCGCCGCCCGGCTTGGCCGGGACGATGCACTCCAGCGCCAGCGCGCACGGCACCGCGCACGCCAACAGACATGCGACCAGGAAAGGACGGCCAACAGAGCGCCAGCGACTGGCCTGCATGGCGGTCAACAGCGCAAGAAAAGTGATGCGGGACAAACGGTGCCGGCGCGGCCGGCCCCCAGGGCGGTCATGATGTGTCTCCTGCATGATCTTTTTTGATATGGGCGCATCGTACAAGAAAAGGCTTTCAGTCGGCTTTCAGTCGCCTTTCGGTGAAACTGGCAGTGCGGTTTTCTCCCCACAGGGAAAGCTGCACATCAGCGCAATGGCGGCAGCGGGCATTTCAAAGGCCGCCAGCCATCTGTTAGCATCCGCGCTGGAGACAGGCCGTAAGGCCCTACCGTACTTACCTCAATAAAAGTCAAAGGCAGCATCATGCGCATCCTGCTGGTCGAAGACCATATCGAACTTTCCCGCTGGCTGGCCAAGGCCATGCGCGACGCCCACCTCACCGTCGAGTGCGCCCACAACGGCGCCGATGCCGACAGCCTGCTGCTGACCCAGGATTATGCCCTGGTGATCCTGGACCTGACCCTGCCGCGCATGGATGGCCTGGAAGTGCTCAAGCGAATGCGCGCCCGCGGCAGCCGCACGCCGGTGCTGATCCTGACCGCCCGCGGCGGCCTGGCCGACCGCGTCAGCGGCCTGAACATGGGGGCCGACGACTACCTGGCCAAACCCTTCGAACTGGAAGAACTGGAAGCCCGCGTGAAGGCTCTGCTGCGCCGCTCGCAAAGTCAGGAAGCGGTGACCGTGGCTTGCGGCGCGCTCAATTTCGATACCGTCTCGCGCACCTTCACCTATGGCGGCGAACTGCTGGCCCTGACCCCGCGCGAACATGCCGTGCTGGAAGCGCTGATCATGCGCCAGGGCCATACCGTGCCCAAGGACAAGCTGTTCCAGCAGGTGTTTTCGCTGGATGACAATGCCAGCGTAGATGCCATCGAAATCTATATCCATCGCCTGCGCAAGAAGCTGGAACACGATGGCCCGGGTCGGGTCGGCATCACCACCCTGCGCGGCCTGGGCTACCTGTTGCAGGCGGCATGATGGGTGCAGCGGCGCGGCGCCTGGGCAACCTGCGCAGCCAGCTGGTGCGCTGGCTGTTGATCCCGCTGACACTGCTGGTGGCCCTGGATGCGGTCTCGGTCTATTACAACGCGCTGGAGGTGGCCGACCTGGCCTATGACCGTTCGCTGCTGGCCTCGACCCGGGCACTGGCCGAACGGGTCTCCATCGTCGATGGCCGGGTCACGGCCGATGTGCCCTACGTGGCGCTGGACAGTTTCGAGACCGATACCCTGGGCCGCATCTACTACAAGGTCACCGGACTGGATGGCGAATTGGTGTCGGGCTACGACGACCTGCCGCCAGTGCCGGCCAACGTCAAGCGCTCGCAAGCCTATCCGGCCCTGGTGCGCTTCTACCAAGCCGATTACCACCAGCAGCCGATCCGCATCGCCGCCCTACTGCAGCCGGTGTATGACGACAGTATGCGCGGCATCGCCTTGATCCAGGTCGGCGAAACCATGGAAGGGCGCAATGGCATGACACGTAAGATCCTGTTCGACACGCTCTGGCGACAAGGCACGTTGGTGACGGTGGCGGCCCTGCTGGTGTGGTTCGCGGTGCGCTTCGTGCTGCGCCCGGTGATGCAGTTGAAGGGCGAGGTGGAGTCGCGCGCGCCGACCGACCTGTCCGGTTTCGATCCGGCCCTGGTGCACAAGGAAATGCGGCCGCTGGTATTGGCCATGAATGGCTACATGGGCCGTCTGCAGGCGCTCATCAGTGGCCAGCGACGTTTCATCGCCGATGCCTCGCATCAGTTGCGCACGCCGCTCACCGTATTGAAGACGCAATCCGAACTGACCCTGCGCGAGCTGCGCCGCGAGCATCTGGATGCCGCCGAATTACGCGAGCTGGTCCAGGGCATGGCGCGCACCACCGATGCCGCCGTCCACCTGGCCAACCGCTTGCTGACCCTGGCGCGGGCCGAGCATGGCGCCGCCGAAGGTGGCACGCGGCCGGTCTCGCTCACCGACGCGGCGCGCCAGGTGGCGCTGGAATTGTCGCAACAGGCGGTGGCGCGCGAGATCAACCTGGGCTTCGAGGAAGAAGGCGACATCGCAATCGATGCCAATGCCTTGCTGCTGCATGAATTGATGGTCAACCTGCTGGACAACGCCATTCGCTACACCCCGTCCGGCGGACAGGTCACCCTGCGGGTGCGCGCCACCAGTGCGCCGGGGCAGCCGACCTGCGCCCTGCTGGAAGTGGAAGACAATGGCCCCGGCATTGCCCCGGCCGAACGCGCACGGGTGTTCGAACCGTTCTACCGGGCCAGTGCCACCCAGCACGTCAATCCGGGAGGGACCGGGCTGGGGCTGTCCATCGTGCGCGAAATCGCCGCCATGCACCATGCCAGCGTAACGCTGGATACACCGGCGCTGGGAAGCGGGCTATTGGTGCGCATCGCCTTTACGGGCGGGGTGGAAGTACGGGTATGAAACTCTGTTGGTGCATCCATCGCCGCTAGCCCATCGACCACCGGCCCCGCCGCCTAGAACTGTTCCCAATCTCCATCATCGGCCACGGGCTTGCTGCCAGCCTTGGCACTGGCGGCAGAAGCGGCGGCGGGCTTGGCCGGCAGCGCCTTGGGGGCGGGCACCGTCGGTACCGGCTTGGGGGCAGCGACAACCGGCTTGTGCGGCGCCGGGGTGGGGGCTGGGGTGGGCTTGGGTACCGGCTTGCGTGCGGCCTGCGCACGCCCGGCATCATTGCTGCTGAGTTTGAAGACGCTCACCGTCGCGGTCAGTCGCGAGGATTGTTCCTGCAAGGATTGCGCAGCAGCAGCAGCTTCTTCCACCAGGGCCGCATTCTGCTGGGTCACTTGATCCATCTGGGTGATGGCGTGGTTGATCTGCTCGATGCCATCGCTCTGTTCATTGCTGGCCGCCGAGATCTCGGCCACCACGTCCGTGACCCGCTTGACGCTGGCCACCACTTCACCCATGGTGCTGCCGGCCTGTTCCACCAGGCGGCTGCCATTGTCTACGCGCGTGACCGAATCATCGATAAGAGCCTTGATCTCCTTAGCGGCCGAAGCGCTGCGCTGGGCCAACGTACGCACTTCCGAGGCCACCACCGCAAAGCCGCGCCCCTGCTCGCCGGCCCGGGCCGCTTCCACTGCGGCATTCAGGGCCAGGATATTGGTCTGGAAGGCGATGCCATCGATGACGCTGATGATGTCCACGATCTTCTTGGAAGCCTCGTTGATCTCGCCCATGGTCTGCACCACTTGGCCGACCACGCTGCCGCCCTGCACCGCCACTTCGGAGGCGGTGGCGGCGAGCTGGTTGGCCTGGCGTGCATTGTCGGCGTTCTGCTTGACGGTCGAGGTCAGCTCTTCCATGGCCGAAGCGGTTTCTTCCAGGGCACCGGCCTGTTCCTCGGTACGCGAGGACAGGTCCAGGTTGCCGGTGGCAATCTCGGAGGATGCCGTATTGATGGTATCGGTCCCGCTGCGCACCTCGCTGACGATGCGATGCAGGCTCTCATTCATGGTCTTGAGCGAAGCCAGCAACATGCCGGTTTCATCCTTGCTGGTCTGGCCGATCTGCACCGTCAGGTCGCCCTCGGCCACGGCGCTGGCCACCTTGACGGCTTCATTGAGCGGGCGGGTGATGGAGCGGGTCACCAGCCAGGCGGCCAGTGCGCACAGCACGATGGCGATGGTGGACAAAGCCAGCATGAGGGTGACGGCCGAAGAAGAAATTTCCTTGCCCTGGGCCACGCTGGCATCCATCAGGGATTTCTGGTAGTCCACGAATTTGTCGAGCACCGCAAAATACTCGTCCTGGCGCGGGATGACTTCCTTGAACAGATAGTCGATGGCCTCGTCTTTCTTCTGTTCCTTGATCAGCTCGCGCAATTTGTCACGCGGGCCACTGTAGGCGTTGCGTACCGCGATCAGCGCCGCGAACATTTCCTTGCCCTTGGGCGTATTGATCAACTTTTCGAGCTTGCCCAATGCCTCGACAGTGCGACTGCTATTGGCCAGGCCGGCGCTGAGGTATTTGTTGGATTCCTCGACATTGCGCGCCAGCAGTGCATTGCGCAGGTTGCGGGCGGCGCTGTTGACGTTGTCGCTGACCTCGTTGACCAGTGAAATCTTCACGTAACGATCATCAACGATCTGGCTGGTGGAGTGGCTCACGCCAGACAAACTCTTCATTGCGGTGCCGGTGATAAGGCACATGACAGCGATCAGGATGGCGAAGCACACTGCCAGGCGCACGCTGATCTTCACATTCTTTACGTTCATTACAACCCCCCCCATTGATACTGATGAGTTTTGCGGGTGGATAGTGTTGCCACGCTCGATCCGCAAAAGCTGATTCCCCCGCGGCAACAGGTCTTGCAATGATGCCGTCCATACCGGACTGCGACAAAAAAACCGCCGGCCAGAACATACTGAACGGCGGCTTTTCAAAAGACTTAAGAGCAAGGCCTTAAATTATCACTTCACGGGATCAGAGGAAGTCGCCAATCGCCGCGATCACCGCATTGCGCACCGACCCGCTGACCACGAAGTCATGGGCAAGCTGCACGTCATCATGGAACCAGCGATCGCCATCCAGACAAGCGGGAATCTGGCGGCGGATTTCCGCATAGGCGGCCTGCGTGCCCTGGCCCAGCGTGAAGTCTTTCAACAGATCGTCAGTCATGGTCAGCGCCTGCGCCGCCAGCAGCATCTCCACGCCGACGATGTACTGCGTGTTCTGCACCACCGTCATGGCTTTGCGAGCGCACCAGGTGGAGTTGGAGATGTGGTCTTCGCTATTGCCCTTGGAGGGGATGCTGTCCACGCTGCCCGGCATACACAGGGTGCGGTTTTCCATCACCAGTGAACTCATCGAGCATTGCACTACCGGATAGCCGGTATTGACGCCACGGATGCCGCTCATCAGGTTGCGCGGCAAACCCCACGACAAGGTCGGGTCGATCAGACGCGCGATGCGACGCTCGCAGATGCTGCCCAGGTCGGTGATGGCCATGGCCAACAGATCCATGGCCTGGGCCAAGTACTGGCCGTGGAAGTTGCCCCCGGAAATAATTTCGAAACCTTCGCCATCCTCCTTGTTGAAGATCAGCGGATTGTCGGTGGCGGAGTTGGTTTCCTTCTCGATGATGGTGTCGATGTAGTCCAGCGCATCGAACACCGGACCATACACCTGCGGTGCGCAGCGCAGCGAATAGACGTCCTGGATCCGGGCGGTATAGGGGATGTCAGTGCGGCGCAGTTCATCGGGCAATTGCACGGCGCGGGCGTCATGCGTGGTGCGGGTGGAGCCGTTCAGGAGCGTGCGTATCACCGCCGCTGTCTTGATCTGCCCGGCATGGGGACGCGCCTGCTGGATGCGCGCATCGAAGGCCGACATCTCGGCACGCATCGCCTCCAGCGTCAGGCCCAGCGACAGGCAGGCATCGGTCAGCAGATTGCGGGCGTCGTGCGCGGCCAGGATGGCCACGGCCAGCGAGGCCGTGCAACCATTGATGAGGGCCGAGGCATCCTTGGCCTTGAGATCGAATTTCACCGGCCCGATACCGGCCTGCTCGATGGCTTGGGTAGCGCGCATCCGCTGACCCTGGTACATCACTTCGGCTTCATCGAAACCGGCGATGGCCGCCGCCAGGTAGGCCAGCGGTGCCAAGTCGCCGGAAGCGCCGACCGAGCCCTTCTGCGGCATGATGGGGTGGATGCCGGCATTGATGAAGGCCAGCAGGCGATCCACCACTTCCACGCGCGGCGCCGAATAGTTGGAGGCGAAGGCATTGGCGCGTAACAGCATGGTGGCGCGGCTGACTTCCTCGGAGAAGGGTTCGCCGATGCCGGCGCTATGGGCGCGGATCATCTGGGTCTGGAACAGTTCGATATGCTCAACCTTGATGCGGGTGTCCTTCAACAGACCCACGCCGGTATTGAAGCTGTACATCATGGGCGCTTCATCGTGCATCCAGGTGCTTTCGATGTAGTCGCGGCTTTGCTTCAAGGCCGCGCGGGAAGACTCGGCCAGGGCCACCTTCAGGTGCGGTGCGCGGGCTACGCTGAGCACCTGCGCCGCGGTGAGCGTGAAACCGTCGATGGTGATGGTCTGGGTATTCGTATGGGTATTGGTAGGCATGAGATGTTCCTTGATCCGTCTATGAGGGGTTCCTGAGCGCGACGGCTCAAGGCTGGAATTGTTCGACCAGGTGACTGAAGACCTGGGCGGCGATGCAAGCGTCGTCGGTCGTCATGGTTTCATCGGGGTGATGGCTGATGCCACCGTTGCCACAGCGCACGAAGAGCATGGCCACCTCGCACAGCGGCGCCAGCGCCATGGCGTCGTGACCGGCACCGGAAGGCAGATGACGCACCGGCCAGCCGGCGGCCTCGATGGCCTGTGCCAGCGCCGCCTGCAAGCGCGGCGCGCAGGGCACGCTGGCGGCCTCGTGGGTCCGGCGCAGCACCACCTCGACCTGGCGCCGTGCCGCGATGCGCTCGATCTCGGCGGTGACATCGGCGACTGCGGCCAGGCGGTCCTCATCCCGCTCGGCCCGGATGTCGATGGAAAAGCTGGCCAGTCCCGGCACTACGTTGGCCGCGCCCTGCACCACTTCCAGAATGCCCATGGTCCCCACCAGTCCCGGCTTGATGCCGCAGCGACGCTCAATGTACAGCCCGATCTCGGCCGCGGCCATGGCGGCATCGCGGCGCAAATGCATGGGCACGGTGCCGGCGTGTCCGGCCAGGCCGCGCACTTCGCCCATGAAGCGGGTCGCGCCCGAGATCGCGGTGACCACGCCGAGCGGCAAGTTCTCGTTCAGTAGTGTCGGGCCTTGCTCGATATGTACCTCCACGAAGGCCGCCACCGAACCACGCGGCCAGGCATCGGCGGCAATGCGGGCCGGATCGAAGCCCACGGCCTGCATGGCTTCACGCATGGAGATGCCGGCACTATCGAGATGGTCCAGCGCTGCCTGGTCAAAGCTACCCGCTACCGTGCGGCTACCCAGTAGCGTGGCCTTGAAGCGCACGCCCTCTTCCTCGGCAAAGCCGATCACCTCGATCGGAAACGCAAAGCGTCGCCCCGCCCGGTGCCACTGGGCAATGCAAGCCAGCGGCAAGACGATGCCCAGGTTGCCGTCGTATTTGCCGGCATTGCGCACGGTATCGAAGTGCGAGCCGGTGACCAGGGCCGGGGCCTGTTCGTGGCCGGCAGCGGCTTCGTAGCGGCCGATCACGTTGCCGGCATTGTCGCGCCGCACGCTCATGCCGGCCTGCTCCATCCAGTGCGCCAGTTCGCTGGCAGCGGCCTGGTGCATGGGAGTGAGGTAGGTCCGGGTCAACATGCCGGGCGTTTCCGTGTGCCGGGCCAGTTGTTCGGCCCATTGCATGGCCTGCTGGCCGGCCTGGCGAAAAGGCTGCGCCATGGCATGGATGGCATTCATTCACGTCTCCTCGTGCTCGCCCGGCTCCGGGATGGATCGGGACTCGAAAAAATTCGTCTTTTTTATTGTATTCAAAAATTGTATGCAATATAGTGATCTCGCGCCACCGGGAGCAAAAAGATCACCTGCGTTGGCAATATTTCCAAAAAACAAGTCAAGGAGACAACGGTGAGCAAAGTATTCAAGTCCCTGTTCGGGCAGGTGGTACTGGCCCTGATGGCCGGCATCGTCATCGGCCTGTTCTGGCCGGACTTCGGCCAAAACCTCAAACCGCTGGGTGATGGCTTCATCAAGCTGATCAAGATGATCATTCCGGTCATCGTCTTTTGCGTGGTGGTGCAGGGCATCTGCGGCGCCAGCGACCTGAAGAAGGTCGGCAGTGTGGGCGTGAAGGCCATCATCTATTTCGAGGTGGTCACCACCGTGGCCCTGATGCTGGGCCTGGTACTGGCGCTGGTGGTGCAGCCCGGCGCCGGCATGAACATCGATCCCAGCAACCTGGACGCCAGCAGCCTGTCGAGCTACATGGCCAATGCCGGCAAGGTCAAGGAAGCCGGCTTTGCCGAGTTCATCATGAAGCTGATCCCAGCCACTGCGGTGAGCGCCTTCACTTCCGGCGACGTGCTGCAGGTGCTGCTGATCTCGGTGACCTTCGGTTGCGCGCTGCTGTTGATCGGTGAGAAGGGCGCGCCGGTGGTGGCGCTGGTGTCGTCGCTGTCGGATACCTTCTTCAAGTGCATGTCCTTCTTCATCCGCTTGGCTCCCCTGGGCGTGCTGGGCGCCATTGCCTTCACGGTCGGCAAGTACGGCATCGGTTCGTTGAAGCAACTGGCGCTGCTGGTGCTGCTGTTCTATGGCGCGGTGATCTTCTTCGTGCTGGTGGTGCTGGGCGGCATCCTGCGCGCCAGCGGGCTGTCCATCTTCAAGCTGATCCGCTACCTGCGCGAAGAGCTGGTGGTGGTGCTGGCCACCACCTCCTCCGATAGCGTGCTGCCGCAGATCATGCGCAAGCTCGAACACATGGGCATCAAGAAATCCACGGTCGGCCTGGTGATCCCCACCGGCTATTCCTTCAACTTGGATGCCTTCTCGATCTACCTGACCATGGCCGCGCTGTTCATCGCCCAGGCCACCAATACCCATCTCTCCATGGGCGACCTGGCAGCGATCCTGGCCATTGCCCTGGTGACCTCCAAGGGAGCGCACGGCGTGCCCGGCTCAGCCATCGTGATCCTGGCAGCCACACTGACCACCATCCCCGCCATTCCGGTGGTGGGGCTGGTACTGGTGCTGTCCATCGACTGGTTCATCGGCATTGCCCGCGCCTTGGGCAACCTGCTGGGCAATTGCGTGGCCACGGTGGTTATCGCCAGTTGGGAAAAGGATATCGACAAGGTCCGTGCCCGCGCCGTGCTCAATGGCGAAAACGTCGCCCCGCTGGTCGATGAAACCCCGGCCATCGACTTGCTGGGCGTAACCGGCAAGGCGGCCCAGGCCTGAAGTGAACACCTTGTCCATGGGAAACGGGATGGCTGTGCTGCATTGCACTGGTTACAATGGAGCGCCGCTCCGTGCGGCCTTCCGAGCCACCCGTTACCTGTAGCCATGACCGATTCCGTCCCCGCGCCTGACAGTTCCGACGCCATCGCCAGCGACATCGCGGCCAATATCGCCGCGCAACGCCTGCCGCCCGGCGCCAAGTTGCCCGAAGAAGCACTGGCGCGGGTGTACCAGGTCAGCCGCACCAAGATCCGCGCCGCCCTGGTAATGCTGGCCAAGGACAAGCTGGTGGACCTGATCCCCGACAAGGGGGCCTTCGTCAGCAAGCCCACGGTGGAAGAAACCCGCAACATCTTCTTCGTGCGCCGCACGCTGGAAGCGGCCATGGTGCGCCAGTTTGTGGCCTGCGCCACACCCGAGGACTACGCCCGGCTGGACGCTCACCTGGAACAGGAAGCCCAGGCCGTCAAGGAAGACAACATGCAGGTGCGCTCTTCGCTGTTGAGCGACTTCCACATCTTGCTGGCGCGCATCGTGGGCAATGAGGTGCTCACCGACATCCTGGAAAAACTGGCCGGGCGCAGCGCTCTCATCACCATGCTGTACCAGTCCACCCGCGACGCCGCCTGTTCCAGCGACGAACACCGCGCCTTCATCGCCGCCGCCCGTGCCGGCGATACCGAGCGCGCGGTGCAACTGATGGAGCATCACCTGCTGCACGTGGAACAGGCGCTGGCCTTCGAACCCAAGTCGGGGCCGCGCAAGGATCTGTTACGTGAACTATTGTCATGAAACAGTCACACGCCTCCCGCATTCCGTAAAACTTAGTAAAAACATATGAATGATCTTTCCAGGCTGCTTCCTGCAAGGCTTTGCAGGCTGCAAGCTGGCTTACATTCTTAGTTTTCGGGACCCGCCGGCCGGGCGCGGCGGCAGTATCCCGACAAGCCCGCATTAGACGGTGAAATCCCGCTGTATTCCAGCGTTTCGCCAAAGGCAACGGGGGCCACACTCATGCACCGGTCCGCATACCTTCCACACCAACAGGACTGGATCGCCCAGCGATATCAATCAGGGACTCCACATGCTCAAATCGATCAAAGCCCGCATCCTGTTCTATACGATCACCCTGCTCATCGCCAGCCTGGCGGTGGTGGGAACGCTCTCCTTCATCATCATCAAGAGCGACAATGACCGCGCCATCGAGCGCAATGCCCAGGCCGTGGCCAGCGGTTACGGCTCGACCATCAATGAATGGGTGGCAGCCAGAAGCGCTATGACGGTGGCCGCCGCCGAGGGCGTGCTGGCAGCCGATCCGGTGTTCGTCATCAAGATGTTGCAAAAGAGCGGCGGCTTCTACGTCACCACCTTGGGCAAGGAAGACAAGGCGGCCTTCACTTCGGCGGCCGAAGGCTTGCCGGCAGGCTACGATCCGACCGCGCGTCCTTGGTACAAGCAGGCGGTGGCCGCCGGCAAACCGGTGCTGACCAAGCCCTACACCGATGTGGCCACCAAGAAGCCGATGGTGTCCTTCACCGCGCCAGTGCTGCAGAACGGCCAACGGGTGGGCGTGGTGGCGGCAGCCATGTTCCTGGACGGGGTATCTGACGTGGTGCGCTCCATCCACCCGACCCCGGCCAGCTTTGCCTTCCTGATCGACCGCGACGGCCTGATGCTGGCCCACCCAGACGGCCAATGGGTCAACAAGCCGGCCAAGGAGTGGAATGCCGAACTCACCCCGGAACGCGTGCAAAGCCTGGGCAGCGAGGACAAGGTCAGCGCCATGATGCTCGATGGCGCCGCCAAGCTGGTCAAAGGTCTGCCCATCAAGGGCACCGAATGGACTCTGGTGCTGGCCATGGACAAGGCCGACGTCACCGCCGGGATGCGTAACGCCACCCGCTCGGCGCTGATCGCTCTGGTGCTGGTGGCCCTGGTGGCCGCAGGCATCATGAGCCTGATCACCACAGCGGTGTTCCTGCGCCTCTCGCGCGTGCGCCGCGCCATGGACAACTTGTCCTCTGGCAATGGTGACCTGACCTTGCGCCTGGCCGAGGATGGCCAGGATGAAGTGACGCAGATCTCGCGCTCCTTCAACAAGTTCGTCAACCAGATCACCGGCATCCTGCAGGATGTGCGCCGCAGCAGCGATACCGTCAAGATTTCCTCCACCGAGATCGCCACCGGCAACCAGGATCTGTCGGCACGTACCGAGCAACAGGCCGGCGCCCTGGAAGAAACCGCCTCGGCCATGGAACAACTGACCTCGACCGTACAACAGAACTCGGAAAACGCCCGCCGCGCCAACGAGCTGGCCGGCAACGCCTCGCAGATCGCGGCCAAGGGTGGTGAAGTGGTGGGCAACGTGGTCTCGACCATGGAAGCCATCAATGCCTCCTCACGCCAGATCGCCGACATCATCACGGTGATTGATGGCATCGCCTTCCAGACCAATATCCTGGCCTTGAACGCCGCCGTGGAAGCGGCCCGTGCCGGCGAACAAGGGCGCGGCTTCGCGGTGGTGGCGTCCGAAGTGCGCTCGCTGGCCCAGCGCAGCGCGCAGGCAGCCAAGGAAATCAAAGTGCTCATCGACACCTCGGTATCCAAGGTGGCCGATGGTGGCGTGCTGGTGGCCCAGGCCGGCCAGACCATGGAACAGATCGTCTCCAGCATCCGCGACGTGAGCGTGATCGTCAGCGAAATCGCCCACGCCAGCGGCGAGCAGAATGGCGGCATCCAGGAAGTGAACTTGGCCATCACCCATATCGACGAAGGCACGCAACAGAATGCGGCACTGGTCGAACAGGCCGCGGCCGCAGCCAAATCCTTGCAGGATGAGGCCCACCGGCTGTCGGTGCTGGTCGGTGGCTTCAAGATGTAGTCGCTTCATCGGCACGCCGACGAGGTCCCTCACGGCCTGGCCGCGCAAGCGGGCCAGGCCGTTTGCGTTAAAATGGCCGACGCAGTCAGCCGTAACCGACCTCTAGGGCCGGGTCTGCCAGCCGCTCCGCCCATGTGCCGCCTGCCCGATGCAGCCTGGCCGGAATAGCGCAAGACGATGTCGCCTGCGCTTTCCGAATTTTTCATGGCGGACCCTTTGACCCGTCCTGATCATCCATGAATATTGTCTCCCCCCAAGCCGCCCCGCTGTCGGCCCGCCTCAAGACCGAAACCGCCGCCCTGCACGAACAGATGCACGCCTTGATGGAAAGCGCCCAGCCCTTTTCCAGCCGGGCGCACTATGCCCGTTTCGTGGCGGCGCAGTATCACTTCCAGCGCGATGTGCAACATCTCTTCGACGACCCGGCCCTGCAGGCGGCCGTTCCCGACCTGCAGGTGCGCGGCCGCGAAGCCGCCGCTCTGGCCGACCTGGCCGACCTCGATGCAGAACCGGGCGCGCTGGCCATCGCCACCGCCACGGTCCAGCTACCCGAAGCCCTGGGCTGGCTGTATGTCTCGGAAGGATCGACCCTGGGCGCGGCGTTCCTGTTGAAGGAAGTCAAGGCCAAGCTGGGCTTGCGTGAAGACTTCGGCGCACGCAACCTGGCGGCCTATCCTGAAGGACGCGCGCTGGTGTGGCGCCGCTTCGTCGGCTTTCTCGATGCGCCGGGCCTGTCGGCACAGCAGCAGTCGGCGGTGATAGCGGGCGCTGCTGCCGCGTTCGCGCGCTTCGGCTGGCTCTTGCGGCAACACTTCGCGCTGGCGTGAGGCGGCATGGACAGTCCGTCGCCGGATCCGCATTCGCCTCTGCCCGGTAGCCGACTGGCGCCGCTGCGCACGCGCTGGTTGTGGCTGCTGCTGGCCTATGTGAGCCTGGGCATCGGCATCGTGGCACTCTTCATCCCCGGCATTCCCACCACCGAGTTCGTGCTGCTCTCGGCCTGGGCTGCCAGTCGTGGCTCGCCCCGCCTGCAACGCTGGCTGGAGCAGCATCGCCTGTTCGGCCCGATGATCCACAACTGGCGCCACGGCCAGGTGGTGGCGCGGCGTGCCAAGATCAGTGCTTCGCTGATGATGAGCCTGTGCCTGGTGATCATGCTCTTCACCGTCAAGCGCCACTGGGTGATCGTGCTGGCCACGCTGGGCATGGCGGTGGGTGCGGCCTGGATGTGGTCACGGCCGGAACGCATCGAGGCTGACAATGCGCTGCCCGGCAGCGCCACCGAGCAAGAGAAATGAAAGACAGGAAACGGGCCGGTACCGCTCACCACGGTACCGGCCCGGCATCACAAGCTCAGCCCATCAGGTGATGGAGGACGACACCTTCCACAGATCGACATCGCCATCGGTGGCATGACGGTCGATGCGGGCCAGCTCATCGGCGCTGAAGTCCGGCTTCTTGAGAGCATCGAGCGCATCGTCGAGTTGCTCCACGGTGCGCGCACCGATCAGTGCCGAGGTCACGCGGGCATCGCGCAGCACCCAGGCAATGGCCATCTGCGCCAGGGTCTGGCCACGCTGCTGGGCAATCTCGTTCAGGGCGCGGATGCGCGCCAGGTTCTCTTCCGAGAGCATCCGTTGCGGCAGCGACGGGGCGCGAGTCACGCGCGCCCCCTCGGGGACGCCGCCCAGGTATTTGGACGTCAACAAGCCTTGCGCCAGCGGCGAGAAGCCGATGCAACCCACCCCCAGTTCTTCCAGCGCAGGCAGCAGGCCGCCTTCGATGGCGCGATTGAGCATGGAATAGTTGGGCTGGTGGATCAGCAACGGCACGCCTTCGCTCTTGAGGATGGCGGCCGCCTGGCGCGTCAGCTCGGGCGAGTAGGAAGAAATGCCGACGTAGAGCGCCTTGCCCTGGCGGTGCAGGTGGGCCAGCGCACCCATGGTTTCTTCCAGCGGCGTGTCGGGATCGACGCGGTGCGAATAGAAGATATCCACATAGTCCAGGCCCATGCGCTTCAAGCTCTGTTCGCAACTGGCGATCAGATGCTTGCGCGCGCCGCTGGGGCCGCCATAGGGACCGGGCCACATCTGCCAGCCAGCCTTGCTGGAGATGACCAGCTCATCACGGTAGGGCAGGAAATCCTTGGCCATCCAGCGGCCAAAGTTGTCTTCGGCCGAACCGGCGGGCGGGCCATAGTTGTTGGCCAGGTCGAAGTGGGTGACGCCACGATCGAAGGCGCGGCGCAAGATGGCGCGACCGGTTTCGAAGTTGTCGACGCCACCGAAGTTCTGCCACAGGCCCAGCGAAATGGCGGGCAGCAATAGGCCGCTGCGGCCAGTGCGACGGTAGCTCATGCGGCCATCGTAGCGGGAGGGTTCGGCGATATAGCTCATGGTTCTCCTTGGAGAAATGTTCTGCGGGGAAAGATTGAGGGGACTGCCACTTCCTGGGTGCCGTGCAGAAGTCTATGCTCCTGTCGCTGATTCAATGCGATGGATCGATATGACCGCTCCATCTTCCTTACTGTTCCCATGCCTCACTTACCGTGCCGGCAGGATGATGGTGGCGATCAAGCCACCCTCGGGATGATTGCGCAACAGCAGCTCGCCGCCATGCGCCTGCACGATGTTGCGCGAGATGCCCAGGCCCAGCCCCATGCCGCCGCTATTGCTGGCGCGTCCATGTTCCAGCCGCACATAAGGCTGGAACAGGGTGCGCATGGCGTCTTCGGGCACGCCCGGGCCGTGGTCGCGGATCTCGATTTCCACCAGGTCGCCTTCGGCGCCGGGCGAGGGACGGATGCTGATTTCCACTTTCTGGCCATAGTAGAGCGCATTGTCGAACAGGTTGCCGATGGCGCGTTTCAAGGCCAGCGGCTTGGCCATGACATTGATGCCGGAAGGCGTGAAGGCGATTTCGTGACCGCCCAGGCGGGCATCGCGGATCATGCGCAACACCAGCGCATCGAGTCGCACTTCGGTGCGGTTCTCGTGGATGTCGCTATCCTTGACCGATTGCAGGGCGCCCTTGACCATCATGTCCAGCTCATCGAGGTCGTCATGGAAATCGGTGCGCATGGCGTCGTCATCCATCAGTTCGGTGCGCAGCTTCAAGCGCGTGATGGGGGTGCGCAGGTCATGCGAGATCGAGACGAACAAGCGCTCGCGGTCTTCCAGGTAGCGCTTGATGCGCTCGCGCATCCCGGAAAAAGCACGCGCGGTCTTGACGTATTCGCGGCTGCCGCTCTCGGGCAGGCGCGGCACGGTCTCGCCCTTGCCGAAGGCTTCGGCGGCGTCGGCCAACGCGGCCAGCGGGCGCGTGGTCCAGCGCACCACCAGGATGGTCAGCAAGAGGATGGCGGCCAGCGACAAGCCCTGCAGCACCAGCCGGTCCAGCCACAGCGGATTGTCGCTGTCGAGGAAATAGGGATTGGGCATGAGCGCGGCCAGGTAGATCCAGCGACCGCTTTCCACCTGCATCTGGATCACCAAGACCGGGGCCGAGTTAGGCTTGGTCAGCAAGATGTGCTGCACCCAGTTGTCGGGCAGGTCGTTGACGGTCAAGCCATCGCTGGCCACCGGCAAGCCATCGGGCCAGGCGAAAGCCAGCCGCGCTTGCGGCAAGAAGGGCAGGTCTTCGCGCAGGGTCTGGGCGGTCACCTCCAGGGCCAGGTCCGCCAGGTGGCGCGGGCCGATGGACTGGACCGGCACGGCGCTGCTGTTGGCATTGATGAAGAAACGGGTGCCGCCCATCTCGCGCAATTGCTGGATCATCAGTGGACGATAGTTCGGCGGCAGGCTGACGAAGTAGCGGATCGCCGAGGCCGCGCTATGGGCCAGGTGCTGGGCGGCGATGCGTGTCTCGGCCTCGGACTTGCTGCGCAATTGCGCGGCCCAGATCATGCCGCCGGCCACCTGGGTCACCAAGACGCCAAAGATCATCACCACCGACAGGCGTCCCAGCAGGGAATCCGGCAGCAGCCAGTCCAGCAGGGCGGCCAGACGAGCGCGCAGGCTGGGTGAGCTGGCAGCGACAGTCTCGGCCGCCGGCTGCGGCGCCACGCGCTCAGGCGGCTGCGACACTGACGTCGGCCGAGAAGACATAGCCGGCGCCACGCACGGTCTTGATCAGATGCGGCTGGCGACCGCCGTCATTCAAGCGCAGGCGCAGCTTGCTGATCTGCACGTCCAGCGAGCGGTCCAGCGGGCCGGCATCACGACCGCGGGTTTCTTCACATAGCACGTTGCGATCGAGCACGTCACCCGGATGTTCGACGAAATACTTCAGTAATTGGTAGTCCATGCCGGTCAGCGGGACGATCTGGCCGGCGCGGTCGGTCAAGGTACGCTCCACCGTATCGAGGCTGAAACCGGCGAAGCGGTAGTAGCGCGGCGCCGCGCTGCTGTCGATGCCGATGCGGCGATGGATGGCCTTGATGCGCGCCAGCAGTTCGCGCGGGCTGTAGGGCTTGGCGATGTAGTCGTCGGCGCCCAGTTCCAGGCCCACCACGCGGTCGGTCTCATCCGAACTGGCGGTCAACATGATGACCGGCACATTGGACTTGCGCCGCACCGCCTTGCACAGGGCAAAGCCATCGGTATCGGGCAGCATCACATCCAGGATCACCAGCGAGAGCTCATCGGCAACGCGCTGGAATTCACTGAGGAAGGCTGCGCCGTCATGGGCCAGGCTGACCTCGTACTGGTTCTTTTCCAGGTAGGCCTTCAAGAGCGTGCGGGTCTTCTGGTCATCGTCGACGATCAATATCTTGCGCGTCATGGTGCTTCCATCTCCAATGTCTTAATCGTTGCGATTGCGCGCTACGGTGCGCGCAATCGCTGCAAGTCGTTTCTGCGCCTGTTCCTCGCTGATGCTGCGGTCGAGGAAGAAGCGCTGCACCTCGGCCACGATGGCGTCCTTGGTGGTGTCGTCGGTGGTCATGCGGTGTACCAGGCTGGGGGCCTGGTAAGCCGGCCCCTTGCTGAAGGTGCGCCAGGAGTCGCGTGCGCAGCGGTCCATGTGCGGGTCAGCCGCACGCAGCACCGGGATCGAACCCTTGATCCTATTGTATTCGGACTGCACGGCCGGCGACATGGTCAGCCGCGCCAGAGTTTCCTGCATGGCCTGGTGCGCATGGTTGCCGGCGAACATGGCCAGGGTATCGGTATTGTAGAGGTGGAACTCAGCCGTGCCTGGCGCCGGTGCGCAACCGAACTGCTGGTCCACTTCCATGCCCCAGGCATTGAGCTCGCCCTTGGCCCAATCGCCCATGATGAGCATGGCCGCCTCGCCGCTGACCATGCTGCGCGCCATTTCGGTCCACGGCCGCTCGCGCAGCGGCTGCGGCATGGCCGCCGCGAGCGCCCTGAAGCGCTTGAGGATATGCAACATGCGCGCATCGAGGAAGGCGGCCGGGTTCATGTCCACGAACAGGCGCCGGTAATAGGCCGGGCCACTCTCGGCCAGCACCAGATTCTCGAACAAGCCCGCCAGTTGCCAGGCTTCGGCGCTTTGCGCCAGCGGGATGACGCCAGTGCCTTGCAGCTTCTTGACGATATGGTCGAACTCATCCCAGGTGCGCGGCGGGCTCAAATGGTAGCGCTGGAAGATGGCGATGTTGTAGAACAGCGAATTGATACGGTGGATGCCCAGCGGCGCGGCCACTACGTGACCACGGTTGTTGAGCAGCGACCAGACGGTGGGAAACATCAGCTTTTCCCAGTTGCCCTGGGCGGCCACGTTGTCTAGCGTGAGCAACAGGCCGAGGTCGGCCCATTCGGCGAAGACCACGCCATTCAATTGCGTCACTTCCGGTGCGCGATTGGCCAGCACCATGCTCTTCAAGACCTTGGCCGCGCCCATGCCGGCGCCGCCCGGGATGGCCACGTCGCGCCACTGGATATGCTCCCGCGCCAACTGGTTGACCACCACGTTGATGGCCTGCCGCTCGCTGGCCGAGGTCCACCAATGCAGTACCTGCAGCGAAGCCACCGGATTGGATGGCGCGGCGAGCGGACCGGCTACCGCTACCGCTGGTGCAGACTGCGCCTGCGCCACCCCAAGGCCCAGCCATAGCGCCCAGGCGAGCAGCCACCCGGCGACCAGCCCGCAGCGGGCCGGGCCGGTGCGTGCATTCGCGGGCCGTTTCGTTGTTGTCATGCGCTTGCCTGTCTCCAAACCGGAACAGACTATAGCCGGCTACCTGCCATTGCGCAATTTACGCCTGCGCCTGCCGTGCCTCATCGATGAAGGCGCGCAGGTAATCGATCTCGACATCGCTTTCGCGCGCGCCCAGATAGATGTGCTTGGCAATGCCGTGCTTGCCCAGGCGCACCGGCACCACTGCCATCTGCTGGGCATATTCCAGCACCAGCCAGCGCGGCAGCGCGGCCACGCCGCGCCCGCTGGCCACCATCTGCAACATGATGTCGGTGGTCTCGATAGTCTTGTGACGGCGCGGCACGATGCCGGCCGGGGCCAGGAACTGGGTGTAGATGTCGAGCCGGTCCACCGGCACCGGATAGCTCACCAATACTTCATTGCTCAACTGCTTGGGCTTGACGTAATCCGCATCGGCCAGCCGGTGATCGGCCGCCACCACCAGCACCTGTTCGTAATCGAACACCGGCTCGAATACCAGGCCGGGCTTGTCCAGCGGATCGGGCGTGACCAGCAGGTCGATCTCATAGCCGAACAATGCACCGATGCCGCCGAACTGGAATTTCTGCTTCACGTCCACATCCACGTCCGGCCAGGCCGCCAGGTAGGGCGAGACCACCTTGAGCAGCCATTGGTAACAAGGGTGACATTCCATGCCGATGCGCAGCGCGCCGCGCTCGCCCTGGGCGAACTGGCGCAGCCTTTCCTCGGCCAGGCTCAGTTGCGGCAAGACGCGATTGGCCACCGCCAGCAGGTATTGGCCGGCTTGCGTCAAACGCAGGTGGCGGCCTTCGCGCAGCCAGATGTCGGTGCCCAGTTGCTGTTCCAGCTTCTTCATGCTGTGGCTCAAGGCCGACTGGGTCACGTGCAGCACGCCGGCTGCCGCAGTGAGCGAGCCCTGGCGCTCGACCTCCTGCACGATGGAAAGATGGATGCGGTCCAGCATGACTATGAATGAAACTCATGGATTGTTGAGATATAACCATTTTACTTCATGTATCAGGAAACTTAGGATGCCTGCATCGACGACCTTTCCCGGAGCACTGCATGACCACCATCCACAATCTCGGCTTTCCCCGCATCGGCGCCCGGCGCGAACTGAAGTTCGCGCTGGAGTCCTACTGGAAGGGCGAGTCCTCGCTTGCCGCACTGGAAGAGACGGGCGCTCAATTACGGCGCCGCCATTGGCAGGACCAGGCCGCGCTGGACTTGGTGCCGGTGGGCGATTTTTCCTTCTATGACCAGGTGCTGGACATGAGCGTGACGCTGGGCAACCTGCCGGCGCGGGTGCAGGATTTCCACGGCCATGCGCTGGACAATTATTTCCGCGTGGCGCGTGGCCGCTCGGCGCCGCACGCCCATGACAGTTGCTGCGCCGGTGTGGCGGCCGGCGAGATGACCAAGTGGTTCGATACCAACTACCACTACATCGTCCCCGAATTCCATGCCACCACCCGCTTTACGCTGGATGCCTCGCGCCTGCTGGCGCAAGTGCGCCAGGCGCAGGAGCAGGGCGTGCAGGCCAAGCCGGTCATCATCGGCCCGGTCACCTACCTGGCGCTGGGCAAGGCCAAGGATGGTTCGGACAAGCTGGCCCTGCTGGAGCGGCTGCTGCCGGTGTATTCGCAGTTGCTCGACACGCTGGCCGCAGCCGGGGTGCAATGGGTGCAGATCGATGAACCGATCCTGGTCACGGAACTGGATGCCGACTGGCAACACGCGCTCAATCACGCCTATCACCACCTCAAGGTATGCAAGGTCAAGCTGCTGCTGGCCACCTACTTCGGCCAGTTGCAGGAGAACGGCTACCTCGCCGCCAACCTGCCGGTGGCGGGCCTGCATGTGGATGCCATCCAGGGCCGCGAGGAGGTGACCGGTCTCCTCAATATCCTGCCGCCGCACAAGGTGCTGTCCTTGGGCGTCATCAATGGCCGCAACATCTGGAAGACCGATCTCAGCGCCCTGCTCGACTGGCTGGAACCGCTGGCCCAGCGCCTGGGCGAACGACTGTGGATTGCGCCGTCCTGCTCGCTGCTGCACGTGCCGGTCGATCTGGCGCAGGAAGAAAAACTGGATCAGGACATCCAGTCCTGGCTGGCCTTCGCCGTGCAGAAGCTGGATGAATTGCAGCTCATCGGCCGTGCCCTGCGCGAAGGTCGCGCTGCCGTGCAGGAAGCCTTGCACGCCAATGCGGCAGCACTGGCGGCACGCCGCACCTCGCCGCGGGTGCACAACCCGGCCGTGCGCGCCGCACTAGCGCAGTTGACGCCCCAGCATGGGCAGCGCAACAGCCACTACCCGGAGCGCGCGTCCAAGCAGGCGGCGCTGCTGCAATTGCCGCTATACCCGACCACCACCATCGGCTCCTTCCCGCAGACCACCGAGATCCGCCAGGCCCGCAGCCAGTACAAGGCCGGTCAGCTGGATGCAGCAGCTTATCGCACCGTCATGCGGGCCGAGATCGAACGCAGCGTG
This sequence comes from Herbaspirillum rubrisubalbicans, assembly GCF_003719195.1. Lineage (NCBI taxonomy): Bacteria > Pseudomonadati > Pseudomonadota > Betaproteobacteria > Burkholderiales > Oxalobacteraceae > Herbaspirillum > Herbaspirillum rubrisubalbicans. The sequence goes on from NZ_CP024996.1 coordinate 5,308,930, forward strand.
CGCGAGCAGGAAGCGCTGGGACTGGACGTGCTGGTGCATGGCGAAGCCGAACGCAATGACATGGTGGAATACTTCGGTGAACAATTGCAGGGCTATGCCTTCAGCCAGTTCGGCTGGGTGCAATCCTATGGTTCGCGCTGCGTGAAGCCGCCCATCCTGTTTGGCGACATCAGCCGCCCGCAAGCCATGACGGTGGAGTGGATCACCCATGCGCAGTCACTCACGAGCAAACCCATGAAGGGCATGTTGACCGGCCCGGTGACCCTCCTGAACTGGTCCTTCGTGCGCGACGACCAGCCGCGAGCCGACAGTTGCCGTCAACTGGCACTGGCCATCCGCCAGGAAGTGCTGGACCTGGAAGCAGCCGGCGTGCGCGTGATCCAGATCGATGAAGCGGCGCTGCGCGAAGGCCTGCCGCTGCGTCGCGCCCAGTGGCAGCATTACCTCAACTGGGCGGTGCAGGCTTTCCGCATCACCGCCAATGGCGTGGCCGATACCACGCAGATCCACACCCACATGTGCTATTCGGAATTCAATGACATCATCGCCTCGATTGCCGACATGGATGCCGACGTCATCACCATCGAGACTTCCCGCTCGGACATGGAGTTGCTCGATGCCTTCGACCACTTCAACTATCCCAACGAGATCGGCCCCGGCGTCTATGACATCCACTCGCCCAACATTCCCACCCAGGAACACATGGTGCAGTTGATGCAGAAGGCGACCGAACGCATCGATGCGCGGCGCCTGTGGGTCAACCCGGATTGCGGCCTGAAGACGCGCCAGTGGGCTGAAGTGATTCCGGCCCTGCGCAATATGGTGGCCGCCGCGCAGACATTGCGTGCAGCCCATCATGAATTGGCGCAGGCGGCCTGAGGCGGAAATTGCATGCGATAAAAACTAAGTTTTCCTGATACAAACTTTTGCAAGGCAGACTCTTTACGGTCTGCCTTTTTTTATTCTTCCTTGCAAATGGCTGACAATGATCTTAAAGCGAAACCCCTTTGCTGGCGTGCATTTCCAGTCAGTCCTTTGTCAGATTCCCGCGTTGCGCGATCTTTACATGATGCTTCTTTTTGGTGCCGAACCTTTCTGCGCAAGGATGCTCGAAGACTAACACCGGGTAACACTCACAAAGAATCAGGCACGGTTACATCCCATCACAATTCATAGGTCAACTGGGCGACACGACAGCTCGTTAGCGTGGCTATCCCAACGCCGTTTCCATCATCCGTACCGGATCGAGGACAAGCATCATGACAACAAGAAACAAAACTTCCGCCATCATCGTCTCTGCCTCATTGCTGGGCGCCGTGCTGGCCCTGTCAGCCTGCCAGAAGCAGGATACGCCACCGCCCACTGCTGCTGCCGCACCGGCTGCGCCCACCACGCCACCCTACACACCACCCACGGCCCAGCAACTGTCGCAGATGGTGGCGCCCATCGCGCTATTCCCGGACAAGCTGGTGGCACAGGTGCTGGCCGGGGCCACCTATCCCGACCAGATCGTCGCGGCCAACCAGTGGCTGGGCCAGAACAGCGCGCTCAAGGGTGACATCCTGCAGGCCGCCGAAGAAAAGCAACCGTGGGACGTCAGCGTGAAGTCACTGACCATGTTCCCGGCCGCGCTGTCGCAGATGGCCAGCAACGAAGACTGGACGCGCTCGCTGGGTGACGCCTTCGTCAACGATCCCAACGACGTGATGAACGCCATCCAGGAACTGCGCCTGCGCGCGCAGCAGGCCGGCAACCTGAAGAGTTCCTCGCAGCTGCGGGTATCGAGCACGGTGCGCAGCAGCGAATCGGTACGCGTGGAGAATGCGCCCGAGCCGCGCACGGTCTATGCCGGCGCCCCGGTGATCCCGCCGCCGCCGCAGACCATCGTGATCGAATCGAGCCAGCCCGATACCGTCTACGTGCCGACCTATAACCCGGCGGTGGTGTATGGTCCGCCGGTGCCGGTCTATCCCGGTTACGTCTATCGCCCGCCCAGCCCGGTGGCCAATGAAGTGGTGGTGGGAGCCTTGAGCTTTGGCGTGGGCGTGTTCGTGGGTGAGGCCATCAGCCATCACAGCGACTGGGGCTGGGGCTGGCACGACTGGGGTATGCACTGGGGTGGCTCGGGTGGCGGCGAGTGGCAGCGGCCTGCGGTGGTGTACAAGAATGCCACCTATGTCTCGCACTCGACCACCATCGTCAATCGCGTGACCAACAACAATGTGACGATCAACAATACGCGGGTGGTGAACAACAACGTCAACAATGTCAGCAACGTCAATAACGTGAATAACGTCAATAACGTCAATAACGTCAATAACGTCAATAACGTGCGCAACGTCGAGCAACGCAATATCACCAACTACAACCAGACCCGCATCGACAATCGTCATGAAACGGTCGCCCCCGCTGCGACGGCCATGACCATGCCGCACTTCACGGCCAGCGATACGCGTGTGGGCGCCATGCCGGAGCACCGCGAGCAGATGGGGCAGCAGAAGATGGAGCTGGCCAATGTCCATGCGCAACCGGCTACACCATCGACCGCACAGAGCGAAGCCGCCCATGCCAATGATGCGCATCAACGCCAGGAGATGGAACAGCAGGCCCAGCGTGAACGCTTGCAGGCCCAGCAGAACGAGCAGCAGCAGGCGCGACTGCAGGCCGAACAAAGGAAGTCCCAGGCCATGAAGCAGCAGGAGCAGGAAAATGCCCGCCTCCAGGCCCAGCAGGCCGAGCGCCGCCAAGCGCAGGCGGTGCGCGCCGAAAGACCCGAACCCCGTTCGGAAAACAAGCCCGAGCACGAACAGAAAGCGGCCATGGAAAAGCATGAAGCCGCCGCGCATGAGCATGAACATGCCGCCGACAACCATGCCGCGCAAAAGCACGAAGCCGCCAAGCACGAGGAAGAAGAACGCGGCAAGGAAAAGCGTGAAGCCGAGAAGCACGAGGGTTGATCCGCCACCCTCACGCTGACTGTATGAACCAATGAAGAAGGGCCGCCCTGAAGCGGCCCTTCTTCATGTTGCCCTCCTCAGCTACCGAGGCGATCCGGGTCGGTGCGCTGGTCCAGTGTCAATTGCAGGAAAGCCAGGTCCAGCCACTTGCCGAACTTGGTGCCGACCTGCGGCATGTGGCCGACCTGTGCGAAACCCAGTTTCTTGTGCAGGGCGATGGAGCCGACGTTGCTGGCATCGATGGCGGCCACCATCACATGCTTGCCCACCGCCCGCGCACGCGGGATCAACGCCTGCATCAGTGCTTCACCCAGGCCCTGGCCGCGATGGTCCTGGTGGACATAGACCGAGTGTTCCACCGAATGGCGGAAACCATCGAAGGGACGCCAGTCGCCGAAGCTGGCATAGCCCAGCACCTTCTCATCCTCGACTGCCACCAGCACCGGGTAACCGAGCTGGCGCCGGGCGGCCAGCCAGTCCAGGCGGTTCTGGTCGTTGACCAGGGTGTCGCTCCAGATGGCGGTGGTATGGATCACGGCATCGTTGAAGATCTGGGTGATGGCGGGGATGTCGGCGGGAATGGCGTCGCGGATCTGCATGGCGTTTGATTTCGGGTATCAGAGATCGAGTCAAGGAGAGCCCATCGGGCATGGCAGCAGTGTAGCCGAAGACGCCTGTGGATGAATTTGCCCATACCCCCGCTGTCTTAAGACATCTGACAACTAGAGGTGTTAAAATGCGCCCGCTCATCCATAGAGCGCCACTTCTTGCCGGATTTGTCCGTATGGCAAGACCAGGGGAATGATAAGAAATGCCGGCCCGTGAGGCTGGACGCTTGATCGGAGACGAGTTGATCCACTCTGAGATTGCGACGCATGGCAGACTCCCTCATCTCGACGGCAGCACCCGCGTACCTTGGCTCGGCCAGCGGCACGGGACAGCGCACGCCGGTCGTGGCGAGGGAACAAGCCGGGCGACGCCTTCTCGCCCATGGCGCAGTTGCCCCGGCAGCTTGCGTGACTTGTTTTCCACCCACTCCACACTGCCTCCACCATGACCACCAAGTTCAGTCCCTCGCGGCGCGCCGTCCTGGCCGCCACTGCAGCGGCCGTGCCCATCGTCTCGCTGCCCTTGCTCAAGCAGGCGCGGGCCGATGGCCTGGAAGGCATCGAGCTGCAGCACTACAAGCCGGTGTTCTTCGACGATGCCCAATGGCGCTTCATCCTGGCCGCCTGTGACCGCCTGATCCCCGCCGAAGGACGCGGGCCGGGCGCGCTGGAAACCAATGTGCCGGTCTTCATCGACCAGCAGTTGCATCACGGCCTGGGTAGCGATATCTACCAGCAAGGTCCGCACCCGGCGGACTTCCCTTCCACACTGGGCTTCCAGATTCCCTATGCGCCGCAGGACATCTATCGCATCGGCATCAAGCTCACCCAGGAAGTCAGCCAGCAACAGCACGGCAAGCCCTTCGAGCAACTGGAAGCCAAGGACAAGGATGCCTTGCTGACGGCGCTGCAAAAGAATGGCGTCGATTTCGCCGCGCTGGGCGAGAAGGCCATGAAGCCTTCGCAATTCTTCGGCCAATTGTTGGGCGATACCAAGAACGGCTACCTGGCCGATCCCATGTACGGTGGCAACAAGGATATGAAGGCCTGGGTCGCCATCGGCTTCCCCGGCGCACGTGCGGCCTATACCGAATGGGTGGACCAGCACAACGTGAAGTATCCGCTGGGGCCCGTGAGCCTGTCGGGCAAGCGCGCGTGATCGTGCCTGGCCCTCTGATGTTCACGCCTGCAACCTCTTACCGATTCCATCTCCATGCCTAATATCACCAACGACGACGTCGACGTCGTCATCGTCGGCCTCGGCTGGGCCGGCTCCCTCATGGCCATCGAACTGGCCCAGGCCGGTCTGAAGGTGCGCGCCCTGGAGCGCGGCCCGGACCGTCCGCCCGAAGACTTCGCCTATCCCAAGCCAGCCGACCAGTACGGCTACGCCACCCGCAACAAGGTCTTCGCCACGCCGCGCGATGCCGCCCTGACGGTGCGCTACAACACCGCGCAACAGGCGCTGCCCACCCGCAAGTGGGGCGCCTTCGCGCCCGGCACCGGGGTGGGCGGCTCGGGCCTGCACTGGACTGCGGTATTGATCCGTCCCACGCCCACCGATATCAAGCTCAAGACCTACGCCGACCAGGCCTACAAGCACAGCAAGCTCGATCCCGAGATGCGCATCAAGGACTTCCCGTTCACCTGGAACGAGATCGAGCCACACTTCGATTTCTTCGAAAAGGTGTGCGGCCAGTCGGGCAAGACCGGTAACCTGCGTGGCCAGATCCAGCCGGGCGGCGACCCCTTCGAAGGTCCGCGTTCGAACCCCTATCCGCTGCCGCCGCTGCACGACACCTACAACAACAGTCTGTTCGCCGAGGTCGCACGCAAGCTGGGTTACCACCCCTTCCCCAATCCTTCGGCCAATGTCTCGCAGGCCTGGACCAATCCGTATGGCGCGCAGATCGCACCCTGCAACTACTGCGGCTTCTGCAGCAAGTATCCCTGCCTGAATTACTCCAAGGCTTCGCCGCAGACCACCATCCTGGATGTGGTCAAGCGTATGCCCAACTTCGACTACAAGGTCAACGCCAACGTCATCCGCGTGGATCTGCACGCCGATAAGAAGACCGCGCGCGGCGTGACCTACATCGATGAGAACATGAAGGAAGTGTTCCAGCCGGCCAAGATCGTGATCCTCTCCAGCTTCCAGTTCGCCAATGTGCGTCTGATGCTGCTCTCGGGCATCGGCAAGCCCTACGACCCGATCACCGAGACCGGCGTCATCGGCCGCAACTATGCCTTCCTCTCCAATGGCGGGGCCACGCTGTTCTTCAAGGACAAGCATTTCAATTCCTTTGCCACGGCCGGCGCTACCGGCGAAATGTTCAACGACATCTCGCCGGGCAACTTCGACGATGGCATCAAGCTGGGCTTCATCGGCGGCGCCAAGATCCACAGCTCGCAAGCCTCGGGCGCTCCAATCGGCACCGCCCTGCCACCGGGCACCCCGAGCTGGGGCCGCGGCTGGAAGGAAGGCATGATCGACTGGTACGACCATTCCATGAAGATCAGCATCACCACCACCTGCATGTCCTATCGCGGCCACTTCCTGGACCTGGACCCCAACTACAAGGATCCCTGGGGCCAACCGCTGTTGCGCATGACCTTCGACTGGCGCCAGAACGAATTGAAGCTGCAACGCTACCTGCGCGACATCGTGCTGAAGATCTCCAAGGAGCTCAATCCCGACCACATGTCGGAAAGCTTCCTGGCCCTGGATTCGCACTGGGACATCACCAAGTACGTCTCCACCCACAACGTGGGCGGCGCCATCATGGGTGATTCGCCGCGTGACTCGGCCTTGAACAAGTACCTGCAATTCTGGGATGTGCACAACGTCTTCGTCCCCGGCGGCAATGCCTTCCCGCAGAACTTCCAGGCCAATCCGACCGACACCATCGGCGCCATCACGCTCATGGCGGCACAGGCCATCAAGACGCAGTATCTGAAGAACCCCGGCCCGCTGGTCCAGGTATAAGGGGGAGAGAACATGAAAAAACTGACTTCATTGTTTGCCACCCTGGCCTTGTCGCTAGGTGCGTTGTCCATGGCGCACGCGGCCGACCAGGATCTGGTGGCGCGCGGCCAATACCTGGCGCGCGCCGGCGACTGCATGGCCTGCCACAGCGCGGCCGGCAAGCCGGCTTATTCAGGCGGGCTGGCCATCGACAGCGGCCATGGCACCATCTATTCCACCAACATCACGCCGGACAAGGAACACGGCATCGGCAACTACAGCGAGGCCCAATTCGCCAATGCCGTACGCCATGGCGTGCGCGCCGATGGCACCCAGCTCTATCCGGCCATGCCCTACCCCAGCTATGCCAAGGTGAGTGACGAGGACATCCATGCCCTCTACACCTACTTCATGCAAGGGGTCAAACCGGTGGCCAGCACGCCACCGGCCAGCGACATGAGCTTTCCCTTCAATATCCGCTGGGGGATGAAGTTGTGGAATGCGTTCTTCGCCAATGACAAGCCGTTCCAGGAGCAGGCGGGCTGGAATGACCAGATCAAGCGCGGCGCCTATCTGGTTGAAGGCCTGGGCCATTGCGGCAGTTGCCACACGCCGCGTGGCGTGGCCATGAACGAGAAGGCCAGCGACAGCAGTCAGGCGCAGTTCCTCTCGGGCGGTGATCTGAACGGCTGGGCCGTGCCTTCATTGCGCGGGATGCCGCATTGGAGCGCGCAGGACATCGTCGACTACCTGCAGACCGGTCGCAACAAGACCGCCTCGGTGGCCGGTGAAATGAGCCTGGTGGTGGAGCACAGCACCGCGCACCTGAAGTCCGATGATCTGCAAGCCATCGCCGCCTACCTGAAGACGCTCTCGCCGGTGGCCGCCAGCAGCAGTGGCGGCGTCACCCCGCAAGGCGCCGAGGCCACCGCCAAGAAGCTCACTGCGGCCAAGGACCTGAGCCTGGGCGAGCGGCTCTATCTGGACAACTGCGCGGCCTGCCACTTCGTCACGGGGCGTGGCGCACCGGGTATCTTCCCGGCCCTGGATGGCGCCACCGTGGTCAATGCCGACAATCCCAGTGCCTTGCTGCACGTGATCCTGGCCGGGGCGCGCACACCCTCCACCGAGAAGGCGCCGTCGATCCTGGTCATGCCGGGCTTCGCTCATCGTCTCTCGGACCAGGAAGCGGCTGAACTGGCCAGCTTCGTGCGCCAGGGCTGGGGCAACCACGCTGGTGCGGTCTCGGCCAGTGAAGTGAGCCGGATGCGGGCCGGTATTGCCAAGCACGGTTCCTGATCCATTGCACTGATCGTGGTAACGCAAGGCTCGCATGGAAACATGCGGGCCTTTTTTACATCTGTAGATCTTGAAAGGAAACGCACGGCGATTGACCAGGATGGCCGATCACGCCACTATAGGGCCCAGGAATTCCTCTTGAAAGTACGCATGTTCCCCACCTACGGCGCCACCTATCGCGGCAAGCACATCAGCGTCTCCTGCACGCAGCAACGCGAGGGTGAGGTCATCTGCACCGTTGCCATCGACGGCGAGCCGGCACCCGGCCTGCGCGGCAATCCCTTCGGCTCGGCGGCCTCAGCACAGGTGGCCGGGGTCGGCTATGCGCGCGCGGTGATCGATACCCTGCTCGACAATGACGTGGCCGAGCATCACGGTTACTTCATCCGGGTCAGCAGCACCGAGCAGCTCGATGGCACCTGGGTCGGCCATTACCAGCTGCATCGCAACGACAACCCGGTCGCCTTCCGGCGCGTGGCGTGTGAGGATTTTCGCGGCAATACCTCGGTGGAAGCGGAACAATACGCGATGGCCACGGCCTTTGTTGCCGTGGATGCCGATATCGCCACCGGCAAGCTCTGATCGCCAGAGCGCGCCTCAGGCGGCTTTCTTGCGACGGCTGGGAAGCTTGTCCTGCTGGGCCAGGATGGCCGAGAGCAAGCCCGGGAAACGCTGCTCGATATCGGCGCTACGCAAGGTATTGATGTGGGTGGTGCCATTGCTCTCGGTACGCACCAGGCCGGCTTCGCGCAAGACCTTGAAGTGGTGCGAGACGGTGGACTTGGGACGCCCGCCATCGAGCTCGCCACAGGTCGCGCATTCGACGCGCGCTAAGTGGCGCACGATCTCCAGGCGGATCGAATCGCTCAGTGCATAGAGCACGCGCTCCAGCACGAACTCGGCAATCTCGGGATGTTTGTAGGGACGCATCTGCAGGATGATACACCTTGGGTTATACTCGTTCCATAGTTCGAATATCTTCGAACCAACGAAGCAGACAATGCGCATCGGCATTGCCTGACAATTCTCTTTCATTGTTGACAGGAAAATCCCTCATGTCCGCCCTCTTCACCCCTTTCAAGCTCAATGAGCTGAACTTGCGTAACCGAATCGCCGTGCCGCCCATGTGCCAATACATGGCCGTGGATGGCAAGGTCAATGCATGGCATCTGTCGCACTATGCCAGCCTGGCCCGGGGCGGTGCCGGCCTGGTGATCGTGGAGGCCACGGCGGTGGCGCCGGAAGGTCGCATCACCCCGGCTTGCACCGGCATCTGGTCGGACGAACTGGCCCAAGCCTTCGTGCCGGTGGTGCAAGCCATCAAGGCGGCCGGCGCCGTGCCCGGCATCCAGATCGGCCATGCCGGTCGCAAGGCCAGCGCCAACCGTCCGTGGGAAGGCGATGATCACATTGCCGCCGATGATCCGCGCGGCTGGGACACCCTCTCGCCTTCGGCGATTGCCTATGGCCGTGGCTTGCCCAAAGTCCCCAAGGCCATGAGCCTGGAGGACATCGCCCGCGTGCGCCAGAACTTCGTGGACGCCGCCATCCGTGCCCGTGATGCCGGCTTCGAATGGCTGGAATTGCACTTCGCCCACGGCTATCTGGGCCAGAGCTTCTTCTCGGCGCATACCAACCAGCGCGACGACCTCTATGGCGGCAGCGTCGAAAACCGCGCCCGCTTCCTGCTCGAAACCCTGCGCGCCGTGCGCCAGGTATGGCCGCAGCACCTGGCGCTGACGGTGCGTTTCGGGGTGCTGGAATACGATGGCCGCGATGAGCAGACCCTGCTGGAATCCATCGGCTTGGTACGCCAGTTCAAGGACAGCGGCATGGACATGATCAGCGTAACCGTCGGCTTCACCATTGCCGAGGTGCAGATCCCCTGGGGCCCGGCCTTCCTCGGCCCGATTGCCAAGCGGGTGCGCGACGAAGCCGGCGTACCGGTGTCCTCGGCCTGGGGCTTTGGCACGCCGGAACTGGCCGAGCGCGCCGTCAAGGAGGGCCAGCTCGATCTGGTGATGGTGGGCCGCTCGCACCTGGTCAATCCGCACTGGCCTTACCAGGCCGCCAAGGAACTGGGCGTGGAGCGCCCTTCGTGGACGCTGCCGGCGCCGTATGCACACTGGCTGGAGCGCTATTGACGGGTTGCCGACCGGCAAGGCCAGCGGTTCAGGAATTTCCTGAGCGACGAGGGAGTTTTCTAGGGAAAATCACTAGAGCCAAATGTAATGAGCTCTCCTAAGATGAAGTCGTCTTGAGGAGATCACCATGTTCACCCCCTTCTTGCTGAATGTCGTTCTGTTGATGCTGTTGACCGTGGGATTGTCTTCGGTGGGCATCTACCTGCTGGCCGAAGCCCACTGGCGGCATCACCCGCTGGCCCGCGCCGCCAGCTTGCCGGAGCAACGGCTGCCCTATTGAACGAACCAGCAGGAATGTTGGTGTGATGGTGTTAGGCCCCCTGGTCGTTGATCCGGGGGCTTTTTTTGCTCGTTCAATAGTTCATCAATAGAACAGCAAGGACAACAACGGCACACTGGCCAGCAACAAACAGCCGAGGAAGGCGGCAAGGAACAGCAGTTTTTTCTTTCGGGACACCATGGCAAGCCTGCAAACGGAAAAGGGGCGCAAGGCCGCAGTGTACCGCGCCCATCCGCTTTGCGGCCATGCCCACTCCATGTACAGTTCCGATCGGCCATCCCAACTGACTGTGGTGGCCAGGCAAGTGGCACGGTACAAAGTCTGTAACTGTACCGGGACGGTGGCCTGAACTGGCCGTACAATCATGGTCCGATTGGCCATCCCCGCGGCCGCCCGTGCGGCAGCCCCAGCCTCATGTCCTCATCCAATATCGCCAAATTGCTGTTGCTGGCCGCCATCTGGGGCACCAGCTTCATGCTCATGCGTATCGCTGCGCCCATTTTCGGCCCCATGCTGACCACCTTCGGCCGCGCCGCGCTGGCCACGCTCGCGCTGCTGGCCTATGCCCGCGTGCGCGGGGTGCCGCTGCACTGGCGCCGCAACTGGCTGCCCTACCTGATCATCGGAGTGTTCAATACGGCCTTGCCCTTTGCCCTCTTTGCCTGGTCGGCACTGCACATTCCCTCGGCCTACATGGCCACCATGAATTCGCTGGCGCCGATCTTCACGGCCATGTTCGGCTTCCTGCTGATGGGCGAACGGCTCAGCCTGCTACGGACCGCGGCCTTCGTGCTGGGCCTGGTGGGCGTGGCGGTGCTGGTGGGCATCGGCCCGGCGCCGGCCGACGCACTGGTCATCGCCGGTGTGCTGGCCGCCATGGGTGCAGCGGTCAGCTATGGCTTTGCGGCCACCTTCACGCGGATGCGTGCCGGTGGCATCCCGCCCATCGCCATGGCGACCGGTAGCCAGTTCGCCGCCGCCCTGTGCCTGCTGCCGCTGGCGGCGCCCTCGGTGCCGCACGCGCTGCAAGCCGGGACGCTGCCGGCGCTGCTGTCCGTACTGGTGCTGGGGGTAGTCTGTACCGGGCTGGCATATGCACTATTCTTCCAACTGATTGCCGCCGAAGGTGCAACCAAGGCCATCACGGTGACTTTTCTGGTACCCATGACGGCCTCGCTGTGGGCCTGGCTGCTGCTGGATGAAGCGGTGACCCTGGGTACCGTGGCCGGCATTGCCATTGTGCTGGTAGCGACCGCCATCGCCTTGCGGGCCAAGCCGGCAGTAGCGCTCAAGGACAAGAAGGCGCTCGCCTGAGCGCATCAAGAAGTGCCGTGCTCGGCCTTGAGGTAGTTCCAGACACGGTCGATATCGGGGTTAGCGCCATCCAGGCGGCGGTAGATGCGGATATCCATTTCATCGCACCACAAGCCCTGCGCCAGCGCCTCGCTGTCGGTGGGGGCGATGGCCAGCGTGAGCTTGCCTTCGGCGATCTCGCGCGCCACCGCGCTGGCCGGCAGCCAGGCGATGCCATGCCCTTCCACGGCCATGCTCTTCAAGCCCTCGGCCAGGTCGGTTTCGAAACGACGGAACAGGTGCACGCGACGCTGGCTGGAATGCAAGGCCTTTTCGACGATGCGCGAGAGCGAGGAATACGGCGAATAAGCGAGCAAGGGCTGCGGCTCATTGGGCGTGCCCGGCAGCACGTACTTGGGCAAGCCGCTGGGTAAGGCCTTGACATAGGGGCGCAGCGGTTCCTTGCCCAGCGAAAGAACCGCATAACGTTCGGTATCGAGCGCGATGCCCTGCTGGCGATGGTCATAGCACAGCAGCAGATCGCAGTTGCGCTCCACCAGGGCCATGACGGCGTCGTGGACGTTGCCGGCCATCACCGTGGTGGTGATGGTGCCGATCTTCTTTTCGATTTCCGAGAGCAGCTTGGGGAAGACCGTCAGCAACAGCGTGTGCGGCATGGCAAAGCGCAGCGACGATTGCGCCCCGGCCAACTGGCCGCGCAGCACCAGTCGGGCCTGCATGGACTGGTTCAGCATTTCCTTGGCAATCGGCACGAAGGATTCGCCGGCCGGCGTGAGCGTGCAGGGGTAGGAGGAGCGGTCGAACAGTTCCGCGCCCAGCCAGGTTTCCAGCGAACGGATGCGGCGTCCAAAGGCCGGTTGCGTGACATTGCGCAACTTGGCCGAGCGGCTGAAGTTCAGCGTTTCGACTACCGAGAGGAAGTCCTCCACCCATTTGATTTCCATGCTTGCCTACCCCGTTGGCCTGCCGCGCTGATCAGGCGGCTTCTCTACGGCGCCGGCCACCTGATTCTTGGCCGCGCCCATCCTTTGGAACGCCAACCACTATACCGATACGGCATAAGGGGAGGCGTTTCATGCCATTTTGGCATAGAGCGCCCCCCGATAGGTTGAGCAGGAGTTAAGCGGGCCAGCGGTTCAGCTCTTCATCACAGCGGTGCCAGGGGGATCAATGCGGCGCTGTCAGGTTGAGGAAGCTATCGAGGATATGGAAGTGATCGTCGAAGAACTGCTCTTCCATGGCCACCAGCCGTTCAATGGGCATCCAGATCGCCTGGGCGGCATCGTCGGCAGCCTCGACCTCGGGCAGGTGTTCCAGACGCAGGTCGAAGTAATACGCGTGGGTGATGGTGCGGCCGCGCGCGCTGCGGTCGGGGTGATCGAAGATCTTGACGTCCACCAGCGCTTCTTCCAGCGTCACCTCCAGCACGGCCAGGTTGGTTTCTTCGGCCAGTTCGCGCAGCGCGGCCTGCATGAGCCGCTCGCGCTGGTCCAGGAAGCCGCCGGGAATGGCCCACAGGCCGCGTCCCGGAAAGCCCTTGCGCTGTACCAGCAGGACGTGGCCCGCGGCACGGATGACGGCGTCCACCGTGGTGAAGACCGGGGGATAGGGCGCGGCGGCCCAGGCGGTCTGGTACTTGCGCAACTGGCGATGTTCTTCCACCAGCGCGGCATAGTGCGGCAGCAGCGACCAGGCGCGCAGGTAGTGGCGCACGCTGGCCGGCAGCATGGGCGCCAGCACGTCCAGGCTGACCTCCAGGTCTTCGGCTTCGAACCAGACGCGGCGGATGTCGGTGGCGTCCACTTCGCCGGCACGTTCCAGCGATTCCAGTTGCCACTGCGGGAAGTGGCGCAGATAGTAGCTGGAGGCATCCTTGAAATGCCCCACCAGCAACACCCGGGCCTGGGGGTCAAGCTCTGCGCTGACCAGCCGCTGCACCTCGGCCGACCAGCGACGGTCGTCGTAGTAGTCACGGGTAGCGACGAAGCGCACGCGTTCGCGCTGGGCCGGCGCGAGCGCACCGGCAATCATGGCGGCGCGCTCCTGCCAGGTGAAGGGGTTCTTGGTATTGCGGGCGTGGAACGCCGAACCGAGCACGACGATGACGCTGGCCGCGCGTTCCAACGCATGGCGCAACAAGTGCAGATGGCCGTGGTGGAAGGGCTGGAAGCGACCGATCACGACGGCGGCGTCGGCCTGGGAAAGTGGAGCGGATGCTGACATGGAAATTCCTTCTTCTGCTTCTGTTGAACGCGAATTGCGCCTGAGGCTGTACCTGCCGACGCTTCAATAAGCGACCGCGATGGGGATTTGCCGTCCACTGCCAAAGGCGCGGGCGCGCACGCGGATCACTGGGGGCGACTGGCGGCGCTTGTATTCGTTGCGCGCCACCATGCGGCAGATGCGTTCGACCAGCGCCGCGCCCTGCTGGCTGGCCTGCAATTGCTCCACCGCCCGCGCCGCAGCCTGCGCCTCGTCGGCGGGCAGGCGCGTGCCTTCGATGTGCCACTTGAGGATGTCGTCCAGCACCTCGTAAGGCGGCAGGCTGTCGGTATCGCGCTGGTCGGGCGCCAGTTCGGCCGAAGGCGGCTTGTCGATGATGGCGCGCGGGATGATCTCGCGATCGGCGCTGGCATTGAGGTGCCGCGCCAAGGCATAGACCTCGGTCTTGTAGAGATCGCCGATCAGGCCCAGGCCGCCGTTGGTGTCGCCATACAGGGTGCAATAGCCCACCGAGATTTCGCTCTTGTTGCCGGTGGTCAGCAGCAGTGCTCCATAACCGTTGGAGTATTCCATCAGGATGGCGCCACGCACCCGCGCCTGCAGGTTTTCCAGCGGCAGGCCGCGCAAGGGGGCGCCGAAGGCGCGGGCGAAGCCTTCTTCGAATTCACGCACCAGCTCGGCGATGGGGTGGCGGAACAGGGTCACACCCAGGGCACGGCACAGTTCCTGCGAATCGTCCACGGAACCGGTGCTGGAAAAGATCGACGGCATGGTCACCGCCACCACATTGTGCGCACCCAGCGCCTCGGCGGCTAAGGCGATGGTGAGTGCCGAATCGATGCCGCCGGAACTGCCGACCACCACCTTGCCGAAGCCGCAGCGGCGGGCATAGTCGCGCAGGCCGAGGATGATCTGACGGCGCTGGAATTCGGGCGTGGCCAGAGCCTGCTGTAGCGGCAGTGCATCGCTGCTGCCGTCACTGCGCAGGAATCGTCCCTCCTCGAAGGCCAGCACCTGGAAATCCTCGGCCAGGCGGGCCGCCTCGAAGGCCAGTCCCTGCGTGGGCGACATGGCGAAGGAGCCGCCGTCATAGACCAGTTGATCCTGCCCCCCCACCTGGTTGACGTAGAGCAGCGCCATCTGACGGCGCAGGCAAGCCGCCTGGAACAGGGCATGGCGCTGGCTGCGCTTGCCGATGTCGGAAGGGCTGGCATTGATGGACACCACCAATTGCGCATCGGCCTCGGCCAGACGCTGGAAGGGATTGATACGATAGCTGCGCAGCTCATCGTTCCAGCCATCCTCGCAGATCAGGAAGCCCACGCGCTGTCCCTTCAACGGCAGGACGCAAGCCACTTCGGGACCGGCCTCGAAGTGTCGGCCATCGTCGAAGACGCCATAGACCGGCAGCAACTGCTTGTGGTATTCGGCCACGATCTGGCCTTCGCGCAGGGCCAGCAGGGCATTGAAGAGCGGCTTGCCGGGACCGGCATTGCGGCGCGGCGCGCCGATGACGGCGGTCAAGCCGGGATAGTCGCGGGTGGCGGCGATGAGGCGCTGCAAGGCCTGCTCGGCCTGGCCCAGGAAGCGCGGTTCTTCCAGCAGATCGCCCGGGTAATAACCGCAGATCGAGAGTTCGGGAAAGACCAGCAGGTCGGCATCGGCGCGCGCGGCACGCTGCAGGGCCGCCAGGTGCAGCGCGAGGTTGCCGTCGAAATCACCGATGGTGGGATTGCATTGGGCGATGGCGATGCGAAGCATGAGAGATCCTTTCTTGCGTTCAGATAGCGCCGGGCGCCGGGGCGGCGATGCCGAACAATTGGCGCAGGTAGGCCAGGAAGGTTTCATCCTTGCACAGCGTCTTGCCCGGCGAATCAGACAGCTTGGCCACGGCCTGGCCATTGCAGGAAGACAGCTTCATGACGATGTTCAGCGGCGGGATGCCGGTGTCGTTGCTCAGGTTGGTGCCGATGCCAAAGCCGGTCATGGCACGGTCGGAAAAGTGGCGATACAGCGCAATGGCCTGCGGCAGGTCCAGTCCATCGGAAAACACCAGGCGCTTGGTATGGGCATCCAGGCGCAGCTTGCGGTAGTGGGCCAGGGCCTTCTCACCCCATTCGAAGGGGTCGCCCGAGTCATGCCGCAGGCCGTCGAAGAGCTTGGCGAAGTACAAGTCGAAGTCGGCCAGGAAGGCATCCATGCCGACCACGTCGGTCAGCGCCACGCCCAGGTCACCCCGGTATTCCTGCACCCAATGTTCCAGCGCAGCCTTCTGGAAGTCGCGCAGGCGCACCCCGAAGGCCTGGTAGGACTGCAGGTATTCGTGGGCCATGGTGCCGATGGGAACCAGATCGTACTGCATGGCCAGCCAGACATTGGAACTGCCCTTGAAATAATGCGGCACCTCGCGCGCCAGGGTCGCGACCACTTCTTCCTGCCAGGCGCCGGAGTAGCGTCGACGCACGCCGAAGTCGAAGAACTCGAAGGGGTGCCGGCCCGCAGGCTGGCTGGCCAGTTCGTGCAGCAAGGCGAGCTTGTCCTGCAGGCGCCGCCGGGCCTCCACCAGCGTGGCCGGTGTGCCCAGGCGCCGGAAGTAGAGTTCGTTGACGATATAGAGCACGAAGATCTCGAAGCCCATCACATGCACCTGCGGCCCACGGGCGACGATGCACAGTTGCTCGCCACGGGTCTGGACCTGGATGAACTTGCGCTGGAAACGGAACAGCGCCAGGAAGTCGATGAAGTCACTCTTCATGTAGCGCAGCCCGGCCAGGTAGGCCAGTTCCTCGGGCTGGAAGCGCAGGCGGCAGAGATGATCCAGTTCGCGCTCCACCTCCTGCTGCAGTTCGGCCAGCGGGAACTGTGGTTCATTGCGACAGACAAAGGTGTACTCAGCCTGGGCGCCGGGGTGGCTATGCAGCAGCGCCTGCCACATGGTGAACTTGTAGAGATCGGTTTCGAGCAGACTGCGGACGACGGGCGCCATGATGGGCACTCCTTGTTGTGGGTCGGTTCAGGATCGAATCGGAATCTGGAGGATGTCAGAAATTGGCTTGCAGCTCCTGCAACACCTGCTCCGAACTGGCCAGCCTCAAACCGGCCTCGGACATGGCGGCCAGGAAGTCGCGGTATTGCGCTTCGAACCCGGCCACCGGGCTCATGCAGTCGGTCACCAGCACCAGCCGGGCGCGCCCGGCGGCATCCAGGTTGGCGGCGATATGCTCGGTGGTGGCCCGCACGCAGTGGCTGCCGGCTTCGCCGGTGATGTAGACGCAATCGGCCTGGGCCAGGGTGGCGATGAAGCCACGGTTGAGCTGGGTATCGGGATCGTCGGCGTCGGGCACTTCGGCCATGACGGCTGAATAGTGTTCGGTCCAGGGGTTGCTGCCCTTGCCCAGCTTGGTGACGATGCCCAGCGAATCGGCTTCCCAGCGGTTGTAGGCGGCCCGCACCTGGGCATGGACGGCGGCGCCCCAGCTGCCGATCTCGCAGTGCACCGGCCACACCATGAGGCGGTAGCGCCCGGCCGCTTCCAGCGCATCGAGGTAGGCCAGGGTGCGCGGCAGGGCCTGCGGGTCACGCGGCAGATAGAGGCCGGCGCGCACCTGGGCCGCCTCGATCTGGGTGAAGGGCGCGAGCGCTGCGCCATCGCCGCACCGCCAGAAGGTGGGATGGGCGATGTCGAACCGGTGGTGTGCGTCGAGGGTAATGCTGATGGCCGACAAGCCGGCGCCGCCTTGCTCAATCAGGCGCGCCACGCGCAGCATGTCGGCATGACTGCCGGTCACCGGCAAGGCCGGCTGCAGCACGCCACCGGCCACCGGATCGACCGGCAGCCAGGACGCTGGCAGATCGCAGAAATCGTTTTGCGGATCAATGACGAGCAGGTGCAGGGAGCGCTTCATGGTATTCACCTTTGATGAATGCTGAGTCCAGCGGGTTACGGTGAAACCAGTGTAGACCACTTAATTTACTTTTGCAACTAACAAAAACGTTCTTGATACAGACCCAATACCTTCCTGGCAAAAATCATTTAAAGAAATACAATAAATAGATTCACAATGACACTAAGTGCCATTAGACTTCCAGACTGGCAAACGGGGAAACGTCGAGGAGGAAAATGGATCCGGTGATCTGCACGGTCGATGTGGCATTGCTCACGCTGGCAGCCGATGGGCTGGAGGTGGCGCTGCTCAAGCGCGAACATGCGCCCTTCAAGGGCGTGACCGCCCTGCCCGGCGGCTACATCCACACCCAGGCCGACGCCGACGCCCGCGATGCGGCGCGCCGCGTGCTGCTGGACAAGACCGGCATCGCCGCGCCTTACCTGGAACAATTGGCGACCTTTTCGGGTGCGGCGCGCGATCCGCGCGGCTGGTCGGTGTCGATTGCCTATTACGCGCTGGTGCCTGCGGCCACCATCGCCCAGGCCGAACGCAGCCAGGTGCGCCTCTACAGCGTGGACCGCTTGCCACCGCTGCCCTTTGATCACAGCACCATCATCGACACGGCGGTCTCGCGCCTGCGCAGCAAGAGCCAGTACTCCTCCCTACCCTGCCATCTGCTGGGTGAAGCGTTCACCTTGCCGCAGTTGCAGCGGGTCTATGAAATCCTGCTGGGAGAAACCATCAACAAGGTCAGCTTCCGCCGCAAGATGAGCGAGATGGATATGCTGGACGCTGTCGATGGCCAGTTCGACGCCAGCGGCGCGCATCGACCGGCGCAACTGTATCGATTGAAATCGGCCTTTCGTGAACAGTTGCAGTTGCTGGAACGCGGGCTGTAGTACGGACAGCGCAAAGCGGCCCCGCGCAACGACAACGGCGCGCCATCTGCAAGAATGGCGCGCCGTTGTCGTTTCATGGCCCGGTTCTTCCCGGCCGACGCTCAGGCACAACAGTCGCCGTCGAGGTGGCCACTGCGCGCCTGGCGCAACGCGGCCCGACGTTGGCGCACGCCTTGCGAGACGCGATAGACGGCGCGCTGGGTCAGCATCATGGACAGTGTGCTCAAGCTGAACTCGGCTGCAATGAGCAAACCGACCAGCGCGGCAAATTGCAGGTAGAGCCGTGGATAGACGGACAGGCTACGCGAGAACAGTTGCTGCAACATGATGCATTCCTCTTGGTGGTTTTACTTGCCGATGGACTGAAGTCTACGCAAGCACGTGAGGGAGAAAAACCAGGCTGGAGAGAATTGAGTGTTCCTCGATCTGGAACAATCGGCAGGGACTATCAGGGCAATAGTAAAACCATGGCTCTGCCTGCTACCGCAATGCAGGCAGAGCCAGGCCGGTGATGAAGCCGGTCGGTCAGAACCAAAAACTAAGAGCTCAGAACTCTGAGGTCAGAACTCAGATATCAGAAGTGATGATCGTAGCGGATCTGGATCTTGCTGTTCTCGGCCCGGTTGCGTACGGCGAATTCCTGGTAGACATTGAAGAACAGCGAGTCGCGATCGGATAGCCGCATCATCGCCGCCGGTCCCAATCCCACCACCCGTTCGCGGCGGCCACTGACGTCGGCGCCATTGACCTGGGTATCGCTGATCTGCTGCAACCAGTAACCGGAGGCGCCCACCGTCCAGGTCGGATTGAGGACGTATTCGGCGGCGAAGTTGGCATGGACCGCCTGGCCGGCCTGGGTGGAGGTGACGTTGTTGCCGAAGGCGGCGCTGGGGGAGTTGTTGCGGGCGTTCCAGAGATAGTGCAGGCGCCAGCTGAAGCTCAGGTTCTCGCTCGCCCACAAGGTGCCGGCCCAGTACGGGTCGAACGACCAGAAATTGCTGCCCGGGTTGACGGTGGCATTGCGGTCATAGGCGCCGGTGGGGAGGATGAATTGCAGTTCGAAACGCTGCGCATAGAGCGGCCCTTGCTTGCCCATGATGGGATCGTACTGCACCGACACCCCGGCACTGATGTCACCGATGCCGGTATTGCCGCGCAGGATGGCATTGTTGGCGCCATCGTCCACCTTGGCGCGGGCCACCCACGGCACCAGCACCTGGAAGCCCAGTTGCTTGTTGCCGAACTTGGCGCCCTGGGGGACGAAGATGAACTGGCTGGTGGGGACAAAGACACTGATGTCCTGGGTGCTCGAAAACCCCATGCGGTTGCCGTTGTTGTCGACCAGCTTGGTGGCCTTGGTATAGCTGAGGTATTCGATGAAATAGAATCCCGGCCCGCCCGGCAGCGGGGCGCCGTCGAAGAAGCTGGTGCCGCCCATGTTGACGGACGGCTGGTCGAAGGCGCTGGCCAAGCCGGGGCAGAGTGTGGCCGCCAGCAGGGCGGTGGCGCCGATGCGGCGTGCGTGTCGCTTGATCTTTCTCATGTTGTCGTCTCCTTGCTTATCGTTGTTTTGGGTGTGGTGGTGGAGTCGCAGGCCGGGCTCAGAGATAGGTCGAGGCCAGCCCGCCATCGACGGGCAGGTTCACGCCATTGATCCAGCGGCTGTCATCGCCGCACAGCCAGACGATGGCCGCGGCGATTTCATCGGGATAGGCCGGGCGCTTCATGCGATGGGCATCCTTCTGCACCCGTTCCTGTCCGAGCATGGTGACGAAGTCGCCCAGGATGGGCGTCAACACCGGCCCCGGCGCGACGCTGTTCATGCGCACCGATTGCCGCAGGAACAGGGGTTGGGCGCGGGTCAGGGTCCATACGATCAGGGCTTCCTTGAAATACTGGTAGCAGCTTTCCTGCGCTACCGGATGCTGCGCCAGCCAGTCGGCGCCGGCGGCAAAGCTGGCGGTCTGCGCCAGCGCCTTGTGCGGCTCCAGCCGCTTGGGCCATTCGGCGCCGAGGATGGAGGCGACGTTGACGATGGCGCTGCCCGGCGCCATGCGTGCAATGAGGCGCTCGGTGAGATGGCGCAGACCAAGGTAATTGACGCGCCCTACCAGGTCCACCGGGGCCGTACCGGGCACGCCGGCGACATTGCACAGGCCGTCGACCTGGGCCGGTAATTGGGCCACGGCGGCATCGATGGCTTCCACCGTCGACAGGTCGGCCTGGACGAAGCCTTCCATGCTGATCATCGGGGCATTGCGATCAACCCCGATCACGCGGGCTCCCTGGACGCGCAAGAGTCGCGCGGTCTCGGCACCGATGCCGGAAGACACGCCGGTGACGACGATGGTCTTGTCTTGCAGTTTCATGCTGGTCTCCTTGATGGATCGAACAAGCCGGATCGGCCTGGCGGTCCAAATTTTTTTAAATGATTTAAATGATTTATAGCTTTATTAACGACGACAACGAGACAATTCAGAATGGATAGGCGCTGGCCTCCTGCTTGACCGTGATCCACTTCCACTGGGTGTACTCTTCCCAGTCAGCCGGGCCGCCCACGCTGGTGCCGTTGCCGGCGATGCCGGGGCCGCCGAAGGGATTGACGCATTCGTCGTTGACGGTCTGGTCGTTGACGTGGACCATGCCCTGGCGCAGTTGCGCAGCCACCGCCATGGCCCGTCCTACCGAGCGCGAGATGACGCCGGCGGCCAGTCCGCCCTGGTTCTGGTTGGCCAGGGCGATGGCTTGCTCCTGGCTGTCATAACTGATCACGCTGGCCACAGGTCCGAAGATTTCTTCATCAAAAACGCGCATTCCCGGCTTCACATCCGCCAGCACGGTGGGCTGGTAGAACAAACCTTCATATGTGCCGCCAGCCAGCAAGCGTGCGCCGGCCGCTACGCTGTCCTGCACCAGGCCATGGACGCGCTGCAATTGGCGCTGGTCGATCAAGGGGCCCAGCGCCACCTGGCCGCTGGCGCCATCGCCCACCGGCAGGTGGCGCGCCTTTTCCACCAGGCGCTCCAGCAATCCCGGCGCCTGCGAGCGATGGACCAGGATGCGGTTGGCCGCCATGCAGATCTGCCCCTGATGCAGCCAGGCGCCCCAGGCGGCATTGCTGGCGGCCACGTCGAGGTCGGCGTCCTCCAGGATCACCAGCGCATTGGCGCCGCCCAGTTCCAGCGAGACCTTCTTCAGATGACGTCCGGCCAGCTCGCCGATGCGACGCCCCACGGCGGGCGAGCCGGTGAAGGCGATCATCGGCACCTGGGGCGCGCTCACCAGCGCCTCGCCAGCTTCGGCGCCGCCCGGCAGGACATGCAACAGACCGGCGGGCAACCCCGCTTCTTCGAACACACGCGCCAGCATGAAGCCGCCCGAGACCGGGGTGCGCACGTCCGGCTTGACCACCACCGCATTGCCGGCCGCCAGCGCCGGCGCCACGGTACGCAGGGTCAGGATCAGGGGGAAGTTGAAGGGCGAGATCACGCCGATCACGCCCAGCGGAGCGCGGCGCGCCAGGCTCAGGCGGCCCGGCACGCTGGGCAGCACCTGGCCTTGCGCCTGCAAGGGCATGGCGGCGGCCAGGTGGCACAGGGTGATGGCTTCGCGCACCTCGTGCTCGCCCTTGAAGAGCACGCCACCGGTTTCGCGCGCCACCATGCGCGCCAGTTCGTCGAAGTGCTGCTGGAACAGCGCGCCGGCGCGGCGGAAGAGGTCGGCGCGTTCGCGCGGCGGCACGGCCTGCCACTCGGCCTGGGCGGCCACTGCGGCCTGAACCGAGATGTCCACGTCCTGCGGGGTGGCCAGGCCGACCTCGGTCAGCGGTTGCCCGGTGGCGGGTTCGATGACGGTGGCGCCCTGCGCAGCGGGTTCCCAGCGGCCACGGAACAGATGGCGCTGCCAGCAGGCGGAATCGAGAAAGGGGGTGGATGGCATGGTTGGTCTCCTGGTGTTATTACCGGCGCAATCAGGAAGCCCTCTTCATGATCGGCGATGCCGGCTCAAGCGGCCATAGTGCAAAGCCTGTGCCATCGCGCAGAGCCAGATTCCATGCGGCTTTGCAGCACATGCGACAAGGCGTGCGGAAGGAGCTGAAGGAATCTTCATATGGCCTTTTTGCTGCACCGTGCCGGGGTTTCATGACGCAGTGCAGCTTGCGGATTTGCGCAAATTCGCCAACCATCAGTCCACTGAATTTCATCATTTGATGAAACCCGACTCGCCCGCCAGGAGCCCGCTTATGCCGCCGTCGCCGCGTATTTCCCTTGCCGAGATGGCGCGCAGCCAGGGTGCCCCGCTGACCCAGCTCAGTTCGGCCGGTACCGACCGCTGGAGCGTGGATGCCCATCCCACCCTGGCCGACCTGAGCGAATGCCTGTTCTTCTCGCCCGGCGATGGCCGCATCTGGCTCAACGACCAGCGCATGTTGTTGATCCATAGCCGCAGCATGGGCACGCTGCGGCGCGAGCTGATCGACAACCTCGGCATCGACAAGGCACGCGGCCTGCTCACCCGCGCCGGCTACATCTCCGGGGCACGCGACGCGCAACTGGTGCGGGAGCGTTGGCCCGAGGCCGATCCCTCCACCATCCTCATGGCCGGCACCCGGCTGCATACGCTGGAAGGGGTGGTCAAGGTGGTGCCGGTGAGCTTCAGCTATGACCCCGACAGCGGTCGCTATGAAGGGGAATTCCTGTGGCACAACTCCAGCGAGGCCGATGAACACCTGGCCGCCTATGGCATCGCCGCCGCACCCTCGTGCTGGCAGCAGATCGGCTATGCGATCGGCTACGTCAGTACCCTGCTGGGGCATCTGGTGATCTTTCGCGAAGTGGAGTGTCGCGCCATGGGCACGCCACATTGCCGCGTCATCGGCAAGTCGGCCGAACTGTGGAGCGATGCCGAGGATGACCTGCGCTACCTGAACGCCCAGGATTTCGTCGGCTCGGGAATGCTGGCAAGCGACGGCGAGATCGCTGGCGACAGCGCCACCCCGGCCGAACAGGCAGAGGCTGGAGAGGCCGAACTGACACGCGCACTGGTGGGCACTTCCTCGGCCTTCAACGCCGCCTGCCATCTGCTGAACCGGGTCGCCGCGACGGACGCCACGGTCCTCTTCACGGGGGAATCAGGGGTCGGCAAGGAACGCTTTGCGCGCATGTTGCACCAGATCGGCAAGCGCGAGCGACAGCCTTTCATCGCCATCAATTGCGCCGCCATTCCCGAGACGCTGATCGAGACCGAACTGTTCGGCGTGGAGCGCGGGGCCTATACCGGGGCCACCCAATCGCGCGCCGGGCGGTTCGAACTGGCCGATGGCGGCACGCTCTTTCTCGATGAGGTGGGCACGCTCAGTCTGGTGGCGCAGGGCAAGCTGCTGCGCGTGCTGCAGGAGGGGGAATTCGAGCGGGTCGGCTCGACCCGGCCGGTGAAGGTCAACGTGCGGGTGGTCGCAGCCACCAACGAAGACCTGGCGCAGGCGGTGCGTCAGGGGCGCTTCCGGCAGGACTTGTTCTTCCGGCTCAATGTATTCCCCATCCATCTGCCGCCACTGCGTGAACGGCGCGACGACATTCCGCTGTTGATGAACCACTTCCTCAAGTTCTATGGCCAGCGCCATGGCGTGGCGGTGCGCGGCTTTACCCAGCGCGCCATCCAGGCCCTGCTCAACTACAGCTTCCCGGGCAATATCCGCGAATTGCAGAACCTGGTCGAACGCGGCGTGATCCTGGCCCAGGGCCATCCGCTGGATTTGCCGCACATGTTCATCAGCGGCGAGACGCTCAACGATGAGGTGCTGTCACTGGCCTTGCAGGGCGAGACCGGCACGCTGGCCGGACGGCAGGAAGACAAGCCCGACGCCGGTGGCCAGCAGAGTCTGCTGGACCTGCTCACGCAATGGCGGAGCACGCAGCAAGACGCGGCATTGTCGTTACCGGACATGGAAAGCACCTTGATCGCCGAAGCCATTGCCCGCGCCGAGGGCAACCTGTCGGCTGCGGCGCGCCTGCTGGGCATCAGCCGGGCGCAACTGGCGTATCGGCAGCAGAAAGGACCGCGCTGAATATGGCTGCCGGTGCGGCTCAGGCGATGTTCTTGTAAGGAGCGGGACGGTCGATCTCATCGGCCACGATCTGCATCTCGCCGATGCGATTGCGCAGTTCTTCCCAGGGATGGATGGGCAGGTCATCGCAGCGCGGTGGCGCGACCCAGTGCACCGCGAGCGCTTCCAATGCCTCCATATCGCGCACCTGCCAGCGACGTTCCAGGGCGATGAACAGCACGATGGAAGCCAGCAAGCCCACCATGCACAGTGCCAGGGCGGCATAGATGGCATAGGGCATGAGGATGTCGAACCAGTCCACGTCCCCCTCCTCGCCTTTGCATTGAATATGGCGATGGTAGCGCCGCCATCCTGACACGCCCATCAGGAAATGACTGAGTGGCCGGCCCGCTACGCTCCTATACGCCTATGCCGCCCGCGCCAAGCTCATCGGCAGGAACCGCGCACGTGCCGTCAGGGTCTGCCGTTCATGTGCCGTTCGCGGAGCCCTTCATGTCTGCCCCCTCATCGCCTAGCTCATCTGTCACATCGTCGGCCAACATCCCGGCCCGCCTGGAGCGGTTCGGCCTATCTCACGGCCAGCGAGGTATTCCCGCTGCTGGGCGGTGGATGCCGAACGGCGCACGCTGGAAGACGTGGCGGAATGGCAAAACTGAAAGAAAAAAGCAGACGTTCAGATCAGGATCTTCTCGGCGATGCCCGCCCCCAGCGGTGCCAACAGGGCCTGCAATTCCTCTTCGCCGAACTTGACGGTGCTGGCGTCATCGCGCCCCAACATGCCTTCGGCCAGGGCTGACTTGCGCGCCTGCAGTTCCAGCAGGCGTTCTTCGATGCTGCCTTCGATGACCAGCTTGTAGACGAACACCTGGCGCCGCTGGCCCAAGCGGTGGGCGCGGGCGATGGCTTGCTCTTCCACGGCCGGGTTCCACCAGGGATCGACCAGCACCACGGTATCGGCTGCGGTCAGGTTCAGACCCACGCCGCCCACCTTCAGGCTCACCAGCATCAGCGGTACGGCTTGCTCCTGGAACTGCGCGACCACGGCGCCGCGTGCGGCCGGGTCGATCTCGCCGGTGAGCATCAGGCATGGCAATTGCAAGGCCGCCAGTTCGCTGGCGATCAGTTGCAACATGCTGGTGAATTGCGAGAACACCAGCACGCGCCGGCCTTCTTCCATCAACGTGGGCAGGGTGTCGCGCAGCCATTCGATCTTGGCGCGCTCCAGGCCCTTGGGCATACGGCCCTGCTTCAACAGGTAGGGATCGCAGCAGACCTGGCGCAACTTCAACAAGGCATCCATCACCGTGACTTGCGAACTGGCCAGGCCGCGTCGCTCCAGGGCCCGCCGCACTTGCTTGTCGGCGGCCATGCGCACGCTTTCGTAGAGTTCGCGCTGGCGGCCCTGCAAGGGCAGGCGCTCTACCATCTCGATGCGTGCGGGTAACTCCTGCAGCACATCCTCTTTGCGTCGCCGCAGGATGAAGGGGCGCACGCGCTGGGCCAGCAGGCGGGCACGCGCGGTCTGGCCCTGCTGCTCGATGGGCTTGCGCCACAAGCGCGCGAAGCTGCGGGCGTCGCCCAGCAAACCCGGCATCAGGAAATGGAACTGGCTCCACAATTCGCCCAGGTGGTTTTCCACCGGGGTGCCGGTCATGCACAGGCGATGCCGCGCGTGCAGGCGGCGTGCCGCGGCGGCACTGCGGGCGCCGGCATTCTTGATGGTCTGCGCCTCATCGAGCACCAGCAGGTGAAAGCGCAGTGCCAGCAGCGCATCCAGGTCGCGCCATAGCAGGGTATAGGTGGTCAGCACCAGATCGGCCTGGCCGGCGGCGATGGCGGGCAACTGCGCGGCGCGGTGTTCGCCATGCAGCACCTGCACGCGCAGGGCCGGGGCGATGCGGCGCGCTTCCTGCTGCCAGTTCAGCAGCAGCGAAGTCGGCACCACCACCAGCGCCGGCAAGTCGAGGCGACCGGCCTGCTGTTCGATCAACAGGTGGGCCAGCACCTGGGCGGTCTTGCCCAGGCCCATGTCGTCGGCCAGGATGCCGGCCAGACCGTGCTGGCGCAGGTACTGCAACCAGGCCACGCCTTGTCGCTGGTAGCCGCGCAAGTCCAGTCCCAGTCCGGCCGGTGGCGCTACCGGCTGCACGCTGCCGGCTGCGCGCAGGCGTTGCGCCAGTTGCAGCAGGCCGGCGGCGCCACTCAAGTGCCAGGGGGCGCCGCCTTCGATACCCTGCAAGGCGTGCTGCAGGCTCTCCAGGCGATGGGCATCCCAGGGCGACAGCGCTAGCGGGCCCTCCTTGCGCTTGAGGTCCACCAGCAGATCCAGTAGCGCCAGCACCACGGCCCGCAAGGGGCCGACCATGGCATCGATGCGCCGGCCACCGGGTGCGCGCAATGAAATCACCGCGTGCGGGTCCATGCGTTCGACCTGCTGGGCATCGCCCCAGCGCGGGTCGCGCCGCAGCAGGTCGGCCACCATCGGTGCCAGGTCCAGGTGCTGTCCATCGACCTCGATGCCCATCGAAAGCAGCCAGCGACCGCCGGGGTCCAGTCCATCGAAGAGCTCGCTGGAAAAGGCGCGCGGCTGCAGCGGTGCGGCCACTTCGCGCGCCATGACTGCGCCGGTGTCGCTACTGACGATGAACCGCCAGGCGCTGACCGGCACGCTCTCGTGCGCAAAGCCGGGACGCACGCGCAAGGTCCAGCCCAGTTGCTGCAGGCGCGGCGCCTGGTCGGCCCAGAAGTCACCGAAGGATGCTTCCAGCATCAGGCTCCAGAGTGGACCGGCATCGTGCAGGGGATTGTCGGCGCGCCATTGCAGGGCATCTTCGCGCAGCGGCAACAGGCCCATCTCGCGGATGGTGTCCAGTGCCAGGGCTTCGGCGTCGGGATCGCGGCGGATGTGGGCGGGGGTGTAGCTGGTCTCCTGCTCGGCCTGGCTGGTCGGGGCCGGCGTGCTCCAGCGCTGCGCGCCCTCGCCATAGACCCAGTCGATCTGCGCCACCGTGACCATGCCGCCACGCGGTCCGAACAGGCCGTGCGCGCGCATTCCCAACAGGCCCTGGCCGCGGGTGAGCGTCTGCAGGGTCAGGCGGGGATGCAAGGTACAGGGAGCGGGCGAAGACGACATGCGGCCAGGGAAGGTTCGGGAAGCGGCCATTGTAGGGCGCGACGCGGCCCGCGTGCAGGGCAATCTCCCAGGCGGGTATTACCTGGCCGGTGGCGTGATACAGAAGTCCAGCATCCCGAACGGGATACGGCCCTCACCAGTGGCCCACACCCACACGGCCCAGCACAACAGGCTGCACACCAGCAGCAGGGCCAGCACGATGTGCAGGCCGGATGCCTTGCGCAGGAAGCCTTCGACGCGGTCAAACAGGGCAGTCATGGCGAAAATGAAGGAAATGAAGAAACGGGGGAAATGGAGACAGTGACCAACGCTCCATTCTAGCCAAGCCCGACCCCCGCGCCCATGGGACAAATTGCCGCAGTGCCAGAGTGGCAAGTGAGGCTGCCCCTCCCCTTGGGGCGTCCCAGGGGTCAGGAAACAATCGTTGACATCGCATTTTGGTACCGCTACCATCACGCAAAATAAATTTGGTACCGCTACCAATTCGCCGACAAGGTTCAGCCTGCCCTCTCCGGGCGACCGTTTCCTGACGGCAAATAACATTCCTATCAGGAGACATCGCTTGAAAACGATCAAAGGCTTGCGCTGGTGGATCATCGTGCTGGTTTGTCTGGGCACCATCACCAACTATCTGGCGCGCAATTCACTGGGCGTATTGGCGCCCACGCTCAAGGACGAACTGGGGATGAGCACCCAGCAATACTCCTACGTGGTGGCGGCCTTCCAGGTCGGCTATACGATCATGCAGCCGGTCTGTGGCTTCGTGGTGGACCTCATCGGGCTGCGCATCGGCTTTGCCCTGTTCGGAGTGCTGTGGTCACTGGCGGGCGTGCTGCACGCCGGCGCCACCGGCTGGCTGTCACTGGCCGGTTTCCGCGCGCTGATGGGCTTGACCGAAGCAGCGGCCATCCCTTCCGGCATGAAGGCGGTGGCCGAGTGGTTCCCCGACAAGGAAAAATCGGTGGCGGTAGGCTGGTTCAATTCTGGCACCTCGTTGGGTGCCATGCTGGCGCCGCCGCTGGTGATCTTCCTGCAATTGCGCTATGGCTGGCAATCGGCCTTCGTGGTGACCGGCGTGCTCGGTTTTGCCTGGGCTGCGCTGTGGTTTGCGTTCTATCGCTCGCCGCGCGACCATGCGGCGCTGTCGGAGCAAGAACGCACGACCATCGTCAGCGGCCAGCAACGTCCGGTGAGCGCAGAACGCGGCAAGCGTCCGGTCAAGGACGTGGTGAGCTCGCGCCGCTTCTGGGCCATCGCCCTGGCGCGCTTCTTTGCGGAACCGGCCTGGCAGACCTTCAGCTTCTGGATCCCCCTGTATTTCGTCAACGAGCGTCACCTGGACCTCAAATCCATCGCCATGTTTGCCTGGCTGCCCTTCCTGGCGGCCGACCTGGGTGGACTGGTGGGGGGCTACCTGTCGCCCTGGCTGATCAATCGCTTCCGCGTGCCGCTGATCTGGTCGCGCGTCTATGGCGTGGTGCTGGGCGCGGTGATGATGATCGGTCCCGCCTGCGTCGGCCTGGTGGCCTCGCCCTATACCGCCATCGCGCTGTTCTGCGTGGGCGGCTTTGCGCACCAGATGATTTCCGGCCTGGTCAATACGCTCTCGGCGGACGTGTTCGATCCCGAAGAGGTGGGCACGGCCAGCGGCTTTGCCGGCATGTCGGCCTGGATCGGGGGCCTGGGCTTCTCGCTGCTGGTGGGTGCGCTGGCCGACAAGGTAGGCTATGGCCCGCTATTCGGTATGCTGGGCGCCTTTGACCTGATCGGCGCAGTCCTGCTCATCCTCCTGATCCGTGGTCAATCCAATGAGGAGCGTGCCGCGCGCACGCCGCCTCGCACTGTCTAAACGCAAGGGTTTCATCATGTCCATGCTCCATCCGCCGCGCTTCGCGCTGCAATCCCGCTACGGCAACCATCTGCGCCTGGCCGCCGAGTCCGGTGCCGCTATCGAGCTGTTTGTCCTGGAAGAAGACATCATCCGGGTGCTGGTGCTGCCCCAGGGCGAACTGCACGGCCCAGCCTCCTGGGCCATTGCGCCCGGCGCCGAAGACACGCCGCCGCAAGGCCGCGACCGGCGCGATATGAACGGCTTCACGCTGCCCGACTTCGCCCTGCACAATGAAGCCGGCCGGGTGCAGATCGAGACCACGCAAATCCGTCTGACGGTGACGCTGGAGGGCGGCTTCTGCCAATGGGAGATGCAGCGCCAAGGCCAGTGGCAGACGGTGCTGACGGACCGTCCCACGCAAGCCTACAACTTCGGTTACTGGGACCAGCAGGTCTATCACTACCTCAAGCGCCAGCCCGATGAACTGTACTTCGGCCTGGGCGAGCGCGCCGGTGACATGAACCGCGCCGGCCAGTCCTACGAGATGCGCAACATCGATGCCATGGGCTATAGCGCCCGCAACACCGATCCGCTCTACAAGCACATCCCCTTCTACATCACCTGGAATGCGCAAGCCGCCAGCGGCTTCGGACTGTTCTACGACACCCTCTCCGACTGCCGCTTCGACATGGGCCGCGAGCTGGACAACTACCACGGCCTGTATCGCTACTTCGTGGCGCCCCATGGCGACCTGGATTACTACTTCATCGCCTCGCCCGACACGCCCCTGGCCGCCACCCGCCGCTTCACCTGGCTCACCGGCCGGCCCGCCTGGATGCCCAAGTGGGGCCTGGGCTACTCCGGCTCCACCATGAGCTATACCGATGCGCCCGATGCCCAGGTGCAGATGGGGCAGTTCATCGACAAGTGCCGCGAGCACGACATCCTGTGCGACTCCTTCCACTTGTCGTCGGGCTATACCTCGATTGGTCCCAAGCGTTACGTGTTCCACTGGAACACCGACAAATTCCCCGATGCCAAGGGCTTCGTGCAGAGCTATCACGATGCCGGCGTACACCTGTGCGCCAACATCAAACCCTGCCTGCTGCGCGACCATCCGCAGTTCGAACAGGCGCGCGAAGCGGGACTCTTGATCAACGACAGCCAGGGCCAGCCGGCCTGGGTGCAGTTCTGGGATGAGGTCGGGGCCTATCTCGATTTCACCAATCCGGCCACCCAGCAATGGTGGAAAGCCAACGTCAAGTCGGCCCTGCTGGACTATGGCATCAGCGCCACCTGGAACGACAACAACGAGTTCGAAGTCTGGACCCCGGATGCCCTGGCCCATGGCTTCGGCGCGCCCTATCCGGTGCAGCAGGCCAAGGTGTTGCAGACCATGCTGATGATGCGCACCTCGCACCATGCGCAATGCGAGGCCGCACCACAGCAGCGCCCCTTCCTGGTGTCGCGCTCCGGCGGCGCCGGGATGCAGCGTTACGTGCAGACCTGGTCGGGCGATAACTACACCTCGTGGGAAACCCTGCGCTACAACCTCAAGATGGGTCTGGGCCTGGCGCTGTCGGGTGTCTCCAATATCGGCCACGACATCGGCGGCTTCGCAGGGCCGGCGCCGGAACCGGAACTGCTGGTGCGCTGGGTGGCCTTCGGCGTGTTCATGCCGCGCTTTTCCATCCATTCCTGGAACGACGACAAGACCGTCAACGAACCCTGGATGTATCCCGAGGCGACTGCCCAGATCGCCGCGCTCATCAAGCTGCGCTACCGCTTCATTCCTTACCTGTATGAATTGTTGTGGCAATCCACCCGGGATTACCAGCCGGTGCTGCGCCCGACCTTCGCGCAGTTCCCGCAGGATCGTCGCTGCTATGAAGAATGTGACGAGATGATGCTGGGCAGCGACCTGCTGGTCGCCCCCGTGGTCGAGGCTGGACAGACCGAGCGCGAGCTCTATCTGCCAGCCGGTGCGGATTGGGTCTCGTACTGGAGCGGCGAAAGCTTTGCCGGCGGCCAGCGCGTGCGCCTGCCGGCGCCCTGGGAGCAGCCGGTGATGCTCATCCGCAAGGGGGGCGTGATCCCCATGAACGTGGCCGAACAACACTTCGGCCAGCCCGCCGATGCGCGCGCCTTCCTGGTGGCGCCGGTGGCCGGTGAGGGGGAAGCCAGCGGCGGCTGCATCGAGGACGATGGCCATAGCCAGGCCTGGCGCGAAGGTGAGCAAGGACGCTGGCAGGTGCGCGCCCGCAGCGATGCCCACAGCATCACGCTGCAGGTGACGCAGGAAGGCCAGATGCCGGTGGCCACCGACACGGTGGACATCTGGCTGCCCGCTGGCGACACCCGCACCCTGCACACACCTGAGGCCCGCATCGCCAGCGAGCACAACAGCCACGGCTGGCGCTGTCTGCGGCTCGATATGAAGAATTAAGCAGGCAATACAGCAACCACAAGCACAACACACCACGCCAAAACAGGAGACATGAATGAAAACGACCAACACCCCTACCCCCGCAACCCGGCTGTCGCTGCACCCCCTGTATCTGTGCGCCGCCCTGCTGGGCGCGGGCGCGGCGATGCCGGCCTGGGCGCAATCGGCGGTGACGCTCTATGGCACGGTCGACCTGGGCCTGGCCTATAGCAGCAACCAGGGCGGCGCCTCCAACACTTACATGAATTCCGGCGCACTCAACGCCAGCAAGCTGGGCTTTATGGGTAGCGAAGACCTGGGCGGCGGCACCAGCGCCCTGTTCCGCCTGGAAAACGGCTTCAGTGCCGATACCGGCGCCATGTCCAGCGGCGGCGTGCTGTTCAACCGCCAATCCTATGTCGGCCTGGCCAGCACGCAATGGGGCCAGGTCACGGTAGGCCGCCAGTACACGCCCTACTTCCAGTACGTGGGCGGCCTGGGCCCGACCGGTGTGCTGACCGGCGCTACGGGTGCGCATCCGGGCGATATCGATGCGCTCGATACCACGCTGCGCATGAACAATTCCATCGTCTATACACTGCCCACGCTGGGCGGCCTGCAGGCGGGCATCCAGTACGGCATGGGCGAACAGGCGGGCAGCGCGGCCAACGGCAGCAGCGTCAGTGCCGCGCTGCGCTACGACTACCAAGCCTTCTCCTGGAGCGCCGGCTATACCCGCATCAAGAACCTGGCCAGCGGCAACAGCGCCGGCAACTTCGGCAATGTCGGCAGCTTCGCCAACAATTCCCCCATCAATGCCGGCTATGCCTCGGCCGACAGCACCCAGTTGCTGGCTACGGCAGCCCGCTACACCTGGGGCGATCTGATGATGGGCCTGAACTATTCCAATGTGCAGTACAAGCCCGGTGCGCTGTCGGCCTTCACGCAGACGGCGACCTTCAACACCGTGGGTCTGATCGCCAGCTACAACGTCAATGCCGCCCTGACCCTGGCCGCCGGCTACAGCTACACGGCCGAGAAGGCGCGCAATGGCATTTCCTCGCCGGCCAAGTACAACCAGCTCTCGCTGGAGCAGGTCTATGCGCTCTCCAAGCGCACCGCCTTGTATGCGATCCAGGCCTACCAGCGTGCCAATGGCCAGACGCTGCGCGTGGGCAGCTCGGGAACCAGCATCGTCGATGCGGTGGCCGTCGTGGGCGACTCGCAGAATGGCACGCCTTCCAATGGTCGCGGCCAGTTCGTGGCGATGCTGGGCATCCGCCATTCGTTCTGATCACAGGGTGGCGGGGCATGGGTTACCATGGCCGATTGATTGAAACAGTCCATCTGCCATGACCTCTGCCCTGCTCATCATCGATGTTCAACAAGCCTTGTGCAGCGGCGCTGATGCCGTGGCCAATGCAGAACAAACCATTGCCAGCATCAACCTGCTCTCGCAACGGGCACGCACCGCCGGCGTGCCGGTGATCTTCGTGCAACACGCGGATCACGGCGCACTGACGCATGACAGCCCCGGCTGGCAACTGGCAGCGGGACTGCATCATCAAGTCGACGACCTTTACCTGGGCAAGCGCGGCTCGGATGCCTTCCACCAGACGCAACTGGAAGCCCTGCTCCAGTCACGCGGGGTGAGGCAACTGGTGATCTGCGGAATGCAGACCGAGTTCTGCGTGGAGTCCACGGTGCGGCGCGCGCTGGCGCTGGGGTTCCCGGTGACGCTGGCAGCCGGCGCCCACACCACGGCGCCCAATGGCGTACTGTCGGTGGCCGATGTGATCGCGCATCACCAGACCACCCTGGCCAACCTGGGCGCCTATGGCGTGCGTACCACCATCACCGCGGCCAGCGATATCCGCTTCTGATAGGCACTGCGGGTTTCAGAACCGCTGTGGACTGAAAGGCGCCAGGTCGATTTCCGGTGCTTGTCCGGCCAGCAACTGGGCGGCGATACGACCGGTACGGGCCGAGCAGCCCAGGCCGATATGGCCGTGGCCATAGGCATGGATGATGTCGCCGCTGGCGCGGGAGTGACCGATGCAGGGCATCCCATCGGGTGTGCTGGGACGGCGGCCCAGCCAGAATTGCACATCCTCGGCCGGTAGCGGGCGCGGCAGGCCGGGGAAGAGTTTGCAGGCGATATCGCGCATGATCTCGCCGCGCCGCCAGTCCGGCGCCGCCTCGAAGGAGGCGAACTCGACCTGGCCGGCGATGCGCAAGCCGGTCTCCATCTGCGTGGCAATGACCTTAAATTCGGACACCATCATCGGCGTGCGCGCCCGGGCTTGCTGCTCGTGGCCACGGATGACGGCGTGATAGCCGCGCTCGCTCTCCAGTTGCACCGCGTCGCCCGCGGCCGCTGCCAGCGCCTTGGAGCGCGCGCCGGCACAGATCACGGCAGCGTCGCAGACGATCTCGCCAGCGTCGGTCAACACCGCCTTGAGCCGCCCCTGTTCCACCCGGAAGCCGGTAGCACGACCATCGATGCGGGTGGCGCCCCGCGCCAGCACATAGGCCTGCAAGGCCTGCAGGTAGGCAGCAGGGTTCTTGCAATGACCGGCCTCATCGACCTGCACCGCGAAGCCAAAGGCCGGGTCGAGGTCCGGCTCCCGCTCACGCAAGGCCTCGCCTTCCAGTTCCTGCCAGCTGATGCCCAGCTCACGGCGCACACCCCAACCGAAGGCATCGTTGTCGAAATGCTGGCGCGAGCGATAGACGTGCAGCACGCCGGAGGTGTCGATCAGGTGCGCCACGCCGGCCCGCTGCGCTACCTCCAGATGCAGGCTGCGGGCGTCCACCACCAGCGTGCGCAGCGCACGCGCGGTACTGCGGATGCGCTCGCGGCGGGCACTGGCCAGGTTGCGCAGCAGCCAGGGCGTCAGGCGCGGCAGGTAGCGCCAGCGGATCGAGAGCGGTCCCAGCGGGTCCATCAGGTAACCCGGTACCTTCTTCCACATGCCAGGCTCCACCGGCGGTATCACCGAATGCGAAGACAGCCAGCCGGCATTGCCATAGCTGGCCGCTTCCTCGCTACCGACCGGATTGAAGTCCAGCAGGCTCACCTGCAAGCCCTGGTCCAAGGCATGGATGGCACTCATGAGGCCCACGGCACCAGCGCCGATGATCACGGCATGGCGGGGGAAGACGATTTCCGGGGAGGTCGGCATGAGCAGAGGCAGAAGCGGCAGAAGAGGCGAAAGGAGGCGGACGCAAAAACAGCATCATACGAGAACTTGCCCTGCGTTGTTCAGCTCCCCTGGTTGTAGAGCAAAGTGCGTGGCTGGTAGGGCTGGCCATTGATACGCCGCGACCGATGGAAATGGGCCGCGGCGAATTGCTCGCTGAGAATGTCGTGACGTGCGTCGTAGTAGCGTGATTGCACGCCCAGCAAGCCCATGACGGTATGCTCCAGCTGGTCGGTCTGATAGGGACGGTATTCGAGCTGGGCCTTGTCTTGCGCGCTCTTGCCGGTGAAGGCGCGGGTCCATACCAGCATTGGGATTTCGTAACCGCTGGCGTCAGCCACCGATTGGCCGGCATGGTTGCGGGTATGGCCGACTTCCTGCGCATGGTCAGAGCTCAACAGCAGACTGGCATTGTCCTGGCGCGCCGTGTTCATGGTCAGTCTGAGCATGTTGCCGACCACGTAATCGTTGTAGGCCATGGCATTGTCATACTCGTTGCGCAGTTGGCGTATCCAGGGTGAGCGGTCGGCATTTTCCAGCTTTTCCATGACGCCATCGCGCACGCTGTCGAACTGCGCATACTGGCTGGGGTAGCGCATGTCGTAGGTGGGATGCGCCCCCAACAGATGGACCACGATCAGCTTCTTCGGCGCCGGATCTTGGAGAGCGCTCTGCAGGGCGGGCAGCAGGTTGCCGTCGAAATTGTTTTCACCGCGTCCGGCGCCCTTGTTGATGAAGACCTGCTCATCGGCCCGGCGCGAGACCAGACCCAACCAGCCATCATTGGGCGGCTGGTTGGACAGCCAATGGATGCGAAAGCCCGCCTCGCGCGCCAGCATCAGCACGTCGGGCTTGCTGTTCCAGGCTTGCGGGTCGTTCAGGTCGGCCGGGGTCAACATCTTCATCAGCGAGGCCATGGTGGCCGGCTCGGAAGAGACCACGTCGCGAAACACGATCAAGTCCTGGCGCATCGCCTCCAGAGTGGGCGAGGTGTGGCGCTCATAGCCATACAGCGACATGTTGGCGCGGTTGAGGCTCTCGCCGATCACCCACACCAGCGTGTTGCGCTCGGGGCCGTGGTAACTCACCTGCCAGTCGGACCGATGCGCCATGTTGCGCGCCACGTTGGCTTCCATGCTGGCGGCCTGGGCCATCTGGGCGCGGTAGTCGAGATAGCGGATGGGCCAGAACAGCAGCGGGTTTTCCTTGGCCATGGTGGGATTGAAATGCAGTGCTACGAACACCCCCAGCAGGCCGCCCACAACGGCCCTGCCGCGCCAGCGCCAGGGGGCTGGCGCCCGCCCGGATTCACGCCGGCGCAGCCAGCGCTCACCCAGCCACAAGCCACCCCACATCAGCCACAGCAGGCCCACGGCCTCGGCCAGGTCGCGGCCATTGTGGCGGAAGAATTCGCTGCTCTCGGCGGGATTGGTGTTGAAGATGGCTTGCAATACCAGGATGGGATTGGGTCGCAGGCCAAAGTAGTCACGCAGGAAACCCTTGATGGCGGCATCCAGGAAGAACAGTCCGACCACGCCCACATTGGCCGCCGAAAAACAGCGCGGCCGTTCGCGCAGCCAGGGCAGAACCAGGCACAAGCCAGCGATGCCGGGCAAGGCGGTGGCCATGAGCACGCTGCTCTTGGCCAGTTCGTTGACGCTGATGCGACCCAGCGCCCAGAAGATGGCCAGGCCGATCAAGCCCAGCACGAGTCGGTTGACCAGTTTGTTCATTGCTGTTTTGTACCGCCCCAGCCGGCAGGATATTGTTGTCAGGAAATGTCGTCCGGCGCTGCCGCTCCCTTGCGGCTGTGCTCCGGCGGGCCACGCTACAGATGACCTGGGCGATAGGACCAGCTCAACGATGATTGGTTTCCACGCTGGCTGGCGTATTATCGCAGCTTACAGAAAATCGGCCGCCCCCGGCGTCCCTGACCTCCCCCCGGTTTTGAAAGGAACACCATGCGCCCCCTCCGCTCTGCCTTCCTGTCTGCGCTGCTCGGCTTGTCGGCTTGCCTGGGCGGGTCTGGCCCGGCCTCGGCCCAAGGCATCTATGATGACTGGTCCAACGTCAAGCCCCCCGCTGCGCCGGCGCTCTCGCACGTGGTGCTCGACCCGGCCACCACGGCCGTGCTGGTGCTGGACCTGGCGCGCCAGACCTGCCATCCCGATACCCGTCCGCGCTGCGTGGCGATGCTGCCGGGCGTGGCCAAGCTGCTGAGCATGGCGCGCGAAAAGAAGATGACGGTGATCCATACCCTGGGTGGACACAGCACGGCCGCCGATATCTGGCCGCAAGCGGCCATGCAAGGCGATGAAGCGCTGCTCAAGTCCGGCCCGGACAAATTCATCCACACCGACCTGGAAAAGATGCTGCGCGACAAAGGCATCAAGACCGTGGTCTGCATCGGCGCCGCGGCCCACGGGGCAGTCCTGCATACGGCCGCCAGCGCCGCTTTCCGCGGCTTCGACGTAGTGGTGCCGGTGGACCTGATGGCCGCCGAAAGTACCTATGCCGAGCAATACACGGCCTGGCATCTGGTCAATGCGCCGCGCCTGGGCGAACGGGTCAAGCTGACCCAGCTGGACTGGATCAACTGAGTTTGTGGACAGGAATAAGCCGCTTGTCCACCATCACGATTGCTGCATCAATACCGCGATTTGATGCAACAGATGCATCAATGGCGCGTGACCCTCACCTGGACCTCAGACTGACCTGAGGCGGAAGCGTGCCACCAGGCTGGCCAGTTGATCGGTCTGATCACGCAGCGAATGGGCGGCCGCCGCAGCCTGTTCCACCAGTGCGGCATTCTGTTGCGTGCCTTCATCCATCTGCGTGACAGCGTGGTTGATTTCATCGATGCCGCGGCTCTGCTCACGGCTGGCCACGGCGATCTCGCTCATCAGGGTGGCCACCCGTGCCACCGAATCGACGATCTCATGCATGGTCTTGCCGGCCTGGTCCACCAGGTCGGCACCGCTGGCCACCTGCTGCACCGATCCCTCGATCAATTCCTTGATTTCGCGCGCCGCCGCGGCCGAGCGTTGTGCCAGGCTGCGCACTTCGGTGGCCACCACCGCAAAGCCGCGTCCCTGCTCGCCGGCGCGGGCCGCTTCCACTGCCGCATTCAGGGCCAGGATATTGGTCTGGAAAGCGATGCCATCGATCACGCCGATGATGTCCGCGATGCGCGCCGAGCCGCTACGAATCTCGCCCATGGTCTGCACCACGCGATCGACCACGGCGCCACCTTGTTGCGCCAGACGCGTCGAAGTACTCACCAGTTCGTTGGCCTGGTGCGCGTGTTCAGCATTCTGGCGCACGGTGGAGGTGAGTTCCTCCATGGCCGAGGCGGTCTCTTCCAGACTGGAGGCTTGCGATTCGGTGCGCGCGGACAGATCGGCATTGCCGTGGGCAATTTCACCGGAAGCGGTATTGATGATGGCAATACTGCGATGAACCTCACCCACCATCTCGCCCAGGCTGTAGGTCATGTGGTTCAGCGCCAGCATCAATTGACCGGTTTCATCGCGGCTATGCACGTTGACCTGGCCGCTCAGATCGTTGTCGGCCACCCGGCGCGCCAGTTGCAAGGCCTCGGCCAGCGGTCGCGAGACCACCCGGGCAATGGCGATGGCCAGTGCCAGGCCGAGCAGGATGCCGGCCACCAGCAGGCCCATGATCCAGTGCTGCGAGTGGTCGAAGACGCGGTCGGCGGCGGTGTTGGCTTCTTCCTTGTGGTCGATGTTGGCCTGGCGCAAGGCGGAGAATTGTTTCTCGATGGCGCGATAGGCCTTGAGCGAATCGCCCTTGGTCAGGGCCAGCGCTTCATCCTTGTGGTTCTCATGGGAGAGCGCAATGATTTTCCTGTGCTCCACCAGGTAGGCCGCCAGCGTATTGCTGAGTTGATCGAAGGCGGCAGACTCTTCCTTGGTCAGGTCGAGCTTGCGATAGTCCTGCTGCAGCGTAGTGAATTCGGCATAGCGCTCGGCCAGTGCTTTTTCCAGCGTGGCCATGGTCTGCTCATTGCCCAGGATGTGCTGGAATTCGGTGGAGCGCACCCGCACCAGGGTACGCTCCAGCATCAGGCTGATACGGATGCTGGGCTCCCATTTGTGAGCGATCTCGGTGGCTGCGTCGTTGACCTTGTCCATCTGATACAAGGAAAACAAACCCAGCGCGCTCATCAAGCCCAGCACCGTGATGAAGGAGAGCAAGAGCTTGGTTGCAATCTTCCTGTCCATGAACCATTTCATATTAATACCCCTTTTTATCCATCCATGAAGCGACCATGGCGGAAATGCCAGCCTTCGAGAAGATTGGCATTTCGGCATACCGGCCGCCAAAAACAAAAGACCCAGTCCGCATCACGGACTGGGTCTGGAGCCCCCCCGGTACAGGGCGCCCTCCGGTGTGACCAGACGTCAGGCGATGTGGAACAATTGCGCCGCCGTCTGACCGATGATGCGATGGCGATCCTGCTCATCGCTCACCAATTGTTCGAACCGTCGCCAGCTATCGGCATAATCGGTCACGCTTTCATGCTGGGTATGTGGCCAATCGCTTCCCCATAGCAGGCGGTCTGTCCCCAGATGCTCACGCAGTAACGGCCAGGCCTGGCGTGCAAAACCTGCACCGCCCTGCGCACCGCCATTGCGATATTGCGCTGACAGTTTTACCCAGACATGACGTGAAGCGCCGGTGGAGAGCAGATAGCGGAAACCGGGGTCAGCCACGCCCAGTCCGGCATCGACCCGGCCGAAGTGGTCCACCACCACCTTCATGCCCCGTTCCAACAGGGGATCGAGCACCAGCGGCAAGTCGATGGCCTCGCGATGGATCTCGACCTGCCAGTCCAGTGCCGCAATACGCGTGAGCGTGTCGCGCCAGGCGCCCTTGAAGTCCGGCAACGCTGCACCTCCCACCAGGTTGAAACGCACCCCGACCACGCCGCCTTGCTGCAGCGCCTGCAGCTCGGTGTCGCTGATATCGGCATCGACCATAGCGATGCCGCGCAGGCGTTGCGGCGCGCGGGCGATGGCTTGCAGCAGGTAACTGTTGTCGCTGCCCAGGAAACTGGGCTGTACCAGCACGCCATGGCTCATGCCATGGGCATCCAGGCGCGCCAGGTATTGCTCTACCGTGACATCGTAGGCGGGCGTGTAGCGTCGGCCATCGGCCATCGGCAAACCACGTGCAAAGACGTGTGCGTGGGTATCGATGCGTAGTGGGGTGTGGCTCATGCGCCGGTTTCCATCTTGCGACCCCGGGTTTCAGGCAGCATCAGCACGGCGATCACCACCAGCGAATAGGCGATGGCAGCATCGATGCCGATGGCCTGGCCCAGCGGCATGGAGTCGCTCATGTGACCGACCAGCACCGGGAAGCCGGCCGAGGCCACGCGCCCGAAGTTGTAGCAGAAACCCACACCTGTGCCGCGGATGCCGCTCGGGTAGAGTTCATTGAAGAGCGCACCCAGGCTAGCCGGAATGCCGGCAGCAAAGAAGCCCAGTGGGAAGCCGCACACCAGCATCTGGGTATCCGACAGCGGCAGGAAGATGTAGCACAGCACGGTGGCCACGCAGCACAGTGCGAAGAAGGCCACGGTGCGCCGGCGACCGATGCGGTCCAGCAGTTGCGCACTGACGATGCAACCGCACCAGAAGGCGACGATGATGACGGCCAGGTAGCCGCCCGTGGAGAGCACCGACAGGTGCTTCTCGGTCTTGAGATAGGTCGGCAGCCAGGTCATCAAGGCGTAGTAACCGCCGTGAGCCCCGACACCCAGCAGGCTGCCGATGATGGTCAGGCGCAGCACGTCCGGGCGGAAGATGCCCAGCAGCGTGCTGGTCGCAGGCTTGCCGGCAGCCGCCTTCTGGCCGGCCAGGAAGGCCTCGGTTTCCGGCACCGAGCGGCGCACGTAGACCACCAGCAGGGCAGGCAGCAAGCCGATGACGAACATCACGCGCCAGGCCATTTCCTGCGGCAGCATCGTGAAGAGCACCGAGAACAGCAGCACTGCTCCCCCCCAGCCCACGGCCCAGGCGCTTTGCACGCTGCCCATGGCTTTGCCGCGGTGTTCGGCACGAATGGTCTCGGCCATGAGCACGGCGCCGGCGGCCCATTCACCACCGAAGCCGAAGCCTTGCAGGGCCTTGAGGATCAGCAGCTGCGGATAGCTCTGGGCGAAGGCGCTCAGGAAGGTAAAGAGCGAAAACCAAATGATGGTGATCTGCAGCGTCTTGACGCGACCATAGCGATCCGACAACGCCCCGGCAAACCAGCCGCCGATGGCCGAGGCCACCAGGGTGGCGCCGCTGATCATGCCGGCATCGGCCTTGGACAGTGAAAAGGCGGCGATCAGTGCGGGAATGGCAAGGCTGAACATCTGCACGTCCAGCGCATCCAGCGCCCAACCGCTGAAGCAGGCCCAGAAAGTCTTGCGTTCTTTGGCAGTAACCTGCCGGTACCATGAAAACATTGTCTCTTCCTCTACGCTGAAGGCGCGCACCGATGGCGCGAAGCTGATTGATTTATCTAGTTGAGTTCTCATATAGACATATATATGAGTTTAAGAAAGATAACACAGCTACACTGACTCAACAATCCTCAGGCTTGAGGGTATGAACGCTGATGGCCGCGCTGCCACACCGCTCATCCCGGCGTTGTGGCCTGGCCCGCTGGCGGGTAGACTGAGTGTTTTCCATCTCTGCCAGGGCAGTTCCACATGCTTGACCAGACCGGCGTCGATGCACGCCTGCCGCTCTACCTCCAGTTGCGCGACCAGTTGGCGGCCCAGATCCGCGCCCAGAAATGGCAACCGGGCCAGGCCATTCCCTCCGAGGCTGAACTGAGCCAGACCTTCCAGGTGGCGGTGGGCACGGTGCGGCGCGCCATCGAAACACTGATGAGTGAAGGCTTGGTGGAACGCACCCACGGGCGCGGCACCTTCGTGCGCCGAGCGCGCTTCGAT
This sequence comes from Herbaspirillum rubrisubalbicans, assembly GCF_003719195.1. Lineage (NCBI taxonomy): Bacteria > Pseudomonadati > Pseudomonadota > Betaproteobacteria > Burkholderiales > Oxalobacteraceae > Herbaspirillum > Herbaspirillum rubrisubalbicans. The sequence goes on from NZ_CP024996.1 coordinate 5,351,138, forward strand.
AATTCACTGTTCCGCTTCTTCCGCTTCGAGGCAGCCGATGGTCGTCCGCTGGCGCCCAAAAGCGTCATCGTCAGCCGCAAGATCATCGAAGCTCCGCGCCAGGTGGCCGAAGCCCTGCATCTCAAGCCGCATGGCAAGGTGATCGAGCTGCTGCGCCTGCGCACCGTGGATGGGCAACCGGTGCTGGCCGAAAACATCTACCTGTGCGCCCAGCGCTTCAAGGCCCTGGCCGACAAGGCGCCGGAACAATTCGGCGACCTGCTCTATCCCTTGTACGAACGTGAATGCGGGCTGATCGTCGCATCGGCGCGCGAGACGTTGACGGTGGAGACGGTCACGGCAGCGCAGGCGCGCTTGCTGGGGCTGAAGGAAAAGACCCCGGTGGTGGTCATCGAGCGCATCGCCTTCGGTTCGGACGGGCAGCCGCTGGAATGGCGGCAATCGCGGGGGGCGGGGAGCAAGTTCAGGTATAGCGCGGAGATACGCTGAGACCTTCTTCAAGGCCAGGAAGCTTGATTCACCGGCAACGAACGCTGTGGATCGTAGACGGCCAGTTGATCGCTACCGGCTAACATCTCGGTAAAGACGGTCAGGTTACAACCTGTCTCGACCCGGGTGGATCGAAACAGGATCCCCTTGGCACCTGCCGCTCTGACTGCATCGCCCATCGCCCAGGACGGCGGCTCAACGCGCTCATGAAAGACCATACGCCGCCAATCGCAATAGAAGTCTTTCCATAATGGGCTCCAGCCCGCTGCATAGCCACCACGAAAATCCACCACCCGATCAATCACGATCCGATAGGCCACGATCAGGCCAGGAGGCAACAGATCATCCAGTTGCTGGTATTCCGCCAAGGCCGTGCCGGGATCCAGCGACAGGTACAGGGCGGCAACACCTGGGCGATTGAGCCTGCCACCGAAACGCGCGGCACCGGCACCTGAAGTCGGGACAAATGACCAGCGTGGAACATGAACCCGATAGGCGACCGTCTCAAGACTGGTCAGGATCATCCCGCGAAACCGGCATCCAGAGACAACAGATAGCGCACCAGATCATCGGTACGCCCCTCCGAGACCATGGTCTGCGCAGACATGTAGTCAAAGACCGGTAAAGGGGAATTCTTGAACCAGAACAGGGATTTTTCCACGCTCCCGGCTATCTCGGTACCGATACGCAAGATGCGGACAGCGTCACGCAGATAGCGTTGAACGCTTTCCGCCGCGGGTGCACGCGAAATCGTATTCCTGTGCACATGCGCGGCAGCCGCCAGCGCTTGCAGGTCCATGCTCAGCAACAAGCAAAAGCGGTGTGGAGACAGGATAGTCGGAGCAGCCGCTCCGCCCAGAAAACTCAAGAAAGCCTCGAAGTCGCGGCCAAAAGCCGGAATGGCTTCCGCACTGCCATCGTTCATGATGTCCTCGTGCGAGCACAATATCTGCACCATTATTGCACTCCCGACGGCAGGTCACAATTCCCGTGTGTGCCGAACATGCTCATTCCTCTGGGCCAAGTCATAAAGCGAAGATTCTGAATCTCGCTGTGAGGAATTACCACAGCCCATTTGAACTTTCCCGCCGATCTCGTTTACTATCGTCGCTCAGCCCATCGATCCCCCACCATGCACCAGAACCGATCCCTCACCCAGCGCCCCTCTGCCCTCGCGGCGGCAGGCTCTTGCGTGGGCGGGCTGAACACCAAAAAACGGCATCTCCGCTGACGGGGATGTCACGTCCCGTCCGGCGGATCGCCTGGCGGGACTGGATTGCAGCGTTTCCCCTTTCAGACCTTGCCCGGCGTACTGCCGGTGGAACGGCTTTCTTCAATCGTTCTTCATGAGGTCTACATGCAAACCAATCTGAACACCCCGCCACTGCAGCTCTACGTGGATGCCCAGTACGCCAGCCCCTACGCCATGTCGGTCTGCGTGGCCTTGCGCGAGAAGCAGTTGCCCTTCGAACTGCACACCGTCGATCTCGATGCCGCAGCCCAACACGCAGCACCCTATGTCGCCCTGTCCCTGACGGCGCGGGTGCCGACGCTGGTGCAGGGTAGTCTGGCGCTGTCGGAATCTTCGGCCATCACCGAATACCTGGAAGAATGCTTCACTGGTCCGCCGCTCTATCCGCAACATCCCGCCCAACGCGCCCGCGCGCGCCAGGTGCAGGCCTGGCTGCGCAGCGACCTGATGGCCATTCGCGAGGAGCGCAATACGCAAGTGCTGTTCTACGGCGCGCGCAAGGCGCCGCTCACTGCAGCAGCCCTGGCCGCGACGCAACGCCTGTTCCGGTTCGCCGAGGCCTTGCTGGCCCCAGGCGCAACTTGCCTGTTCGATCAGTGGTGCATCGCCGATACCGACCTGGCGCTGATGCTCAATCGCCTGGCCCTGCATGGCGATCCTGTGCCCGAGCGGCTGGCCGTCTATGCGCAGGCGCAGTGGCAGCGGCCGACAGTGCAAGCCTGGGTGGCCCTGCAGCGGCCACCGCTGTCGGCGTGAAGCGCGAGGGTGGCGTGAGCGTTTGAATGCAAAAGGGCGGCGTCTCACGACACCGCCCTTCACTGTCACTTGCTGCGCAAACGAATCAGGCCAGCGCCTCCGGCCGCGGACGGGCAATGGCAAACACCACCGCCACCGCCACCAGATCGAAGGCCGCCAACAGCACGAACAAGGGACCATAGCCGATCTGCGTGACCAGGATGCCGAAGAGCAGCGTGAACAAGGTGGCGCCCAGATAGCCGCTCATGCCGGTCAGGCCGGTGGCAGTGGCCACCTGGTTGCGGGTGAAGACATCGGAGGTGATCGAATACAAGGCCCCCGACAGTGTCTGGTGCGCAAAGCCGCCGATGGACAACAGCCCGATGGCCACATAGGGACTATCGACAAAGCCCACGCAGGCCGGACCGATCATGGCCAGGCTGCCCACCAGCATGACCAGCTTGCGCGAGGTGAACAGCGACACCTTCAGGTGCTTGTGGAACAAGGGGCTCAGGTAGCCGCCCAGCACGCACCCGATGTCGGCCGCCAGGAAGGGCAACCAGGCGAACATGGCGATTTCTTTGATGTTCATATGGCGCTCGGTGGCCATATACAGCGGAATCCAGGCATTGAAGGTCTGCCAGGCCGGTTCCGACAGGAAGCGCGGAATGGCGATGGACCAGAAATTCTGGCTGCGCACGATCTTGGTCCAGCTTTCGCGCTGTACCTTCTCGGGGGCTTTTTCCTGGCCGTCCAGGATATAGGCGCGCTCTTCCGGCGAGAGCAGTTTCTGGTCGCGCGGGCTCTTGTAGAACAGCATCCACAGGAAGAACCACAGCACACCCAGCACCCCCACCACCACGAAGGACATCTTCCAGCCGCCATGCAGGATGGTCCACACCACCAGCGGCGGCGCGCACAGCGCACCGATGGAAGAGCCGATGTTGAACCAGCCGATCGCCACCGAGCGCTCCTTGGCCGGGAACCACTCGGTGGACGCCTTCACCCCGCCCGGAATGCCGGCAGCTTCGGTCATGCCCAGCAGTGCCCGGAAGAAGGCCAGACTTTGCCAGCCGGTGGCCATGGCGGCGGCGGCGCACACCAGTGACCAGGCCAGGGCAAAGATGCCGAAGCCGATCTTGGTGCCCACCGCATCAAGGACATAGCCGGCCACCGGCTGCATGACCGCATAGCAGATCTGCCATGCCACCACGATGTAAGAGTATTGCTGGGTATTCATATCCAGCTCTTTCATCATGGTCGGGGCAGCCACCGACAAGGTGTTGCGGGCCAGATAATTGACGATCAGGGCCAGGGTGACCAGGGTCACCATGTACCAGCGGATTCCTCTTACGTACTTCATGGCGTCTCCAAAAGGTTTTTTTCTTCACAGGGCAGGCAATGCGATGCGACCGCACCCGCCCGGAACTGCCGTGCGAGCGCATCAGCGGTGGATGGCACGGCAGGTACCAGGCCAGGCGCTGGCCAGGAGTCAGGCAGATCGGATAGGCATACCGGTCTCCAGTGGATGTTGTATTCTCTTTTTTATCATTTTATTTATACGATGTCGTATAAGTTATATTGTAATTAGTCGGACTAATTTTGAATGCAGGTGGACAACTCTAATGATCAGCGCAGCGGAAGTCAATCGAATTCGACACCTCTTCCTGCGCAGAAACGCCTTGTTTCCGGCTTTGTGCGGGAAAGTGCATCTGCGCCGCAGATCACGAGAGGGAAGGCTTGCACCGGGACGACTAGTCCTTCATAGTGTCCCGAGAAGAACTCATCGGCAGCAGTCATCGTACATGTCAGAATCCATCGCTTCCTCCCCCGCCGCCCCCGGCCACGGCAGCCTGAGCCGTTCCGAGCACATCTGCAAGCAGATCATTGCCGCCATCCTGCGCGGCGAGCTGGGCGAGAACCGCAAGCTGCCCACCGAAGTGGAACTGGCGCAGCGCTACCAGGCGTCCCGCACCACGGTGCGCGAAGCCCTCTCGCGCCTGCGTTCGGAAGGCATCGTGGTCTCGCGCCGCGGCTCGGGCAATTACGTGCAGCGCCTGCCGTCGCTACAGAACAATACGCCGGCGCAGATTGCCAGCATCCATGACATGGAGCGCTACTACGCCTTTCGTGAATGCGTGGAAGCAGGTGCAGCCGGCATTGCCGCCACCGCACGCCAGCAGGAGGACCTGGCCTTGATGCGCAATTGCCTGCAAGCCTTGCGGCGCGCGCAGTTGGAAGGACAGACCGGGGTCGAGGAAGACCTGGCCTTGCACCTGGCCATCGCACGGGCCACGCGCAATCCCTTCTTCATTTCCACCATCGAACATGCGCTGGGACCGATACGCCAGTGCATGGAACTGGCGCAGAACCTGGGCTCGCCCCAGGATGCCGAACGCATCCAGGTCATCGACAACGAACACCTGGCCATCATCCAGGCCATCGCCGAAGGCTCGACCGAGCGCGCGCAGGCAGCCATGCGCGCCCATATCGGGCACGCACGGCTGCGTATCTTCGAAGGTTGCTGAAATCCAGGTATCCGGCGGATCAGTCCACCAGCGGATCGAAAGGGCCGGTCGCGGTGAAGGCCCCGCCCTGCAGGGTCATGACCGGATCATCGGGGGCCGGTTGCGGCTGCGCTTCCACCTTGGAGCGGAAGATCTCGGAGCTGTCCTTGGGCGCATAGCCCAGGTGCGCGGCGTAGCGGTTGTCCCACCAGGTCTTGGCATTGGCCGACATGCCATAGACCACGGTGTGACCAACATCGGGAATGAACAGTGCCCGGCGCAGCAATTGCTCGAAGTCGTCCATGCTCATCCAACTGGCCAACATGCGGCGGTTGGTCGCTTCCGGGAAGATCGAACCGATGCGGATGCTCACCGTCTGCACGCCATAGCGGTCGAAGTAGAACTGCGCCATGTCTTCGCCATAGGACTTGGACAAGCCGTAGTAACCGTCCGGGCGCTTCAGAGCACGCGCGTCGATGCGTTCATCCTGACCGTAGAAACCGGTGACGTGATTGGAACTGGCGAAGATGACGCGCTTGACCTGGTGGCGCCGCGCAGCTTCGTAGATATGGAACACGCCCTTGATGTTGGCTTCCAGGATTTCCTCGAAGGGCCGCTCCACCGATACCCCGCCCAGGTGGATGATGGCTTCGCAGCCGGCCACCATGGCGTCCACTGCGACGCGGTCGGCCAGATCGCAGCCCAGGCTTTCCTCATGCGCCGCCGCAGGCGCTGCGGCCTGCATGGCACTGGCCAGGTCGGCCACCCGTACCTTGTCGGCAAAAGCGGCCAGGCGCGGCCGCAACTGGCGGCCGACGCCGCCGGCGGCACCGGTCAACAGCAGGCGGGAAAAGCGCGCGCTCTGCCAGGCATTGCGATCATCGTCTGCGCTGCTCATGGGGGAGGTCTCCTGAGGGTGGCTCATTGTTGTGGTGGTCGAATCGGGCCGACGCTCTCAGTGGATTGCGGAGAGGACCCTGACTCGCTCGCGCGATCTTGTACGTCATCATATCACTGGACGGATTATTCACGTAGGGTTGCCGCTTGTCAATCGAATCGGCGGCGACCAAGATCTGCCAGATGAAGTTTTGCGCAGGTCATCGATCGCATCACAGCATCACGCTTACTTCCATCACGATGGCGCTTTCTGCACGGTCTGCTCGTTCCACCCGCCGCCCAGCACCTTGTAGAGCGTGATGCGGTTGCTCTGCTCGGTCAGGCGCAGCGAGATCAGGGTCTGCTGTGCCGAATACAGCGTGCGCTGTGCCACCAAGGTGGTGAGATAGCTGTCGATGCCGTTCTTGTAGCGCGCCTCGGACAAACGGAACGCCTTCTCGCTGGCGGCCGTGGCCTTGCTCTGGGCATCCAGTCGCTGGTCCAGCGTGGCGCGCACGGCCAGGGCATCGGCGACTTCACTGAAGGCCGTCTGGATGGCCTTCTCGTAATTGGCCACATCGATGTCGCGCGTGATCTTGGCCGAATCCAGACTGGCGCGCAGGCTGCCGGAGTTGAAGATGGGCAGGTTGATCGATGGAGCGAAACTCCAGCTACCGCTACCGGGCTTGAACAGGCCACCCAGCGTGCGGCTGGCCGTGCCGCCATCGGCGGTCAGCGTGATGCTGGGGAAGAAGGCCGCGCGCGCCGCGCCGATGTCAGCATTGGCCGACTTCAGGGTATGTTCGGCTGCCAGCACGTCAGGACGGCGCAGCAGCACCTGCGAGGGCAACCCGGCAGGGGTGGCAGGCAAGACGCTGGCCGTGTCGGGCAAGCCCGTGGGCAACAGCGCCGCATCGACGTCGGCCCCCACCAACAGGCGCAGTGCGTTGATGTCCTGCGCGACCTGGCTGGTGTAGCTGGCCACGTCGGCGCGCGCCGCTTCCACGGTGGCTTCCAGGCTGGCCAGGTCGACCCCGGAGACGGTGCCGATATCGTGGCTGCGCTGGGTCAACTCATAGGTCCGCGACTGGCTGGTATAGGTGTCCTGCGCCAGCTTGAGCAGGTCGCGGTCCGATGCCAGCGTGAGCCAGGCCGTCGCCACTTCGGCGACCAGGCTGATGTGGGTGCTGCGTCGGGTCTCGACTTGGTATTGATAGGTCTCGAGCGCGGCATCGGAGAGATTCTTCAAGCGGCCGAAGAAGTCCAGCTCATAGGCACTCATACCCACCGTCAGGCTTTGCTGGTGCGATACCGTAGCCAGGCCAGTACTCGACAACTCAGCAGGCGTGCGGCTGGCGCTGCTGCTGCCTGTGGCGGAGATGGACGGATAGCGGTCGGCATCGGTGATGCGATATTGCGCGCGTGCCTTCTCGATGTTCAACACCGCCACGCGCAGGTCGCGGTTATTCTCCAGCGCGGCGGCAATCACCTGTTGCAGACGCGGGTCGAGGAAGAACTGGCGCCAGCCCAGCTGGTCGGCATCGCTCTGGCCCACCTTGCCGGTGGCGCTGACCACAGTCTTGCCGTCGATCTGCTGCGTCCAGCTGGCCGGCACCGGCGCTACCGGGCGGGCGTAATCGGGTTCCAGATTGGCGCAACCCGCCAGGGCTGCCGTGAGCGCCAGAATCATTGCAGTGCGCGGCCACAGGGTGGGTTTCTGTTGTACGGGACGGTTCATCACACGCCCTCCTTTTGTATCGCGTGATCGTCATCCTGGCGAGGTTTGTTGGCCGCGCGGCGGTCCAGCCAGGTACCGATCAGGTAGTAGAACAAGGGCACGAAGAAGATGCCCAGCATGGTCGCCGAGAGCATCCCGCCCATCACACCGGTACCGATGGCACGGCGGCTGGCCGAGCCGGCGCCGGTGGCCACGGCCAGCGGCAGCACGCCGAACACGAAGGCCAGCGAGGTCATCAGGATCGGACGCAGGCGCAGTTGCACCGCCTCCAGCGTGGCATCCCACAGGCTCTTGCCGGATTCGTGCAATTGCTTGGCGAATTCGACGATCAGGATCGCGTTCTTGGCCGACAGCCCCACGGTGGTCAACAGGCCCACCTGGAAATACACGTCATTGGACATCCCGAAGATCCCCGTCAGCAACACGGTGCCGATGATCCCCAGCGGCACCGCCAGGATCACCGCGAATGGCACCGACCAGCTCTCATAGAGCGCGGCCAGGCACAGGAACACGAACAGGATGGAAATCGCATACAGCATCGGCGCCTGGTTGCCCGAGAGCCGCTCCTGATACGACGATCCGGTCCACTCGAAACCGATGCCGGCTGGCAGTTGCGCCGCCAGCTTTTCCACTTCGGCCATGGCAGTGCCGGAGCTCACGCCGGCTGCGGGCTCACCGACGATCTCGAAGGAAGACACGCCGTTGTAGCGCTCCAGCAGCGAAGGACCATAGCTCCACTTGCTGGTCATGAAGGCCGAGAAAGGCACCATCTGACTGGCCGAATTGCGCACATACCAGCGGTTCAGATCTTCAGCCTGCATACGGAAAGGAGCGTCGCCCTGCACATAGACCTTCTTGACGCGGCCATTGCTGAGGAAGTCGTTGACATAGGTTCCACCCATGACCGTGGCCAATGAGGAATTGATGTCCGAGGTCGCCACCGACAGGGCATCGGCCTTGCGGTCATCAATGGCCACGCGCAACTGCGGCGTATCATCCAGACCGGTCGTGCGCACGTTGGCCAGCACCGCACTGGAGCGTGCAGCCCGCAGGAACTGATCGCGCGCCTTGAGCAAAGCATCATGGCCGACCCCGCCCACGTCCTTGAGTTCGAAGTCAAAGCCGGAACTCTGGCCCAGGCCGCGCACGACCGGCGGATTCATCAGGAAGACCCGGGCGCCGCGGATCTTGGACAGATCAGCGTTGGCCCGGCGCACCAGTGCTAAGGCCGATTGGTCGGCGGCGGTGCGCTCGTCCCACTGCTTCAAGCGAATGAAGGCGCGTGCACTGTTCTGGCTGTTGCCACCCACGCCGGAGCCGACGATGGCGAGCACCGACTCGACCGATTCGGGCTTGTTCAGGAAGTAGTCCTGCACGGTCTTGACCACGGTGGCCGTCTGTTCGGCGGTCGCACCCGTGGGCAGCTGGATCTGAGCCATCAACACGCCCTGGTCTTCTTCCGGCAGGAAGGAGGTGGGCAGGCGCATGAACAGCACCGCCATCGCTACGGCAATGAGCGCATACATCAGCAGACCGCGCTTGCCCCGCTTGAGCAGGCCGCCCACACCTCCCCGATAGCGGGTGGCGTTGCGGTCGAAGCTACGGTTGAACCAGGTGAAGAACTTGCCATGCGGCACATGCCCGCCCGGGTGGGGCTTGAGCAGGCTGGCGCACAGAGCCGGGGTCAGGGTCAGGGCCACCGTCACCGACAAGGCCATGGCCGAGACGATGGTGATGGAGAACTGGCGATAGATCACCCCGGTGGAGCCGCCGAAGAAGGCCATCGGGATGAACACCGCCGACAGCACCATCGCAATGCCCACCAGCGCACCGGTGATTTCCTGCATGGACTTGCGCGTGGCCTCCTTGGGACTGAGCTTTTCCTCGCTCATGAGGCGCTCGACGTTTTCCACCACCACGATGGCATCGTCCACCAGGAGGCCGATGGCCAACACCATGCCGAACATCGTCAGTGTATTGATCGAGTAGCCAAACATGGCCAGGATGCCGAAGGTACCCAGCAGCACTACCGGCACCGTGATGGCCGGAATGAAGGTAGCGCGGATGTTCTGCAGGAACAGATACATGATCAGCACCACCAGCACGATGGCTTCTAGCAGCGTCTTGACCACTTCTTCCAGCGACACGCGCACGAAGGGCGTAGTGTCATAGGCGATATGGGTTTTCAGCTTCATGGAGGCCGGGAAGTAGGGTTCCAGCTCGGCCATCTTCTTCTTGACCGCATCGGCCGTGGAGAGCGCATTGGCGCCCGTGGCCAGCTGGATCGCCAGGGCCGAGGAGGGCTTGCCGTCCTGGCGCGAGGCGGTCTGGTAGCTTTCGCCACCCAGTTCCACCCGCGCCACGTCCGACATCTTCACCACCGAACCGTCGGAAGACGATTTGACGACGATGTTGCGAAATTCCTCGGCCGTGGTCAGCTTGCTGCGGGCGGTGATGGTGGCATTGATTTGCTGCCCGGGCTGGGCCGGCAGCGCGCCGATTTCGCCGGCCGAGACTTCGGTGTTCTGCGCCTCGAGCGCGCTGGTGATGTCGGAGGGCATGAGCGCATACTTCTGCAGCTTGGCCGGATCGAGCCAGATACGCATCGCGTAGTTGGTACCGAACGCGGTCACATCGCCCACACCCGGCACGCGGCTGATCTGGTCGGTCAGGCTGCTGTTGATGAAGTCGCCGATATCGATGCTGGTGATGCGCGGATCGTCCGAACTCAGCGAGAGCACCATCAGGATGTCGGTGGACGCCTTGGTGACGGTCACGCCATTGTTCTGCACCGCCTGCGGCAGACGCGCCGTGACCTGCTGCAGCTTGTTCTGCACCTGCATCTGCGCCACGTCAGGATTGGTGCCGGCGGTAAAGGTCAGGGTGACGGTAGAGGACCCGGCCGAACTGGAACTGGCGGACATGTATTGCAGGTTGTCCAGGCCCTTCATCTGCTGCTCGATGATCTGGGTCACCGAGTCCTCCAGGGTCTTGGCCGAGGCACCGGTGTAGGTGGCCTTGATGTTGACCTGCGGCGGGGCGATGTTGGGATACTGCTCCAGGGAAAGCGAACGGATCGACATCATGCCGCCCAGCATGATGATGATGGCCATGACCCATGCGAAGATGGGCCGGTCGATGAAGAAACGTGCCATGTGTGCCTCGCTTACTTCGATTGGGCGCCGGAAACAGCAGCGGTTCCCGTAGCGGCAGCCTTGCCGGCGTCACCGCCCAGCGAGGGGTCAGCGGCAGCAGCGGCCGCTTCGCGCGCCAGGTCCTTCTGCAGACTGTCGGTGACGTCGATGGCACGCGGGGTATCGCCGACGCGCACCTTCTGCAATCCATCGACGATGAGCTTGTCACCTTCCTGCAAGCCCTTGCTGACCCACCAGTTGTTGCCCACGGCACGCGCCACGATCACCACGCGCTGCTGCACCTTGCCGTCCGTGCCCATCACCAGGGCGGTAGCCGCACCGGTCTGGTCGCGGCTGATGGCCTTCTGCGGCACCAGCAGGGCGTGTTCGTCCACGCCCTCCTCCAGCACCGCACGCACATAGGCACCCGGTAGTAGCACGCCATCCGGGTTGGGAACCACGGCGCGCAGCGTGATCATGCCGGTGCCAGTATCGACCGACAGGCCAGTGAATTCCAGCTTGCCGGGGTGGTCATAGGTGGAGCCGTCTTCCAGCAGGATCTTGACCTGGGCCGCGTTGGCACCGCTCTTCCTGATCTGGCCACTGGCCAGTTCTCGGCGCAGGCGCAGCAGGTCCACGGTGGACTGGGTGACGTCCACGTAGATCGGATCGATCTGTTGTACCGTGGTCAAGGCCGTGGTCTGGCTGGCCGTCACCAGCGCGCCGGGCGTGACCGTGGATTGCTCGATACGGCCCGAGATGGGCGAGACAATCCTTGTGTATTGCAGGTTGATGGCGGCGGTCTGCACAGCGGCCTTCTGCACTTCTACATCGGCCTGGTTCTGGCGCATGGTACTTTGGGTATCGTCGTTGTCCTGCTTGGCGACGGCATCGATCTTGTTCAATTCCGCATAGCGCTCGGCCTTCAGCTTGGATGAAGCCAGGGTGGCCTCGGACTTGAGCAACGATGCCTTGGCGCTGTCATAGGCAGCCTGGTAGCTGGCCGGATCGATCTGATACAGCGGCTGGCCGGCCTTGACCAGGCTACCTTCCTTGAACAGGCGCTGCTGGATGATGCCGCCCACCTGGGGACGGATGTCGGCCGCCAGGTAGGCGGTGGTGCGGCCGGGCAACTCGGTGGTCAACGCCTGGCGCTGCGCCTTGACGACCACGTAGCCGACTTCGGACTGGGCCGCCGACTTGGGTTGGTCGCCCGACCTGGAGCAGGCGCCCAGGACGGCAACCATCGTCAGGGACAGCGCCAGGCGCACTGCGGTGGAGGAACGGCGCCCTGCGTGGCGCGGAGTGCTTGCAATGTGGGGCATGATCGGGGGGCTTTCTGCCCGTCCGCAAGCCGCCATGGGCAAGGGTTCCGGGCGCAATGAGCTATCGGACCTACGATCATAGAAAGAAAATGTGAGGAAAAAATGAGCAAACGCGCACGTATGTCAGGGCTGCAACATGCGCGACCAGTCCGGCATGATGTGCGCCACCTCCAGCCGGCTTCTTGTTAAGCTCTGGCCTGATCCTACCGCTGCCACTTGCACCACCATGTCCATCGCCCACTCCATCACGGAGCTGTCTGACCGCTTCTTCTATCGTGCCAACATTCGCTTGAAGCTCTTCTATGCGATGCTGGCGCTGATCGTGGCGGTCATCGCCGCCATCAACGGTGCCGGACATTACATCTTCAATCGCGACTTCCTGGGCTACCTTAACGAACAGGCCCAGCAGCGCATGGAAGACATGGTGCCACGCCTGGAACAGGCCTATCGCGAGCATGGCAGCTGGGACTTCATTCGTGGCAATCCGCGCCTCTGGTTCGAGCTGATGAGACCGGCCATCGTCGAACACATCGGCGTGACCTCCAGACCGGTGCCGCCCATGACGGCCTCCGACCTGACCGGCGCGACCCTGCGCTTCTCCCTGCTGGACGCCCGCCGGCAGTTCGTGATCGGCTATCCCAACCTCGGCCCCGACGCACGCCTGCGGCCCCTGCTGCAAGATGACGTGATCGTCGGCTGGGTGGCGCAGACACCCTTTGAAAGCGTGATCGGCGCCGTCGACCTGCGCTTCCAGCAGAGCCAGTTCCTGGCCCAGCTCATCATCGCGCTGGTGGCCGTGATGCTGGCGGCGTTCCTGGTAGTGCGCATCTCGGGCGTACTGACCCGCCCGCTGACCCGCGTGGCGCGCGCCACGCACCGCTTGGCCGGGGGCGATTACGCAATCCGGGTGGAGGTGGAGTCGGGCGATGAAGTGGGTATGCTGGCGCAAGACTTCAACCAGCTCGCCATGACCCTGGAGCGCAATGAGAAGCTGCGGCGTGAATTCATGGCCGATGTCTCCCATGAATTGCGCACGCCCCTGGGCATCCTCAACGGCCAGTTGGAAGCGCTGGAAGATGGCGTGCTACAACCCGATGCACAAACGCTGCGCTCGCTCAAGAGCGAGGTGGAGCATCTCAACAAGCTGGTAGGCGACCTCTACGATCTTTCCCTGGCCGATGCCGGTGCCCTCACCTATCGCCACGCCGATATCGACCTGACCCCTCTGCTGCAGGACAGCGCGGCGACCTACGCCGAACGCTTCAACCAGCGCGGTATGAGCTTGACCACTGCCCTGCCCGCGGCCATGCTGGTACATGCTGATGGCGCGCGGTTGCAGCAGCTGTTCAACAATCTCTTCGAAAACAGCCTGCGCTATACCGATACCGGTGGCCGCCTGCAGGTACATGCACAACTGCAGCAGCAGCAATGGCACCTGTTCTTCGATGACAGCGAACCGGGCGTGCCTCCTGAGGTGATGGCACGTCTGTTCGAGCGCTTCTTCCGGGTCGAAACCTCGCGTAACCGCGCCAGCGGCGGCGCCGGACTGGGCCTGGCAATCTGCCGCCGCATCATTGATGCACACCAGGGAACCATCGGCGCCAGCGATTCGCCCCTGGGCGGCCTGCGCGTGTCGGTGATCTTGCCGGCGCGGCTGGATGGCGAGGGAGATGCGACATGAACGGGACCCCGGAGGCTTTCCAGTTCGCTCCACCGGCCAGGGCCGATATCCTCATCGTGGAAGATGAACCCAAGCTGGCCGAGCTGCTGCAAAAATACCTGGCACTGGCCGGCTATACCGCGCGCCATGTGGCGCGCGGCGATGCGGCGCTGGAAGCGGTACGCACGCAGCGGCCGGACCTGATCCTGCTCGATATCATGCTACCGGGCATGGATGGCTGGGAAATCTGCCGCCAACTGCGCAGCTTCTCAGACGTCCCGGTACTGATGCTGACCGCGCGCGCCGAAGAAGAAGACCGCTTACGCGGGCTGGAGCTGGGGGCCGACGACTATATCGGCAAGACCCCCTTTTCGCCGCGCGAGATCGTGGCCCGGGTCAAGTCCATGCTTCGCCGCAATGCGCTGGTACAGCGTGCTGTACAAACGCAGCAGCCACGGCGCACGGATTGGCCGCTGCATATCGATGAGGCAAGCCACCAGGCCAGCGTGCGCGGCGAGCCGCTGAACCTGACGCCGCTGGAACTGCGCCTGCTCAAGACTTTTGCCGCCGCGCCAGGCCAGGTCTTCTCGCGCGATCAATTGCTCAATCATCTGCACGATGACGACCGCTTCGTCACCGACCGCGTCGTCGATACCCACATCAAGAACCTGCGGCGCAAGCTGGAACCGTTCTTCCCCGGTCACAACGCGATCCAGGCGGTGTATGGCGTGGGTTACAGCTTTGCGTTGCCGCCGGCATGAAACGGCAAGCCCATGCGCGAGCTTGCCGATGATCGTGCGGCCATCAATGTCGTGCGGAGAAACGATGGCCCCATCCCAGTGCTGCAAGTAGGACTTCATATCGCCCAGTCACTCCCGAGTTCAGCGCTCGATCTTGAACACGCTGACCACCTGCGACAACCGTGCCGCCTGGTCCTGCAGTGATTGTGCGGCGGCGGCGGCCTCTTCCACCAGGGCCGCATTCTGCTGCGTGACCTCATCCATCTGGGTCACGGCGCGATTGATTTCCTCGATGCCGGTGCTCTGTTCGCTGCTGGCCGCGCTGATCTCGGCCACCACGCCGGTGACGCGCCTGACGCTGGAAACCACATCACTCATGGTGGTACCGGCACGCTCGACCAGTTGGCTGCCGGCACCAACCTTTTCCACCGAATCGTCGATCAACTGCTTGATCTCCTTGGCCGCCGCGGCCGAGCGCTGCGCCAGCGAACGCACTTCGGACGCCACCACTGCGAAACCGCGTCCCTGCTCCCCGGCGCGTGCCGCTTCCACAGCGGCGTTCAGGGCCAGGATGTTGGTCTGGAAGGCGATACCATCAATCACCGTAATGATGTCGGCAATACGGCTGGAGCTCTCGGTAATGCCCTCCATGGTCTGCACCACCTGGCTGACCACCTCTCCGCCCTGGCTGGCAATGTCCGAAGCGGAGGCCGCCAACTGGTTGGCCTGGCGTGCATTGTCGGCGTTCTGCTTGACGGTGGCAGTCAATTCTTCCATCGCCGAGGCGGTTTCTTCCAGCGACCCGGCCTGTTGCTCGGTACGGGAAGAAAGGTCGAGGTTGCCGCTGGCGATTTCCTGGGATGCGGTGCTGATCGCATCAGTGCCGTAGCGCACCTCGCTGACGATCTTGTGCAGGCTGTCATTCATGGTGCGCAGGGAATGCATCAGCATTCCGGTTTCATCCTTGCTGGCCGTATTGATTTGCACCGTCAGGTCACCCTGCGCCACCCGCTCGGCCACGCTGACGGCTTCGTTCAGGGGGCGCGAGACGGCGCGCGCCACGGCCGCAGCCAGACCGAAGGCAATCACCACGATGGTTGCCAGCAGGCCGATGATCCAGGTCCGCGCGGCATTGAAGACATCGTTGGCGGTCTGGTCTGAACGGGCGCTGCCGGCGTCGTTGATCTTGATGATCTCATCCATGCTTTCCAACATGCTGCGGAAGGTCTTGTTGGAGTCGCCCTTGAAGAGGGCGCGGGCTTCTTCTTCCTTGCCGGCGCCAGAGATCTCGGCCAGCTTCTTGTCGAGCTCCAGGTAGCTGGCAAAGCTCTTGGAGAACTTGTCGTAGGCGAGCTTTTCTTCCGCTTCCGAAATCAGCGCCTCGTAGGCGGCGCGCTGATTGGTCAGGATGTCCAGGCGGGACTTGATGGCCTTGATGGCATCCTCGCGTTCGGCTGGCGTCACGGCCGTAATCATCTGCAACTCCGAGATGCGCATCCGCGGCAGCGAGGCCTGGATGGATTGGGCGGCCTTAATGGTCGGCAACCAGTTACTGGCCATGTCGGTGGAGGCCTGGTTCACGACTTTCAACTCAATGATGGCAAACACCCCCAGGGCCACCGTGAGTACGATGACGGCAGCAAACGAGAGGATGAGCTTCTTGGCAATCTTCAGATTATTGAACCAGTTCATGTCTGCCTCGTTGTTTGACTGTGATGGATGCCATGGCCGATTCTATGGCAGGTCAGGATGAGGCCATATCGCTGATTACACGGGGGTTTACGCGGCAATTACCGACCATGCCCAACGTAACTGACAATGCCGTCAGAAAGCCCACCCAACAGGCAGGAAATTGGCCGGCCTTGGTCAGTCATTCCTTTGGGGCGATAAACTTGTCTGCACAGAAACAGCGGGTGCAACGAACAGCGCGCCTGTCTCTTGCTGCGAGCGCCGTTCCTGCCAGTCTCCGCCCAAGGCCTTGATCAGGAACACCGACACCAGCAGGCGCTGCCCCATCAATTGGGCGGACTGGCGCTCACTGTTGAGCAGGGCCTGTTGCGCCGTGATCACGTCCAGATAGGGCGTCACGCCGCCCTCGTAGCGGCTGTTGGCGATGTCCAGCACCCGGCGCGCGCTGGCAATGGCCGATTGCGATTGACTATAGGCGCGGTCCAGCGCTGCAATGCCGGTGATGCCATCTTCCACTTCCTGCATGGCGGTCAGCACGGTGCGACGATAGGTGGCCACGGTGGCGTCATAGCCGGCCTTGCTGAAATCCACCCCGGCACGCAGGCGACCGGCATCGAACAGACTTTGCGAGGCCGATACCCCGAGCGACCACAGCACGCTGGGTGCATTGAAGAGCGCGCCCCAATTGCGGCTATCCACGCCATACCCAGGTTGCAGCATGAAGCTCGGATAGAAGGCCGCGCTGGCCACGCCGATCTGGGCATTGGCAGCAGCCATGGCGCGTTCGGCCGAGGCGATGTCAGGGCGGCGCTCCAGCACGTCCGAAGGCACCCCCAGCGGGATGGCCGGCAGTGCGATGGGCGCCAGCGAGGGCGCAATCGTGAAGCCCGGTGCCGGAGTGCCGGTGAGGGTGGCGATGGCATGTTCGTACTGGGCACGTTGGCGACCGAGGATGTCGACCTGGGTCAACGTGTTATCCAGAAGCGCCTGTTGCTGGGCCACATCCAGGCCCGAGGTGGCACCCAGGTCATGGCGTGAGGTGGCCAGTTCCAGTGCCTTGCGTTGCAGCGCGATGGCGCGTTGGACCACATCCAGCTCGATATCGAGCTCGCGCAGATTGAAGTAGTTGCTGGCCAGTTCAGCCGTCAACAACAGGCGGGTGTTTTCCAGGTCGGCGGCCGATTGCTGGGCCGAGGCGCTGGCCGCTTCCACCGAGCGCCGCACGCGTCCGAAGAAATCCAGCTCGTAACTGACATTCAAGCCCAGCGCGAAATCGTTTTGTACGGTGGAGAAGTTAGGCGAATTGTAGTTGGTCAGCGGACGATTGGCCGAGATGCGGGCACGGGCAGCGCGAGTGTTGATACCGACCTGCGGCGACTGCGCGGCGCCTACCACCTCCAGTTGCGCACGTGCCTGCGCTAACCGGGCGCTGGCAATGGCCAGGGTCTGATTGCCGGCCAGGGCTTGCTGTTGCAAGGCATTCAGTCGGGCATCGTGGAAGCGCTCCCACCAGGGACCGCGCGGGCTGGCGTCCTGCGGTTGCATGACGCGCCAGGGGGCTTCCGGGGTCCAGGCGACGGGTAGCTCGACGGCGGGCTTGACGTAGTCGGGGCCGCTGGCACAGCCCGCCAACATCAGTGCGGTGAGCACCGTCGATGCCGCAAGCAGGGAACGCAGCCTCACGATGCAGCCTTTTGCTTTTGTTCCGGCTGCTCCAGGGTCGGCTCGACCTGGTCGCCTTCGGCCAGTGAATCGGAGGGATTGAGGATCAGTTTTTCGTTACCGTTCAAGCCTTCCAGCACTTCCACGGTCAGGCCGAAGTTGCGCCCCAGCCTTACCTTCTTCAGACGCACCCGGTTATGCTCATCAACGGCCGCCACCAGCGAGCCATCGCGTCGGAACATGAGGGTATCGGCAGCGACCAGCAGCGTGCCGCTGGGTTTCAGGGGCAGCGCCACCTGCACGAAGGCGCCGGGCAAGAGAGCATTGTCGGCGTTGGAGAGCGTCACCTCGACCTGCATCGAACGCGTGACCGGATCGATGGAGCCCGCAGTACGCGCCACCTTGCCCTCGAACTTGCGACCACGCAGTTCGGCCTGGGTCACCGTCACCTGCTGACCGGGCTTGACCAGGTTGGCATAGGACTGCGGTACGTTCACATAGACCCGCAGCGGATCGGTCTGCGACAGCACGAACAGCGAGCGCCCGGCACCTGGATCGATCAAATCACCCACGTCCACGTTGCGGCGCGTGATGATGCCCGAGAACGGAGCGACGATGCGCTTGAAGCCCTCCACCTGACGCAGCCGCTCGACGTTGGCATCAGCCGCGGCCAGGTTGGAACTGGCCTGGGCGAAGGCACTGCGGCGTTCATCGAGTTCCTGCTGCGAGACCGCGTCCTTCTTGCGCAGCGCCTCCCAGCGCGCCATCGAACTGCGCGCCAGTTCCATGCTGGAAGCGGCCTGCTGGCGCGTAGCCAACGCTTGCGACAATTGCTGGTCGATTTCAGGCGTATCCAGTTCGGCCAGCAGATCGCCCTTCTTGACCTCGGCGCCGATATCCTTATACCAGCGCTTGAGGTAGCCACCGGAGCGCGCCGAGATCGGCGATTGCACGAAGCCCTGCAAGGTACCAGGCAAGGCCAGCGTCTGGCCATCGGCACTGCTGCGCGCGGGCGCCACGCGCACGAATACCTTGGCACGTTCGGCGGTACCCGCTTCCAGCGCGCGGGCATTGGCCACGCGGTTGATGACGGTGCGCGCGGCTCCGGCGGCCAGCAGCACCAGCACCAGCACCAGCCGGGCACGCCGCATCATCTGCTGGCGTTGTTGCGGCTCGCCCTCGGCCAGAGGGTGGATGCCGAGTTCGGAATGACGGTCATGCGACATGATTCAAGACTCCTGATGCGCGGGCCCGGCCGCACGCGCGCGACGCTGCTCGGCGCGGCGGGCCAGTCTCTGATGCACGCCGGCAAACACCACCGGCACGAAAAACAAGGTCGATACGGTAGCCAGCAACAAGCCACCGATCACGGCACGCCCCAGCGGCGCATTCTGTTCAGCCCCTTCCCCCAGACCCAGCGCCATGGGAATCATGCCGATGATCATGGCCAGTGCCGTCATCAACACCGGACGGATACGGGTGGAACCGGCTTCCAGGGCGGCGGCCAGCGGGGTGGCCCCATCTTCCCGGCGCTGCCGCGCGAAGGCGACGATGAGGATACTGTTGGCGGTGGCCACGCCCATGGTCATGATGGCCCCGGTCAGGGCCGGGACCGACAGCGTGGTACCGGTGATGAAGAGCATCCAGGCGATCCCGGCCAGTGCTGCCGGCAGCGCAGCGATGATGATGGCTGCATCGATCCAGGACTGGAAGTTGACCACCACCAGCAGGTAGACCAGCACGATGGCCATGGCCAGCCCCACGCCCAGGCCGATAAAGGACGACTGCATGGTTTCCACCTGGCCGCGGATGACCACCTGGCTGCCGCGCGCGAGTTTGGGCTTGATCTGTTCCACCAACTCGCTCACCTTGCCGGCCACGCTGGCCAGGTCGGTACCCTGCACGCTGACGTAGACATCGATAGCCGGCGAGATGTTGTAGCGCGAGGCCACGGCCATCTGACGTCCTGCGTGCACATCGACCAGATTGCCCAGCAGCTGCGGCGGTGTGGCGGCATTGGCACCTGCACCTACTGGGATATTGAGCAGCGCATCGAGCGAATCGACCTGGTATTGCGGCGACTGCACCGCGATGCTGTAGACCACGCCGTTATTGGGATTGAGCCAGAAGGCCGGCTGCGTCTGCGAACTGCCGGACAGCGCAATCAACAGGTTCTGGCCGACGTTGGAAGCGGATAGACCGAACTGCTGCAGGCGCGTGCGATCCATGCGCAGGTCCAGCGATGGCCCGTCCAGACGCTGGTGGACGTGGGCATCGACGGCACCGGGAATCTGCCGGATCTGCTTGGTCAACTCGGCCGCCAGACGTGCGTTGGCTTCCATGTTGGCGCCGGTGAATTGCACGTCGATGGCGGCAGGCAAACCGAAGTTGAGGATCTGCGTGACGATGTCGGCCGGTTGGAAGAAGAACTCTATGCCAGGAAAGCGACGTGGCAATTGCTCGCGCAGCATGGCCACCAGTTCTTCGCTGGGGCGATGGCCCGGTTTCAAGGCCATCAGGATCTCGCCATCGAGGGTGCCGATGGTGCCGGCATTGCTATAGGAGAGGTTGATGCCGGAGTTGGGCACGCCCAGGTTGTCGAGGATGGTCTCCAGTTCGGAGGCCGGGATGAGGCTGCGGATGACGCGCTCGACCTCATCGGCCGCGCGTGCGGTTTCCTCGATGCGGGTACCGGTGGGCATCCGCATGTGCAGCCGGATCTGGCCGCCATCGACATTGGGGAAGAAATCTCGCCCGAGGAAAGGATAGAGCAGGCAGGACAACAGGCAGAAACCGAGGAAGCTCAATGCGAAGCGGCGCCGGTGCGCCAGCAGTGAAGACAGCACCAGCGTATAGCCATGGCGCACGCGTTCGAAGCGACTGTCGAAGGCGCGGTACAGGCGTTGCAGCAGGCTCTGTTTGGCGTGATCGACCTGGCCGTGACTGCCCATCAACAGCATCACCAGCGTGCGTGAGAGGAGATAGGACGCCGCCATGGCGAACACCACCGCCTCGGCCAGCGGCACGAACAAAAAGCGCGCCACGCCCGAGAGGAAGAACATCGGCACGAACACGATGCAGATACAGAGCGTGGCCACGAAGGCTGGCACGCCGATCTCGCCGGCGCCGACGATGATGGCCTCATGCAGGGGCTTGCCCAGGTGCAGGTGGCGTTCGATGTTTTCGATGGTGACGATGGCCTGGTCCACCAGGATACCCACCGACAGCGCCAGACCGCCCAGGGTCATCAGGTTGAGGGTCTCGCCCAGTGCCGCCAGCATCAGGATGGCGGCCATGATGGACAGCGGAATGGTCAGCCCGATGATGAGCGTGCTGCGCCAGTTGCCCAGGAACAGCAAGACCATGGCCGCCGTCAGACCAGCGGCAATGAGTGCCTCGCTGATGACCCCGGTCACGGCTGCCTTGACGAACAGCGACTGATCGAACAGCGGCGTGATCTTGAGGTCTTCCGGCAAGGTCTGGGCCGCGGCAGGCAAGAGCTTGCGCAGGTTGTCGACGATGTCCAGGGTGGAGGCGCCACCGTTCTTGAGGATCGACAGCAGCACCCCGCGCGCGCCATCCTGGCGCACCACGTTGGTCTGCGGCGAGAAACCGTCGCGCACGTTGGCCACGTCCTTCAGATAGATGGTGGCGCCATTGGTGGTGCGCACCGGCAGTTCGTTCAGTCCTGCCACGGCTTCGGGCGAACCGTTGATCTTCACCGAATATTCGGTCCCCCCGAACTTGGCCGTGCCCGAGGGCAGGATCAGGTTCTGCGTATTGATGGCATTGACCACGTCGATGGGCGCCAGTCCACGCGCCTGCAAGGCCTGAGTATCGAGGTCCACCGAGATCAGGCGGCTCTTGCCGCCATAGGGATAGGGCACGGCCACGCCGGGAATGGTCACCAGTTGCGGGCGCAGCGTCTGCACGGCGTTATCGAAGACGGCCTGTTCCGGCAAGGTGGGGGAAGACAGCGCCAGTTGCATCACCGGGATACTGGAGGCGGAATACTTGATCACCAGTGGCGGCGTGATCCCTGGGGGCAGCTGGCGCAATTGCGATTGCACCGAAGCCACCACCTGGGCGATGGCGGTCTGGATGTTGGCCTTGGGCTGGAAGAACACCTTGATCACCGCGACCCCGGCCAGCGACTGCGACTCGATGTGCTCGATATCGCTGACCACGGTGGTGAGTCCCCGCTCGTTTTGCGCAGCGATGCGCTGCCCCATCTCCTGGGCCGACAGACCGTTGTAGTTCCAGATGATGGAGACCACCGGGATATTGATCTCGGGGAAGATGTCGGTGGCCATGTTCTTCAGCGTCAATGGCGTAGCCAGCACGATGAGCAAGGCCATCACGATGAAGGTGTACGGGCGGCGCAAGGCCAGCGCGACCATGTTCATGAACTGCTATCCCTGTGAAGCGGGCAGGTCGGAAGGCCGCGTTGGCAGCCGGCCCATTACCGCAACCGGCGCTCCATGCGGCCAGCGTCATCCTGTCCCGTGGTGCTTGTGCGTCTTGCGCGGCCTGGCGTGTTTCCCCGGTTGCCCGGCCACGTTCCCTTAAATTGCGATGCTGGCGGGCCCGGTGTTGTTGGGCCGTTCGGCGTGGGCTATTGTAGCGGCCTGGCAGCCGGTGTGTAGAAGGCTTTTCGCCAATCTGCTTTCTGACAGAAATGTCAGCGGAGGACTTCTCACCGGCTGCAAGCCCATCTGGAAAAAGTCCACATACCCATGCATTGCCCTAGGCAAGCCTTATGGCACACTGCCTTTCCCCGTCCTTGTGCGTACATCATGGAATTTCTGCGCCAACGTATCGAAGCCAACGTCCTGGCCATCAGCCGCGGTCCCGGCAGTGCCGACTTCCTGCAACCGCCCGGCGACCCCGGCCTGTTCGGCCCGGACTCGGCGGCCTGGCAGGTGCATAGCGATTTCACCGCCATGCTCACCGGTGGCGTGGCTGCACTGCTGTTGCAGATGCTGCATCCGCTGCCGCTGGCCGGGGTGTGGGATCACTCCAACTTCCAGGCCGACATGCTGGGCCGCCTGCGCCGCACCGCCCAGTTCATCGCCGGCACCACTTTCGGTAGCCGCGCCGATGCCGAGCGCCTCATTGCGCGCGTCAAGCAGATCCATCTCGGCGTCACGGGGGTGGCACCCGATGGCCGGCCCTAGCGACCCCGAACTGCTGACCTGGGTCCATGTGGCGGAAGTACAGTGCTTCCTGCAGGGCTATCTGCGCTATCGCAATCCCAGCTTTCCGGCGGCGCGCCAGGATCAGTACTTCGCCGAAATCGCCCGCATCGCCGAAGCACTGGGCGCACGCGACGTGCCGCGTTCACGCACGCAGATCGCCGACTATCTCGAGGCCATGCGAGCGCAACTGCAGTGCGACGAGCGCACCCGCCAGACCTTGCAACTGGTATTGAATGCGCCCGCCCCGAACGCGGTGGCGCAACCGTGGACACGCCTGATGATGCGCGGTGGCGTGGACCTGCTGCCACCCTGGGCGCAGGAAATGCTGGGCGTCACTCCGCGCCCGGCCTGGCGCCGCGCACTGTTGCAGCGCTCGGTGCTGCTGGCGGCGCAACCGGTGCGCTGGGCCATGCGCAACGGTTCCATTCATTTGGCGCGGCGACGCATGGGCTTGCCGCCGCAACCCTGAAGTGGTTCAGGAAAACAAACCCAGGCTATCGTCGGTGGCAATGGCCACGGCACCGGCTGCGGCGGCTACCGGTGCCATGTCATTGGCGGCATTGCCGCGCTCCTGCTGGGCCGCGCTCTTACCTTCCGGGCCAGAGGTGTCGCCACTGCTGTCCTTGCCGTTATCCCAGTCCCCGCTGGCCCCGCCGCCATCGAACTGGCCCTGGAAGGCGTCAGGATCGTGATTACGCTGCCCCAGATCGCGCCACAGGCTGCTGCCCTGGCTGGAAGTGGTGAAGCTGAACAGAGCGGCATGGTCGTCATCGTCCTGGCGTTGCGTGCGCCGCGCAGTCTGCGGCTGCAGCGGCGGCAATTGCGCCAGCAAGGTGCGCAACTGCTGCCAGCTTTGCTGATCCAGATCGGTGCCATTGCGTAGCGATTGCCGGATCAGGTGCATCATCGCACCCAGGGCGCGCGAGGCGTCGAACAAGGCGCGACGCTCACCGTCCAGGCGATCCAGTTCGTCGCGCATGGCAGCGAGCTGGCCGAAGCGCTGGCGGTCGATATACCGGGTCAGACGCACGCGCATCAGGGTGAGCGCCTCTCGATAGGGGCGGCCGGCGAACCAGGCCATCCAGCCGAACCAGATGAAGCGGCGCTGGTGCTGCGCAAAGCTGGCGCGAATGATCTCATCCACGAAATCGGGAACGCTGTCGATCAGGCGCTTGAGAGTGGTCGGCGAAATGGCCGGCAACAATTGCCGCTCCACCAGATGGATACGATAACGGCGCCGGCGCAGGTCGGCATCGGCGATGGCGCGGCGTACCTGGCCCAGGCGCGGACCCAGCAGGCTGTCGGCCCGCTCCAGGATAGGCAATGCCGCGCGCAATTCGGCGCGCAGCGCATCAGTCAGTGGTGAAGATGTCATGCGGCCAGCTCCACGCCGTCTTCCTGGCGACTCGAAAAGTAACGTGCGAAATAATCACGCAAACCCGGCTTGTCCATGCCGGGAGCCCACTCCAATGGCTGGCCGGGGCGCAAGTCCAGGTCGGTCCAGGGGTCGTAGCCAAGCTCGGTGATGTCATGCATCCGCAGGAAGTAACGCCGGTTGACCGCATCGCCATGCCACAGGTGACGGATATGCCCGGGAACCACGCCCAGTCGCCCGTCGACCTCGGCGTGGAAGCGTTCGCTCCACTCGCGCAGGTGGGCAATCTGACGCGGCTCATGCTTGAGCGCATTGCGGATGCAGAAATTGCAGTCGTTGAAGATGGCATGGGCCATGAAGTGATCGGCACTGCCCGAGATCGCGCCTTCATAAAGACCGACCCGATCGAAGATTTCGCGATGCATGGCCCAGCCATAGCCGGTGTGGCCGTGCAGATCGTAGCGACCGGCATTGAGGGTGGAGGGATCGCTGGCCATCACGCTGGCGAAGGAGCGACACAGGTCGGGTGTGGGTCCGGCGTGACCGTGGCGATCCAGCCGGGTGCAGGTGTCGAAGACCTGCACGATGCGATGTCGCCCCAGCGCCTGCACCAGGTCGGCGGCCCAGCGCGGGTTGTCGAAGAGGATGTCGCAATCAAGCCAGGCCACGTAACGGCAGCGCGCGGGCAACCAGGACGCCCCCAGGTTGAGCAACCGTTCCTTTTGCCATAGCAGGGTGGCGGCGCGAACCTGGATCACGTCCAGGCTGGGAGGCAAGTCGAAGGGCGCATCGCCGAAAGCGCATTCGACCGTCAGGCAAGCCACACCGGCCGAGCGCATCCCCTGCATGAACAGGTCGTAATTGCGGCGCCGGCTGGCATAGCCGACCGGATTGAAATAGGTGGTGATGACGAACAGTTCGGACATGGCGCGGTACTCTTGTTGTCGTTATCGCTTGCTCGAAGGTGGCAAGGTCCCGCGCTTTGTGACTGTGCCTATGGGTTGAAAGTTCGCAGGTAAGCCAGGATGTCGTCGATCTGCTGGTCGCTGCCAATGCCCCAGAAGCGCATCTTGTTGCCGGGCACGACATCGCTGGGCGCCTTGAGGAAGGCGCGCAGCTTGTCCTCGGTCCAGACGAAGCCGGCGCTGGCCATCGCTGGCGAATACTTGAAGTCGGTGGTGGAGCCGGCCTTGCGCCCGATCACGTTGGTCAGTTGCGGGCCAAAGCCGCCCCGCGCCGAGGGACCGACTGCGTGGCAACTGGCGCATTTGGCGAAGGCGGCGCGACCACTGACGGGGTCGCCCGCGGCATGGGTGGTCAAGGGAGCAAAGGCAACGACAAAAGCCAGCAACAGAATCGGGCGCATGGAAATTCCGGTCAATCAGCAGCGGCGGGCAGGTCCACTGCCTGGATCACGAAATTACTGGATTCGAGCCCCGCTTGCTGCAAAAAGGCCAACACCGAATCCGCCGTGGTGGTCTGAATTCTATCGCTGAAGCGCAAGGCAGTGGGATGATCGTCAAAGGCGATGTTGGCCTTGAACATGCGCCCACCCAGGCGCGTGAGCGGTCCCAGGTGCAAGGTATCGGGCAGGTAACCCTTGAGCCTGAGCCAGGCCTGAGCCTGTTCGCGGCTTTCTATCTGCGGCTCCAGCGCGTGCGCCAGGGTTTCGTTGACCCACTGGTTGGATTGCTGGTAACGGGTGGCCCAGGGATAGGCCAGCATGTTGTAGTGCGGCTCGTGCAGGTGGGTGACCTGGGCACCACGGATGGCCAGGCGCAACTTGGCCTGCATCTCCGGCGGTGGCACGCTGACGTAGGCTTCCAACAGGAAGGGGCGGTCCATGAAGAACTGTCCCATGCCCTGCTCGTAGATATTGCTCAGTGCGGTACCACAGTCGTTGAGCTTGTGGACCACGTACCATTGCTGATCGTCGCGATAGGCAAAAGCCAGATGCGAATAGCGCTGCCGGTAGGTGCTCAGATCCTGACCAACGCGGGCGATGATGACCACCTCGGCACCACTGGCATTGAGTCGTTCGACGGTTCTGGCAGCCATTTCCAGTTGCGCACGCACGGCAGTGGCCTCGGGGATGGTCTGTTCGCAGGCTTGGCCGGCATAGGCAGTCATCGGCAGGATGAAGATGAGGCTCAGGGCCAGGCTGGCCAGCAGGCGCTGGATGCAAGATCGACGCAATGACATGACAATCTCCCGGTGAACGGATCAGGACAGCTTCACGTTCTTCAGCAATGCCTCGCCGAGGGCGTTGGGGATGATCGCCAGTACCTTGCCGGCAGCCACCAACAGCGTGCCCGATGTCGTGGTCACGAAGCTCACCGACTCCCCCACACCGATCGAGGCCGCACCGCTGACATTGGTCCCCACCGTGACCGAACCGCGCACGCCCTCGCCCAGCTTTTCCAGCACATAGACCGTGCCATCGGCGGAGGCTTCCACGCCCTTGACGACGTAACGTCCGGTTTGCGAAATGAAGAGCGCCGGCAAGCCCACCGAGATCACCACCGAGACAGTAGAGGGACTGAACCGGATGATCGACTGGGCAGGCGCCGGTCCTGCCAGCAAGGCACTGACCAGGGCCAGAAATAGGGAAAGACGGGGCAACAGCGGGTGCTTCATGATCGACTCCTGGGATGATGGGCATCTGGCCCGCCACCATGGCAAACCAGCCAGGCGCACTGTAGCCACGCGCAACGGCGTTGTTGAGTGCTGTATCGAAAAGTGCGCTTCCTGTGACATTTGGTATCGAAATACAATACCCTGCCGAGCTCATCAACCTGTCCAAAAAAAATGGAGACTGCCATGGCCCAGACTGACGCGCTGGTCACTGCATTGAAGAATGTACTCAAGGCGCGCGGCATCACCTACGCGCAATTGGCCAAGGGATTGGCCCTGAGCGAAGCCAGCGTCAAACGCGTCTTCGCCGAACGCAGCTTCACGCTGGAGCGGCTGGACCAGATCTGTACCCTGCTGGGTATGGAGATCAGCGACCTGGCACGCATGGTGGTGGCCGAGCATCCCATCCCCTCGCGCCTGACGGCGGAGCAGGAAGCCAGGCTGGTCGCTGATCCTCGCTTGCTGCTGGTGGCGGTACACGCATTACAGCAATGGACGCTGGAAGAAATGATCAACACCTTTGCGCTGACCAAGGCCGAATGTATCCGACTGCTGGCGCGGCTGGACAAACTGGGCATCCTTGACCTGCTACCCAACAACCGCATCCGTGTAAGGGTGGCGCCCGATTTCAGCTGGCTGCCGGGTGGTCCGATCCAGCAATACTTCCGCGCCCAGTTGCGCAATGATTTCTTCAACTCGCACTTCGACCAGGCAGGCGAAAAGATGATCATGGTCAGCGGCACCCTCAGCGAAAGCAGCAACGCCACCTTGCAACGGGCAATGAACCGCCTGTGCTCCGACTTCCTGGCGGCCCATCACCAGGACCTGGCACTGCCGCTGGATCGGCGCCATGGCGCATCGATGATCGTGGCACTGCGGCCTTGGACGCCACGTGAATTCCAGAAACTGCTACGCTCGCCACCCGACTGAGGAACTACCTGCCGGTGACGGGCAAGACCGCAGCGCCATGATCGCGCCGCTCGGCCAGCCATCCCCACACCAGCAGCGCCATCAATGCAATACCGGTCAGTACGGTAAAAGCCGCGCCATAGCCATAGTGCTTGGCCACCACCCCCGCTAGCGCCGGGCTCATGGCCGCACCGATGGACTGGATGGTGGTCACCGCACCCAGGCCGATGTTGATGTGGCCGCTGCCCTGCAGGATGCGTGCCACCGAACCCGGCAGCGCCACGCCCAGCAAACCGGCGCCCACGCCATCCAGTACCTGCACCGGCAGCAGCGCCCAGGGTGAATCCCACACCCCGGCCACCATGCCGCGCACCGGCAGCGCCAACAGCGCAATGGTGATCGGCAGCCAGTAACCGTTGCGCTCGGCAAAGCGCCCCGCCATGAGCGCCGTGGGGATCATCACCAGTTGCGCCACGATCACGGTCAGCGCGGTATAGAGCGCCGGATCGGCGCTGCCACGGGCAACCACCGACTGGCTCAACAGCGGCAACATCGCGGCGTTCCCGAGGTGGAACAGCATCATCGCCAGCGCCAGCAGCAGCAAGGGTCGCGAGCCCGCCAGCACGCGCCAGGTGGAGACCTGCGGGGCATCGGCTGCGCGCTGTGGATCGAGGCCGCGTGCAACGTCGTGGTCGATGTCATCGGGACGGATGCGCGCCAGGCACAGCAACGAAGCCACGGCCATCACCGCCATCAGCACGAACACCGCTGGCAAGCCCCAGTAATAGCCGATCGCGCCGGCCAGGGCGGCCGAGCAGACGTTGCCGGCATGATTCCAGGCTTCGTTGCGCCCCAGTTGCGCCGGCAATCCCTGCTGGCCGACGATGCCCAGCGTCAGGCCGGCAATGGCCGGGCCGATCACGGCACCGACGATGCCGGTGCCCACTTGCGAGAGGGCCGTGATGGTGAAGCTGGGCGAGACCAGCAACAGCAGCGAGCCACCCACCACCAGCACCGAACCCAGGCCGACCACCAGGCGCTTGGCGCGCACGGCATCGGTCAAGGCCCCGGCCGGGGTGGTGGCCAACATGCCGGCGATACCACCCAGCGTCATCACGTAGCCGATGTCGTCGGCGGCCCAGCCGTGGCCCATCAGGAACACGCCCAGGAAAGGGCCCAGCCCGTCGCGCACATCGGCCAGGAAGAAGTTCAGCCTGGAGAGCCAGGCGATGGAGCGGGCCTTGGGGTTCATCCTATGGGCCCCTTGAAGATGAAGAACGCGCCCAGGCAGATGCAGCCAAAGCCGATCAGGTGGTTGATGGTGAATTGTTCACCCAGGTACAGCACCGAGAAGATCGAGAACACCACCAGCGTGATGACTTCCTGCATGGTCTTGAGTTCGGCGGCGTTGTAGACGGTGTGACCGATACGGTTGGCCGGCACGGCGAAACAGTATTCGGCCAGGGCGATCATCCAGCTCACCAGGATGACCAGGTACAACGGCCGGTTCTCGAACTTGAGGTGGCCGTACCAGGCGAAGGTCATGAAGACATTGGAGATGACCAGGAAAACGATGGGAAGGACTTTAGGCGACATGGTTCTTATTCTTTAAAGTAAAAAGTGGAAGGAATGAGACGAGCCGGCCGCAAGCCGATTCGTCTCCACCGCGAGCTACTGCCAGGATCGATCAGCGCACCCGGCTGTACAAGGGTTGCAGGCTATCCGCACTGGCGCCTACATCGATGGCTTCGATGGCGGTGCCATAGCTGTTGCGGGTACCCAAGCCATTGGCAGCAAACGGCGCGCCAGGTTCCAGCGGCGTGCGGATGCTGTCGGGAGCGAAGCGCACGATGCTGCCGTCATCGAGGATGACGCCATTGGCTTCGCCACGCGGGCCGGTCAAGACCATGGCGATCTTGCCGCGCACCGAGATCTGGCGCAACTGCGCCGCGCGCAGGTGCGGCGGCAGCGGCGGGTTGGCGTCGAAGGCAGGCGGACGGTCGATCACGGTCTGGCCATTGGCCAGGTTGACGATGGCATCGGCCTTGATGACGCCAGCCGCCTCGGCCTGGCCGAACACGCGCACCGACTGGCCCGGCTTGACCGCATTCTGCAGCGTCTGCGACAGGTGCGGCGGGAACTTGATCACGGTGCGCTCGCCCACCACCAGGCCATCGACTTCGCCATAGGGATTGATCAGGAAGCGGCTCACGCGGCCTTCAGTAACCGGGGCCTGGGCCGTCAGCGCGGCTTCATAGGTGGCCGGCGGCGGGGGCGGAGCGACGGCGGGGCCAACGCCCGGCGCCGGACCTGCCACAGGTGCGGGGGGCAAGGGCTGGGCCTGGGCCGACCACAGCGCGCCCAACAGGACCAGCGCCGAGGCCGCCGACAGGTAACGGGGGAGGAAGGTGGAACGGTTCATGGCAACTCCTTTGAGGTGAGAGGGGTACTCCTTCTTTTGCAAACCCCGTGCCTGCCACGAAATCCTTTAAAATCAATGACTTGCAAATTCTCAGGAAATGCAGGTGTCCGTTCCCGTGACACCTTCCCGTCCGCTGGCGGACACTGTCCACGCCGCACGCAAGCGCCTGTGAAGGCTGTGGACATCTTCCAGCGCCCCCTTCATCTTGATTTATCCACAGGAGTATTTCCCCATGTCCGCCTACCTGACCCTGTCAGTGGCCATCGTCGCTGAAGTGATCGCCACCACCGCCCTGAAGTCCTCGCAGGGCTTCACGCGCCTGTTGCCCGCGCTGATCGTGGTGCTGGGTTATGGCGTCTCGTTCTACTGCCTCTCGCTGACCCTGCGCACCATGCCCACCAGCGTGGCCTATGCGATCTGGTCAGGGGTGGGCATCGTGCTGGTCACCCTGGCCGCCTGGCTGATCCACCAGCAGCGCCTGGACTGGCCGGCAGTGGCCGGGATCGCCCTGATCGTGGCGGGGGTGATGGTGATCAATGTCTTCTCCAGCAGCGCCGGGCACTAACAGCCCCCTCTGGAAACGGTCCATGACCGTTTCTGGACAGGATGTCCTAAAACATGACCATCTACGTCATTCATGATATCCGCCCTCGCCATAAGATGCTCTCCATCGCAACCGACAACCGAAGGAGAACATCATGAACCAGACCACCACCACCCAACGCGGCACCGCCCTCATCACCGGTGCCTCCTCCGGCATCGGCGCCGTCTACGCCGACCGCCTGGCACGCCAGGGCTATGACCTGATCCTGGTGGCGCGCAACCGCGAACGCCTCAACGCCCTGGCCGAGCGCATCAGCAATGACACCCGCCGTACCGTCGAAGTGCTGTCGGCCGACCTCGGCAATGCGCAGTCGCTGGCCCAGGTGGAAGACAAGCTGCGCAGCGACGCCAGCATCACGCTGCTGGTCAACAATGCCGGCATCGGCACCCATACCCCGCTGCTGCAAAGCGATGTCGAGCACATGACCGACATGATCGCCCTCAACGTCACCGCACCGACCCGCCTGACCTATGCCGCCGTGCCGGGTTTCGTGGCACGCGGCCGGGGTGCGATCATCAATATCTCTTCCATCGTCGGCGTGGCGCCGGAAATCCTCAACGGCGTCTATGGCGGCAGCAAGGCCTTCGTGCTGGCCTTCTCGCAGTCGCTGCACCATGAACTGGCCGACCAAGGTGTGCAGGTGCAGGCCGTTCTGCCGGGCGCCACCGCCACCGATTTCTGGGCCATCGGCGGATTGCCGCTGGAACATCTGGACCCGGCCATCGTGATGCCGGCCGAGCAGATGGTCGATGCCGCCCTGGTCGGGTTCGAGCGCGGCGAGCTGGTCACCATCCCCTCGTTGCACGACGAAGATGCCTGGATCCGCTTCGACAGCGCCCGCCAGAGCCTGTCCACCCAGCTCTCGGCCAATGTGCCGGCAACGCGCTACGCCGTGACGCACTGATCCCCCCCCGGTTCGTCGCCTTTTTCACCCCAAGTGAATTTTTCTGCAAAGGCCTCCCAGCGGGCGGTCTTTTGCGAGCCCCTACCAACTGACATCGTGAAGGAAAACACCATGAAGCTGACCGACAACACCCTCTTCATCACCGGCGGCACCTCCGGCATTGGCCGCGCCCTGGCCGAAGCCTTCCATAAACTGGGCAACCAGGTCATCATCGGCGGCCGCCGCAAGGCGCTGCTCGATGAAGTGACTGCCGCCAATCCCGGCATGGATGCCATCGAATTCGACGTCTCCAGCCTGGCCAGCATCGATGCCGCGGCCGCCACCCTCAAGGCGCGCTACCCCAAGCTCAACGTGCTCATCAACAATGCCGGCATCATGCCCTTCGACGACGCCGGCAGCACCATCGATGACCAGGTCAGCCGCAACATCCTCGACACCAACCTGTTGGGGCCGATCCGCCTCACTTCGGCCCTGATCGAACTGCTCAAGGCCCAGCCCAGCGCCACCATCATCCACAACACCTCGGTGCTGGCCTATGTGCCGCTGGCGGTCACGGCGGTCTATTCGGCCAGCAAGGCGGCGCTGCATTCGTATGCCATGTCGCAACGCTTCATGCTGCGCCATACCCATGTGCGGGTGCAGGAAATCGCCCCGCCCTGGGTCGATACCGACCTGGTCAAGAAGAGCGGCGACCCGCGCGCCATGCCGCTGGAGGCCTTCATCGCCGAGACCATGAGCAAGCTGGCCAGCGACGATGAGGAAATCATCGTGGAGGCCATCAAGCCGCTGCGCGACAACCCCGGCGCCAAGGAACACGCGCTGGTCAATGGCTTCAACGAGGCGCTGGTCGCCAACCCCATCCCGGTCTGATCGAGACTGCTCCTCCAACACGACCGGCCCTGGCAGAAATCCTTTTCTGGCTCTCTTGCCCACGGGCCGGTCACCTCGCTGATGCTCGAACCCACCATGAATACCTCTCCTAGCACTCCCACCTCCTCCACGCCGCAGGCACAGGCGCATCAGGGCTCGCTGCTGACCGCCGGTTTCCTGGCCCTGGGCAGCTTTGCCATCGGTACCGAGGGGTTCATGATTGCGCCCTTGCTGCCCAGGATGGCGGCCGATTTCGGCATGAGCGTCTCGGCCGTGGCCAGCCTGGTGATCGTCTTTACCCTGGTGCTGGCGCTCAGTTCGCCCATCACCACGGTGCTCTCGGCGCGCATCAACCGACGCAACCTGCTCATCGGCGCCATGGGTATCTTCACCCTGGCCAATCTGCTGGCGGCACACTCGACCGGCTTTGCCAGCCTGCTGAGCTCACGCCTGCTGATGGCGGTGGCCGCCGGTCTCTACACCCCCAACGCCAATGCCCTGGCCGGTGCCATCGTCAAACCCGAGCAGCGCGGACGGGCGCTGGCCATCGTCAGCGGCGGCATGACCATCGCCATCGCGCTGGGCTTGCCGCTGGGTTCGGTGGTGGGTCATGCCTTCGGCTGGCGCGCCACCTTCCTGGCCGTGGCGGTGATGGGCGCGGTGGCCGTGGCCGGCATCTGGCTGGGCGTGGATCGCCGCGCGGGTGGGCAGTTGCACGTGGCCGGCCTGCGCGAGCGGCTGGGCGTGATCGGTCAGTCGCAAATCCGACGCTTGCTGGCCGTGACCCTGTTCTGGTCGGTCGGCGCCTATGCGGCCTATCCTTACATCGCCCCTTACCTGTCGCGCACCCTGGCCTTCGGCGAGGCCGGCATCGGCATGACGGTCAGCCTGTGGGGCGCTGCCGCTGCGGTGGGGGTGACCCTCGGCGGTACCCTCAATGACCGCTTCGGCTCGCGCCGGGTGGTACGCGCAGCGCTGCTGCTGTTGATGCTGGCATTCTGGGCGCTGGCTGCGGCCACCTTGCTGGGGCCAGCGCAGGCGCTGGTACCGGTACTGGCGGCAGTGGCCGTATGGGGCTTTGCGGTGTGGGCCTTCTTCCCGGCGCAGATGGCGCGACTCATCGCCGCCGGTACCCCGGCCCAGGCTTCGGTGGCGCTCTCGCTCAATACCTCGACCATGTACCTGGGATTCTCGCTAGGCAGTGCCGTGGGCGCCGGCATCCTGGGGCTGGGCGTGGTGGGTGGGATTGGCCTGTTCGCGGGATGCTGCGCGATGCTGGGCCTGGTGCTGGATCGCAGTATCGGCCAGGGGAGTTAGGACATACCCTGCTCTTCCAGTTTGCGATAGAGCTGCTGGCGTGAAATCCCCAGCCGGCGCGCGGCTTCGGCACGGTTGCCGTTGGCCGCCGCCAGGGCCCGCTGCAGCATCACCCGCTCGACCTGGGCCACCGCCTGCGCCAGCGAGCCCTCCCAATCGATGGCCACTGCGCTCTCTGGGCTGGCAGGGGCCAACTCGGGCAACTCGATATGCTCCACCTCGATGCAGGCGCCATGACTCATCACTGCCGCCCGCTCCATGGTATTGCGCAATTCGCGCACATTGCCTGGCCAGCTATGCTGCAACAAGCGCCGTGCGGCTGCTGGACTGATGCGCTTGGGGCTGTCGCCACCATGCTGGCGCAGGAAATGTTCGGCAATGGCCAGGATGTCGCCGGGGCGCTCGCGCAGCGGCGGTACCTTGATCGGCAACACCTGCAGGCGATACCAGAGATCTTCGCGGAAGCGTCCCTCGCGGATTTCCTGCGGCAGGTCGCGGTGGGTGGCGGCGATCACGCGCACGTCCACCTTCACGGATTGATTGCCGCCCACGGGCGTGAGCTCACGCTCCTGCAGCACGCGCAGGATCTTGGCCTGGGTCGGCGCGGCCATGTCGCCGATTTCATCCAGGAACAGAGTGCCGCCATCGGCTTCCTGGAAGCGCCCGATGCGGTTGGCGCTGGCGCCGCTGAAGGCGCCTTTGACGTGACCGAACAACTCGCTTTCGATCAGCTCGGCCGGAATCGCCGCGCAATTGACTGCCACGAAGGGACGCTTGGCCCGACTACCGTTACGATGCAGGGCACGCGCCACCAGCTCCTTGCCGGTACCGGTCTCGCCCAGGATCAATACGGTGGCATCACTGGTGGCAGCGCGACCGATCTGCTTGAAGACCTGGCGCATGGCTTCGCTGTCGCCGACCAGTTCATTGCGCTCGCTGCCGGGCGGCGTCTCCTGCGACGCCGGGGGCGCGGACAGCGCCGCGCTCTGGCGCAGGGCGCGCT
This sequence comes from Herbaspirillum rubrisubalbicans, assembly GCF_003719195.1. Lineage (NCBI taxonomy): Bacteria > Pseudomonadati > Pseudomonadota > Betaproteobacteria > Burkholderiales > Oxalobacteraceae > Herbaspirillum > Herbaspirillum rubrisubalbicans. Next base: position 5,386,181 of record NZ_CP024996.1, read on the forward strand.
CCAGGGTTTCTACCAGGGCCGCACGCGGTACCGGCTTGGTCAGGTGATCGAAGGCACCCAGGCGGATGGCTTCGATGGTGTTGTCGCCGCTGGCATAGGCGGTCAGCATGATGCAAGGGATGGGGGCAATGGCCGGGGCGCGTTGCAGGAAGACCAGGCCGTCTTCGTCGGCCATGCGCAGATCGACGATGGCCGCGTCGACCCCATGGGCGGCCAGCAGCTTCAGGCCGGCGGCGGTGCTGCCGGCTTCCAGCACCTCATGACCGAGGTCGCCCACGGTCTCGGCCAGGCTGCCGCGAAAGGCCAGGTCATCATCGACGATCAGGATGCGCGCCATGGCAACTCCATCTCAAAACGGGCCCCGCGCGCAGCGCTGGCCAGGGTGATCTCGCCGCCATGCGCGTGCACGATCTCGCGCACCAACACCAGGCCCAGGCCGGTACCGCCGCTGCGCTGGCTGACGAAGGGATCGAACAGGCTATCACGCAATTCGGCGGGCACGCCCGGACCATCATCGGCCACCCACAGCAGCAGGCGCCCATTGGACTGGCGGCGGGCACCGATCTCGATGCGGCCGCCGGCGCTGCAATGGGCCAGGGCGTTGAGCAAGAGATTGTCGAGGGCGCGCGCCATCTGTACCGGATCCAGCGCACTGGTAGCCAGGCCGCCCGTGAAGCTGGGCAGATCGATGGCCGCCTGCAATTGCACCTGATGTTTCTCGGCCAGCTCGGCATGGGCCTGGCGCCGCTCATCGATCCAGGCCGCTAGATCCAGCACCTGGCGCTGCACCTGGAACGGCTGGGCCAGCGCCAGCAGGCTGGCCACCAGCGCATCGAGCCTTTCGGTCTGGCTCACCACCATTTCCAGCGCGCCGGTCACGCGCGTCTGGCGTACCTGGGGCGGTGCGGCCAGGGCATTCTCGGCCTTCATGCGCATGGCGCCGATGGGATTGCGGATCTCATGGGCCATGCCGGCGGCCACCCGGCCCAGCGTGGCCAAGCGTTCGGACTGCGCCAGTTGCGCGGCCAGGCGCTCGGACTGGCCGCGCCAGCGGGTGAGCGTGGCACCCAGCCAGACGCCACTGATGATGACGAACGCCAGCAGCAGGGCACTGGCGGCCAGCAACTGGTTGAGCACGGCCGCGCTCATCACCGGCACCCGCTTCAAGGTCCAGGCCGCCAGCGGCAGGCCCGACAGCGGCACCGGGCAGGCGGCGAACACTACCGCCTCGCGCAGACCGGGCCGCACATCGGTCACGCTCGCCCCGCTATCGAGCGCACGCTGCGCAGTCGAGACGATACGTTCCATTTCCGCGCCCGGCGGATCGCGCTTGATGCCGCTGCCGTCGTAGGTGGGAAAGGCATAGGCCACCACAGCGCGTTGCGGATGCCAGAAACCGCCCTCCACGCCGGCCTGCTCGCGCAGCGACAGGTCGATCACCGCCTGCATCATCGAGGTACCGGGCAGCCCATCGGCATCCGGCTTGCTGTGCGCCGCCCCGCTGCTGCCCGAGAGCGCATGGGCCAAGCCCGCGCTCATGGTGGCGCAGCTCACAGTCGCCTGGCCGGTGGCCTGGCTGATCTGCGAAGAAGCGCCCTGGCGGCTCAGTTGCAGCAGCAGGAAGGCCAGGATCAGGGCGATGGTGGCGATGAAGGCCCACAGGATGAGCAGGTCGCGCTGGATGGTGTTCTGGGTGTTCAGGAGGCCTCCCGAGGTTGGCATATCTCTTGTTCTTTTAGGAGCGCTCGCATTTAAACACAAAGCGCGCCCTGCGATGAATCATCTGACAGGAAGGCCTGCGCCACGGTTCATCTTTTTGTTGCAAGACAATCACATTGCCGCCGATCAAGATAGAAGCGCCATTTGCTTTATGCGTTAATTGCGCCTGGGGGTATTCCGGGGGGAAAGAAAATCAAGCAGTTGAAGAAATACCTGGTGGTGGTATTGGGCATCGCCATCCTGATGGTCATGGCCATCTGCGCCAGTACGCTTTATCAAAGCTATCGCCAGACCCGCCTGTCGGCGGTGGACAACGCCAGCAACGTCACCCTGATCGCCCAGCGCGCCATTTCGCGCAACATGGAAGTGCTGTCCCTGTCCCTGGACACCCTGGCCTACCGCTACCAGCATCCGCTGAGCTCGCGCCGGCTGGATGAAGCGCAGCGCTACGCCTACCTGTTTGGCGGTGCCGCCAGCGTCAGTCACATCACCGTGATGGCCGTCATCGGCGCCGATGGCGAAGTGCTGGCCAGCTCGCGCCGACGCCCTGGCGAGAGTGCGCCCAATTACAGCAACCGGGCCTATTTCACCGCTCACCGCGATGCCGACAACATCGGCTTGTACGTCTCCAAACCCATCCATGCCAACCTGGGCAACGACATGCAGGTGGTGGTGCTGTCCAAGCGCCTGTTCAACGATGATGGCAGCTTTGCCGGCATCGTGGTGATGGCACTGGACCTGAGCTACTTCCGCGAATTGTTCGAAGGCCTCTCGCTGGGGGCCAATGGCGTGATCTCGCTGTATTCCGATGATGGCGTGGTCTACATGCGGGTGCCCTACAAGGAACATGTAATGGGTCGCGACATTAACGCCAGCGCCAATTTCCAGCGTATCCAGAGCGCCCTGCAGCATGAGGAAGGCAGCTTCTTTGCACGCGCCAACAGTGACGGCGTGGAGCGGCTCTACACCTTCCGCCGCATCCCCAATTCACCGCTGATCGTCTTCGTCGGCTATGCCGAGGAAGCGATCTTCAAGAGCTGGTACAAGACATTGTATGCGGTCATCGTCTCGCTCTTGATCTTCGGCCTGCTGTCAGCCTACCTGCTCTTGCACGTACGCGAGGAACTGCGCCGCCGCGTGACCATCGAAAAGCGCCTGGAAGAACTGGCCTTGACCGATGGCCTGACCGGCCTGCTCAATCGCCGCGCCCTGGACGAAGCCCTGCAAGCCGCCTGGGAGCGTTGCCGGCGCAATCTGCATTCGACCTTTTCGGTACTGTTCATCGATGTGGACTTCTTCAAGTCCTATAACGATACCTATGGCCACAAACTGGGCGACGCCGTGTTGCAGGAAGTGGCCCAGGCCATTTCGGAAAACCTGCCGCGCAATACCGACTGCGCCGGTCGCTATGGCGGCGAGGAATTCGTGGTGCTGCTGGAGCTCACCGATGCCCAGGGCGCCTGCCTGATGGCCCAGCGCCTGTGCGATGCGGTCTACAGTCGCCTGATCGTGCACGCCACCAGCCCGCTGCGGGTGGTCACCATCAGCGTGGGAGTGGCGACCCTGGAGCGCGAGCACCATCGTCGCGTGGAAGACGTACTCAATGCCGCCGATGCCGCCCTGTACCGCGCCAAGCGGGAGGGACGCAATGCAGTGCGGGTCAGTGGCGTGGACTGAGGGCGAGTGATTTTCAGAAGGTAAAAACACCAAGGGCGCCGGTTTCACGGCGCCCTTGCTACCTCACGACGCAGCCATCAGCGCCGCGTCATCGAGATCGATACAGATCAGACTTCGCTCACATCCAGCGGCGCTTCGGTCTTCTCGATCACTTCTTCCTTGGTCACGCCGGCAGCCAGTTCGATCAGCTTCAGGCCGCCCGGTGTGACGTCGATCACACCCAGGTCGGTGATGATGCGGTTGACCACGCCCACGCCGGTCAGCGGCAGGTTGCAGTCGTTCAAGATCTTCTTGGAAGTGCTGCCATCCTTGGCCTTGGCCACATGTTCCATCAACACCACCACGCGACCCACGCCCGCCACCAGGTCCATCGCGCCCCCCATGCCCTTGACCATCTTGCCGGGGATCATCCAGTTGGCCAGGTCACCCTTGGCCGAGACCTGCATCGCACCCAGGATGGCGATGTTGATCTTGCCGCCGCGGATCATACCGAAGGAATCCGCCGAGCTGAAGAAGGACGAACCGGGAATAGTGGTCACGGTCTGCTTGCCGGCGTTGATCAGGTCCGGGTCGACCTGGTCTTCGGTGGGGAAGGGGCCGATGCCCAGCAGGCCGTTCTCGGATTGCAGCCACACTTCGATATCACTCGGAACGTGGTTGGCCACCAGCGTGGGCAAGCCGATGCCCAGGTTCACGTAGAAGCCGTCCTGCAGTTCCTTGGCGGCGCGTGCCGCCATTTCATCTCTGGTCCATGCCATTTTCTGTGTCTCCTTATGCGCGCACGGTGCGTTGTTCGATGCGCTTCTCGGGCGTGGCATTGACCACGATGCGATGCACGAAGATGCCGGGGGTGTGGATCTGGTCCGGGTCGAGCTGGCCCACTTCGACCAATTCTTCCACTTCCACCACGGTGATCTTGCCGGCCATGGCCACGTTGGGGTTGAAGTTGCGCGCGGTCTTGTTGAAGACCAGGTTGCCGGCCTTGTCGGCCTTCTGCGCCTTCACCAGCGACACGTCGGCTACCAGCGAGCGTTCCATCACGTAGCGCTCGCCATCGAATTCGCGCACTTCCTTACCCTCGGCGACCAGGGTGCCGACACCGGTCTTGGTGAAGAAAGCGGGAATGCCTGCCCCACCGGCGCGCAGTTTCTCGGCCAGCGTACCTTGCGGTGTGAATTCCAGTTCCAGCTCGCCGGCCAGGTACTGGCGCTCGAATTCCTTGTTCTCGCCCACGTAGGAAGCGATCATCTTCTTGATCTGGCGGGTAGTGAGCAACTGGCCCAGGCCGAAACCATCGACGCCGGCGTTGTTGGAAATGGCGGTCAGGTTCTGCACGCCCGCATCACGCAGGGCGGCGATCAACGCCTCGGGGATGCCACACAGGCCAAAGCCGCCGACCGCAATGGTCTGACCGTCCTTGACGATGTCTTTCAACGCGGTGGCCGCGTCTGGATACACTTTGTTCACGAGTCTCCTTTCGGCTCTTGTCTTGCGAGCAGGGTTGCAAGCTGGCTGGCGGACCTGCCAGCTCAAACAGGGTAGAGTACCGAAGCTTCTCTTGCGCGCCGCGCCATGGCGATGCCGGGCTTCGATTGCTCCAAATTAGCGCCAATTATCATAGGGCAGCTGAAATAGGCCATACAATACGGTAAAAATACCTGGCGCGATGCAGCATGGTACCGTCCACGAGGATGGCCCGCCAGATGCGAGGGACCTAGCCGAACATTTGCAGCAACCATGACCCAGCCACTTCCCATCGATTTCGAACAGGTTTTCATGCACGCCCCCATCGGCATGTGCGTCTCGCACAATCGCGTGATCCAGCAGGCCAACCTGGCCATGGCGGCCATGTTCGGCTATGAAGTGGAACAACTGCGGCAGACTTCCTTCCAGGAAATCTACCCCACCGCCGACGAATTCGAACGCACCGGCCTGCGGTTGGTACCTCTCCTGAACGAAAAGGGATTCTATTCGGACGAGCGCATCATGAAGCGTTCCAACGATGAAATGTTCTGGTGCCACGTGACCGGCCACGCCCTGAACCGCCAAAACCCGCACGCGGCTGGCATCTGGACCTTCGAGGACGTCAGCGCCAAGCGTCCCATCGCCCCCGGTCTGACCCCGCGCGAGCGTGAGATCGCCGCGCTGCTGGTGGAAGGCAAGACCAGCAAGCTCATCGCGCGCCAGGTGGAACTGAGCCCGCGCACGGTGGAAATGCATCGCGCCCGGCTGATGCGCAAGTTTGCCGCGGCCACCTCTTCCGAACTGGTCCACAAGCTCCTGAGCATCACCCCCTGAACGCTCCTGCCAGCGCTCAGAACGGCTGCCCGGCAAAGCGCTGCGCCAGGAAATCGAGCATGGTGCGCAGGGTCGCCGGCATGTGCTTGCGCGAGGCATAGACGCCGTACATGCCCAGTTGCAAGGGTTCATACTCCGGCAGCAACCGCACCAGTTGGCCGCTGGCCACCAGCGGCGCCACCATATAGGCCGGCATATGACCGATGCCGACCCCGGCCAGCACCGCCTGCAACAACACCGTCACCTCATTGGCACTGATGCTGCCACCCACGGCCACCGTCTGCGTCTTGGCCTTTTGGCTGGCTTTGGCGGTCTTGCGCTTGGGATCGAATTGCCACAGGCTGCGCCCGACATAGGAGTGCGTCAGGCAATTGTGCAGGGCCAGGTCTTCCACCTTGCGCGGCAGGCCATGCCGCGCAAGGTAGGCAGGGGTAGCGCAGATCACTGAACGACATACACCTAGCTGGCGCGCGATCAGGTTGGGCTCCAACCGATTGGTCATGCGGATGGCCAGGTCGATGCGTTCTTCCACCAGGTTCACGGTGCGGTCCAGCGCCAGCAGGTCCACCGCCACGCCCGGATAACGCTGCCCGTAGTCCACCACGGCCTGGATCAACTGGGTCTGGGCGAAGGAGGTGCTGGTGGTGATACGCAAGAGCCCGCGCGGGGTTTCATCGGGCGCCTCCAAGGCGTGACGCATGTCATCGGAATATTCCAGCATCTGCCGGCAGCGCGGCAGGAGCTCGTTGCCGGCGGGCGTGAGCGAAAGCCGCCGCGTAGTCCGATGCAGCAGGCGCGCACCGACCCAGTCTTCCAGCTCGGCCACGTAGCGCGAGACCACCGGGCGCGACAGGTCCAGCTGCTCGGCCGCTGCCGACAGGCTGCCGCCATCCACCACCGCCACGAATACCTGCATGGCCATCAAGCGATCCATACCGCCCTCTCATGATTCGAACGATTTTAGAAACAAACTGTGATCGATTATGCGGTTTTTCGAAAACAAAAGCGATCCTATGATGGCCACTGCTATCAGGTTTTCTCCTGTCTTTTCCATGAACCCCAGAAAAGGAAATCCCATGAAAATCGCACTCATCGGCGCCTCCGGCAATGTCGGTAACCGCATCGTGGACGAAGCCCTGCGCCGCGGCCACAACCTCATCGCCATCGCCCGCGATGCCAGCAAGATCGCCCAACGCACCGGCGTGACTGCCGTCTCGGCCGACGTCAAGGATGCCGCCGCACTGGCGACCGCCATCAAGGGCGCTGACGTGGTCATCTCCAGCGGCCGCTTCACTGCCTATGGTGCGGCCGACCTGCTGCCGGCGGTCAAGGCGGCCGGCGTCAAACGCCTGGCGGTCGTGGGTGGTGCCGGCAGCCTGGAAATCGCCCCCGGCAAGGCCCTGATCGACACCCCCGAATTCCCCGCCGAATATATGCCGGAAGCTTCCGGTGGCCGCGACTTCCTCCACGCCCTGCGTACTGAAACAGACCTGGAGTGGACCTACCTGTCGCCCTCGGCCCTGTTCATCGCTGGCGAGCGCACCGGCCAGTTCCGCCTGGGCAAGGACGAACTGCTGGTGGCTGCCGATGGCAAGAGCTGGATTTCCTATGAGGACTTCGCCGTGGCCCTGCTGGACGAACTGGAACAACCGAAACACGTGCGCGCACGTTTCACGGTAGGCTACTGACCCCACCGGGCTTGATGGTGCAGAAAACGTCAGGCCCGGTACAGCATCATTGACGAGGACATCGCATCATGAGCACTCCCACTGCCGCGCACGACACCGTGCTGCACTACATCCACGACCCGCTATGCGGCTGGTGCTATGGCGCCGCGCCGCTGGTGGCCGCCGCCCGCGCGATCCTGCCGGTGCAGGCACATGGCGGCGGCATGATGGCCGGTCGCAACCGCCGCCGCGTCGATGCGCAGTTGCGCGACTACGTGATGCCGCACGACCATCGCATTGCGCAGATGACCGGACAAACCTTTGGCGAGAATTATTTCAATGGCTTGCTTAAGGATACCAATGCCGTCTTCGATTCGGCCCCACCGATTGCCGCCGTGCTGGCGGTAACGGCGCTCAAGGGCGAAGCTGCAGGACTGGACATGCTGGCCGCGATCCAGCGCGCGCACTACCAGCAAGGGCGCCGCATCTCGGAACCGGCCACGCTGACCGAACTGGCACAGGCGCTGGAGATCGATGCTGCTACCTTCGCCGCCGAACTGCAACGCGTGGAACAAGAAGAGCTGGCCCAGCACATCGAAGCCAGCCGTGAATTGCTGAACTACGTAGGCGGACGCGGCTTCCCGACCTTCGTGCTGCAGCGGGGCGATACGCTGGAGGTGATCGATACCGGCCGCTGGCTGGGACAACCCGAGCAGTGGGCCAGCTATCTGCGTGATGAGACCGCGGCCGCGCCAGGGGTGGCGTCGGAGAACCCGCCGGCCCAGTGCGACCTGCAGACAGGCCGTTGCGACTGAACCTGGTTCATACAGGGAGACCCAGCCCGCGCAATTGCGCGCGGGTTTCTGCGACATCGACGTGATGGATACCATGCCAGCCCAGAGCACGGCAGCCGTCGATGTTCTTTTGCAGGTCATCAATGAAGACCAGTTCCTCGGGTTTCAAATTGGGCAGATGCCGTGAATAGCGCTCCAGCGCGATCTGGAAGATGCGTGGCTCGGGCTTGATGCAGCGCTCATGGCCCGAGACCACGATATCGAGAAACAGCTGCAGGAAATCGTGGTAGTCCCGTGCATGGGGATAGGTCTCGGCGGACCAGTTGGTGAGGCCGAACAGCGGCACCTGCTGCGCGTGCAATTCGCGCAGCAAGGCCACGCCCTCGGGCAATGGACCAGGCAGCATCTCGATCCAGCGGTCATAGAAGGCACGGATCAGTGCCTCATGCTGGGGATGCTGCCGGATCAGATGCGCGGTGCCTTCGGCCAAGGTACGGCCGCCGTCTTGCTGCACGTTCCACTCGGGTGAACAGATGTGGGTGAGGAAGTGGTGGCGCTCCTGCTCGTCAGCGATCAACTTGCGATACAGATGCTGCGGGTTCCAGTCCAGGAGTACACCACCGAAATCGAAGACGACGGCGCGGATGGGGCTTGGTGCAGAAAACGTCATTATTGAAATCCTTAAGAAATGCTGGCGATATGGGCCGATATCGACCGGACGCTATCTTAATACCGACCGAATTGGCGCCGGTATTTGACGAAACCCTTCTTGGCGGAAGCGTCGAAAGCCATCCGTTCAAAAAAAGCGTGGGCCGAGGTTCTGTGTGCGGAACTGAGCAACATCATCTTTGAGCAATCCTTGGACAGGCAATAGGCTTCGATATGGTGCATGAGGGCTGTACCTATGCCCTTTTCCTGGCTTTGCTTGTCCACCACGATATTTTCGATCACTGCAAATGGCTGTGATTGGTACATCACGTCTGGGCAGAGTGACACCATGGCCGTACCGCTGACGACCTGCTCCCATTCGCAGACCAGCAGCAGGGCATGGGTATCGAGGGACAAGGCAGCAATGCGCTCCGGCGAGACGGCCACCGAAGTATCGTTGAGAAGTTGACGATAGAGCTCGGTAATACGTGCCGCATCGATGGGCAAGGCTGGTCGCACGACTATTGTTGCGGGCAGAGATGGCATGTCTTGGCAATCTTGAGTTATCGATGTGTTGGTTTGCAGAGGATGGTGCCAGTGTGGCTGGCCCAGGGCGGTACTGCCATTATTTGACGCTAGCCTTTTCGACACCTGGCTTCCACAGACACTCGTTCATTCCCATTGCCCCATTACTTACCTGTGGCGACCTATGGCCATTTCTTAATATCTGGGTGTTGCATACTGCCACGCCCTCATTGGTCGAACAACATCATATAGGTGATGTACGCCAATCTCGCTCCAGGCTGCGCACTCAAATGCATTACCAGAAACTGAGAATCAACAGCCGGTGAAAAGTTGGACGATGCTTGCAGCTGCATCTCCTCCAAAGCATCGGTAGTGATTCTCCGCCGTTTGCAGAGATCGCCTACAACCCTTGACGCCTTCACTGAGGTGGTGCAATATGCTCCTCGCTGTCTAGGAACGCCACCAGACAGTTTCCTCAGCAGCGTTGCTGACTTCTTACCCGGCTATAAGAGCCCCTGACATGCGCACACAGCGCAGTCAGGGGCTTTTTGTTTTGGAGATTCGTATGTCGTCTTTGGAAAGCTCTCTCGCCACATCTTCGTTTCCGAATATCACGGTGGCCAGCGTCCAGATGGAGCCCCGCATCGGCCACAAGGAGGACAACGTCGCCCGCTCAATCGCTTTCATCGACCGTGCAGCCGCTGAGGGCGCGGCGTTGGTCGTGTTACCCGAACTGGTCAACACCGGCTATGTGTTCGCCAGCCGCGCGGAAGCCTTCGCGCTGGCCGAAACATCGCCCGATGGCCCCACCACCCTCGCTTGGATCGAGGCAGCACGACGCAACCAGATATACATCGTGGCCGGTATCGCCGAGCGGGAGGGCGAGCGACTCTACAACTCGGCCGTCGTGATCGGCCCCGACGGCTGGCTGGGCGTCTATCGCAAGCTGCATCTGTGGGGTGATGAACACCTCTTCTTCGAAGCAGGCGACAAGGGCTTGCCGCTGTTCCACACGCAATGGGGGCGACTAGGTGTGGCGATCTGCTATGACGGCTGGTTTCCAGAGGTGTACCGGCTGCTGGCGATGCAGGGAGCGGACGTGGTGGCAATCCCGACCAACTGGGTGCCTATGCCCGGCCAACCTGCTAACCGTGAAGCCATGGCGACCTCGCTGGCGATGGCCAATGCGCACAGCAATGCGCTCAACATCGTCTGTGCCAATCGTATCGGTACCGAGCGTGGCCAACCCTTTATCGGCCAGAGTCTGATCATTGGCGCACAAGGCTGGCCGCTGGCCGGACCTGCGTCTGAAGATAGCGAGCAGGTGCTTTATGCCAGCATCAATCTCAAGCAGACGCGCCAGGCGCGTCATCTCACCGCTTTCAACCATGTGCTGCGGGACCGTCGTGACGACCTCTACGACCCAATGTTGGGAACTGGCTGGCCGTTGCCGCGGCACTGACTCGATTGCTTGCGCCGTTCCGTTTTTCTTTCTTTCACTCCGATCTATCCCATCAAGGAGATTTACGATGAACAGATTCACCTTTGCCCTGCGCCACGGCGCGTTCGTTCTCTTCGCCGCCATGACGGTGCAGGCCCAGGCGGCCGATCCTATCCGCATCGGCGTGGCCGTCGGGCTGTCCGGTGCCAACAGCGTGGTGGCACCGGCGGTGGTGCAATCCTCGCAACTGGCAGTCGATGAAATCAATGCCGCCGGCGGTATTCTAGGACGCAAGCTGGAACTCGATATCGTCGATGATGCCTCCGGCGCGGTGGGCGCGCAGAAAGCCTTCGACACGCTGGTCTTCCAGAAGAAGGTGAATGCTGTCATTGCCATGGAAACCAGCGCCGCCCGCAATGCTGCGCTGCCGGTGATCAGTCGCGGCAAGCTGCCTTACATATACACTTCCTTCTATGAAGGGCGCTCCTGCAACAAGTGGATGTATGTGAACGGCTGGGTGCCAGAGCAGCAAGTGGCGCCGGTGGTGGACTACTTCACCAAGAGCAAACATGCCAAGACCTTCTTCCTGGTCGGCAGCGACTACGCCTTTGGTCGCGGCATGTTGGAATTCACCAAGAAGTACATCGAGCAAAAGGGTGGCAAGGTGATCGGCGAAGAATATCTGCCCATCGACGGCAGCGACTGGACCACGGTCGTCTCCAAGATCCGTTCATCCAAGCCCGATGCCTTGATCAGCGCCACCGCCGGAGGCGCACCCAATGTGTCGCTGGCCAAGCAGCTCAAGGGCGCAGGCCTGACGCTGCCATACGGCAACCTGGCTGTCGATGAGGGCACGGCCCAGACCATGGGTGATGCGGCCGATGGACTCTACATGTCGGCCTCCTACCTGACCGGCATCGACACGCCGGAAAACAAGAAATTCATGGAAGCCCTGAAGAAGAAGTTCGGCGCTGACATGAAGACACCCAATGAACTGTCCGAGCCGCAGTACGAAGCCTTCTACCTGTTCAAGGCCGCCGTCGAAAAGGCCGGCTCCACCGATAACGACAAGGTGATCAAGGCGCTCGGTGAAGTGTCGTTCAATGGCCCGCGCGGCCTGGTGGCGATGAACAAGAGCCGCCATACACCGCTGTCCATGCGCCTGGGCCAGGTGCAGCATGACGGTACGATCAAGATCCTGGAAACTTTCGCCAGCGTTGATCCGGGCAATCAGTGTCCGAGCATCAAGTAAGCTCAGGATAGCGAACGGACCAACGATAAAAAAACCGCCGCGACGATGATCGCGGCGGCCAGAGACGTGAGAGGAAAGTGCAATGGCGCTATTGCTGGATATGCTGACGACGGCTGCGATACTGTTCATCGTCACCGCAGGACTGATGATGATCTTCGGTGTCATGAAGATCGTCAATTTTGCCCACGGGGCCTTGCTGACGCTGGGGGGATACGCCAGCTACGTGGTGACCCACCTGCAGCTTGATCCCTGGCTGGGCTGGCCGCTGGCACTGCTGACAGGCATTGCCGTTGGGATGCTGGTGGAAGGAGTGATCGTACGACGCCTGTACAAGCGACCGCTGGATGCCATTCTGGCGACCTGGGGCTTGAGCATCGTCATCGGTCAATTGATTGTGATGGCTTTCGGGCGTGAAGTGCAGTTCGTCAACGCCCCGCTGGCAGGAACCTGGGCCGTGATGGGCGTGGACTACTCGGCCTACCGTCTGGTGCTGGTGCCCTTGGCATTGGGCCTGGGCGTGCTCCTGACAGTACTGCTCAATGGTACCGATTTCGGAGTCCGCACCCGTGCAGTGATCATGAATGAAGAACTGGCCAGCAGCCTGGGCATTCACTCCGGCCGTGTACGTTTCGTGACCTTCAGTATTGGCGCAGGCCTGGGCACGTTGGCCGGGGCAATGATCACGCCGCTCTCCAGCGTCGATCCCAACATGGGGCTGCCGTGGTTGATCAGCGCTTTCATGCTGGTGATGATCTCGGGCCACTCCATGTTGAGCCTGTTGTTGGCCTGTGTGGTATTCGGTGCGGCACAGGTGCTAGTCAGTACCTACACCAATCCGGTACTGGGCGGCTTGACCATTGTCATCCTCGCCGCGGTGACGCTGCGCATTCGACCGAAGGGGCTGGCCCGTGCTTGATACCAATCTCTCTACCGCCGCAGCTCCGGCCCAGGCGGGCGCCAAGGACGGGCGCCGTTCTCTTCGCAGCGTGTTGCTGTTCATCGGTTGCGGGCTACTGTTGCTGGTGGCCGGTCCCTGGCTGTTCGACACCTATCTCCAAAACATCCTGATCAAGGCCTATTTCATGGCCATCGTGGCGATGACCGTCGATATCCTGTGGGGATATACCGGCTATCTCACCTTCGGTCAGTCGGCCTTCTTCGGTATCGGGGCCTATGCTGCCGGGCTGGTCTTCACGCATGTCGGCTTCAGCGGTGCCAGCGTGTTGCTCGCCATCGGCGTGGCTGTCGGCGCCACAGCTGTGGTGGCCGCACTGGCCGGCTGGCTGTCTTTCTATCGAGGCGCATCACCGTTCTTTGCCACCGTCATTTCGCTGGTGCTACCCATCGTACTGACCCAGTTGCTGCTCTCGGGCGGCACTTGGACTGGCTCTAGCTCGGGGCTGACCGGCTACGACAGCTTCGACTTTTCCATCGATGCCTGGTACTGGATCTCTGGGGGCATGTTGGCACTGGCGGCACTGGGCGGCTGGCTGCTAGTGCGCAGTGATAGCGGTCGACTTCTGGCCGCCATCCGCGACAACGAGCAACGATGCAGTTATCTGGGCATCAATACTGCACTGGTGAAGATCGCCTTGCTGATCGCCATGGCGGTGCTGGCCGGTCTGGCAGGATTGGGCTACGGCGCCTTCAGCGGCGTGGTCGCACCCGAGCTGACAGGCTTCGCTCTGGGCACCGAATTTATCATCTGGGTCGCATTGGGCGGTCGCGGCAGCTTGTGGGGACCATTGGTCGGCGCAGTGCTGATCAACGTCGCCACCGCTTATCTGAGCAGCAGTATGCCGTTCGTCTGGCAACTGATTCTCGGGGCCACATTCATCGTGGTGATCGTATTGCTGCCGCAGGGATTGGTACCCTTGCTGTTGCGGCCGTTCGGGCTAGGGTCTGCCAGCAGGCACCGGCCGCGTCTGCAGGAATGTGCGGACTCCAAGGGCGACGATCCTCAAGTCGACGCCATCCACATGCGCAACGTGGCGAAGAATTTCGGCCCGCTCAAGGTGCTCAGAGGTATCGACTTTACGGCGCGCGCCGGTGAGCTGGTCGGTCTGATCGGCCCCAACGGGGCTGGCAAGACCACTCTGATGCGCTGCATGAGCGATGGCGCCGAGCGCAGCGCTGGCAGCGTTGCGCTGTGCGGTAGCGATATCGCCAAGTTGCCGCCTCAGGCGTGTGTGCATCTGGGACTGGGACGCAAATTCCAGAACGCCAATATCTTCGAATCCTTGACCGTGGCGCAGTGCCTGCGCATTGCGCGCGTGCGACTGCAACGCCCGGCCCTGTTCAAACGCGCCGACACGCTGCATTTACCGCCTTATGCCCTGCACGTAATGCGCGCCACCGGGCTGGACGGGATGCTTGACAGTATCGCTGGAGACCTTTCACACGGCCAGCAGCAGGCGCTGGAGCTGGCCATGGTGCTGGCGCTGGAGCCCCGTGTAGTGCTGCTGGACGAGCCCACCGCCGGCCTGACCAAGACCGAGCGCACCCAGATCGGTGCGGTGCTGTCGTCGCTGGCCTTCAAATATCGACTGTGCTGCCTGCTGGTGGAGCATGATCTGGATTTCGTGCAGCAGATCGCCACGCGCATCGTGGTGCTGCATCAGGGGACGATCATCATGCAGGGCAGTTTCGAGGAGGTGGTCAATTCCGAACTGGTCAAGACCATCTATTCGGGTAGTACCCATGCAACGGGGGCGCAATGAAACAATCGGCATTGGTTATGAAGGACATCACCAGCGGTTATCGAGCCTCGGTGGTGCTGCGTGGTCTGTCACTGGAGATCGCACAGGGCGAGGCGGTCGCCTTGCTGGGCAAGAACGGCATGGGCAAGAGCACCTTGCTCAAGACCGTCATGGGATATCTAGGCAAGCAGAGCGGCGCCGTGCATCTGCATGGGAGCAACATCACACGCATGTCCCCCCATCGCATTGCGCGCCTGGGCGTGGCCTATGCAGCCCAGGAGAATGCCCTGTTTGCCGAACTGAGCATCGCCGACAACTTGCGCCTGGGCTTGACGCGGCCAGCCCTGTTCGAAGAGCGTTTTGCGGCGATCGAAGGACTGTTCCCTGTATTTCGCAGCCGGCTGCAGCAATACGCGGGCACGCTCTCCGGTGGCGAACAGAAGATGCTGCTGCTGGCGCGTGCGCTGATGATGCGACCTGCGCTGATCCTGCTCGACGAAATCACCGAAGGCCTGCAACCTTCGGTGATCGATCGGCTGGCTCATGCGCTGCTGGAAGAGCGCCGTCAGCATGGCACCACCCTGTTGCTGGTCGAGCAGAATGTGCCATTCGCCCTACAGGTGGCGGACCGCTACCTCATTCTCAAGCAGGGTGAGCTGGTGGAGGAGGGGGACGCCAAGCACGCGGGGGCGACCGAGACGGTATTTGCTCATTTACGGGTATGAACATGGTGCGTACAGTTGGCGCTGGTAGCGCTTGTGCCGGAGCAGACTCCATGACCATGATCGGGGTGAGCACAGCTCCGAGGTGCGGGGTCGTTGCGACTGCAGGCATATTTCTTTCCTCTTCCCTCTCATGATGAGCTCATCCCCTTCCGATCTGCCACTGTGCGCTTTCATCTCCACCGGCGGCACCATTGCCATGAAGATCGATCCGATCCGAAAAGCACCGGTGCCGGCCTTGTCAGGCGACGACTTGCTAGCCACGGTGCCCGCCATGGCCACCATTGCAACGCTGGAGGTCAACAATCTGTTCAACCTGCCCTCCGACTACATGGACCCACCGCGCTGGATCGCCTTGCAGCAAGCCACTGCAGCGGCGCTGGACCGGCCCGAAATCAGCGGGGTGATCATCTCGCATGGCACCGACACCCTGGAAGAGACCGCCTGGTTCCTCGACCTGACCCTCTCCAGCGACAAGCCGGTGGTACTGATCGGCGCACAGCGCAATGCTTCCAGCCCGGATTTTGACGGACCGCGCAATCTTCTGAATGCGGCGCGCATATGCGTCTGCCCCGAGTCGCGTGACATGGGCGTCATGATCGCCATGAACAACCAGATCAACGCCGCACGAGATGTCAGCAAGACCCATACTGCCGATGTCGAGACTTTCAAGTCGGGGGATTTCGGCGTGCTGGGTGTGGCCGATGAGGATCGCATCGTGTTCGCGCGCCGTCCGCTGCGCCGCCAATACCTTCCCCTGCTGGGCGGCACGTTGCCGCGGGTGGAGATCATTCCCATGTTCGGCGGCGCCAGCGGCGATCTGCTACGCGCTGCGGTCTCACTGGGTACACGCGGGATCGTGATTCAGGCGCTCGGTTTCGGCAACGTGAATGCCGCCCTGTACGAGGCCATTCGGGAGGCTATTGTTCAGGGCGTGACGGTCGTCATTTCCACCCGGGTGGCCAACGGCCGGGTGCTGCCATCCTACGGATTCGACGGCGGCGGAGCCACGCTCAAGGCGGCAGGTGCGATCTTTGCCGATGACCTCAGTGCACAGAAGGCGCGTATCCTGTTGATGCTCGGCCTGCAATCTACCCACGACGCGACGCAATTGCAGGCGTTGTTCGACCGATAAGGACAGCTCATGACCATCCATCCATCTGGAGACAAGCCACCACGCCGGGAAGACGGCTGGCGCATCGGCGTGCTGTTTTCACGCTCGGGAGCGACGGGCGTCACCGAGTCCGAGCATTTTTTCGGGACTGCACTGGCCATTGAAGAAATCAACCAGCTTGGCGGCGTACTCGGCCGGCCGCTGATTCCGGTCGCCTACGACCCCAAGGGCGACATTACCGAATACCGCAAGCTGGTGACGCGGATGCTGCTGGAAGACGAAATCAACGTGGTCTTCGGGTGTTCCCGCTCGTCCAGCCGCAAAGCGGTGCTGCCGGTGATTGAACGCAATAACGCATTGCTGTGGTACTGCTCCTTCTACGAAGGTTTCGAGTATTCGCCGAACGTGATCTATACCGGTGCGGTACCCAACCAGAACAGTGTGCAGCTGGCCGCCTATTTGATGCAGAACAAGCGCACCCGCTTCTTCCTGGTGGGGACCGATTACATCTATCCACGCGAATCCAATCGCCTCATGCGTGACATGGTCGAACAGCATGGCGGTGAGGTGCTCGACGAAATCTACCTCCCCCTGGAAGCCGGGCGCGCGGAGCTGGAAGAGATTCTCACAGAGATCCGGGCAGCCCAACCCGATGTGGTTTTTTCGACCTTGGTCGGCCAATCGGCGCGGCAGTTTTACCAGCTCTATCCGGGATTCGGCTTTGACCCCAAGGTCACGCCCATCGCCAGCCTGTCGATGGCGGAAGAGGAGGTGCGCTTGATCGGCCCCGAGATTTGCGCCGGCCACATTACCGCAGCGACCTATTTCGGATCCTTGGACAACGCGAGCAATCGACATTTCGTCGAGCTCTGGCGCAAGCGTTTCAATGATCGTCCCACCAGTACCTGGTCCGAGATGGCCTACACCCAGATTCATCTTTTTGCCCGGGCCTTGCAACGTGCCGGAAGCCTGGACCGGCGCAAGCTGGTGGAGGCCACGCACGCTGTGTCCTTCGATTCACCCGAAGGCCGCATCAGCGTTGACGCGGAGAACAATCACTGTGCCCTCACCCCGCGCATCGGCATTTGCCGCAGCGACGGGCAGTTCGATATTGCCTGGGAGGCGTCGGAGCCGGTCAAGCCGGATCCTTACTTGTCCACTTTCGGCTTTTCCGACTTTTGGCTGAGGTGAAATCATGGGACAAAGCCTACGAAGACTTTACGAAGACCTGCGCAGCATTTGCGTGGCCGTGGTCTATCCGCCAGGAGAGGATCGCGACGTCGTGATTCAGCAGTTACAGCGTATCGGCTGTCGTCTGCGCGTCATCTGGCCCAGCCCGGTTGAGCCGCCGGCAGGAGCCGATGTTATTTTCTTCCAGATCTCCCAGGAGCTGGAGGAGCGCACCGCATGGAATGCCAGCGCCGTGGACGCTGCCCTGGTGGCACTTTCCGACTATGAAAGCCCGACCACCTTGAAGCTGCTGCTCGATACCAAGGCGCACGGTGTACTGACCCGCCCGTTCCGTTCACAGGGGATACTGAGTACGCTGGTACTGGCGAGGTCTTCCCAAGGATTCCAGCAACGCCAGCAGGCCAAGATAGACAAACTCGAATCGACCATCAAGTCGCGGCGCCAGATTGAAAAGGCGATCCGGGTACTGGTCGACTACCAAGCGCACAGCGAAGAAAGCGCATACCAATTCATGAGAGAACGCGCTACCAGCCTGCGGGTAACGGTAGCCGAAGTGGCATCCATGTTGCTGGAGACGCAGGATGCAATGGAAAAACTGGGCTTTGTACCTGCCCCGAAACAAAAGAATGGCGGCTGCGGCAACTGAGGCTTCAACACCGCGCCCCACCGCTGTTACCAAGCCGTTGCGCCGTGGCCTCGAGCGCTTGCTCACGAGGGCGCTGGCCGGCTGAGGGGCAAAGTGGTTCCCCGGCCTCTGCGGTGCGGTTCTTTTCCACCGAAAGCGTCGCGCCCAAGTAAGGGATGGAACTGATCCATCTGGCCCGGCAACATAAATTCACAATCGCATCAACTTGTCACCCGTCTCATTCGCTATCTACGACGGCAACGGTGGCTTGATACGGTTGCGTTACCGCCCGTTTCCCTGAACCTCTATCGGCACACCCGACCTGTGCTCTTCGGGGCGGCGGTCTTATGGCTCGGTTTTATTATTTATATGATTTTACTTTCTCTCGTCGGGTTCTTCCTGTTGATCGTTTTTGCGTGTCGCCAAGGTGGGCGATGCCCATCGTCCGGGCAGGCAATCTCGGTGCCGGACATGCAGAAAAACATCTTCCCGAATCTACCGAATTCCGAACCATCCATTTCCAGTGTCGCTGCCGGTGCCGCGTATCGTTGCGCAGGCGTGCAGACACTTCATCATTTTTCAAGACATCCATCCCATGACCAAAATCACTTCGGGCGCGGATCACTCCCTGCCCATCTCTGCTGCCGATGTACCGGCAGCCACAACCTCGACCCAGATCCCAACCGGGGATAGCACTTCGCCGGTCGCCAGCAGCTCCTCTCCCCGTACCGACAGCCCGGCAGCCAAACGCGCGCGCTTGTCAGTACTGATCCCCGCGCTCAATACCGAAGTCCTGACTGCGAGCGCGCCTGCTTGGCCCGCAGGCCGCGTAGACATGCGCGCGCATCTGCAGCGCATCAGCGGCGCGGCAGACGCTTCGCCCGACGAGCAAGCCCCGTTGTCTACGATCGGTCGGCCTCTTCCGCCGCTCAATCCACAATCGGTCGGGCGCTATTTCCAGGAAGTCGCCGGCCAATGGCCCAGTGAACGCGAAGACCTTGCCGATGCGCTCTGCCACAACCTGACTGCGCTGGCCGATGGCCCCAAGCGCCAACAGCATCATCTGGAAATCACGCTGCACTGGCATTGCCTGAGTGAAGCCGAGAAACGCAATGTGCTCGATACGCTGGGCAGCGAGCAAAGCCACCTGTTGGGTGATACTGCAATCGACACGACCCCGGATGCCATACTTTCACCTGTACGGGACTGGGTCGAACATACCGTTGTCAACATGAAACCCGACGAGGCCACCCGCTTGCTCAAGTCCTGCACCCCGACTGCGCAGAAAAATCTCGCCACGGTGTTCAAGGGTGCCGGCGAGGACGCTCAAGTCAGGACGATGATCAAGCAACGCTTCGCCAGTTTGCGCATGACCATGCCGCTCGATCACATGTATGACTACACCGGGTTCTTCTGGGACAACAAGCGCAAGGTCGGCGAGTTGCCGCCGGGCGTGGCCGAGAATCTCAAAGTATGCGTGGTCGGTGCCGGTCCAGCCGGCATCATCGCCGCCGATGGGCTGAACCGGCTGGGCGTCAAGCCGGTCGTGCTCGAGCAGGCCGATAAGATCGGCGGTCGCATTGCCGCCGAAAGGTGGCCACGCCAGGACGGCTCCATGAGTCCGACGCCGCTGCATCCGGGCGGGATGCGCTTCCACACCACGCGCGGCAACGTCTACTGGAGCCTGGCCGAACACTATCAGTTGCAACACGTGCCGTTTCCCAACTCAAGCTCGGTTCAGACTTCCTACATCATCGGCAATGAGGTGCACGAAGCCGAACCTGGCAAGTCGCCTGGCAATGCGGTCATGCAAAAGGTCGCCCAGGACGTCTTGCGCTCCATGACCGAACCTTTGCTGGCCCCCATTCGGGCCGCGCGCGACGCTGCCGACACCGCTTTGTTCCGCGAACTCTGTGATGCCGCCAAGAAGAAGTTCGATAGCCACAACTTCCGCTCTGGACTGGATACTCTGCTCAAAGAGAAAGGCATCGAATGGAACCAGAAGGAGTGGCAGACCTTCGGCGCTACCGGCATTGGTGTCGGTGGCTACGAGGGCTACTACAACACCGGCTTCCTGGAAGAAATGCGCTTCTTGGCGGACGAACGTCTGGAGGGACATGTGGCGCTGGTGGACGGCGCCGATGCACCGCTGTATGCGGTCCTTAACGATACCGAGGACCTGCCAGAGGGGGCGCAATCGCTGGAACAACAGCAGGCCATCCGACTGGGTGTCGAGGTGACCGGTATCAAGAAGAAGGATGGCAAGTACTACGTCAGTTCGCTGGACAAGCAGACCCAAAAGGTCAGCGTCGAATCCTATGACGAACTATTCTTCGCGGGTGGCCCGCGGGAAGCCGTGCGCTTGGGCCTGACTGGCCCCCAGGAAGGTTCGGAAGCGCTGATGCCTGAGGAATTCGCCAATGCCATGGAAAAAGCCAATGTCGTCGGCGCAACCAAGATGGCCATCAAGATCGCCAAGGACTTGATGAGCGGCGTAGAGCTTCCGGGCAACGTTCAGGCCAGCAAGTTGTTCCAGCAATCCTATCTGGTGCCGGCGCTGCCCGGCAGCGACAATGCGGTGTTCTACCCCAGCTATACGCTGGGCGACAATGCCACCAAAGTAGCCGGTATGAGCGGTGATGAGCAGCTCAATAACTACATTCGTACACTACGCGACATCGCCTCGCAGAATCCGGGGGATGCAGTCCACCAGAAACTCAAGAATCTCGCTGACGTTGTGGAGCAGAGCAAGCAGCGCATCTCCTATACCCACTGGAGCCTGACCAAGCATCAGTATGGTGCCTTCAAGATGGACGCCCCCAACCAACTGGACAACACACGGGTACTCTTCGGTGCATTGCTCAAGATGAGCGATGGCGCCATCTTCATCAACGAGGAAAACACTGCCGAGGGTGGCTTCGCCAGCGGCGCGGTCGCAGCCGCCATCAATGGCCTGCAGCAGATGGTGCTGCGTCGTGGCGGTTCGGTGCCGCCTCACTCGCCATTCCACCAAGAACTGCTGTAAGTCAACCTTTTGGATGGACCGGAACCTGCCCTCGGGCGGGTTCCTTGAGACCACCCTCTGTCAACAGGCACGGCCCACCCATAAGCTGCGGAGGCGCGACTACCGGATTGGCTCCTAGAGGACGCCCTTCTCCCACGAGACTCGCTCGCACTCACGCCTATTGATGAAATGAGTTCTAGGGCTTGTGGACCATCAACCAATAGACGATGACCAACCCGCCAAAGGCGGGAAACCCCAGCACGATCCAGATCCGTTCGAAGCGCCAGAACCGCTCCGGCAGATCGCTGGCCCCGGCAGCCGCGGTTTGAGCCATGTCTCGCATTCTCAGCTGCAGCCATACCACCGGCAGCCAGCAGCTCCCCGCCAGCGCGTACAGCGCCAGCGACCAGGCCAGCCAGGGCGCAGTGACCGGGTAGCCGGCCAGATGCATCATCCAGAACCCGGAGATCGGTTGGATGATTACCGCCGGTGTGGTGAACCACCAGTCCGCTCGCACTACCCAGCGTGTCACGACGGCGATGGCCTGCACGTTGCGGCTGCGATTGGTGACGAACATGTAGAACGCGGTCCCAAATCCGGTACCGAACATGAAGGTGGCCGACATGATGTGCAGCCATTTGATGGCGAGATAATCCATGCTGCTCTTCCTCTCTAGTCTTGTTTTCCAGCGTTTGCTGCAAGCCGCCACATGACGAACATGAGGGCCAGCAGAGGCAAGTTCTTGCTCAATGGGCCGAAGGGGTGCATCCAGAACTGCGGCAGATGGAGCGACATGATCGTCGTGTAGCCGAGCACCAGTGCCATCTGCGGTGGCCATATCCATGCGCGCCGCGCGATCAGTACAGTCATGCCGATGGCAGCGTCCAGCACGCTGGCGGCCAGCAGCACCGGCGCGCCCCATGCGTGTGGCAGGCCGCATTGCGCCAGCCAGTCGAGGCTTTGGGCATGGGGCCAGCCGAACCACGAGGCGTATGCCGTCCACAGCCATAAGAACGCGATCACCCATCGACAGACCGGAAACGCCCAGACGCAGATGGCGCGCGCCCTTTGCCCGGGGCCGGCGAAATCTTCGGGGCGGCGCAAGGCACGCCCGAGTATTGCGCACACCGCGCCGGTCTCGGCGGTATTGCTGCCATCGGCGCTTTGTTCCAGCATACGCAGCGAGTCGAGGGTCAATGCGCTGGCCGGCAGTAGTTCAGCACAGCGCGCCAGTAGCCGGGCCGGCACGGCGGGAAGCGCGAGTACCCGACCGGGCGGCCAAGCCATTCCCGCACGCAGGGCCTCGATATAAGCGGCGATGGTCATCGCTCGCGGACCGACCGCCGCCAGTTCGCGTGGCGCGGGCGATGTGCCAGTGAGCAGCTTGACCAGCACGTCGGCCAGGTCATCGACATGAATCGGCTGTACCAACGCGCTGTGCGCCATCGGCATGATGGTCAGTGGCAAGCTGGCCATCATGGTGAACACGCGGCTGCTGGCGCCTTGGTCGCCGTAGACCAACGACGGCCGCACCACCGTGGCCGACAACCGGCGCTGCAGCAGGTCGGCATCGGCGGCGCCCTTACTGCGCCAATAGGCGGTCGACGCGTGCATTTGGCTGCCTAGCGCAGATACCTGCACCACCCGGGATACACCGACTTGTTCGCAGGCGGCGAAGAGGGCGATAGGCATCTGCTGGTGCAGTCGCTGGAAATCGTTGGGGCGACTTTCGCGGATGATACCGACGCAGTTGATGACGGCATCGATGCCTTCCAGATGCGGCAGCCACGCCTGTGCGTCGGTGAGCGAACCAATATCGAGTTCCTTCCATGTGGCCAGCGCACCGGCCGGCTTCTTGCGACTGGCACCGATAGCGTGGTGGCCTGTCCGCTGCAGCGCCGCCAGCGTGTGGCTGCCGATCAGTCCGGTAGCGCCGATGACGAGGATGTTCATGACGGTTCTCCCGTCATCGCCACCGGCAAGCGCGACGTCATCGACCATGCGGCCATGGCGTCGCGCACACCCCGGACCAGCACTCCTTGGGCAACCAGTAACCAGAGCACGGCGCTCATCTTGTCTTTCCTCTTTTCAAGTCGTGTCGGAAGAGCCAGAACAATGGCGGCAACATACCCAGCAAGGCGGCAGCGTCGAGCCATACATGGGACGAGCAGTGCGCTTGCAGGGAAATCAGCATGTCCTGTGGGCCCCACACGGCCAGCCCCGCGATCAAGCCCATCCAGGCGGCGGCATTGCGCTGCTTGTCAGCGATCAGCAGCAGCACGCCCATCCAGATCGACGCGGCCTGCACGGTCGGGCCGAATAGCGATAGCCACCAGATCTGCTGGGCGCGTGCGGCGGCTGGAACGGCGTCGCCCCAGAAATATCGTTCAATGCCGTGGTGATAGGACTCCAAGGGCGCGGCACCCGCGACCAGCGGCAACAGGATGCCGACCAGCAGATGCACCGCTACCGCGGCATACATCCAGCGCACCAGCCATTTTCTTGTGCATGAGGGAGTGATCATCTTATTTTTATGTCTTTTATTTCTGTAATGACAGAAATATTTGGTTAAAAAAATGCTTTCACAAAAACCATCCGTCGTGCCGGCATACGCCGTTGTCACAGCGCGCCGAGGATCGGTAGCCGAACAGGGCGGATAGCCGGTAGCGGTGACGGGCGATGACGCGATACAGCGCGGACCAGGGCTTGCGCAATGCGTGCACGCGCAGCGGCCATACCATCCAGCCACGCCCGGCCAACGTATAGGCGGCCAGGATGCTGTCGATGCCAACCAGCAGGCGGCCATCGGCGGTGCAGCTATGCAGCAGGGCATTGAGCGCGGCCAGGTCCGTGTCCAGCGAGGCCGGCGAAAAGTCTTCTTGCGAGATATCGACGAAAGCCAGCCTGCCGGCCTTGTCCCAGCGGCGCAGCCTTCGCATTTCCGTTGCGCACAGGCCGCAACGACCGTCGAAGTAAAGGGTGAGTGCGGGACTGGCCATGATTATTCCTTGTCGTCGCTGCTGAGTAGTCGCGCGACCTTGCCACCCATCTTGAGAAAGCGCTGCAGGGTCGCAGGCGGCAGGTGCTTGTAGTCGTCGTAGGTGGACATCAGCATTTCCAAGAAGGCCAGCACCTGATCCATCTTGGCCTTGGTGGCACTTTCCAAGCCTGCGTCGTCTTCCGCTTCCAGCGCACATTCACGCAGTACCGTGAGGGTGGGATCGATTTCCCGGCGCTTGCGCTGCTCCATGATGACGCGGAAAATTTCCCAGACGTCCTGCAAGGCGACGAAGTGGTCGCGCCGGTCTCCTGCCACATGGGTAATGCGCACCAAGCCCCAGCTTTGCAGCTCTTTCAGGCTGTTGCTGACGTTAGAGCGGGCCACGCCCAGCGTATCGGCGATATCTTCGGCTGGCAGCGGCTGGTTGACCAAGAACAGCAGGGCGTGGAGCTGGGCCACGGTGCGGTTGACACCCCAGCGAGTACCCATCTCTCCCCAGTGGAGGATGTACTTTTGCATGGTGGGGGATAGGTTCATTCGATTTCCATTATTTCTGTCATTACAGAAATAATGGAACAAAATACCAGCAAAGTCAAAGCCAATTGGAAAATGATGATGCATGTCCGTCATTGGCCGAGGCTGTGTAAAGTAAGGAGCCAAAATAGTCGAACAGGACACTTATGCCTGACCAGCCTCCTGGTCCCACACGGTTCCTCGCCCCACCAGGGTACCCGGCTGGAGTAGCCCCCCAGGCGCGACTACCGAATTGGCTCCTAGACGACTCCCGTCTCCCACCACGGCACCGAACTTGGTGATGCCGGTACTGACCAGATCACCATCGACACGCACAGCAATATCCTTATCGACACGCTCATTGCGGTGATTGCAGATCACGCTGCCCGCTTCGAGATTGACATCCCGACCGATGATGGAGTCGCCGATGAAATTGAAATGCGCCAACCGGGACTCGGCAAAGAGAAAGGATGACTTCAGCTCACAGCCCGGGCCAATGGAGCAATTCACATCAATCCAATTACCGCCGCGAAGATAGGCATGGGCGCCAATGAATACGTCAGCGCTGATGATGACCGGTCCTTTCAGGATCACCCCTTGTTCAACCACGGAAGTGACGTGGATGGCGACTTCGTTCTCGATGCGGAATTGCGAAGGGTCGAGGTCTGCCAGCATTCGCCGCACGATCTGGTCGCTTTGCGCAGTCAGTTGCCATGGAAGGAGAGTTGCCCATCGGGAGAGTGAAGACTTCTCGATGGCAGCAATGAACTGTGAGAGGTGTACAGGTTGCATGATCGGTTAACTTTCGGGTCGCCGTTTGGGTAGCAATATCAGGCTAGTCATCGAGAACCTGTACCTCGCAGAAACCTTCAGCAAGCGAAGGTGGCTCGAAGATCCTGAAGACATTTTCAATCGCCTCATCCGGGACAACCTCGTCAACCGGTCTTTCCCTGTTACGCCGAAGCGCTGTTTCCAAAGCGACCTTGATCCATACCGCCGACACCTGAACTCCCGCTTTTGCGGCAATCTCAATGAGCCTTGCTCGACGAAGCACTGTGGCAAAAGTCGAATCGACATAGATGGTATCCCCTGACTGCGACAATCGTTCCCTGACCCAGGTGGACTTGCCAGCCCCTTGCACGCCGAGAACCATGACTATCTGGCGCGGACAAGCCTGAAGCGCTTCAGATAAATCCGTATACAAGCACTCCCATGCTGCAGCATTGCGTTCGGGGGTAAAGATGCGACCGGCATCTGTCTGCAAATAATGGTCGGGATTGAGATGCATAGGTTTGCCTCTGGTCTTCGTTTTAAGGCGCTTAATGATTGATCAAAATGCCTCTTCAACGGCGTGCTTCTCCGCAACCTGCGACTGCAAAGCCCCCACCAGATAGTCAATAAGCACCCGCATCTTGGGAGCGATATAACGAGACGCCGGGAAAAGCAGATAGGCCATCCCCTGATAGTTGATATCGAAGTTCCACTCCGGCAGCAGACGAACGACACGACCGGCAGCCACGGCTTCGTTGGCCACAAAATCGGGAACACAGCCCACACCAATGCCTGCTTCGATGGCCGCCAATCTCATTTCGCTGTGATTGACGGCGCATCGCCCTGCCACGATGATCTCTGCCGATTCGGTTCCTGAAACGAAACGCCAGCGGTTATCGCGCTCCTCCTCCCCCAGCGTGAGGCAACTATGGCTCATCAAGTCTTCTGGATGATTGATCGCGCCATGGACTGCAAGGTATTCCGGGCTCGCCAGCACCAGCTGCCTTACCGGCAGCAGTGGCCGCGCCACCATGCCTTGCGGCGGAACATCGGTCAGGCGGATCACCAAGTCCACCCCTTCGCGCAGCGGGTCCACCGGCCGGTCAACGACCAGCAGATGCACATCCACCTCGGGGTAGCATTTCAGGAATTCCAGCAGTACCGGCTGCAGGATGCGACGGGCAAAGGCCTTGGGGGCGCTCATCCTGACCAGACCTTTGGGGGTACCTGCATGGCCTTCAGCGGCCAGGAGCGTGGCCCGTGCGGCAGAGACCATTTTGCGCCCGTGTTCCAGCACATCCAGTCCCGCGTCGGTCAGACGCAGCTGCCGCGTCGTTCGCTGAAACAGCGAGACGCCCATCATCTTTTCCAGCCGAGCCACTTGGCGGCTGACGGCCGAAGGCGTCATGCCTTGCTGGCGGGCTGCTTCAGAAAAGCTGCCGGCTTCCACGACTTGCACGAACGTGACTAGTTCATGCAATACATCGACCAGATCATTTGTTCTCATGCGGCACAACTCCTGTTCTTCATCCCCATCTAGTCAGACCTCCCCAGCCCCAAGACAATACACCAGCTGATTGAACAATCAACCCAGCCGGCAATGACATGCCAAGACACAAGATTCACAGTTCCAACCATGAGACCCCATGCATAAGCCCTTCGTCATACACTCTGAAACCGGGAACAGATATTGGCTGCTCCTCAAACCCGTCGAATGGCTGCTGCTCCTGGTCGCCGTAATCTGGGGCGGAAGCTATAGCGCCGCCAAGCTGGCCACGACCGAGCTACCCGTATTGCAGTTTCTTGTACTGCGTTTCGGTTTGACGTTTCTCTTGCTGGCACCCGCATTGCGCGGCATCACTTCAGTGGCGTCATGGAAAAGCTCACTGGCAGGCGCCAGCTTGCTGGGCGCCATTCTGCTGGCCATTTTTGTCTGCGAGACCTTCGGGGTAACGCAGACGACAGCCTCCAACGCCGCCTTCCTGATCAGTCTATGCGTGGTCTTCACGCCATTGTGCGAATGGCTTTTCCTGGGAGAGCGCCCGGACCGGGCAGCGCTGATGGCCTGTGGCTTGTCGTTTCTCGGCGCGGCATTACTGGCATTTCAGGGAGGCGGCGACCTTTCGCAATTGACGTTGGGCGACGGTTTGATGGTGCTGGCGGCCGTCCTGCGCGGGGTGATGGTCTGCCTGACACGCCGCCAAAGCCTGCGCTTCAAATTGCCCGCGCTCACCCTGACCGCTGTCCAGATGGGCGTCATGACCGTTGGCTCGCTCATGCTCATGACCCTCGCGCCCGGTACAGGCTGGACGGCGGTGCCGGCCACGCCGTCGTTCTGGTGGGCCATGGCCTTTCTTGTCTTGTTCTGTACGATCCTTGCCTTCTTCGTCCAGAACTATGCTGCGGCACGCACAAGTCCGTCACGCGTGGCCTTGCTGATGGGTAGCGAGCCACTTTGGGGTGCGCTCATCGCCGTCATCTGGATGAAGGAGCATATGTCCTTGCAGGGTTGGATAGGCGGCTTGCTGATCGTGAGCTCCACATGGCTGGTGTTGCGTCCTGGGCGTCGGTCACCTTAGGCGGCCTACAACCCCCGCAAAAAATCAAACAACTCCGGCACATCCGCATACCCCACATTGAAGCGGAAACTGGTCTTGTGCGGCGCCGACAGATGAAAGAAATCCCCCGGCGCCAGCCAGATCCCCTTCTGCCGGGCGCGGTCTGCAATCTCGCGTGCCGACAACTCGCACCCTTCGATGGTCGCCCAGCTGAACATGCCGCCGCGCGCCGCCGTAAAGGGCGTCAGCCCGACCTCGGTAAGCTTGGCATTCAAGGTCGCCTGGGCATTGAGCAAGGTGGCGTTGAGGGTCTGCACATGGCGTCGGTGATGGCCTTCGGTCAACACGTTATGCACCAGGCGCTCGTTGATCTCGGAATTGGTGAGCGTCAACACCATCTTGGTATGCACGATCTGCCGCGCCAGTTCACGCTGGCAGGCGATATAGCCCACCCGTAGCGAGGGCGCGATGGTCTTGGAATAGCTGCCCACGTAGATCACCCGCTGCAAGCCATCCAGCGCGGCCAGCATGGGGTCGGTGGCCTGGCCGAGTTCGCGGAAGATGTCATCTTCCACTACCCAGAAGCCATGCCGCTCGGCCGCCTGCAGCACGCGCATGGCACAGGCCGGGGTGTAGGACGTGCCCGTGGGGTTCTGCAAGACGCTGGTGGTGAAGAACATCTTGGGGCGGTGCGTGCGCGCCAGTGTTTCCAGCACATCGGTATCGACCCCGCCCGGGGTGCGCGGCACGCCGATCACGTTCAAGGCCGCCAGGCGCAGCATGGCGATCAGATTGCAGTAGCCGGGATCGTCGATGAGGACCGTGTCGCCGGGCTGGGTCATGGTGCGGATCACCAGGTCCAGCGCCTGGGTGGCGCCGTGGGTGGTCAGCACCTGCTCGATGCCCAGTTCCAGCGACCAGTGGCCAAGGAATTGCGTGATCAACTGGCGCAGCGGGGCATAGCCGTAGGGGTGGCCATAGCCGACCTGCTGCGCGCCGGGCGAGCGGATGATGCGGCGCTCGGCCTGGTGCAGGCCTTCGTCGTTGAGCCACTTGCCAGGCAACCAGCCGCAGCCGGCCTTGATGGGGACGCGCTCATCGGCAAACATTTCCGAGAGCAGCCAGGCTGAGTCGATCACCGGTTCGGGCGGCACGAAGACCGCACGCGGTCCCGATTGCCCGGCCCGGGCAGCAACGAAGAAGCCCGCCCCGCGCCGCGCCAGCAACATGCCACGCGCCACCAGTTGTTCATAGGCTTCCACCACGGTGGAGGCGCCGATGGCGTGGCTGTGGGCGAACTGGCGCACCGAAGGCAGGCGTTCGCCCGAGCGCAGTTCACCGGCTTCGATCAGGCCGGCCAGGCCGTCGGCGACCTGTTCTACCAGGCGGGCCGAGGTGTTGCGTTGCAGGTCCAGTTGCAGCGGTGCGCGTGCCGGCTTGGCCATGTCATCCTTTCGGGCAGGGGTGTGCTTGCCTGCTACTGCATTGCTGACAATGAGCGATGTGTATCGCTTAATCGACAACTGTATTGCTCATCGGATCAGCCCATCCTGCTCTGCCGATCCAGCGCCAAATAAAGGCTGATAGCGGGCCATGGAAGCTAACGCCAGGAGTGCCGGAGAGAAAGTTTATCGCCGCCCAAGACAATACAGTTCATTAACACTGGCAATACAGTTTCAGAGCAAAATCAAAAGTGTATCTAACAATACTGCCCCTGTCTGGCAATAATCAAGCACTCTTATTCTGTTTCCTTCATTTCTCCATTTTCCACGGTGCCTGCCATGTCCAGCCAAGACTCATCGCATCCCTCCAGCCTATCGGCCTACTGGATGCCCTTCACCGCCAACCGCAATTTCAAGGCCGCGCCGCGCATGTTGGTGTCGGCCGAAGGGATGCATTACCGCGACGATGCCGGCAATGCCATCCTGGACGGCACGGCCGGCCTGTGGTGCGTGCCGCTGGGCCACGCCCATCCCAAGATCGTGTCCGCCGTGCAGAAGTCGGTGGCCACGCTGGACTACGCACCCTCCTTCCAGTTGGGCCACCCGAGCGCCTTCGAACTGGCCGAGCGCTTGAAAGCCTATACCGGCAACCGCTTTGCGCACGTGTTCTATACCGGCTCCGGCTCGGAATCGGTGGATACTGCCCTCAAGATCGCCCTGGCCTACCACCGCGCCAAAGGCAACGCCACCCGCACCCGCCTGATCGGTCGCGAGCGCGGCTATCACGGCGTGGGCTTCGGCGGCATGTCGGTGGGCGGCATCGGCGGCAACCGCAAGACCTTCAGCACCGCGCTGCTGCCGGGCGTGGACCATCTGCCGCATACCCACAACCTGGAAAAGAACGCCTTCACCAAGGGCGAGCCAGAGTACGGCGCACACTTAGCCGATGAGCTGGAACGCCTGGTCACCCTGCACGACGCCTCCAACATCGCCGCGGTGATCGTGGAACCGGTGGCCGGCTCCACGGGCGTGCTGATCCCGCCCAAGGGCTACTTGAAGCGTCTGCGCGAAATCTGCACCAAGCACGGCATCCTCTTGATCTTCGATGAAGTCATCACCGGCTTCGGCCGCCTGGGGACGCCCTTTGCGTCGGACTACTTCGATGTCGAACCGGATATCTTCACCACCGCCAAGGGCTTGACCAATGGCGTGGTGCCGATGGGCGCCGTGTTCGTGAAGAAGGAAATCCACGATGCCTTCATGAACGGCCCGGACGGCATCGAGCTGTTCCACGGCTATACCTATTCCGGCCACCCGCTGGCCTGCGCGGCCGGCCTGGCTTCGCTGGAGGTGTTCCAGACCGAGGGCGTGCTGGACAATGCCCAAGCGGTGGCGGACTACTTCCAGGAAGCCGCGCACGCGCTGCGCGGCCTGCCGCACGTGATCGACGTGCGCACCATTGGCCTGATCGCCGGTATCGAACTGGCCTCCCTCCCCGGTCGCGTCGGCGCACGCGCCTATGACGCCTTCGTGCGTGCCTTCAATGACGGCATCCTGATCCGCGTGACCGGCGACATCATCGCGCTGTCGCCGCCGTTGATCATCAACAAGCAGCAGATCGACGAACTGTTCGGCAAGCTGGCGGCCATCCTCAAGACCCTGGCCTGATCCCACATCACAACGCAAGAAAGATTCATGGAAAAGATTGCACACTACATCGGCGGCCAGCGCGTCGATACCAAGAGCGGACGTTACGCCGATGTCTTCAACCCGGCGCAAGGCGTGCCGGTGGCGCAAGTGGCGCTGGGTACGAGCGACGAAGTCGATGCCGCGGTGAAGGCCGGCGTGGCCGCCTTCCCGGCCTGGTCCAACACCCCGCCGCTCACGCGCGCGCGAGTGCTGTTTCGCTTCCTGCACCTGATCCAGCAACGGGCCGATGACTTTGCCCGCATCATCGTGCGCGAGCATGGCAAGACCTTCTCGGACGCCCAGGGCGAAGTGGCGCGCGGCATCGAGATCGTCGAGTTCGCCGCCGGTATTCCGCAGATGCTCAAGGGTGAATACACCGACCAGATCGCCCGCGGCATCGACGCCTGGTCGATGCGCCAGGCTCTGGGCGTGGTGGCCGGCATCACGCCGTTCAACTTCCCGGCGATGGTGCCGATGTGGATGTTCCCCATCGCCATTGCCTGTGGCAACTGCTTTGTGTTGAAGCCTTCCGAGCGCGACCCTTCGGCTGCGCTCCTGATCGCCGATCTGTTGCAGGAGGCCGGTCTGCCCGATGGCGTCTTCAACGTGGTACAGGGTGACAAGGTGACCGTGGACGCTCTGCTGGATCACCCGCAGGTGAAAGCCATCAGCTTCGTCGGCTCGACCCCGATTGCCGAATACATCTACGCCCGTGGCTCGGCCAAGGGCAAGCGCGTGCAAGCCCTGGGCGGCGCCAAGAACCACATGGTGGTGATGCCCGACGCCGACATGCAGCTGGCCGTGGATGCCTTGATGGGCGCGGCCTACGGCTCGGCTGGCGAGCGTTGCATGGCGATCTCGGTGGCGGTGGCCGTGGGCAGCGCCGGTGATGAACTGGTCGCGGCCCTGGCCGAACGCGCCCGCGCGCTGAAGATCAACGAAGGCATGGCGGCCGGGGCCGAGATGGGACCGGTGGTCACCGCCGCCGCCAAGGAGCGCATCGAAGGCTTGATCGGCCGTGGCGTCGAGGAAGGCGCGACGCTGGTGGTGGATGGCCGCGGCTACCAGGTGCCCGGCTTCGAGAAAGGCTTCTTCGTTGGCGGTACTTTGCTCGATCACGTCACGCCGGAAATGACGGTGTACAAGGAAGAAATCTTTGGCCCGGTACTGTGCGTGCTGCGCTGCCCGGACATCGCCAGCGCGGTGGAACTGATCAACGCGCATGAATATGGCAATGGTGTGGCGGTCTATACCCGCGATGGCGGCGTGGCGCGCGAATTCGTGCGCCAGATCGAAGTAGGCATGGTGGGGGTGAATGTGCCGCTGCCGGTGCCGATGGCCTTCAGCAGCTTCGGCGGCTGGAAGCGCAGCCTGTTCGGCGACCATCACATGTACGGGCCGGAAGGCGTACGCTTCTATACCCGGGCCAAGGCAGTGATGCAGCGCTGGCCCAATACGGCCAGTGCCGGTGCGGAATTCGCTTTCCCGCAGATGAAATAACCAGGATCAACGGCATGAAATTTTCATGCCGTTTTTCTTTGGCGCGCAGGTATGATGCAAGAGCTGGCCGGCACATGGCCATCGTGTTGTTGGTGCAGAAAACGTCAGGCGCGGTGCAGAAGACGTCAGCCTTCCCCAGCCCGCAAGAAAGCCATTGCAGGCCTGCACCAAAAGCAAGAAAACTTAAAAAACCAGACCGTCGTGGCAGACCGGTGGACATACACCGGCAGCACGGGAGAACGGCAACATAACGTAGGAGACCCGCTCATCTGAGCGGCAGGAGGATCCCCATGATGGCTCACGCCATGCGGCGCAAAGACGCGCTGCTGCAGCGTTTTTTCATCGTCACGGCACTGCCTTGCGTCATGCGCATCAGGCAGCGCATCCCTATTGATCGGCTCTTTTCCGCCCGTTCACAGCGCAGGCTTTCACACGTTCACGCCATCTTCACTGCCCATCATTTCCTAAGTTTTATGGAAAGTATGGGCATGGAACTTGCGTGGGCGAGCGGTAATGCAGTGTTGCGTATTTCCATGGATGTCATCTGTCAATCGTTAGCTTCGAGGGAGAAACAAGCATGATCAGCCGTCGCAATTTCCTGAAACTGTCTGCACTGGCCGCACCTGGCGCACTGACCTATCACGATGTATTGGCCCAGGCCGAGAGCATCGCCTTCGGCTGTCCGGTGCCGATGTCCGGCCCCTTTGCCGCCAATGGCAAATTCGCCGACATGGGCATGAAGCTGGCCCTGCAGAAATACGGCAAGGTGCTCGGCAAGAGCACCAGCTATGTCACCCTCGACACCGAAGGCAAGCCGGCCACCGCCGTACGCAAGATGCAGGAAACCATCGAGAAGGGCACGCGCTTCTTTGCCGGTGGCATCCTCTCCGGCGAAGCACTGGCCATGGGCAAGGAAGCCGACAAGGCTGGCGCCGTCTTCATCACCACCGCCGGCGCCGATGAAATCACCGGCAGCGATTGCAACCGCGCTACCTTCCGCTGGTCGGTGCCGACCTTTGGCGCCATTGAACAGACCGTGCGCCCGCTCTTGGAAAAGCTGCCCAATGCCAAGCGCTGGTACACCATCACGCCGCAATACGTATTCGGCGAAGGCCTGCTGTCGGCGGCCAAGAACATCTTCAAGGAAAAGGGCATCGAGCACGTAGGCAACAGCTACCACTCGCTGACCGAAAAGGAGTTCTCCGGCTACCTCACCAATGCCATCGCCGCCAAGCCGGACGTGCTGCTATTGCTGAACTTCGGTTCACAATCCTCGGACACCTTGCGCCAGGCGGTCAGCTTCGGTATGAAGAACAATTGCACCATCCTCATGGCCTGGGCCTCTGGGCTGGAACAGTTCGAGGCGCTGGGTGCGGATATCTGCGATGGCGTCTACTTCGGCGCGCAATACTGGCACGGCATCGACTCGCCCTTCAACAAGGAATTCGTCAAGCTGGTCAACGACAACCTGAAGATCGATCC
Organism: Herbaspirillum rubrisubalbicans; assembly: GCF_003719195.1. Lineage (NCBI taxonomy): Bacteria > Pseudomonadati > Pseudomonadota > Betaproteobacteria > Burkholderiales > Oxalobacteraceae > Herbaspirillum > Herbaspirillum rubrisubalbicans. The sequence continues at coordinate 5,420,513 of NZ_CP024996.1, forward strand.
CAACTACAGCCTGGCCGGCTCCTACATCTGTACCAAGATCATCCTGGACGCCATCATCAAGGCCAACAGCACCGACCCCAAGGCGGTGATCGCGGCCATGGAAGGCATGAAGTACGAAGGCCTGACCGGTACCGAGGAAATCCGCAAGGGCGATCACCAGGTCATCAAGAACTATTACCTGCTCAAGGGCAAGGCCAAGGCGAAGATGGCCAACAAGAATGACTATGCGGACATCGTCTCTTCCGGCAAGTCGTTCCTGGCGCTGGAGAAGACGCAGTGCAAGCTGTGATGTCCCGCGCTTGAGATCCAAGGTCCGTCCGTCGTTCAGCGCTGCGGGCGGGCCGCGTTTGCTGCATCTTCGTCACGAGGTTCCATGAACATCTATCTGCTGCAGATCGCCAATGGCGTAGGCATCGGTATGCTCTACTTCCTGCTGGCGGTGGGCCTGTCGATCGTCTTCGGCCTGCTGCGCTTCGTCAATTTCTCGCATGGCGCCTTCTTCCTGCTGGGCGCCTACCTGTGCTTCGAGGTCACCGACCTGGGCTTGAGCTTCTGGTGGTCCTTGCTGGTGGCACCACTGGGGGTGGGCCTGTTCGCCTGGGTGGTGGAGCGCTTTGTACTGCGCCATGTGTATGCCCTGCCGCATCATTTCCACATCCTCTTTACGGTGGGCATGGCGCTGGTGATCCAGGAAGCGGTGATCTCGACCTGGGGGCCGTTGGGCAACAATGTCTCGCCACCCGATCTGTTGCAAGGGGTGGTGATCTGGGGCAGCTTCGTCTATCCCAAGTACCGGCTCTTCGTGATCGGCCTGACGGCGGTGATGGCACTGCTGCTGTGGTGGGTGCTGGAAGGCACGCGCCTGGGCTCGATCGTGCGCGCCGGCTCGGAATCGACCGAAATGGTCAGCCTGCTGGGCCTGAACATCAACCGCATCTTCAGCCTGGTGTTCGCCCTGGGCGCGGCCACCGCCGGGCTTGCCGGAGCGCTGGCCGCGCCCATCCGCGGTGCCGATCCCTTCATGGGCGTGGAGGCGCTGGGGATTGCTTTCGTGGTGGTGGTCATCGGTGGGCTGGGCAGTTTCTGGGGCGCGCTCATCGGCGGCATCCTGGTCGGCATCGTGCAGAGTGTGATGAGCACCGTATGGTCCGAGGGCGCACACCTGATGATCTACGTGGCGATGGCGGCAGTCATGCTGCTGCGTCCCAACGGTCTGCTGGGTCGGCCCGGCGCGGCCTGAGGCAGTTTGACGTTTTCTGCACCGAGGTTTCCATGAAACAGATTGCGCATTTCCGTTACACCCTGCTGGCGGCCGCCGTGGCTCTGCTGTTGCCGTTGCTGCTGCCCTCGGGCACGCTGGCCACCGAAGTACTGGTGTTTGCGCTGGCCGCGCTGGGCTGCAACCTGCTGCTGGGCTATACCGGGCTGATGTCCTTCGGCCAGGGCATCTTCTTTGGGGTGGGCAGCTATACCACCGGCGTGGTGCTGCTGCAGTGGAAGCTGGCGCTGCTGCCCGCACTGGCCCTGGCGGCGCTGGGTGGCGCACTGGTGGCGCTACTGGTGGGTTGGTTCTCGATCCGCCAGCGCGGCACCTACTTCGTCATGCTCACGCTGGCCTTTGCCCAGATGTTTTACTTCCTGGCCTATACGATGAAGGACGTCACCGGCGGCGACAACGGCTTGCTGGATATTCCGCGACCGCCGCTGTCGCTGTTCGGGCTGACGCTGCTGCCCACCACGTCTTCCTGGCAGTACTACGCGGTGGTGGCCATCTTGTTCGTGCTGGTGTTCTGGCTGCTGCAACGGGTGGTCGATTCGGTGCTGGGCAAGACGCTCTTGGCCGTGCGCGAAAACGAAGCGCGTGCCTCGGCACTGGGCTATGACGTGCGGCTGCTCAAGCTGGCCGCCTTCGTCATCTCGGGTGCGGTGACGGGTCTGGCAGGTGGACTGCACGCGATGATGACCGGCGTGGCCCCGCTGTCGAACATCGAATACCACACCAGCGAGGCGATTCTCGTGATGACCGTCATCGGCGGCACCGGCAACCTGTTTGCCTCGGTGCTGGGCGCGAGCTTCTACGTGCTGGTGGGCAACTGGCTCTCCACGCTGTGGCCGCGCTGGCTGATGCTGCTGGGGCTGCTGTTGATCGCGGTCAGTCTCTACATGCAGAAGGGCTTGTTCGGCCTCGCGATGAAGATCATCGACGCCGTACGCGGCAGCAAGGAAGACCCGGCACAGAGCGCCACCGTGACCAAGGAGAAGCACTCATGAGCCGTCCCATCCTGCAAGCGGTGAACGTGACCAAGCGTTATGGCAAGTTCACCGCCGTCAATGGCATCACGCTCGATATCGAGGCCGGCACCGTGCATTCGGTGATCGGCCCCAATGGCGCGGGCAAGACTACCCTGTTCCATACGCTGACCGGGACCACGCCCATCACCGAAGGCAGCATCCTGGTCGAAGGCGAAGAGGTGGCCCATCTGCCCGGCAATCGCCGGGTGCAGAAAGGTCTGGCGCGCTCCTTCCAGGTGACCAGCCTGTTCCCCAACCTGAGCGTACGCGAGAACCTGCGCCTGGCGGCGCAAGGCCGCGCTCCACTGGCGGCACTGAACCCGTGGAAACGTGCGGAACAATTCACATCCGCCTGTGCGCTGGCCGATGAGCTGCTGGTGCGCCTGTCTCTGCAGGCGGTGGCGGGGCGCGCCTGTGCAGAACTTTCACATGGCCAGCAACGCCGGCTGGAAGTGGGCATGGCCATGGCCGGGCGGCCCAAGGTGATCTTCCTGGATGAGCCGACCTCGGGCATGGGCATCGACGACATCGCGGAGATGAAGCAGCTCATCCACGGGTTGCGGCGCGACTACACGGTGGTGCTGATCGAACACAACATGGATATCGTGATGGATATCTCGGACCGCATCACGGTGATGCAGCTGGGCCAGATCCTGGCCCAGGGCAAGCCGGCCGAGATCCGCAGTGACGAACGCGTGCGCCGGGCCTATCTCGGCAGCATGATCACCGGAGGCAAAGCATGATCCTGCAAGTACAAGACGTTCACGGCTACTATGGCAAGAGCCACATCCTGCAGGGCGTATCGCTGCAGGTCGATGCGGGCGAGGTGGTGACACTGTTGGGGCGCAATGGCGCAGGCAAGACCACCACCTTGAAGAGCATCGTCGGGGTGGTGCCGCCGGCGCAGGGACAGGTGCTGTTCGAGGGCAAGGTCATCAGTGGCCTGCCCTCCTACCAAATAGCGGCGCGCGGCGTGTGCCTGGTGCCGGAGCATCGCGGCATCTTCAAGTTGCTCACCGTGGAAGAGAACCTGACCATGGCCGCGCGCAAGGAATCGGCGTGGGGACTGGAAGAGATCTATGCCATCTTCCCGCGCCTGAAGGAGCGTCGCAAGAATGGCGGTGGCCAGCTCTCCGGTGGCGAGCAACAGATGCTGGCCATTGCGCGCGCACTGATGACGCATCCGCGCGTGCTGATGCTGGACGAACCGGTGGAAGGACTGGCGCCGGTGATCGTCGATGAGATCGTGGCGCAGATCAAGCAGATCAAGAGCACCGGGATGTCCATCATCCTGGTGGAACAGAACCTGGAAGTGTGTACCCAATTGGCGGACCGGCACTACATCGTGGAACAGGGGCGCATCGTCTATAGCGGCAGCAATGCCCAGTTCCTGGCTGATGAGGGGGTGAAGGACCGTTATCTGGGTGTGAATCTGGCGGCCTGAACACCGCCAAACCGAACAAGGACTCGATATGGATATGAAGACCCAAGCCTCCACCCTGCGCATCGATGGCGCCCGCCTGTGGAATTCCCTGATGGAACTGGCGCAGATCGGCGGCACCCCCAAGGGGGGCGTGTGTCGCCTGGCGCTGACCGACCTCGACAAGCAGGGTCGCGACCTGGTCACATCCTGGGCGCGCGCCGAGGGCATGAGCGTGGTGGTGGACCAGATCGGCAACATCTTCATGCGTCGCCCTGGGCGCAACAATGCGCTGCCACCGGTGATGACCGGCTCGCACATCGATACCCAACCCACCGGCGGCAAGTTCGACGGCAACTATGGCGTGCTCGCCGGCATCGAGGTGATCCGCACGCTCAACCAGCACAACATCCAGACCGAAGCCCCGATCGAGGTGGCGGTATGGACCAATGAAGAGGGCTCGCGCTTCGTGCCGGTGATGATGGGTTCCGGGGTCTTCTGCGGCGCCTTTACGCTGGAACACGCCTACCACGCCACCGACGTCGAAGGCAAGAAAGTGCGCGACGAACTGGAGCGCATCGGCTACATCGGCGAACAGGTCTGCGGCGAGCATCCCATCGGCGCGTATTACGAGGCGCATATCGAACAGGGACCGGTGCTGGAAAATGCCGATACCGTCATCGGTGTGGTGCCGGCGGTGCTGGGTCTGTCCTGGTACGACTGCACGGTGACCGGCTTCGAATCCCATGCCGGACCAACGCCGATGGAAATCCGCAAGGATGCGCTGCAGGTCTCGACCTACATCATGCAGGAGGTGGTGGCCATCGCCCATCGCTATGCGCCTTATGGCCGTGGCACGGTGGGTCAGGTGCAGGTGCTGCCCAATAGCCGCAACGTCATTCCGGGGCAGGTGAAGTTTTCCATCGACCTGCGCAATGTCAGCGAGGCCTCGCTGACCCGGATGCACGAAGACCTGCTGGCCTATCTGGAAGCCATGCGCAAGAAGACCGGGCTCTCCATCGAACTGGAACGGGTGTCCTACTTCCCACCCTGCCCCTTCCATCCGCACTGCGTGGACAATGTGCGTGCCGCTGCCGCAGCGCTGGGTTACAAGACCATGGACGTGGTCTCGGGGGCCGGGCATGACGCCATCTATGCCGCGCGCTTGGCCCCGGCTGGCATGATCTTCGTGCCCTGCAAGGATGGGGTGTCGCACAACGAAATCGAAGACGCCCGCCCGGAGCATCTGGAAGCCGGCTGCAACGTGCTGTTGCAGGCCATGCTGGCTAGCGCAGGTGTGGTCACCGCGTAATCGGTGCATGAAAATAGATTGATGCAAAAAACTGAACATGAAGCCAAAAATCGTCATTGCACGCATGAATCACGAGACCAATACCTTCTCGCCGATTGCCACGCCCCTGGATGCCTTCGCTCCGCAATGGGATCACGCCGCCTATCTTGACCAGAAGGGCGCACGCACCGCCATGGGCGCCTTCCTCGACATGGCTGAACGGATCGGCGCCGAGATCGTCACGCCAGTGGCCGCCTGGGCCAACCCCAGCGCGGCGGTGGCAGCCGATGCCTATACGCTGATGTGCGCGGCCATCGTGCGCGCCGTCGAGGCTGGCTGCGATGCCATCCTGCTGGACCTGCACGGCGCCATGGTGGCCGAGAATGCCGACGATGGCGAAGGGGAACTGCTAGAACGCATCCGCCGCATCGCCCCACACACGCCGCTGGCGGTGGCACTGGACCTGCATGGCAACGTCACGCAGAAGATGGTGGCCAATGCCGACATCATCGTCAGCTTCAAGACCTATCCGCATATCGACATGGCCGAGACCGGCGAACACGCGGCACGCCTGTTGCTGGCCTTGCTGCAAAAAAAATCGCAACCCACCATGGCCTGGCGTCAGGTACCGGTGCTATCGGCCACGCTGACCAGCAATACCTCGGCCTCGGCCATGCAGCGCGCGGTAGAGGCCGCCAAGGCCGCTGAGCAGGAGGCAGGGGTGCTGGCGGTGTCGGTGCTGGCGGGTTTCCCGTTATCGGACTTTCGCGATGCCGGCATGTCGGTGGTCGTCGTGACCGAACATGACACGGCGCTGGCCGATGCCGTGGCGGCCCGCATCGCCCGGCAGATCTGGGACGAACGCGCCGACTTCGTCTACGACAGCCTGCCGCTGGCGCAGTCGCTGGCGCAAGCCCGGCAATTGAGCCTGGCGCCGGGCCAGGGGCCGGTGCTGTTGCTGGACCATAGCGACAATGTCATGTCTGGCGGCACCTGCAACACCATGGACGTGCTGGAAGCGGCGTTGGCGGCAGGGCTTGAAGGCATCGCCGTGGGCCCCATCAGCGACCCGGAGGCGGTGGCGCAGTTGATCCAGGCCGGGGTCGGTGCCACTGTCACACTGGCGGTTGGCAACAAGGTGGCGCTGGCGGCACAGGGCATCGTCAAAGTGCCGCCGGTCTATACCGGCAAGGTCGTGGCCATCAGCGACGGACGCTTTACGGTCAGCGGGCCGATCTATACCGGCTCGACCTTGCAGATGGGGCGCAGCGTGCTGTTCGATATCGGCGCGGCGCGCATCGTGGTCACCGAAGAACGGGTCGAGCCGTATGACCTGGGCGTGTTCACCAGCCTGGGCCTGGATCCGGCGCAGCAAGCCTTTCTGATCCTGAAGTCGCGGATGTATTGCCGTCCGGTATTTGTGCCTATCAGCCGGGCGCTGGTGGAATGCGATTCCGATAGCGGCGGGCCGACCAGCGCCAATTTCCGGCTGTTCCCGATCAAGCAGGTGCGGCGGCCTGTCTATCCGCTGGATGCCACCATGGAGTGGGATGCGGCCGCGACGGGCCACTAGAACTCATTTCATCGATACTTTCTTTGTTTCAATACAACATCAGCATCAGGGCATTCCTGAGTCCTGATGCATGAGCCCAGGCCTGTGTTAGCCTCGACAGGCTGTACGGATTTGCACTTCATGATTGCAACCTGCACCGGGCCCACGATCACAAAAGCCAAAGTAGCCGCCCGGGGCATTACTCAAGGGAAACGAGGATGAAAAACCTCAAGATCGGGGCACGCCTGACCATCGGCTTCATTGCATTGCTGATGTTGATGATAGTGATGGTGGGACTGGGCGCTTGGCGCCTGGGCAGCATCGGCGATGCGACCGATGCGATGATCCAGGTTGCACTGAAAAAGGAACGCGATGCCGTGCAATGGCACGCTGCCATCAAGGAAAACGGTGTGCGCACCTTCGCCGTAATGAAGAGCGACGACCCCGCCGTCCAGCAATATTTCCAGAAACAGATCGATGCGCAGTCGGCCAAAGTCTCTCAGTTGCAAAAGCAGGTGGAGGCAGCCATCACGACCCCCGAAGAAAAACAGCTGTTCGAACACGTCGGCAAGCTGCGCACGACCTATCGTGAGACGCGCCAGAATATCTTCGACATCAAGAAGGCAGGTGACCCCACCCGCGCCCGCGAGATGACCGATACCATACTGGTCAAACTGATGGATGACTACGCCAACAGCGTGCTGCGCTATGCCGAGTTCCAGAAGAAAGTGATCGATGAGACGGCCGCCGACATCAACCACAATTACCGCTCGGGTCGCAGCATGTTGGTGATCCTTGGCGCCTGCGAACTGGTATTGGGCGCGCTGCTGGCCTGGTTGCTCACGCGCAGCATCACAGCTCCGTTGAACCAGGCGCTGGCCATTGCCCAGAGCGTGGCAGCCGGCGACCTGAGCTCGCGCATCGATAGCGATGCCCGCGACGAAACCGGTCAGTTGCTCACTGCACTGAAGTCGATGAACGACAACCTGCAAGACATCGTGGGACGCGTGCGCGTAGGCACCGAGAGCATCAACGCCACCTCACGCGAGATCGCCACCGGCAACCTGGACCTGTCAGCTCGCACCGAGCAACAGGCCGGCTCGCTGGAAGAAACCGCATCCGTGATGGAACAACTGACCTCCACCGTCAAGCAGAACGCCGACAACGCTCGCCAGGCCAACCAGTTGGCGGCCTCGGCCTCGCAGGTGGCCAGCCAGGGGGGCGCAGTGGTGGACCAGGTGGTGGCGACGATGAGCCAGATCCATGCCTCTTCCGAAAAAATTGCCGACATCATTGGTGTGATCGACAGCATTGCGTTCCAGACCAATATCCTGGCCTTGAATGCAGCGGTGGAAGCGGCACGCGCCGGCGAACAGGGACGCGGTTTTGCGGTAGTGGCATCCGAAGTACGTTCGCTGGCGCAGCGCTCGGCCTCGGCGGCCAAGGAAATCAAGCAATTGATCGATGAGTCGGTGGCCAAGGTCGGCGATGGCAGCCGGCTGGTGGCGCAGGCCGGCGACACCATGCATGAAGTCGTCCATAGTGTGGCGCGCGTGACCGAGATCGTGGGTGAAATCACGCGCGCCAGCCAGGAACAGAGTGATGGCATCGGGCAGGTCAACCTGGCCATCGCCCACATCGATGAAGCCACCCAGCAGAATGCCGCGCTGGTGGAAGAGGCTGCAGCAGCGGCCCGGTCCATGCAAGACCAGGCTGCCTCACTGACAGAAGCTGTCAGCGTATTCCGTCTTGATACCAGGGTGGTAGCAACGCCACCGGCCAATCTTCAGCGCGGCACGTCGCCCTCGACGGTGGTGCGATAGAGCGTGCGGCGCAGGTGTTGTGGGGTGATCGCAGCGTAGTGCTGGGTGCTGCGATTGTCCCAGAACACCAGGTCGTGCGCTTGCCACTTGTGGGTGTAAAGGTTGGACGGGCGGGTGATGTGGGCGTGCAATTCCTTGAGCAGCGCATCGCTTTCATCACGCGGGATGCCCACGATATGCGAGGTGAAACCTTCGCTGACGAAGAGGATCTGGCGACCGCTTTCGGGATGGGTGATCACCACCGGATGCTCTACCGGCGGCACTTCGTCGATCTGCTGCTGGGTCAGCGGCGCGCGCCAGGGTGAGAGCTTGCGCAGGCGTTCGTAGCGATAGACGTAGGAATGCACGGCGCGCTTGCCTGCCAGCAGGGTCTTCAAGGCAGCCGGCAGGGTATCCCAGGCATCGGCGGTATTGGCGTAGAGGGTGTCACCGCGCTCGGCCGGCAATTCCTGTGAATGCAGCAGCGCGCCCAGGCTGGGCTTGGGCATGTAGGACAGGTCCGAATGCCAGTCGGCGCCGGCATCGACCAGACCGATCGGTTTGCCGTTCTCGACCACGTTGGAGACGATCAGGATTTCCGGGTGGCCAGCGAGGTGGAAGCGATTGAGCACATGCACCTGCAAGGGGCCGAAGCGGCGGCTGAAGTCGATGTGCTGCTGCGGCGTGATGCGCTGGTCGCGAAAGACCAGCACCCCGTGATTGACCAGGGCGCTGCGGATGCGGGCCAGCTCTTGAGCAGAAATCGGCAGGTTCAGGTCCAGCCCGATGATTTCGGCACCCAGCGGGGCGTCGAAGGGAAGAATCTCGAATTGTTGATGGGTCTGCTGCGTGCGTTCCAGTGTGGCGACCGACATTGGGGGCTCCTGTGTATCCAAGGCCAGGCCGCAAAGACCCGGCTGGCTAAAGGGTTTATTACACTCCCGCCGCCCCCCCTCGAACAAGGAAGAAGAATTCATATCCTTATGCGCTAAGCGCGCTTGCCCCTGCCGCTACAATAGCCAGAATGAAACAGCCCAAGCCTTTTCTTTCACATGCCCCTGAACCCGCCCATTCTGCGGCACGTGCCTTGCCGCCGCGGCCCGACTTCATCGGGCTGAGCGCCGAGGAAGTCGCGGCGCGCAAAGCAGCGCGTGACCTGCGCGATGCCCAGGTGCGCGGCGTAGCGTCGGTGGCCGAGATGCGCCAGGCCATCCGCGAGGCCAGCGCCGTGTTGCCCACGGTGCGGGAAATCGTGCGCATCGGTCCGCAGAAGACCGCTGCCTTCCGTGAGCGGGCGCGGGCGGGCCTGCCTTTCATCATGACCGGCATGGCCAGCCGCTGGCCGCTGGCGGCGATGTCCATGGAAGACCTGCGCAAGCACTTCGGCCAACTGCCGGTGCGGGCGCGTGTGGGCGACTACATCAATACCGCCTTCGCACCGGACCGAGCCATGCAGGACATGACGCTGGTCGATTATCTGGAGCGGGCGATGGCCGATGAGAGCGGGCTTCCGCCCTATCTCGGCAATCTGGAATTGCGGGCCTTAAATGCGCTGTGCCACTGGCCCAACTTCTTCGAGAAGATGGGGCCGCCGCGCTTCTGGATCGGACCGGCCGGCTGCATCACACCGCTGCATTGCGACTATGACGACAATGTGTTCGCCCAGGTATGGGGAAACAAGCGCGTCTGGCTGGCGCCGCCGCATCATGACCAGTATCTGTATCCGAAAGAAGCCAACGCCATCCTGTTCGGCTCGCCCTTCGATCCCGACCATCCCGACCTGGAGCGCTACCCCTTGGCGCGCCAGGCGGCGCTGGTGTGCTGCGAAGTGCAGCCGGGGGAGATGCTGTATATCCCGGCGGGGTGGTATCACCAGGTCAGTTCATTGAGCTTCTCGCTGTCCAGCAATCGTTGGGCGCGGGGGCGGCCATTGGTGTTGGCTGCCGCAGAATCGGCAGGATCGAAATGTTGACGAGATAAACCTCGATTATTTTCTGGCTTCAGCTTCTTTTTCCTTCCGTTCCTCCTTCCGCAGATGTTGGCCGCGCATCATGTGCGGCTTTGCTGCGGCCTGATGCAGACACGCTTCTGCACCTGTTTTCGCTTCACCCAACAGTCCAGATCGCAGCGTCTTCCTGAAGACCTGACGACGAGGAAAACCGTGAAGTCCCAGCCTCAACCCGCGCTATCAGCCCGGTGGCTCGCTGCGCCGATACCAGCGACATCAAACGCATGGACCACGTGAGCCGACCAGCGCCAGCTGGTGCTGGCTCTGCTAATGTGCTGATCCAGAATCTGCACCGCCATTTCAGCACTCATTCGGAAAGTCGATGCCTGCTGCGGATTAATCCTGTGCTTCAGGATCCCTTCGACTCCAGTGAAGTGGACCAAGACAGGCGCGTGCGCTTTCCTGTCGCTCATGCCAACTTCGACCCGCTGCTGGGCCCCTATCTTGTGACGCTGGATCTGGCGCGCCGCCACGACTCCGATCTGCTGGAACGCAGCGTGGAATGGGCTTGGGCCGGCTGGACAATGGAGCAGCTACAAAGAATGCGTGGGCAGTCGGTATGCGGATGGATCACCTGCGCCGTCAGTGCCAACGATCTGGCCCGACATTGGGCTGCAAGCTGCTATCTCCACAGATGGAACGGACTGGACACCTTGCTGCGGTTTCATGATCCCGGGGTGCGCGAATGGCTTTGGCCCATGCTCGATGCGCAGCAACGCCACACCTTGCTTGGCCCGGCCCAGAGCATCTGGGCCATCGGGCGGCAACACAGCTTGCTGGTTCAGGAGCGTTCTCCAGAAGACCTGACTGCCATCGCAAGCGCGCCATCCATGATGCGCCTGCAACTCAGGGCCGACCAGTGGTCTGGCGTCAGTGACTTTGCCAACGTCCATGCCGCATGGCTGCAGCTGTGTTCGCAAGACAGTCTGTGGGCTGACCGGCTCGCCATGCAAGCCGGCTGGCCTCAGCGCACCTTCCACAGTCTGCAACATGCCAGCCGTTACGGTTTGCACGACGCCCGTTGCCGCACGCTGTTTGCCAAACACGCGCTGGAGATCGGCTCGGACTTTCATCTTGCTCCCTTGTTGTCCCCGGTATGGCTGAAAACGGCGGAGGGCGTGCCATATGGACGGGCTCTGGAAGACCTCATCCACGACCGCCCTGACTTGCTGGCAGGGATTTTTCGAAAGGGGCTTTGATCATGGCTTGTACCAATCCTCAGAATCCATCCTGCCCGAACTGCAACAAAAGCGGTCTGGCCATCCTGCCGGTACGCTATTGCGTGGTCCCCAAGGAGGTTGATGCATTTGTGCCCGCTCCGTTGGGTAACAAGGTCTTGACGGTCCCTCTGCGCAATCACAACTATGCGCTGCGCACCTTGAGACAGGGTTTCCTCTATCTCTTCCACGAGAAGCATCCCAGCGGTAGCCACATCAAATGGGAAGTCTATGCAGTCTCCGAGGCCGGCACGCTATGGAAGATGCCATCGGCGAGCGCCATCAGGCTGGTCAGCGAGGACCCCCAGTGTGCGCGCAATGGGCACAATCTCCCGGCATCGGTCATCACGATCGAAGAGCCGCAACACTGCAAGCGAGTCTGGCTGGCGTTTTCCGAGCATATATGGAGCGCGGAGACGCTGGCCGAGTTTGAGCGTGACGTCAAACTCCGTGACCGCCGGATGCAATGCTTGGAGCCGGCGACCTGGATAGCCGCCGGCGGCTATCGCCACGGGCTTGCCGCGAGCAAACGCAACATCGAGCAGATATTGGAGTATCGCCCGCGGTATGACGCTGGCACGCTCAACAGACGCGGTATGAGAAACATCAGCAAGCCGGCCAAGGATGGCAGCTATTTCAAGGAGGTACTCGCGCGGGAAAGCACCGTCCATATCTCCTATGCCCGTCCGGATCAAAGTGAGACCGTCGCCAGCCTGATGCAGCAGATCGGCAAACAGACAAAGGGAAAAGATCATCCGCCAATGATCATGGGGCTGTGGGATGCGGTAGGCATCGTGCATGAGCTCAATGGCTATCGCAATGACGTGGTCGGCTGGTCGGAGAAGTACATGGACGAGCTGGAGCAGCAGGTCTCGGCGATGATGACCATTGATGGCTTGCGGGAAGTGCTGGGGGAGCGCGCGGCTCAATTTCAGGAGGAGGTGCAGCAGGCACAGCCCATCAGGCAACCTGATACTGAGCCGATACGGGCCCGTGCCGCGACCCGTCCGACGCAGGAGCGGCAGAAGCTTGAGGAAATCTGCGACCTCATCGATGACTTGCGCATGAAGGACATTTCCCCCCGGGTCATTGATCCTGACCATCTGCTCCACCGCGTCAATCGACTACCTGAACCGCAGCGTAGCGAAGAACTGGCAAAGGCGCGCCTGAAGGCTGACGAACTGGTCCGTGCACGGGGAAGAGCGGGCCGCAAGAATGTTGCCTACGCGCGTGCCGGTGCCTGGAAAAAGTATGAAAGCCGGCTGGACAAGCCACTACTGGAAAAATTCAAGAAGAACTACCAGGCTTTTCAGGACGAGGTCGCTCGCATCGCCGAGGAGCGTACGGAAGACCTGGTGCTCTGGCTGGAATCGAAGAGTCTGCTGGACGCCTTTAGCGAGTTTCATGGAAAGAACGTCCATGACGGCATGGTGTTTGACGATCAGGTCGGCCGTGCGCTCTTTGGCGTGAACCACAGCCTGGTTGGCCAGCTCAAGATCGCCGCCTGGGTGGACGACATGCAGGCCACCGAAAACAATCTGATATGGCGGGCGATGGCGCTCAATCAGGTCGATGCGATGCGCGAACTCGATACCTACCTGAAAGAGGCCAGCGCCCACAACGACAAGCGGGTGCTGGCGTCCAGCCTTGGCTGGGACACCGTCTTTCAAAAGAGCCTGAAGTCGGTGGCCGACGTCTACAAGAAGGCCAACAGCCTCTACGTCGCTAACGACAAGGCGGCCTCCGCCAAAGGGTCGATGGCCTTCGATGTCGCACTCAAGGCGTATCCCACGCGGGGCATCGATCGTCAGATCATGACGACGGGCGACGCCATCATGCGGCGATTCCGGATCAACAGCGTGCTCGATTATGGGGGCGAGAAAATGATCCAGCACCTCTTGAGCATCCGGGCGCTGGTGGATCCGACAGACTCGCTGCAACTGATACGGGTGCAATCGAAGGAAGAAGGCATTGCGCGACAGCAGACCATGGAACGGCTGCGCACGGCCAGGACCTTCCTGCTGGAAGACAAGCCGGAGATGAGAACAGTGCAGGCAGAGAAGTTGCGTGCGGCCTGGGAAGGATTCAAGAACAGCGGGACGCACAGCAATGCCGTCAAGGACATCCGGTTGAACTTGCTGGTCATGTTCATTGAGGGCGGCAACTTTGCCAAGATGATGGGCGAAGTCCTGAAGAAGGGCGACAAGAAAAGCTGGCTGGCGCTGGCCGCTTCAGGCATGACGATTACCGCGGGACTGTGCGATATCACGGCGACGCTGGTGAAAGGGATTGCGCAGGATGCGGCAGGTGATTTTGACAAGGGCGCTTCGCTCTGGAGCTATCAGCGGTTGAAGTTGGCGGGGGGATTGTTGAGTGCGGGGGGATCGGCGATTGGGGCTTATTTGGACTATGAGCAGTATGTGAGCGCAAAGCATAGAGAGCACACGGCTTTAACTGGCTTATATGGTCTGAGATTAGCCGGAGGAGCGTCCAGCGCAATCATATCGGTAGCAACTGCCCTAACGTACTCAACTCCTTACATCCGTCATTTAACTACGAGGTCAGTTCTCATTCTTACGGCAAAGAAAGTGGGACAGAAAGAAATTCCGTTCCTTGTGGCAAGAGGCTTGCTGATGAGTATGGGAGCGGCGCTCTCAATCACTCTGTTCACGTTACAAGTTCTTATATGGATTTTCGACGAGGACGAGTTGCAAATATGGTGCTCCCTTTGCTCATTCGGAGAAAAACGCGACACCCGCGCTGGGTACGCGTCCAATAGGGAGCAAATGCTGGCTCTCAACAAGGCCCTGGTGGAGCTGGCGCTAGCACCTCCTGCAAAAGAAGAGAACTCCCAAAGAGCCTGGGGAGCACTTGAAGAACCCACATTGGAAGAGTTACGAATGTATTTTTGAAAGACAGAGATGACCGATTTTATAGACGTCCCCAACAGTAGCGATCTTCAGAAAGTGACAGGCCACATCCAAAATTTCAGGAAGTCACGCGAGACAGCCAATTTCTTCTTTACCGCACGCGATCAGAGCAACATGCGACTCGGAGCGATTCTGTCGGCCTTGATCGGCGACTCCGGGCAGGCGGCGACTCTATCGAACTACGCCTCGTCCATGGAGGACATGGGCGATTACGTTCAATTTGAACTGGACGGACGTTCCCTGGCCGGATGGCTCTGGGGCAGTCCCTTCAAGGAGGGCGACTATGTGGAAGCGGCCGTCAAAAAACAAGGCAGCCGTTACGAGCTGTTCGCCTTGTACAAACCTGAGGAACGAACTATTGCGCTCTATCCTCATTGCATCAAAGGGACCCGTGCGTACCTGCGTAGCGCCCTTAAACGGACCTTGCTTGTGAATGCTTTCTTCATCACCGTTCTTTGCATCTTGTTCCTGTTTGTTGGTAATCAGTCACTAGAGCAAGGAATCAAATTCGTTTCTTCAATGGGCGGTATATGGAGCTTCCTGCTCGCCATAGTGCTCACAACGGGAAGTTGCGTAGCAATGACCCGAAAGTGGATTCCCTTTGCCAAGTTGGCAGAAAAGATTTTTCGTGCGCTGGAGTTCCCGTCACCTTCCGACATCAATTTGTGGGAGTCCACCACACGGCTGACCGCACCGGATGAGGATTACGAAGATGAGGAAGACAACGGCCTCTATTTCAAATATTAAAACCGCCCCTCTTTCCAAGCACCCAATAGCAAACCCCACGCCCGTTGCCAGGCGTGGGGTTCATCCACCAATTTATTGCGCTACCAGGCAACGGGCGTGAATCAGCCCGCCAGCTTCTTGCGCAGCAGTTCAGTCAATTGCGCCGGATTGGCCTTGCCGCGCGTGGCCTTCATGGCCTGGCCGATCAGGGCGTTGATGGCCTGTTCCTTGCCGGCGCGGAATTCCGCCACCGATTTTTCATTGGCCGCCAGCACTTGGTCCACGATGGCTTCCAGCGCGCCACTATCGGAGATCTGCTTCAGGCCCTTGGCTTCGATGATGTCGTCGGCCAGCGAGTCCTTGTCGGACTTGGCTTCCCACATGCTCGCAAAGACTTCCTTGGCGATCTTGTTGGAGATGGTGCCATCGGCGATGCGCTTCAACAGCAGCGCCAATTGTGCAGCCTTCACGGGGGCATCGGCGATGTCGGTGTCTTCGCGATTGAGCGTGGAGGCAACGTCACCCATCAACCAGTTGGCGGCCGGCTTGGCTTGTTCCTTGCCGGCTGCAGCCACCACGGCTTCGAAGTAGGAGGCCATGCCCTTGGATTGGGTCAGCACCATGGCATCGTATTCCGGCAGCGCATAGTCGGCCACGAAACGTTCGCGCATGGCGGCAGGCAGCTCGGGCATGGTGGCCTTGACGCGTTCGATCCATTCCTGCGAGATGGCCAGCGGCGGCAGGTCGGGGTCGGGGAAGTAACGGTAATCCTGCGCGTCTTCCTTGCTGCGCATGGAGCGGGTTTCCTTCTTGTCCGGGTCGTAGAGGCGGGTTTCCTGCACCACGGTGCCGCCGTCTTCAATCAGCTCGATCTGGCGCCGCACTTCGTAGTTGATGGCTTCTTCCAGGAAGCGGAAGGAGTTCAGGTTCTTAATCTCGCAGCGGGTGCCGAATTTTTCCTGGCCGACCGGACGCACGGAGACGTTGGCGTCGCAGCGGAAGGAGCCTTCCTGCATGTTGCCATCGCAGATGCCCAGCCACATCACCAGCGAATGCAGGGCCTTGGCATAGCCCACGGCTTCGGCGGCGCTGCGCATCTCGGGTTCGGTGACGATTTCCAAGAGCGGCGTGCCGGCACGGTTGAGGTCGATGCCGGTCATGCCCTGGTAATCCTCGTGCAGGGACTTGCCGGCGTCTTCTTCGAGGTGGGCGCGGGTCAGGTTGATGGTCTTGATCTCGGTCTTGCCGTCCTTCTCTACCGCGAAGGACATGGTGCCGCCTTGCACCACGGGGATCTCGAACTGGCTGATCTGGTAGCCCTTGGGCAGGTCAGGATAGAAGTAATTCTTGCGCGCGAAGATGGAGCGCGGCGCGATGGTGGCGCCGATGGCCAGACCAAACTGGATCGCACGTTCCACTGCGCCCTTGTTCAAGACCGGCAACACGCCCGGCAAGGCCAGGTCCACCGGGCTGGCCTGGGTGTTGGGTTCGGCGCCGAAGCGGGTCGAGCTGCCGCTGAAAATCTTGGATTGGGTCGAAAGCTGCGTGTGCGTTTCGAGGCCGATGACGACTTCCCACTGCATGATGTTGTCCTTGCGAATGCTGTTGTTGGTGACGAGGGCTGGACTTGCAGGCTCAGGCCGGTTCGCGCAGGTGCCAGTCGGTGGCCTGCTGGAACTGGTGCGCCACGTTCAGGAGGCGCGCTTCGTCGAAATAATTGCCGATGATCTGCAGGCCGACCGGACGCTTGGCGTTCTTCTCGCCTTGTCCGAATCCGCAAGGAATGGACATGCCAGGCAGACCGGCCAGGCTGGTGGAGAGCGTGAAGATGTCGGCCAGGTAGTTGGCTACCGGATCGTCGGTCTTGTCGCCCAGGTCCCAGGCGACGGTGGGCGAGACCGGGCCCATGATGACGTCGCACTGGCGGTTCTCGCCGGCCAGGGCGCGCTGGAAGTCTTCGGCGATCAGGCGGCGGATCTTCTGGGCCTGCAGGTAGTAGGCGTCGTAGTAGCCATGCGAGAGCACGTAGGAACCGACCAGGATGCGGCGCTTGACCTCTTCGCCAAAGCCTTCGGCGCGCGACTTCTTGTACATGTCGTCCAGATTGCCGTAGGTGGCGGCGCGATGGCCGTAGCGCACGCCATCGAAGCGCGACAGATTGGACGAGGCTTCGGCCGGGGCGATCACGTAATACACGGGAATGGACAGTTCGGTCTTGGGCAGCGAAATGTCAACCAGGGTCGCGCCCAGCTTCTCGAACTCGGCCAGGGCGCCACGCACGGCGGCTTCCACGTCGGCGGCCAAGCCGGCGCCGAAGAATTCACGGGGCACGCCGATGCGCAGGCCTTGCAGGCTCTGGTTCAGCGAGCGGGTGAAATCTTCCTTGGGGCGTTGCAGGCTGGTGGAGTCGCGCTCATCGAAGCCGGTCATGGCGTTCAACAGCAGGCCACAATCTTCGGCGGTCTTGGCAATCGGGCCGCCCTGGTCCAGCGAGGAGGCGAAGGCGATCATGCCGTAGCGTGAGACACTGCCATAGGTGGGCTTGATGCCGGTCACGCCGCACAGCGAGGCTGGCTGGCGGATCGAGCCGCCGGTGTCGGTGGCGGTGGCCGCTGGCGCCAGGCGCGCGGCCACGGCAGCGGCCGAGCCGCCCGAGGAGCCGCCGGGGATGGCGGTCTTGTCCCAGGGATTCTTGACCGGGCCGTAGAAGGAGTTCTCGTTGCTGGAGCCCATGGCGAATTCGTCACAGTTGAGCTTGCCCAGGGTGACGGTTCCGGCTGCATTGAACTGTTCGACCACGGTTGCGTCGAAGGGGCTCACGTAGTCTTGCAGCATGTGCGAACCGGCCGTGGTACGCCAGTTGCGGGTCACGAAGATGTCCTTATGGGCAATGGGCACACCGGTCAGGGGGCCGGCATCATTGCCTGCCAGGCGGACATCGGCGGCCTGGGCTTGCGCCAGGGTCAAGGCGCGATCCACGTGCAGGAAGGCATTGAGATCGCTGGCCTCGATGCGGTCCAGGAACAGGGTCGCCAGTTCAGTGGCGGAAATCTTGCGCGCTTGCAGTTGCGCGGACAGTTCTTTGAGGGTGAGCTTGTGCATGGAATGGGTTACGCTGCGGTCTGGCGGGCCGGCTGGGCCGGATGCGGACGGGTTCTGGGCGTGGTGCCGGGCTTACTCGATCACCTTGGGGACCAGGTACAGGCCATCCTGGGTGGCCGGGGCCGGTTGCTGATAGTCCTCGCGGCGATTGGACTCGGTCACGACGTCCTCGCGCAGGCGCAGCGCCAGTGCCGGCTCGATGGCGGCGATCGGGTGCGACAGCGGTTCTACGCCGGAGGTATCGATGGCCTTCATCTGTTCCACCAGGGCGAAGATGCCATTGAGCTTCTCCAGCGTTTGCTCGGCCTGGGCCTCGGTGAGCTCCAGTCGGGATAGGTTGGCGATGCGTTTGACGTCGGAAAGGGCTAGTGACATGGTCGATAGGACGCGCCGGGCGCGCCGCGAGATGTTGAAATGGGAAGACCCGTGAGCCAAGGAGGCCGGAAACGGTTTTGCAGGGCCTCGGTACCCATGACGGGGTACCTGCAGGACAGGTCGACCTAGTCATGGCATGGTTCGCGCAAAAAACGGCAAACCCGCGCCAAATGGCGGCCGGAACGACTCGGGATGCGGATGTTTTTGGCAAACCGGCTTGCTGGTTTCTCGCAAATTATAAGGTAGAATGTCGGATTAATGCCTTGCTGGCGCCTGATTTTCGCGTCGCCGCAGCATGAACGGACACCCTCCCCCTATCAAAAAGCTAGGCGCCCCGTGGCGGGCGCATCAGGACAACTCATGTTTGGATTTCTCCGCAGTTACTTTTCGAACGATCTGGCGATCGACCTGGGCACCGCGAACACGCTGATCTACGCGCGCGGCCATGGCATCGTGCTGGACGAGCCGTCGGTGGTGGCGATCCGCCAGCAAGGCGGCCCCAACGGCAAGAAGACCATCCAGGCAGTCGGCAAGGAAGCAAAGCAGATGCTGGGCAAGGTGCCCGGCAACATCGAGGCGATCCGCCCGATGAAGGATGGCGTGATCGCCGACTTCACCGTCACCGAGCAGATGTTGAAGCAATTCATCCGCATGGTGCACGACTCCAAGCTGTTCCGTCCCTCCCCCCGTATCATCATCTGCGTACCCTGCGGCTCGACCCAGGTGGAACGCCGCGCCATTCGCGAATCCGCCCTGGGCGCCGGTGCTTCGCAGGTGTACCTGATCGAGGAACCGATGGCCGCTGCCATCGGCTCGGGCCTGCCGGTCTCGGACGCCACCGGCTCGATGGTGGTCGATATCGGCGGCGGCACCACCGAGGTGGGCATCATCTCGCTGGGCGGCATGGTCTACAAGGGTTCGGTGCGCGTGGGCGGTGACAAGTTCGACGAAGCCATCGTCAACTACATCCGCCGCAACTACGGCATGTTGATCGGCGAACAGACCGCCGAAGCGATCAAGAAGGAAATCGGCTCGGCCTTCCCCGGCTCGGAAGTCAAGGAAATGGAAGTCAAGGGCCGCAACCTGTCCGAAGGCATCCCGCGTTCCTTCACCATCTCCAGCAATGAAATCCTGGAAGCCCTGACCGATCCGCTCAACAACATCGTCTCGGCCGTGAAGAACGCGCTGGAACAGACCCCGCCGGAACTGGGCGCCGACATCGCCGAAAAGGGCATGATGTTGACCGGTGGTGGCGCGCTGCTGCGCGACCTGGACCGTCTGCTGATGGAAGAAACCGGCCTGCCGGTGATCGTGGCCGAAGACCCGCTGACCTGCGTGGTGCGCGGCTCGGGCATGGCACTGGACCGCATGGACAAGCTGGGTTCGATCTTCTCGGCCGAATAAGCCGGCCGACGCCGGCCCCCGTCCCACGGGACGGGATTGCAGTCAAGCATGAACCGGCAGCGATGTACTGCCGGATGAGCGGGGAACCGATACGTTCACTATGACGCAGTTCACACCGACCAGCCACCCGGGGCGCATCTCCTTTGCGCCTGGGGTCGGAGGTCGGCCGGAACCGGGTCCGAGGAACGCTTCGGCTCCCCTTTTTGTTACCGTTTTTGACGCAGGAAGTGAGTTCTCCGCCTGCAGACGGCTGCTTTTCGCGGCCCTGCTGGCGGCCTGACGCCATGGAAATCCCACCACTCTTCAAGCAGGGCGCCTCAGCCCGGGTGCGCGTGACCGTCTTCGCATTGATCTCGGTCGTCATGCTGGTGGTCGACGCCCGTATGCACGTGCTGGGCACGCTACGCCAGGCACTGGGCACGGCCCTCTATCCGTTCCAGACGGTGGCCATGGTGCCGCGCGACGCCTTCACCAATTCGGCCGACTATTTTTCTTCGATGGCTTCGCTGCAGAAGGAAAACCACCAACTGCGCCAGCAACAGATCGTCAATGCCCAGCTGATGCAGCAGGAGCGCCTGCTAGCGGCCGAAAACGCGCAATTGCGCAAGCTGCTGGACATGCAGCAGAAGGTGCCGGTCAAGTCCATCGTGGGCGAAATCCTGTATGACGCACGCGATCCCTTCACCCGCAAGATCATCCTCAACCGCGGCTCGCAGCAGGGCGTCATGCCCGGCCAGCCGGTCATTGACGATGTGGGCATCGTGGGCCAGGTGACACGGGTGTTTCCGTTCACCTCCGAAGTGACCTTGCTGACCGACAAGGACCAGGCCATCCCGGTCCAGGTACTACGCAACGGCTTGCGCAGCGTGGCCTATGGCCGCGGCCAGACCGGCGCGCTGGACCTGCGCTTCATGCCGGCCAACGCCGATATCCAGAAGGGTGACGTGCTGGTGACCTCGGGTATCGACGGCGTCTACCCGCCCGGCCTGTCGGTGGCCAGCGTGGTACTGGTGGAAACCCGTTCGGCCGACTCTTTCGCCCGTATCGTCTGCCGCCCGCTGGCCGGCATCGACCGCCATCGCCAGTTGCTGATCCTGCTGGTGGAACAGAACATGCCGCCGCGCCCGGAGCCGGACGTGGTCGATGAAAAGTCGGCCAAGCTCTTCAAGCGCCGCCTGCGTGACAGCACCCGCGACAACGGTGGCGAGGAGGCCAGTGCCTCCCAAAAAGACAAGCCGACGGAAGAGCGCAAGGGCGCAGCCGAGGTGGCACCGCCTGCGGCCAAGCCCGCAGCCGCTGCAACACCGGCAACCCCGACCAAACCGGCTGCACCGGCCGCTAGTACCAAGCCAGCCGCCAAGGAATCTGCACGATGAACAATCAAACCATCCTCCTGCCGGCCAGTCCGCTATTCATCGCCTTTAGCCTCATCGTGGCCTTCGTGCTGAACCTGATGCCCTGGGGGCAGATGGTGGGCGTGCCCGACTTCGTGGCGCTGGCGCTGGTGTTCTGGAACATCCACCAGCCGCGCAAGGTGGGCATCAGCGCAGCTTTCCTGATGGGCTTGCTGATGGATGTGAACGAATCCACGCTGCTGGGAGAGAATGCTCTGGCCTATACCCTGCTGTCGTATTTCGCCATCATGATCCACCGCCGCGTGCTGTGGTTCCCGCTGCGCACCCAGGCACTGCATGTGCTGCCGCTGATGTTGCTGGCGCAGGCGGTGCAACTGGTGATCCAGCTGTTGGTCACGGGCAAGTCGCCGGATTGGTTTTATTTCAGCGAGAGCGTGGTGTCGGCCCTGCTGTGGCCGGTGGTGAGCATCCTGTTGCTGGCGCCGCAGCGCCGCGCCGTGGATCGCGACGAAAACCGTCCCATCTGAGGGGCCAGGTGCAAGCAGCATGACCGAATTCAAGAATACCGCGCATGAGCTGAGGCTGTTTCGGATGCGCCTGTTGGCCGCCAGCGTCCTGGTGCTGGTGTGCTTCAGCCTGTTGCTGGCGCGTTTCTTGTGGCTGCAGGTGGTACGCCACGACGCTTACGCCGCCCAGGCCGAGGAAAACCGCATCTCGGTGGTGCCCATCGTACCCAACCGCGGCCTGATCATGGATCGCAATGGGGTGGTGCTGGCGCGCAACTATTCGGCCTATACGCTGGAAATCACGCCCTCCAAGATCAAGACCAACATCGATGACCTCATTGATGAGTTAAGCACCATCGTGGAAATCCAGCCGCGCGACCGCCGCCGCTTCCGCCGCCTGCAAGAAGAATCCAAGAACTTCGAAAGCGTACCCATCCGCACCCGCTTGACCGATGAGGAAGTGGCCAAGTTCACCGCTCAGCGCTACCGCTTCCCCGGCGTGGAAGTGCAGGCGCGCCTGTTCCGCCAGTATCCGTATGGCAAGACGGCGGCCCACGTGATCGGCTACATCGGTCGCATCAGCCAGCGCGATGCCGAGCGCATCGCCGACTCCGACGACGAAGCCAACTACAACGGCACCGACTACATCGGCAAGGAAGGCCTGGAAAAGAGCTACGAGACCCAGCTGCACGGAACCACCGGCTACGAGGAAGTGGAAATCTCGGCCAGCGGACGCGCCGTGCGCTCGCTCTCGCGCACCCCGGCTACACCCGGCAAGAACCTGATCCTGTCCATCGACATCGAGCTGCAGAAGGTGGTGGAAGAAGCCTTCGGCGACCAGAAGGGCGCGCTGGTGGCGATCAACCCGGCCACCGGCGACATCCTGGCCTATGTCTCGCAGCCCTCCTACGACCCCAACCTGTTCGTCGAAGGCATCGACCAGCAGAGCTGGGACGAGTTGAACAAGTCGCCCGACCGACCACTGCTGAACCGCCCGCTGTCGGGCCTGTATTCGCCCGGCTCGACCTACAAGCCCTTCATGGCGTTGGCCGCGCTGGAACTGGGCAAGCGTCGTCCGCAGGACGCCATCCGCGATCCGGGCTTCTTCGTGCTGGGCAACCACCGCTTCCGCGACGACAAGGAAGGCGGCCACGGCATTGTCGACATGTACCGCTCCATCGTAGTGTCCTGCGACACCTACTACTACATGCTGGCCAACGACATGGGAGTCAATGCCATCCATGACTTCATGAAGCCTTTTGGCTTCGGCCAGATCACCGGCATCGACCTGGAACATGAAAAGCGCGGCATCCTGCCCTCCACCGACTGGAAACGCACCGCCTTCCGCAAACCCGAACAGAAGCGCTGGATCGCCGGCGACACGGTGTCGCTGGGCATCGGCCAGGGCTACAACAGCTTCACCCCGCTACAACTCGCGCAGGCCACCGCCATCCTGGCCAACAATGGCGTGGTGATGAAGCCGCATCTGGTCAAGATCATCGAGGATGGCGTGACCCACGAGCGCACCGAGACCGTGCCCAAGGAAAGCTACCGCATCCCCTTGAAGCAGGAAAACATCGACTTCATCAAGCGCGCCATGGTGGGCGTGGTCAAGGAAGGTACCGGTGCGGCCGCCTTCCGGGGCGCACCGTATGAATCGGGCGGCAAGACCGGTACGGCGCAGGTGGTCAACATCGCCAAGAACCAGAAGTATGATTCCAAGAAACTCTCGCGCATCTTCCATGACAACGGCCTCTACATCGGCTTTGCCCCGGCGGATGCGCCGCGCATCGCCATTGCGGCGGTGGTCGAGAACGGTGGCTGGGGGGCCGGCGTGGCCGCGCCTCTGGTGCGCAAGGCCATGGACTACTTCATGCTGGGCAAGCGTCCCAACGAGCCGATCAAGTCGGTCGCACCCGAGGCGGTGAGCGCGGATACCCCGGTCGAAGGCCCCACCTCCGAGGAAGGCGGCAGCAGCAATACGCCGACCGTCCAGCCGGATGTGCAGGAATGAAGTCTTTTCCTGCACGGTACCCGGCACCTGATAGGAACCCTTGCGCCAGGGCCCGGCCCGGCGCCAAGCCAGACATCGCAACAAGCAGTACGCACGAGGAGCCGGCATGAGCCTGCAACGTCCGCCCCTGTGGCAAATCATCAAGCCGCACCTGACGGTGTTCGACGGCGCGCTGTCGCTGATCGTGTTCCTGATCGTGTCGGTCGGCATTGTCACGCTGTACTCCGCCGGCATGAACTTTCCGGGTCGGGTGGAAGACCAGCTGCGCAACATCCTGGTGGCCTTCGTCATCATGTGGATCGCCGCCAACGTCTCGCCGCAACTGCTGCTGCGGCTGGCGGTACCGGTCTATACGATAGGCGTGACGCTGTTGATTGCAGTGGCGCTGTTCGGCATCATCAAGAAGGGCTCGCGCCGCTGGCTCAACATCGGGATGGTGGTGCAACCCTCCGAGATCATGAAGATCGCCATGCCGCTGATGCTGGCCTGGTACTTCCAGAAACGGGAGGGCATGTTGCGCTGGGATGCCTTCCTGGTGGCGGCGGTCCTGCTGCTGATCCCGGGTTTCCTGATCATCCGCCAGCCTGACCTGGGCACGGGCCTGCTGGTGCTGGCCGCGGGCTTCTACGTGATCTTCTTTGCCGGTCTGCCATGGAAGATCCTGCTGGGCCTGGTGATTGCCGGGGCGGCCAGCTTGCCGGTGGTGTGGTCGTTCATGCACGATTACCAACGTCAGCGCGTCATGATGCTGATCGACCCCACCTCCGATCCGCTGGGCAAGGGCTTCCACATCATCCAGTCGACCATTGCCATCGGCTCGGGTGGGGTGACCGGCAAGGGCTGGCTGATGGGCACGCAGACCCACCTGGAATTCATCCCCGAACGTACCACCGACTTCATCTTCTCGGTCTATTCCGAGGAATTCGGGCTGATCGGCAATATCGTGCTGCTGATCCTGTACCTGCTCTTGATCGGCCGTGGCCTGATGATCACGGCCAATGCCCCATCGCTGTTTACGCGTCTCTTAGGCGGGGCCATCACCATGATCTTCTTCACCTATGCCTTCGTGAACATGGGCATGGTCAGCGGCATCCTCCCGGTGGTGGGCGTGCCCTTGCCCTTCATGAGCTATGGCGGCACCGCGCTGGTGACGCTGGGCCTGGGCGCCGGCATCCTGATGAGTATCCAGCGCCATCGCAAGCTGGTGCAGAGCTAGGGCCTATTCCGTCGGGCGATATGCAGGCCGCAGCTGAACTTGCGGCACTGACAAGTTGTCAGCCTCGTTGCGGCGCACTCTGGTATCGTTGCGAACATTCCGGCCGGGACAGGTCACCTGGCCCGGCGCATCGACTGTTGACCAAGGACAGGCTATGGGAACCATCTCTTACGAACATTTCCGCAGGGCCAGCTCTCGAGCGGGCCGGCCGCTGGCGCTGCCGATGCCGGCGGCACTGCGCTGGGGCAGCCTGGTGCTGCCACTGCTGCTGGCGGCCTGCGGCACCACCCAGCAATCGCCCTATCAGGGCGCCCAGGTGCCGGGCACACCGACCAAGTCCGCCAGCGCCCGGCCGTCGAATGTGCCGGCCCTGCCGGCCGCCGGATCGGGGCGGGGCGGCTACTACAAGGATGACGGCCCGGGTGACCATATTCCCGATGGCCTGTTGGACGTGGCCGATGCCGAACCGCAGGTGGAACCCATCTCCAAGGCCGCCAGCCGGCCCTATGCGGTGTTCGGCAAGACCTACGTGCCCATCACCGACAACAACCAGCCCTTCATCCAGCGCGGCATCGGTAGCTGGTATGGCAAGAAGTTCCACGGCCAGAAGACTTCCTCGGGCGAGCTCTACGATATGTACAAGATGACGGCCGCGCACCCCACGCTGCCCATCCCGTCCTATGCCCGGGTGACCAACCTGAAGACCGGCAAGCAAGTCATCGTGCGCATCAATGACCGCGGGCCCTTCCACTCCAACCGCATCATCGACCTTTCCTATACCGCCGCGCTCAAGCTGGGTTATCTCGGCACCGGCAGCAGCGAACTGGAAGTCGAACGCATACTGCCCGACGAAGCGCAGCGCATGGCCGATGCGCGCCGCAATGGCAGCAGCACCACCATGCTGGCGGCGGCCGATCCCATCAACCGCGCGGCCGACACCGGTGCTGGGGTGTCCACGGGCGCGGTGGAAATCAATCGGGTGAGTGCGCAAAATCTGCCGCCGCAACCCACCGTCGCGGCGGTGCAGCCGATCAACGCCAGTACCAGCAGTGCCGCAGGCGGCGCCGGCCTGGCCGGTGGCGGCGGCATCATCAATGCGGTGGCCAGCGGCACGGCACCCTCCCCAGCCATGCCGCAGGCAGTACCGTTGACGGCGGGCTATTACCTGCAGTTCGGCGCCTATTCCCAGGAAGCCAATGCCCTGGTGGCGCGCGACAAGCTCTTGCCCAGCCTCTCGGGCATTGTGGACAACATGCAGGCAGTGCAGGTCAACGGCCTCTATCGTCTCTACGCCGGGCCTTATCCGACCCGCCCGGAGGCGCAGAATGCCGCCATGCTGGTGCGCCAGCGCAGCGCCGGCACGCCTTTCATCGTCGAGCGCTGATCATTGGCTTGACGCCTGATCATCCTCTTGCGCGCCCTGCCTGATCTGCAGGGCGCGTTCATACAAGGCATTCTTCTTCTGGCCGGTGATCTGCGCGGCCAGGGCCGCAGCTTGCTTGACCGGCAACTCTTCCAGCAAGATGCGCAGCACGCGCTCACCCTCGGCATCTTCACCCTCGACCGGCTGCGCCCCCTCCAGCAAGACCACGAATTCACCGCGCTGGCGGTTGGCATCCTGTTCCAGCCAGGCTGGCGCTTCGCCCAGCGGGCAGCGGTGGATGTGCTCGAACAGCTTGGTCAGTTCGCGCGCCAGCACAACCTGGCGCGTGGGGCCGAACACCTGCAGCATCGATTGCACCGTCTCGACGATGCGGTGCGGAGCTTCATAGAACACCAGCGCGGCTTGCTGATCGACCAGCTCTTGCAGAGCGGTCTCGCGCTGGCGCGTCTTGGCCGGCAGGAAGCCGACGAAGAGGAAGCGTGCATCGGCCAGGCCCGAGGCCGACAAGGCCGTCACCGCCGCCGATGCCCCCGGCAGCGGAATGACCTGGAACCCTGCTGCGCGCACGGCGTCCACGACACGGGCGCCCGGATCGGAGACGGCGGGCGTACCGGCGTCGGAGACCAAGGCCACGCGCTGGCCGGCCTGCAGACGCTCGATGATCTTGGCGGCGGCTTCGCGCTCATTGTGTTCATGGGTGGCCAGCAACTGTTTGGACAGGCCATAGCGCTGCAGCAACTGGCTGGTATTGCGGGTATCCTCGCAGGCCACGGCATCGGCCAGGGCCAGCACGTGCAGGCCGCGCAGGCTGATGTCGCAGACATTCCCGATGGGCGTGGCCAGCACATATAATGCCGACACCGGATAGGTTTGCTGGGCGGCATCCTGCAGGATGGCGGCGGCGACGCTGGAATTCTGATTCATTGAAGGGGACGGGATGTTCACTGGTTTGAAGAAAATGACCGCACAAGCGGCCTTGCTGGCAAGCGTGCTGGCGCCTTGGATGGTGACGGCCAGCGCTGCAGCAGCCGACAGTGTACCCCTGCTGGCCCAGGCTGCCACACCGGCATCCTCCGCAACGAATTCCAACCCTGCCCCGCTGGCCTTGCCGCCGGGCACCTCACCCGAGATGGAAGCCGCCGCCGAAGGCGCAGCAGCCGCTCCGGCTGCGGCCCCGATTCGGATGGTGTTGCTGCTGCCTTCCCGCAGCGGGGCCTTCGGCGCGGCGGCCGATGCAGTGCGCATGGGCTTGTTGACCGCCTATTCACGCCAGAAGGAAAACATCCAGCTAGCCATCGTCGAGACCGGCGACTCGGCCGCCGACATGCAGCGCGCCTATGATGAGGCGGCCAGCAAGTACGACATCCTGATCGGCCCGCTCTCGCGCAGCGCCGTCACCGCCGTGGCGCAAAGCGGGCGCGTGAACAAACCCACCGTGGCGCTGGCCCAGCCGGACATGAATGGCGAAGCCGACCTCCCCTTGCCGCCGCAGATGCTGGCCGTAGGCTTGTCCATCGATGAAGAGGCACGCCAGGTGGCAAATTGGGTGGAAAAGGAAAAAGCACCCGGCAAGATCTTCGCCGTGTCCACCGGTATCGCCTGGCAAAAGCGCGCAGCCCGTTCCTTCCAGCTACGCGCCCGGCAACTGGGCCTGCAGGTCGAAACGCTGGAATTGAGTACCCCTGCCAATGCCCTGTCCGCCCCCGGCCTGGCGCAACTGGCCAAGCGCGTGGAGCAGGAAAAGCCGGCCCTGATCTTCGTGGCCCTGGATGCGGCGCAGACCGCGCAATTGCGCAGCGCCGTGGGCAACGAGCTGCCGCTGTACGGCACCTCGCAGATCAATCCCTATACGCTCAAACGCGACAATCCCAACGACAAGCTGCCCGAACTGGATGGCGTGCGCCTCATCGACATTCCCTGGCAACTGCAGCCGGACAACCTGGCCGTGGCCCGCTATCCGCGCCCGGCCATCAATGAGGGCGAGCGTCCCAATGCGGATCTGGCGCGCCTGTATGCGCTGGGCATCGACGCCTATCGGGTGGCCTACGGCATCGCCCAGCGCCAATCCAGCTTCGACATCGATGGCGTCACCGGTCGCCTGAATGTGAACATGAACAGCGGCGGCGCCACCTTCTTCCAGCGCCAGGAAACCCAGGCCGTCTACCAGGATGGCTGGCCGGTGCCGCTGGCCGACCAGTACTGAGGCGGGCATGGCGCTGCGCGACCTGCTAGGGCGAACTTCCCGCCAGCGCAGCGGCGACGCAGCCGAGGACCAGGCCCTGGCCTATCTGCAGCGCCAGGGCTTGACGCTGGTCGAACGTAATTTCCGCTGCAAGGGTGGCGAGATCGATCTGATCCTGCGCGAGGGTGCCACGGTGGTGTTCGTCGAAGTGCGCGCCCGCGCCAGTGCCGCCTATGGCGGGGCAGCGGCCAGCATCACCCCGGCCAAGCAACGGCGCCTGCTGCTGGCGGCCCAGGTCTGGCTGCAAGGCCAGCCCGGTTTGCCACCCTGCCGCTTCGACGTCATTGCCCTGGAGGGCGGACAAATGCAGTGGTTGCGCAACGCCATCAGCGCCTGAAGGGGCAGGAGTGCTGCATCATCCCGGCGCTGGTCGTATCATGTGCGACCGGATTGCCAGAAACTTCACGTTACCAATTGCCCGGGCTTGGCCACCGCCAAGTCCTCTATAATCGCAGCCACTATGACAAATCCCCGCATCCTCGCCCATTTCCAGGAAAGCGCCGACCTGAAGATGAAAGCAGCCAGCGTTCTGGCGCAACCGATCGAACAGGCGATTGAACTTATGTTCACTGCACTGTCGAATGGCAACAAGATTCTTGCCTGTGGCAATGGTGGATCGGCCGCCGACAGCCAGCACTTCGCCGCCGAACTGGTGGGGCGCTTCGAACGTGAGCGCCTGCCACTGCCGGCCCTGGCCCTGACCACCGACACCTCCATCCTCACGGCGGTCGGTAACGATTACAGCTACCAGGAAATCTTCTCGAAGCAAGTCCAGGCCTTCGGCCAGGCTGGCGACATCCTGCTGGCCTTCTCGACCTCGGGCAATTCGGGCAACATCCTGGCGGCCATCGAAGTGGCCCACGAACGCGATATGCGCGTGGTGGCATTGACCGGCAAGGGTGGTGGCAAGATCGGCAAGATCCTCACCGATGCCGATGTGCATATCTGTGTGCCGCATGACCGTACTGCGCGCATCCAGGAAGTGCATCTGGTCTCGCTGCACTGCATTTGCGACGGTATCGACGTCGCTCTTTTCGGAGATGAAGCCAATGAATGATGCACGATCGCTGTTGACCCGCCTGCGCCGCCCACTGGCGGCGGTGGCACTGGGTGGCATGGTGGCCTTGAGCCTGCAGGGCTGCTTTGCCGTGTTGGCCGGCGGTGCGCTGGCCACCACCTTTGCCGCCACCGACCGCCGCACCCTGGGCGCACAGACGGAAGACAAAGCGATCGTGGTCAAGGGCGAAGCCCGCATTCCCGAAGTGGTGGCCGCCGGCTCCCACGTCAACGTGACCGCCTTCAACCGCAAGGTGCTGCTGTCGGGTGAAGTGCCTGACGAAGCCTCCAAGGCCGCCGCCGAGCGCGAGGTCAAGGCCATCCAGAACGTCGAGACGGTGTACAACGAACTGGAAGTGGGCCCCTCTTCCAGCTTCGGTTCGCGTTCCACCGATGCCTTGATCACCAGCAAGGTGCTGGCCAGCCTGGTGGACGACAAGGCACTCTACGCCAGCGCCTTCAAGGTCACCACCGAGCGTGGCATCGTCTACATGATGGGCCGCGTGACCCCGCGTGAAGGTCAGCGCGCAGCGCAGATCGCCAGCGGTGTCTCGGATGTGAACAAGGTCGTGACCCTGTTCGAGTACATCACCGAAGACCAACTCAAGGAATACCAACGCAAGCCGGCCAGCGAGAACAAGGCCACCAGTTGATGGCAGGCTTCGCCCCTGATGCCTGATACAGGTCAAACCGCCGGCCCGTCCGGCGGTTTTCACGTCAAGCGCTCGCCCGCAGGATCCGGCACGGCGGTCTATAATGGCGGGATACGTCTGGAGCGGCTTGGTGCCGGCTCCTTCATCGCATCCGTTACCCGGAACCCGGAGTTCTTCATGCAAGCACAGGCAAACGCTGCCAAGAGCGGTCTCATGATCAAGCTGGCCGCCGTCCTGGTGGTGGCCGCCATCGCCGCCTTCGCCTATTTCAAGGTCAATGCCGGCAACGCCGCACCCGACGTCACCTTCACCCAGCTCGATGGCCAGCAGGTGGCCCTGAAGGACTTGCGCGGCAAGGTGGTCATGGTCAACTTCTGGGCTACCAGTTGCACCACCTGCGTGGGCGAGATGCCCAAGATGATCGACACCTACAACAAGTTCAAGGACCGCGGCCTGGACTTCGTGGCCGTGGCCATGAGCTATGACCCGCCCAACTACGTGCTGAACTACACCGAAACCCGCAAGCTCCCCTTCAAGGTCGCGCTGGACACGCAAGACAAGCTGGCCAACGCCTTCGGCGACGTCAAGCTGACCCCGACCACCTTCGTCATCGGCAAGGATGGCAACATCATCAAGCGTTATGTCGGCGAGCCGCAGTTTGCGGAATTGCATCAATTGCTGGAGAAGGCACTGGCGGCAGCCTGAGCCCCTCCCCCTCTACCCATTAAAGGCCGGCTTTGATGCCGGCTTTTTCATTTCCGATTGCAGGATGGCAACTGCAAGGAACATCCCCTGGCTGGTCGCAGTCCAATAAATTCATAGTCGCCATGACAAGCACTTGCCTGCACCTGCCGACATATTCACAAACAAGGAGGCTGCCATGAAATTCCGAACCCTGTTCCTGATCGTGCTGCTGGCGCTGGTGGCCATCTTCGCCGCCGTCAACTGGACCGCCTTTACCGCCACCACCACCCTGTCGCTGATCTATACCGAATTCCAGGCCCCGCTGGGCGCGGTGATGCTGGGCGTAGTGGTGGTGCTGACGGCCTTCTTCCTGCTCTACATCCTGGCCTTGCAGACCAGCGTGATGCTGGAAAGCCGGCGCCTGACCAAGCAGCTGGAAGCCCAGCGCGCCCTGGCTGACCAGGCCGAACATTCGCGCTTCAACGACTTGCGCAACTATCTCAAGACCGAGCTGGAACAGTTGCAGACCCGCCAGAGCGAACAACAAACCCTGCTGGCGCAACGCCTGGATGCCCTGCAGCGGGATATCCACCAGCGCGTGGAACAGACCGAGAATGCCGTGGCCGCCCAGGTCGGTGAACTCGATGATCGTCTACAACGCCAGCAGGTGGCTGGGGCGATCAGGACGATGTAAGAAAAATTCACCCGTACCCGTAAAAAAGGCTGGATCCGCGAGGAACCAGCCTTTTTCCTTCATTTATTGCCTGACAAAGCCTTATCCAGCTCTCCAGCCGACTGGAATGACTCAAACGCCGTAACGACTACGATAGGCCGCCACCGCATCCTTGTACTGGGCCAGGCCGGCATCGCCACCGTTGGAGATGTAGTCGAAGAGGTCGTTGAGGTTGCCAATGGAGACCACCGGCATGTCATATTCACGGGCCACTTCCTGCACCGCCGACAGTTCCGACAGCGCGCCATCCTTGCCCGAGCGCTCCATGCGGTCCAGTGCGATCAGCACCGCGCAAGGGGTGGCACCGGCGGCGCGGATCATGTCCACCGACTCGCGCACCGAGGTGCCGGCCGAGATCACGTCATCGATGATGACGACCTTGCCCTGCAGCTTGGCACCGACGATGGTGCCGCCTTCGCCATGGTCCTTGGCTTCCTTGCGGTTGAAGGCGAAAGGCACGTTGCGGCCCATGCCGGCCAGCGCCACGGCGGTAGCCGAAGCCAGGGTGATGCCCTTGTAGGCGGGGCCGAACAGCATGTCATATTCCACCCCCGAATCCTGCAGGGTCTGGGCATAGAAGCGCGCCACCTGGGCCAGGGTCGCGCCTTCGCTGAAGAGGCCGGCGTTGAAGAAGTAAGGCGAGGTACGGCCCGCCTTGGTGACGAATTCGCCAAAGCGCAGCACGCCGGCCGATACCGCGAATTCGATGAATTCCTGTCTCAAGTTGCTCACAATGCATTTCCCGGGAAGAGTCAAAACGGAAGGTGCGAACCGTTGGCGCTTGCCGTTGGGCAAGGCCGGCGGTGCAAAGCCTTCATCAGGCCGTCATTTTAAATGATTCATCCTATCGGTTATGCTACCGGCCTGACTGAACACTCTAGCGCAGCAAGCAAACAGGACATCCATGCCAAAAATCGTCTCCGCCAACCTCAACGGAATCCGCTCGGCCGCCAAGAAGGGCTTCTTCGAGTGGTTGCAAAAGGAAGCGCCGGACTTCGTCTGCGTGCAGGAACTGAAGGCCCAGGCAGCCGACATGACCGATGAATTCCTGGCCCCGGCCGGCTATGTCGGCCATTTCCACTATGCCCAGAAGAAGGGTTACTCGGGCGTGGGCGTCTACAGCCGCCGCCAGCCGGACTCGGTGCGCATCGGCTTTGGCAATACCGAATTCGATGACGAAGGCCGCTATGTCGAATGCGACTATGGCGACCTGACCGTGATCTCGCTCTATGCGCCTTCGGGCTCCTCCAGCGAGGAGCGCCAGGAAGCCAAGTTCCGCTTCATGGAAGCCTTCCTGCCGCACCTGATGGAACTGGAAAAGAGCGGCCGCGAAGTGGTCATCTGCGGCGACTGGAACATCGCCCACAAGGAAATCGACCTGAAGAACTGGAAGAGCAACCAGAAGAATTCGGGCTTTTTGCCGGAAGAACGCGCCTGGATGACACGCATTTTCGATCAGTTGGGCCTGGTGGATGTGTATCGCCGCCTGCATCCCGAGACCACCGGCGAAGCCTACACCTGGTGGAGCAATCGCGGCCAGGCCTGGGCCAACAACGTCGGGTGGCGTATCGATTACCACGTGTCCACGCCGGGCATTGCGGCCAAGGCGGTGAGCGCGGCGATCTACAAGGAGCAGCGTTTTTCGGATCATGCGCCGTTGACGGTGGTCTACAGCGACTAAGCCACACTGAGCTCGCCAACGAAAAGCCCTCGCACCGTGAAGTGCGAGGGCTTTGTCGTTTCCGGCCGGCCGAGAATCAGGCGTCGGGAGCCGCTGCTTTCTTCGGCGTCGCCTTGCGCAAGGCCGGCTTCTTGGCTGCTGCCGCCTTGGTCTTGGTGGCGGTGGTCTTGGCCGCCGTCTTGGTCGCCGTCTTCTTGGCGGCCGGCTTGGCAACTGCCTCGTCGGCACCGTCATCGGCATCCGCTGCTGCCGCCTTGCCCTTGGCGGGCGCCTTGGCCTTGCGTTCCTCGAACTCGAAGCTGATCTTGCCATCCTTGCCACGTACCAGGAAGGCCTTGAAGGGCCGGCGCGTGCGCTGCGAGATGAAGCCCGGCAGCAGGTCGGTCTTGCCATCGTTCAGGAGCTTGGCCATCTGCTCCGGCAGGATCTCCTGCTGCAGGATGATGCGGCTGCTGCGGAAGTCGCAGGCCTTGGGCTTGGCCACGGTCTTTTCGCACACATAGGCCAGGCCCATTTCGTAGACGCCGCTGCCGCACTTGGGGCAGGCGCCCAGCGGGGTCTGCTCGCTGAAGTCCACCGGCTCGCCGCCTTCGCCTTCGGCCTGATCCTGGCCGAAGTCGAATTCCAGCTTGAAGTTCTTGATCTCTTCGTCGCGCGAAATCTTCAGGATGGCCGCGAACGGACGGCCCATCTTGGAGCGGAAGCCTTGCAGCGGGCCGATGGTGCGGTTCTGCAGCAGTTCTTCCACTTCGGCGATCTCGAACTGGCGACCACCCGGCACCTTGCTCATCGAGAATTCACACTTGGTGCAGGCGAAGCGACGGTAATTTTCCTTCACCACGCCACCGCAGTTGGGGCAAGGCGTCTTCAGCGTCGCGTAGTCGCCGGGGATGGTGTCGTTGTCGTATTCCTTGGCGCGCTTGACGATGATCTGGGTCATCTGCGCGATCTCGCGCATGAACTCGTCACGGCTGATCTTGCCGCGCTCCATCTGGGCCAGCTTGTGTTCCCACTCGCCGGTCAGTTCGGGTTCGGTCAGTTCGTCCACGCCCAGGCCATGCAGCAACGTCATCAGCTGGAAGGCCTTGGCGGTGGGCATCATTTCGCGGCCTTCGCGCAGCAGGTACTTTTCGTTCAGCAGGCCTTCGATGATGGCCGCACGCGTAGCCGGCGTGCCCAGGCCCTTGCCGGCCATGGCTTCGCGCAGTTCATCCGAATCCACCAGCTTGCCCGCGCCTTCCATGGCCGACAGCAGCGTGGCTTCGGTGTAGCGGGCGGGCGGCTTGGTGACCAGGCCGTTGGCGGTGACCTTGTCGGTCTTGACCTTCTCGCCGGGGGCCACGGCCACCAGGTTGCCGCCGCCTTCCTTGTCCTTGTCGTCTTCCTCGACCTGCTTGCCGTAGATGGCCAGCCAGCCGGGGTTGATCATGACCTTGCCTTCGCTCTTGAACTGGTGGCCCGACACTTCCGTGAAGCGGGTGGTCACCTGGAACTCGGCTGGCGGGAAGAACACCGCCATGAAGCGGCGCGTCACCAGGTCGTAGAGCTTCTGTTCCGGCTCCGACAGGTTCTTGGGCACCTGGGTGGTCGGGATGATGGCGAAGTGGTCGCTGATCTTGGTGTTGTCGAAGATGCGCTTGTTGGGCTTGACCCAGCCTTGCTTCAAGATCTGCTTGGAGAACTGGTGGTAGTTGTTGTTCTCCGCCAGCGCCTCCAGGGTGTCCTTGACCGTGTTGATGTAGTCCTCGGGCAGGTGGCGCGAATCGGTACGCGGATAGGTCAGCACCTTGTGCTTTTCATACAGCGCCTGGGCCAGGCCCAGGGTGTTCTTGGCCGAGAAACCAAAGCGCGAGTTGGCCTCGCGCTGCAGGCTGGTCAGGTCGAACAGGCCCGGCGACATCTGCGTGGTCGGCTTGGATTCCTCGGTGACGCTGCCCGGCTTGTCGCGGCAAGCGGCCACGATGGAGTCCGCAGCAGCTTTGCTCCAGAGGCGCTCGGGGCGCTTCTCGGGATCGGCTTCATCCTTCTTGTGGCCCTTGTCCAGCCAGCGGCCCTTGTAGATGCCGGCCGCGCAGACGAATTCGGCGTGCACTTCCCAGTAGTCGCGCGGGACGAACTTCTTGATCTTCTCTTCACGCTCCACCACGATGGACAGGGTCGGCGTCTGCACGCGGCCCACGGTGGTCAGGTAGAAGCCGCCTTCCTTGGAATTGAAGGCGGTCATGGCGCGGGTGCCGTTGATGCCGATCAGCCAGTCGGCTTCGCTGCGGCAGCGCGCGGCATTGGCCAGCGGGAGCATTTCTTCATCATCGCGCAGATGGGCGAAGCCCTCGCGGATGGCGCCGGGCGTCATCGATTGCAGCCACAAGCGCTTCACCGGCTGCTTGGCCTTGGTGTATTGCGCGATCAGGCGGAAGATCAGTTCACCTTCGCGGCCCGCGTCACAGGCGTTGATGAGGGTGGTCACATCCTTGCGCTTGATGAGCTTGGAGAGCACCTTCAGGCGCGACTCGGTCTTGGCAATCGGATTGAGCGCGAAGTGCGGCGGAATCATCGGCAGGTGGGTAAAACTCCACTTGCCGCGCTTGACGTCGTATTCCTCGGGGACTGCGATTTCCAGCAGGTGACCGACAGCCGAGGACAGGATGTACTCGTCGGATTCGAAATACTCATCGTGCTTGGTGAAGCCGCCGAGCGTCTTGGCGATGTCGTTGGCGACAGAGGGCTTCTCGGCAATGATGAGGGTCTTGCTCATAAGTATGGGTCTCGGTGGTGAGAGGTCGGTTGCTAGCGGTTGCTGGCGTTGTGTGGAAAATGCACCAGCCTTAAGTGGGGCCGGAATGTCCCGAAACAACGTCATGTCATCCCAGTTGGGAAACGATCAGCGGCGGCAAGCTGCGCAAGTGGCCGGCGTTTCATTGCCTGTGGACAACAGAATTTTATATAGTAGCCAATATCGGGCCAATGCGGGGGAATGATAAGCGTGATGCAAATGAAACGGCAAGCACAAGGGCTTGCCGTCTCGGTGTTTCATACGCTTTTATACGCATTCATACGAATGTTGCTTGATATGAAGCAACAGGCATGGTTTGCGGTGTCAGCAGCACGTCAGTGATATGTCAGCCTGACGCCCTCCCCGCCAGACCGGCCGCTGATGCTGCCTGTTATATCAGTGTCAGTGCAACAGGCGCGGCTCGGTGTCGTCTTCGTCGAGGAACAATTCCTCGAACATCAGACCGTCAGGTTCCTTGCCCTGGCTCCACAAGACCATCAGCACGATGACCTTGAGCTTTTCCAGGGTAATGGGGGCTTCGCCGGCAGCCAGGGCGCGTTCGATGACGATCTCGCGCTGGATCGGGTCGAGCATCTTGGCCGATTCCAGGAACTGGATGAAACCGATGGCTTCCACACCCAGCACATCGCTTTCCTGGCGCGCGTAGATACGGGTGCCGAAGGAGAAGGCGGTCTGTCGGGGATAGTTGTCGGCGAACTCATGATTGGCGACTTCAAGATCGGTCAGCCATCCGAGTGCCTGGGAGATTTCATCTTCTTCGAAACCAATCGCGGACAGCTTCTTGACGAGCGCCTCGGGTTCGGGGCAGGCATCAGGGCGATAGTAGGTTTCGTACAGGTAAACGAGGACATCAAACATGTTCGTACTCTATCGCGAAGGTTATGAATGTACAAGTCAGCCAAGTCCAGTATGGCAGGAATTGCGGCGCTGCGGGAATTAATTTCGTCAGCCCAGGCGCCGATAGCGTGCCCCGGGCAACAGTTCCACCAAACCCTGCAGTTCCAGCGTGAGCAATATTCCTGCCAGCTTGGCCACGTCGAGCTTGCAGCGCTGCGCCAAGGTATCAGCATCGAGCGGATCATGACCCATTGCCTGCAGGACAAGCCTGCTTGTCGGATCGACATTATCATCAGCATTGCGGTCGTTGGATATTGTCATCGGGACAGCTTGCGGCAACGACCAGCCAGGCAATTCATCCAGCATGTCCTGGGTGGTCTCCACCAGTTTGGCGCCCTGGCGGATCAACTGATGACATCCCTTGGACAGCGGCGCATGGATCGAGCCCGGAATGGCAAACACATCGCGCCCCTGCTCAGCGGCCATGCGCGCGGTAATCAAGGAGCCCGACTGCGCCGCCGCCTCCACCACCAGCACCGCGCGCGACAGGCCCGAGATGAGCCGATTGCGGCGCGGGAAGTTGGCTGCCAAGGGTGGCGTGCCCAAGGCATATTCACTGACGATGCAACCGCCCTCGGCAATGCGCTGTGCCAGTGCACGATTGCGGCGGGGATAATCCAGATCGATGCCGGTACCGATCACCGCCACGGTCGAGCCGGCGCCACGCAAGCCGCCTTCATGGGCCGCCGTATCGATACCCAGCGCCAGCCCGGAGACGATGGTCAAGCCTGCCCGGCTCAACTCTTCGGAAAAACGCGCCGCGTGGGTGATCCCCTGTGTGGTCGCATTACGGCTACCCACCACGGCCAGCGCCGGTGCCGCCAGCAAGGCCGGATGGCCGCGCAGATACAACAGCAAGGGCGGATCGGCAATATTGAGCAAGCTCTGCGGATAGGCGGCGTCAGCCAGCGTCACGATGGTTTGCCCCGGCCGCTGGACCCAGGCCAGCGTGGCGGCAATACGCTCGCGCTGCACGGTCGAAGGCGCACGCAGCAAGGCCGTGGCCACCTGCGCCGGCACCACCGCGCTCAGCGCAGCATGATCGGCCTGCCAGATGCATTCAGGCAGCCCGAACGTCGACAGCAGCCGGCGCGCCAACGAGGGACCGACACCCTCGGTGAAACTCAACCGCAACCACGCCGCCAGGCTGGCGGGATCGTCTGCGGTCAGGCCAGCAGCCTGATCGATATCCTCAGAACGTAAATGATTTAGCATGATGAACCTTTCATGAGCTGCGACCACCCCGCCCACAGCGCCGTGCGGCTTGGCCCAGCGGGCAGGCAGGGCACGGGCTGTGATACACTTTTCCAACTTGATCGGGAAACACCCCTGGCCACCGGGTCCAGCAACAGCGCCGCCAGCCAGGACCACGATTGTGCTGCGGCCGCGCTTGAAGCGTCGCGTTGTGGCCACATTTAAAACATCATTCCCGAAATGAATTCCCCGGAGGCTCGCAAAATGTCGAGATCCGGACCGTCCAAGGTCCCCTGAGACCGAACTCCAAGATTGCCGAGAACCAAACGTATGGCCCAGCTCAACATCCTCCGCTACCCCGATCCACGCCTGCACAAGGTGGCCACCCCCGTGACCGTCTTCGACGAGCGCATCAAGAAGCTGGTGGCCGACATGGCCGAGACCATGTATGCCGCCCCCGGCGTGGGCCTGGCCGCGACCCAGGTCGATGTGCATGAACAGGTGGTGGTGATCGACGTTTCCGATGATGGCAAGCACCTGCAAGTCTTCATCAACCCGGAAATCCTCTGGGCCAGCGAAGAAAAGCGCGTCTACGATGAAGGCTGCCTGTCGGTGCCCGGCATCTACGATGGCGTGGAACGGCCGGCGCGCGTGAAGGTGCGCGCCTTCGACACCGATGGCAAGGCCTTCGAAGTCGATGCCGATGATCTGCTGGCGGTCTGCATCCAGCACGAAATGGATCACCTGAAGGGCAAGGTCTTCGTCGAATACCTCTCGCCGTTGAAGCGCAACCGCATCAAGACCAAGTTGCAGAAGGAAGAACGCGAGATGAAAAAGAAAGCAGGCTGACCCCGCCGCTCCTCATCACGAAAAAGACAACGCCGGCCAGGGTCACCCCTGCCGGCGTTTTCTATTGATTCCATTGATTTTATTGATGCAAGCCATGCATCAATCCAAGACATTGATGCGCAGCCTTACACGGCCACGAAGCGATACACCCCATCCTCACCCAGCCTACGCTTTACCGCGCCGTCGTACCAGAGCTTGTGCAGATGCGCCACCGCCTCGCCCAGCGCAAAGGACAACTGGTGCGTATCGAGCGGTCGCTTGAACATCACCGGCAGGATATCCACGCCGGTCTGCGGCGTGGCGCAGGCCTCCAGCACTTCGCCCAGGCGCAGGCGATGATGCTCGTTCAATTGCGCGATGCGCGTATGCAAGCCACGGAACGGCTTGCCATGCGACGGCAACACCAATGTATCGGCCGGCAGGTGGCCATACTTCTGCAATGAATCCAGGTACTGCTGCACCGGATTGCTCTCGGGCTCGATGGCGAACACCGACACATTGGTAGAGATGCGCGGCAACACCATGTCGCCCGAGATCAGCACATTCAATGGCCGGCAATACAGCGACACATGCTCCGGCGAATGGCCGAAGCCGGTGATGACCTCCCAGTCGCGTCCACCGATATGCACCGCATGACCATCCTGCATCCGGTGATAGGCGCGTGGCACCGCCGGCACCAGGTCCTGGTAATAGGTATTGCGTCCTTGCAGCGTGGCGATGGTATCGGGATCGGCCAGCCCGTGGCGCTGGAAGTGCGGCGTGGCCGCCGTGCCTTCGGCGCCGGGCAGGGCCGCCGACATCACGCGAGCGAACGCATAGTCACCGGTACTCATCCACAACGGCGCCTGCCAGCGCTGGCACAGCCAGTCGGCCAGGCCCACGTGATCCGGGTGGCAGTGCGTGACCAGCACGCGCAGGATGGGCAGGCCATCGAGTTCTTCGACAAAGATGCTCTCCCAGGCCTGACGGGTCTCTTCGGTGGCGATGCCGCAATCGACCACGGTCCAGCCGCGCTGGCGGCCTTGCTCAGTCTCTACCTCATCTTCCAGCAGCCACAGGTTGATATGGTTCAGCGCAAAGGGCAGCCCCATGCGCAGCCAGCGCACGCCGGGCGCGACCTGCAGGGTGCGGCCGGGGTCCGGCATGGTATCGCCGAAGGCGTAATCGAGCTGGGATTCAAGGGCATTCATCAGTCAACCTGGCGATCAA
The DNA here is from genome assembly GCF_003719195.1 of Herbaspirillum rubrisubalbicans. NCBI lineage: Bacteria > Pseudomonadati > Pseudomonadota > Betaproteobacteria > Burkholderiales > Oxalobacteraceae > Herbaspirillum > Herbaspirillum rubrisubalbicans. The sequence goes on from NZ_CP024996.1 coordinate 5,461,099, forward strand.
GAAGAAAAGAAAACGAGAACAGAAAAACCGAACATTGCTCCTGAGGCAAGCACTGCATTTTCTGCTGGACGACAGGGCACAATATACTTTACGTTAACGTAAAGTGCCAGACCAACGAACGTCCAACTGAACGTCCACCTCGCCCATGCCTACCTACACCATCACCGAACTGGCTGAAGAATTCGCCATCACCCCGCGCGCGATCCGGTTCTACGAAGACCACGGCATCCTCAATCCCAAGCGCGAAGGCGTGGGTGGGCGCCAGCGCGTCTATCCGGCGCGCCAACGCACGCGCCTGAAGCTGACGCTGCGCGGCAAGCGTCTGGGCTTCACGCTCGCCGAGATCAAGGACTTGATCGACATGTACGAGTCGCCCAAGGATACCCAGCCGCAACTGCAACGCTTCCTGGGCCTGCTGCAACAGCATCGCGAAAAACTGGAGCAGCAGCGCGAAGACCTGGATCTGACCCTCTCCGAAATCGCCGCCCACGAAGAGGAATGCCGGCAACTGCTGGCCGCTGCCAAACCCAGGAGCGCGACCAGCAAGAACAAACGCAAGATCTGCGCCGCCTGATTGACGTTAACGTCAAGCAATTCCGCTTTCCCATCATCACCACAACACCACAAGAAACCACCATCCCACCAGGAGACACCCATGATCCACCTGCCCGGCCTCAGTTTCGATCACGGCGACGACATCGCTGCCCTGCGTGAAGCGGTCGCGGCCTTCGCCCAGAGCGAGATCGCCCCACGCGCCGCCGAGATCGACCGCAGCGACCAGTTCCCCATGGACCTGTGGAAAAAACTGGGTGAACTGGGCGTGCTGGGCATGACCGTCGGCGAAGAATACGGCGGTGCCGGGCTGGGCTACCTGGCCCACATCATCGCCATGGAAGAAATCTCGCGCGCCTCGGCCTCGGTGGGCTTGTCCTACGGCGCCCACTCCAACCTGTGCGTGAACCAGATCAAGCGCAACGGCAACGAAGAACAGAAGCGCAAGTACCTGCCCAAGCTGATCTCGGGCGACTTCATCGGTGCGCTGGCCATGTCCGAACCCAATGCAGGCTCGGATGTGGTGAGCATGAAACTGCGCGCCGACAAGCAGGGCGACCGCTATGTGCTCAACGGCAGCAAGATGTGGATCACCAATGGCCCCGATGCGGACGTGCTGGTGGTCTATGCCAAGACCGATCTGCAAGCCGGCGCGCGCGGCATGACGGCGTTTCTGGTCGAGAAGGGTTTCAAAGGCTTCTCGGTGGCGCAAAAGCTGGACAAGCTGGGAATGCGCGGCTCCCATACGGGCGAACTGGTGTTCCAGGATTGCGAGGTACCAGAAGAGAACGTGCTGGGCGGTGTCGGCCGTGGCGTCAATGTCTTGATGTCGGGTCTGGACTTCGAACGCAGCGTACTCTCCGGTGGACCGCTGGGCATCATGCAAGCCTGCATGGACGTGGTGGTTCCCTATGTACACCAACGCCAGCAGTTCGGCCAGGCCATCGGTGAATTCCAGCTCATGCAAGGCAAGCTGGCCGACATGTACAGCACCATGATGGCCTGCAAGGCCTATGTCTACGCCGTGGGCCAGGCCTGCGACCGCGCCGATAACACTGACAAGGTGCGCGCCCTGCGCAAGGATGCCGCCAGCGCCATCCTCTACTCGGCCGAGAAAGCCACCTGGATGGCCGGTGAAGCGATCCAGGCGCTGGGTGGCAATGGCTACATCAATGAATACCCGGTCGGCCGCCTGTGGCGCGATGCCAAGCTCTATGAAATCGGCGCCGGCACCAGCGAGATCCGCCGTATGCTGATCGGCCGCGAACTGTTTGCCGATACGCTGTAAGCGCGAGCGAGCGCCATCCCCTCTTCCCTCCTGCAAGGACTACCATGAGCAATCCCATCGATTTCTACTTCGACTTCAGCTCGCCCTACGGCTATTTCGCCGCGGTCGAGATCGACAAGCTGGCCGCCAGGCATGGCCGCAGCGTCAACTGGCACCCCATCCTGCTGGGCCCGATCTTCAAGGCACTGGGCACCAACTCGCTGGTCAATATCCCGCTCAAGGGCGAATATTCCAAGCACGACATGGAGCGCACCGCGCGCTTCCACAACATCTTTTACCAAGCCCCCAGCAACTTCCCCATCGGCAGCCAGGTCGCAGCCCGCGCCACGCTGTGGGTGCAGCAGACCCAGCCGGCCAAGGCGGTGGACCTGATCAAGACCCTCTACAGCGCCTACTTCACCGAAGACATCGACATCAGCGTCACCGACCACGTACTGCGCATCGCCGCCGATGCCGGCATCGACCGCCACGCCCTGGAAGCCGCGCTGGCCTCGCCGGAGCTGAAGGAACAGCTGCGCCAGCGCACCGACGCCGCGGCCAAGGCCGGCGTGTTCGGCTCGCCCTTCATGATCGTCGATGGCGAAGCCTTCTGGGGCTTTGACCGCTTCACTCAGTTGGAAGCCTTCCTCAAGAACGGAAAGATCTGATGAGCCACAAGAAAGACAAGTCCGGCCCCTGCCCCTGCGGCCAGCCCAGCTTCGACCAATGCTGCGGTCGCTTCATCGGTGGCGGGCAGATACCGGAGACGGCCGCATTGCTGATGCGCTCGCGCTACAGCGCCTTCGCCCTGCGCGACGAAGCCTACCTGCGCGCCACCTGGTTCCCCGACACCCTGCCGGAAGAAGAGTTGACCAGCGAGACCGACGTCAAGTGGATAGGGCTGGACATCAAGAACCACCAGCACGCCAGCGACAGCGATGAAGCCACGGTGGAATTCGTGGCGCGCTTCAAGGTGGCGGGCCGCGCCCACCGCCTGCACGAAATCAGCCACTTCGTGCGCCAGCCGGATGCCACGGGCCAGTTGCGCTGGTACTACGTAGATGGGCGCTTCCCGGACGATTGAAGCTTGCTTCACCTCACGCGCCACCACAAGCGCCCGCCAGCCGACACCATAACAAGAAACTGAACAAAGAGACGAAAGACGACCATGCCGCAGATTGAAAGCAAGCTCAACCCGCGCAGCGAGGAATTCCAGCACAATCGCCAGGCCATGCAAGTGCTGGTGGACGATCTGCGGCAAAAGGTCGCCGCCATCGCCGAAGGCGGCGGCGCGGCGGCACGCGAGAAACATGTCGCCCGTGGCAAGCTGCTGCCGCGCGAACGGGTCCAGATGCTGCTGGACCCCGGCACGCCCTTCCTGGAGTTCTCCCAACTGGCGGCCTACGGCATGTACCGCGAGCAGGACCGCGACGGCCACCACAAGGATGCCGCGCCCTCAGCCGGCATCATCACCGGCATCGGTCGCGTGGCCGGCCAGGAATGCGTGATCGTCTGCAACGACGCCACCGTCAAGGGCGGCACCTACTACCCGATGACGGCCAAGAAGCACCTGCGCGCGCAAGAGATCGCCCAATTCAATCACCTGCCCTGCATCTACCTGGTCGATAGCGGCGGCGCCAACCTGCCCAACCAGGATGAAGTCTTCCCCGACCGCGACCACTTCGGCCGCATCTTCTACAACCAGGCCAACCTGTCGGCCCAAGGCATCCCGCAGATCGCCGTGGTGATGGGCTCCTGCACCGCCGGCGGCGCCTATGTGCCGGCCATGAGCGATGAATCCATCATCGTCAAGGAACAGGCCACCATCTTCCTGGCCGGCCCACCGCTGGTCAAGGCCGCCACCGGCGAAGTGGTCAGCGCCGAGGAACTGGGCGGCGGCGATGTCCACACGCGCCTGTCCGGTGTGGCCGATCACCTGGCCCAGGACGACACCCATGCGCTGGCCATTGCCCGCAACATCGTCGGCCACCTCAACCGCCGCAAGCCGCAACAACTGGCATTGCGCGCGAGTGTGGAACCGAACTACCCGGCCCATGAACTGTATGGCGTCATCCCCACCGATACCCGCAAACCCTTCGATGTGCGCGAAGTCATTGCGCGCATCGTCGACGCCAGCCAGTTCGATGAATTCAAGGCGCGCTATGGCACCACCCTGGTCTGCGGCTTTGCGCACCTGCAGGGAATGCCGGTGGGCATCATCGCCAACAACGGCATCCTGTTTTCGGAATCGGCCGAGAAAGGCACGCACTTCATCGAACTGTGCTGCCAGCGCAAGATCCCGCTGATCTTCCTGCAGAACATCACCGGCTTCATGGTCGGCAAGAAAGCCGAAAACGAAGGCATCGCCCGCCACGGTGCAAAAATGGTCACAGCCGTTTCCACCGCCAAGGTCCCAAAGCTGACCGTCATCATCGGCGGCAGCTTCGGCGCCGGCAACTACGGCATGTGCGGCCGGGCCTTCTCGCCGCGCTTTTTGTGGATGTGGCCCAATGCCCGCATCTCGGTGATGGGGGGCGAACAGGCCGCCAGCGTGCTGGCCACCGTCAAGCGTGATGGTATCGAAGCGCGCGGCGGCAACTGGAGCACCGAAGAAGAAGCTGCCTTCAAGGAACCCATCCGCGCTCAATATGAAACGCAGGGCCATCCCTACTACGCCTCGGCCCGGCTGTGGGATGACGGCGTGATCGATCCGGCCGATACCCGCCAGGTATTGGCACTGGGCTTGTCGGCCGCCTTGAACGCCCCCATCGAAGAGACCCGATTCGGCGTGTTCCGCATCTGAAGCGCCACCGAGGAGACATCATGTTCACCAAGATCCTAGTCGCCAATCGCGGCGAAATCGCCTGCCGCGTGGCCGCTACCGCACGCCGTATGGGCATCGCCACCGTGGCCGTGTATTCCGATGCCGACGCGCACGCCAAACATGTGGCCGCCTGTGACGAAAGCGTGCATATCGGCCCGGCGCCGGCCAAGGAAAGCTATCTCTGTGGCGACAAGATCATCGCCGCCGCGCTGGCCAGCGGCGCCCAGGCGATCCACCCCGGCTATGGCTTCCTGTCGGAGAACGCCGGCTTCGCCCAGGCCTGCGCCGAGGCCGGCCTGGTCTTCATCGGCCCACCGGCCTCGGCCATCGACGCCATGGGCTCCAAGTCGGCCGCCAAGGCCTTGATGGAAACCGCCGCCGTGCCGCTGGTGCCGGGCTATCACGGGGCACGCCAGGAAAGTGACTTCCTGCGCAACGAAGCCGACCGCATCGGCTATCCGGTGCTGCTCAAAGCCAGTGCCGGCGGTGGTGGCAAGGGAATGCGGGTGGTCGAGCGCAGTGAAGATTTCGACGCCGCGCTGGCCTCCTGCAAGCGCGAAGCGATCTCCAGCTTCGGCGACGACCGCGTACTGGTGGAGAAATACCTGACCCGCCCGCGCCATATCGAAATCCAGGTCTTCGCTGATCACCACGGCCATTGCGTCTATCTGTTCGAACGCGATTGCTCGGTACAGCGACGTCACCAGAAGGTGCTGGAAGAAGCGCCCGCCCCCGGCATGAGCAGCGAACGCCGTGCCGCCATGGGCCAGGCCGCCGTGGCTGCGGCCCGGGCCGTGGGCTACGTGGGTGCCGGCACCGTCGAATTCATCGCCAACCAGGATGGCAGTTTCTATTTCATGGAAATGAATACGCGCCTGCAGGTCGAGCACCCGGTGACCGAGATGATCACCGGCCTGGACCTGGTGGAATGGCAATTGCGGGTCGCCGCTGGTGAAGCGCTGCCGCTGCAACAGGATCAATTGCGCCTTCAGGGCCACGCCATCGAAGCGCGCATCTATGCCGAGAATCCCGAGAAAGGCTTCCTGCCCGCCATCGGCACGCTGAGCCATCTGCGCTGCGCGCCGGCGGTGGAGTTCACGCTGGCCGCCGCCGGCGCCACGCAACCGGCGGCGGTGCGCATCGATTCCGGCGTGCGCGAGGGTGACGCGATTTCGCCCTTCTATGATCCGATGATCGCCAAGCTCATCGTCTGGGGCGCCGACCGCCAGGCCGCCCTGCGCAACATGACGCGCGCCCTGGCGCAATACCAGGTGGTGGGGCTGGCCACCAATATCGGCTTCCTGCAACGGCTGGTCGCGGGCCAGGCCTTCGCCACGGCCGAGCTCGACACCGGCTTGATCGAGCGCCACCGCGATACCCTCTTCCCGCCCCTGTCCGCCCCCGCCACCGACACGCTGGCGCTGGCCGCCGCCGCCCTGCTGCAGCAGGAACGGCAAGCCAGCACCGGCCATGATCCCTGGGCCCAGACCAGCGGCTGGCGCCTCAACACGCGCCTGGTGCGCACACTCTGCTTCGAGGATGACGCCGGCAAGCACAGCGTACAGGTCGAGTACGCCGGCGATGGCCAACACTGGCAATTGCAGATCGCCGGCCGCACGCACACGCTGGAAATCCATGCCGCCAGCGCAGAGCACCTGCTCATCACGCTGGATGGCCGCACCCTGCGTGCTACGGTGGTACGCGAAGCAGAGTGCTGGCACCTCTTCGATGCGCACGGCCAGCGCAGCCTGCGCTACCTCGACCCGCTGGCCCACGCCGGCCACACCGAAGCCGAAGGCGGCCGCCTGACCGCGCCCATGCCCGGCAAGATCGTCGCGCTGCTGGTGGAGCAAGGCGCCAGCGTCGCCCAGGGCGCAGCGCTGCTGATCATGGAAGCCATGAAGATGGAACACACCATCACCGCCCCCGCCGCCGGCACCGTCCAGGCCTTGCTCTACGCGGTCGGCGACCAGGTCGCCGAGGGCGCGCAGTTGCTGGACTTCAAGGCCGCCTGAAGCTGCTTGCCATGAACGCCCCCGCGCTGCACCTCGCCCCCTCCATCCACGTGCTGGAGCGGGGCTGGCTATCGTCCAACAACGTACTGCTGTTCGGCCGCGATGAAGTGGCCATGATCGATAGCGGCTACGTCACCCACGGCGAACAGACCCAGACCCTGGTGCGCCACGTCCTGCACCAGCGCGGCCGCGAGCGCCTGGACCTGCTCATCAACACCCACCTGCACTCCGACCACTGCGGCGGCAATGCCGCCCTGCAGGCGGCCCACCACTGCCGCATTGCCATCCCCGCCGCCGAAGCCGACAAAGTGCGCCACTGGGATGAAACAGCCCTGAGCTACCAGGCCACCGGCCAGCGCTGCCCGCGCTTCGTGCATGACCAGGTCATCGCCAGCGGTGACGTACTGCGCCTGGGCGAGCTGGACTGGACCGCGCTGGCAGCGCCCGGACATGATCCCCATGCCCTGCTGTTCTACTGCGCGCAGGAAGGTGTACTGATCTCGGCCGATGCGTTGTGGCGCAATGGCTTTGGCATCATCTTCCCTGAACTGGAAGGCCAATCCGGCTTCGAGGAAGCACGCGCCACGCTGGAACTGATCCGCACGCTGGACGTGCGCACCGTCATCCCCGGCCATGGCGCGCCCTTCCATGACATCGACGATGCGCTGGAAAAAGCCTTCTCGCGCCTCGACTACCTGCGAGCCGACCCGCTGCGCAACGCCCACAACGGCATCAAGGTACTGGTGAAATTCCTGCTGCTCGAACGTGGCCGCATTGCGCTGGCCCAACTGCCGGCGATGATGCGCGACATCCCTTTGTTGCGCATCACCAATGCGCGCTACCTGCAGATGGAGGAGGCGGCACTGGCCCAGTGGTGCGTAGCGCAACTGGAAAAAGCCGGCGCCGCCCGCAGCGATGGCGTCTTCCTATTGGACTGCTGACACCGGCCCGGCAGGCAGGGCGGTCATGCTGGTATCATTTCCGGCTTCTCCTTATGCTTCTGCCTAACGCTCCCGACACACCATGAACGATACCGCTGCCCTTCCCTCTTCCGCCCAACGCGTGGCCGACCTGCTGAGCGCCATGGGTCACGACAAACCGGTCGTGATGCTGCCCTCGACCGGCCGCACCTCGGCCGAAGCCGCTGCTGCCGTGGGATGCAGCGTGGCCGAGATCGCCAAGTCGATCATCTTCCGCCGCCTCTCCGATGACGCGCCGGTGCTGGTCATTGCCAGCGGCGCCAACCGCGTGGACGAAGCCAAGGTCACCGCACTGACCGGCCCGCTCGGCAAGGCCGACGCCAAGTTCGTGCGGGACGCCACCGGCTACGCCATCGGCGGCGTCTGCCCGGTCGGCCACGTCATCAAGCCGATCATGTTGATCGACCGCGACCTGTTCAACTTCGACAGCGTCTGGGCCGCAGCCGGCCATCCGCACGCCGTCTTCAACCTGAGCGCCGCGCAACTGGAAAAGATGACCGGCGGCACCGTCGCCGATGTGCGCCTGGAAGCGGTACCGCAGGCCGACTGATATCATCGACGCACCCTATTGCCCGCCATCACAGCCCACGGAGATCGCCAGATGAGCCTGCCCAAGAAAGTGAAGATCGTCGAAGTCGGCCCCCGCGACGGTTTGCAGAACGAGAAGGAAACCATTTCCGCCGAGGTCAAGATCGAGCTGGTCAATCGCCTCTCGGCGGCGGGCTTCCCGAATGTGGAAGCGGCCTCCTTCGTCTCGCCCAAGTGGGTGCCACAGATGGCGACCTCCGCCGAAGTCATGCGCGGCATCACGCGCAAGCCTGGCGTGATCTACTCGGCGCTGGTACCCAACATGAAAGGCTTCGACGCAGCGCTGGAAGCGGGCGTGGATGAGGTCGTGATTTTTGGTGCTGCCTCGGAGGCGTTCTCGCAGAAGAACATCAACTGTTCCATTGCCGAATCCATTGCCCGCTTCGCCGAAGTGGCCAAGGCAGCCAAGGACCATCGCAAGCGCTTGCGTGCCGCGGTCAGTTGCGCCTTCGGCTGCCCCTACCAGGGCGAGGTGCCGCTGGACGCCGTGGCCGACGTGGTGCGGCGCTTCCGTGAACTGGGCTGTGACGAAATCGACATTGCCGACACCATTGGCGTAGCCACTCCCGGCAAGGTCCGCCCGGTGATGGAAACGGCCATCCGCGAATTCCACATCGAAGGCTTGTCCGGCCACTTCCATGATACCTATGGCCAAGCCCTGGCCAACATCTATGCCAGCTTGCAGACGGGCATCAGCATCTATCACGCCTCAGTCGCGGGATTGGGAGGCTGTCCTTACGCCAAGGGCGCGACCGGGAATGTGGCTACCGAAGATGTGCTGTACATGATGCATGGCCTGGGCATCGAGACCGGGGTAGACCTGGATGCGGTGGTGGAGGCTGGGCAGTTCATCTCGCAGCAATTGGGGCGCAAGTCGGTGAGTAGGGCGGGGAATGCGATGGTGGCTAAGCGGGTGGGGTGAGGGCCAAAGAATAGCTAGAAGGGTCACAAAGACGGCAAGCCACTTTCTAACGACCAAGGAGATAAAGATGGGCAGACCTAAAGGATCGAAGAACAAACCAAAACCGCAGGCCGCTCCTCAACCTCCGAGCGAACCCAAACCTCCGGAGGAACTGAAGTCACCAATCATTCCTGGTTTCATTTCAGATCCAGCTGGCCGGATCAACGTTCGCGTCAGTACCACGACAAAGGATGGCCTCGCCCAACTGAAGGAAGACTTTGGTCTGCATAGTCACGACGAGGTTCTAGAGAAAGCAATTGCCATTGTCATGGCCTTGCGAAAAGCTGTAGCAACATAATCTCAGCTCTGACAAGCTGAAGCCTTTTTACGCATTAATGCACCAGAGAAGTAAAAATGTTTAATTTTTTCAAGAAGCGGCCTTCAGTTGTTGGAATAGCTGATACAGAACTCGTGACAGCTCTACTTAACTACATTTTGCATGACTCGACTCTGTCGCGACCAGTTTATCTGCCAGGCGTTTTGACAGAAGAAGATGCGGAAAACATCGGCATCGCCCCTTTAGTCATAGTATGGAATGAAGATCAATTAAAGGGCTCATTTTCCGTCTCTATCAATAAGAGCGCGATTGAGCATTTACTTGAGGGGGCTCTTCCCGCAGAACATGAAAACTTCGTCCCGACAAGGAATGAAATTATCAAAGCTTTGAACGCCGCCGTGCCAGTTTCTATAGTCAAGACCTGCGAGAAATTAGGCGTACTTCCAAGTAAATTGTATGCATGGGATCCAACGCAGGATTGATTGCGTTAGAGCGTTCCTTTAGAAAAATTGACTGAAGCTAAACGTGATGCAGAGAAATGACGACGTCGCCGAACTCCTAATTGATCTCCTCATTCCACATTAAGACAACGTTCGGAACTGGGTTTCTGTCTATTCACGAATTATCAACATCCAACTCACTCCACAGGGGATCTAAACCGATGTCTTCCATATAGGTTCCAAAATCAACGAATCCTGATTTAATAATTTCAGTGCCAGACAACCAAGTTGCCTCACACTCTTGGCAAACAAAAATTAGCCTTCCGGTCTTACGAATCATTGCTCTTACAACATCACCTTGTTCACATCTTGGACATAACATTTGAAGCTCCATTATTGAATGGGATAAGCAGTAATAATTTTTTTAGTACCTGGCCGAACAATAATTTTAATATTCATCTCACCGGCAGTTACTATAACTCTTCCCATAGCGACAGCGTATGCGCCAGAATCATTCGGCAATAGAGCCCCTCTAATTTTCCACGCTTCATCAACCAGCCCCAATATCTCATTCCTTTCCACACTAAAAACACCGTGCGTTGTTTTATATGGTTTTGGAGCTGCATGTTCAAGCTCTTCTCCAGGCAGACCTTTATCAATCTTGGTTTGTAGATATTGTGTTGCTCGGCCTTCTTGTCCAAAGTTAATTCAGACAACCTAGTCTTTATTCGGCACCAGCGATACCTCACCCACCTCGTTAATTGCTATGCGTTGATTCGGAACAGCAGTAAGCGCGGACTACAAACTGCTCAGTTGCTCTTGAGAAGAAAGACGTACCGCTTCTGGAGCGAAATTAACGACCTTCATCTGTTACATGAATTCGTATGTAAACTTATCTTCCCAACCATAATTTTCATCGTGCAACTTAACCGTCTCAAATATCTGCTTAATTATTTCAAAATCTGCGCCCAGCTTAATTTTTGATGCATCCGAATCGGTCCACTCCAAATGTAGCGGTCTCTCAATCCAAGAACTCAGCACATCGCGAAGGGCATGATAATTCTTTCCATAATACTGCTCGATACCCAGCAGTTTGGAAAAGACATTATGAAAATCATTCACATTGTTTATGTCGCTGCCGCTAATACGTAACTTCATTTTATTTCCACGTTCCAATAGAGGTTACCGAATTATAGTGATCGCCCCCCCCAGGTTGCGAAGGTTGTCGGCGCGCAGCAATCGTGCCGCCACGGTTGAGGATGTCCTGCGCCGTCTGCAAGGCCAGATCGTTGCCGGCGATCAGGGTCTGCTGGCCGCTGACCTGGATGTTGGAAGGGTGCAGGTACACCTGCGGCACCAGCACTTCCTGGGTGCGGCCATCGGCCAGCGTTACCGTCTGCTTGACCAGCCAGACGATGTCCGTCTTGATCTGGACAAGTTGTGCTTGGCTCAGCGCAACGCCCACTACGTAACGCTGGGCTTGCGCCTGTTGCAGGCCGGCTTGCATCAGCGCCAGGTATTACGCTTCGTTGCTGTTGACGCCTCTCAGGTAACGCTGGCCGGTGGCTTCCTGGATCGGGCGCTGGATCTGCGGGGCGGGGCCGAACTTCTGTTACCGTGAGCAGTACACCAGCGTGGCGTAAATCTTATAAACAAATTTAAGACGTGTCACACCTGTGAAGTGCAATAACAGCTTGGGTTTTCAGGGCTTTTTGCTTACCCAGAAACTCTCGGTTTATTTATCGCATCCAGCAACTCTTCTAACTCAATACCGTATTGATTTGGTTCAAAGTTCTCATCAATACCTTCCATCATAAATTCTTGATTTATCAAATCGCAAAGCGTATCCACATGCAACATCTCTACATTTCCTTGCAATGCACATCTGAATGCTTCGGTTTTATCGTCATTCAATTTGCCTTGAAGGTATTTCAATAAATTCTTTTGCGACTCGGTCAAATTTACTATCATTTTTCCACCCCCTTAGCACTAGTCCCCCAAGCGGTAACTACATTTCCTTGCGGGTTAACAACCACGGTTGCATTTTGCCCCACATATTTAAACGTAGGCCCATATTTGCTTGGAACGTATTGAATTGATACTGGATATAAAAAAGCATCCGTAACTGCTACTTGATTAACTCCTATGCCTGAGTCTCTGCTGGCGATTTGAGATAACGCGTGATCAGAATAACTTACGATTTTCGTTGGGGCAGATACCCCGGCCGCTTGTTCCGCTGATAGTTGCATTTTCAATCTAGCAGCTTGTGCGGAACTAACAGCAATCCCATTCGTAGCGTTCGCCGCAGGGTTTACAGAACTGGTCGTGCTGCCGCTTAGATTGTTACGTCCTGTCCCTGCTACAGCCTCGCCACCCGCATCCGCCGTTCCTACGCTTACAGAAGCGACTTCGCTAGTTGCCCCACTCATCGATTTTTTTGAGTCTGAGGCTGGGCGTGCGCCGACCTTATAAGGCTGTGCCACTTCCGCACTTGATCCAGCAGAATTGCTACTTGCGCCAAATAACGAAGAAGCCCCCGCCCTTGGCAACATGAACGACGTCCCAATCTGCGCCAACTGCCCCATCGCAATCGCCAGCCCATCACGGGTATTCGCACTTGCACCTGCCACGGTAGCGCCAAGATAACTACCACTGGCTAAGGAGCTATTGGCGATCGAGTCAACAACCGAGAAGAAACGCGACAACTGCATTCCCACAGGCGTCAGACTTTCATAAGGCGTCACGATCGGATATATCCCCGCCTTCGCTCTCGCTTCATTAAAGATAAGTTCGTTGGGGCTTTGAGTTCGGTTCCAGTAGTCCTGCCACTTGAAGTTCTTGCTCGTATAGTCACCACGATCAGAGCTAGATCCCGCGTAAGGGAAGCTATATGCCGGATTGCTACCGTTCTGAACAAGCTGCCGTTTAGCCTCTTCGCCATTCTGTTTGGCATACCAAGTCAGATAGATATCCAGATTCTGCTGATCGTATTTGGTCAAGGGTTGCCCGGAACGGTACTTGTTGAGCAACCCATCACTGATCTGATCACTGATCTCTAATAAAGCGAGCTGTTGTGCCTCATCCTTCGTCAGCTTCACCTTGCTCTGCGCCTTCTGACGCAGCTCATTCAATCTCGCTCTATCGACATGACCCAGGAAGTTATTGACGACCTCGTTATAAGCCGCCGCACCACCCGCAGTCCCACCAACAGCAGCCCCCACCAAGTTACTCGACAACCCCGTCAACGCCTTGGCCAGATCAGGATCAACACCAGCCTTATCCAAAGCAGAGGCCACATTCGGCGCCGTCAAGGTTCCCGCAGCAGCGCCAGCCGCGCCCGCAAGTCCTCCCGTCAACCCACCAACAATGCTATGTGCCAGCACCCGCATCTTTCCATCCGGCCCCCACTTACTTTCAAGGGCGCTGGCCTGATCGTTAAGTTCCTTAGCCTGTTGCGGATCACTCGTATCCGCAGCCTGCTTGCGTAAATCAGCCGCCTTCTTCTGCTGTTCCTCGGCATAGTTACCAATCAGCGTGGAAGCCTGCTGCCCAAACGCCTGCGTAATCTTCGCCTGCGCCTCGACATCCTCACGCAGTTGATTGCCGTCCCAGCTCTTCGACAAACTATTGCTGCTGTCCTTACCCGTGCGTACCGATGCATCCAGCGACGCCACCGCCTGATCCGAACTTTGTCCCGTCCTGGCCTGTTGCGCCTGCGCATCCGTAATGGTCACTGCCGCACCCGATACACCACTACGCGTCACGCTGGTCTCGCTACCCGAGGCGTTTCCGATGCCAATGCCTCCGCCTGGTTTGCCACCTGACGTACCGGCACTGGCACTCTGACTCTCTGCCGAGTATTGGCTCCGATTCTGGATATCACTGCTGGTAAGTGTTCCCGTGGTCAGGCTATTTCTTCCCTGCTCCACCGCCTGATCCGTGCTAGCAATCTGCGCCCCCTTCAGATCCGTATTGCCCTTCACGTTGATCTGGAAGCCACCATTTCCCGCCATGATCCCGGCTTGCTGCCCCACGCTCGCATAGTCGGCATCGACACGGCTGCGGCTGGCGCTGATGCTGGCGCCCGATCCATACCCTATCGTCGCACTGCCACCAATGCTCTGATCACGGCTCTTGAAGGTACTGGTGTCCTGCACGCTGGCGATGTTCAAGTCGCGCCCAACGTTGGCCAGCACCTGTTCCCCCGATACCGTGGCGCCAATCAGATTCGTATCACGACCCGAATTCATGTTGACCTGACCGCCCGCCCGCACCTGCGTCATCACATTGGAAACGTCCTTGCCATCGCTGTTGCCTCGGCTGCCCGCTGCATTGGCTGTGATGCCGAATCGGTTTTTTGCTCCGATCTGCGCCGTGATACCCACACCCCATGAAGACGACGAGCGCGTGCTGCGTTGTTCGTCGCTGTTCTGTGCCGCGATGAGGTTGATGTCGTTGTCCGCCTTCAGCGCGAGATTGCCCTTGGCATTGATGTCGCTGCCGGCAATGGTGATGTTGCTGTTGGCGCCGTCACCGGTTGCACGGATGCTCATGTTGCCGCCAGAGGCCACCGTGGCGCCGCGTTGTGTCACCGTGTTCTGTTCGCTGCGGCTACCGTTCTGGCTGCTGCCTATCGTGGCGCTGATGCCGATGCTGGGGCTGCCTTCCGAGCCGGCTTTTTGCATCTCTCCGGCGGCGCTGTAGACCGACATGCCTGCTGTCGCAGCAGCCAGTGCCTGCGCGCGGCCGCTCTTGGTCTTGCTCGCGGCGTCGGCCATCTGCTCTACCGATTGCATCGCCGAGATCACCGGACTGGTGATGGCCAGCGTTACTCCGCTTTGTTTGAACTTGTCTTCGGTGGTGGTTTTACTGGCCTGCTCTGCCGCCCGAATCTCCACCGACCTGGCCGCAATATCGATATCCCCCTTCGGCGCCAGCACATCACTCCCCACCTGCGTATATCGATTGCCCGCCACAATAGTGACGTTGCCTTCCACACTGCCAATCGTGGAGGCAGCAGCGGTCTGCGCCCGTCCATCCACATCACGACTCTGAACGCGACTACCCACCGTCACCCCCAAGCCCGCCCCCATCACCCCACTGGTGCGCTCCTGCCGGAAGCTGCGTCGGGTACTGCTGTCGATCGCGGAAGCAATGTTCACATCCCGTCCCGCCACCACCGCTGTACCCTGCGTGGAGACGACATCGCTTCCCGTCACCTTCACATCCTGGCCCGCACGGACCAAGACGGCGTTGCCAGACAAGGTGCTGCCCAGTTGACGGCTGAAGCTGCTGGCGTCATCCGTGCGTACCGTCTTGGCACTGAGGATGCCGCTGCTGCTGCGCTGCACCTGGTCGCGCGCGCTGCCTGATGCGTTGGCGGCGCCGATCTGGATGTCGCGTCCGGCTTGCGCTTGCAGGGCGCCCTCGGCCACGATCTGCGTTCCCTTGGTGATGACATCCTGGCCCGCCTGGATGCGGATGTTGCTGCCGCTGACCTGGGTCGCGACTTCCTGGCTGCCAGTGACCACGGCGCGGTTCACGCCCACCTCGGTGGTGCCATACGCACCATTGCCACGGTCCACCAGATTCGGGCCAGTCAATGTGCGAACCCAGTTGCTGCCGCCCCGGTCATTGGCCCAACGGATTTCCTGGCGGAAGTATTCCGTCACCGCCCCAAAGTTGACGTCGCGTGCCGCCAGAATGCTCACGTCTCCCCTGGCTGCGATCACGGCGGCATTGGCAGTGAAGTCGCGGCCTGCCGCTATCACTACGTCCTTGCCGCTGACCCTGGCAAGCTGATTGATGTTGCGCCCGACGGTGGTGGCGTTGGCCGTGTCCACGCTGGTGCTGGTGAGGGCGATGTCTCGCCCTGCGCGCAGGATGAGCTGCTGGTCGGCATCGATGCTGCCTCCGGCATTGTCGATATCGTGGGCGGCGGCGATATAGACATTGCCGCCCACGATGCGTCCACCCAGGTTGCGGAGGTTGTCGGCACGCAGAGCGACGCCACTGCGCGCGGCAATCGTGCCGCCACGGTTGAGGATGTCCTGCGCGGTCTGCAAGGCCAGATCGTTGCCGGCGATCAGGGTCTGCTGGCCGCTGACCTGGATGTTGGAAGGGTGCAGATACACCTGCGGCACCAGCACTTCCTGGGTGCGGCCATCGGCCAGCGTTACCGTCTGCTTGACCAGCCAGACGATGTCCGTCTTGAGCTGGGCGATCTGCGCCTCGGAGAGGGCAATGCCCAATGCATAGTGCTGGGCTTGCGCCTGTCGCAACGCGGCTTGCATCAGCGCCAGGTATTGCGCTTCGTTGCTGTTGAAGCCCTTCAGATAACGCTGGCCGGTGGCTTCCTGGATCTGGCGCTGGATCAGTTGCTGTTCATAGAAACCATCGGCGAAACGCTGGACCTGCGGGGCGGGGCCGGACTGTTCCCGGATGCGCTGGATCAGGAAGTCCGAGGACAGCCAGTTGCGGTTGCCGATGAAGCGCGCATCGGTCTGTACCAGGGGCGCGGTCGGGCTACTGTTGTTGACCTGGTAGAGTGCATTGATCGGCAGGCTCACATCCACCGCAGGGGCGCGCAGATCGGTAGTTCTGCCGGTGGCCGGCAAGGGCTGCGTGGGGGCCGTGATGGCGGCCCGGGAAATGGCGTCCCGCGTGGAACCGGTGCCGTGCGTGGGGGTGACCTCCAGCTGGAACTGAGTTTCTATCGTTTGGGAAGCGTAGGGCGCGCTTTCATAACGGCGGTCGTCTGCCTTGAAGCTGTGGCTCTTGACGAAAGTGCGCTGGGCCGTTCCTGTCGAGGTGACGGTCTGTCGGCCCAGGGGACCGATGTTGTTGATGGTGGTGCCGTTAATACGGTCCGCGACCAGCGCGCCGCCTGCAATGAATTGGCTGGCATAGTTGTTGACCACGCCTGCCACCAGGTCCATGCCACCGCCCGAGGTGATCATGCCCGGTGCGCTGCGCGTGACGATGGTGCGACGGATCTGTTCGGTGCCATCGTGGATGATCCATTGATCGAACAGGCGCTCACGCAGACTGATGTTGAAATCCCTGATGGCCTCGTTGAGCTTTTCGTAGGCGGGAAGCTGGGCATCGCGCACTGCCTTCCAGGCGGCGCGTCGTTGCTGGTAGTCGCCACTGACACAGTTGTCAGCGTCGCTGCAGCCAGCCGGCTTTTCCGGCTCGCTCGGCACTTCAGCCGTGGGGCGCGCTATGCCGAAGACATCCCAGATCCGGTCGCTTGGCCGGTAGACAAACAGCTCAGGCAATGCCGGCAGGATCGCGGTTTCCGTACTGGACTCAGGAAGTGGCTTGAGATACGCAGGAACGACACCGATACCACCGGAGGAGTAATCTCGCCTGAGGACTTCCCGGTTGTAATCAACAGGCGGGCCATAACGGTCGAAAGGATATTCTGCCGAAGGAAGCAATAGGCGGAAGTTGTCCTCATCGCCCATCGCGCGCCAGTTCTCGGGCGCGATGATCTGGTTGTTACCTATACTGATGAGTCTTGCCTTGTCTGCCGAGATGAAGTCCGATGAACCGACCAGGCGGTAGTTGATGACCCTGCGCCCCGGCTTGTTCTCTTCGGATGTCTCGAAATGCGCATTATGGTTGTTGATCGTATCGGCAGCGATGCTCAGACGACCATCGGCATTGATGGTGGCGCTGGTGTTGTTGACGACGCGGGCGCGGCCCGCAGCACGGTAGTCCTGGCCCAGCGTGCCGCCGATGGCGATATCGCCCACCGAGTACAGCAGCGCCTGTTCGCTGTTGTGAATCTCGCCGGCGCCGATGTCCAGCCGTTCGCGTGCAGCGATGACGGGGGCGCGCAGGACGCCCTCGACGATTTCTGGGGCGTTATGCAGCACGTCGGCGCGGATGGCGAGGCGGTCGCCATAGAGGCGGCCGGGGCCGAGGTTGTCGAGCGTGCCGGCTTGCAGGCGCGTGGTGACGCCGTCGATCAAGCCACGGTTGAGCAAGGTGCTGGCTTCGGTTGCCGTGAGCAGTACCTCCTTGCCGAGCAGGGCGGCGCCGGCATGGTTCTCGATGCTCTTGGCGCTGATGCTCAGGGACGCACCGGCAGCGGTGGTGCCGTAGTGGCTGAATCTGCCGGCGGTGCGAATGTCGATGTTGGCGCTGGCGGCGGTCTGGCCGCGCTGCTCCAGATCGCGCACGACATCGATGCGCAGATCCTGGTGGCTCAATAGCAGACCTTTTCCGATCAGGGCCGCGGCGCGCAGGTCGAGTTCTTCAGCGGCGACGATGCGGCCATCGTCGTTGTCGATGATCAGGCTGCGATTGGGGGTGCTGTCGCTCACCCCTACCTTGCCCTTGGACGAGAGCAGGCCGCGACGGTTCTCTACGCTGCCCACGGAGTCGATCTTGAGCAAGCGGTCAGTGCGGATGGCGCCCTGGTTGTTGTTGACGTCAGTGGCGCGGATGGTGACATCGCGTCCTTCGATGCCTTGCTCCTTGTCCTGGGTGTCGTCGTTGCGCAGGGTGCGGGCCTGGAGGGCGAGGTCGCTGTCGGCGCGGATCAGGCCTTGGTGGTTGTCCAGCGTACCGCCGGCGATATCGATGCGCATCGTACTCTGCGCTTGCAGTTTGCCTGTGCTGTTATCCAGGCTGTCGGCGTCGAGGTTGAGCGCACCTGCCGTGACCATATCACCACCCTGGTTGTCCAGGCGGCTGACCTTCAGGTTGGCGTCACCCACCACGACCACCACGCCGCTGCGATTGATGAACGGCCCACTCTCGATCCGCAAGCCGCCACCGGCGCGCAGGCCCTGGTCCTTGCTGGAATGGGTGTTGCGCAGCGCCTGGCCATGGGTATCGATCTCGACCGTCTTTCTGGCTTGCAGCAAGCCTTGGTCGTTGTCGATCTCGCCGCTGGAAATATTCAGCTTGCCCTTGGCGGCGATACGGCCCTCGGCATTAGTGAGTTCGCCGCTGGCAATGCGCAGATCCTGCTGCGCCACCACCACGCCGCGCTGGTTGTTGAAGCGCTGCCCGCGCATCTCCAGCAGCACGTCTTGGCCAGCGATCGTGCCGGCGCTGTTGTCGATGCCGGCGGCGGTCCATGTGATGTTTTTTGCCGCCAAGATCTGGCCGTAGTTGGTGCTTTGGCCTTCGGTGGCAAGCGTGAGCGCGGCGTTTGCAGAGCGCAGCGTGCCGCGATTGTCCAGCGTGCTGGCGGTGAGGCCGAGGGCATCGTTGGCGCCTATTTCTCCGGTGTTATTGAGTTGCTGCTTGAGCGCCAGTGTCATGGCCGCAACAGCGGTCAGCTTGCCGCTGTTGTGCAATGCCGATGCGTTCAGGCGCAGCGCTTGCGCGGCTTCCATCGTGCCGCTGTTGAGGGTGCTGCCGCTGGTTTGCACATCGATGGTGGAACGGATCGAATACAGCGCATTGCGGTTCTCCAGCGCAGCAGCGCGAAAGTCGATGGCGCCAGCCGCACCGATCTTGCCAGTGTTGAGCACATTGCCCTGGATTTGCATCGCCAAGCTGCCGGGTGTGACGACGCTGCCCTTGTTGTCGACCGCCGCCGCATCGATAGTGATGTCGCCGCTTGCCTGGAGTGTCTTGTCGTTATTGATTTGCCCGGACAGACTGATCGTCATGGCCTTGCCGGCACTGATCAGGCCCTGGTTGTCCACGCTGGCAGCACGCAGGTCGACTGCGCCTTGGCTACCCAGGGTGCCGGCATTTCGGATGTGGGTGCGGGTGATGACGGCGAGCGCATCCTCGCTGATGAATCGGCCCTGGTTATCCAGTGCAGTCGCATTGGCCGTCACGGTCTGCCGGGCTTCGATGTTGCCGCGATTGACGAGCCGCTCACCGATCTTCAATTGCACGCTGGAGCGGCTTGAATAGAGATCCTGACGATTCTCCAGCGTGGCGGCCTGCACCGTGAGCGATGCATTGCTGCCGATTCTTCCGCCATTGATGAGCCCCTGCTTGAGCCCAATCTCAAGGGCAGCGGGGGTGAGCAAATCGCCGCTATTGTCCAGCGCGGCGGCGTTCACGGTAAGGCCGGTGGTGCCACCGATGCTGCCACTGTTGCCGAGCGCGCCGGCGACCTCCAGACGGGTGTGGCCGCGTGCAGCCAGGGTGCCGGTGTTCTCCAGGCGACCGGCAGCCGTGACGATCAATTCGGTGTCAGCGACCAGCTTGCCGCCGTTGTGCGCCCCCACTCCCTGTTCGGTAGCCATCAGGTAGATGTGGCCGGCATACATGCCGCCCAGATGCGCGACGTCGATGGCGCGTAACGGTGTGGCATCCAGCGGCGCTATGCCAGGTACCACCTGTTCATGATCGGCACTGACCGCATTCAAACCGGTGCTGACCTTGACTCGGTTGGCCCACAGACCGGCATTGATGCGCACCGCACGCGCAATCAGGTCGGCGTAGTCGGCGCTGCCGGCCTGCATCCCGTCACCTTCGATGGAGAGCACGCCGCCGCCGACGCGATAACTCTCCAGGCTGCCCTGGTGGATGATGGGTGTACCGGTCGTCAAGGTCACGCGCGGTGCATTGATGAAGCCGCAGCCGGCACAGGTGATGCCGGCCGGATTGGCGATGATGACCTGGGCCTGATGGCCCGCCACTTCGATGAAGCCGCGCAGATAGCTGGGATCGGTTGCGTTGATCTGGTTGACGATGACCCGGGCGCCACCGCCGGCCAGGCGCGGATTGCCGGCGACATATCCGGCCAGTCCGGTCTTGCTGGCACTGCCGGCATTGTTAAGGATCACGCCCCGCGCATCGACGTCGAAGCGGCGATAGCGGTTCACCGACAGACCGCGGGCATTGGGTTGCTGGATGTTGACCACCGGCACGCCATTGCCACTGCTGAGGACGCTAGCCTGTTGCGTCGGCGGGGCGTTGCGGTCGATCAGGATCTGCGCATGGACCACGCTGTGCCAGGCCAGTGCGAGGGCAATACTCAACCTCAATGCCGAACATCGCCCCGCACCTGACACCATCATCCGAGCGGCACTGCGCGTGCCGCTCACTGCCTTGCCACTGATGACGGACGCCCTTTCTGCCACGGCCACCAGCATTGACCTATGACGATTGAAGACCAAGCGATAGCACTGCCGATTCATAGGACGCCCCCGTCGATGATGTCGAAGCGGGCGGATGCCGATTCGATTCGAGGGGCAGTCTATTTTTTGGAGGGAAATTTAAAAATCAGAATTCTCTGATTTTCAGGGAAGAGATAAAACGAGACATTGCGATGGCCTCATTTTTCTAACTATTTCATCGCCCACGGCACAGCTACTTTTGCCGGATGACATAAAACTTATGAAACCACGACATTGGCTCTCTCCCCTCTTGCTTGGCCTGGCAAGCTGCTTGCCTTATGCGGCGACCTCGGCGCAATCCATCGGCATCCATCAGGAACAATTACAGCGTGAACGGGAACGTATCTTGCGCCAGCAATTGGAACTGACACCCTATGTGGTGAATCCGGTTTTTCCATCGACGCAGGCAACGCCGCTTTCCTTCCCTGAAGAGGAGCAGCCTTGCAGTCGGATCGATGCGCTCGTCCTGCAAGGCAAAGCTGCGCAAGACTTTCAGTTTGCTCTCAGCGAAGTCCGGCAGCCGGCCAACGAAGGTGGCGCACTGGGCCGTTGCCTGGGTGGCCGTGGCATACAGATGGTGATCGCTCGCGTACAGAGCGCCATCATCGAACGTGGCTTCACGACCACCCGGGTGCTGGTGCAACCGCAGGACCTCTCCAGCGGCACGCTGGTGCTCACGCTGGCGCCGGGTCGGGTGCGCAAGCTGCGCATGGCCGAGGATGCCGATCCGCGGGGCACGCTCTTGAATGCCCTGCCGCTGTCGGAGGGCGACATCCTCAACTTGCGCGCCATCGAGCAAGGTCTGGAAAACCTCAAGCGCCTGCCCACGGTCCAGGCCGATATCCAGATCACCCCTTCGCAAGAAGCTGATGCGCAAGATGGCGATAGCGATCTGGTGGTGCAGTATCAGCAGGCATTGCCGTTTCGGTTCTCGAGTTCGCTCGATGATGGTGGGACACGTGCGAGCGGTCGTTACCAGGCGGGCGTGACATTGACCTATGACAATTGGTGGACGCTCAACGATCTCTTCTACGTCAGCCTCAACCGCAGTCTTGGTCGCTATGGTGATCGTGGCAACCGCAGCCATACCGTGCATTACTCGCTGCCCTTCGGTGACTGGCTGCTGTCGGCCACCAGTTCGGCCAGCCGGTATCACCAAACCGTGGCCGGCGCCTTTGAGCCGGTGCGCTACAGCGGAGAGAGCGAGAGCGGCGAACTGAAATTGTCGCGGCTGGTGCAGCGCGGTGGCAGCAGCAAGACCAGCCTGGCGGGCAAGCTCTTGCTGCGCCGCTCCTTGAACTTCATCGATGGGATTGTTCTGGGACCACAACAACGGCGCATGTCGGCCTGGGAGTTGAGTGTGCATCACCGGCATTTCATCGGATCGGCGGTGCTGGAAGGGAACCTGGGCTATCGGCGCGCCCTGGATCGTCAGGGCCAGGAGGCCCAGGATGAACTGGACCTGCCGCAGATCGTCAGCCGTTACGCTCTGTGGCTGGCCGATGCCGCATGGAATGTGCCCTGGCAATGGGGCAGCGCCAGGCTGCGTTACAGCGGGACGGCACGCGCCCAATGGAACCGGGGGGCTCTGCCAACCCAGGACCAGTTCGCCATTGGCGGACGCTATACGGTGCGCGGTTTCGATGGCGAGCTGACGCTACAGGCCGAACGGGGCTGGCTCCTGCGCAATGAAGTGGCACTGGCCTTGGGCGCGAGCGGACAGGAAATCTATGCCGGTTTCGATACCGGGGCGGTAGCAGGTGCGCTGACGCAGAACCTGACTGGCCGCCGCTTGAGCGGTGCGGTGCTGGGGTGGCGCGGCAGCCTGGACAAGCTCGGCTACGAGCTCTTCGTGGCCACGCCATTGGCCCGTCCGGCAGGATGGGCGAGCGCCTCGGTGACGGGGGGCTTCAACCTGCAATGGACGTATTGAAGACGACAGAACAGAAGCGGCCGCCACAAAGGTGGCCTCGGGCGGCCTCGAACAGCGCGTGGCGGCAGCAGGACTACTGCTGGCGATAACGCCGCAAGCCCCGCACCGGCAGCTTGCTGGTTTCGATCAGGTTCTTCCTCAATGCACGCTTGTGCAGCACCGCGCCCCCTATCAGTGCGACGGCGGCCAGGATGATGATGAGAACATTGATGAGATCAAAATTTTGCATGATTCCCCCCTATGACAAAAAACGACAATGAGGACGACAACGAAAGCCGGGCTGGCCCGTGCCGACTGAGCCGGTCCGCAAAGCGCCCCCGATAGCGCTTGCGTGGCCTGTGGTTGCGCCCGGCCGGTGAAAACCAGGCGCCTGTCCAGGCTAGACAGTAAATCATATAAATAATTTCCTGAATATTTCCTGTTCGCGCAACAAAAAGCACGACCGTTATATTTTTGCCGCCTTTTACCCTATAATCGTCCGACAAAAGCGGCCCTGCGCCTTGATAGAACGACAACCACGAGAGACGACCATGCCATCAGCACCTGCTTATCCCCAGGCACTGCAAGATTTGCGCCTGCCCATCATTTGCTCGCCCATGTTCATCGCCAGCGGTCCGGCGCTGGTGGCGGCCCAGTGCAAGGCCGGGCTGGTCGGCTCGTTTCCGGCACTCAATGCGCGGCCGGCCGAGCTGCTCGATACCTGGCTGAGCCAGTTGCAGGAAGAACTGGCCGAGTGGCAACAAGCGCATCCGCAACGCAAGGTCGGGCCGATCGCGGTCAACCAGATCGTGCACCAGTCCAACGACCGCCTGGCCCAGGACGTGGCCACCTGCGTGAAGCACCAGGTGCCCATCATCATCTCCAGCCTGCGCGCGCCACCCAAAGAAATGCTGGACGCAGTGCACAGCTATGGCGGCATCGTGCTGCACGATGTGATCTCGCTGCGCCACGCCGAAAAAGCGCTGGAAGCCGGGGTCGATGGCCTGATCCTGGTGGCCGCCGGGGCGGGTGGTCATGCGGGAACGCTCTCGCCCTTCGCGCTGGTGGGCGAGGTGCGCAAGATGTTCAAGGGGCCGCTGGTGCTGTCCGGGGCCATCGCCACGGGCGATGCCGTGCTGGCGGCGCAGGCCATGGGCGCGGACTTCGCCTACATGGGCTCGCGCTGGCTGGCGACCCGGGAATCCAACGTGGATGAGGCCTACCGCCAGGCCATCGTGGAGTCGACGGCCGCCGATGTGGTCTACACCAACCTCTTCACCGGCGTGCATGGCAACTACTTGAAGAAGTCCATCGTCAATGCCGGACTCGATCCGGACAACCTGCCCGAGGCCGACAAGAGCAAGATGAACTTCGGCTCCGGCGGCGGCAGCAAGGCCAAGGCCTGGCGCGATATCTGGGGCGCCGGCCAGGGCGTGGGCCTGATGCAAGACGTGCCCAGCGTGGCCGAGATGGTGGACCGGCTGGAAGCCGAGTATCGCGCAGCACGTGCCCGGCTGGCGCTGTGAGGGGCGCGGCGGGCTCATTGATGAGCTTGCCCCCTCGACGCAGTCACCAGCTCATCAATAGCATCAGTAAAACTAAGTAAAAGGGCGGGCCACGATAGGGGTCCGCCCTTTTCTTTTCACCGCAAGCGCGCAGGGTGGCCGGGAACGCGCCCAGTCCTGGCCAGTCCAAGCGACGCATCCTCTCGCTTGATGAGAGCCCCTGGACCCCGCCTGTACGAATCCTCTGTCGGACAAAACCTTATTTTTTCACGCACTTTGTAACGGACGGCACTTCTGATGCCCGGCTCGGTCGTACCTGTTCGCTTTGTGCATTCGCAAGGCGGCCAGTAGTGCTGTGGCCACTTTCATCACACGGCATCGCCCTGCGGCAAAAGAAGAGTCAACCATCCAATGCGAGGACCCTCACCATGACCAGCTTCCTGAGAACCAGAAAAGATCGTCATCCCAAACACGACAAGCCCCGTCTGCCGCATGAGCAGGACCAGAACGTGGATCGCCAGGATCCCGCGCGCAGCGGCCACCAGGTCGAGCGCCCGGAGATACGCCAGGCCTATGACGACATCCGCAAGGGCCAGGTCGATACCGACCTGCGCGGCACCGGCGGACTCGATGAAATCAACAAGGGAGCAGGCGGACGCGCCGCAGGGGCGCCGCCTAAGGAGCTGGATGAAAGTTAATTCAGCTAAATGATTTACGCGGACTGGACCGGCCCCACGGACGGCCTCACAGGCCCGAGCGGGTGATCCAGTCCGAGATGATGCTGAACAATGCTTCCGGCTTCTCCATCGGCGTCATGTGACCGCAGTCGCCGATCACTTCCAGGCGCGCCTGCGGTATCTGGTGCGCCATCTCT
This sequence comes from Herbaspirillum rubrisubalbicans, assembly GCF_003719195.1. Taxonomy (NCBI): domain Bacteria; kingdom Pseudomonadati; phylum Pseudomonadota; class Betaproteobacteria; order Burkholderiales; family Oxalobacteraceae; genus Herbaspirillum; species Herbaspirillum rubrisubalbicans. The sequence continues at coordinate 5,486,396 of NZ_CP024996.1, forward strand.
TGCGACTCTTCCACGCTACGCAACTTGTCCTGGTCACTGCTGACGATGAGCACCGGGCAGCGCAACTGTTGCAGGTCTTCGGCATTGCTGTCGCGCAAGGTCTGCAACTGGCGCAGGAACACTTCCTTGCCATTGGCCAGCGCCATGGCTTGCAGGCGGTCCAGCAGCGCACGCTCCTGACTGCGCGCCGGGTGTAGCGAAGAGGCCAGCGCACGCGAGGTCAAACCCTTGAAGGGCGTGCGTTGAGCCAGCTCGATCTGGGCCAGCGTGGCTTGGGATTCGCGCTCGGTCTGCGGGCGCGAAGAGGTATTGAGCAAGCCCAGGCCGAGCACGCGCTCGGGCGCCTTGAGCGCAATAGCCTGGGCCACGAAACCACCCATCGAAAACCCGAACAGCACGAAGCGCTCCGGCGCCTGGCGCAGCACGGCGTCGGCCATGGCCTGAATGCCGATATCCTGGCCGAGATCGCCAAAGTGCAGCGCACCCAGGGTGGCCAGATCGTCCCGCATGTCGTCCCACAGGTGTTCATTGAGCATGAAGCCCGGCAGCAGGGCCAGGTGGCGCATGGTGTTTTTTCCTTGCATCGGTAAGTCGAAAAGAGGCGTCATTGTAGGGCGCTACGGCCACCCTTGCAGGCCACTGCCGCAGAACTACTGGAGCCATTGCGCGCGGCGGCTGGAGCCCGACATGGCCAGGCACAGCACGCCCAACAGTGCCAGCGCCGCCTGCAAACCCCAGCCATGGGCCAGGAAGCCGAACAGCGGTGGACCGATCAGGCTGCCGCTATAGCCCAGCGTGGCCACCGCAGCCAAGGCGCTGGAGCCGTGCCGGCCCGCCGCGCTGAAGACGAAGGGAAATACCGCCGCCACCCCGGTACCAGCAATGGCAAAGCCGAGGATGGCCCACACCATGCCCGGCGCGGCCACCGCCAGGGCCATGCCGGCGCTGGCCACGAGCGTGCCGATCCACACCACGCGCCGGGCGTCGTAGCGCGCCTTCAAGCCATCGCCGACCATGCGCATGATGAGCATCATGCCGGCAAAAGCGGCGTAGGCCAGCGGGGTGGTGCCGTCGCTGGCGCCGATGTGGTCCTTCATGTAGATGCCGCTCCAGTCGGCTACCGATCCTTCGACGATGGCGCCGCAAAAGGCGATCACGCCCAGCACCACCAGGTGTCCATGGGGCAGGGCAAACAGTTTGCGCTCGGGATCGTGTGCAGGACGGTCATCGGGCAAGGCGCCATAGCCGGCATAGAGCGGATAGAGAAACAGCGCGGCCACCAGCAGGAAATGCCAGATCGGTGCGATGCCCATGCCGGCCACGGCGCTGGCGGTGAGGGCGCCGGAGAAGGTGCCCACGCAGAACCAGCCGTGCAGCATGGACATGATGGGCCGTCCGGCATCGCGCTCGGCCTGCGCGCCCAGTGCATTGATGGCCACATCGAAGCAACTGGAGGCGGCGCCATAGACGGTGCAGACCAGCATCAGGGTCCACAGATTGGGCGCCAGCCCCAGCAGCGGCAGCGACACCAGCAGCGCCAGGCCGGCATACAGACTACTGTGGCGCGCACCATAATGGCCGGTGATCCAGGCCGCCAGTGGGAACGAGCCGACCGCGCCGATGCCGCCGCACAACAGCACCAGGGCCAGGGTGGCGGCATCGAGTTGCAGGTGGTCGCGGATGGCAGGAATGCGAGCGGCCCAGGTGGCGAAGACCACTCCCAGCAGCAGGAAAAAACAGGGGATAGCAAACTTGCGCCAGATCAGACGTAGCGGAGAAGGGGAACGGGAAATGGACGGCTTGGTTGTCATCGATAAGTCATGAATGTAAACTGCACATAATCATTTCTTTCCTGAAATGAGTTTCAGTATTGCAAACCGCTATTATCCGACAACCGGGAACGCGCATCGCCATGCGCGGTCGGACCAGCGGCATGGGTTGCCCCTCGGGTGGCCATTCAGAGGTCGATGGATTGCAAAGGTTCACGGTGGACGCCAGCTCTGCTGCCGGCGGCACCTTTGCGCCCCAGCTCTGAGCGATCATGCACGCTGCCAGCGGCTGCAATCTCGCAGGGACAGAAATGCCAGTTTCGGAACAGAACAAGATCTACCAGGAAATCATCGATGCATTGATCGCCATGCATCGGCTCACTGACGGCTATACGCCCAACCACGAAGACCAGACCGCCGAGCTGGCCGTGATGATAGGCCAACACCTGAACTTGCCGCGCGGGCGCATCGATGTGCTGCACATGGCGGCCCAGGTGCATGACATCGGCAAGGCGCGCATTCCTCTGGATCTGCTCACCAAGCCGGGCCGCATCACCGCCGACGAATATGGCGTGCTCAAGACCCATGTGCAGTTCGGCTACGAGATCCTCAACAAGATCAGTTTCCCCTTCAACCTGGCCGAGATCGTCTGGTGCCATCACGAGTATCTGGACGGCAGCGGCTATCCGCGGGGCATCGGTGCCGAGGCGCTGCCCTTGGAAGCGCGCATCCTGACGGTAGCTGACATCGTCGAATCGATGTCGGCCGACCGTCCTTATCGCAAGTCGCTGGGCATGAGGGTGGCCCTGGAAGAAATCCAGCGCCAGAGCGGCAGCCGGCTCGATCCCATGGTGGTAGAAGCCTGCGTGCAGGTGGTCAAGCAGCAGAACTGGCGCCCCCTGGCCAACTGACGCCTTCACGCCAGCCCTGCTGGCTGCGAGCAGCTTGGGCTACACTGGGCGCCACAACGACACCAAGACCGCTCGGAGACATCCCCCATGACCAGCACTGCTGCGCATGTGCCCTCGCCTTTCATCCGGCGCCATCCCATCCTGACGGCCCTGGCGCTGTCGCTGGGCACGGCGGTGGCGCTGGGCCTGGCGCGCTTTTCCTATGCCCTGCTGCTGGCGCCCATGCGCGCCGACCTCGGCTGGCCCTACCTGGTGGCCGGCGGCATGAATACCGGCAATGCCGTGGGCTACCTGCTGGGCGCCTTGAGCACACCGCTGCTGATGCGACGCTTCCAGGCCCATCGTGTCTTGATCGCAGGCGCCTTCGGTACCGCGCTGCTGTCCTTCCTGCCGGCGCTGACCACCGACACGCTGTGGCAGTTGCTGCTGCGGATAGTAACGGGTGTGACCAGTGCCTTGATCTTCGTCTCGGGCGGACTGCTGGTCAGTCGCCTGGCCGCGCTGCACGCACAGCGCGCAGGATTGCTGCTGGGGCTGTACTACGGTGGCACCGGGATCGGCATCGTGGCCGCGTCCCTGCTGGTGCCACCGGTGATGCAGGCGGCCGTGGCGCAGGGCGCGCCCCATCCGTGGCAATGGGCCTGGGTGCTGCTGGGCAGCCTGGCCCTGGTGGCGAGCGTGTGCATGGCCTTGCCGGCGCGGCTGATGCCCACTGCGCCGGCGCAGGCCAAGGGCGCGCGCCATTGGCGGCCACGCAGCCTGGGCTTCGGGCTGGTCGGCTATCTTTTCTTCGGCTTGGGTTATATCGGCTACATGACCTTCGTCATCGCCCTGCTCAAGGAAGAAGGCATGTCCGCCTCGCGCATCACGCTGTTCTTTGCGCTGCTGGGTGCGGCCACCTTTGCTTCCTCGCGTATCTGGGCGCCGATGCTGGATCGCTTCCGCGGCGGGCAATCGCTGGCCATCCTCAACGGCCTGCTGTGCCTGGCCACCCTGCTGCCGGCCCTGACCGCCGAACCGCTGGCGGTGTTGGCTTCGGGCTTGCTGTTCGGTGGCTGCTTCCTGTCGGCGGTGGCCTCCACCACGGCCATGGTGCGCCATAACCTGCCCCCGGCGGATTGGCCAGCAGGCATCAGCGCCTTCACCATCATCTTTGCGGTGGGGCAGATCATCGGGCCGTCCATCGTGGGATGGATCGCCGATGGTTCCGGGGGCCTGCAACGCGGCCTGGTGTTTTCTGCACTGATGCTGCTGGCAGGCTCAATGGTGGCGTGGCGGCAGCGGCCACTGGGATGAAGCAGGATGCTTGAAACAGCGCAGACTGGGTCTGTACGCCGCCTGACGTTTTCTGCACATCGGGCCGCACGCGCCCGGTGCGTGCGGCTCGCAGCGCGGTAGTTCAGGCGGGCGACTGCCCCAGATGGCGGCGCAGCGCGTCGACCAGGGTGGCGCAATCCGCATCGGTGCCGATGGTAATGCGCAGGAACTGCTGGATGCGCTCGCTCTTGAAGTGACGCACGATGATGCCGTCGCCGCGCAGCGACGCCGCCAGCTCGGCTGCATCATGCCGGGGATGACGTGCAAAGACGAAGTTGGCCGCCGACGGCAGCACCTCGAAGCCCAGCCCCTCCAGTTGCGCCACCAGCGCGGTGCGGCTGGCGATGACCATGCCGCAGGTCTGCTGGAAGTAATCCTCATCCTCGATGGCAGCTGTGGCGCCGGCAATGGCGGGGCGGTCCAGCGGGTAGGAGTTGAAGCTGTTCTTGACGCGCTCCAGCGCATCGATCAGGTCGGCATGGCCGATGGCGAAACCGACCCGCATCCCGGCCAATGCGCGCGACTTGGAGAAGGTCTGCACCACCAGCAGGTTGGGGTAGCGCTGCACCAGCGGGATGGCGCTCTGGCCGCCGAAATCGATATAAGCCTCATCGACCACCACCACGCGCTGGGGATTGCCCTGCAGGATGCGCTCGACGTCTTCCAGGCCCAACAGGCAGCCGGTGGGGGCATTCGGATTGGGGAAGATGATGCCGCCGATGGCCTCGCCATGGCCCAGGTAATCCTCGCTGCGCAGCGTGAAATCCTCAGTCAGCGGCACGGCACGGTACTCGATCTGGTACAGGCCGGCATAGGTCGGATAGAAGCTGTAGGTAATGTCCGGGAACAGGATAGGCTTGCCATGTTGCAGCAGGGCGTGGAAGGCGTGGGCCAGCACTTCGTCGGAGCCATTGCCCACGAACACTTCGCGCGCGCTGATGCCGTCGGCGGCATGACGGCGGGCGATGGCCAGCTTCAGCGGTTCGGCATCCGGGTTGGGATACAGGCGCAGGCTGTCGTTGACCTCGGCGGCGATGGCCTGCAGCGCCAGGGGCGAAGGGCCATACGGGCTCTCGTTGGTATTGAGCTTGACCAGGCGCGCGAGCTTGGGTTGTTCGCCGGGGGTGTAGGGCGTCAGGCGGCTGACGATGGGGCTCCAGAACTTGCTCATGAGAAATCGACCCGTGTCGGGCCACACAGAATTGAGGGAAAGCGCAGATGGTAGCAAACTTGCCGCCCCTGGGCGGGCTGCGCGGCAGAAATCTCAGAAATAGGGCCGGTAGCGCGGTCGGCGCGATTGCTGTTCAGGCTGCAGTGACGGCGGTAGCGGGCTGCTGCTGAGCAGGGAAATGGCGCGCCGGGCGATCTCGGGCGGCAGGCCGATCAAGTCCTGGCAGGCGCGTTGCAGGGCGGCCAGTGAGGCAAAGCCGGCCGCCGCAGGCTCGACCCCGGCATCTTCCATGCGCGCCAATGCGGCCAATACCCAGGCCACGCGCTGCTCGCGCACCAGGCTGCGCAACGACTCGCCTTCGGCAAACAAGAGCGCACGCAAGCGCGCCGCGCTCATCTGCCAGTCGCGGGCGATGGACTCGGCGCGCCAGTTGGCGGCCGGTTGGGCGAAGATGGCTGCGGCCAGACGGCGGGCGTGCGGCTTGCTGGTATCGGCAGCGCGGTCCAGGTCGGCGGCAGATTGCGCTTCCAGCGCCAGCGACCACACGGCCGGGCGCATCCCCTGCACGCTCACCTGCGGATGGGCCAGGCAAGAAAAGCGCACGAAGGACGGCACCGTGAAACTCTCGCCCTGGCGCAACTCCACCGTGGCGCCACCGCTCCTGAGCGTAGCCGCGCCCTTCCACAGCCGCACCCGCGCCGGTGCGGCAAAACGCAACTCACGCAATTGCAGATGATGATGGGTGACGATGGCCATGGACGTGTCAGTTCCGGGAGGGTCGGCCGATCTTAAGACAGGCGCGGCGCACAGACTGTCGCCGGGGTGACAAGCCGGTCATAGCGAGGCCATGCCGAAGGCGCGCAAGCCATCCAGATCGACCACCCGGATGCTCTGGTAGGAAATCTCCACCAGCCCCAGTTCGGCCAGGCGGCGCATGGTCTGGTTCACGCGCTGGCGCGACAGGCCGGTCAACAGACCAATCTCTTCCTGCGACAGTTCCAGCACCTTGGACGTGCGTGGATACAGCATCGGATGGAACAGCTGCGCAATGGCCTGCGCCACACGGGCATCGACATCGAGCAGGCGCTCGTTCTGCACGGTGGCGATGAACTGGCCCATGCGCTCGTTCAACTGGCCGATGACGAAGGCATTGAAGGGCAGGCTCTCGGCCATGAGGCGATGGAAGGTATCGGCCGGCACCAGCAGGATCTGCGAGGCGCGGATGGCGATGACGTCATAGCGGCGCGGCTCGCGCTTGATGACGCTGCCCTCGCCGCACCAGCCGCCTTCGGGCACGCCCGAGAGCGTGCTGCTGCGGCCATCGATGTTGTAGACGGCCAGCTTGATCAAGCCCTCATGCACACCGATCCAGTATTGCGAGAGCTCCCCGCGCCGCGCCACGAAGGCATCGGCGGCATAGCGTGCCAGCTGGGTAGTGGCGGCGGCCAGCGCACGATGTTCCGGCGCCAGCGCGGCGAACCAGTCGTATTGCTGCAGAAGCTGCGCCATCGGGCTGCTCATGGGAGGGAGAGGAAGAGGGAGATGAAGAAAACGGTGAACATTGTCGCATGTCAGCCTTGTCGTCGGGATGACAAAGCGCAAGAGTGCTTCGGTGCTACCCTAGACGATCATCAAGTATCAGGCGGCTGATAAAAAATGCACAGGCCGCTACCACCATCCCGCTGCAAGGAGACCAGCATGGCAGACTTCGACACCGGCCTTGGGCGCAACGCCGCCAATTACGCCGCCCTCACCCCCATCGATTTCATCGCACGTGCGGCGGCCGTCTATGGCCAGCGCACCGCCATCCTCCACGGCGCGCTGCGCCAGAACTGGGACCAGACCTATCGCCGCACGCGCCGCCTGGCCAGCGCGCTGCAGCAGTTGGGCGTGGGCAAGAACGACACCGTCTCGGCCATGCTGCCCAATACCCCGGCGATGGTGGAGGCGCACTTCGGCGTGCCGATGGCCGGCGCCGTATTGAATGCGCTCAACATCCGGCTCGATGCCGAATCCATCGTCTTCATGCTGCGCCATGGCGAGGCCAAGGTACTCTTGATCGACAGCGAATTCGCCGCGCTGGCGCAGCAGTTGCGCACCCAGTTGCCGGGCCTGAAGATCGTCGAAGTGTTCGATGAACTGGGGCCGCCAGCGGTGGCCGGCGAGCGTTTCGGTCATCTGGAATACGAAGCCCTGCTGGCCACGGGCGACGAACATTTCGAATGGAAGATGCCCGCTGACGAATGGGATGCGATTGCGCTGAACTACACCTCCGGCACCACCGGCGACCCCAAGGGCGTGGTCTATCACCATCGCGGCGCGGCCTTGAATGCGGTCTCCAACATCCTCGAATGGGACTTGCCCAAGCACCCGGTCTACCTGTGGACGCTGCCCATGTTCCATTGCAATGGCTGGTGCTTCCCGTGGACCGTGGCGGCCCGTGCCGGGGTCAACGTGTGCCTGCGCAAGTTCGAGCCCAAGCTGGTGTTCGACCTCATCGCCGAGCATGGCATCACCCATTACTGCGCTGCGCCCATCGTCCACGCGGCCTTGGCCAATGCACCGGAGGGCTGGCGTGCCGGCATCCGTGGTCCGGTCAAGGCGATGGTGGCCGGGGCGCCGCCGCCAGCGGCGGTGCTGGCCAAGGTGGAGGCCATGCAGTTCGAGCTGACCCACGTCTATGGTCTGACGGAAGTGTATGGGCCGGCGGCCGTGTGCGCCGAACAGGATGCCTGGAGCGCTTTGTCGGTGGACCAGCGCGCCGTGGCGAAGTCGCGCCAGGGTGTGCGCTATCACCTGCAAAGCGGCGTGACGGTACTCTCGCCCGACACCATGGAGCCAGTCGCCGCCGATGGCGAGGAGATCGGCGAGATCATGTTCCGTGGCAACATCTGCATGAAGGGTTATCTGAAGAACGACCGCGCCACCCACGAAGCCTTTGCCGGTGGCTGGTTCCATACCGGCGACCTGGGCGTGATGAATGCCGATGGCTACATCAAGATCAAGGACCGCAGCAAGGACATCATCATCTCCGGTGGCGAGAACATCTCCAGCGTGGAAGTGGAGGATGTGCTGTACCGCCACCCGGCGGTCCTGGCCGCGGCCGTAGTGGCGCAACCGGATGAGAAGTGGGGCGAGACGCCCTGTGCCTTCGTCGAACTCAAGGAAGGTGCCGAGACCGGCGCGGTCGAACTGACCGAGTTCTGCCGCAGCCATCTGGCCGGCTTCAAGGTGCCCAAGGCGATCTACTTCGGCCCGCTGCCCAAGACCTCCACCGGCAAGATCCAGAAGTTCGAGCTGCGCAAGCGCATGAAATCCGACAGCGCCATCAACGTCTGAGGCGCTGCCTAGGCTGCCCACACTGCATCAAGCGCTGCATCAGGCCTTGCGCACGGCGATGTGGTACAAGCCCCAGGGGCATTGGCCGAAGCGCTCCGAGACCGGGCGTGCGGCCATCTCCGGGATACTGTCGGCGTCATACACCGCCCACAGCGGGCCGAGGCCCCCCAGCGGGATCGGCTTGCCATCCAGGTGGGTGGCGACGATGAAGCGGTACTTGGCGATATCGGCCGGCGAAACCAGCACCGCATAGCCATCCACGGCGCGCAAGGCGCAGTTCTGGATGGCGGCGGGCGCACCCACCACCCGTAACACTTCCGAGAGCAAGGGCCCGCGCAGGCTGTGGCGGCGGCCATCGTATTCCAGCGTGGGGTGGATTTCCACCGACGGCAGGGCCGAGAGCGCCGCGAAATCGAACACGTGGGCCTTGTCGAAACTGAGCTTTTGCTTGGCCATCATCTGGTCCAGCGCCGGATCGAGAGGACCACGATTGGCGTTGCCGATGTCGCCGGTGACGGTCAGCAGGACCGGGCCGGACATGGCCGCCGCCTTGCGCTCGGCGGCCAGCACCGGCAGCGCCGCGGGAGCGGCCAGCAGCGAGGCGCCCAGACGGAGGAACTTGCGTTTTTGCATGGAATGCCCTTTCCTTGGCGAATATGCAATGTGAAGAATGTAGACGATCACGCGCAGTGATGGCGGATTGTAGGCGCATCTGCGCCGCATGAACAACGGCCCGCTTTCCCATGGGGAAGCGGGCCGTTGTCGTCGATATGAACGATATGGACTCAGTCGCGCGGCGGCCGTCCGCGCCAGTAACCGGCCAAGAGCGACCCCGACAGGTTGTGCCACACCGAGAACAGGGCACCGGGCAGGGCCGCCACCGGCGTAAAGTAGAGCTTGCCCAGCGCTGCGGCCAGGCCGGAATTCTGCATCCCGACTTCGATGGCCAACGTGCGACAGACCGCTTCGTCGAAGCCCAGCAGGCGACCGCCCCAGTAACCGCCCAGCAAACCCAGGCCGTTATGCAGGATCACGCCCACCAGCACCACCAGGCCGACCGAGGCGATGCTGGCCTGGCTGCCGGCCACTACCGCAGCGATGATGAGCAAGATGGCCACCATCGATACCAGCGACAGATAGGGTTCGATACGACGGATAAGATTGCCCGCGAACAGGTTCAGCACCAGGCCCACGGCGATGGGCAGCACCACGATCTGGACGATGGACATGAGCATGGCATGGGCATCGAAGTGGATGGAGGCATCCACGTACAGTTCAGTCAGCAGGGGCGTAGCAAACACGGAGACCAGGGCCGACAGCGTAGAGATGGTGACCGACAGCGCGACATCGCCGCGCGAAAGATAGATCATCACGTTGGAGGCGGTGCCGGAGGCCACGCTACCGACCAGCACCATGCCGGCCGTCAGGTCGGGCGGCATGTGCAGCACCTTGGCGATGATCCAGGCCGCCAGCGGCATGACCAGGTAGTGCAGGATGATGCCGGCAGCCACCGGCGCGGGGCGCTTGATGATGCGCTTGAAGTCGTCCACCGTGAGGGTCACGCCCATGGTCAGCATGATCAGCGTGAGCAACTGGGTGATGTACTTGCCGATGGGCGTGAAGGTCGGCGGCGAGAAGTAGGCGGCGGCGGAAAGCAGCAGCGCCCACACGGGGAAGAGGCGGGTGATGGTGGCGAGCATGGCAATGGATGAATGATCAACACTGGCCCAGCCATGAAGACAATCATGGCGGGATGGCGCGTTTTTTATGGTGAATGCGCGGATGACGCGAACTGCGGGGAAGAGGTCATCGTGCACAGGATCGTGTGACGGCCTCTTCCCGGTCTGGCGCCTTGTGGGCGGGGCAAGGGGGGGATTCTACCCGCGCAGGAGGATTCCTGCCGGCTCCCGAGCCATGGGACACGGCTACTGGCCAGGCCGATCGCACTTGAAGCTGAGCATCACCTTGGGCGGCAGCACGCCGAACAAGCCTTCGGAACGTTCGCTGCCAGTGATGCGCGCACTGCGGCCCTGCTGGCGGCACCACTCATCGGCTTGCTGCACCCCCTGCGCGGCCACGCCATCGTTGCCATGCCAGCGTGAACTGGCCACCAGCAAGTAGGTGTCTTTGTCGATCTGCGTGACCGGCTGCGGAGTGGCACAGCCCGACAGCAAGGTACACAGGGCCAGGGTGCATGTCAGCGCCAGGCAGATCTTCATCGGGGCTCCCGTTGGTCTTGTCATACTACGATGGTAGCCAGCCCGGCAGGCGGCGTCATGCATCCCTACAACTCTTTACCCGGTTCAGCCAGCAAAAAAAGCGCCGCTGAAAATCAGCGGCGTTCAAGGTAGGGATCGGGCCAGGCGATCAGCGTGTCACCGGCTTGTAACGAATACGCTTGGGCTTGGCGGCTTCTTCACCGAGGCGCTTCTTCTTGTCGGCTTCGTATTCCTGATAGTTGCCGTCGAAGAAGGTGACCTGCGAATCGCCTTCGAAGGCGATGATGTGGGTGGCGATACGATCCAGGAACCAGCGATCGTGGGAGATCACCAGCACGGTGCCGGCGAATTCCAGCAACGCATCTTCCAGGGCGCGCAGGGTTTCCACGTCGAGGTCGTTGGACGGTTCGTCCAGCAGCAGGACGTTGCCACCCTGCAGCAGGGTCTTGGCCAGGTGCAGACGGCCGCGCTCACCCCCGGAGAGGTTGCCGACGATTTTCTGCTGGTCGCCGCCCTTGAAGTTGAAGCGGCCCAGGTAGGCGCGCGAGGGCATTTCGAAGCGGCCCACGGTGAGGATGTCGGCGCCACCGGAGACATCTTCGAAGACCGTCTTCTTGTTGCCCAGGTCTTCGCGCGACTGGTCCACCAGCGATACCTTGACGGTGGGGCCGAGCACGACTTCGCCGCTGTCCGGGGTCTCGCGACCGGCCAACATGCGGAACAGGGTCGACTTACCGGCGCCGTTGGGGCCGATGATGCCGACGATGGCACCGGCCGGAATCTTGAAGTTCAGATCATCGATCAGCAGGCGGTCGCCATAGCCCTTGCTGACGTTCTTGAATTCGATGACTTCATTGCCCAGGCGCTCGGCCACGGGAATGAAGATTTCCTGGGTTTCGTTGCGCTTCTGGTATTCGTATTCGGACAGTTCGTTGAAGCGGGCCAGACGCGCCTTGCTCTTGGCCTGACGCCCCTTGGGGTTCTGCCGCACCCACTCCAGTTCCTTGGCGATGGTCTTTTGGCGCGCCGATTCGCTGGCCTCTTCTTGCTTCAAGCGCGCTTCCTTCTGTTCCAGCCAGGAGCTGTAGTTGCCCTTCCAGGGGATGCCGTGGCCGCGGTCCAGTTCCAGGATCCATTCGGCGGCATTGTCGAGGAAGTAGCGATCGTGGGTGATCGCCACCACGGTGCCGGGGAAGCGTTGCAGGAACTGCTCCAGCCAGTCCACCGATTCGGCGTCCAGGTGGTTGGTCGGTTCGTCCAGCAGCAGCATGTCGGGCTTGGAGAGCAGCAGCTTGCACAGCGCCACGCGACGCTTTTCGCCACCGGAGAGCACGCCGATCTTGGCGTCCCAGGGCGGCAGGCGCAGCGCGTCGGCGGCCATTTCCAGCTGCTGGTTGAGGCTGTTGCCATCGGCCGCGGCGATGATGGCTTCCAGGCGCGCCTGTTCGGTGGCCAGGGCGTCGAAGTCGGCGTCTTCCTCGGCATAGGCAGCATAGACTGCATCGAGCTTGGCCTGGGCTTCGAAGACTTCGCCCAGGGCGCTTTCGACTTCCTGGCGCACGGTCTTGTCGGGATCGAGTTGCGGTTCCTGGGGCAGGTAGCCGATGTTGAGGTTGGGCATCGGGATGGCTTCACCCTCGATTTCCTTGTCGATGCCGGCCATGATCTTGAGCAGGGTGGACTTGCCCGAGCCGTTCAAGCCGAGCACGCCGATCTTGGCGCCGGGGAAGAAGGACAGCGAGATGTCCTTGAGGATCTGCCGCTTCGGCGGCACGATCTTGCCGACGCGGTTCATGGTAAAGACGTATTGGGCCATGGTATGAGTTGCCAGTAAGAGGGGAAACGATAGGGCAGCGTTCAGGCGCCGCCGGCGCTGGGCTCGGCCGAGCTTTGCGCACGGCTGCGCAGGTAGCGCCACAAGCCTTCGGCGGAGTATACCGCGAGCGCCGCCCAGATCACGCAAAAGCCGATGGCGCGGGCCCCGACGAAGGGTTCGTCATAGACCAGCACGCCGGCCAGGAGCTGGATGGTAGGCGAGATGTACTGGATCAAGCCCAGCATCGACAACGGAATGCGGCGCGCGCCATGCGCAAAGAGCAGCAAGGGCACGGCGGTGATCGGCCCCGACAGGATCAGCAGGATCCTGGCCGTGGTGGAGGCATGGGTAAAGGCATTGCTGTCGCGCAGGCTGTCTGTGCCCAGGATCACCAGCACCAGCGGCAGCATCAGCAGGGTTTCCAGCGACAGGCCTTCGAGCGCGCCCAGGTGCGCGGTCTTGCGCAAGAGGCCATAGAAGGCGAAGGTGAGCGCGATCAAGAGCGAAATCCACGGCAGGCTGCCATTGGCGATGGTTAGCCATAGCACCGCCCCCAGCGCCAGAAACACGGCCAGCCATTGCAGCGGGCGCATTTTTTCCTTCAGGATCAGGTAGCCCATGAAGACGCTCATCAGGGGGCTCATGAAATAGCCCAGGCTGGTATCGACGATGCGCCCGGCATTGACCGCCCACACATACAGGGTCCAGTTGCCGCTCAAGAGCAGCGCCGAGAGCAGGCAGCCACCCACCACCAGCGGCTGTTTGGCCAGCTCGACTATCCAGCGCCATTGCCGGCGCCAGGCCAACACCGCCAGCAGGAACACGCAGGACCAGAACAGGCGCTGCACCACGATATCGAAGGAGGGAACCTCCTTGAGCAGCTTGAAGTACAGCGGAAACAAGCCCCACAGGATGGAGGCACAGACGGCATAAGGCATGGGCAAGAAGGCGGGATGAGCACGCGACCGGAGCCGGTGTGGACATCAGCAAAAATGGTCACGACGGTGACAATTCGCCATTATTGCAGGATTCGCCGGGGCCGGCTTGGGGGCTGAACAGTTCGCCGGAGCTAGGGCAGATGGACTTCGGCAGGCATGGTCAGCATCACGACCTGGCAATCCTCTTCTGCCGCCAGGCGCTCGATGACCAGCACATCGGCCGCCCCCACCGTGATCAAGGGATGGTGCCAGACCCCACGGCGCAGGGTGACGCCCTGTCCCGGTTCGATCACGAAGGCGGCGATGGCCGACTCATCAGGGCATTCGCCATCGCCGGCCAGCACGGCCAGGCAACGCGCTGCACCCATGGGGATGAAGCTCTGGCTGCCCAGCCGGTGGCGCTCGAAGGCGCGCAGGGGATAGGGAGCCTGATGGGTCTGCGCATCGGTGCGGAAGATCGCCGCGCAGGCGCGCCCTCCCTGCTCCTGCACATCAAGCCTGGCCACGTCATCGTAGCGGCGGGTGGTGCCGAAGTTGATGTCACGCTCAAGCGGCCCCGGCGCGATCAGGTGGCCGTAGGGGGCGAAGGCCTGGGGCGTCAGCGGCTGCGCCAGGATCACACGCCGCCGACCTTGGACCTCAGGCGCATTCATGCATCAGTCTCGCGGCATAGCGGATCAGGGAACGGTCGCTGCCCGGTGGTGCGATGAGCGACAGGCCGAAGGGAGCATCATCCAGGCGCATGAGCGGCAGCGAGATCTGCGGACAACCCGAGAGCCCCGCCAGGCACAACATGCGCACGGCCTGGTTGCGATAGTTTTCCAGCGACTGCTCGGAATCGGTCAACAACGGTGCCACATCCGGTGCACTGGGCAAGAGCAGCACCCCATCGCGCCCCAGCAGGCGAGTGAAGGTTTCGGAAAAGATGGCACGCACCGCACTGTGCTGCGCCATCTGCTGCGGTGTAATGGTGGCCGACCAGGTGAAGCGTTCTGCCACGCCGGGGCCGAGCTGGAAGTCGTGGCGACGGATGTGTTGGCCATGGGCTTGCCAGGCTTCATAGCCCTGGATATGACGGAACGCCCAATACAGCGTATCGAAGGACGGGGTCGCGGTCTTGACCGGCTGCGGCGTGCCGATCACGCCGGCCAGGCGGTCCAGCGTCTGTGAGAACACCGCCTGCACGCGCGACTCCAGCAGGGCCAGCACATCGGCGGCCACCATCACGCGCGGCTGCTCGGGCAGCTCGATGCTGTCTTGGCCCAGCAAGATATCGCCGGCACGGCTGAAGAGGCCCATCTCGCGCGCAAACCAGCCGCAGGTATCGAAGCTGCCGGCCAGTTCCATGACGCCCGCCAACGAAACGCGGCCATGCGTGGGACGCAGTCCGATCAGACCGCAATGGCTGGCCGGCACGCGCACCGAACCACCGGTATCGGTGCCCAGCGCCAGTTCGGCCAGGCCATTGGAGACCGCCGAAGCCGAGCCGGAGCTGGAGCCACCCGGAATGCGATCGGGCGCCCCGCCATTGCGCGGGGTACCGAAATGGGCATTCTTGCCATTCATGGAAAAGGCCAGCTCATCGGTATAGACCTTGCCGACGAATTGCGCGCCCGCTTGCAGCAGTGCCTGCACGGCCGGCGCCGAACTGTTCTTGATACCGGACATGGCCAGCATGTGCGGGTTGCCGCAACCGGTGGGATAACCAGCCACATCGAAGATATCCTTGACGGCCAGGCGCACGCCGGCCAGCGGGCCGGTGCTGACCTGGGGCTGCGGCACGAAGGGATAGGGGACGAAGCAGCGGGCGGTAGAGGCATCAGCACTCATGCGGTTTCCTTGTCTGGTCGAAGAGGGTGGTAGGTACCGCCACTCAGGCGGTAGCCAACTGGAGTTCCTGGGCGCGCAGGCAACGTACCGTATGCTGCGCATCCAGTCTTTGCTCGGGCGGCTGCTGGCTCTGGCAAGCCGCCTGGGCATGGGCGCAGCGTTCGGCGAAAGCGCAGCCCGCCGGCAGCCTGGCCAAGTCGGGCGGCGCGCCGGGAATGGTCGGCAGGCGCTGGCCCTTTTGCAGGGCGCCGTGGCTGCGGCTTTGCAGCAGCGACATGGTGTACGGGTGACGCGGCTGACTCAGCAATTGCGCTGCCGGTCCTTGCTCGACGATGCGCCCGGCATACATGACGGCGATGCGGTCGGCCACCTCGACGGCCGCGCCAATGTCGTGGGTGACGAAGATGATGGACAAGCCCAGCTCGCGCTGCAGTTCGCGCAGCAGCAAGAGGATCTGGATCTGTACCGTGGCGTCCAGCGCAGTGGTAGGTTCATCGGCCAGCAAGACCTTGGGCGAGCACGACAGGGCCAACGCGATCATGGCGCGCTGACGCATCCCACCCGACATCTCATGCGCATAGGCATCCAGGCGCCGTTCGGGGCTAGGGATGCGCACCTTCTCGAACAGTGCCAGTGCTTGCGCACGGGCCTGGGCGGCCGAAACCTTCTTGTGACGGCGGATGGTCTCGATGATCTGCTCACCGACGGTATAGACCGGGTCCAGCGCCAGCAGCGGTTCCTGGAAGATCATCGCCACATCATGGCCGCGCAGGGCCGACAGCTCACGGCCCGTCATCTGCAACACGTCGCGGCCATCGACTTGCAACCGGCCTTCGATGCGGGTGCGCTGCTCGGGATGCAGACGCATGATGGAACGCAAGGTGACGCTCTTGCCCGAGCCCGATTCACCGATCAGCGCCACGACTTCGCCGGCGGCCACGTCCAGGTCCACCCCGCTGACGGCGCGGATAGTCTTGCCAGGCGCCTGGAAGGTGACGCGCAGGTCACGCAGGCTCACCATTGCTTGCTTGTCGGGGTCAACCATGTTGCGGCTCCTGGTTCATCATGCCGATGTCAAAGGCAGTGGCATCGTAGCCACTGCCGGCTTCATAACGCAAGCAGGCCACGCCATGCAGGGGGAGTGCCTCGGTGAAGGCCGGGGCGCGCTGCTGGCAGACCGGTTGCGCAAACTGGCAACGGGTATGGAAGCGGCAGCCCGGTGGCGGGTTGATGGGGTTGGGCGGGTCGCCGGCCAGCGGCGCTTGCTCGGTGCGGCGGGTCGGGTCCATGCTGGGCATGGAGCGCAACAAGGCGCGCGTATAGGGATGCCGGGGTGCATCGAAGACCTGCTCGGCCGGCCCCACCTCGACTACTTGGCCCAGGTACATGACCAGCACGCGGTCCGAGATGAAACGCACCACGTTGAGGTCGTGGCTGATGAAGAGATAGGTCAGGCCGAATTCCTGCTTCAGGTCCAGCAGCAGGTTCAACACCTGGGCTTCCACCGATTTGTCCAGTGCCGAGACGGCTTCGTCCAGGATCACCAGGCGCGGCTCCAGCGCCAGGGCACGGGCGATATTGACGCGCTGGCGCTGGCCGCCGGAGAGTTCATGCGGATAGCGCCCGGCGAAACGCTCCGGCTGCAAACCCACACGCGCCAGCAGACTGCGGGCGCGGGCGATGGCCTCACGCGCCGGCAGGCCGTGCACGATGGGCGCGAAAGCGATCGAATCCTCGATGGTCATGCGCGGATTGAGCGAGGAATAACTGTCCTGGAACACCATCTGCGCCTGGCGCCGGAACTGGCGCAAGGGCATGGCGCGCGAGCCCACGGTCTGGCCATCGAAGACCAGTTCGCCGCTATCCTGCTCGATCAATTGCATCAGCACGCGCGCGGTAGTGGATTTGCCGCAGCCGGATTCGCCGACCACGCCCAGGGTTTCGCCCTTCATGATGTCGAAGCTCACACCATCGACCGCGCGCACCGCATTGGCCGGGCCGCGCAGCCAGGGCAGGCCCTGCTGTTTCAGTGGAAAGTGTTTCAGCAACTGGCGCACCCCCAGCAGCGGCTGGCGCGGGCCGCCAACATCCCGCGGATCTTGCTGGAGGAGAGGGGCAGACAGACTCATTGCTTGACCTCCATGGCCGAACGCAGGCCGTCGGACAACAGGTTGAAGGAAATCGAGGTGACGAAGATGAAGGCTCCCGGCAAGGCCGCCACCCACGGCTGGGTGTAGATGGCGGTACGCAGGGTGTTCAACATGAGGCCCCATTCCGGTTCGGGCGGTTTGACGCCCAGGCCGAGGAAGGACAAACCCGAGGCCAGGATCATCGAAACCGAAATCAAGCTGGTGGAATAGACGAAGATCGGTCCCAGCACATTGCCCAGTACGTGCGCGCGCACGATAGTGAAGGCGCTGGCCCCGGAAGCGCGTGCGGCATCGACATAATCGCTGCGCCGCACTTGCGTGGTGACGCTTTCTGCAATGCGGGCGATCTGCGGCACGAAGACGATGGTCAGCGAAGTAAGTGCATTGAAGATGCCCGCGCCCAGCGCACCGGACAATGCAATGGCCAGCAGTACCGAGGGAAAGGCGTAGAGGATATCGATGCTGCGCATGATGATGGTATTGGTGAAGCCGCCCGCATAGCCGGCCACGATGCCCAGGGCGCTGCCGATGACGAAGGCCAGCAGCACTGGCGTGATCCCCATGAACAGCGACAGCCGGCCACCCAGCAGCAGGCGCGAGAACATGTCGCGGCCCAGTTCATCGGTGCCCAGCAGATGGCCGACGGTGCCGATGGGTTTCAGGCGCGAGAACATGGAAGCGGCGAACGGGTCGCCCGGCATTACCCAGGGTGCGGCGATGGCCGCTACGATCAACAGCAGCAGCACGGCGGCGGCGATCATGGCGCCGGGATTGCGCACCAGCCGCGCAGCGACGTTGGCCCAATGACCGCGCGAGCGGCGCATGGCGGTGGCGGGCGCCTCGGCCGCCTTGAGTGAGGAGACGGGAGTGGAAAGATTCATGTCAGGCTCGCTCGATACGGGGGTCGAAGATGGTCTGCAGGATATCCACCAGCAGGTTCAGCGCCACGAAAAACATGGCCAGCACCAGGATGCTCCCTTGCAGCAGCGGCAGGTCGCGCTGGAAGATGGCCTGGTTGAGCAGGAAGCCGGTACCGGGCCAGGAGAACACGGTTTCGATCAGGATGGAACCGCCCAACAGATAGCCGAGTTGCAGGCCCATGACAGCCAGTGCAGTGGGCGCGGCATTCTTGACCACGTGACGCAATACGCCCGCATCCGACAAGCCGCGCGCCTTGAGGCCGACCACGAATTCCTGCGCCAGGATATCGGCCACCAGCGCGCGCACGGTGCGGGCGATGATGCCCATGGGGATGAAGGACATGGTGACGGCCGGCATGAGCAGGTATTTCATGTGCTCGATATCCCACACCCAGGCTCCCGAGCCATCGGGCCCGGCACCGGTGGCAGGCAACCACATCAGCTTGGAAGAGAACACGATCACCAGCACCATGCCCAGCCAGTAGTGCGGCACCGATACGCCCACCACCGAGATGAAGGAAGCGATGCGGTCCACCCAGGAATTGCGGAAGTAACCCGCCACGAAGCCGAACAGCGAACCGAACACGAAGCCGATCACCGTGGCCACGGCGGCCAGCATGAAGGTATTGCCAACCGCCTTGAAGACTTCGGCGGCCACCGGGCGACCGGTGGCAATGGAGCTGCCCAGATCACCGTGCAGAGCGCGCCAGACCCAGCTCAGGAATTGCTCGGGATAGCTGCGGTTGAATCCGTAGAGCTCCATGAGCTGCTTCTGCAGATCGGCCGAGGCATCCGGTGGCAGGATCGAGACCAGTGGATCGCCTGGGGCGATGTGGACCAGCATGAAGCAGAGGAAGGCCACGCCCAGCATGATGGGCAGGGCGTAGAGTAGGCGTCGTATCAGGTAGGCGATCATGGCAGTTCCGGCGACGGGTCAGGTGCAGCGGCAGCAGTGCTGCGGAATAGGCTTGGTGCAGAAAACGCCAAGCATGGTGCAGAAAACGTCAGCGGCGCCGACGCAGATACGGCGCCGCTGATGGGCTGGCTGCATCAGTCCATGTGCATGGTGGCGATGTCGATGAACCAGCTCTGCGGCTGCACCACGCCCTTGACCTTGGCGGAGATGGCGCGCGGACCGGTGTCGTGGGCCACCCAGACGAACGGTGCTTCGTCGACGATCTTGGCGTGCAACTGGGCCAGCAGCGCGTCACGCTGCTTGGGATCGAAGGTGGTGCGGGCCTTGGCGATCAGGGCATCGACCTCGGGGTTGCTGTAGAAGCCCCAGTTGTTGGAGGTCGGCGGTGCGGCCTTGGTATCGACGAAGCGCACCATGGCGAAGAACGGGTCCATGGAAGCGAAGCTCACGTTGATCGCATTGGCACCATGTGCGCTCGGGTCCTTGGCGCCGATACGCCAGTTGGTATAGAGCGTGTTCCATTCGATGACGTCGAACTGCACGTCGAAGAAGCATTCCTTCAGGTTCTGCTGCATGAATTCGTTCATCGGCAGCGGCTGCATCTGGCCGGAGCCGGAGGCCGAGATCTGCACCTTCACCGTCAACGGCTTGGCGGCGGAATAGCCGGCTTCGGTCATGAGCTTCTTGGCGGCGGCCGGATCGTACTTGATCTGGAAGCTCGGATTGCCGCGCCACGGATGGCCGGGTTCGACGGTGCCGGTGGCCTCACCCATGAGCCCGCCCAGCAATTGCTTCATGGCCGGACGATTCACGCACAGGTTGGCGGCATGACGCACGCGCTTGTCCAGCCAGGGCGAGCCGGGCAGGAAGGACAACTGCCATGGCCAGACGTGCGGCTGCGGGTTGGAGTAGATCTTGAAGCCGCGCGCCTTGATGGCATCCAGCGCATCCGGGGCGGGTGCTTCGATCCAGTCGACCTGGCCCGACATCAAGGCGGCTGTGCGCGAGTTGGCTTCCGGCAGTGGCAGCATCACCACGCGGTCGATCTTGGGGCGGCGTGCCGGATCCCAGTAGCCATCGTTCTTGACCACTTCCAGCCGCTCGCGCGGCACGAACTTGGCCATCTTGAAGGGGCCGGTGCCCGAGGCATCGGCCGCGAAAGCTGCCCAGGCCTGCTTGCTGCGCTCGGCCTTGTCGGTTACCGAGGCCGGCACCGCGGCCAGCTTCTTTTCCCACTGCGAGGGCGAAGCCATGAACAGGTTGGTCAGGTTGATGGGCAGGAAGGAATCCGGCTCGGAGGTGGTCAGCTCCACGGTCAGGTCATCGATCTTCCTGGCCGAGCGCAGGGTGGGCATCCGCGAGGCGGTGACACCGACCTGGCTGGGATCGAATTGCACGGCGTTCTTGTCGAGCACCTTGTTGACGTTCCACACCACGGCATCGGCATTGAAGGGCGAGCCATCGTGGAATTTCACGCCGGGGCGCAGCTTGAAGATCCACTTGGTCTTGTCCTTGGGCTCCACCTGCCACGACAGCGCCAGGTCGGCAATCAGTTCGCTGGCCTTGTCGGCCTTGGACAAGTCCCACTGCGTCAGGCCGTCATACATGGGGATGCCGGTGAAACGGTTGCCCTCGAAGCCCTGGTCGGGCTGGCCCAGTGTGCGCGGGATGTCGCCGGCGGTCATGGCGATGCGCAATACCTTCTCGGCATGGGCCGGCAGGCTGGCGAAGGCGCCGAAGGCCAGGGTACAGGCCAGCGTCAGGGTGGCGGTCTTGGGGAATTTCATATCGGTGCTTTCCTGGTTGAGAGACGACGATGGAAACGACGGATGCAACGGAATTGGCGCAACAACAAACACAGAACCGGAAGACGGGCCATCACGGCGTAGAAAAACTGAGGCCCACACGCTGGGCCGCATTGACGATGTGTTGCTGCATGGCCAGGCGCGCCGCCTCGATGTCGCCAGCCGAGATGGCGGCGGCGATGGCGCGGTGCTCGATGGCCGGGGCCCAGATACGTTCGCGGTCGGCGAAGGGCACGCGCAGGCTGTGGCTGATGGGGCGCTCGAACTGGCGCACGACCTGTGAAAAGGCGGGATTACCGGAAAGTTCGGCCACCAGTTGATGAAATTCCAGATCGGCGTGGGAGGCGCTGACCAGGTCCAGATTCTTGAGCGCATCCTCGAAGCGCGCCTGGATCCCCCACAAGCGCGGCGTGGCGTGAGCACTGATGTGGCGCGCCGCCAGGGCGGCAGCCGCCGACTCCAGCGTGTAACGCAGCTGGAACACGGCGGCCAAGTCCAGTGCCGTCGCGCTCGTACCGCCTTCACCGGCCGGTGGCTGGGGCGGGGCCACGCGCCCCTCCTGGCGTTCACTCACCAGCGTGCCCTTGCCGGGAACGGAGCGGATGAAACCCAGCGCCTCCAGCATCGACAAGGCCTCGCGCAGCGAGGCACGGCTGATGCCCATGGACTCGGCCAATTCGCGCTGGCTGGGCAACATCGCTCCCGGGGCATAGGTGCCGGAGAGAATCTGGCGTTGCAAGGTCTGTGCTGCAATATTGGGCATACTCATCGGGGTGTCCTCACTGGCCTGACTGGTCAGACCGCGAAGAACTGTTCAGCAATGAGCGTGCCAAGTACCTTCCCATCGGTCGCAAAGCCATGTACAGCAAGGCTTCACAAGGTTCTTTAGGGGCTGGAGCCAGACCAGCTGGGCAAGCGACAATGAGCGTTCATGAGGCAGCGGCGCACCGCGGACGTGAAAAGTACTTCCCGAAAACGGACGATGCATCCAACACCGAAGACGAAAAAAAGCCCGGCACGCGGCCGGGCTGCTACCTCATGCTCGATGAGCGATCAGCTCAATGCACTGCCGGCGTCACCGGCTCATGCTTGGCCACGAAGTAATACAGCAGCAAGGCGCTGATGCCGCAGAAGGCCATCACCGACACCAGCGGCAAGGCGGTGCCGTCATGCCACAAGCTCATCACTACCCCCGAGAGCACGCCCATGCCAAATTGCAGCGTGCCCATCAAGGCCGCTGCAGTGCCGGCCTGACGGCCTTGGTGCTTCAGGGCAATGGCGGTGGCGTTGGGACCGGTAAAACCATAGGCGGTGAGGAAGCCGAAGAAACCGAACAGCAACAGCGGCAGGCTTTCCAGGCCGGCCAGTACCATCAGCGCCACCATCAGCGCCAGTCCGGCCGGTACCCATAGCACCTTGCCCAGCACGCGTTCAGCCGAACGCTTGACCACCAGGCGCGCATTGATCTGCGAGGCGGCGATCAGGCCGATGGCGTTGGAGGCGAACACGAAGCCGAAGTATTGCGGCTTGACGCCATGCAACTCGATCACCACGAACGGGCCACCGGCGATGTAGGCGAACATGCCGGCCTGCACCAGGCCGCCGCACAAGACGAAGGACATGAACTGGCGATGCCGCAACAGCCCCCAGTACTGGCGCAGCGTGCGGCCCAGGTGCAGCGGCTCGGCACGGGAGACGTCGACCGTTTCGGTAAGGTACTTGCGCGTGCCCACCATGCACAGCAGGCCGAAGAGGGTCAGCACCACGAAGATGCCGCGCCAATTGGCAAAGACCAGCATCAGGCCGCCGATGAAGGGTGCCAGGATGGGGGCCAGGCCGAATACCAGCATCAGCATTGAGAACGCCTTGGCCGACCCTTCGGCCCCCATGCGGTCGCGCACCATGGCGCGCGGGATTACCATGCCGGCGCTGCCGCCCAGGCCCTGGAACAGGCGCAAGACGATCAGGGTCTCGATGTTCTGGGCGAAGCTGCACAGCAGCGAACAGACGAAATACAGCGCGATGCCGAAGAACAAGGGCGGCTTGCGTCCGAAGCGGTCCGACAGCGGGCCATAGAACATCTGGCCCACTGCCAGGCCGATCAGGAAGGAGGCCAGCGTCAACTGGACCAGATTGGTGCCCACGCCCAGGTCCTGGGCAATGGCGGTGAAGCTGGGCAGGTACATGTCGATGGCCAGCGCGCCCATCGCGGTAAGGGCGGCCAACACGGCCAGCCATGGGGGAAATTTGCCCGTGGAGAGCGAAGTATCTTGTTTGTGCATGTGGAATGGATGAGACAACTACACCCATGGCGTAGCCATGAGGCAAGCTGGGTGAAGCAAAATGAAGTAAAACGAACCGGGTAAGACCGCACGGCGTGAGGGCCACATTATAAATGGCCGTCAGCATTGCTTCAGGTAGCCAGATCAAGCAATGCGAGCAAGAGTGTGGCAGGTGCCCTGTGCAAAAAACTGCGCGAGGACAAAAAATGCGCACAGCCTTCGTGCAGGAAGAGATAAAAGCTGGCAAACTTCTTGTCATTATTCTCATAGGTCTGGAATCCGGGCTGGGAGCGGCCTAGCGTAGTACGAGCCGTACGCAGACCCGAGAACGGTCCACGGCACATTGCTGTACGACAAGAAATTTAGCCGCGGGGGAACTCAATGCTTGGCCGATCTACGCCATCAATAACAGGCGGGCCTGGAACGCGCTCTAGTCCAGGATGCAGGCCATCTGGTATGACCGGGCGCATCTTCGGTGGCCTCCGGTATCTCATCGCCGCAGTGACGGCAGCGCTGCTGCTCAACGGCTGCGAGCGCAACGACGAGAAAGCCGCCACGCCCGAGGCGAGCGCTGCAGCAGTCAGCGAACCGGTGGTTCTGACCGCCCTGGTGTGGGCGCCGGATTGGTCCGAGGAGATGCATCGCGTGGCCGATGCCTTCATGCACGCCCATCCCGAGGTACGCATCAACCTGCAATTCATGATTGGCGATTCGGTCGAGGAAAACCTCAAGCCGCGCGCAGCCACCGACAGCCTGCCCGACATCGTCTCGGTCAATGCCAGCCCCTATACGGCGGCACTGGCCGACCAGGGGATGCTGGCCGACCTCGGCCATACCCGCGCCTGGGGTGATCTGCTGGCCGTGTTGCAACGCGAGTGGACCTCGCCGGGCGGGCGCCGCTACGGCATTCCCTCGGGCCTGGCCACGACCCTGATCTACTACAACCGCGACATGTTCGAGCGCGCCGGCATCAGCACGCCTCCGGGCGACTTCGAGGCCTTCCTGGCGGCGGGGGCGGCGCTGCGCAAGGCTGGTTTCGTTCCGCTGGCACTCTCCGGCGCCTTTCCCAACATGCTGGGCAATGGCCCCTTCAGCTACGGTTTTGCCAATGCGGTGGCCAATGTCCCGGACTGGCGCGAGCGCATCGCCAAGGGCAGCTTGCAGCTGGACAATGCCGACGGCATTGCCATCTTCAGCCGCCTGCGCACGCTGATGGACAAGAAAATGGTGCAGGCCGATTGCCTGCGCGCCGGTTACGACGCCACCTTGCGCCAGTTCGCCGAGGGTCGCGCGGCGATGACCTTCCAAGGAACCTGGGCCGCCGGCAAGCTCGTGAACACCAGCGGCCTGCGGGTCGGGGTCTTCGTGCCACCCTGGAACGACAAGGGCCGCCCGCTCAAACCGGTGCTGGGCAGCGAGACCGGCTTTGCCGTGGCCCAGCGCAGTGACACGCGGCATCGGCAGGCGGCGGCACAGTTCCTGGATTTCCTGTATGGGCCGGGCATGTCGATCTGGCAGGCCAAACGCCAGAACATCCCGCCCATGCGCGTCATCGCACCGGAGGTCAGTGGTGACCCGGCGCTGTTTGCGCTGGTCCAGCAGATGGCAAGCGAGGCCGCCAGCGGCAATACGCCGGGGCTGTATTACTCGCTGCTGCCGGTCAATACCATCGAGGTCTTGCATCCCTTGCTGCAAGCGGTACTGGCAGGCAGTCAATCACCGGCCCACGCGGCGCGCGTACTGCAGGATTCCATCGCCGAACAGGCGCGTCTGTCAGCCAGGTAAGGGAGAGCCGCGAGATGCCCGCACGGTTCGACTTCCTCTGGCTCGGTTTTCTGCGCAAGATCGAGATCCGCTATCGGCTCATCACTTCCTTCATCCTGGTCTCGTTGGTGCCGCTGGTAATCTCGGGCCTGCTGGCCTATCGCGAGACCACGCGCGCCACTCAGGACAAAGTGCGCGCCTACTCGGTACAGGTGGCCAAGCAGATCGCGCAGAACCTGATGCTGCGTATGGAAAGAATCGAGGACACCAGCGAAGAGCTGGCGCTGTCGGATAAATTGCAACGCCTGCTGGGGGACTACTACAGCGGTAGCGAAGCCGCCAGTGCCACCGCTCGCAGCGCCGTGGCGCGGGTATTGCTGGACACCTATGGCTCGCTGCCGGACGTGAACCAGAAGTACTTGCTGGACCGCAAGCGCCAGGTGATCGACCCGCAGATCTTCGCCCCCCTGGCCAGCAGCATCGGTCGCGTGGCTGAGGAAGCCCCGGACCTCAGCGGCCGTGCCTGGTGGACGCTCTATAACGGCGGCCATGGCCAGAAGAGCGTGGCCATGCTGCGCGAGATCCGCTTTACCGGCAACAACCGGCCGGCCGGCATTCTCTTCGTGGGGGTGCGACCAAGCTATTTCTTCAGTATCTTCGAAGGCGTGGATCTGGGCTACGATTCCAGCATCTTCATCGTCGACGCCAGCGACGGCACGGTGGTGGTCCAAAGCCGCGAAAGCAACGCCAGCACGGTCGACCCGGCCTTGCTGGAAGGCATCACCGCCAGCCTCACGCAACGCCGCAGCAGCGACTTCATCGCCTATACGCGGGCCGACAAGACGCGCTACTACGCCGCCATCGCCCAACTGCCGCACACCTCGTGGTGGGTGGTCAGCGCCACCCCCAGCGACAAGCTCAACGCCGACACCCGCTCGGTGCGCGACAAGATCATCGCCATCGGCCTGCTCTGCTTTGCCGCTTCGCTGCTGCTCTCAGCACTCATCGCGCGCAGCATCAGCCTGCCCTTGCAGCGCCTGGTGGGCGCCATGCGCGAGGCCGGCAGCGGCGACACCACGGTGCGGGTGGAGCAAGCTGGGGACGATGAAATTACGGTGCTGTCGCGCAAGTTCAACGAGATGGCCGGCAAGCTGCAGCAGCACAAGGAAGAACTGGAACAACAGGTGGCGCTGCGCACGCGTGAACTGGAACGCGCCAACCGCAAGCTGGAGGCGCTCTCGGCCACCGATGGCCTGACCGGGGTCGCCAACCGACGCCGCTTCGATGAAGCGCTGGTCAATGAGCTGCGGCGTTCGGTGCGCTCCGGTCATGCGTTGGCCCTGCTGATGCTGGATGTGGATTACTTCAAGAAATACAACGACCGCTACGGCCACCTGGCGGGCGACGAATGCCTGCGCATCGTGGCGCGCGTGCTGCAGAAGAGTTCGCGCCGCGCGACCGACCTGGTCGCGCGCTATGGCGGCGAGGAATTCAGCGTCATCATCGCCGAGAGTGATACCGCCCATGCCTTGCAGCAGGCCGAGAACATCTGCCAAGCCATCTTCGAGCTCAAGCTGCCCCATGCCGACTCGCCCTTCGGCTACATCACCGCCAGCATCGGCGTAGCCTCGCTGCTGCCGGACGAGCACACCAGCGCCGAACAGATGCTGCGCATCGCCGACCAGGCGCTGTACCATGCCAAATACCAGGGACGCAACCGGGTGGTGCTGGGCAGCGATGCAACCCAGGATCTGTAACCGTCCCCAATTTCTATCATCCTGTTATTCAAGCCGGGCTGACAATACGCTGACGGTAGCAGGGGGGCGCATGGCAAATGCAAAGTTAGGTCAAAACACTCGTTGCGGCTCTGAACCAATGTCTTCGCGCTGCATCATATCTCCATACCAACCATCATTTCAGAAGAGAGGTATTGCAGATGAGCCCGAGTCGCCAAGAAAAAAAACACTGGACTATCGATGACATCGATCTGGACCGTATCGATCGAGAGCGGGTGCGACAGGATGAAGACCTGTTCTATCTGGTGGCCTGCGCCTCCTTCGTCGAAAGCGGCTCCGACCTCTACACCCAGAACCTGGTGCAATACTACGCGGGCGATGCCGAAGTCGAGACCTGGCTGCGCGAGCAGTGGGAGCAGGAAGAGCTGCAGCACGGTGCAGCCCTGCGCGCCTATGTCGAGCATGTCTGGCCGGAGTTCGACTGGCAGCGCGCCTATCAGGGCTTCCTCGACGAATACTCGCAGTATTGCAAGGTCGAACTGCTGGAACCGACGCGCGCCCAGGAGCTGGCCGCGCGTTGCGTGGTCGAGACCGGCACCTCGACTTATTACCGCGCCCTGGCGCGGGCCACCGATGAACCGGTCTTGAAGCACCTGGCCGGTTTGATCGCCAATGACGAAGTCAATCACTACAAGCACTTCTACCAATACTTCCGGCGCTACCGCCGCCAGGAAAACATCGGTCGCTCGCGCGTGCTGAGCACACTGAGCCGCCGTACCCTGGAATTGAAGAGCGAGGATGCCGATTGCGCCATCCGTCACGTCGCCCTGGTGTACAAGCCCGAGCTGGCCGCCGATCCGGCGCGCCTGAAGGAACTGGCCTCGCGCATGAGTCGCACCGTGCGCGTCAATCTCAAACCCGAGACCACCATCAAGATGATCATGCGCCCGCTGGAGTTGCCGGTGATGCTGCAGAACATGATCGAATTCCCGCTGCGGCAATTCATGCAGCGGGTGCTGCTGCGTTGATCCAGGATCGCCCACAGCACCAAGCTGGGTCACGGGTTTTCTCGCGGGTTGAAAGCGATTGTTAACAATCTGAACAATCTTGCAGGCGCTTGGTCAATTGCCTGCAAACCCGCCTGGCATGGCGCTTTCGACGGCGCACCAAGATCGCGCGCAGCCGAGCGCCAGGCTGGTGAATATTGCTGCTGCGATACGATGCTGTCGACAATGGCGCTCGGCTTTGGTGCGCAATTCTGATGTAGCAGACAACATTTCCCCCCTCCCATCCTCCCTCCCGCCCCGCTTTGATGCAGCCGGCGCGCCCATTGTCGGGCATTGGCACGCAATCTGCTAAAGCGACTGGGCAGTGAAAAAAATCTTCCAAAACTTTTCTCGAGGGAGCACTACATGTCACGTCGTACCGTACTGAAAGCCACCGCTCTGGGCGCATTCGCACTGGCCGCATCCTCCTGGCTGCCGTCGGCCTTCGCTGCCGACACCATCAAGGTCGGTATCCTGCATTCGCTGTCGGGCACCATGGCCATCTCCGAAACGTCCCTGAAGGACGTGGCTCTGATGACCATCGATGAGATCAACGCCGCCGGCGGCGTGATGGGCAAGAAGCTCGAACCGGTGGTGGTCGACCCCGCCTCGAACTGGCCGCTGTTCGCCGAAAAGGCCCGCCAGCTGATCTCGCAGGACAAGGTCTCGGTGGTGTTCGGCTGCTGGACTTCAGTGTCGCGCAAGTCGGTGCTGCCGGTCTTCAAGGAATTGAACAGCCTGCTGTTCTACCCGGTACAGTACGAAGGTGAAGAACTGGAGAAGAACGTCTTCTATACCGGTGCGGCGCCCAACCAGCAAGCCATTCCGGCCGTGGAATACCTGATGTCCAAGGAAGGCGGCGGCGCCAAGCGCTTCGTGCTCTTGGGTACCGACTACGTCTATCCGCGTACCACCAACAAGATCCTGCGCGCCTTCCTGCACAGCAAGGGCGTGAAGGATTCCGACATCGACGAGGTCTACACCCCGTTCGGCCATTCCGACTACCAGACCATCGTGGCCAACATCAAGAAGTTCTCCGCCGGTGGCAAGACCGCTGTGATCTCGACCATCAATGGCGACTCCAACGTGCCCTTCTACAAGGAACTGGGCAACGCCGGCCTGAAGGCAACCGACGTGCCGGTGGTGGCATTCTCGGTGGGTGAAGAAGAATTGCGCGGTGTCGATACCAAGCCGCTGGTGGGCCACCTGGCGGCCTGGAACTACTTCGAATCGGTGAAGAATCCGGTCAACGCCGCCTTCATCAAGAAGTGGAAGGCCTACGCCAAGGCCAAGAACCTGCCCAACGCCGATACCGTCGTGACCAACGACCCGATGGAAGCCACCTACGTCGGCATCCACATGTGGGCACAGGCCGTGGAAAAGGCCAAGTCCACCGACACCGACAAGGTGATCGCCGCCATGGCTGGCCAGACCTTCAAGGCGCCGTCGGGCTACACGCTGGAAATGGACAAGACCAACCACCACCTGCATAAGCCGGTGATGATCGGCGAAATCAAGGCCGATGGTCAGTTCAACGTGGTCTACAAGACCAAGACCACCATCCGCGCGCAACCGTGGAGCCCGTACATCCCGGGTAACGAAAGCAAGCAAAAGAACTAAGCTTGCCGTTGTTGTAAGGCGTTCTTCGGAGCGCCTTCGCCCGGCCCGCGCGGCCGCGTGAAGACGCTCCGTCCGCCCCACGCATTTCCCTCCACAAGAAGAACGCCCGACGATTCGCACCGGCGACCGCAGTCTGCCCGGCCCGCGCTTCGAGGCGCACACCGACCATGAAACCAGCCATCCAGTTCCTACGCGGGCTGCTCGCGACCTGGCTCTGCGCCCATGCCTTGGGAGCATTCGCAGCCATCGATCCGGCCCTGCTCAAGCCCCTTGGCGGAGACGACCCCGACGCGCGCATCGACGCCGTCAACCAGATTGCCGCGCTGGCCAATGAAGACGCGCTCAAGATCCTCAATGCCTTGAACAGCGACGCGCTCTACGTCACACCCGCCGGCGAGGTGCTCATCGTCGACGATTCCGGCAAGGCCTTCAACCCGGCCACCGACCAGAGCGGTCCGGCCCCCGATGATGCCGAAGGCATCACCGTCAACAACCGCCTGCGCGGCGCCGTCGAGGGCGCGCTCTCGGGTCTGAAGCTGCTCTCGCCGCAACGCGATGAGCGCCTGGCGGCGGCCAATGATCTGCTCAAGAATGCCGACCCGGCCCAGATCCCGCTGATCGTCAAGGCACTGGCCAAGGAAAGCGATCCGCAGATCAAGGACGTGCTGCAACAGGTGCAGGCCACCGCCAACCTGCATTCGCCCGACCCGGCCGCGCGCCGCGCCGCCGTCAAGACGCTGGCCGACACCACCAATGCCTCGTTGAAGCCGGCCCTGGAAAACATGCTGGCCAAGAATCCCGATGGCTCCTATGTCGAACCGGATGAAGGCGTGCGGGTGGAAGCCGTGCGCACCCTGGCTGCGCTGGACCGCCACCTGGCCATCGTCGATTTTGCCGGCAAGCTGTTCTATGGCATCTCGCTGGGCAGTGTGCTGCTGCTGGCGGCCCTGGGCCTGGCTATCACCTTCGGTCTGATGGGCATCATCAACATGGCCCATGGTGAATTGCTGATGATCGGCGCCTATACCACCTATGTGTGCCAGTTGGTATTCCGCAAGTTCTTCCCCGGCGCCATCGATGCCTACCTGGTCGTGGCCTTGCCCGCGGCCTTCATCGTCGCCGCTGCGGTAGGCATTGCGCTGGAACGCCTGGTAATCCGTTGGCTCTATGGCCGTCCGCTGGAAACCCTGCTGTGCACCTGGGGCATCAGCCTCATGCTCATGCAATGCGTGCGCTCCATCTTCGGCGCCCAGAACGTGGAAGTGGCCAACCCGAGCTGGATGTCGGGCGGCGTCACGGTGCTGGGTTCGCTGGTGCTGTCCTATAACCGCATCGTGATCGTGTTCTTCGCGCTGTTCGTGGTATTCGCGGTGTGGCTGATCTTGAACAAGACCCGCCTGGGTCTGTTCGTGCGGGCCGTCACGCAGAATCGCCGCATGGCCGACTGCGTGGGCGTGTCCACCGGCAAGATCGACATGATGACCTTCGGTCTCGGTTGCGGCATCGCCGGTCTGGGTGGCGTGGCGCTCTCGCAGTTGGGCAACGTCGGTCCAGACCTGGGACAGGGTTACATCGTGGATTCGTTCATGGTGGTGGTGCTGGGCGGCGTGGGTCAGTTGGCCGGTACCGTCATCGCTGCCTTCGGCCTGGGCGAAGTCAACAAATTCCTGGAGCCGATGGCCGGCGCCGTGCTGGCCAAGATCGCCATCCTGGTCTTCATCATCGTATTCATCCAGAAGCGTCCGCAAGGCCTCTTCGCACTCAAGGGAAGGAGCGTGGAATGAGCACCATGATCATGCGCCCCTCGCTGTTCAATCGTCCGGCCTGGACCGGCATCGTCGTCTGCACCATCGTCCTGGCGCTGCTGCCGATCTGCAATCTGCTGTTCCCGGCAGGCAGCGCGCTGCACGTGTCGTCCTACACCGTCGCTCTGGTCGGAAAGTTCATGTGCTATGCCATGGCGGCCCTGGCCCTGGACCTGGTATGGGGCTACACGGGCATCCTGTCGCTGGGACATGGCGTTTTCTTCGCATTGGGCGGATACGCCCATGGCATGTACCTGATGCGCGCCATCGGCCGTGAGGGCGTGTACCAGAGCGACCTGCCGGACTTCATGGTGTTCCTGAACTGGAAGGCCTATCCCTGGTACTGGTGGATGACGGATCACTTCTGGTTCTCCATGCTGCTGGTGGTGCTGGTGCCGGGTCTGTTGGCCTTCGTGTTCGGTTACTTTGCCTTCCGTTCGCGCATCAAGGGCGTGTATTTCTCCATCATCACGCAGGCCATGACCTTCGCCTTCATGCTGCTGTTCTTCCGTAACGACACCGGCTTTGGCGGCAACAACGGCTTCACCGACTTCAAGCGCATCCTCGGCTTCACCATCACCGCGCCGACCACCAAGGCGGTGCTGTACCTGGTGACGCTGGCGCTTCTGTTCGGTGCGCTGGTGCTGTGTCGCATGATCGTCACTTCCAAGCTGGGCCGCGTGCTGCAAGGCGTGCGCGATTCCGAATCGCGGCTCATGTTCATCGGCTACAACCCGCTGTGGTTCAAGCTTTTCGTGTGGACACTCTCGGCCGTGATCTGCGGTATCGCAGGTGCGCTGTACGTGCCGCAGGTGGGCATCATCAATCCCTCCGAAATGTCGCCGGCCAATTCCATCGAGATGGTGATCTGGGCCGCCGTCGGTGGCCGTGGCACGCTGATCGGCCCCATCATCGGCGCCTTCACCGTCAATGGTCTGAAGAGCTGGTTCACTGCGGCCTTCCCCGACCTGTGGCTGTATGCGCTGGGACTGATCTTCATCCTGGTCACGCTGTTCCTGCCGCAGGGCATCCTGGGACTGGTGCAGAAATTCAAGAAACGCGATGCAGCGCCCGCCGAAGGCAATGCATCCAAGGAGGCAGCATGAGTGCAGTCGAACCTGGCAAGAATGCCACCGGCATCGGCGGCCTGGGCGGCAACGTCGATACACCACGCGCCGATCACGGCACGTCCTACGAGCGCATCAAACCCGAGGGCGTCGATACCACCCACGGCGCCATCCTCTATCTGGAAAACATCACGGTGTCCTTCGATGGCTTCAAGGCCATCAACAATCTGAACCTGGATATCTCGGTGGGTGAACTGCGCTGCATCATCGGCCCCAATGGCGCGGGCAAGACCACGATGATGGACGTCATCACCGGCAAGACCCGGCCCACCTCCGGCACCGCCTTCTTCGGCCAGACCATCGACCTGACCAAGATGACCGAATACGAGATCGCCCACGCCGGCATCGGTCGCAAGTTCCAGCGCCCGACGGTGTTCGAGCAGCACACCGTGTTCGAGAATCTGGAACTGGCGATGAAGATGGACAAGCGCGTCAAGACCACGCTCTTTGCACGGCTGTCCTCGGAGCAGATCGGCAAGATCGAGGAAATCCTCAAGCTGATCCGTTTGAGCGGACAGGAACAGCGCATGGCCGGCCTGCTCTCGCACGGCCAGAAGCAATGGCTGGAGATCGGTATGTTGTTGATGCAGGAGCCGCAATTGCTGTTGCTCGATGAACCGGTGGCCGGCATGTCCGACGCCGAAACCGCGCGCACCGCCGAGTTGTTGAATGAGCTGCGCGGCAAGCATTCCATCATGGTGGTGGAACACGACATGGGCTTCGTCGAAGAGATTGCCCAAGGTGGCAAGGTGACCGTGCTGCACGAAGGATCGGTGCTGGCCGAGGGCAATATGCGCCAGGTCCAATCCAATGAACGCGTCATCGAAGTCTACCTGGGACGATAAGAACGGAGACCCTCATCCATGCTGCAAGTCAATGAACTGAACCAGTATTACGGCGCGGCCCATACACTGCGCGGTGTCTCGCTCGATGTGCAGAAGGGCAAAGTCTTGTCCCTGCTGGGCCGCAATGGCGTGGGCAAGACCACGTTGTTGAAATGCCTGATGGGCGTGCTGCCGGTGGCCCGTGGCAATGTCATGTTCGAAGGCCAGGACATCACCAAGCTCAAACCGCACCAGCGCGCCAAACTGGGCATCGCCTACGTGCCGCAGGGACGCGAGATCTTTGCGCGCCTGACCGTGGAGGAAAACATGCTCATGGGCATGGCTACGCTCTCGGGCCGCCGTGCGTCCACCATCAAGGGCGAGGTCTATGAGCTCTTCCCGGTGTTGAAGGAAATGCTGCATCGTCGCGGCGGCGATCTTTCCGGCGGTCAACAGCAGCAGCTGGCCATCGCCCGTGCGCTGCTGGCTGAACCCAAGCTCATCATCCTGGATGAACCGACCGAGGGCATCCAGCCTTCCATCATCAAGGATATCGGTCGTGTCATCAGCCTGTTACGCCAGCGCGGCGACATCGGCATCCTGCTGTGCGAGCAGTATTTCGACTTTGCCCGCGAGCTGGCCGATACCTTCGTGGTCATGTCGCGTGGCGAGGTGGTGGCAGCGGGTACGCAAGACCAGATGGATGGCGAGGACGTGAAGAAGCATCTGGCGGTCTAGCCCACGCGCAAAGGAAGGCTGCGCTTTTGCAGCGGGTCTGCTATAAAGGCGCATGTTCGCCGGCCTGCCCGGTGCAGGCGCCGCCTTCCATGCAATGAAGAACCAGGTATGAAACGACTCCCCGGCCATCCGGAACCCGCCCCCATGCCGGACCAGGCAACGCCCGGCGCACCCGTGCGACATGCGCCGGACCAGGCACGCCTGGCACTGGGTTTTGCCGATGACCAAGGCACCACGCGCCTGCTGCGGCGCCAGCACTTCGGCCCGCTGCGGGTACAAAAACCGCTCTATCCCGAAGACCCCTCCATCTGCCACGCCATCATCGTCCATCCCCCGGGGGGCATCGTCGGTGGCGACCAGCTTTCCATCACGGCCGAGGTGGGCGAGCGCGCCCATGCCTTGCTGACCACGCCCGGTGCGGGTAAGTGGTACCGTGCCAATGGCCAGTCCTCGCGCCAGGCGGTGCGGCTCGATGCCGCGGCGGGAGCGACGCTGGAGTGGCTGCCGCAGGAAACCATCTTCTTCGATGGCGCCGACGTGCGCATGGAACATGAGGTGACGCTGGCCGCCGACGCCGCCTACCTGGGCGCGGAAATCCTCTGCTTCGGTCGCACCGCGTCGGGCGAAAGCTTCACGACCGGCGCGATCAGCCAACGCACCAGCATCCGCCGTGGCGGCAAGCTGCTGTGGTTCGAACAAGGCCGCCTGCAAGCGCAAGCGGGCGCCATGCAAGGGCCGCTGGCGCTGGATGGGCAGACCATCTGCGCCACCCTGATCGCGGTGGGCGATGGCATGGATGCGGCCTTGCTGGGGCGCTTGCGCGAGCACATCGGCGGCTTGCAATTGGAGGGGCGCAGCGGCGCCACGCTGATGAAGCAGGTCTTCATTGCGCGCTATATGGGCCAATCCAGCCTGGTGGCGCGGCAATGGCTGCACGCGGCCTGGCATGTGTTGCGACCTGCGGTGACGGGCCGGGAAGCGGCGATTCCGCGTATCTGGAATACCTGAAGAGCTGAAGACCTGAAGAAAATACATC
Source organism: Herbaspirillum rubrisubalbicans (assembly GCF_003719195.1). NCBI lineage: Bacteria > Pseudomonadati > Pseudomonadota > Betaproteobacteria > Burkholderiales > Oxalobacteraceae > Herbaspirillum > Herbaspirillum rubrisubalbicans. Next base: position 5,521,475 of record NZ_CP024996.1, read on the forward strand.
AAGAAGCTGCATCAGAAAAACTGCATCAAGCGACGTTGAACTTTATAGAACCTGAAGGCCGCCAGTCGGCCGGGAGCTCACATGGAACTGACACCAAGAGAGAAAGACAAGCTGTTGATCTTCACCGCCGCGCTGCTGGCCGAGCGCCGCAAGGCCCGTGGCCTGAAGCTCAACTACCCGGAAGCGGTGGCGCTGATCACGGCGGCCATCATGGAAGGGGCACGCGATGGCAAGACGGTGGCCGAGCTGATGTCCGAGGGCACCACCATCCTCACGCGTAACGACGTGATGGAAGGCGTGCCGGAGATGATCCCCGATATCCAGGTCGAAGCCACCTTCCCCGATGGCAGCAAGCTGGTCACCGTCCACCATCCGATTCCTTGAGGAGCGCGTCATGATTCCAGGCGAAATGCTGGTCGAACCCGGCGACATCGAACTCAACACCGGCCGCCCCACCGTGACGGTGACGGTGGCCAATAGCGGCGACCGACCGATCCAGGTCGGCTCCCACTTCCATTTCTACGAGACCAATCCGGCGCTGCTGTTCGAACGCGAAGCGGGCTACGGGATGCGCCTCAATATCGCAGCCGGCACCGCGGTGCGCTTCGAGCCGGGCCAGGAACGCACGGTGGAACTGGTGGCGCTGGCCGGTGACCGGCGCGTCTATGGTTTCAATGCCCTGGTGATGGGCAGGCTCAAGGCACAGCACAGCAACGACAAGAAGGGGCAGACCAAATGAGCAAGATTTCCCGTTCGGCCTATGCCGAGATGTTCGGCCCCACCGTGGGCGACCGTGTGCGCCTGGCCGATACCGAGCTGTTCCTGGAGGTGGAGAAGGACTATACGATCTATGGCGAGGAAGTGAAGTTCGGCGGCGGCAAGGTGATCCGCGACGGCATGGGCCAGTCGCAGCGCGCCCACGCCGACGTGATGGATACCGTCATCACCAATGCCCTGATCGTAGATCACTGGGGCATCGTCAAGGCCGACATCGGCATCAAGTCCGGCAAGATCGCCGGCATCGGCAAAGCCGGCAACCCGGATATCCAGCCCGGCGTGACCATGGCCATTGGCGGTGCCACCGAGATCATTGCCGGTGAAGGCATGATCGTCACCGCGGGCGGCATCGATAGCCACATCCACTTCATCTGCCCACAGCAGATCGAGGAAGCGCTCATGAGTGGCGTAACCACCATGCTCGGCGGCGGCACCGGTCCGGCGGTCGGCACGGCGGCCACCACCTGCACGCCCGGCCCCTGGCACATCCATTCCATGCTGGCCGCAGCCGATGCCTTCCCGATGAATCTCGGTTTCCTGGGCAAGGGCAATGTCAGCCTGCCGCTGCCGCTGGAAGAACAGATCCGTGCCGGCGCCATTGGTCTGAAGCTGCACGAGGACTGGGGCTCCACGCCGGCGGCCATCGACAATTGCCTGACGGTGGCCGATCGCATGGACATTCAGGTGGCCATCCACACTGACACCTTGAACGAAGGTGGCTTCCTGGAGCATACGCTGGCCGCCTTCAAGGATCGCACCATCCACACCTTCCACACCGAAGGCGCGGGCGGTGGTCACGCACCCGACATCATCGCCGCCGTGGGTGAAGGCAACGTGCTGCCTTCCTCCACCAACCCGACGCGCCCCTTCACGGTCAACACGCTGGACGAACACCTGGACATGCTGATGGTCTGCCATCACCTGGACCCGGCCATCGCCGAAGACATCGCCTTTGCCGAATCGCGCATTCGCCGTGAGACCATTGCCGCCGAAGATATCCTGCATGACATCGGCGCGATCTCGATGATGTCATCCGACTCGCAGGCCATGGGCCGCGTGGGCGAGGTGATCATGCGCACCTGGCAGACCGCGCACAAGATGAAGGTGCAGCGCGGTTCGCTCAAGGAAGATAGCTCGCGCAACGACAACTTCCGCATCAAGCGCTACATCGCCAAGTACACCATCAATCCGGCCATCACCCACGGCATCTCGCACGTGGTGGGTTCGCTGGAGGTGGGCAAGATCGCCGACATCGTGTTGTGGAAGCCGGCCTTCTTCGGCGCCAAGCCGTCGATGATCTTGAAGAGCGGCATGATCGCAGCAGCCCAGATGGGCGACCCGAATGCCTCGATTCCGACGCCACAGCCGGTGCATTACCGCATGATGTTCGGGGCCTATGGCGGCGGTCTGAAGACCTCGATGACCTTCGTGTCACAGGCGGCCTTCGATGCCGGCATCGGTGAACAGTTGAAGCTCAACAAGCCGGTGGTGGCGGTGAAGAACATGCGCCATCTGCGCAAGCGCGACATGATCCACAACGGCGCCACGCCGAAGATGGAAGTGGATTCCGAGACCTATGAAGTGCGCGCCGATGGTGAATTGCTGGTGTGCGAACCGGCGCGTTCGCTGCCGCTGGCACAACGTTATTTCCTGTTCTGATTTTCATTAGATTTTTTCATGCTGACTCTCAATACCAAGATAGCCCAGGCCGACCAGATTGATGGCGAACTGGAACTGCCCTACGACCAGCGCGAGAAGAGCCGCCTGCGTGCCACGCTACGCTCGGGCGAGGATGTGGCCGTCTTTACCGTGCGCGGCACCGTGCTGCGCGATGGGGACCTGCTGCGCGGCGATGATGGTCGCGTGGTGAAGATCATCGCCAAGGCTGAAGCCACTTATCGGGTCGACGCGAGCGATGCGCACCTGCTGTTGCGCTGTGCCTTCCACCTCGGCAATCGTCATACCCAGGCGCATATCGGGCATGAGGCCGGGGTGGGTTTCCTGCGCATCCGCAAGGATCCGGTGTTGAAGGAAATGCTGGAAGGACTAGGCGCGCGCGTGAGCGAGGAACAGGCTGCGTTCGAGCCGGAAGCCGGCGCCTATGGTGGCGGGCATCATCATCATGGCGATGATCACCACCACCATCCGCTGGCACCGATCCCGCTGCGGCAGAAGATTCATCGCCCCAGCGACAAGAAGGAAGAGGGCTGATCCATGCAGGCCAGCGCCTTGCTGCATCTGCTGCAATTGAGCAGTCCTTCCCTGCCCATTGGCGCCTATAGCTATTCGCAAGGGCTGGAGGCGGCCATCGAAAACGGGCTGGTCAGCAGCGAAGCCAGCGCACGTGCCTGGATCGGCCAGGCCTTGCATGAGGTGGTCGCACGTTTCGAGGCACCCATTTTTGCACGGCTGGTGGCGGCCTTCGAAGCGCGTGATGCAGCTGCGGTCAGCCTGTGGACCGAGCGCTTCGTGGCCGCGCGTGATACTTCCGAGTTTCGCGCCGAGACCATCCAGATGGGTTATTCGCTGGGCAAACTGGCCAGCGACCTGAAGCTGGGCGATCCCGCATTGCTGGCGCTGCTGCAGGCGCAGGCCGAGGTACCGCTGCCCACCGCACTGGCTTTTGCCACCGTGGCGCTGAAAGTGCCGCGTGAGGCGGCGGTGCTGGGCATGTTGTTCGCCTGGGCCGAAAATCAGGTGCTGGCCTGCGTGAAGACGGTACCGCTGGGACAGGTGGCGGGACAACGCATCTTGCTGTCGCTGCAGCCGGAGCTGGAGCAGGCGGCTGCCACGGCCCTGGCGCTGCCGGACGACGACTTGTGCAACTGGGCACCGGGGCTTTCACTGCTGTCGATGCAGCATGAGGTGCAATACAGCCGCATCTATCGTTCTTAATTATTTATATCATTTACGTTTCAATACGACCAAGAGATCATCATGAGCAATTCCACTTCCAATCCGCTGCGCGTGGGCATCGGCGGGCCGGTCGGTTCCGGCAAGACGGCGCTGTGCGAAATGCTGTGCAAGCGTATGCGCGACCATTACGACATGGCCGTCATCACCAATGACATCTACACCAAGGAAGACATGGAGATCCTGCTGCGCGCTGATGCCTTGCCGGCCGAGCGGCTGATGGGGGTGGAGACCGGTGGCTGCCCGCACACTGCGATTCGCGAGGATGCCTCGATCAACCTGGAGGCGATTGCCCGCATGAGCGCCGATTTCCCGGACCTGGACCTGATCCTGGTGGAGTCCGGTGGCGACAACCTGGCGGCGACCTTCAGCCCGGAACTGTCGGACCTGACTATCTATGTGATCGATGTCGCCGGTGGCGAGAAGATCCCGCGCAAGGGCGGCCCCGGCATCACCCGTTCGGACCTGCTCATCATCAACAAGACCGACCTGGCGCCCTATGTGGGGGCGAATCTGGATATCATGGCGGCCGATGCCAAGCGTATGCGCGGCGAGCGCCCCTTCGTGTTCACCAATCTGCGCAGCGGCGAGGGTGTGGAAAAGGTGATCGACTACATCCGCAAGCAAGGCTTGCTGGATGAAAAGCCCGGCCACTGAAGCTACCCTGTTGAAGCACCTGGAAACTTTCGTATCTGCCCAAGGAGAAATCATGTTGACGCTCTCGACCAAGACCCGCGCCCGCCTGGGCGTTCTGGCCATCACCGTGCTGGCGACCGGTGTCGCACTGGCACACCCCGGACATCCCGATTCCACCATGAATGGCTCGGCCAGCATGGCCGCCGGCTTCGCCCACCCGTTCTCGGGCATCGACCACTTGCTGGCGATGCTGGCCGTGGGTGTGTGGGCGGCGCAGAACAAGCAGCGCGCGCTGTGGGTGCTACCGCTGGCCTTTCCGCTGATGATGGTGGCGGGAGCGTTGCTGGCCTTTTCTGGCGTTCAGGTGCCCGGCGTGGAAACTGGTATCGCTGCCTCGGTGGCGGTGCTAGGGCTGCTGATTGCTTTTGCCGTGCGGATGCCGCTGTGGGGTAGCACGCTGGTGGTGTCGCTGTTTGCGATGTTTCATGGTTATGCACACGGCGTTGAACTGCCGCATGGCAGCTCGGCGGCGCTGTATGGCACCGGCTTCATCGTGGCAACGGCTCTGCTGCACGCAGCCGGCCTGGGTATTGGCCTGGTCGCTGGGCAGAAGGTGGCTGACCGTGTGGTGCGCATCGGCGGAGTAGGGATTGCTGCTGTCGGTGCCTATCTGCTGGCGGTTTGATGCTCTTGCTATATTGCTTGTAGTTCTGCTGGTCTGTTCGTTCTTGCTGTTCTAGTTGTTCCTGCTGTGATGGCTGGTCGCTGCGTGCGGCCAGCCTGACTCCCTTCTCTGCTCATCTTCCTCATTGCTTCATGTTTCTCCGTGCCTGGCGCCTGCGGTTGCTGCGCCGTGTGCGGCGTGCTTGTGTATCAGTTTTGTTGGTCTTCCGGTGTTCTTAGTGGATTTCCCTGTGGATAAATCAAATGCGTCCCGGAGGAATTTGCGCTGTGGACAAGATAGGGGCTGGTAATTGGGTGATATGAAAGGAAGTGCTGTGGACAAGATGAAAGTCCAGGCAGTAGGAGAAAGGAGGGCGATGGGAAATGAAGTATTAGGTAGGGAATCGTGCATCATGCACGAGAGCAGGAAGGACTGCTCTGGGGAAGGCAGGAGGGTAGCGCAAGCATGATCCGAACGTGAGTCATGCCCTCAAACACAAAGCGATCGCGCAAAAGCAAAAACCCTCGTTACTTTCGTAACGAGGGTTCTGCGGAGTAACAAGCCTGACGATGACCTACTTTCACACTGGTTGCAGCACTATCATCGGCGCGAAGTCGTTTCACGGTCCTGTTCGGGATGGGAAGGGGTGGTACCAACTTGCTATAGTCATCAGGCATAACTTGTAAAGCCAGTTGCTCTCGATGGAGCAGCAACTAACCCAAACTGGAAGAAGTATTTAGATTCTAGGGTGTGATGCACTAGGGCAAACACAATATATGCTCAACTTGTCTATAACAGAGCTAATGTTATAGGAACAAGCCGCACGGGCAATTAGTATCAGTTAGCTTAACGCATTACTGCGCTTCCACACCTGACCTATCAACGTCCTGGTCTCGAACGACCCTTTAGGGGAATCTAGTTCCCGGGAAGTCTCATCTCAAGGCGAGTTTCCCGCTTAGATGCTTTCAGCGGTTATCTCTTCCGAACTTAGCTACTCGGCAATGCCACTGGCGTGACAACCGATACACCAGAGGTTCGTCCACTCCGGTCCTCTCGTACTAGGAGCAGCCCCCTTCAAACTTCCAACGCCCACGGCAGATAGGGACCAAACTGTCTCACGACGTTTTAAACCCAGCTCACGTACCACTTTAAATGGCGAACAGCCATACCCTTGGGACCGGCTACAGCCCCAGGATGTGATGAGCCGACATCGAGGTGCCAAACTCCCCCGTCGATATGAACTCTTGGGAGGAATCAGCCTGTTATCCCCAGAGTACCTTTTATCCGTTGAGCGATGGCCCTTCCATACAGAACCACCGGATCACTATGTCCTACTTTCGTACCTGCTCGACTTGTCAGTCTCGCAGTTAAGCACGCTTATGCCATTGCACTATTAGCACGATGTCCGACCGTACCTAGCGTACCTTCGAACTCCTCCGTTACACTTTGGGAGGAGACCGCCCCAGTCAAACTGCCTACCATGCACTGTCCCCGATCCGGATAACGGACCAAGGTTAGAACCTCAAACAAACCAGGGTGGTATTTCAAGGTCGGCTCCACAGAAACTAGCGTTCCTGCTTCAAAGCCTCCCACCTATCCTACACAGATTGGTTCAAAGTCCAATGCAAAGCTACAGTAAAGGTTCATGGGGTCTTTCCGTCTAGCCGCGGGTAGATTGCATCATCACAAACATTTCAACTTCGCTGAGTCTCGGGAGGAGACAGTGTGGCCATCGTTACGCCATTCGTGCAGGTCGGAACTTACCCGACAAGGAATTTCGCTACCTTAGGACCGTTATAGTTACGGCCGCCGTTTACTGGGACTTCAATCAAGAGCTTGCACCCCATCATTTAATCTTCCAGCACCGGGCAGGCGTCACACCCTATACGTCCACTTTCGTGTTTGCAGAGTGCTGTGTTTTTATTAAACAGTCGCAGCCACCATTTTATTGCAACCCTTTTGTCCTTCTGGCGCAGGCCAGTCAAACTACTTGGGCGTACCTTATCCCGAAGTTACGGTACCAATTTGCCGAGTTCCTTCTCCCGAGTTCTCTCAAGCGCCTTAGAATACTCATCTCGCCCACCTGTGTCGGTTTGCGGTACGGTCTCGTTAGACTGAAGCTTAGAGGCTTTTCTTGGAACCACTTCCGATTGCTTCGCGAACAAGTTCGCTCGTCTCACACCCTTGAATTACGCTGCCGGATTTGCCTAACAGCCTTCTTCGATGCAAAAACCGACTATTCCAACAGTCGGACAACCTTCCGCGATCCGTCCCCCCATCGCATCTAACGACGGTGCAGGAATATTAACCTGCTTCCCATCAGCTACGCATCTCTGCCTCGCCTTAGGGGCCGACTCACCCTGCTCCGATGAACGTTGAACAGGAAACCTTGGGCTTACGGCGTGCGGGCTTTTCACCCGCATTATCGCTACTCATGTCAGCATTCGCACTTCTGATACCTCCAGCATCCTTTACAAGACACCTTCACAGGCTTACAGAACGCTCTCCTACCATATCCTTACGGATATCCGCAGCTTCGGTGACTGGCTTAGCCCCGTTACATCTTCCGCGCAGGACGACTCGATCAGTGAGCTATTACGCTTTCTTTAAAGGATGGCTGCTTCTAAGCCAACCTCCTGACTGTTTTAGCCTTCCCACTTCGTTTTCCACTTAGCCAATCTTTGGGACCTTAGCTGGCGGTCTGGGTTGTTTCCCTCTTGACGTCGGACGTTAGCACCCGGCGTCTGTCTCCCAAGCTCGCACTCATCGGTATTCGGAGTTTGCAATGGTTTGGTAAGTCGCGATGACCCCCTAGCCATAACAGTGCTCTACCCCCGATGGTGATACTTGAGGCACTACCTAAATAGTTTTCGGAGAGAACCAGCTATTTCCAGATTTGTTTAGCCTTTCACCCCTATCCACAGCTCATCCCCTAATTTTTCAACATTAGTGGGTTCGGTCCTCCAGTGCGTGTTACCGCACCTTCAACCTGGCCATGGATAGATCATCTGGTTTCGGGTCTACACCCAGCGACTGAACGCCCTATTCGGACTCGATTTCTCTACGCCTTCCCTATTCGGTTAAGCTTGCCACTGAATGTAAGTCGCTGACCCATTATACAAAAGGTACGCAGTCACCCCTTACAGGGCTCCTACTGTTTGTATGCACACGGTTTCAGGATCTATTTCACTCCCCTTCCGGGGTTCTTTTCGCCTTTCCCTCACGGTACTGGTTCACTATCGGTCGATTACGAGTATTTAGCCTTGGAGGATGGTCCCCCCATCTTCAGACAGGATTTCACGTGTCCCGCCCTACTTGTCGCAAGCCTAGTTCCACACCATCGATTTCGCATACGGGGCTATCACCCACTATGGCCGGACTTTCCATTCCGTTCTACTATCGTTGATGCTAAATCTTGCAGGCTGATCCCATTTCGCTCGCCACTACTTTGGGAATCTCGGTTGATTTCTTTTCCTGTAGCTACTTAGATGTTTCAGTTCGCCACGTTCGCTTCGTTACCCTATGTATTCAGATAACGATGACCTTACGGCCGGGTTTCCCCATTCGGAAATCTGCGGATCAAAGCTCGTTTGCCAGCTCCCCGCAGCTTATCGCAAGCTACTACGTCCTTCATCGCCTGTAATCGCCAAGGCATCCACCATGTGCACTTATTCGCTTGTTCCTATAACGTTAGCCTCTTTTGCAAGAGCGTTATAAAAAGCGTTGAGTTTTAGCGTTTGCCGTATTCCAAAGTAAGTCTTCTAATTGCTAAGATCACTTCGTAATACTTTGATTGATACAATCACACCCATTTTTACTTTCGCAAGAACCGTAGTCCTGGCGATCGTTTAAATGAATCTTTACTTCTTCCAGATTGTTAAAGAACAAAAACAGCCATTGATCGTAAAAGATCAAACCTAAATCACTACGTCTTGCGTTTTGTGACGCTGACTTAGGTTTGACATTTCTTGGTGGAGGTTGACGGGATCGAACCGACGACCCCCTGCTTGCAAAGCAGGTGCTCTCCCAGCTGAGCTAAACCCCCGAAACCTTGGTGGGTCTGGTTGGGCTCGAACCAACGACCCCCGCGTTATCAACACGGTGCTCTAACCAGCTGAGCTACAGACCCGCTTGGATCAGTATCAGTAGCCAGTCAGTGACCTTGTGTCACAGACCGCGCTTCACCAAATAACTGTTCTTTGAATTACAGCCGATAAGTGTGGACGCTTAACTTCGTGCGCACTCTAGAAAGGAGGTGATCCAGCCGCACCTTCCGATACGGCTACCTTGTTACGACTTCACCCCAGTCACGAATCCTACCGTGGTGAGCGCCCTCCTTGCGGTTAGGCTACCCACTTCTGGTAAAACCCGCTCCCATGGTGTGACGGGCGGTGTGTACAAGACCCGGGAACGTATTCACCGCGACATGCTGATCCGCGATTACTAGCGATTCCAACTTCATGTAGTCGAGTTGCAGACTACAATCCGGACTACGATACACTTTCTGGGATTAGCTCCCCCTCGCGGGTTGGCGGCCCTCTGTATGTACCATTGTATGACGTGTGAAGCCCTACCCATAAGGGCCATGAGGACTTGACGTCATCCCCACCTTCCTCCGGTTTGTCACCGGCAGTCTCATTAGAGTGCCCTTTCGTAGCAACTAATGACAAGGGTTGCGCTCGTTGCGGGACTTAACCCAACATCTCACGACACGAGCTGACGACAGCCATGCAGCACCTGTGCGCCGGTTCTCTTTCGAGCACTCCCAAATCTCTTCAGGATTCCGACCATGTCAAGGGTAGGTAAGGTTTTTCGCGTTGCATCGAATTAATCCACATCATCCACCGCTTGTGCGGGTCCCCGTCAATTCCTTTGAGTTTTAATCTTGCGACCGTACTCCCCAGGCGGTCTACTTCACGCGTTAGCTGCGTTACCAAGTCAATTAAGACCCGACAACTAGTAGACATCGTTTAGGGCGTGGACTACCAGGGTATCTAATCCTGTTTGCTCCCCACGCTTTCGTGCATGAGCGTCAGTGTTATCCCAGGGGGCTGCCTTCGCCATCGGTATTCCTCCACATATCTACGCATTTCACTGCTACACGTGGAATTCTACCCCCCTCTGACACACTCTAGCCGTGCAGTCTCAAATGCAATTCCCAGGTTGAGCCCGGGGATTTCACATCTGACTTACACAACCGCCTGCGCACGCTTTACGCCCAGTAATTCCGATTAACGCTTGCACCCTACGTATTACCGCGGCTGCTGGCACGTAGTTAGCCGGTGCTTATTCTTCAGGTACCGTCATTAGTAGTAGATATTAGCTACCACCGTTTCTTCCCTGACAAAAGAGCTTTACAACCCGAAGGCCTTCTTCACTCACGCGGCATTGCTGGATCAGGGTTGCCCCCATTGTCCAAAATTCCCCACTGCTGCCTCCCGTAGGAGTCTGGGCCGTGTCTCAGTCCCAGTGTGGCTGGTCGTCCTCTCAGACCAGCTACTGATCGTCGCCTTGGTAGGCTTTTACCCCACCAACTAGCTAATCAGATATCGGCCGCTCCAGGAGCATGAGGTCTTGCGATCCCCCACTTTCATCCTTAGATCGTATGCGGTATTAGCTAGTCTTTCGACTAGTTATCCCCCACTCTAGGGCACGTTCCGATATATTACTCACCCGTTCGCCACTCGCCATCAGGAGCAAGCTCCTATGCTGCCGTTCGACTTGCATGTGTAAGGCATGCCGCCAGCGTTCAATCTGAGCCAGGATCAAACTCTTTAGTTTAATCTCTGTTTTGTGCCATTTCTGGCTACCCCGAAGGGCATCGCTCTCTCAAAATACTGACAGGTAATTTCTTGCGATCTTACCTATATTTCTTGTGAGCATTTAATGTTTAAAGTTTCCAGAACCGAAGTTCTGTCGCACTTCATTAAACGCCCACGCTTATCGACTGTTAATTTTTAAAGATCTTGTCTGCCGCAAACGCGCTTGGCGCTGCTTGCATCGCTGCGAATCGTTTTGTTCGTCAGCAGCAGAGAAACGAGATTATGTAGCAGTTTGTTTATCGCGTCAACTACTTTTTTGCGATTCGTTTTAAATTTTTTCGTCTCGCTTAACTGATCGCTTCGACTACTTCCATTTAAAACGCCCTACAAACCACTTCACACCTCTTTGCTTCGCCCACCTCCGTCGCTCTGTCTTTCAACTTCGCTTCGTGTGTCGCGTCAGCAGGGGGCGAACTATAGCAACCCTCCCCACACCGCGCAAGCCCTTTTTCAAAAATAATTGAAAATAATTTAGAACGATAGCCACAGCACTCCTCTTCAATCTCTCGCAAAGCCTTGGCAGACAAGACTTTCATCGGATCCAGGGAAACTGCAAAAACAAAAAGAAACCGGGCCATCCCTAACGGGATAGCCCGGTTTCTTTTCCAGGCAGGCTTATCCAGCCCTTACCGTCAGCTCACTTTTCACATCGCGCACCCCCTCGACCCCGGCCACCAGCTGCAATGCGTGCTGACCCAGTTCCGTGGTGGGCACCGATCCCTTCAAGGTGACCACGCCATCCTTGGTAGTGACCTTGATCTTCATGGCCGAGACTTGCTTGTCCTCCAGCAGCGCCGCCTTGACCTTGGCGGTGATGACCGAGTCATCTATATAAGCGCCCGCCTTCTGTGCGCTTGGCGCGTCGGCGGCCTGCACGGTCGGGACGGTGGCGGCGATCAAGAAGCTGGCGGCCAGCAGGTGGGCAACGAATGGGGTCTTCTTCATGGTGTTCTCCTTGGCAATGGATGATCTGGACAATGCTCCGAACGCTGCTTATATGAAGAGCAATTCTTGCCCGGTTATTGGCAAGGCGCGTGCCAGCCAGAAAAATCCACAATAAAATCAATGGTTTATTAAATATCGGTGTAATAATCCTTCACCTGATCAGCTAAAAAACTGACCATTTCCGTCGGTTTGCCACGACGCTGCTGCCTCTACCTTCCTGCAAACCCTTGATTTCAAACGATTCCACTCTGTCGCTCCAGCGCGACGGGCTCTTCCCCGCCCCGGAAACGCCTCGGGTCCAGCCCGTTCTTCTGTAGCAGCCGGTAGAACTCGGTGCGGTTGCGATCAGCCAGCCGGGCCGCGTCCGACACATTGCCGTCGGTCAACTTCAGCAGCCGCACCAGGTAATCACGCTCGAACTTCTGCTTGGCTTCCGCATAACGCAGCAGGTCCAGCGTCGGTACCCGCAGCGCACGCTGGACCAGGGACGCCGGGATCAGCGGCGCGGTCGACAAAGCGCACACCTGTTCCACCACGTTATAGAGCTGGCGCACATTGCCGGGCCAGTGCGCCAGACTCAACACCTCCAGCGCATCCGGTGCAAACCCGGTCAGGCGCTTGGGATACTTGGCGGCGATGGTCTTGAGGAAGTGATTGGCCAGCAAGGCGATATCCTCGCGCCGCTCCTCCAGCGAAGGCAGATTGAGCGCCACCACATTGAGCCGGTAATACAGATCCTGGCGGAATTGGCCCTGCATCATGGCAATCTCCAGGTCACGATGGGTGGCCGAGATCACCCTGACGTTGACCTCCCCCGACTCATTGGCGCCGACCTGGCGCACGGTCTTCTCCTGCAGCACGCGCAAGAGCTTGACCTGCAAGGCCGGCGGCATGTCGCCGATCTCATCGAGGAACAGCGTGCCACCATCGGCCGCCTGGAACAGGCCTTCGCGATGTTCGACAGCCCCGGTGAAAGCACCCTTGACGTGGCCGAACAGCTCGGACTCCAGCAACTGCTCGGGAATGGCGCCGCAATTGACGGCAATGAAGGGCTTGTCGGCCCGCGGGCTGGCGCGATGGATGGCACGCGCCAGCAACTCCTTGCCGGTGCCGCTCTCGCCACGGATGAGCAGGCTGGCGTCGGATGCCGCCACCAGGCGCGCCTCGGCCAGCAATTCGTCGATACGCTGGCTGCGGCTGATGATGTCGGCGCGCCAGGCGGCATCGGGCGCCTCCTGGGCCGGGGCGGACAGGCTCAGGGCCTGGGCCACCTTGTCCAGCAGCACGTGGCCATCGAAGGGCTTGGTCAGGTAGGCAAAAGCGCCCTGAGTGGTGGCATCGACTGCATCGGGGATGGTGCCGTGGGCGGTCAGAAGGATCACCGGCAAGGCCGGATAGCGGCTGCGGATCTCGGCAAAGAGCGCCAGGCCATCCATGCCCGGCAGGCGCACATCGGTGATCACCAGCGCCGGCAGCGAGATGGCCAACTGCGCCAGTGCGGCTTCGGCGCTTTCCACGGCCAGGATGCGGTAACCGCTGGCGTTCAGGCGCAGGGTCAGCAGGCGCAGCAGGTCGGGATCATCATCGACCAGCAGCAGGGGGGTAGTCTTTCCCATCAGGACTCCAGTTCCGGTAAAGGGAACGGCCCCGATGGGCAGGCAGGATGACCTCAGGTCATTTGCCGCTGGCCGGCAGGGTCCGTTCGATGTTCTTGAGCGCTTCGAGCTTGTCGTTGAGCTGATCCACCTTGCGCTGCGCTTCCTTCAGTTGCACCGAAGACTTCTCGGCACTGTCGGCAACGCGGCGCAGGTCGGAATAATGACCAACCAGCAACTGCACCAGCGGCTTGAGTTTCTCCGCTTCGACGCTGCGATCGGCCATGACGTTCCATAGCTGCGCTTCGGCCTTGGCCAGATCGATGGCATCGCGGGTCAGCGACAGGGCCATGGCGCGGCGTATATTGGTGGCCGGGCCTGCTGGATAGGTATTGATCCGCTGCAACTCACGCCCCAGCTCGGCCGGGGTCATCTTGCGCAACTGGGCGTTGTAGGCCAGCAGTTCATCCACGTTACTGCTGGCCTGGATCAATTGCACGGTGGAAGTCGGCGCCGGCGCTTGCGCCGCGCAGGCAGCCAGCAGCACCGTGCAGGCCAGGATCAGGAGCTTATTTTTCATCAGGCAACTCGATTCGGAAATGCGCCCCGCCTTCGCGCGGGACCAGATAGACCTTGCCGCTATGGGCCAGTACGTACTCGCGCACCACCGACAGTCCGATGCCATTGCCACGGCGCGCGCCCGTGGGCTGGTGCAAGCCCTGGTAGAAGGGTTCGAAGATGCGCGCGGCGTCAGTGGGCGCCACGCCGGGCCCCTGATCGATGCACTCGACCCGCACCACGCCCGGCCCTTCGGCCAGCAGGAAGCGGATGCAGCCACCCTCGGGGCTGAAACGCACGGCGTTCGAGAGCAGGTTGGACAACACGATGGCCATCTTCTCGGGATCCACCACCACGGTGCGGGCCGCGCCCTCGATTTCCACCGTCAGCGTGCGCGCCAGCCATTGCAGGCGCTGGTCGTCGATCACCTTGTGCAGCAGCGCGCGCAGATCCACCGGCACCGGATGGATGCGCTGGGCATCGAAGGAGACTTCGTTATAGCGCAGCAAATCCTCGATCTGGGTCTGCAACGATTGCGTATTCTGGCGCAGGATGCGGGCGATCTCGCGCTGATTGTCGTTGAGCTGACCGGCCACGCCATCGTCGAGCAGGGCCGCGCCTTCACACAAGGCGGCCAGCGGCGTTTTCAATTCATGGGAAACATGACGCAGGAAGCGCGACTTCTCGGCCTCCAGGTCGGCCAGGCGCTGGCGCAGCCAATCCAGTTGCTGGCCCAGGCGACGGATATCAGCCGGGCCGCGCACCTCGATGGGCTGGTCGAAACGATTGTCGCCCAGGCGCCCGATGGCCTGTTCCAGCCGCGCCATCGGACGCGACAGCCACAAGCCGAAGCAGAACGCCAGCAACACCGCCAGCACGATGGCCCCCAGCACCTGGGCAGTCAGCAACTGGCGCTGCTGGTCCAGCGCGGCAGACAGGGCATTGTTGCGACGATCCACCTCGCGCCGGCTCTCCAGGGCAATGCGCTCATTCAAGGCAGGCAGACGGGCGAAGTCCTGGAACAGCTTGGCCTGTTCACCCTTGTCCTTGCGCGACTCGGCCTCCAGCACACTGGCCGCCTCATCCCCATACAAACTCCACTGACTGAACAGCTCGCGCGGCGCCATCGGCAGCGAATCGGACAACTCCCCCAGCGCCTGGCGTGCCTGCTCGCGCGCCTCGTTGAAGCGGGCATGGAAGGCCGGATCGTCCAGCACCAGGTACTGGCGCGCGCTGCGCTCCATGGCCACGGTACGCTCGGCCAGGCGTTGCGCCGATTCGGTGAGCTGCACCGCCTGGCGCGCAGTCTCGCGACTGTTGCTCGACATGCGGTCCAGCGTGAACAGGGCATGGATGGAGGTGCCGCTCAAGAGTGCGGCAATGAGCAGGAAGGCGGCCAGCAGCAACTGCCGGAACGACAAGCCGAGATAACCGGGCTTGCGTATCGACGGCAAGTGCGGCGAATGGGGCGGATGAGTGTGCTCGATGGCGTTGGACATGCGATTGATCTCGGTCCCTCAAGACTGGCTTCATTATCCGGACTGGCCGCACAGCGCCATCCGGCCCGTGACATGCCAACAGGAAACGTCGGCCTCCATGTCGCGGGCACACATTGTAATCATTTGTCGCGCCGTCTGCGATGCAACATCGTTTCCAACAAGAAACAATGTTGCATCCAGCCTGGATGCAGCAGACTCAGTGCTGCGGTCCCAGGAAGTCCAGCAGCATCAGCGCCACCACCTTGGTGGCCTTCTTCAGGTCATCCAGGGTCAGGTTTTCATCGGCCTGCTTGGCATTGGATTCCATGAGGGTGCGTGGACCGGCGCCGAACAGCACCACCGGAATCCCTTGTTCGCCATACAGACGGGCATCGGTATAGAGCGCCGAGCCCTGGGTGGTGAGCGTCTCGCCCATGACCTGCTGGGCATTGCGCAGCAGGCTTTGCACCAGCTTCTCATGGCCCGGCAGCGGACGCAGTGCTCGCGCCAGCAGCAGGCGGCGGATCTCCACCCGAATGCCCGGCCATCCTGCGACCGCATCCTCGATCAACTTGCGCACACCAGCCTCGACCTGCGCCGGATCTTCCTCGGGAATCATGCGGCGGTCCATCTTCAGCACCACCTTGCCCGGCACCACATTGGTATTGGTGCCGCCATCGATGCGGCCGACGATCATGGTCGGGTGGCTGATGCCATCAATGGCCGAACGGATTTCCTTCAAGCCCGGCAGCGCACCATAGATGGCGTTGAGGATGGCGTTGGCCGCCTGCAGCGCATCGTGGCCGGTCTCGGGCATGGACCCGTGGGTAGCGCGACCATGCACGGTCACCTCGAACTGCAGGCAGGCATTGTGGGCGGTGACCACGTTGTAGCTGAAACCGGCCGCCAGGACGTAATCCGGGCGCGTCAGCTTCTGTTCCAGCAGCCAGCCCGGACCGAGCAGGCCACCAAATTCCTCATCGTAGGTAAAGTGCAGCTCCACCGCCCCACGCAGCGGCGCGCCCAGGGCTTCCAGCGCGCGCGTGGCAAACAGGTAGCTGGCAAAGTCGCTCTTGGAGACCGCCGCCGCCCGCCCATAGATACGGCCATCGACCACCTCGCCGCCATACGGGTCATGGGTCCAGCCCTCCCCCGGCGGCACCACGTCACCGTGGGCGTTCAAGGCCAGGGTCGGACCGCCCTCGGCATAGGGACGCCGCACGATCAGGTTAGTAATGCTCTGCATCCCATAGTCCCGCACCTGCTCGGCCGGCACCGGATGCTTCTCGGCATTCCAGCCCCAGGACTGCACCAGCTCGGCCACTGCATCGGCGTGCGGGGCATTGTTGCCGGGGGGCGTATCGGTGGGGATGCGGATCAACTGCTGCAGAACATCGACCTCTTCCTCGAAATGCTCATCGATCCACGCGCACAGGCGCTCCGAGAACTGCTGTTTGGACATGCTGAGGACTCCGTGATCAAAAGGCACCGGCCACGCCGGCGCAAACCGCCATCATAGCGCAGCCGCTCGCCACCTGGCCGCTGCCAGCGCGCCGAGGCGTTCCCCGCTATCATGGTGCGGCTGCCCTGCCGGGTGGCGCAGTTTCCTTCACATTCACCACAACATGCGGCGGCCTGCCCATCTCTGCAGCAGGCCAGCACGCCTTGCTACGCCAGAACCCGACCCATCCATGTCCTCGCAGCCCTCTTCCTCCGGCGCTCCCGCCCCCCAACCCCACATTGTCATTGCCGGCGAAGGCCTGCCGCCCGAACGACGCGGCCGCGCGATCCTGGCGCTGGGCATCGCGGTGGGCCTGGCCACGCTCGACACCGCCATCGCCAACACCGCCCTGCCGGCCATGGCACTGGACCTCAAGACCACGCCAGCGGCTTCGGTATGGATCGTCACCGCTTACCAGCTGGCGATGATGGTCGCCCTGCTGCCCTTGGCGGCATTGGGCGAAATCGTCGGCTATCGCCGCATCTATATCTGGGGACTGGTGCTCTTCACGGCGGCCTCGCTGCTGTGTGCGGTGGCCTGGTCACTGCCCACGCTGGTCATCGCACGCTTCCTGCAGGGACTGGGCGGGGCCGGCATCATGAGCGTCAACACCGCGCTGATCCGCTTCATCTACCCGACCCGCTCACTGGGCCGCGGCGTGGGCTTGAATACCCTGATCGTGGCCATCGCCTTCACCGTCGGCCCCTCGGTGGCTTCCGGCATCCTGGCCATCGCGCCCTGGCCCTGGCTGTTCGCGGTCAACGTACCGCTGGGCGTGGCCGCCGTGATCCTGGCCCTGCCCTCCTTGCCACACACCAAACTGTCCAGCCACGCCTTCGACCTGCGCAGCGCGGTCCTCAATGCCGCCGCCTTTGGCCTGCTGATTCTGGCCATCGGCGAAGGCGCGCACCAGGCAGAACTCAAGGTGGTGGGACTGGAATTGGCCGCGGCCATCGTCTGCGGCCTGTTGCTGCTCAAGCGTGAACTGTCGCATCCGGCACCGATGCTGCCGGTAGACCTGTTCCGCCATCCCATGTTTACGCTCTCGGCCATTACCGCTGTATGTTCCTTTGCAGCACAAGGCTTGGCCTTCGTCTCGCTGCCCTTCTTCTTCCATCATGACCTCGGTCGCAGCCAGGTCGAGATCGGCCTGCTGATGACACCCTGGCCGGTGGCCGTGGCCATCATGGCGCCGATTGCCGGACGCCTGTCGGATCACTATCCGGTCGGCATCCTGGGTGGCGTCGGGCTGGCCATCCTGTGCGCCGGCCTGTTGTGGATGACCTTCATGCCGGCCGCCCCCAGCGTATGGGAAATCAGTTGGCGGATGCTGCTCTGTGGCATGGGCTTCGGCTTCTTCCAGTCACCCAATCTCAAGGCACTCATGACCAGTGCACCACCCCATCGCAGCGGTGGTGCCTCCGGCATCGTGGCCACCGCGCGCCTGCTGGGACAAAGCGTGGGCGCCGCCCTGGTGGCCTTGTGCTTCAATCTCTCAGAGACGCATGGATCGCGTCTGGCCCTCGGATTCGGTGCTGCATTTGCCGGGGTGGCGTGCATTGCCAGCTTCCTGCGTTTGCTAACCAGAAATCCTTATGCCCCGCCGCTGAAAAAATAAGTTTTCCTCACCATTGCTCACAGCCATCGCAGCACAAATTCTCAGGCGGTGGCTGCCTGCCCCAGCGATTTGTCAGTATTTCTCAGACAAATGCACCAAACATTTTCCCCTCATAAATATTAAGGAAAACATTCGTAAATTTCCTTTCCAATCAGGCCTCATTAGGCCTAAAGGAAAACGCATTCTGTTACGATAAAAAAGAGTCGGCCAGCTCATCAATGGCAGGCTCTCTGAAGTCAGAGACAACAATACGGGCGTCTATTTCATCAAGGAAATCGAACCGCTTTCAAGAAGTAAAGCAACCAGCGACAGGCAAGACCTGAATTCGATATGTTGAAATCCATCGCCTTAGAACAATTACGTTTGGGCATGTATGTCCATTCCATCCCCGGCGGATGGATCAAGCATCCTTTCTGGCGCAAGTCCTTCAAGATCGAAACCCTGGAAGACTTGCAGACCCTGCGGGAATGTCCCGTGGAAGAAGTCACCATCGACACCGCCAAGGGTCGTGATATCGCCCCCGAAAACCTGACGGAAGATGACGAAGAGCCCGCAGTCGAACTCAGCCTGGACCACCACGGTGCGCCCACCACGGTCGCAGTGCCCAAGCCGGCCACGCGCACCGAAACCACCATCGAACGCGAACGCGCGGCGCGCATCATTTCCGCCTCCAAGTCCACCGTGCTCAACATGTTTTCCGAAGCACGCATGGGCAAGGCGGTGGACGTCAAGGATGCTGCCGAACTGGTCACCGAAATCACCTCTTCCGTGGCGCGCAATGCCGATGCGCTTATCAGCCTGGCGCGCCTGAAGACCACCGACGACTACACCTATATGCACTCGGTGGCAGTGTGCGCGATGATGATCTCGCTGGCCAACCAGTTGGGCATGACGCCAGAACAGACCAAGCAGGCCGGCATGGCCGGGCTGCTGCATGACGTAGGCAAGATGGCCGTACCGCTGGAAATCCTCAACAAACCTGCCAAGCTGACCGAGGAAGAATTCGCCTCGGTGCGCGCCCACACCGTACACGGCCACGGCATCCTGCAGCAGATCGAAGGCATCGGCGAAGCCGCGCTGGACGTATCGCTGCACCATCACGAAAAGATCGATGGCAGCGGCTACCCCTTCAATCTCAAGGCCAATGCCATCTCGGTCATGGCCAAGATGGGCGCGGTATGCGACGTCTACGACGCCATCACCTCCAACCGTCCCTACAAGGCCGGTTGGGATCCGGCCCGCTCAATTCGCCACATGGCCGCCAGCGCCGGGCATTTCGATCCGGTCACCATGGAAGCCTTCGTCAAGGCCATCGGCATCTACCCGACCGGCTCCTGCGTGATCCTGCAATCGGGCCGCCTCGGTGTGGTGGTGGACCAGCGCCCGGATCATCTGCTCACGCCCCGCGTCAAGCTGTTCTACTCCACCACCAACCGTATGCCCCTCAAGCCGGAGATCATCGACCTGACCCACGCCAGCGACCGCATCGTGGCCTACGCCGATCCTGCCAAATGGGGCATCCGCAGCCTGCCCAGCATCGACCTGCTCTGATTGCTCTGATCATTCCGAAGGCATAAAAAAAACGGCGCCATCTTGGGCGCCGTCTTCATCTGCACCGGTCGCAATACCGGTCTTGGAAGAATACTTCAGTCCCGCTGGGCAAAGGCTGCCGTCGAGGCCAGCTCATTCAACAATGCCACGGTGGAGCAGCTCGAAACTTCATATGGATTGAGTTCGCCCGTGACCGAGTACTTCAGCAACAGCGAACGGTTGATCTTGTCCAGGCGGATCTTGCCCATGGTCCACGAGGAATACAGGCGTTCGTCGATCGATTCATAGGCCAGCAGGATCACGTCCTGGTGGCGCTCATCGCGCAGCAAGCGGCCATAGAGGCGGTTGACCTGATCACGCCCACCTTCGAGCACCTGCACGAAGATGGTATCGCTGTAGCACAGCACACCGGTGATGCCCTGCTGCGGATTGCGCTGGCGCGAGGCGGCCAGAATGGCCTCGATGCTGTCATGGGTGATGGCCTGGCGGGCACGGCTTGCATAGATCAGACGAACCAGCATGATTAACCTCGTTGACGGTGGGAAATCAGCGCCAGGAATTCGCGGCGCAGGTTGGCGTCACGCAGGAAGGAGCCGCGCATGACGCTGTTGATCATCTTCGAATCCATGTCCTTCACGCCGCGCCAGTGCATACAGAAGTGGTCGGCTTCCATGACGATGGCCAGGCCGTCCGGCTGCAGTTTCTGCATCAGCAGGTCGGCCGCCTGGGAGACTGCTTCTTCCTGGATCTGCGGACGGCTCATCACCCATTCCAGCAGGCGGGCATACTTGGACAAGCCGATCAGGTTGGAATGTTCATTGGGCATCACCCCCACCCACACCTTGCCCATGATCGGGCACAGGTGGTGCGAGCAAGCGCTGCGTACCGTGATGGGGCCGACAATCATCAGCTCATTCAGGCGTTCAATGTTGGGGAACTCGGTCACCGGCGGGGCGGCCTGGTAGCGACCCTTGAAGACTTCGTTCAAATACATCTTGGCCACGCGCTTGGCGGTGTCCTGGGTATTGTGGTCGCTCTCGACGTCGATCACCAGGCTCTCCAGCACAGCCGCCAGCTTGGACTGCACCTCGGCCTGCAATTGCGCCAGTTCGCCTTCCTCGATGAAGGCAGCGATATTGTCGTTGGCGTGGAAACGCACGCCGGCGGCCTTGATGCGCTGGCGGATGCGGGTCGACACCAACTGGTCGTGCACGCTAGGGGCAGCTGCCTCGGAAGCGTTCGCGGCCGGTTTGTTTTCTGTTGCCATGATGGATTGCGATCACGCCAGGCGAGACCGCGGAGTTGGGAGTGGCGTCATTATGCCCGGAAATGTGAGGACGCATCGGAGCCAAAGCCGCGTCAAGCCCGAGTCAAGGCCACCACAACACCCCGCCTGTGGTGGCCTATACATGGTCCTTGCTGTGGTTAAGAGGGGTTGATTATTGTTTGCCGCACTTTACACCGACCTAACCGCTGCTTACACGCCAAGCCAGCATCATCCCTGCACGCGCCGCCACGCGCATCTTGCGTCTTCTGGCGTGGACGGCTGTATCGGCCGGGCATCCAGCCCGGTTGCCATCGGGGGATCACCATGTCATTCCAGTATCGTCTTGCCAGCGTGGCTGCGCTGGCTGTTTTGCTCTCGGCCTGCTCCAGCCCGGCGCCGATGGTCACCGGCCCCACCAGCGTGCGCCCGGCCTACCAGGTCGCCAACGTGGAAAACAACGGCGCCATCTTCCGCGTCTCCAGCGCCCAGTTGTTCGAAGAACCGACCACCTACAACGTGGGCGACATCATCAAGATCGACATTTCCGAATCCATCAGCAGCAGCAACAAAGCCGCCACCAACAACAGCCGCGACAGTTCACTCACGCAAAAGGGTCCGGGCTCGGATGCTCCGCTGGGCGGCTTGTTCACGCAACTCTACAACGCCAACTATACGGCCACTGGCAACAATACCTTCAAGGGTTCCGGCGACAGCAGCAACAGCAATACCATGACCGGCACCCTGATGGTGTCCATCGTCGAAGTCCTGCCCAACCGCAACCTGGTGGTGGCGGGCGAAAAACGCATTGGCGTGAACGGCAACATCAATACACTGCGCTTCTCGGGCGTGGTGCGCACGCGTGATATCCGCGGCGGCATCGTGGCGTCTTCCAACGTGGCCGATGCGCGCCTGGAACAGGTGGGCGGCGGCTCCATTGCCGACGCCAGCAGCGACAACAATTTCTTCCGTCGGCTGCTGACCATCTGGTAAATCTGCCGATCCAGAAACGCCAACGGCAAGCAGATCGCTTGCCGTTTTTTTTTCGCATTTTCTTAAGGTTTTCTGTACTGATCTAGAGGATAGATGGTTCAAAAACCATTAGTCCCGCCGCGCACGCTGGCAGCCCCATTGTCGGCCACCACGGGGTTACCCGGGAACAGCGCATCGACCAGCGGCGCCAGCTTGTCACCCGCCGAAGCCCACTTGTCCTGGCCGAAGTTGCCCAGCCGGTACTGCGCCGTGCCCAGCACGCGCCCATCACGACGCAGAGTCAGGGCGGCATAGGTCAGATAGGGGGAATAGGCATCGGTGAAGACCTTGGTATCCCATTTGACATAGCCCACGTAACTCAGCGTCACCGGACAATCCAGCGACTGCGTGCCGGCGTCATAGACCCGGCTTTGCACACCGTGCTTCTGCAGCTCGCCCTGCAGGCCGGGGACGAAGTCGCTCAAGGCCACCGACCCATTCCACTCGATGCAGACATCGTGGATGGGATCCTTGCTGTAGACGATGGGATTCTGGACCGAACTGGGCGCCATCGCCCGCACGGTGGAGGCGGTCGATCCGACTAACCCCACCGCGTCGACCAGGGCATTGCCTGAGGTGACGACGCAGCCCGACAGCGATGACACCAGCAAGCTGGCAGTAATGATGGTGCGCATGATGCTCTCCCCGTGCGCAATCCGCCTGCTCTGCCCGCCTGGCGCGGGTGGCGCGGATTACAGGCTGCCCATCATAGCGGCGCGTATTGCCGCGCCAGGATCGTTTTACCTTCATTTACGCTGAACGTGCGCGCACTTAACAGCACCTCACCAGGCGCAAAGCGCAAGGACGCGCAGTGCTGGCACAATAGCCGCCTGTACCGTTGTTCCAAGGAGACTTCCATGCCCGCTCTGACCGTTCGCACCCTGCTGGCCACGCTGGCCCTGGGTGGCGTATTGCAGGCCGCCCAGGCCGACACCCTCAAGTCCGAAAGCGAAGTGCGCGCCCTGACCGACAAGGTCATGGCCCAGGCCGGCGCCGGCCAC
This sequence comes from Herbaspirillum rubrisubalbicans, assembly GCF_003719195.1. Lineage (NCBI taxonomy): Bacteria > Pseudomonadati > Pseudomonadota > Betaproteobacteria > Burkholderiales > Oxalobacteraceae > Herbaspirillum > Herbaspirillum rubrisubalbicans. The sequence continues at coordinate 5,544,830 of NZ_CP024996.1, forward strand.
ACCGATGATGCCTACGGCCTGCTGTCGCCCTATGCCCTGGTCGATATCCGTGCCTTCGAGACCGCCCGCACCCATGCCCGCAGCGCGCGCATGGCCATCGAGGCGCTGGTGGGCAATTCGGTCGGCTACGAATTCATCCGCTCGGAAAAAGTGGGCGACTCGCTCATCAAGCTGACCTACATCGAAAAGACCGAGCGCCAGGCCATCCCCTGGATGTTCATCTTCTACAAGGCGCCCACCGGTTGGGCGATGAGCACCTTCAGCAATGGCGCCGACGTGGATGCGCTGTTTGATCGCTGAATAGTCGCTGAATAGTCGCTGAGGTCAGTGCTCTGATCTCTGATATCAGATCACCCGCTGCGGCTCCAGGTCGGCACTCTCGATCTCACTGGTCACGCCGGAAATCCGGTCGGCGATGATGCGCGAGGCACCGCAAGCCGTGGTCCAGCCGTTGGAACCATGGCCGGCATTGAGCCAGAGATTGGGGTAGCGGGTGGCGCCGATGAGGGGCGCACCATCCGGCGTCATCGGACGCAGGCCGGCCCAGTATTCGATCCGGCTCAGGTCGGCCCCCTGTGGATAAAGATTGTTGAGCGACTTCAATGCCGTAGCGCAGTCGCGCGGACGCACGCGCGTATCCCAACTACCGATCTCGGCGGTGCCAGCAGCGCGAATGTGCTGGCCCATGCGGGTGATGGCGACCTTGTAGTACTCATCCATGACCCCGCTGCGCGGCGCCCTCTCGGGGTCGGCCACCGGCACCGTGATGGCATAGCCTTTGACCGGATAGATGGGCAGCTCCAGCCCCAGCGGCCTGAGCATCGGCACCGAGGCGCTGGCGCAGGCCACCACGTAGGCATCGGCGCGCAGCGTGCCATTTTTGGTACGCAAACCACTGACCTGGTCACCGGCCACCTCGATGGCCTGCACCTCTGTGGACAAGTGGAACTCCATCCCATGCGCCTGCAGCCAGCTTGCCAGCGCGCGCGCAAACAAGGGGCAATTGCCGGTCTCATCGCGCGGCAGCAAGAGCCCACCCTTGATCTCGTGGCGCGCCGCATGAAGGCCGGGGTCGAAGGCCACGCAGCCATCGGCATCGAGCAATTCGAAGGGCACGCCGGCTTCTTGCAAGACGCTGGTGGACAAGCCGGCATTGTCCAGCCCTTCCTGGGTGCGAAACAGTTGCAGGTTGCCCACGGTGGTCTGTTCATAACGGATGTCCAGGCGCTCGCGGATCTGCTTTAACTGGGTGTGGCTGTAACGCGCCAGACGGCCCATGCGCGCCTTGTTGATGGCATAGCGCTCGCTCGTGCATTGCGCCAGGAACGCCTTGAGCCACTTCCATTGATGCGCATCCAGGCGCGGCGTGAACCGCAGCGCCGCCTCGATCCCCAGCCAGCTTTGCAGCGACCACTTCAGCGATTTGGCCGGCATCCCCGGCGCCGCCCAGGGGGTGGCATAGGACGGACAGACATGGCCGGCATTGCCGACGCTGGTCTCGGCGGCCACCTCGGCACGACGCTCGACCACGACCACCTCATGGCCGCGTTCGCGCAGGAAATAAGCAGTGGTGACGCCGACGATACCGGCGCCCAGCACGATGATGCGCATGGTCTGGGCTCAACTTCCCTGAAGAAAATAAATGATATAAATCTTATAAATAATTACCGATGGCGATGGAACGAATCGTATCGCTGCCAGAAGAAACATGTTCCCGGCTGTCGGGAATTGGCGCGACGGCACGCCAGCGCGAACTCATCATTCTAGCCAAAGCCAGCTCCCACAGGGATTTGCGGGGCCATCACCCCAGGCATTTGCGCAGTGGGTACCATCTCCGTTCTCCATTACAATGGCCGGGTCCGCAGCGCGCCGCAACCACAGTTCCTGTGATATCGCTGCGCCTGGTGGCGGGCACCTGAAATTGCTAACCAAGGAAAAACGTAGATGTATCACTGGGACTTCGGCTCGCTCTGGCAATTCAGAAACATCATCGGCATCGGCTTCTTCTATACCCTGAGCTACACCGTGGCCTGTATCGCGCTGGGCCTGCTGGTCGGCCTGCTGGTGGGCCTGGGTCGGCTCTCTTCCCATGGCTTCATCTCCGCTCCCCTGCGCGCCTTCGTCGAAGTGTTCCGCTGTACGCCGGTGCTGGTGCAACTGGTGTGGTTCTACTATGCGCTACCGGTGCTGCTGGATATCCAGATGTCGGCCGGCATGGCCGCCATGTTGTCGCTGGCCTTGTATGGCGGCGCCTTCTATTCCGAGATCATCCGTGGCGGCATCGTCTCCATCGACATCGGGCAGAGCGAAGCCGGTTGGGCGCTGGGGATGACGCGCTGGCAGTTGATGAAGCGCGTGATCCTGCCGCAAGCCTTCAAGCGCATGACGCCGCCGCTGGTCAACCAATCCATCATGCAGTTGAAGAATACTTCACTGCTATCGGTGCTGGCGGTGCCCGACCTGCTCTACCAGGGCCAGATCATCGCCCACGAAACCTATCGTCCGCTGGAGGTCTACACCCTGGTGGCGGTGATCTACTTCGTGATCCTGCTGCCAGCCACCATCTGGGCCAAGCGCCTGGAAAACCGTCTGGCGGCACAGCATGATTGAGCAGAGCACGATGAACCAGGAACACAACCAGTCCATGATCCAGATCCGCCATCTCCAGAAGTCCTTCGGTGAGCATGTGGTGTTGAAGGACATTTCCATCGAGATCGCGCGCGGCAGCGTGGTCGCCATGATCGGGCCCTCCGGTTCGGGCAAGTCCACCCTGCTGCGTTGCCTGAACCTGTTGACCGTGCCCGACCGCGGCTCGGTGCGCATCGGCACACGCCACTTCGAGTTCAATGGCCGCAAGTCGCACTTGCCCAAGGAACGCGAACTGGCGGCCTTCCGCGCCCGCACCGGCATGGTGTTCCAGCACTTCAACCTGTTCCCGCACATGACGGCGCTGGAGAACGTGATGGAAGGCATGGTCACCGTGCTGCGCACGCCCAAGGCCGAGGCGCGCGCCCAGGCCATGGCGCTGCTGCAGAAGGTGGGGCTCATCGAGCGTGCCGACATGTATCCGCAAAAGCTCTCGGGGGGCCAGAAGCAGCGCATCGCCATCGCCCGTGCGCTGGCCATGCAACCGGACGTGATGTTGTTCGATGAAGCCACCTCGGCGCTGGACCCGGAGCTGGTCGGTGAAGTGCTCAACGTGATCCGTGGATTGGCCGCCGATGGCATGACCATGATCCTGGTCACCCATGAAATCGCCTTCGCCCGCGAAGTGGCGGACCAGGTGGTGTTCATGCGCGATGGCGTGGTGGTCGAGGCCGGACCGCCGTCGCAGGTGATTGACCATCCGCGGGAAGCGGCAACCCAGGCTTTCCTGTCCCGCTTCAATGCCTGATGACCAGTGAGCTGACGCGAGCTCACCCAGCATTGCAAAAAAATGGCGCGCAGACCTCCTGCGCGCCATTACCGCTTCAAGGCTGCCTCGTCACTGCAGGTGATGCACCTGCTGCAAGCCATAGACCGGCGTGGCGATGCCCTCCATGCGCGCCTTCAATTGCAGCGCCAGGTACAGCGAATAATGCCGCGACTGGTGCAGGTTGCCGCCATGGAACCAGAGCGCCGGCTGCTGCGTGGGCTTCCACATGTTGCGCTGCTCGCCTTCCCACGGGCCCGGATCCTTGGTGGTGGCCGATCCCAACCCCCAGCACTTGCCCACCTTGTCAGCCACCTCGCGTGAGATCAGGTCGGCGGCCCAGCCATTCATCGAGCCATAGCCGGTGGCATAGACGATGACGTCGGCCGGCAATTCGCTGCCGTCAGACAGCACAATGGAATGGGCGCGGATTTCCTTCACATCGACTCCGCTCTTCAAGTGGATCTTGCCTTGCGCGATCAATTCGGAGGCGCCCACATCGATGTAATAGCCCGAGCCGCGCCGCAGGTATTTCATGAAGAGACCTGAATCATCGTCACCGAAGTCGAGCATGAAACCGGCCTCTTCCAGGCGTCGATAGAAGTCGGCATCGCGCTCGCGGATCTTGTCGAAGATCTGCTTTTGCATCACCGGCAAGACCTTGTAGGGAATCGAGGCGAACAGCAGGTCGGCCTTGACGGTGGTGAGGCCGTTGGCCACGGCGCGCTCGGAATAGAGATCGCCCAGCGCCAGATCCATGAGGGAATCGGACTTGACGATGTGGGTGGAGGAACGTTGCAGCATGGTCACGTCCACGCCGTTTTCCCACAGCGCGGCGCAGATGTCGTGGGCCGAATTGTTGGAGCCGACCACCACCACCTTCTTGCCACGATAGCCGTCCGGCCCCGGGTGACGGGACGAGTGATGCTGCTCGCCCTGGAAGTTTTCCGCACCGGGAAAGCGCGGCACATTGGGCTTACCGGACATGCCGGTGGCCAGCACCAACTGAGTCGGGTGCAGCACCACCTGCTTGCCTTCGCGCTCCACCACCACTGTCCAACGCTGGCTGGCCTCATCGAAGCTGGCCGACTTGCAGACCGTGGAACCCCAGTAGTTCAGCTCCATCACCTTGGCATACATCTCCAGCCAGTCGCCGATCTTGTCCTTGGGCGCGAACACCGGCCAGTTCTCCGGGAAGGGGATGTAGGGCAGATGGTCGTACCACACCGGGTCATGCAGGCACAGCGACTTGTAGCGCTTGCGCCAGCTATCGCCGGCACGCTCGTTACGCTCAATGATGATGGTGGGCACCCCCAACTGACGCAGCCGCGCACCCAGCGCAATGCCGCCCTGGCCGCCGCCGATGATGAGGCAGTATGGCTGCCGGGTATAGCCCAGCTCACGGGCCTCGGCTTCACGTTCTTCCTTCCAGGTACGACGATCGGTGTGCACGCCGTGCAGGGCGCCGCGCGGGCGATGTTCACCCTTGGGTTCTTCGTGACCCTTCAGTTCGGCGGCGGTGGTGAGCAGCGTCCAGATCTTGCCGTCGCGCAGGCGGATATACCCCTTGCCGCGCGCCACGGCCGTCTCCAGCAGCAGCCAACCCTGGGTGAGGCCATCGGCCTGGGTCGGCGTCTCGTCGGGATCCAGGCGCAACTGGATATCGCGCATCTGGGGCAATTGCGATTGCAGCATGGCACTGATCTGGGCGCGGCCTTCCAGGGTCTTGATGTTCCAGGTGAAGGCAATCAGGTCGCGCCAATAAGCTTGCTCCTCGAACAGGGCCGCGGCCTTGGTCGGGTTGCCTTCGCGCAGTGCGGCTTGCAGGGCTTCCAGCGTGTGCGCGATCTGCTGGCTGGGGTTTTCTTCGGGCATGACAAGTCTCCTCTATCTCGACAATAGATATGGTGGGTGGGACGGGGATGACGGCTCTATGACCGTCTGCGGGTAAGACCTGGGCCGCTAACGTCGATGCGGCGGCAGGATGCGGTAGCGCGCCATGCGCCGGTACAGCGTGGCGCGTGACATGCCCAGCAACTGGGCGGCGTGCTGGGCGCGCCATTTGCATTCGGTCAGCGCGGCCACAATCTGGTCGCGTTCCTGGCGGGCGCTGGCATCGATGGCCGAGGCACTCTCCGCCTGTGCCGGCGTGGTCACCGGCACCGGTCGCGCCGGTCGCACGGCGCGCGGTACCGGTGCCCGCACGCGGCCATACAGCGTGGCACCGCCATGCAGCCGCAACAGATGCAGACCTTGCAGGGCGCGGCGGTCGAGCAGGCGTTCGAAGTGCAGGTCAAACACCTCGCCCAAGGGACGCGGCAAGCAATGCAAGCCATCGATGCATTCCCGTGCACGACGATTGGCGGCGATGATATTGCCCAGCGCATCGAAGGCGATCAGGATTTCCGGTTGGGCCTCCACATAGTGGCGGCTGCGATGCACCAGCAGCACCCAGGCGCAGGCCATGGCGTTGAGGAAGTAGCCATCCTCGATCAGGGTCGCACTTTGCTGCACGATGCGGTTGACCAGGTTCTGGCTGTCACGCTCATCGGGCGAACGGATCGCCGAGGCATCGAGCACACCGATCAGTTCGCCCGCAGGCGAGAAGATGGGTGCGGCGCTGCAAGTGAGCGTGGTGAAGGCCGCGCGAAAATGGTCGCTTTTGTGGACCGTGATGGGCAAGGCATCCTGCAATACCGCAGCCACGCCACAGGTCCCCTCCTCGCTCTCGGACCAGCACGAACCGAGATAGAGCCCGGCGCGCTTGAAATCCTGGCGGCGTTCGCGGTCCACGCGGTAATCGATGGTGGTGCCGCCGGCATTGGTCAACATCACGCAATAGTCGGCCTCGCGCACGGTCTGGTGCAGCATTGACAGACATTGACCGGAGGCGCGCAGGAAATCTTCCTCGCCCTGCTGCACCTCACGCAATTGGCCCGAACTCAACACGCGTGGCCCGCTCATGTCGGCCGGGTCGAGATGATGCTGGTCCAGCGAGCGCAGGTAGGATGAGCTCAAGCGTTGCAGGTAGGGGCTGCTGACGCCGCCGGGCTTGCCTTCCAGCAAGCGGCGCACGCGTTCGAGATGACTGACTTTCGCAACGTAGGGCATGATGGCTCCTGACAATACGTAACCGCCGTTACCACCGTCACCGAAGATGAGGCAGGTTCAGACGATGTGAGGCGAGATGCAGCAGGGTGATGCGATGGGTGACGCGATGGGTGACGTTGTAGCACAGCGTGCGCAGGGAGTTGTCCTGCGGCGCAGCATGGCGGGGTGGTGAGACGCTTGTCTCACGCGTGGTCTGCGCGGCAATCCCGCAAAAAGCCGAAGTGATCTGGCAAAAACTGCCGTTCCCTCGACTTTGCTGGTGCGATCAGGCAATTTGCGGCTCTTCACCACCCTTGTCATGGAGGTCTGCCTTGAACACTGCTGCCATCGAAACCATCGTGGTCGAAGCCACGACTGATGAAAAGAAGCTCATCGCCAGCAAGGCCAGGAAGCTGGGGCTGCAGGTCTCGGAATTGATGCGCCTGGGAGCCGTCACCTACGAGGCCGGGCAGATGGAAGAAGAACTGGAGGCACTGGCGGCGCTGGCCCAGGAAGCCGCCGAACGGGCCGCGGCCAGCATCGATGAGACGTTGGCCTTCGTGGCCGCCAGCAATGCACGCATCGCCGCGCTGGAAGCTGATGCGCCACCTGCCAGGAGGCCATGATGTTCGGCCTCACCAGCCGTCTCTGGAGCGCCCTGGCCACCATCATCAAGCTGGAGGACAAGGTAGGCCGTCAGAGTGAAGCCTTGCGCCAGCAACAGGTGCGCATCGAGAACCTGACCGAGCGCGTCATCAGGCTGGAGACCTTGCTGGAGCTGATCGTGCGCACCAACGACTTCAAGCGCCTGAACTAGGGCCTGTTCCAAAGAAAAAACCCGCATCGCGTTGTCGATGCGGGTTTCGTCTTTCTGGCGTCCAGCGGCGAAGGTCCAGCAATCTTTACAACGGAATCTGCGCCGGCACTTCCTCCGGCTTCACCCCGGAGAGCTTTTGCAGGTTGCCCAGCACGGTCGGCTTGATCTTGCCGGCGGCGCGCTCGGCGGCGATCCACTTGTTGACGGCCTCGGCCCAGGCCTTGTCGTCTTCCTTGGGCAGGCCGATGTTGGTGGAGGTGGCCTCCAGCGGCTGCGGTACGGTCATCTTGCCCAGAGCAGGATTCTTCTTGAGGATGTTCAGCGCCAGCAACCACACCAGCACCTGCGCATCGACCCGGCCGGTCTGCAGCGCCAGGGTGGCGTCATCGGCCTTTTCCAGGCGCACGATGGTGGCATGGGGACAGACACGGCTGACCAACTGGTCATGCGAAGAACCGATATCCACGCCGATCTTCACCTCAGGCTTGTCGAGGTCGGCCCAGGTCTTGAATTCCTTCTTGGAGACGATGGTGAAGGCATTGAGGAACAGCGGCTCGGAAAAATTGATCACCTCGCGCCGCGCCGGGGTCGGGTTCATGCCGAAGAACAGGTCGATCTTGTGCGTCTGCAGGTCCAGTACCGAATTGCCCCAGGTGGTCTCGGTGATGTCCAGCTTGACGTTGAGGCTGGCCGCCAGGCTCCTGGCGAAATCGATCATGAAGCCGCCCCATTCACCGCTGGCCAGATCCTTGTTGTAGTACGGCGCAGCCCCACGCACCGCACCGATGCGCAGGGTCTTGGTGCGCTGCACGCGGGCTAAGGTGGGCTCGGCGGCACCGCTCGCAGTGGCGGCCTGGGCGAAGACCTTGGGCATGGCGGTGGCGGCGGCAAGTCCGGCCACGCCGGTGATGAAACTGCGACGATTGCTCATTCTGGATTCTCCCTGTTTTGGCGGTGGTCTGCGCCCGGTCATGGCCGGACGGCTTGGTCGATTGTAGCCCAGCAGCAAGCCGGTCGCCTGACATGGCTGAACGAAAATTGACAGCCTGCGCCCTGATGCGAGCGCCATTGAAGATTTTTTTACAGTCGCACCCTCCGGGTAAAACCGGGTAAGCCCGCCCCACCAGAGCCGGCTGCGCGGGTAGGCTTGCCTTGCCACGTCGATGCCACAGAGCAATTCTGATGACGCCACACGGGCAGCGGCGTAACGAGGACAACAGGGGTAACTCATGCGCAATGAACATCATCGACACCGCCGCCGTGCGGGCAGCCTGGTCGTGGCCTGCCTGGGTGCTGCGGCACTGGGCGGCTGTGCCAACTTCAGCGAAGTCAGCGCCGAACACGACGACCTCTACATGGTCTCGGCCACCGGCGTGAGCTATACCATGTCCATTGCCGCCCTGACCTCGGCCGCCCGCGACAAGGCCAGCGCCTTCTGCGGCAAGCAACAGATGCAGGCCGATCTGCGCCAGCTCATTCGCGGCTGGCGACCGATGCAGGTGGAGCTGTATTTCCGTTGCAAGCCCATGGGACTGAGCCTGCAGGCGTTGCTCTAGCCAAGAGGGAAGTCACGTTCACGCAGCGGCAGGCCAGCGGCATCGAAACCATCGGCCAGGCGCAGCGCCGCCACGCCCAACGAAGTGACGGCATCGGCGGCATCGAACAGGGCTTCCTGCAGATCGCCATCGACCGCCTGGATCGAGCGCGCCAATTCACCTTGCGTGCCGCGCAAGACGATGTGCAGGCGGCTGCCCTCTGCCTCGTCGCCATCCTCGACGATGGCCAGGATGGCCGTGGCCTGGGCCGCCGTGGCGCCGGCCTGCGCCAGTCCTGCTTCCAGTTCGGAGAGCGTCTGCAAGGTGCGGTACTCGCCATTGCCGGTGCGCTTGGCGCCATGGAACAAGTCCTGGTAGAGGAAGTGCAACTGACACTGCGCCGCCTCGCCGGAGCTACCCGTAAGGCATTGCTGCATCAGCGGCGTGACCTGCGCGCTCCACTGGCGGAAGCGCTCGGCGCGCGCTTCGAAGTAGGCGTCGGCAGCCTCCTCCTGCGGCGGAATGGCATAGAAGGGATCGTCCACGTCCTTCAATGCAAAGCCCAGCAGGAAGCGCAATTCCAGTGCCTCATCGTCGGCAGCAAAGCTGCTGGCCGGCCAGCCGCGCATACTGCGTTCGATGGCCGGCACGCTCAGGATCTTCTTGTCGGTCAGCGAAGCGAAGGCATCGCGATTCATGGCCTCGACTTCGCTGAAACTCAGGGCATTGATCTCTTCTGGATGATAGAGATGGTGCACCAGCACCACGCGCGCCTGGGGGCTTTCCAGCCCACCCTCCTGCAGGCTGGCGCGCAAGGCATCGAAGGCATCGCCATCGGCTAACGCCTGTTCTGCGCGCAAGCCGCCGCGGGTGCGTACCAGCAGCGGGATCAGGAAGGCGTTGATTTCGAGCTCCTTGTCGCCCCGCCGCAGCACGATGATGTCGGCACCCTCTTCCACCACGTCCCGCAGGAAGGCGTGGCCGCGCTGATCGTCATAGCGTAGCTGTTCCAGGGCCTCATACAGGGTGTCATCGTCGCGCTCGCGCAGGGTATTGCGCACCATGCGCTCCAGCTCATCCTGGCCGATACGGCGACCGCGGCGGTCCGGCGCACTGGCGGCCACCGCACTGGCCAGCGCCACCATCTGCTGCACCCGCAGTTCATCTTCATCCAGGCTCTGCGAGGCGGCGTGCGCCTGATGCTGGCGGCGGCGTGCCGCCTCGGTGGAGACATGGGTACGCGGCTTGTCGCGCGCCGGCCCCTGCTTGGTCTGGCCCGCGGGCTTGGCATTGGCCTGCTGTTTGGCTTGTGGTTTGGCTTGCGGGCGTTTGGCTTGGTTCATTTCTTCCTCGCTCAGTTCAGCGGTCAGTTGTCGGTCGCTGCGCGACCGGGCAGCGTGGCCAGGAACATCCCGGCCAGCGCCACGGCAAATGCACCGGCCTGCAATGCCGAGAGGCGTTCTCCCAGCGCCAGCACCCCGACCACGGCGGCCGACACCGGCAGCATCACGGTAAAGACGCCGGCACGCGCAGCCGGCACCACTTTCAATCCGGTCATCCACAGCCACACGGTCCACACGCTGGCCGCCAATCCATAGAACACCAGCAGCAACCAGATGTTGAGCGGCACGGTGGAAAAATCGAATTTGAGTGCGGTGTAGAGTCCCATGGGCGTCATCAGCAACAGCCCCCACAGGTTGATGACCGCACTGATGCGCTTGGGTGTGAGTACGGCGGTAAGCTTCTTGCCGATGACCGCATAGGCGGCCTCGCACAGCACGGCACAGAACACCAGCACATTGCCCAGCCAGGCGTATTGCGCAGGCGCAGCGCCACTGCTGCCGGCTGCACCATGCGTATCCTTGGCCAGCGACAGCAGGCCGATGCCGATCGCCCCGCAAGCCACCGCTCCCCACACCCGCAGGCTGATCCTTTCCTTCAGGAAGACCCAGCTCATCACCGCCACCACGGCCGGGATGGACGACATGATCACCCCGGCCGAGACCGCATTGGTCATCGACACGCCGGTGATCATGCACAGCGTGAAAAGGAAATTGCCGAGGAAGGATTCCAGGAAGACCAACCAGCGCGACTGGGTGGAGAGCGGCTGTTCAGCGGCCGGCTTTTTCATCCAGCGCAACATGGCCACGGCGCCGATGGCAAAGCGCAGCCAGGCCAGCAGGAACACCGGCAGCATCGCCGCCAGCGGCTTGGTCAGCGCGACGTAGGCGCCGACTAAGGACATGCTCAGGATCAGACAGCCGTAGCCCAGGGGGCGGCTGGGGGTGTAGCTCATGTTGGGTGTGATGTTGGTCTCGGGGCCAGCAGCCGCGCAGGCGCTGGCGGATGGATTGAGCCAGCATTTTAACCGCTCGCGCGCGTTGCACTGCCGACGATGCTAGGGCCTGACCAAGAACACCCACCCCTGGTTCAGACCTGCTCCACCGCCGCCCCCACCCGGAACCCCGCCCCCACATGCTCTGGCGGCAAGGTCGCACCACGCTGGAACAGCTTTTCGCGCAGCGTTCCCTGGGCATATTCGCGCTTGTAGACACCACGCTCCTGCAACACCGGAATGACCAGTTCGATGAAGTCTTCGAAGCTCTCCGGGCTGACCGTGCGGGTCAGGTTGTAGCCATCGATGCCGGTGTCGTTCACCCAGCTTTCCAGTTCATCGGCGACGCGCTCGGGCGCACCTACGATGCTGGCGTAGCGGCCCCCCAGTTCCAGCTGCTGCAACAGCTTGCGCTTGGTCCAGTTCAGTTCCGGTTGGGTCACCACCTTGGTCAGCGATTCGATGGCATTGGTCTTGGCGGCGCGTATCGGTTCATCCAGTCCGTACTTTGAAAAGTCGATGCCGGTGCCTGCCGAGAAATGGGCCAGGCCCGCCTCGGGATTGGCATAGCGGGCATATTCGCGATACCGATCCTGGGCTTCCTGCTCGGTGCGCCCGGTGACCACGGTCAGGCCCATGAAGATCTTGATGGCCTGCGCATCGCGCCCCTCGCGCAGGGCGCCCTCGCGGATGCTCTGCACCAGCTTGCGGGTGGCGTCCTTGCTCTGGCTGGAGATGAAGACGCATTCGGCATGACGCGCACCAAAGGCTTGCCCACGCCCGGAGGAGCCGGCCTGGTACAGCACCGGGGTGCGCTGGCGCGAGGGTTCGCTCAGATGGATGCCTTCAACATGATAGTAGTCACCGTGGTGACTAATCGGATGCACCTTGGCCGGATCGGCATAGATGCGCCGCGCACGGTCGCGCAGCACGGCGCCGTCTTCCCAGCTACCCTCCCACAGTTTGTAGACCACTTCCATGAATTCATCGGCGCGGTCGTAGCGCTGGTCGTGTTCCAGTTGTTCGTGCAGGCCCATGGCGCGCGCGGCGCTGTCGAGATAACCGGTGACGATGTTCCAGCCCACCCGGCCACGGCTCAAATGATCCAGCGTGGACATGCGGCGCGCAAACAGGAACGGCGCTTCGTAGGTCAGGTTGGCGGTGACGCCAAAACCCAGGTGCTCGGTCACGGCCGCCATGGCCGAGACCAGCATGAGCGGGTCATTGACGGGCAACTGGATGGTCTCGCGCAGGGTCAGGTCGGTATTACCCTGGTAGACGTCATAGACCCCCACGATATCGGCCAGGAACAATCCATCGAACTTGCCGCGTTCCAGCAGGCGGGCCAGATCGGTCCAGTAAGTGACGTCGGTGTAATCCTGCGAGCGGTCGCGCGGATGCGTCCACAGGCCGTGGTTGATGTGGCTGACGCAATTCATGTTGAATGCGTTGAGCCGGATTTCCTTCTTGGCCATGCGAGCTCCTCAGATCGCGCCGTGGCGCGGCGGCTTCTTGCCGTTCAAGACGTAGTTGCCGATGGCGTGGTATTTCCAGCGCACCGGGTCGTGCAGCGTATGGGTGCGAGCATTGCGCCAGTGACGGTCGAGATTGTGTTCGGACAGCGTCGATTGCGACCCGGCCAGCTCGAACAGTTTGCTGCCGGCCGCCAGCGACACCTCGGTAGTCAACACACGCGCTTCGGCCACGGCGATGGACGCTGCGGCGACGCTGTCCTCGTCAGGGGCATCCGCGGCGGCCTCGACCTTGCGCGCGGCACGGCGTACCAGGGCTTCGGCGGCGTGCAATTGGATGGTCAGATCCCCCACTTCACGGATGGTCAGCGGATCGTCAGCGGCGCGCTGCACGCCGCTGTCGACCCAGGCCCGCGAGCGGGTGCGCACGAACTCCAGCAGGTCGGCATAGGCGGCGCGGGCGATGCCCAGGTCGATGGCGGCGTGCTGGAGCTGCGCCATGGGCCCCAACTGGGTGGGCCGCGTAAAGGCGCTGGCAAACCCGATCACGGCCTCAGCAGGGACATGCACATTCTCGAACACGGCACTGCCGCTGCCAGTGGTGCGCTGGCCGAAGCCGGACCAGTCGTCGATGATGGTCAGGCCCGTTGCATGACGCGGCACGATGGCCAGTTGCTGCACACCGTCCTCATCGATCACCGAGGTCGGTACCCAGTCGGCAAAGAGCGCGCCGGTCGCATAGAACTTGCGGCCATTGATGCGGTAGCCGGGGCCGTGTTCGTTGCGGGTAAGGCGGGTCTTGCGGTCATGCGAGGTCTTGGTGCCCAGTTCGGCCAGGGCATTGCCGAAGCGCTGGCCCTGCAACACCTGCTCGAAGAAGAAACGCTTCTGGGCATCGCTGCCATTGACCCGAATCACTTCCACCGCATAGAAATGGTTTTGCGGAATCTGTCCGATGGAACCATCGGCAGCGGACAGAGTGGCGATCACCTCGGCCAGGGTGCCGTAGGACACCCCGGCACCGCCATATTCCTTGGGCACGGTGATGCCCCACAGGCCCGAGCGCACGTAGCGTTCCAGTTCATCCCAGGGCAACTTGCGTTCGCGGTCGCGCAAGGCGGCCTCGCCACGGAAGTCCTCGGCCAGTTGGCGGGCGCTGGCCAGCGCCTGGGCATCATCGCGGATGCGCGCCACCAGGCGCGGCGGTGTGGAGGAAGGCGGCGGCAGGGTATCGAGGGTGGTGGCGCTGAGCGCGGCGGTCTGGGTCATGACGATTCGGTGTCGAAGAGAAAGGAAGGCGCAGGACGAAGATCAGCTCCAGTTATGGCGCGGCGGTGGCGTGCCATTCAAGGCATAGTTGCCGACCGCGAAATACTTCCAGCGCACCGGATCATGCAGCGTATGCACGCGCGCATTGCGCCAGTGACGGTCGAGGTTGTGCGTGGCCAGGGTGGCCGCCGAACCGGAGAGTTCGAACAGTTTTTCGGAGGCCTGCAAGGCCACTTCGGTGGAAAGTACCTTGGCCTCGGCCACGGCCACCGAGGCTTGCGCCATCTGTTCGAAGCTGATCTGTGCGGGCAGCGCATCGAGCAGCGCGGCGGCGTCTTCCAGCAAGGCTTCGGCAGCGTGCAGGCGCAGGCTCAGGTTGCCGATGTCGCGCAGGATGTAGGGATCGTCGGCGGCGCGTTCCAGGCCGCTATCGGCATAGGGGCGCGAGCGCGTGGTGACGAAGGCGATGGTGTCCTGCACGGCAGCCTGGGCGATGCCGGCATCGATGGCGGCCTGGAGCAGTTGCGAGACCGGGCCGATATTGTTGGGCCGTTGCAGCGTGTCCTTCAACGGCAACACCTGCTCGGCCGGCACCCGCACGTTGTCGAACACCACCGTGCCGCTGGCGGTGGTGCGCTGGCCGAAGCTGGACCAGTCGTCGATGACGCGCAGGCCGGCCGCATCGTGGCGGTTGTAGACCACCAGCGGCTGGCCATCGTCATCGATGGCGCGGGTGGGGATCCAGTGTGCATAGAGCGCGCCGGTGGAATAGAAACGGGTGCCATTCAAGCGGTAGCTGCCATCACCGGCCTCGGTGTCCAGCGTAGCGCGGGTGCGCACGTCGAGCACGTTCTTGCCGTTACGTTCCGGCCCGGCATTGCCCAGGCGCGCGCCGTCCAGCACTTCGCCGAAGAAGAAGCGCTGTTGTGCTTGGCTAGCGAAGTTGGCGATCAGGTTGAGGTTGCCGAAGTGGTTCTGCGGGATCTGGCCGATGGAAGGGTCGGCGGCGGAGATGAGGCGAAACACCTCGGCCACCGTCTGCCATGAGGCGCCAATGCCGCCATGGCTGCGCGGCACCGTGATGGCCCACAAGCCGCTGTGCGAAAAGCGTTCGATCTGCTGGAACGGCAGGATGCGCTCGCGGTCGCGTTGGGCGGCGCTTTGCGCGAACTCGGCCGCCAGTTCGGCGGCCACCTGTAGCGCCTGTGCCTGGCTGGTGATGCGCTGGGCACTGCGTGCGCCGGGTCGATAAGGGGTTGCGAGGATGTGCGCAGACATGGACCACTCCTGAGAATGCAGCGGCCAATGCGCCGCATGAGGGGTCTCATTAAAGCAAAGCACAAGGCCGATCCGAACGAAGCATTGCGCATGTGCTTGCTTGGTTTTCGCATGTGGCGCAGCGCAGGGCACCGATGCAGAAACTGCATGATGCCCCGACAAGCCCGGCAGTACTGTGTTTTCAGCCAGTATCGGGAGGCAAAATGGGTTAGAATGCGGCCACGTTTTGCCTTAGCTCTTTATCAGAAACACCGCCATGCTCACCCTCACCGAACTCGAAGATGCAATCAATTACTGGCGCCACCAGCGCCCGGCCAGCGGAGAGGAGTGTGCACTGTCCCCCGAAGTC
Source organism: Herbaspirillum rubrisubalbicans (assembly GCF_003719195.1). Classification (NCBI taxonomy): domain Bacteria; kingdom Pseudomonadati; phylum Pseudomonadota; class Betaproteobacteria; order Burkholderiales; family Oxalobacteraceae; genus Herbaspirillum; species Herbaspirillum rubrisubalbicans. The sequence continues at coordinate 5,560,387 of NZ_CP024996.1, forward strand.
AATGCCCTGGCCAGCCTCTATGCGCTGATGATCTTCCATCGCCGCCACGAAGTGGACCTGGAACAGATCGATACCCAGGCGCGCCAGTTGATCGAAGCCTGGCTGGCCAGTTGAATCGCTGAACCTATCAGAGCTCTGACCTCTAGAGCTCTGATCTCTAAGACCTCTGACCTCTGGCACCTGCCTCTGCTTTCCCTGGTTTGACCATGACGACGGTCACTTTCCTGTAAGCGCGTTATCCTAGACTCCTTCTCAACGTTCCCATGCCTCTGGTGCGTCCCGGGAACACCATGAAAGGATGAACGATGCGCAAGGAGCCCGAACAGTTGCCGCCCACCAATGGTCCTGCTGCGCCAGTGCGCAAAGCCCGCGCCGGCAAGCGCAGTGCCGCTGCCCCCGAGACCAAGCCGCGTGTGGCCTTGGTGCTGCAGGGCGGCGGTGCGCTGGGGGCCTATCAGGCCGGTGTCTACCAGGCATTGCATGAGCACGACTTCACCCCGGACTGGGTGGTCGGCACCTCCATTGGCGCCATCAATGCCGCATTGATCGCCGGCAATCCGCGTGAAACCCGCATCGAACGCCTGCGCGAATTCTGGGAGACGGTGGCCCACCCCGATCTGTTCGACCTGCGCCAGGTGCCCGACACGCTGCGCCCCTGGGCCACCCGCCTGACCACGCTGGACACTTTCCTGCGCGGCACCCCCGGCTTCTTCCGCCCGCGCCCGCTCAACGCCTTCACCCTGGGCCTGCCGGTGCCGCCCGAGGAAGCCAGCTTCTACAGCACCGCCGAGCTGGGCCAGACCCTGTCGCGGCTGGTCGATTTCGATTACCTCAATGGCCAGTCCGGCATCCGCATGACCGTGGCGGCAGTGAAAGTGTCCTGTGGCTCGCTGGTCAATTTCGATACCCGCGAACGCGTGCTGGGGCCGGAGCACGTCATGGCCAGCGGCGCGCTGCCGCCGGGTTTCGCTCCGGTGCGGGTCGATGGCGAGCTGTACTGGGATGGCGGCCTGTATTCCAACACGCCGCTGGAAGCCGTGCTCAACGATGAACCGCGCACCAACCTGGTCTGCCTGATGGTGGACCTGTGGCACGCCGATGGCCCGGAACCGCGCACCCTGGAAGAGGTGGTCACGCGCGAGAAGGATGTCACCTTCGCCTCGCGCTCGCAGCGCCATATCGATGCCTATCTGCAGCAATACCGCCTGCGCCGCGCCGCCCACGACCTCTACCAGCGCCTGCCGCCCGAACTGCTGACCCAGGAAGACCGGCAGATGATGGCCGAGCTCAACGCCGATACCACCATCCACATCGTGCGGCTGGCCTATGCCGGGCGCGACTGGAACATGGCCTCCAAGGATGTCAACTTCGCCCGCGGTTCGGTGCAGTGGCGCTGGGAACAGGGCTACCAGGATGCCCTGCGCGGCATCGCCTTGAGCCAGGAAGACTCCTTCGGCCAGAGCGAGGCCGGCATCGTGGTGCATGACCTGCCCAGCGGCCAGACCCACATCAGCGCCGCAAAAACGACCGAGCGTTCGTCTTGATCGCCCGCAAAGCCAGGCCTGGTGCGCCGTCGCATAATTCCCACGGCACCAGAAATATTTTTGTGCGACGCACAAATAACACTTGATTTCACCAAAGAAGTGCATAGAATAGGAATTGTTGCGGCGCACAAATCATGAAGTTCGATTGATTTTGGTAGAAAGCCGCTCTCGAAATCCGATGCTTATCCGTCACGCGCATCGGCAAGCTTATTTGTCATATTCACTCTGGAGATGCACATGTTTTCGTACCAAGATCAGTTTTCCGCCGCCACCAAGGCCAATCTGCAAGCCCACCTGGACCTCATCAACAATCTGACCGCCAAGGCCTTCGAAGGCGTGGAAAAGATCGTTGAACTGAACCTGTCGGCCACCAAGGCGACCCTGGAAGAAGCCACCGCCGCCGCCAAGCAACTGGCTGGCGCCAAGGACCCGCAAGAACTGCTGTCGCTGGCCGCCGCCCAAGCCCAGCCGGGCGCCGAAAAGGCCACCGCCTACAGCCGTCACCTGGCTGGCATCGTGTCCTCGACCCAGGCTGAATTCACCAAGGCTGCCGAAGCCCAGATCGCCGACACCAGCCGCAAGCTGTCGGCCCTGATCGATGAAATCAGCAAGAATGCGCCCCCGGGTTCGGAACAAGCCGTCTCCATCCTGAAGGCCACGCTCACCAACGCCAACGCGGCCTACGAGCAACTGTCCAAGAACTCCAAGCAAGCCGTGGAAACGCTGGAAGCCAACCTGGCCAACGCAACCAAACAGTTCACTGCTGCTGCCGAAAAGACCGTCGCTTCGACCCGCGCCAAGAAGTAATCTTCACTTCAGGCCGTAAAAACACAACGCCGCCCCGGGTAACCGGAGCGGCGTTTTGCGTTGGGTGATCCACACTTCGGATCAGCACCTCATGACTGCGCCACGATATCCAGCGCCAAGGCCTCGGCCACGCGGATGCCATCGATGGCGGCCGACATGATGCCGCCGGCATAACCGGCGCCCTCGCCGGCCGGATACAAACCCTGGGTGTTGAGGCTTTGCAGGGTATGGTCATCGCGCTTGATGCGGATGGGCGAAGAGGTGCGGGTTTCGATGCCGGTCAGCACGGCGTCGTGCATGGAATAGCCACGGATCTGCTTGTCGAAGGCAGGCAGCGCTTCGCGGATGGCGTCGATGGCGTACTTGGGCAGGGAAGGATTCAAGTCGCCCAGCGTCACGCCGGGCTTGTAGGACGGCTCCACACTGCCCAGCTGGGTCGATGGACGGTTGGCGATGAAGTCGCCCACCAACTGTCCGGGCGCATTGTAGTTGCCGCCGCCCAGTTCATAGGCGCGGCTTTCCCACTCGCGCTGGAAGGCGATGCCGGCCAGCGGATGGCCCGGATAATCGGCCGGCGAGATGCCCACCACGATGCCGCTGTTGGCATTGCGCTCATTGCGTGAATACTGGCTCATGCCGTTGGTGACCACGCGGCCCGGCTCGGAAGTGGCCGCCACCACGGTGCCACCAGGGCACATGCAGAAGCTGTAGACCGAGCGGCCATTGGAGGCGTGGTGCACCAGCTTGTAATCGGCCGCGCCCAGGATGGGATGGCCGGCGCCAGGGCCGAAGCGGCACTTGTCGATCAGCGACTGCGGGTGTTCGGCGCGAAAACCGATGGAGAACGGCTTGGCCTCGATGTAGACCCCGCGCTGGTAAAGCATCTCGAAGGTATCACGGGCGCTGTGGCCGATGGCCAGCACCACATGATCGGCCTCGATCTGCTCGCCGTTGGCCAGGGTCAGGCCACGGATCTTGCCGTCTTCGATCAGCACATCCTCGACGCGCTGCTCGAAGCGGAATTCACCGCCCAGCTTTTCGATCTTCTCGCGCATCAACTGGATCATCTTGACCAGGCGGAAGGTGCCGATGTGGGGCTTGCTGACATACATGATCTCGGGCGGCGCATCGGCGGCCACGAATTCGGCCAGCACCTTGCGGCCGTAATGCTTGGGGTCCTTGACCTGGCTGTAGAGCTTGCCGTCGGAGAAGGTACCGGCGCCGCCCTCGCCGAATTGCACATTCGATTCCGGTTTCAATTCGCGCTGGCGCCACAGGCCCCAGGTGTCCTTGGTGCGTTCGCGCACGGTCTTGCCGCGTTCCAGGATGAGCGGGTTGAAACCCATCTCGGCCAGGATCAGCGCCGCGAAGAGGCCGCAGGGGCCGAAGCCGATCACCACCGGGCGCTTCTTCAGCGAGGCCGGGGCACGGGTGACGTAGTGGTAGGAGGTATCGGGGGTGGGACCAACATTGGTGGTCTTGGCATGACGCGCCAGCACGGCGGGCTCATCCTTCACCTCGACGTCGATGGTGTAGTTCAGGGTGATGGCCGTCTTCTTGCGGGCATCGTAGCTGCGGCGAAACAGTGTGAAGGACACCAGTTCATCAGCCGGGATGCCCAGGCGGTCGAGGATGGCGGCGTTCAGTTCGTCTTCCGTATGGTTCAACGGAAGGGTCAGTTCAGAGATGCGCAACATGTGCGGGGACTTTCAACAAGACTGGGGATGCAGGAGGTGGCGCAGGCCACGCTGGCCGGTGGGATCACGGCGCAGGGCTGCGCGAAAGGCGACATTCTACTCCAGCCCGAGCGCGCCTCCCAGCCGCAGCACGGCGCCGGCCAGTTGCGCGGGCGAGACAGCGATGCTGGCCGGACATGGCAAACAAGTTGCACGTCGCAATCATCTCGCGTTACATTGCTTGCACTTCGCAACCATTACAGGAACGTGCCATGGACTACGATGGCCTGCACTCTCCCCCGCGCGACCAGACCATCGGCCAGTTGCGCGAACTCTCGCGCAAGCTGGTGCGCGAGCTGGGTTTCATGCGCAGCACCTTGGCCGGCAGCGACCTGGCGCCCTCGGCGGTGCACGCCATCATCGAGATCGGGCTGCGGCCCGGGCTGCAGGCGCGTGAGCTGGGCGAACTGCTGTACCTGGACAAGTCCAATACCAGCCGCCAACTGGTCAAGCTGGAAGCGCTGGGGCTGGTGCGCCGCAGCCCGGTGCCGGGCGATGGCCGCGCCTTCAGCCTGGCGCTCACCGAGGCCGGGCAGGCGCTGCGCAAGAAGATCGACAAGTTCGCCACCGACCAGGTCTCCGGCGCCTTGCGGCGCATCCTGCCGCAAGACCAGCAGGGCCTGGTGCGCGCCCTGGCGCTGTATTCGGAAGCGCTGTCGCGTGACAATCCCAATGCCGTAGTGCCTCCGGGCAAGGCCGTGGCCACGCCATTGCGCAGCGGCTACCAGCCCGGCTGCATCGGCGACATCGCCAGCCTGCACGCCCGTTACTATGCCCAGGCCGCCGGCTTCGGCGCGTTCTTCGAGCATAAGGTGGCCAGCGAACTGGGCGCCTTTGCCCAAGCGCTGCCCACGCCCGGCAAGCAACTCTGGACCCACGCAGAACAGGGACGCACCCTGGCCTCGATCGTCATCGATGGTGACCTGGCCAGCGGCATGGCGCACCTGCGCTGGTTCATCGTCGACGACAGCCTGCGCGGGGCCGGGGTCGGCCGGCGCCTGTTGGAACAGGCCATGGCCTTCCTCGATGCTCACCATTTCGATTGCTATCTGTGGACCTTCCGGGGCCTGGATGCGGCGCGCCACCTGTACCTGTCGGCCGGCTTCGAACTGGCCGAGGAGTCGTCCGGGGAACAATGGGGTAGCCGCGTGGTGGAACAACGTTATACCCGGGCCGCGCGCAGGAAGCCGAAGCATAAGTAGCGACGTGTAGGCGGCAAGTATCGATCTGCCCGGACTTGTTACCAGAACCAGCCCCGCCGCGCTGGTTCGGTGCTTGCGCCGGCCCCGCACGGCACCGCGCTGACACACCTGGAAACACAACATTACAGTCTTAAAGAGGCCGGACTCCTACAGTGGCTCCACAGCGCAAGTTCATCTGCGCTGCATCCACGCCAGACCAACCTTGCAGGAGTCCACCATGAAAACCACAACAAGCCGCCTCGCCTTTGCCCTTCTCACTACCGTTGGCTCGCTCGGCGCCCTCGTCGCCACTGCCCCTGCCGCCCAGGCGCAGGTGGTGGGCGTGGACGTGCGCATCGGCGTGCCACCGCCCGCCCCGCGCTATGAAGTGGTGCCGCCGCCGCGCCACGGCTATGCCTGGGCGCCGGGCTACTGGGCCTGGAACGGCCATCGCCACGTCTGGGTCGGCGGCCATTGGGAGCGGATGCGCCGCGACTACGTGCGCTATGAACCGGCCCACTGGCAGCAAGGCCCGGGCGGCGGCTGGCACTTCATTCCGGGTCGTTGGGTGCGCTGAGCTCAGCCGCGAACACCCCTTTGAAGCGCGCCGGATCAAGCGCAGCCACCAGATCACGCGGCAAGGGCAGCGGCTCGCGCTCCAGCATGGCCGCCAGCAACTCGGCCATCAGCGGCGCCCAGATCAGGCCGCGCGAGGCATAGCCAAGCAAACTGTACAGCCCTTCCTGCTCGGGCAAGGCGCCCACCAACGGCAGGCGATCGGGCGCGATGCAGCGCTGGCCGACCCGGCCCGGCTGGCTGGCGGTAGCCTCGGGCAAGGCAACGTGGCTGGCGATCTGCGGCAGCATGTGCTGTAGCCGGGCCAGGTTGTCGGCATGACTGTCGGCGCGCAGGTTGGGATCATCGAACCGGTCGTAGCTGGCGCCCAGTGCAATCTGGCCGGCGTAGGGTCGGGTCAGGTAGCCATCGCCGCACAAGGCATACGGCAGGTCGGGAAAACCCGCGGCCGGCAAGTGCGTGACCTGCCCGCGCACGGCGTTCAAAGGCAGTTCGGCCAATTGCGCCAAGGCGCTGGCCTGGGCGCCGGCGGCGAAGATCACCACCGGTGCTTGTGCAATCACCTCGCCTGCAGCATCGCGTGCCTGCCATTGCCCGGCTTCACGTTGCAGGCGGCTCACTGCACGTGCGAAATGGGTCGCCACCTCGCCCTGCTCACGCGCCACCGCCAGCATCCGCCGACACACCGAAGGCGGATGGAGCCAGCCCGCTTCCGGGAAGAAATAGCCGCCGCCCATGGTCGCCATGCCCAGTGCCGCCGCCGTTTCCTCAGCCGACATCCAGCGCGCGTAACGATCTGGATACTGCCACTGCCGCGCCCCCTGTTCGAAGGACCAGGCTTGCTTGGCATCGCGTCCGAATTGCAGGATGCCGCAACATTCGCCCCGGATGGCCGCCGCCTCCTCCAGCCCGACACCGCCCAAGGCCTGCCAGCGCTGCGCGGCAAACAGGAAGGCGGCGCGCGTGAGGCGGGCCAGCGGGCTGTCGTCGCGTGCCAAGGCCGGCATGAACAGGCCACCATGGTTGCCGGAGGCGCGGGTGGCCACCTGCGGGCCGGCATCGATGAGTTCGATACGCCAGCCGCGCGCGCTCAGGCGCTCGGCGGCAGCGGTGCCGGCCAGGCCGGCGCCGATCACCAGCGCATGGCGGGGATGCTGCGCATCACGCTGCAAAGGCGTATCCAAAGTTGCCACATGGGTAGCAGGCCGCGCCCAGGCCGGGGCGTAGCGCAAGGCCAGCGCGCCATCGCGCTCCTGACCCGTGAAGCCGACCTGGCGCATGGCTGCCGCCAGCGGCGCCTGCCCGGCCGCACCGAACACCAGCGCCTGCGCGCCGGTCCAGGCCAGGCGCGCCAGGCGCTTGCAGGCGTGGGCGTGCCAGCCGGGCGCGTCCGGGTCGAAGCGCTCTGCCTCGGCGTGCAGGTAGAACAGGTCGATGGGCGCGTCCAGCCGCGCCAGCTCTTCTTCCAGCGCGCCCCAGATCAAGGTCAGCGTGAGGCGGCCCTCATCCAGCAGCAAGCGGTGCGTGCCCGGCAAGGGCAAGGGCCAGGCCGCGCGCAAGGCCTGTGCATAAGTCAAATCCGGGTGCAGCGCTTGTGGCGCGGGCGGATGCGGCAGGATAGCCACGTAATGCAGGCGCTGTGCCCCGCCCTGCCCTTGCTCGCGCTGTCGGGCAAAGGCGTGCCAGGTGGCGAAGAAGCTGTGACCCAGGCCGAAATGCAGGTCCAGTACGGTGGCGCTGTGCTGCTGGCGCAAGCAGTCGGGTACGGCATCGAGCGCGGGCATGAGGCGATCGGCCTCGGCGTGCCAGGCGGCCAGCAGTTCGGGGCCGGCCAGTTGAAGGGGACGAGCAGGCATCTTGGAAAGCCCTGTGGATAAATCAGACAAGGCCGCCATTCTACGCTGCTGCCCCTCGCCGACCTTGCGCCGTGACAAGCTGTACCCCTGCCTGGATCGCGCAATAGGACAGCCGATATGAAGAAAAGCCGCAACGGCAATGCCGTGCGGCCTGGTTTAGAGACATAGGGTGAAGTTTTCTACAACATGGCCCGCTCTTCGCGCAGCATCTGCTCGAACTTCTCGGGCGCCACCGGCGGGCTGAACAGGTAACCCTGGATCTCATCGCAACCGTAGTGACGCAGGTAGTCGAGCTGCTCATCGGTCTCCACCCCTTCGGCGATCACGCGCAGCTTCAAGTGGCGCGCCAGCGAGATGATGGAGGCGGTGATGGCGGCATCGTCGGCGTCGATGGTGATGTCGCGCACGAAGGAGCGGTCGATCTTGAGCACGTCGATGGGGAAGCGCTTGAGATAGGCCAGCGAGGAATAACCGGTGCCGAAGTCATCGATGGACAAGCGTATGCCCAGCTTCTTCAAGCCAGCCAGGATGCCGATGGCGTGCTCGACATCGGTCATCATCAGGCTCTCGGTCAATTCGATCTCCAGCGAGGCCGGGGGCAGGCCGGTGTCGGCCAGTACATCGGCAATGGAGGAGACCAGGTCCTTCTGCAGGAATTGCCCCACCGAAAGGTTGACCGAGACGCTGATATCTTCATGCCCGGCCAGTTGCCACTGGCGGCATTGGGTGCAGGCGGTGCGCAGCACCCAGGCGCCGATGGGCAGGATCAAGCCGGTCTCTTCGGCCAGGCCGATGAAGCGTGCCGGCGAGACCATGCCCAGTTGCGGATGCAGCCAGCGGATCAGCGCTTCGCAGCCGACCACGCGGCCCGAGGCCAGGTCCACCTTGGGCTGGTAATGCAGCAGGAATTCGCCATGGTCGAGCGCATTGCGCAGGTCACCTTCGATGCGCAAGCGTTCCAGCGCCTGTTCGTTCATGGCCGGGGTATAGAACTGGAAATTGTTGCGACCGGTCTGCTTGCCGCGGTACATGGCGATGTCGGCGTGCTTGATCAGCGTCTCGCCATCGGTGCCATCGTTGGGGTAGCAGGCCACGCCGATGCTGCAGGTCATGAAGAGGGTATGGCCGCCCAGCGTCACGGGCGCGGCCACCGCATCCATGATGCGTTGCAGGCTGCGGGTGTCGAGCGTGAGTTCATCCTGCTCGGGCAAGATCATGATGAATTCATCGCCGCCCAGGCGCGCCACCGTATCGGCTTCCCGCACGGCTGCGCGCAGGCGCCCGGCCACGGTGCGCAACAGGGTGTCGCCGGCCTTGTGGCCCAGCGTGTCGTTGACGAACTTGAAGCGGTCCAGGTCCACGAACACCACCCACAGGGCCTGCTTCTGGCGCTCGGCCGCCCCGATGGCCTGTTCCAGGTGATGGCGCAGCATGTGACGATTGATCAGGCCGGTGAGGGTGTCGCGGCTGGCCTGGAATTCCAGCTCGGCCTCGTAACGCTTCATGGAGGTGATGTCGTAGAGCGCTGCCACGAAATGGGTGACCTCGCCGTTCTCATCACGCACCGGGGCGATGTAGAAATCGTTCCACAGCTCCGAACCATCCTTGTGGTAGTTGCGCAGGACCACGTTGTGCTCGCGCTGTTCGCGCATGGCGATCCACACGGTTTCGAAACCGTCCGGGTCGCTGTCGCGCCCCTCCAGGAAGCGGATGCTCTTGCCCACCGCCTCGGCGCTGCTGTAGCCGGTGATGCGGGCGAAGGCCGGGTTGACGTATTCGATGGTGTAGTCGGGCTGGCGCGCCGAGAGGATCAGGATGGCATTGGCGCTAGCCTCGATGGCCTGGTGGCGCAGCCGCAGCGCGCGCTCGGCCAGGCGACGGGCCTTGATGTCGTCCGACAGCAGGGCATTGGTGGTGCGCAGCTCGGCGGTCTTTTCTTCCACCAGTTGCTGCACCCGGTGCGAGCGCATCGATAGCGCCCGCATGTAGGCCGCGCCCAGCAGCGAGGCGATCACGCCCACCAGCAGGATCAGCAGCGAGCCATAGTGATCGGCAAAGACCGAACGCGGCGGGATGCTGATTTCCATGTGCCAGCGCTGGCCGGCGATGTCGAAGCTGGTGACGGTGTTGGAGGGATGGCGGAAGAAGCTGCCCGGCTTGATGATCTGGTCCAGCCACTGGCTCTGCTGGGCCACGCTGTCGTGGCGGTACACCAGCTTGTCGGCGGTGGCTTGCGGGCCTACGTAGATGCGCAGGCCGATCTCGTGGTCAGACATCAGACCGGCGCCATCGAGGATCTTCTGCACCAGGCCATCCAGTTCCAGCACGGCGGTGGTGTCGCCCACCAGCAGCGCGCGTCGCGCGGCCAGGTCGGTGGGTTGCACGCCGCCCCGGTAGACTGGCTGGATCACCAGCAGGCCGCGCTCCTCCGGGCCGAATTGCGCCAGCCGGATCGGTGGCGTGGAGGCCGGATAGCCGCTGGCCAGGGCGGCATCAAGCGCCTGCATGATGGCCGCATTGCCCGACACGTCCAGCCCCAGCGCGGCGGCATTGCCGGCCAGCGGCTCCAGGTAATCCACTACCAGGTAGAACGGCTTCTGTGGTGCGCGTTGCGGCTGGCCATCCTGCAACGCAGTGATCTCGAAGTCGGGCTTGACGCCCTGGCGCAGCGCTTCGAACACCGGCCGATCTTCATCGGAGACGAAGCGCTGCACGCTGAAGGCGCGCACGTAGGGGTAGCGCTCCAGCAGCGGACGGGTGAAGTTGTCGAACTGTTCGCGCGAGGGATCGCCCACGGTGGCATAGAAATGGTTCACCACCGACTGCACCTGGACCGCCTCTTCCAGCCCGCGCTGGATGGTGAAGGCGCGCAGGCCGGCCCGGCGCTCGAAGTCCAGGTTCACGGCATCTTCTTCCAGATGGCTGGTGGCGACGAATACCGTCACGGTGGCGCACAGGCCCAGCATCAGCGTGAGCGATGCCGACAACGTTGCCCCCAGCTTGTTGATCACACGCTGCATAAACGAATCGTTATTTATCTGTCTCTAGAACTCTAGGTGAGCCCGATCATAATCTGGACTAAGCCTTGTTATCGGCCTGGATGGATTTATTTTTAATCCATCGGCGCCAAGGCCCTGCCAACCGGCTCGCGCGTATTGCCCAGAGGGAATACCCGGCCTGTACTCAGGCCGGTACGACTCAATATGCCGCCTGCTGGCGCTCACGCGCCTCGCGTTCGATGGCCTGAGCCTGCATGAAGGCATCGAAGGAGCGCTCGATGGTGGCACGCTCGATGTCGCGGGTGATGAAGACGATGCGACTGCGACGGTCTTCCGAGGGCCACTCAGGCAGGGTGGCGGTGGGGTGGAAGATGTGCTGCACGCCGTGGATGACGGTGGGCTTGTCGTCTCCCTTGAGGTTGAGAATGCCCTTGATGCGCAGGATGTTGGGGCCCTTGAAGCCCACCAGCAGGCTCAGCCATTCATCGAAGAGCACCGGGTCGATGGGTTCGTCGAAGGTAAAGCAGAAGGCGCGGATGTGGTCGTCGTGGCGGTTGACGTCATGGGCGTGGTCATGGTGATCATGGTGATCATGGTGATCATGGTGATCGTGATGCTCATGATGATCATGATGATCGTGGCCATGATGATGCTCATGGGCATGGGCCTGCTGCTCGGCAAAGGCTTCCTCGTTGAGCCAGCGCGCCACGTCCGGCATCTTTTCGCCCGGCTTGAAGAGGCCGGCATCGAGCAGCTCTGCCGCGGCGATCTGGCCCAGTTGCGGCTGCAATTGGCGCGCGCCCGGGTTGAGGGTGCGCAGACGCGCCTGCAAGGCGGCCAGGGTGGCGGCGTCGGCCAGGTCAGTCTTGGTCAGCAGCAGGCGGTCGGCCACGGCGGCCTGCTGGATCGCTTCGGGATGATGGTCCAGGGTGGACATGCCATTGACCGCATCGACGGTGACGATCACGCCATCAAGGCGATAACGGGCCGCGATGAAGGGGTCGGTCATCAGGGTATGCAGGATGGGCGTGGGCGAAGCCAGGCCGGTGGTCTCGATGACCACGCGGTCGAACTTGCGCTGGCCGCCTTCGGCAAAGCGCCAGGTGATGTCCTTCAAGGTCTTCTTGAGGTCGCCGCGGATGGTGCAGCACAGGCAGCCGCTGCTCATCTCGACCACGGTGTCTTCCTGGCGGTGCGCCACCAGCAGATGGTCCAGGCCGATCTCGCCGAACTCGTTGATGATGACCAGCGTGTTCTTCATTTCCGGCTGGGTGATCAGGTGGTTCAACAGCGTGGTCTTGCCACTGCCGAGAAAACCGGTCAACAGCGAAACGGGAATCGGCGCAGCGCCGGCGGGGACGGATGGGTTCATGGTATCAGGACGGGGTGAGAATGAAGGAGTGCAGTTGCCATGCTACCCGATGCGTCAAGCGGGCTGCGCCCAGGTAGCCAAAAAAAGACGGACCGCGCGGGCCCGTCTGCTGTGCCGGCCAACTGGCCGGAAATCATTTATCGCATTTCCGCTGTCGCGCACTGGGGGCTCGCGGTGGGCTCACTCATTGTCATGCGCGTCCAGCGACACCTTCTCGGGCAAGTCATCGGTCTTGGCCAGGCCGGGCAAGAGGTGGCCCAGCTTGCGGGCCTTGGTGCCCAGGTAGCCGATGTTGAAGGGATTGTGGTTGGCAATCAGGGCGATGCGCTCGGCCACCGTGATGCCGCTGTCTTCCAGCGCCTTGACCTTGCGCGGGTTGTTGGTCATCAGGCGCAGGCTGGTGATCTTCAGGTGCGCCAGCATGGGCAACACGATGGTGTAGCGTCGCATGTCGGCCGGGAAACCCAGGCGTTCGTTGGCTTCCACCGTATCGGCGCCCTGGTCTTGCAGGTGATAGGCGCGGATCTTGTTCAACAGGCCGATGCCACGGCCTTCCTGGCGCAGGTAGAACAGCACGCCGCGGCCTTCCTTGGCGATCTTCTTCAAGGCCGCTTCCAGTTGGGCGCCGCAATCGCAGCGCTGGGAAAACAGCGCATCGCCGGTCAGGCATTCGGAATGCACGCGGCCCAGCACCGGCTCGCCGTTGCCGACCTCGCCCAGGGTCAGGGCCAGGTGTTCCTTGCCGGAAACTTCATCATAGAAGGCGTGCAGCTCGAAGGTGGCCCAGGGCATGGGCAACTTGCAAGAACTGACGAAGACCAGTTTTTCTTCCGGCGCGGCAGCGTCCGGTGCGATCGGTGAGGACATGACAACCTGCTTTCGAATCGAATGCTCAGAACCGCGTATCTTACCTTGGGCACGGGTTTATTTCAGCGCAGCGGGCTGGCCGGTGAAGGCAATTGTCCAATTCGTGCAGGGAAATTGAACAGCTCCGGCCCAGCGGTTCATAATGCCAGCCAGATCGGGACACACCGGCAACGCGCCTCGAAAGGCGACGTCAGTGCGGCGCCCAGGCCGGTCAACCATAACAAGGAGACAACCGTGCTGTTCGATTACGTCATCGTCGGTGGCGGCTCGGCAGGCGCCACGCTGGCATCGCGCCTGTCGGAAGATCCGCATATCTCGGTCTGCCTGCTGGAAGCGGGCGGCCAGGGCGACAGCCTGCTGGTGCGCACGCCGGCTGCGGTGGTGGCCATGCTGCCCGGTTATGGCAAGCTCAATAATTGGGCCTTGCAGACCACGCCCCAGCCGGGACTACACGGGCGCCGTGGCTACCAGCCGCGCGGGCGCGCCCTGGGCGGCTCCTCGGCCATCAATGCCATGCTCTACATCCGCGGCCAGCGCCAGGACTACGACGGCTGGGCCGCGGCCGGCTGCCCCGGCTGGGACTGGGACTCGGTGTTGCCCTACTTCAAGCGCGCCGAAAACAACGTGCGCGGCGCCGATGCCTGGCATGGCGCCAGCGGCCCGTTGCATGTGTCCGAACAAAACCGCCCGCGCCCGATCACCCGTGCCTTCATCGAAGCCGCCCAGGCGCGCGGCTATCCGCTGTGCACGGACTTCAACCGGGGCGACAACGAAGGCGTGGGCCTGTATCAGGTCACGCAATTCCACACGCCGGCCCATCGCGGCGAGCGCTGCTCGGCGGCGGCCGCCTACCTGCATCCGATGCTGGGCCAGCGCCCCAACTTGACGGTGCTGCGCCAGGTGCGGGCGCAACGGCTGTTGTTCGAGGGCAAGCGCGCCGTGGGCGTGGCCTATCGCCAGCAGCAGCAAGATGCCCAGGTGCGGGCAGCGCGTGAAGTCATCCTTGCCGCAGGCGCCTTCGGCTCGCCGCAATTGCTGCAACTCTCGGGCATCGGTCGGCCAGAAGACATCCTGCCGCACGGCATCGCCCTGCAACACGCGCTGCCCGGCGTGGGCCAGAACCTGCAGGATCACCTCGATTTCACCCAGGGCTGGACCACCCGCGACACCGACAATTTCGGTCTGGGCATGGTCGGTGGCTTGCGCCTGTTGGGCCAGTTGCTGCCCTGGAAGCGCCATGGCGAGGGCTTGATCGCCACACCCTTTGCCGAGGGCGCCGGCTTCCTGAAGACCCGCGCGGAACTGGAGCGGCCCGATATCCAGCTGCATTTCTGCATCGCCATCGTCGATGACCATGCAAGAAAGCTGCACGCCGGTTATGGTTTCTCCCTGCACATGTGTATGCTGCGGCCGCATTCACGCGGCCGAGTCGGGCTGCAATCAGCCGATCCCCTGGCCGATCCGTTGATCGACGCGGGTTATCTCTCGGACCCGCGCGACCTGCCCACCATGATCGCCGGCGCCCGTATCGCGCGCCAGATCGTGATGACCGAACCACTGCGCCGCTACTGCCGGCGCGAACTCTTCGGCGGCCACGACGATATGGACGATGCACAATGGGAAGCCATGATCCGCCGCCGCGCCGATACCATCTATCATCCGGTCGGTACCTGCCGCATGGGCGAGGATCAGATGGCGGTGGTCGATGCGCAACTGCGGGTGCATGGGCTGCACGGCTTGCGGGTGGTGGATGCCTCGGTCATGCCCACGCTGGTCAGCGGCAACACCAATGCCCCCACCATCATGATCGCCGAGAAGGCCGCCGAGATGATCCGCGCCAGCCAGCAGCAGGCACAGGCGGCCTCACAGGCGGCCTGACACGCGGCCCCGGATACGCTTGGACCACAATGCAAGGATGCATCAATGACTGACACTACCGTTGCACAACTGCAGCAGCTCCTGAACCGGCAACGCCAGTCCTTCGCCGCCGACAGCGATCCCTCGCACGCGCTGCGCATGGACCGGCTGGCGCGCCTGCTGGCCCTGGTGGATGGCCATGAGCAAGCCATCATCAGCGCCATCGATGGCGACTTCGGCGGACGCTCGCCGCATGAAACGCGCATGGCCGAACTGTTCGTGGTGCGTGCCGGCATCGCTCATGCCCAGTCGCACCTGGCACGCTGGATGCGAGCCCGGCGCGTGCCTACCGCCCTGCACTTCCTGCCCGGCAGCAACCGCCTGCTGGCGCAGCCGCTGGGGGTGGTAGGCATCATCTCGCCCTGGAACTACCCGCTGCAACTGGCGCTGGGGCCGGCGCTGGCGGCACTGGCGGCGGGCAACCGGGTATTGCTCAAACCCTCGGAACTGACGCCGCAGCTCTCTGCCCTGCTGGCCGAACTGGTGGCGCGCTATTACGCTCCCGAAGAAATGGCCGTGGTCACCGGTGACGCCCGTATCGGCCAGGCCTTTGCCGCCCTGCCTCTGGATCACCTGTTCTTCACCGGTTCCACCCAGGTCGGTCGGCAGGTGGCGCAACTGGCCGCCGCCAATCTCACGCCGGTGACGCTGGAACTGGGCGGCAAATCGCCGGCCATCCTGGATGCCTCCTGCCACCTGGAAAGCAGCATCCGGCGCATCGCCTTCGGCAAATTGCTCAATGCCGGCCAGACCTGCGTGGCCCCGGATTACCTGCTGGTGCCGCGCGGCCAGGCGCCGGTGGTGGCGCAACGACTGGCGCAGGCCATGAGCGCGCTCTATCCGCGCCTGCACGACAACCCCGACTACACCGCCATCATCAGTGCGCGCCATCGTGAGCGCCTGCTGGCCTTGGTGCAGCAAGCGCGCGCGGCGGGCGCGCAGGTGATCGAGGTCAACCCGGCGCAGGAAGACCTGGGCCACAGCCGCAAGCTGGCGCCGATGCTGATCCTGGGCGCGACCACGGCGATGCAGGTGATGCAGGAAGAAATCTTCGGTCCGCTGCTGCCCATCCTCGAATACGATGCACTGGAGGACGCCATCGCCCATGTGCGCCAGGGACCGCGCCCGCTGGCGCTGTACTGGTTCGGCCAGGATGCGGCGCGACGCGATCGGGTGCTAAGGCAAACCCATGCGGGCGGGGTCACCATCAATGATTGCCTGTGGCACCTGGTGCAGGAAGAGCAGCCCTTCGGCGGCGTCGGGGAAAGCGGGATGGGGGCCTATCATGGCCGCTGGGGATTCGATACCTTCAGCAAGCGCAAGCCGGTGTTCCGGCAGGCGCGCTGGAATGGCGGGACGCTGTTGCATCCGCCTTATGGAAAGACGTTTGAGTGGGTGTTGGGGCTGATCAGGCGGTTGAGCTGATGCGCGTCATCCTGACGCCGGCAGCAGATCCAGATACAAGCGCAGCGAGCGCAGCACGCTGTCGGCGACCAAGGCGGTGATGGCGTCATGGTTTGCGTTCAGGCAAGCCTCATCGAGCGCATCGTAATACGCCAGCCGATCTTCCTTGCGGATCACCGCCGGCGGGTAACCAGACTTCATCAGTTCCAGGTTCAGCAGCAGGCGGCCGGTGCGGCCATTGCCGTCAACGAAGGGGCGCAGGGTCAGCGTATTGCCCTCGATGGCGTTGGAATGGTAGGTCCATTCCAGCATCAGCTTCTCGCGCAGGGAGGCGACCGTGTGCGGCGACAGCGGGCGGGCAGCGTCAAGCCGGGCCTTCTCGGCATCGACGGCGGCGAGCCTGGTGTCGGGTGGCATGGCCCGCTGCGGGTCAGGCGTCAGACCAGCCCGTGCGCCTGCTGGTCCGCATGGTAGCTGGAACGCACCATGGCACCCACAGCAGCGTGCACGAAGCCCATCTTGTAGGCTTCTTCCTCGTACATCTTGAAGGTGTCCGGGTGCACGTAGCGACGCACCGGCAGGTGGTCGCCGCTGGGCATGAGGTATTGGCCGATGGTCAGCATATCGACGTTGTGGGCGCGCATGTCGCGCATGACCTGCAGCACTTCTTCATCGGTCTCGCCCAGCCCCACCATGATGCCGGACTTGGTGGGCACTTCCGGGTGCAGGTCCTTGAAGCGCTTCAACAGGCTCAGCGAGTATTCGTAATCCGAACCCGGACGGGCTTCCTTGTACAGGCGCGGTGCGGTTTCCAGGTTGTGGTTCATCACGTCCGGCGGGGCCATCTTGAGGATTTCCAGGGCGCGGTCCATGCGGCCGCGGAAGTCCGGGGTCAGGATCTCGATGCGGGTCTCGGGCGACAGTTCGCGCACGCGCTGGATGCAGGCGGCGAAGTGGGCGGCGCCGCCGTCGCGCAGGTCATCACGGTCCACGCTGGTGATGACCACGTAGGACAGACGCAGTTGGGCGATGGTCTTGGCCAGGTTTTCCGGCTCGTTGGGGTCCAGCGGATCGGGGCGGCCGTGGCCGACGTCGCAGAAGGGGCAACGGCGGGTGCACTTGTCGCCCATGATCATGAAAGTCGCGGTGCCCTTGCCGAAGCATTCGCCGATGTTGGGGCAGGAGGCTTCCTCACAGACCGTCACCAGGTTGTTGGAGCGCAGGATGTCCTTGATCTCGTAGAAACGGGTGGTGGGCGAACCGGCCTTGACGCGAATCCAGTCCGGCTTCTTCAGCTTTTCGGCGGCCACCACCTTGATCGGGATCCAGGCGGTCTTGCCGGCGCCCTTCTGCTTGTCCAGCGGGTTGGCGCGCGCCGAGCCGGTGGCGTTGGAGGAAGAATCTGCTGCGGGAGTGAGTTCGGTCGTCATGTCGGTCGTTCCGGCCCCGGCGCACAAGGCGCCTGAGGCTCAAGCCATGCCCGCGAAGCGGGCGATCAGTTGGTCGGCAAGCAAGTCCTGGACATCGGCCAGGCGGGCGTTGGTAGCCCCTAGGGTCTGCATGTCCACGGTGGCCAGGCCTTCGTAGCCGCAGGGGTTGATCCAGGAAAACGGTGCCAGGTCCATCGCCACATTGAGCGATACGCCGTGGTAGGTGCAGCCGTTGCCGCGGATCTTCAAGCCCAGCGCAGCCACCTTGGCGCCCTGCCAGGGGCCGTCGGCAGCGTAGATGCCGGGCGCGCCCTCCTTGCGTACACCGGCCAGATTATACGCCGCCAGCGTGGCGATGACCGCCTCTTCGATGTTGTGCACGAATTCACGGGCGAACAGGCGGGCTCCACTGCGATTGCGGCGCAGGTCCATCAACAGGTAGATCACCACCTGGCCGGGGCCGTGGTAGGTGACTTCGCCGCCACGGTCGGTCTGGACGATGGGAATGTCGTGCGGATTCAACACATGGGCGCGATCCGCACCCAGGCCCAGCGTATAGACCGGGGGATGCTCGACGATCCAGAGCTGGTCGGGGGTGTCGGCGGAGCGCGCATCGGTGTAGGCGCGCATGGCGGCGAAGCTGGCCTCGTAGGGCTCGACGCCGCGCCGGACGATCTGCGGCCGGGCGGCGCCAGCCGGCGCGGCGCTGGCGGGTGGTAGTGCGGTTTGCATGGCCGCCAGTGTAACGAAATTCAGGCGCTCCCGTCTCAGAACCAGCGGATCAGGCCATGCGGCAGGAGCTTGCTGATACGCATCGTCTCGCCAGCCTTGGCATGGCAGCCACGCTGCACCAGCGGCGACACGCAGAACTCGGCCGCACCGTACACCGCCTCGAACGTAGCCAATCCCTGTCCGTGATACTCGAAGCTGCGTGCAGGCGTGATCCAGATGTCATCGCGGCAACCGCTGATGGTCAACCACACCAGTCCGCGGGTGACACGAATGCGCACGCCGCCGCGCAGTTGGCGCGCCTGCACCTGTCCTTCCTGCAACTGGCAGGGAGTCGTCTGATCTGTGAATGAAATTGCCATGGCCCGCTCTCCTTTGCGTAGCTCCAGGCAAGCCGGGTCCCTGCCGCTGGTCCCGGTGGGACGCGGTGTTCAAAGGGAAGATGCCTGGAATGGTGTTGAATGTGTCACCATTGTAGGAAAGCCCGCAGGCGCAACAAAACGATATATATTGCTTCTTCTTGCTAATGAAATTCACAAGGGAAGTCCCATGGCCGACCTCCGAAAACTGCCCAATCTGGCGAGCCTGCGTGCCTTCGACGCGGCGGCCCGCCACGGTTGTTTCTCGCGCGCCGCCGAAGAAGTGCACGTCACCCCCGGTGCCATCAGCCACCAGGTGCGCGCACTGGAAGAAGATCTGGGTCTGCAGTTGTTCAAGCGCCATGGCAAGCGCATCACCATCACCGAGACCGGCGAACGCTTTGCCACCACCATCCGCAAGGCGCTGGGCGAGATCGCCCAGGCCGCCGACCACCTGCGCAGCCTGAACCGCCAGCAGCGCCTGGTGATCTCGGCCACGCCCTCCTTTGCCTCGCGCTGGCTGGCGCCGCGCCTGTGGAAGTTCATCGATGCCCATCCCGAGATCGAAGTGGTGCTGCAATCCGGTAGCCACCTGGTCGATCTGCGGTTGGACGGGGTGGATATAGGCATCCGCTTCGGTCGCGGCCAGTACAGTGGGGTGGTTACCGAAAAGCTGAGCGAGGACTACTACTATCCGGTGGCCGCGCCCGGCTATCGCGGCAGCCGCAGCAGAAAGCTCACGCGCCCCGCCGATCTGGCCCACTGCACCCTACTGCGCATGGATACGCGCGAATCCTGGCGCCCCTGGCTGCAGTTGGCCGGGCTGGACCTGCCCGAGCCACGCGGCACGCTGGTGGTGGAGGATTCGTCAGTGACGCTGCGTCATGCGGTGGAAGGCAAGGGCGTGGCCCTGTCGCGGCATACCATCGCCTGGCAGGAAATCGCCAGCGGCACGCTGGTACGGCTGTTCGACGTCGCCCAGCTATGCGAGGAAGCGCACTATCTGGTGCACCTGCCGGAGGGACTGGAAAAGCCGGGCGTGGCGGCCTTCAAGGCGTGGATCACGCAAGAGATGCAGCAATTCCACACCGATTCTGACTGGCCGGGCATGGTGCAGAAACGCCCAGCCCGCAAGAAGTGACGCGCCAATGAAAAACCGGCGCGCCATGCAGGCCGCGCCGGTTTCATCGAGAGCGCAGAGCGCCTCTCAGAGCACGAACTTGACCATCTCGTGGGTGGACAAGGCGCGATAGATATTGTCGAGCTGGGTGCGGCTGGTGGCGCGCACGGTCAGGGTCAGCGACAGGTATTTGCCCTGGGTGGAGGGACGCATCTCGACCTTGCCGGCATGAAACTCGGGGTCATGCTCGATGACCATGGCGACGATGGTCTCGGCGAAGGCGTCGTGGGTGATCCCGACCACCTTGATGGGGAAGTCGCTGGGATACTCGATCAGGGATTCTTCAGGGGAGATAGTGGGCATAGTCATGGCAAACCGCCTTGGCGTTGTCCGCCGTGGCGCTCCTGGTTTCAATGCTCCCAGATGGGGATGAACCGGCAGGCTTCAAGCGGAGGGTACGGGTGGGGAATGGGTGCATTCTACGCCATGCGGGCGGCCTGGCGTGCAGAAAAGCCACAGCAGTGCTGCATCATTCCCGCCAGATCGAACAAGCTTGAAAGGAATCGGCGGGCCGACCACGAGCAAATTCTAGGCAATAAATCCAACTTCCGCGATTGATGACGATACGCCACCGCATAAGACTTTTGCATCCCAACAACCAGCGGTGGTCTTATGCAAGTCAACATCAAGGCGCTTCACGGCCGATTCAACCGAGGCTATGCCCTCGACAAACATTCGATCTCCAGCACGCCTTGTGGCTATAACGAATCCGGTCACATGCAGTGGAACACCCTGCGTACTCAGGCTGGTGAGGCGCTTTACCAGCTGAAGTACAGGCAGCAGCGCAAGCATGTCTTGCCGCTCGCACTGGCCGTGCAAACGCATATCCTCCCTTTGTTGCCCAACTTTGGATTGATCATCCCGATGGCCGCCTCCAACCCGCGCAAGGAGCAGCCGGTGATGGAAGTCGCCCGGGCGCTCGGGCGGCTGAGCGGCAAACCGGTATTTGAGTTACTGAGCAAGATTGCAGGCCGTCCCACCTTGAAAGACCTGTCATTGCGATCAGAAAAGGAGGATGCACTGGCAGGCTCGATTACCTTGCATCGGCTCATCATCAACAAAGGACGCTGGAACGCACTGCTGCTCGATGACCTCTACGACACCGGCGCCTCGCTGGACGCCGCGTGCGACGTGCTGCGCAGTTATGAGAAAATCGGAGAAATCTTTGTGGCGACGCTGACGTGGAGGTAAGCCCATGACCACCGTTTTCATTGCTGGCTCCATCACCATCAAGCAGCTTGATGCGAAGGTGCAAGAACGGATCATGAATATCGTGCATCAGAATTTCGATGTCGTGGTCGGCGATGCCGACGGCGCCGACACGTCCATCCAGCAATTCTTGCTGCATTTGAAGTACCCGCATGTGACCGTCTTCTGCACCGGTAAGACGCCCCGCAACAACCTCGGGCAGTGGTCCGTACAGCACGTCAAGACCGCTCATCGGCCTGGCTCGCGCGCTTACTTTACGGCCAAGGACCTGGCCATGGCAAAGCTCGCGGATTCCGGCCTGATGATCTGGGATGCAAAAAGTACCGGCACACTGAGCAATGTCATCGAACTTCTCAAGCGCAAGAAATATTGCTGGGCTTTCCTCGACAAGCTCAAGACTTTCCACGCCATCAAGAGCGTTGATTCGCTGGAGAGCTTGCTTGCCTACATGGCAGCACCGGCACGCTTGCAAGCCGATGAGAAAATCGGGTTGACCGAAAAGCTCACGGCACTACGTGCGGGGGAGCAGCAGATGGCGCTACTGCCCCATGACACTCTCGCCGCCCACTAGGCGGCACCGGCAAATCATTTACAGCCGCGCCTTGGCCGCCTGATAAGCCGCATACAACTTCCCAAACACCGGCCCCGGCTGACCGCTGCCGACCGGTTGGCCGTCGAGCTTGACCACCGGCAGCACTTCCTTGCTGGCCGAGGAAATGATGAGCTCATCGGCGGCCAGCACCTCTTCACGCGGGATGCGGCGGGATTCGAGCACGATGCCTTGCTCGGCGCACAGTTCTTCCATCAGGCCATAGCGGATGCCTTCCAAAATCAGGTTGTCCTTGGGCGGCGCCGAGATCTTGCCATCCTTGACCACCCACACGTTGGAGGAGGATGCCTCCGACAGGAAACCATCGCGGAACTGGATCGCCTCGGTCACCTGGTTTTCTGCGGCGAACTGGGCCGCCAGCACATTGCCCAGCAGCGAGGTGGACTTGATCTGGCAGTTCAGCCAGCGGCGGTCTTCCATGGTCACGCAGGCCACGCCCTGTTCGATGGCCGAGGCCGGGGGCAGTGCCATGGGGTTGGTCATGATGAGCACGGTCGGCACCACTTCCTTGGGGAAGGCATGGGCGCGCTTGGCCACGCCACGGGTGACCTGCAGGTAGATCATCTGGTCCTCCAGGCCATTGGCCTGGACCACCTGGTCGATCAAGGCGTTCCAGCCGGCCTGGTCATGCGGATTCGGAATACCGATGCTGGCCAGGCTGCGGAACAGGCGCGCCAGGTGCTGCTGGCCACGGAAGGCCTTACGGCGGTACATGGGGATCACTTCGTAGATGCCATCGCCAAAGATGAAGCCGCGATCCAGCACCGGTACACGGGCTTCGGAGAGGGGCGTGAATTCGCCGTTGAGGTAGACGATGGGATCATTCATGATGGGCTTTCCGGTAATCGTTGATGAGTGTCGGTGCAACAGAGGCGCCGCGATGAATCCATTCTGTCACGCGGCCTCCAACCCACTTATGCAAAAACGGTATAGGCCAGCATCACCCGCGGCTGCCCCATCCTCCCGACTCAAGCGGCAATGGGCAGCATGTCCACCCGGTGCCCAGCCCCTTCTTCTGTGGCGCTGGGAACGAATTTCCAGCGCACGTCATGGAAGCGCGCCAGCGTTTCGCGGTGCGCGATGCTGATCACGGTCAGGCCCGGCAATTCGCGCGGCAAGGCGGCGTAGAGTGTTTCTTCGGTCTCGCCATCCATGGCGCTGCTGGCTTCATCGAGAAAGACGATGCGCGGACGATTGAGGAACACCCGCACAAAGGCCAGTCGCTGCTGCTCGCCCGGCGACAGTGCCTGGCTCCAGTTGGCGGCCACATCGAGCTGTGCGGCCAGGTGCGACAGGCGACACAGGCCGAGGTAGCGTGTGATCAGGGCATCGTCGAAACTGCCTTCGGCGGCCGGATACGAGAGCGCCGCCCGCAGCGTGCCGATGGGCAGGTAGCTGCGCTGGGGCAGGAACATGGCCGGGGCATCCTGCGGCAAGGCAATGCGGCCCTCGCCATAGGGCCAGATATCGGCCATGGCTCGGATCAACGTAGACTTGCCGCAGCCGGAAGGACCGCTGATCAAGACATGCTCGCCCGACTCCACGCGGGCGTCGAGGCGGCTCATCATCGGGCGGCCATCCGGGAAGGACAACTGCAGACCCGCCACCGTCACGGCGCTGCCGCTGTAGGGAGCGACTTCGATGCTGCGGGTCATGCCGGAGGCGCGCTCGACATCGGCATGAAACCCGGCCAGGCGGTTGATGCTGGCCTTCCAGCTAGCCAGTGTGCTGAAGGCATTGATGAACCAGGACAAGGCATCCTGCACCTGGCCGAAGGCATCGCTGATCTGCATGAGCACACCCAGCGAAATGGCGCCCGAGAAATAGCGCGGGGCCGAGACCAGCATGGGGAAGATCACTGCAAACTGGCCATAGAAATTGACGGCCACGTTGAGCTTCTTGGTCAGCCGCATGATGTTCCACCAGTTCTCGCGGATGTCATCCAGGCGCGCCGTCAATTGCGCACGCTCCTGCGGCTCGCCGCGATACAGGGCCACCGCCTCGGCATGTTCGCGCACGCGGATCAGGCCGAAACGGAAGTTGGCCTCGAAGCGCTCCTGGTCGAAGCTCAGGCCCACCAGCGGACGACCGATCCACCACACCACACTGGAGCCGATGGTGGCATAGGCGATCACGAACCAGACCATGTAGCCAGGGATGACCCAGGATTGCCCTAGTGCAGAAAACGTCAACGGCCCGCTCACCGACCACAGGATGTGAATGAAGGAAAACAGGGTCACGCTGCTGGAGATGAAACCCAGCACCAACGCGAGCGTATCGGAGGTGAGCGCGTGCAGGTCTTCGGCAATGCGCTGGTCGGGGTTGTCCGAGAGCCGGCCCTGCTGGCCCTGTTCAATGCGGTAGTAGGCGCGATGGGCCAGCCAGCGGTCGAGGTAGCGCGTGCTCATCCAGTAGCGCCAGCGGATCTGCAGCGCCTGCTTGAGATAGACGCTGTAGATGGCAATGGCCACGAAGACGAAGGCCAGGCCCGAGAATTGCCACAGCAGCGACTTGAACTGCGGATAGTCGCGCGACTGCAGCACGTTGTACATGTCGCGGTTCCAGGAATTGAGCCGCACGTTGATGTAGACCATGCCCAGGTTCAAGGCAATGATGGACACCAGCAGCGCCCAGGCCTTCCACTTCTCTTCCGAGACCCAGAACGGCTTGACCAGGCGCCATATGTCGGCGCGGCTGGCGCGATTGAGGCCATGGGGGTCGCCCGTTGGGGTTGGGTTCGTAGGAGTGGCAGGAGATGATGGATCGGGCTGGCGTTCGGGCATGGCGAAGTCCTGGTGTTGTCGTCACTTGCTGCCCAGCTTGCCGCAAAAGACTTAAACCAGGCTTAAAGGGAAGATCAAGCAAAGATTAAAAGAAGATTAAGAGAAGGTTAATGCAAATTGCCGGACCATTCACCGCTATTGAATGCATCGGAACAATCAATAACCCAAGCCGGCAATTCCCGCTACACTGCGGCTTTCGGAATATTGCCAGGCATCAATATGATCTGATGCCGCACCCGAAGCCCAAGTATCGAACGACCGGCTGATGCCGGTCCCTTTCCCTTCTGGAGCCATGACATGAACCCCCTCACCCCCAAGCGCCGTTCGCTCAGCGTCGCGGCCCGACTGGCATTGAGTTTCGCGCTGGTACTGGCGATGCTGCTGGTGCTCACCGTGGTCAGCATTTCCAAGGTCAACGCCATCGAGGGCAGCCTGAAAAGGGTCAGCGAAGACAATAGCGTCAAGCAGCGCTATGCCATCAACTTCCGCGGCAGCGTCCATGACCGGGCCATCGCCCTGCGTGACCTGACCCTGGTGGGCGACCCCGAGGTCAAGGACGTGGTCGCCTTGATCGACAAGCTCGATGCCGACTATCAGCAATCGGCCAAGCCGCTGGACCACATCTTTGCGACCATGCAGGTCAATGCCGAGGAACGTGCCAGCCTGGAACGCATCAAGGCCATCGAAGCCCGCACCATGCCGCTGGCAGCCAAGACCATCGCCGCACGCCAGGCCGGTGACCTGGACGGTGCACGGCAACTGTTGCTGACCCAGGTCAAGCCGGCCTTCGTCGAGTGGCTGGCGGCCATCAATCACCTGATCGACCTGGAAGAACACATGAGCCAGGCCGAGTCGGCCAAGGCACGCAGCAACGCGCACGGTTTCCAGGCCTTCATGCTGGTGCTGCTGGGCGTGGCGCTGGTGGCCGGGGTGGTGCTGGCCACCCTGATTACCCGCGCCATCCGAGGCGCCTTGGGAGCGGAACCGGATGAGGTCAAGGAGGTGGCGCTGGCGGTCGATCGCGGCGAGCTGTATCACGCCGTAGCCCTGCCCGCAGGTGGCGCGGGCCAGCGCCAGAGCATCATGGCCGTGCTCTCCGAGATGAGCGGCAACCTGCGCGGCACCGTCACCCGCGTGCGCGATGCGGCGGCGGGTGTGGCCACCATCAGCGCCCAGATCGCCGCCGGCAACAGCGACCTGTCGGCACGCACCGAAGACCAGGCCTCCTCGCTGCAAGAAACCGCCTCGGCCATGGAACAGTTGACGGCCACCGTCAAGCAGAACGACGGTCATGCCCGGCAAGCCAACCAGCTGGCCCACAATGCCTCCGAGATTGCGCGCCAGGGCGGTGCCATCGTGGACCAGGTGGTCGATACCATGAGCGCCATCAACACCTCTTCGCGCAAGATCGTGGACATCATCGGCGTGATCGATGGCATCGCCTTCCAGACCAATATCCTGGCCTTGAATGCGGCGGTGGAAGCCGCCCGCGCCGGCGAGCAGGGTCGCGGCTTTGCGGTGGTGGCTACCGAAGTGCGCAACCTGGCCCAGCGCAGTGCTGCCGCAGCCAAGGAGATCAAGCAATTGATCGATGCCTCGGTGGGCAATGTGGACAGTGGCACGCGCCTGGTGGAACAGGCCGGCCAGACCATGGAACAGATCGTGGCCAGCGTGCAGCAGGTCACCGATGTGATGGGCGAGATCTCGGCAGCCAGCCATGAGCAAAGCCTGGGCATCGAGGAAGTCAACAAGGCCATCGCCTTGATGGACCAGGTCACCCAGCACAATGCGGCCCTGGTCGAGCAGGCCAGTGCCGCCGTGGCCACCTTGCAGGAACAAGCGGTCAGCCTGAACCAGGCGGTGGGCGTGTTCCAGCTGGAGGCACCGCAGGAAGGCGCAGTCGTGGTGACCAGCACGGCCCCGGTGCTGCAGACGGTGCAGGTGCCGACACAGGTGGCACCGGCACTGGAGATGGCGCGCCGGGCGGCGTGAACCTTGATCAGCGCGCATCGCCGCTCACAACTCGCCCAGGAAATCGTTCAGAAGCCGCGCATCCATTGCTGCCGCTGACGCGCCATGGCTGCGTCAGCGGCGGTCCGGGAAACGTCACGAGAAGAATAAATCGGGGTAATTCATCGCTATGGCCGATGAACCTGAATCGGCCCCCAGACATCCATCATTCATCCATCGTTCTCAGCCACAATCCCGTCACTGCTGCGTCACACCATTCCGATTTTCCGACAAGTGTTTTTCCCTGGCCCGATACACGCAAGGCGGTCGCATGTGAGATGATTCGGCTTCCATCTTTTCGCGGCCTGCCATCAAGGTCAGGATCAGGATAGCGGCCCGGTTGCCGCAGCGATCCGCCAGCCGCACATGAAAGGTGTGCCGCCCCGCGCCGTTTTCTTCCGGCACACCACAGTAAAACGTCCGACCGCGCCGCTGGCTTCTTTGCTTTCTGGCCGCCCTTGCGCCTGCCGCACCGCTGTCGTCTGCCATTCGATTTTTTGGAGTTCCTTGCATGTTCAGCTGGTTTGAAAAACTGGTCCATCCCTACCCCGAGACGCACCCGCTGCCGCCGCCGCGTGGCTTCATGCGCTTCATCTGGTTCTGTACCAAGGGTGTGCGTCCCTACATCGCCGCCATGACCCTGATGACGGCCATCATCGGCGTATTCGAAGCGCTGCTGTTTGCCGCACTGGGCCGCATCGTCGACTGGCTGGCCAAGGTGCAGCCATCTCAATTGTGGGCACAGGAAGGCCATACGCTGGTGTGGCTGGTGGTGATCCTGGCGGCCAGTCCGCTGCTCATCGCCTTGCAGACCCTGTACAAGCACCAAACCCTGGCCGGCAACTTCCCCATGTTGCTGCGCTGGAATTTCCACCGCCTCATGTTGAGCCAGAGCATGAGCTTCTACCAGAACGAATTCGCCGGACGGGTCGCCACCAAGGTCATGCAAAGTGCGCTGGCGGTACGCGACTTCTGCATGATCGTGGGCGATATCCTGGTATTCATCACCATCTATTTCGCCACCTTGGTCGGCGTGGTCGGCAGCTTCGACATGTGGATGCTGGCGCCCTTCTTCATCTGGCTGGCCGCCTTTGCGGTGGCCATGCGTTACTTCGTGCCGCGCCTGTCGGCGGTGGCGCGCAATCAGGCCGATGCACGGTCGCTGATGACCGGACGCATCACCGATGCCTACACCAACATCGCCACCGTCAAGCTGTTCTCGCACGCCGGTCGCGAAGCCGATTACGCCCGCAGCGCCATGCGCGAATTTCTCACCACGGTCAATCGCCAGATGCGCCTGGTGTCGGGCTTCGAGGTGGTCAACCACATGCTCAACATGGTGCTCATCATCGGTGCCACTGGAGGCTCGCTGTATCTGTGGACGCAGGGCAAGGTGGGGGTCGGTGCGGTGGCGGCCAGCACGGCCATGGCACTGCGCTTGAACGGCATTGCGCACTGGGTGATGTGGGAAATGTCGTCGCTGTTCGAACACGTGGGCACGGTGCAGGATGGCATCAATACCCTGGCGCGTGCCCATGATGTGAAGGATGCGCCGGATGCCAAGCCGCTGCAGGTGCGCCAGGGCGAGCTGCGTTTCGAGGGGGTGAGCTTCAGCTATGGCGGCGCCGCGCCGCGCCCGGTGGTGGACCAGCTGGACCTGGTGATCCGCCCCGGTGAAAAGATCGGCCTGGTGGGCCGCTCCGGCGCCGGCAAGTCGACCATCGTCAACCTGCTGCTGCGCTTCTACGATATCGAGGGTGGCCGCATCACCATCGATGGCCAGGATATCGCGCACGTGACGCAAGACAGCCTGCGCGCGCAGATCGGCATGGTCACCCAGGACACCTCCCTGCTGCACCGTTCGGTGCGCGAGAACGTGATCTATGGCCGTCCCGAGGCCAGCGATGCCGAGATGATCCACGCCGCCCAACGCGCCGAGGCCCATGACTTCATCGGCACCCTGGCCGACGCCAAGGGCCGCACCGGTTACGACGCGCATGTGGGCGAGCGCGGCGTGAAGCTCTCCGGCGGCCAGCGCCAGCGCATCGCCATTGCCCGCGTGATGTTGAAGGATGCGCCCATCCTGCTGCTGGACGAAGCCACCAGTGCGCTGGATTCGGAAGTGGAAGCGGCCATCCAGACCAGCCTCTACAAGCTCATGGAAGGCAAGACGGTGGTGGCCATTGCGCACCGCCTGTCGACCATTGCGGCGATGGATCGATTGATCGTGCTGGACCAGGGCCGCATCGTGGAACAAGGCACGCACGCCGAGCTGCTGGCGGCCAATGGACTGTATGCGCGCTTGTGGTCGCACCAGAGTGGTGGGTTCCTGGGTGAAGAGGAAGAGGATGAAGTGGCGACGGTGTGATGTCAGTCATGCGTAAATGATTTATATCATTTACGGATTAATCCAAAAAAAATGGGCGCACTCAACGGTGCGCCCATTTTTCTTTCCGGCCTGGTTTTACTGCAGGTTGAACGAAGCGGTTTTCACATCCTTGGAATCCAGCCCGATCTGCACCTGGAATTCCCCCGGCTCGGCCACATACTCCAGCTTGGCGTTGTAGAAGGAGAGCGCCTTGCGGTCGATGCTGAACTGCACCTCTTGCTCTTCACCCGGCTGCAACATCAGCTTGCGGAAGTCCTTCAGTTCCTTGACCGGGCGCACCACCGAAGCAGCCACATCGCGGATGTACAACTGCACCACGGTGGCTCCCGCGCGGCGACCCACGTTCTTCACCGTCACGCTGGCCTGCAGCTTGCCGTCGGCCGTCATGCTGGCCTGCGACAGGTGCACCTCCGAGAGCTTGAACTCGGTATAGCTCAAGCCGTATCCGAACGGATACAGCGGGCCATTGGGTTCATCGAAGTACTGCGAGGTGTAGTTGCCGGGCTTGCCTTCGGTATAGGGACGGCCCACGCGCGGATGGTTGTAGTAGCTGGGAATCTGGCCCACCGAGCGCGGGAAGGTGATGGGCAGCTTGCCGGAGGGATTGACCTCGCCGTAGAGAACATCGGCAATCGCATTGCCGCCCTCGGTGCCGGTGTACCAGGTCTCCAGGATGGCCGAGGCATTCTCGTGCGCCCAGTTCAGGTCCAGCGGTCGGCCATTCATCAGCACCAGCACCAATGGCTTGCCGGTGGCCTTCAACGCCTTGAGCAGGTCGAGCTGGCTCTGTGGCAGCGACAGCGAGGTGCGGCTGGAGGATTCATGCGACATGCCGCGCGATTCACCCACGGCGGCCACGATGACGTCGGCATCGCGCGCAGCGCGCACGGCCTCATCGATCATGGCCTGCGGGCTGCGCTTGTCCTGCACCACTTCCGGGTTGTCCCAATTCAGGAAGTTCAGGTAATCGACGATGTGCTTGTCATCGGTGATGTTGGCCCCGCGTGCATAGACCAGCCTGCCCTGCCCGCCCACAGCCGCTTGCAGGCCCTGGCGCAGGGTGATGGTCTGTTTGTCGCGACCCGCAGCAGACCAGCTACCCAG
This sequence comes from Herbaspirillum rubrisubalbicans, assembly GCF_003719195.1. Lineage (NCBI taxonomy): Bacteria > Pseudomonadati > Pseudomonadota > Betaproteobacteria > Burkholderiales > Oxalobacteraceae > Herbaspirillum > Herbaspirillum rubrisubalbicans. The sequence continues at coordinate 5,590,449 of NZ_CP024996.1, forward strand.
CATGTCGATATGCGAATCGGCCAGCGGACCTACCAGGGCGATGCGCGCAGTTTTCTTCAGCGGCAGCGTGGCATTACGGTTTTCCAGCAGCACCATGGATTGCTGCGCCACCTCGCGTGCTTCACGGCGATGCAAGCGACTGTCGGCATAGACATCGGCCGGATCGTCGGCAGCGCGGCCGATGCGCACATAGGGATCCTTGAACAGGCCCAGGTCGTACTTGGCGCCCAGGATATCGCGCACGGCATTGTCCAACTCCTGCTGCGGGACCTTGCCCGAGCGCACCAGCTCCGGCAATTGCTTGATGTAGACCTGGTCGGCCATGCTCATGTCGGTGCCGGCCTGCATCGCCAGACGTGCCGCCTGGGCATCGTTCTGCGCTACGCCATGGTTGACCAGTTCGGTGATGGCGCCATGGTCAGAGACGGTCAGGCCCTTGAAGCCCCAGTCACGCCGCAGCAGATCCTGCAGCAGCCAGGTGTTGGAGGTGGCCGGCGTGCCGTTGATGGAATTGAGCGCCACCATCACCGCGCCCGCGCCGGCATCGATGGCGGCGCGGTAAGGCGGCAGGTAATCGTTGTACATGCGCTGCGGGTCCATGTTGACGACGTTGTAGTCGCGCCCGCCTTCGACTGCGCCATACAGGGCGAAATGCTTCACACTGGCCATGAGGCGATTGGCAGCGATAGGCTTGGTATCGCCCTGCAGCGCGCGCACCGAGACCTCGGCAATGCGCGAGACCAGGTAAGGATCTTCACCAAAGCCTTCCGAGGTGCGGCCCCAGCGCGGATCGCGGCTGATATCGACCATCGGCGCGAAGGTCATGTCGATGCTGTCGGCAGCGGCTTCCTCGGCGGCGATGCGCATGGCCTTGGCCACCAGGTCCATGTCCCAGCTCGAGGCCAGGCCCAGACCGATGGGGAAGGTGGTGCGATGGCCGTGGATGACGTCATAGGCGAAGAACATCGGGATCTTCAGGCGCGAACGCATGGCGCCGTCCTGCAGCGGGCGATTCTCGGCACGGGTGATGGAATTGAAGGTGCCGCCCACACGCCCGGCAGCCAGTTCCTCGGCCAGCTTCTTGGCCGGCATCTCGGGGCCGATACTGATGAGCCGCAACTGACCGATCTTTTCTTCCAGCGTCATCTGGCGCAGCAGGTCGTCGATGAAGGCGCTCTTGTTGCCCAGCAAGGCCGGATTGGCTTGCGCCTGCGCGGCCGGGGCTGCGGCCAGCAAGGCGGCACTACAGGCCAAGGCGCACAAGGTCAGGGCCAGGGTGCGGGGGCGGCGCACAGGGGCGGCTTGCCGCGCGGTAAGCTGGTGGGGCACGTGTTTCCTCTCTTTTTCTAAACTTTGGCGGCGCGCCGGCCTCTACAAGGAAGTGAGCGGCGGCCCATCGCATGGGGGTGATGCTGGCAGTAGCATGATTGACTTGTCTTCTATGATGCTTAGCCGGCGTGACGGTTCGCTATATTATTCTGTTTTGATGCCTGCCGGACGGACAGGCCGATGGCAGTGCACCGGGTGTGCCCTGGGTGTGCTGTTTCTTTGTGGAGAAATACATTGATCAGACATGGATTGAAATGGCCTGTGCTGCAAGGCCTGATGCTGTCGGCCACGCTGCTGGCGGCCTCGGTGCAGGCGCAGAGCAACCAAGGCTTCGACCTCAACCAGGCCGTGGCGCGCGCCCAGACGCTGGCGGCCAAGCCCTACCAGAAACCGGTGAGCAATCTCTCGCCGACCTTTGCGGCAATGCAGTTCGCCGATTACATGAAGATCCAGCCCAAGAGCGATAAGTTCGAATGGCGCAACCAGCCCACGCCCTTCAAGCTGGCCTTCTATCACCAGGGGATGCAGTTCAATGCGCCGGTGGTGATCCACGAGATCGTCGATGGCCGCGTGCAGGACGTGGGCTACAGCACCGATCGCTTCGACTTCGGCGACCTCAAGCTGGCCCGCGAAAGCACGGCGCACCTGGGGTATGCGGGCTTCCGCGTGGTCTATCCCATCAATCGCGATGACAAGGAAGATGAAATCATGAGCGTGCTGGGCGCGAGCTATTTCCGCGTCATCGGCAAGGGCCAGGTGTATGGCCTGTCGGCACGCGGGCTGGCGATCGACACGGCCATGATGAGTGGCGAGGAATTCCCGCACTTCACCGAATTCTGGATCCAGCGCCCGGCACCGGGCGAGAAGCAACTAACGTTCTATGCGCTGCTGGATTCGCCGCGCGCCACCGGCGCCTACAAGTTTACGCTCACGCCAGGCAAGGATGCCCTGCTCGACGTACAGGCCCGTGTGTTCCTGCGCGGCGAGGTGGCGCGACTGGGCATTGCGCCGCTGACCAGCATGTTCCTGTTCGGCCCCAACCAGCAATCCTCGCGACGCAACTTCCGTCCGGCCATCCATGATTCGAACGGACTGGCGATCCATACCGGCAGCGGCGAATGGCTGTGGCGTCCGCTCAACGATCCGCAGAACGTCGAGGTCAGTTCCTTCGAAGTCACCAACCCGCGCGGCTTTGGCCTGTTGCAACGGGGGCGTGACTTCTCCGACTACGAAGACCTGAAGGATCGCTATGACCTGCGTCCTTCGGCCTGGATCGAGCCGCGCGGCGACTGGGGCAAAGGGGCGGTGCAACTGGTGGAAATCCCCACCGCCGACGAAACCAACGACAACATCGTGGCCTACTGGCTGCCGGCGCAATTGCCGGCGCGGGGTACGCCGGTGGCTTACGACTATCGCATCCACTGGACCATGGATGAGCCGGCCATCCTCAACAACGAGGTGGGCTGGGTCAAGCAGACCTTCCATACCGATGGCGAACTCACGCAGGCCAACCTGATCCGCGCCTTCGATGGCACCACGGCGCTGCTGGTGGACTTCACCGGTGGGCCGCTGGGCAATCTGCCCGCAGGGACGGCGGTTCAGCCGCAGGTGAACGTTTCCAACAATGGCGAACTGATCGATGCCCAATTGCAGCCCAATCCGGCCATCAATGGCTGGCGTCTGACCCTGCGGGTGAAGATTCGTAACGTGGCGCAGGCGGTGGAATTGCGTGCCGCGCTGACCGCCAATGGCAAGCCGCTCACCGAGACCTGGAGCTACCAGTTGCCGCCGCGCTCGGATGTACAGCGGACCTTCTGAGATCGTCCCCTCACCCTGCCGTAAATTATTTATATCAAAGCAAAAGGGCTGCTCCGTAGGGGGCAGCCCTTTTGCTTTGGCACGTGTGTCAGATGCAAGAGATGCGAAAGAGGCGCGATCAGCTCTGCACCGACTCCCCGCGCAGACGGGCGATGACGCCATCGAGCGCATCGAGATCGTTGAAGTTGATGATCAACTGCCCCTTGTTGCGCGCCCCGGTCTTGATGCTGACCTGGGTCGCCAGCAGGTCCGAGAGTTCTTCTTCCAGGCGGGCGATGTCGCGCGACTTGTCCTTGGCTTCACGCGGCTTGGCGGCCTGTTCGGCAGCGGCGCGGGTGACCAGCTTTTCGGCATCGCGCACCGACATGCGCTTGGCCACGATCTGGTTGGCCAGCTGGATCTGGGTCGCCGAATCCACCGCCAGCAAGGCACGGGCGTGGCCCATGTCGATGTCGCCGGCCATGAGCATGGTCTGCACCGGCTTGGCCAGGTTCAACAGGCGCAGCAGGTTGGAGACCGCACTGCGCGAACGCCCCACGGCCAGTGCCGCCTGCTCGTGGGTGAAGGCGAAATCGGTGATGAGACGATGGATGCCCTGGGCTTCTTCCAGCGGATTCAAATCCTCGCGCTGCATGTTTTCGATCAGGGCCATGGCGGCCGTGGTCTGGTCGTCCACGTTCTTGACCAGCACCGGCACCTCGGTCAGGCCGGCGATCTTGGCGGCACGGAAGCGCCGTTCGCCGGCGATGATCTCGTAGATGTCGCGACCGTTCTTCTGGCCGATGGCGCGAATCAGGATAGGCTGCAGCAAACCCTGTTCCTTGATCGAGGCCGCCAGCTCATTGAGCGCGCCTTCATCCATGCGGGTGCGCGGCTGGTACTTGCCGGCCTGCAGCTCGGTGACCGCCATCACGGTGGGCAAGCCCTGGGCGGCTTGTGCCTGGACTTCTTCGGTGATGTCGGAAGAACCGCCCAGGAGCGCGTCCAGTCCGCGTCCCAAGCCCTTGGATTTTTTCGGTAGAGTTGCCATGCGATTGCCTGATGAAAACGATGCGTGATGACTACGCCGGTTACAGCGCGAATTACGGCGCGAATTACAGCGTCTTGATGCGCTCGACCATTTCCGCGCCGAACGCGATATAGGCCTGCGCGCCCTTGGAGAGCGGATCGAAGGTCACGCCCGGCAGACCATACGAGGGCGCTTCGGCCAGTCGCACATTGCGCGGGATGACGGTCTTGAAGACCTTGTCGCCGAAGTGCTGTTCCAACTGGTCCGAGACCTGTTGCGACAGCGTCATGCGCGGGTCGAACATCACACGCAACAGGCCAATGACCTTCAGTTCCGGGTTCAGCTTGGCGTGCACCTTCTTGATGGTGTTGACCAGGTCCGACAGCCCTTCCAGCGCGTAGTACTCGCACTGCATCGGAATGATGACGCCATGCGCCGAGCACAGGCCGTTCAAGGTCAGCATGGACAGCGCCGGCGGGCAGTCGATGAGGATGAAATCGTAGTCGTCGGCGACCTGGGCGAAGGCATTCTTCAAGCGCGCTTCGCGCTGTTCCAGTTCCACCATTTCCACTTCGGCGCCGGCCAGTTCGCGGTTGGCCGGCAGCACATCGAAGCCGCCGGCCTCAGAATGCTTGCGCACGCTGCGAATGTCGGACATGCCCAGCAGCACTTCATAGATCGAGCCTTCCAGGGTCGCCTTGTTCACGCCCGAACCCATGGTGGCATTGCCCTGCGGGTCGAGGTCGGCCAGCAGCACGCGCTGGTTCAGTTGTGCCAGCCCAGCCGCGAGATTGACTGCGGTAGTGGTCTTGCCTACGCCACCTTTCTGGTTGGCGACACAAAATATTTTTGCCATATCGTTGTTATGTGAGCGTTATTGCGTGGTCAACTTGATGCCGAAGCCGATCAGGAAAATCCCTGCCGCGCGCGAAGCCAACTTGGCGATGGTGCGATTGCGGGCCATGCGCCGGGCGGCGGCATTGCCCACGAAAATCAGGAAGCTGCCATACAGGAAGGTGCAGCAACTGATGACGGCGCCCATCGTCACGAAGGTCAGCGCGCCCTGTTGCGTATCACGATCCAGGAACAGCGGGAAGAACGCCATGTAAAACACGATGGCTTTCGGGTTGAACAAGGTGACCAAAAAACCGCGGCGGAATTCTGCGGCATTGGAAAAGGGTACGACTGTACCACCGCCCTCGCCTCTTGCAAACAAGAGACGGCCTCCGAGGTAGGCCAGATAGGCCGCGCCCATATACTGCATCCCGTGGAACAGCAGCGGATTGGCGTGCAGCAAGGCGGCCACGCCGGCGGCCGCCAGGAACATCAGCACCACGTCACCCAGCATCAGGCCGGCCTGTGCCATGAAGCCACCACGCAAGCCGCCCTTGGCCGAGCAGGTCAGCACGCAGAAGGTGCCGGGGCCGGGCAGCAGCAGGAACAACATCGTCCCAGCAATCAGTTTCCAGATGTCTGTGATGCCGAGGGCATGAAAGATCTCCTGCATGGTGGGTCTCCTTGATTGTGTGGGCCTGGGTGATGGTCCCGCGCGGCTATGCTGCACTGAGGTCCGCAGCGGTCCTCAGAGGTCTGATATCAGAGCGCCCCTTCAGGGCTGGCTCTTGACCACCCGCGAGGTATCGAAGCCTTGCTTGGTGGCGTTGTTGAGGGCAGTTTCGTATTGCTCATCACTGATGGTGGGCGTGCGCGAGAGAATCCACAGGTATTCGCGCGAGGGGCTGCCTACGGTGGCCAGGGTGTATTGCGCATCCAGGTCCATGATCCAGTAGTCGCCCCACACCATCGGAATCCAGGACAGCCAGGCCGGTGCGAAACGCACTTCCAGCTTGCTGTTGTTGCTACCCGGGACCACCCGTGCCACCCCCTTGGCTTCATCGATGCCCTCGGCGGTCTTGCAGCGGTTGGTGACATCGATCATGCCATCATCGCGCGCGATGTATTCGGCGCTGGTGCCGGAAATGCATTTCTTTTGGAAGCTGTTGGGCAGCTTGGCGATCTCGTACCACTTGCCGGCGTAGCGCTTCAAGTCCACCGAGGGCACGGTCTTGACCTCCTGGGCGTGGCCTGCAGGCAGGCTGGCATAGGCGGCCAGCAAGACCATGGCGGCCACCAGGGCCGGTTTGCATTTGTTCATCAGGTCGCTCTTTCCATGAAGATGAGATGCCGTTCGGCATCCAGGCCCGGTACCTGCAAAGGCTGCACATGCTGCACCTGCCAGCCTGCCGGCAACCGGTCGATTTCCTCTTGCGGCAGCACCCCCTTGAGGGCGATGTACTTGCCGCCTGGTTGCAGGAGGTGGTTCGACCATGTGATGAAGTCCTTCAGTTCCGCAAAGGCGCGCGAAGTGATGACATCATATTGTTGCTCGACAGGCAACTGCTCGACACGGGCATGGAGTACCGTCACATTGCCCAACTGCAATTGCGCCTTGACCTGGTTGAGGAAGGCGGTCTTCTTCTGCACCGTATCGACCAGGGTAATCTTCATCTGCGGCTGCGCCTGGGCGGCCCAGATGGCCAGGACGATGCCGGGCAGACCACCACCGGCCCCCACATCCAGCACACGCTGGGCGCCGGCAAAGGCCGACACCGCCGCGAGCGAATCGAGCAGATGGTGCGTCACCATCTGCGCCGGGTCACGCAAGGCGGTCAGGTTGTAGACCTTGTTCCACTTGGCCAGCAGTGCCTGATAGGCCATCAGCTGGTCGAGCTGGGCTGCGGACAGCGTCAGGCCCATAGCCGTGGCGCCTTCTTTCAGGGTGCGGGTCAAATCGTTCAGGTCTGCAGTGTTGCTCATCCGTGATGCCTTGGTATTGATCTGGTTCGAGGGCGATGCCCGGAATTTTTCTTCATGCAGCCTGGTTACCGGCACTAACCGGCTGTTTCAGGCCGCCCTTCTTCAGGTGTACCAGCAGCAGCGACAGCGCCGCCGGGGTGACACCGGAAATGCGGGAAGCCTGGCCCAGGGTTTCCGGGCGATGCTTGTTCAGTTTCTGGCGCACTTCGATGGACAGCGCCTTGACCTCCATGTAATCGAGGTCGGCCGGCAGCTTCAGGTTTTCATTGTGATCCTGGCGGCTGATCTCGTTGGCCTGGCGGGCGATGTAGCCGGCGTACTTGACCTGGATCTCGACCTGCTCGCGCACCGGGCCATCTTCGATGCCGGGGCCGGCCAGGCTCTGACCTTCGGTGCCGGTTAGGCCCATCAGGCTATCGTAGCTGACGTTGGGACGGCGCAGCAGGTCCAGCAGATTGTATTCACGCTCGATGGCCTTGCCTAGCACGCGCTCGGCTTCGGGGGCGGCCAGGATGCGGGGATTGACCCAGGTGAACTTGAGGCGTTCCATTTCACGTGAAACAGCTTCACGCTTGCGGTCGAAAGCTTCCCATTGCGCATCACCGACGCAGCCGAGTTCGCGACCGATTTCGGTCAGGCGCAGGTCGGCATTGTCTTCGCGCAGCGAAAGGCGATATTCGGCGCGGCTGGTGAACATGCGGTACGGCTCCTGCACGCCTTGCGTGACCAGATCATCGACCAGCACGCCCAGGTAAGCCTCATCGCGGCGCGGGGTCCAGGCTTCACGGCCCTGGGTCTGCAAGGCGGCATTGATGCCGGCCAACATGCCCTGGGCGGCGGCTTCTTCATATCCGGTGGTGCCATTGATCTGGCCGGCGAAGAACAGGCCTTGCACCTGGCGGGTTTCCAGCGAGGATTTCAGGCCGCGCGGGTCGTAATAGTCATATTCGATGGCATAGCCGGGACGCAGGATATGGGCGTTTTCCATGCCCTTCATCGAGCGTACCAGTTCCAGCTGCACGTCGAAGGGCAGGCTGGTGGAGATGCCATTGGGGTAGAACTCGTGGGTGGTCAAGCCCTCGGGTTCCAGGTAGATCTGGTGCGAATCCTTGCTGGCGAAGCGGTGGATCTTGTCTTCGATGGAGGGGCAGTAACGCGGGCCCACGCCTTCGATCACGCCGGTGTACATGGGGCTGCGATCCAGGCCACCACGGATGATGTCGTGGGTGCGGCTATTGGTATGGGTGATCCAGCACGGCATCTGACGCGGGTGCATGGCGGCATTGCCCATGACGGAGAACACCGGCACCGGGTCCAGGTCGCCCGGCTGCTCTTCCAGGATGGCCAGGTTGATGGTGCGGCCATCGATGCGCGGCGGGGTACCGGTCTTCAGGCGCCCTTGCGGCAGCTTCAATTCCTTCAGGCGCGCCGACAGCGAAACGGCCGGCGGATCACCGGCACGGCCACCGGAATAATTGTTCAGGCCGACGTGGATCTTCCCATCCAGGAAAGTCCCCGCGGTCAGCACCACGGCCCTGCCGGCGAAACGGATACCGGCCTGGGTGATGGCGCCGACGACGCGATCGCCTTCCAGCATCAGGTCATCCACCGCCTGCTGGAACAGCCACAGGTTGGGCTGGTTTTCCAGGCGCGAACGGATCGCCGCCTTGTACAGGATGCGGTCGGCCTGGGCGCGGGTGGCGCGCACGGCCGGCCCCTTGGAGGAATTGAGGATGCGGAACTGGATACCGGCTTCATCGGTGGCAATCGCCATCGCCCCACCCATGGCATCGACTTCCTTGACCAGGTGGCCCTTGCCGATCCCGCCGATGGAGGGATTGCAGGACATCTGGCCCAAGGTCTCGATGTTGTGCGTCAGGAGCAGGGTTTTCTGGCCCATGCGTGCTGCGGCCAGTGCAGCTTCGGTGCCGGCGTGACCGCCGCCAACGACAATGACGTCAAATTGTGTGGGGAATAGCATGATGCGGGCCTCGCGCAGAGGTGAGAACAGAGGCGAGATTATAAGACCTTTTATCCGAGGGGGTCGGGAGCCCGGTCTTGGGCTGTTGGTTTACCGCACTTCCCTGCCCTGCCGGACACTATCGGCGAGCCATTGCGATAGCTTCGGCTGATCAATGAAACATTCACGGGGACTGTTTCACGTGAAACAGAGGGCTGGCTTTGCCGCTGGAAGGCATCAAATGAAGAAAAAAACGGAGCCTCTCGGCTCCGCCTTTTACCAGGGCTTTGGGTGTTTCACGTGAAACATCGCTGGTGAAGTTTTCTTATTTGAGGAAGGCGTCATAACTCGACTTCAAGATCAATGCTCCCACCACGACCAGGAACAACTTGCGCACGAACACGCTGCCATGCTTCATGGCCAATCGAGTGCCCACCAACGAGCCGCCAATATTGAAGACGGCCATCAGCAAACCCAGTTGCCAGATCACGTGGCCGCTATAGCCGAACCAGCACAAGGCGGCCAGGTTGGTGGAAATGTTGACGAACTTGGAGACCGCCGAGGCCGACAGGAAGTCATAGCTGAATACGCGCACGAACAGGAAGACCAGGAAGCTGCCGGTCCCTGGGCCGAATACGCCATCGTAGAAACCGATGACCGCACCGATCAGGGCAGCATAGATCATCTCGCGGCTACCGGTCAGCGTCGGCGCATGGGTCGTGCCGAAGTCCTTCTTCTTCAGGGTATAGAGCGCCACCGCGATCAGGACGAAGGGCAAGGCCTTGCGGATCAGATCAGTGGGAATATGGGTGACCACATAGGCGCCGAAGAAGGAACAGGCAAACGCCGCCATCGCTGCCGGGGTGACCGTACTCCAGCGCACCGCTACCTTGCGGGCAAAATTGATGGCCGCCGCGCTGGTGCCCATCACCCCGGCGACCTTGTTGGTCCCAAGCAGGGTCGCCGGCGCCGTGTTAGGAAAGACCGAGAACAGCGTCGGCACCAGGACCAGGCCACCGCCGCCGACCACGGCATCGATCAAGCCAGCCACGAAGGCTGCGCCACACAGGACCAGGTCATCAAGCATGATCGCCCTCCCCTGTGGATAAGAACAAATCGGGAACGCGAGGCGATACTGCTGAAGCCGGGGTGTGCATAAGATAAGACGCAGTCAAGGTGGGATAAAGGCCGGCCCACATTCTACCGCCCTGCTTTGTACAGCATCAGCAACAGCAGCCACCCCTTAGCGTCTGTTGCGAAACATCCCGGCCCTGTTCTGCCCACCAAAGTCTGTGGACAAAAAATTACCGCCGGGAAATCACCTTTCGGTGACTTGCCGGCGGTTTGCGGATCGGCAAAGAGCCTAGTGCGAACTCTTGGCCTGCCCTTTCCGGGTCAGCGCCAGGATCTCCCCGACGATACCCTTGCGGAAGGCCAGCACACAGACGATGAAGATGAAGCCCGTGACCACGGTCACCGAATCGCCCAGGGTATTGAACCAGTCGATGTTGGTGGTGCTGGCCAGCCAGGTACCGATGTCGCCCAGCTTGTTCTCCAGCATGATGATGATGACCGCGCCGACGATGGGACCGACGATGGTGCCCAGGCCGCCCACCAGAGTCATCAACACCACCAGGCCGGACATGCTCCAGTGCACGTCGGTCAGGGTCTCGAAGCCCAGCACCAGGGTCTTGGTGGCGCCAGCCAGACCTGACAGCGCTGCCGAGAGCACGAAAGCCAGCAGCTTGTAGCGCGCCACGTCATAACCCAGCGAGATGGCGCGCGGTTCGTTCTCCTTGATGGCCTTCAAGACCTGTCCGAACGGCGAATGGATGGTGCGCACGATCAAGGCGAAACCTGCTACGGCAATGGCCAGCACCACGTAGTACAGGGTCATGTCGTTTTCCAGATTGAGCACGCCCAGCAACTTGCCGCGCGGCACCCCCTGCAAGCCATCCTCGCCACCGGTGAACGGCACCTGCAAGGCCACGAAGAACAGCATCTGCGCCAGCGCCAGCGTGATCATGGTGAAGTAGATACCCTGGCGACGGATTGCCAGCAGCCCCATCACCAGGCCGATCAGGGCGCCGGTCAGGGTGCCGATCACCAGGCCCAATTCGGTGGGCAAACCCCACACCTTCAGCGCCTGACCGCACATGTAGCCGGCCCAGCCCAGGAAGGCGGCATGGCCGAAGGACAGCAGGCCGGTATAGCCGATCAGCAGGTTGAAGGCGCAGGCAAACAGCGCAAAGCACAGCATCTTCATCAGGAACACCGGGTAGATGCCGAACGGTGCCGCCAACAGCAATATTAGTAAAACAGCAATTCCGAGTTTCTTGTTCATGCCGGTCTCCGATTATTTCTCTTTGCCGAACAGGCCGGCCGGACGGACCATCAGGACGATGGCCATGATGATGAAGACCACGGTGGCCGACAGTTCCGGGTAGAACACCCGGGTCAGTCCTTCCACCAAGCCCAGCAGCAGACCGGTGATGATGGAGCCGAGGATGGAGCCCATGCCGCCGATGACCACCACCGCGAAGACGGTGATGATCAAGTTGGACCCCATCAGCGGCGAGACCTGGATCACGGGCGCGGCCAGCACGCCGGCAAAGGCGGCCAGGGCGACGCCGAAGCCATAGGTCAGGGTCACCATCAGCGGCACATTGATGCCGAAGGCCTCCACCATCTTGGGGTTCTCGGTACCGGCGCGCAGATACGCGCCAAGACGCGTCTTCTCGATGACGAACCAGGTTGCGAAGCACACCACCAACGAGGCCACGACGACCCAGGCGCGATAGTTGGGCAGCACCATGAAGCCGAGGTTGGTCGCCCCCTGCAGCAGGTCAGGTACCGAATACGGCTGGCCGGAGACGCCATAGATGGAGCGGAAGATGCCCTCGATCATCAGTGTGATACCGAAGGTCAGCAAGAGGCCATACAGGTGATCCAGCTTGTAGAGCCAGCGCAGCATGGTCTTTTCGATCAGGATGCCGAACAGCCCCACCAGGATCGGCGCCACGATGAGCATGACCCAGTAGTTCAGTCCCAGATAGGTCAAGCCCATCCAGGCCAGGAACGCGCCCAGCATGTACAGCGTGCCGTGCGCGAAGTTGATCACGTTGAGCAAGCCAAAGATCACCGCCAGGCCCAGCGAGAGCATGGCGTAGAAGGAGCCGTTGACCAGGCCCAGCAGCAGCTGGCTCAACAAGGCTTGCAGGGGTATGCCGAATAGTTCCATAAAAACCCGTTCATCCAGGGGGTAAAGAACGCCATCGCCCACAGCAAAAATCTGTCATCCCCGGGTGAGCAGAAATGACAGATTTTGCGGGGCTATGCGATGGCCTTACTGCTACGTTGCGACGTCGTGCTTACTTCCAGGCCGCGCACTTGGATTCGGCCTTGGTGGTCCAGGCCTGCTCGCCAGGAATGGTCTGCACCAGCTTGTAGTAGTCCCACGGATACTTGGATTCCGACTGGGCCTTGACCTGGTACAGGTACATGTCGTGCACCACACGGCCATCGGCGCGCAGGTAACCGTTCTTCTGGTACATGTCATTGAACTTGGCCTTGCGCAGGGCCGCCATCACCTTGTCGGAATCATCGGTGCCGATTTCCTTGACGATCTTCAGGTACTGCAGCGCAGCCGAGTAGTCGGCCGCTTGCAAGGAAGACGGCATTTTCTTGCGCACGGCGAAGTAGCGCTTGGCGAAGGCACGGGTGTCGTCGTTGGTATCCCAATACCAGCTATCGGTCAGGTACAGGCCTTCGGTGTTCTTCAGGGTCAGCGAGTGCACGTCATTGATGAACACCAGCAAGCCGGCCAACTTGGCGGTCTTGGTAATGCCGAATTCATTGGCCGCCTTCACCGAATTGATGAAGTCACCACCGGCATTGGCCAGGCCGATGATCTGGGCCTTGGAGCTTTGTGCCTGCAGCAGGAAGGAAGAGAAGTCGGAAGCGCCCAGTGGGTGCTTGACCGAACCCACCACGGTGCCCCCCGAAGCCTTCACCACGTTGGCGGTATCGGCTTCCAGCGAGTGGCCGAAGGCATAGTCGGCGGTCAGGAAGAACCAGCTCTTGCCGCCCTGCTTGACCACCGCCGAACCGGTACCCTTGGCCAGGGCCACGGTATCGTAGGCGTAGTGCATGGTGTAAGGCGAGCACTCTTCATTGGTCAGGCGGGCCGTGCCGGCGCCGACTGCAATATAGACCTTCTTCTTTTCGGCGGCGACCTTGGCGCTGGCCAGGGCAGTGCCGGAATTGGTGCCGCCGATGAGCACATCCACGCCCTGCTGGTCGAACCATTCACGGGCCTTGCTGGCGGCCACATCGGCCTTGTTCTGGTGGTCGGCCACGACCAGTTCGATCTTCTTGCCGTTGATGGCGCCGCCCATGTCGGCAATGGCCATCTTGATGGCTTCGGCGCCACCCTGGCCGTCGATGTCGGAATACACGCCAGAGATATCGGTGATGAAGCCGATCTTGATTACATCACCCGAGATCTGGGCCGAAGCCGGTGCCGTCGCGAATGCCGCAGCGGCGGCGGTGACGGCCAGTGCCATTGCCTTGAGTTTCATTTTCATCTCCTCTATTTTGGAAGCCCGCTCAATGGTTTCGATGCGAGACAACTGGTGGAACGGGGAGAGGATCACTCACCCCGCGGACGTACTTGTTGGCAGTACTTCTTCTAGCGGTGAAGCTGGTGATACCGGAAAAATCGGGATAGCGGCTCAGACGCCCAGCAGTTCGTTCAAGGTCTGCATCTTCGCTTCCAGCTGCGACGATGCGAAGGATTCGACGATCTGCCCATGTTCCATCACATAGAAACGATCGGCCAGCGGCGCGGCGAAGCGGAAGTTCTGCTCGACCATGACGATGGTGTAGCCCTTGGCCTTCAAGGTCGTGATCATGCGCGCCAAGGCCTGCACGATGACCGGGGCCAGACCTTCGGAAATCTCGTCCAGCAGCAGCAGCCGCGCGCCGGTGCGCAGGATGCGGGCCACCGCCAGCATCTGCTGTTCGCCACCGGACAGGCGCGTACCCTGGCTGTTGCGACGCTCCTTCAGGTTGGGGAACATCTCGTAGATCTCATCGATGGACATGCCGCGATCGGTCTTGGAGACGAAGGGCGGCAGCATCAGGTTTTCTTCCGCCGAGAGCGAAGAGAAGATGCCCCGCTCTTCCGGGCAATAACCGACGCCGTAGTGGGCGATCTTGTGGGTGGCCAGGTGGATGGTTTCCTGGCCGTTGATCTTGATCGAGCCTTTGCGGGTGCCGACCAGTCCCATGATGGAACGCAGTGTGGTAGTTCGGCCTGCGCCGTTGCGGCCCAGCAGCGTGACCACCTCGCCCTGGTGGACGTTGAGATTGACGTTGTGCAGGATGTGCGATTCGCCGTACCAGGATTGCAGATCGCTGATCTGCAATACCAGCGGTGCGGAGGAAGTGGACGTGGTCATGGCAGCAGCATTCATGGTGGCGGTGCTCATCAGTGGGCCCCTTGCAGTTCGCCCGAGGTGCTGCCCATGTAGGCTTCCATCACCTGCGGATTGCGCGAGACTTCTTCATAGCTGCCTTCGGCCAGCAGCGCACCGCGTTGCAGCACGCTGATGCGGTCGCAGATACCGGAGATCACGCTCATGTTGTGCTCCACCATGAGGATGGTGCGGCCCGCCGAGACCTTCTTGATCAGCGCCGTGACCCGGTCCACGTCTTCGTGGCCCATGCCTTGCGTGGGTTCATCGAGCAGCATCAGTTCGGGCTCCATGGCCAAGGTGGTAGCGATCTCCAGCGCGCGCTTGCGGCCATAGGGCAGATCCACCGTGGTGGTGCGGGCAAAACTGGTCAGGTCCACTTCTTCCAGCAGCTGCATGGCGCGCTCATCGAGCTGCTTCAAGCTCTCGCCGTTCTTCCAGAAATGGAAGGAAGTGCCGAGCTTGCGTTGCAGGCCGATGCGCACATTTTCCAGCACGCTCATGTGCGGGAAGACAGCGGAAATCTGGAAGGAACGGATGATGCCCTGGCGCGCGATCTGCGCGGGCGCATCCATGGTGATGTCGCGACCGTTGAACAGGATCTGGCCCGAAGTCGGTACCAGAAACTTGGTCAAGAGATTGAAGCAAGTGGTCTTGCCGGCGCCATTGGGGCCGATCAAGGCATGAATGTGACCGCGCTCAATTTGCAGGTTGACCGCGCTTACTGCCGTGAAACCCTTGAATTCCTTCGTCAGGTTTCGTGTCTCCAGAATGACGTCTGTCATGGTCTCTTTTTCCCTTTGATGCCCGCGCCGGTGGATCCGGTCGTCAAGGCCTGCCTGCTCCGGCTAACCTGCTTCTTTTGGAAGCAGGCACCACCGTTTCATACTGGCGAATCGAGAAGCTAGTTTTAATATTTGGCGCATAGTAGCCGGTTCGTACCATTCATACAATACGTATAAGTACCGTATGGTCCAGCGCTTGAGAAATCACGCTGTCATGCCCGCGACAGCAGGCTGGAAGCGACTTTCTCGGCAATCATGACAGTCGGCGAATTGGTGTTGCCGGAGGTGATGGAGGGCATTACCGAGGCATCGGCCACGCTCAATCCCGCCACTCCGCGCACCCGGCATTGAGCATCCACCACGGCCATCACATCGTCGCTGCGCCCCATGCGGCAAGTGCCCACCGGATGGAAGATGGTGGTGCCCACGTCGCCGGCGGCGCGCTGCAATTGGGCTTGACTTTGATACTGCAGGCCGGGCTTGTATTCCTCGGGACGATAGCGTGCCAGGGCGGGTGAAGCGACGATGCGGCGGGTCAGCCGCAGCGCATCGGCAGCCACCGTCAGGTCGGCTTCGGTGGAGAGATAGTTGGTGGTGATCCTGGGCGCGAGCGCAGGATCGGCCGCGGCCAGGCGCACGTGCCCGCGCGAGGTCGGACGCAGATTGCACACGCTGGCGGTAAAGGCCGGGAAGGCGTGCAGCGGATCGCCGAATTTTTCCAGCGACAGCGGTTGTACGTGGTACTGCAGATTGGCGCTGGCCTGCTGCGCATCGGACTTGGCGAACGCCCCCAGTTGCGAGGGCGCCATCGACATCGGGCCGCTTTGCATGAACAGATATTCCAACCCGATCTTCATCTTGCCCAATAGGGTGGAGGCCATGGCATTGAGCGTGCGGGCACCATCGACCTTGAATACCATGCGCATCTGCAAGTGGTCCTGCAGGTTCTCGCCCACCCCCGGCAGCGCGTGGACGACCGGGATCTGGTGCTGCTGCAACAGCGCCGGATCGGCGATACCCGACATCTGCAGAATATGCGGCGAACCGATGGCACCGGCACACAGGATGGTTTCCTTGGCCTGGGCAAACCACTGCGAGCCACCGCCGGTGAATTCGACACCAGTACACACCGGCCCGCCCTCGCCCTGCTCCATGCGCAAGCGGCTCACGTGCGAACCAGTCATGATGGTGAGGTTGCCATCCTTCATGGCAGGCCGCAGGAAGGCCTTGGAAGCGTTCCAGCGCACGCCGCGCTTCTGGTTGACGTCGAAGTAGCTGCACCCCTCGTTATCGCCCTGGTTGAAGTCCTCGACCTTGGCAATGCCATTCTCGGCGGCAGCGTCACGGAAGGCATCCAGAATATCCCAGCGCAGGCGCTGTTTCTCGACCCGCCATTCGCCGCCGGCACCGTGGAACTCGCTGCTGCCCAGGTGGTAGTCCTCGCTCTTGCGGAACCAAGGCAAGACGTTCTGCCAGCGCCAGCTATCGTCGCCGCAGACCTCGGCCCAGTGATCGTAATCACGCGCCTGGCCGCGCATGTAGATCATGCCATTGATCGAGGAACAGCCACCCAGCACCTTGCCGCGCGGATAGATCAGGCTGCGCCCGTTCAGTCCGGCATCAGCCTCGGTACGGAACATCCAGTCGGTCCGGGGATTGTTGATGCAGTAGAGATAGCCCACCGGAATGTGGATCCAGAGGTAGTCGTCGCGCCCGCCCGCTTCGATCAGCAGCACGCTCTTGCCGGTCTTGCGGGAGAGCCGGTTGGCCATGACGCAGCCAGCCGTGCCGGCGCCGATGATGATGTAGTCGTATTGCCCTGCCGATTGCATGGTGTCTCCGCTGGTTTGTTCTTGTGGTCCAACACCGTGCGCAGCGCTTGACGCGCTGCGCACGGCCACCTGATTACTTGGCCACCGGCATGGTGAACTCGGCCCCCTTGCCGATGCTGGCCGACCAGCGCTGCATGATGGACTTGTAGCGCGTATAGAAACGGATGCCCTCTTCGCCATAGGCATGGGTATCGCCGAAGAGCGAACGCTTCCAGCCACCGAAGGAATGCCAGGCCATCGGCACCGGGATGGGCACGTTGATGCCCACCATGCCGACCTGGATGCGGCGCGAGAATTCATGGGCGGTATTGCCATCGGCGGTAAAGAGCGAGACGCCATTGCCGTATTCATGCGCATTGATCAGTTGCACCGCCGAGGCGAAGTCCGGCACGCGCACCACGCACAGCACTGGACCGAAGATTTCTTCCTGGTAGATCTTCATGTCGGGCGTGACGTGGTCGAAGAGCGTACCGCCGATGAAGAATCCTTCCTCATGGCCCGGCACCTTCAGGCCGCGGCCATCAACCAGCAGCTGAGCGCCGGCCTCCACGCCACTCTGGATGTAACCCTCCACCTTGGCCTTGTGGGCGGCGGTGACCAGCGGGCCCATCTCGGCGTCATCTTCCATGCCGTTCTTGACCTTCAGTGCCTTCACGCGCGGGATCAGCGCTTCCACCAGCCTGTCGGCCACGCTACCCACCGCCACAGCCACCGAGATGGCCATGCAGCGCTCGCCGGCCGAACCGTAGGCCGCACCGATCAAGGCATCGACGGCCTGGTCCAGGTTGGCGTCCGGCATCACCACCAGATGGTTCTTGGCGCCGCCCAGGGCCTGGGCGCGCAGCGGGAAGGTACCGGCGCGCTCGGTGGCCTTGCGGTAGATGTATTCGGCAATCGGGGTGGAACCGACGAAGGACACGGCCTGCACCTCGGGATGCTCCAGCAGCGCATCCACGGCCACCTTGTCGCCCTGCACCACGTTGAAGACGCCATCGGGCAGGCCGGCACGCTTGAACAGTTCAGCCAGCATCAGCGAAGGCGAAGGATCGCGTTCGGAGGGCTTCAACACGAAGCTGTTGCCGGTGGCAATGGCGATGGGCGCCATCCACAAGGGCACCATCACCGGGAAGTTGAAGGGCGTGATGCCAGCGGTCACGCCCAGCGGCTGGCGCAGGTTCCAGTTGTCGATGCCGCCGCCGATGTTGTCGGTGAACTGGGTCTTGAGCAGTTGCGGAATGCCGGTGGCGAATTCGACGATCTCCAGGCCGCGCGTGACCTCCCCTTTCGCATCCGAGAACACCTTGCCATGTTCCAGCGTGATGGCCTTGGCCAGGGCATCGTGGTGTTGCTCGATCAATTCCTTGAACTTGAACAGCACCCGCGCGCGCTTCAAAGGCGCGGTCTCGGCCCAGGCCGGCGCGGCAGCGCTGGCGGCAGCCACTGCCGCATGGACTTCCGCCACCGAGGCCAGCGCCACCTTGGCAGTGACCTCCCCCGTGGCCGGGTTGAAGACATCCTGGCTGCGACCGCTCTCGGAACGGGAGCGCTGGCCCTGGATGTAGTGGTCGATGTGCGGGAGGCTCATAAGGTTTCCTTTGGTGTGGTGGAGGAAGGCGGGAGGTGCTGTCTCCGGCACCCTCCTGCCGACAAACCGCTCGACCCTGACAATGAGCCAACGGCATGGATGAGCAAGAATAGTCCGCTACGGGCGACACATCCAATGAGGAATTATCAAGAGCAATATAAAGAATGCTTATAATCCGACTTTATTGTTCACACGCTACCCACACGATCTGCACAGCCTATTCATCTGGATATCCACCGGCTTATCCACAGGCAACAAAAGGGGAAAGAGGCAATGATCACGGGAGATGACGATGGATCTGACGCAATTACGTGCATTTATCTCGGTCGCCCACGAAGGCAACCTGACCCGGGCTGCTGAAAAGCTGCACCTGACCCAGCCCGCCGTGAGTCTGCAGATCAAGGCTCTGCAGGAAAGTCTGGGCTTGGCCTTGTTCAATCGCAGTGCAGCCGGCATGGTCCTCACCGCCGAAGGCAACACACTGCTGCCGCTGGCCGAGCGCATCCTGGCCGATGTGCAGGAATTGCGCCGTCACGCCACCGGTTTACGCTCCAGCGAGAACGCCCTGTCCGGTTCGCTGGCCATCGGCACCATCCTGGATCCAGAATTCATCCGGCTCGGGGCATTCCTGAAGTTGCTGGTCGAGCGCCATCCGCAACTATCGACCCAGCTTTCCCACCACATGTCCGGTTCGGTGCTCAACGAAGTGCGCGCCGGCAAGCTGGATGTCGGCTTCTTCCTGGGCGACCCTGGCCAGGGTTTCCATGCCCTGACGCTGACTTCCTTCACCTACAACGTCATCGCCCCGGCGGGTTGGAAGAACCGCGTCTCGGGCAAAGGATGGAAGGCGCTGGCCCGCCTGCCCTGGATCTGGACCCCGGCCGAATCAGCTCATCATCGCCTATTGAGCAGGATCTTCGCGCAACATCAGGTAAAACCACAGACGGTAGCCTTGGTTGACCAGGAGTCCTCGATGCTGGACCTGGTCAAATCAGGGGTCGGCTTGTCGCTGGCGCGGGAATCGATTGCCTTGAATCAGGCGCACGCCCATGGTCTGGTGATTGCCGATGCGGTGGAACTGTCGACCGAGTTGAGCTTTATTTCATTAGAAAAAAGACAACATGAGGATGTCATCAAGGCGGTTTTCCAGTTGCTGCAACAAGTCTGGCAACCCTGAATCGGGCAAAGTTATTGCATAAAAGACATCTTCTTGGGTTTCTTTAGAGAAATAAGCATCCGATTTCACCGTCTTCCTGCCGAACCTAAAGGACCTTGGGATGCGTATATGCCGTTGCCAAGGGCTTTTTGAAGGTTTTTAGTGTTTGAAAGCTAACTTTTTGAAAAGATGTCCACCGCGCACGCTCTTTCGGTTCTTTAATTTAGATGTGGATATATATAAGTAGTAGTGATTGTTAACGTCGCCAAAAACTGTGGATAACTTGGTTTACACGTAAAAAATCAAGTATTTAGCTTTCTGATAAACGCTTGGTAAGCTTCTGCATTGCCGAGGCATAGATTCTGGACAAATTTTGGGCCTTGGATAAATCGGCCAGATATACCCAAAGCACCCAGCGGATATGCAAAGACTTATCCACAAGCGCCTTTCAAACCCAGGAAACAGCGAGATGAGCACTGGAAAAACCTACATCGTCGACCTCCAACCCTCGAGTTTGCAATTTGAACAAGTCCCAGGGCGTTCTCTGTTGCAGTCCGGCTTGCTGGCCGGCATCCGTATGCCCAATTCCTGCCGCAACGGCACCTGCCGGACCTGCATGTGTAAATTGTCCACAGGCGAGATCGCCCACCAGATCGAATGGCCCGGCTTGACCCGCGAAGAAAAGGCTGCTGCCCTGCGTGGCCGAGGCGCGCAGCGACCTGGTACTGGAAGTGCCGGACGCGATCAACTTGAAGCCATGATGTTTTATCCACCGGGCTTTTCCGGGTTGGGCGAGACAAACCCCTCTTCTGCCGGTTGCTGTGGATAAAAAAAGTCTGCCAGGCATCCCCAGCGACGCCTGGCGGCATTTCTTTTTCACAGACCTCAGCACCCTACGGTCCGTTGCTTCCACTCCCGTGGCGTAGCTCTGAATCCCTCTGAAGTCGATTCGCCCATCAAACCGGGTTTCCAGCGCAGCCCTCGTTCGTTTTTCTTTCTCTTTCACCGTGACCGTGCATTTTCTCGAGCGGCAAGGCCGTCGGGGTTGGTGAACCAAGCTGCGCGCCGAGCGAAAGCTCGCGCGCTTCAGCTTTAAATCTAAGCTGTTTATAAAATTAGTAGTAGTGGTTAACGTCCCTATTGCTGTGTGGATAACTTGGTTAACCCCCAGAAAATCAAGCGTTTGGAGAAAGGACAAGCCCTTGGGCAAGCTCTGTATGACGCGATCACGAATCGGGGATAAAAATCAGCCTTTGGATAACTTATTGACTTTTCCCCAATCGATGAAAAAGTTATTCAGAACTTTATCCACAGGCACGGGAAATTCGATGGAATCGGGAGCGAAAAGAGGGAATTTTTGAGAAGTCACCGATTTAGGCCAATTCGTCGGTGATTTTGGGCCTGCGCAGCCCCGCAATGGGGTGCCAGCAGCCGTTTTCTGGAGATTTCAGAAGAAAGGGCGGCCACTCTCAGTGACACTGTTGACGAAAAAGCAGCCATTTTGCGGCTGGTCGGGGAAAGTTATCCCCTGCCGTCACGTCAACAATTGCCCCGGATTATCACTGCCTATTTTTTAGGCGCACCCTTGACGGATTTGCTTTTACCGGTCGCTGGGAGCAGTGGAGCTTTCTTCACTTCTTCCAGTAATTGCCCACAGTCGGCCTTCTGGTCACCGTCGATATTGATCAGCGGCAGGATCGCCGTCACCGGCGCCAGCAAGCCCAGCGCCACCGCACCGCCGGCCCGTAGCGCCAGCACGGCCTTGTCCACACCCACATCCGGGTCCTTGAAGCTGCCCTTGACGTAGAGCGGTGAACGCAGCGAGATGATGCGCAAGCCCTTGCTGCGCGGATGCACATTCAGGTTCAGCAGTTCACGCTTCATGTCGATGCTACCATCGACCACGATCAAGGCATCCTCGGTATCGAGCAGCAAGGTCTTCACCTGCATTACGCCGTCATTTACCGGCAGGTCGCCGGCCAGGCAATTGAGCTTGACTTCCTTGTCGCCGAACAGCTTGCTGATGACCACGTTGCCCACATTCAGGCCGGCGGCTTCCAACAGGAACTTGCTGATGGCGCCCTGGTTGACCAAAACCTTCACTTCTCCATTGGACGAGCCCAGCATCGCGGCGACCGAATTGCCGCTCGAGCTCAGGCGCGCATCGCCATTGATATCGCCGAAGCTGGTGCGGGAGGCATCGAGCTTGGGATAGAGCTGCTGGATCTTCAGCTTGCGCGCAGAAAGCTTCATATCGGCCTTCATCCGGGCCGCCTGACCATCCAGGCGGATGGTGGAAGTCAGATTGCCGCCAGCCACGCCGAACTTGAGTGGGTCCAGCGTCAGGACCTTGTCCTTCAAGATCAGATGTGCCTGCAAGTCGGTGATGGGCAGGCCCTGCTGCCGGATGATGCGTTTGCCGGTGAAGCGCACATCGGCATCCAGCGCGCCCCAGGCCTCGGTGCTGAAGGTCTTGACCGGCAATATCTTGTCCACAGGCTGGCGCTCCTCGGCACCGCGTTGCGCCTTCTCGGCGTTGGAGTCGGCGCCGATCAGCGGCGCCAGGTCGTCAAAGCGCAACACGTTGGAGGTGAGCGCACCGGTCAATTGCGCGCGCGTGCCCCCGGTCTGGTAATCCAGGCTGCCATTGAGGTCGCTGTCGCCGACCTTGCCACTGAAGTCCTGGTAACGCCATTGACTGCCACCGGCAGCGATCTTGCCGATCAGCCGACCCTCGGTCGCAAAGGGCGGCGTTTCCGGCAGCAGCACGCCGGTCAGCGGATAGAGGTTGCCCATGCTGGCACCCGAGAGCGAGAGCCGCACATCCAGCGCCGCCAGCTCGGCCGGCTTGGTCAGCGTGCCGCGCACGCCGATGCGGGTCTTGCCGACCTGCACCTGGGCTTGCAGGGGATAGGGTTGTTGCTGGTTCTGCAGCGACAGCACCCCGCCCGCCTTGCCTTGGCCGCTGACCGGCGCACCGTTGAAGCTGCCGCGCAACGTCCAGCCCAGGCCATAGACTTTTTCGCGTTCCGGGTCGAGGGTGTCGATCTCGCCCTGCAGCTTGATCTTGTCCACAGCGTCATCCAAGGCCAGCTTGCCCTGGCGCAGGCTGATGCGGCCCAGTTGCAGTTGCCAGGTCGAGGGACCGGTGCTGTCGCTTTTGAAAGTCCAGTTGTTCACAGCCTCGCGGTTGCGCAAGAGCGAGACCGAAGGATCCTGCACCTCCAGCGAAGGCAGGGAAATCTGATGCACAAGCAAAGGCAGCGGATTGAGCGTGAAGGTAATTTGCTGCACCGTGGCCATTTGCCCGGACTGCGCGAAGGCCGGCGGATTGCCCAGGCGCAGGTTCTCCGCTTGCAGCCGGGGCCAGGGAATCCAGCTTGCCCAGAAGCCCGATTCAGCTCCGCGTGAAGTCGGATCGGGCCGCTGCCAATGCAGCGAGAGATCGCCGTCGATGGCGAATTCGCGGCCGATGGCGGCCGAGACGCGCTGGTTGATCCAGGGCTTGGCCCGGTTCCAGTCGAAGCTGATGAGGAAGATGATCGCCGCGGCGATCAGGAGGATCAGGCTGGCCAGCAGCCAGAGGAAGATTTTGGTCAGACGCGACATCGGTTCGGCTTCCCCGGTGAGGGTGATCAACATGCGCCGAGGCCGCCGCACGGCGCTCAGCGCTTCATGTTGATACGACCGAATTCGTCATGGGTTGTTGCAGACAAGTGCGCGCGCAGCCATTTGTGGGCCGGGTTGCGGGCGTCGCGTTCATGCCAGAGCATGTCTACGTGTTCTTCCGGTGTCTGGAAGGGCAGTTCCTTGACCACCAGCGATTCGGCCATGCCGGTAGCGGCCACCAGATGGCGCGGCAGCACGGTGATGAGTTCGGAACTGGCCACGATGCGCCCGGCAGTGAAGAACTGGTTGACCGTCAGCAGGATCTTGCGCTCGCGGTTCATGCCCGCCAGCACATCGTCGATGACCGCATGGGGTTTGCCCGACAGGCTCACCAGCAGGTGGTCGGCGTTGCAATAGCTGTCCAGCGTCAGCGGCTGGCCGGCCAGCGGGTGGTTCTTGTGCATCACGCAGACGTACTGGCCGGTGTAGAGCCGGGCATGACTGATCTGGGTCTTGGCCATGCCCTGACCATCGGCCAGCTGCGCCGTCACGCCGGGGAAGAAGCCGACCGCCAGATCGATGTCACCGCGCAGCAGCATGGCGCGCGGGTCGCGGGTGGTCAGCGGCATCATGCGGATCTTGATGCGCGGCGCGTCGCGCATGATGGTGCGCACCAGCGAAGGCAGCCACAGTGCGGCGGTGGCATCGACCATGGCCATGCGGAAGGTGTTCTGGGCACGCGAAATATCGAAGCTGTCCGGTGCGATCACCGCTTCCAGCTCCGACAGGGCCCGCCGCACCGTGGGCCACAGTTCCTCGGCACGCGGAGTGGGCTTGACGCCGTGGGCGGTGCGGATCACCAGGTCATCATTGAGCGTGTCGCGCAGGCGACGTAGCGCATTGGAGACAGCCGGCTGGGTCATGGCCAGCAGGTTGGCCGCCCGGGTCAGGTTCTGCTCGGTCATGACGGCGTCGAAAACGCGCAACAAATTCAGGTCCAGGGTCAGAAAGCTCATAGGGCGGGCCTTTGCGGCGTGATGAAAGTCTCGGTAGGGGATGGATGGCGCCCGTGATCTCGGGCCGAAATATTATTCACGGACAATATAACTGATATCCGAAACGGAAAGTGGTCAAACAACAGGCGCTTCACTACACTGCAATGCAACATAACACACAACGTCAAGGATCGAATCATGGCAACCATCGCACAAAGCACCAACAGCAGCTTCAAGAGCAAGATCGCAGCCGTGCTGCGCACGATCTTCGTCCACTTCGTCAAGGCCCATGAGCTGCAAGCCGTAGCACTGGTCGCCGCCGAACAGGATCGCGCCGTCGGTAGCCGCCAACTGAACCGCATGGCCGACAAGTTCGAAGCCACCCAGCCTAACCTGGCTGCTGAACTGCGCTTCATCGCTTCGCGCGGTTAATCGGAGTTTTTATAAGCTTCTTGCGAAGCTTTTTGCTTCACCCGTATTCAAGTTTTACCGCTTGCGCATGACTTCTGCGTGAGCTTGGCGCCAGGCCCGGAGCGGCTGGCGCGGTAGTGAAGGATTTCGGTTGTTCCCGGCGCGTACGGCGCTTATGTTGACGCTGATTCGATCAACGCGTCAGGACACCGATCCGTTGTCTCCTCCTCCCTCTTTAGGAAGGATTAACCCCGCAGGCTCTGCCTGTGGGGTTTTTTTTGTGCCTGCGGCGAAGCAAGTTTCTCATCAATCTGCATCAATCTGACCAGATATTCACAGGCGGTGAAAAAGATGCGAACACGCGCGCCATGGCGTTGCAATTACACATCACCCATGGGCTGGGAAAGCGCGCTGACCGGTATCCCGCAATCTCACCCGATGAGGTAGAGAAGCCCTGTGTACAAGGGTTTGCTGCCGGATAGGCCATGCGGCGCCGGCCCGAACAGCTCACCAAACCTCTTATTCACAGAGTCTATAACTGATATGAGCACTCTAAAGTAGTCATACAGCGAGCGAACCATCATACTGCGACGCAACAACAGTGAAATTGAACGCCGTGCAACTGTGTCGCGGCCTGATTATCAGAGGTAGAAATATCATGTCCTTCCTGAACCTGGCCTTTCCCGCAGAAGCCGCCCTGCCCTTCGCGCAGTCCTTCATCGGTATGATGGCAGCCTATGTGCGCCCGGCCCTGGGTCTGGGAGCACTGGTGACCCTGGTGATGGTGTTCAAGCCGCTGATCCTGGGTGTGGCGCAAGCTGCGCTGCTGTTGGTCAAGCCCCGCAAGTCGCTGGAGCAACGCATCCTGGCGCACAAGTTCAGCGGCAAGATGATGTTGAACCGCATGGCCAACGAATACAGCATGACCCAACCGAATTTTGCCGCCGAACTGCGCAACATGGCCGCGCGCGACTGAACAAGTCCCCGCCTGATCGTCGTTCGAGGCCCAACGGCTTCTGGTCGTGTAGTTGAAGTTTTGTAGTACGTACTGTGTCTCCTCCTCCCTCTTTAGGAAGGATTAGCCCCGCCAGCGCAAGCTCGCGGGGCTTTTTTTATCCACCGTACGCGGCATGTCAGGCGGCAATCGTGATAACTTGTCCACCCGCCAATCACCACAGCCTTACCGCAAGACATCATGTGCCAGCTCCTCGGGATGAACTGCAACACCCCCACCGACATCGTCTTCAGCTTCACCGGCTTCGCCACCCGCGGCGGGCTGACCGATCATCATCGCGATGGCTGGGGCATTGCCTTCTTCGAGGGCTCCGGGGTGCGCACCTTCGTCGATCACCAGGCTGCGGTCGATTCGCCGGTGGCCGCGCTCATCAAGCGCTATCCGATCAAGTCGCAGCACGTCATCGCTCACATCCGCAAGGCCACCCAGGGCCGCGTGACGCTGGCCAACTGCCATCCTTTTGTGCGCGAGTTGTGGGGCCGGTATTGGGTATTTGCCCACAATGGTGACCTGAAAAACTTCACCCCCACGCTGGACGGGCCTTTCCGGCCGGTCGGTACTACCGATAGTGAACTTTCCTTCTGCTATATCCTGCAGGAGCTGCGCCGGCGCTTTGGCGATACCCTACCCCTGCTGGCCGAGTTGCGCGCCGCGCTGCGCGAGATCGTCGACGGCATCGCCAGCCATGGCACTTTCAACATGCTGCTCTCGGATGGCTCGGCGCTCTTTACCCATTGCTCCACCAATCTCTATTACATCGTCCGCCAGCATCCCTTCACCACGGCCAAGCTGTCCGATGAAGACCTCTCGGTGGATTTCTCCGAAGTCACTACCAGCAATGACCGGGTGGCCGTCATCGTCACCCAGCCGCTGACCGACAATGAAGTCTGGACGCAATACCAGCCAGGTGAAATGAAGCTCTTTGTCGACGGCACCGTAGTCGACTGACACCGGCCTGCCGGGTTGTCTTATCCACAGGCGAATTTTTCGCCAAGTTGAACCTGTCCACAGGGGAAAAAAGGGACAGGTCAGCGCCGGCTTTCGGGTTTTGCACAGGCTGTTACAAAAAAACCTGGCCCTCCCGGCCAGCTTGTCTTTTCCACAAGCCTCCTACTCTGTCCCCCTATCACCCGCCCGCGAAGCGCCTTCAGGGCTGCGAGTTTGAAGTCGCTGCTGCGCAGCCTGTGGATAGATGAGCTTATTGGGGCAAATATGCCGATTCGCCTGTGGATAACTTAGGTTTACCAGAGTAAAATGCGTCCCTCGTTTCGCGCCCGGACGACTTCGTCCAAGGCCCGTCCGCTGGACGCGGCAAGGGGCGCCGCAATCATCCGACAAGAAAGCTTC